>CAVUXC010000012.1:0-97011 GCA_963745365.1 uncultured Actinomycetes bacterium
AGACCGCGAGCACCTCGAGGCCGCGGTAGGCGGTCCGATGCTGCGCCCGTCCCGCCAGTCGTGGATCGAGGTCGAGCGCGTCGCCGGCGCGCTGCCGCACGCCCGCTGCGTCCTCGGCGCGAAGCGCCGCCAGGTGCGCCTCGACCCGGGGCAGCATCACGTCGCAGTCGTGCAGCTCGCCGAGCCGGTCCTGGAGGTCGCGCGCGCCGCCGCCGCGCCGTCTGCGCGGGCCTGCCGAAGCAGAACTCGGTCGTCTCCAGGATGTAGCGCAGGCGCTTCGCGGCGATCCGCATGTCGTGCTGGTCGCCGCTGCGCTCGAACTCCAGGGCGGCCGGGGCGAAGGAGAGCATCTCGTCAAGCCGGACGCGGATGATTCGAGCCGCGTTGTCCGCCAGCGGCGCACGCGGGTCGAGCTTCTTGACTCGTCTGGCCTTCATGCCTCAGTCCCGTGCCGCCCGGCAGCCGCGACCAGCTCGGAGAGGAGCTCGCTGAGGGCGGCCAGCTGTCCCGCGTCGACGAACGGCGCCAGCGCCTCATTCGCCTCCGCCGTTCGGCGCGCAGCCGCTCGATCAGCGTCTTGACCCCGGACGGTCCGGGGCCGAATCGCGGCCGCGAAGTCCTCGAGGGCGGCGATGCCGACGTCGCGATCTCGGCGCTCGCCCAGCGCGTCCGCGATCGCCTTCACCGCGCGAGCGCGGCACCGAGCTCCTTGGGTGGAAGCAGGGCTCGAAGATCTCGAGCGCCGCCCGAAGTCGCCGGGTGGCCACCCGCATGTCGTGGAGGTGCTCGATATCGGCGACGTCGAGCACGTCGTGGGCGTGATCGGCGACCTCGCGGGCTCGGACGGAGACGATCTTCGCCGCGGCTGATGCGAAGGGATCATCCGCCGCCAGGTCCGGGATCGGTCGCGCCCGCGCCACTGCGGCTGACGATATCTAGCCGGCGGGCGTTGGCTGGCCGCGATCGGGAGATCCGGTCCCGCCGTTGCACCGCTATGGCCGCCAGCTCCTGCTCCAGGTCGCCGAGAAACGGAAGGTCGGGGTGATCGGCGCTCAGCGTCTCCACCGTCTGCCGATAGTGGGCGAGCTGCCTGTCGGAGGCGGAGTCGGGATCGGCGCGCAGGTGGGGCATCTTCGCGAGCTTGTCGGCCGCGTAGATGGCCGCCGGGGCGAGCCGCGCGCGGTCACCCTGGCGCGGTGCTCGGCCTTGCGCGCCTCATATGACGAGATCCGCTCGTCCTCGGTCATCGCCTCCACCAGCGCCGCCAGCCGAGGGCCGAACCGTTCGGCGACCTGGGCAGCTCGCTCTCCGTCGCCTCGACCACGTCGTGCAGGAGGCCGGCCGCGACGACCTCCTCGTCGAACCCGGCCTGGTCAACAGCCTCGCCACCTCGATCGAGTGGCGGAGCTTGGCCTGACCGCGCCGCCCCTCGGTGCGGTAGGCCTCTCGCGCGAACCGCAGCGCGCCCTCGAGCAGATCGGAGCCGCGGACGTAGTCAGGAGCGGAGAGCATGGTGTCGTGTGGCGCCACCATCCGTCGGCGAAAGGCTACACCGTCCATTTGCAGGGGGATTTCTTACGCGGCGAGGGCGCGGGGGGTGCCGTTGGCGGCGCCGTTCAGCAAGTCGAGGATGACGCCCTCGCGGAGCCCGCCCTTGCCGATCTGGAGCGGCTGGCCCAGCAGCTCCGACAGCTTCTCGAGCAGCAGCACGCCGGTGGGCAGGATGCGAACTCGGCGCGCGTCCAGCTCGAAGCGCCTCGCGACCTCGGCGATCGGATCGCCCGTTAGGACCCGGATCGCCCGCTCCAGGGTCTCGTATTCGAGCGCCGCCCCCACCAGCGCGCGGAGCGAGGTGGCGCTGCCACCGACGGCCACGGCCTGGCTGGGCTGCTCGAACTCGATCCCGTCGAAGAACTCCGCGACGTATTCGCGGACCGCCCGCAGCTCGGCGGGCGACGGCGGATCGTTGGACAGGAAGTCGTCGGCCAGGGTGCCGGAGCCGATCTTGAACGACTGGACGGACCGCAGCCCTTCGCAGGCGCTGCCCAGGACGACTTCGGAGGACCCACCGCCGACGTCGACGACCGCGACCTCCCCCTGTACGGGATGGCCAAGGGTCTTGGTCGCTCCCAGGAAGGCGAGGCGGCCCTCCTCGTGCTCGCTCAGGACATCCACGGGCACGCCTGCGACGCGGGAGATCTCGGCCACGATCGCCTCCTGATTGGTCGCCTCGCGAATCGCCGCGGTCGCGACGGTCCGAATCGCTTCCGCTCCGACCTCCTCAGCCAGGCGCACCTGGGTGGCGACCACCTCCGCGACCTCGGCGACCTTCTCGCCATCGACCGCGCCGTCGTGCTGCGAGGACTTGCCGATCCGGGTGTAGGCGCGCTGCTCCATCACCTTGCGAAGCTGGCCCTCGCTGGGCTCGGCCACGAGCACGCGCGTCGTGTTCGAGCCGATGTCGATCGCCGCGTAGAGCATGCGGTCGCGATCTTGTCAGACGGAACGGATGCGGCCCACCTGCCTGGGGCAAGGCCCGGTAACGGCCCGGTTACAAGCGGTTCACGGCGCTTCACGGCGCGCGGCGAGGGGCGTCCAAACTCGGTTCCGGAATGCATGTCGAGTGGCCAGGGGACCGGCTCGGCCTGAACGTCCCAAGCGGCTGGTGGGCGGCGCCGGCGCTGCTGAAGTCGTTCGAGGCGGCCGGCTTCGCCCGGGCTCAGGTTCACGCGCCGCCGGCCTCGGTCCTCTGCGACCCGCGCTCCTCCACGCCTCACGCGACCGCGCTGGCGGCGGCGCTCGCGACCGACCGGCCTGCAGCCGGTCGTTCACGCGCCGCCCGATCTCAGGGTCGGAGCTCGCGACGCGAGACCGCGCCGCCGAGGGCCTGCTCTCCTACGCGGCCGAGATCGGCGCCACACACGTCGTCTACCACGCCTGCGCCCTGCCGGATGCTCCCGAGAGCGAGGACGCTGCTGCTGTTCGAGGCCCGCTCGCTGGCCGCCCTGTCGCTGCGCGCCGAGCGTCTGGCGTCACGATCGCAGTCGAGAACCTGGCCCCGGTCTTCCCCGGGCCGGAGCCCCTGTCCGCAAGCCCAATGGTCCTCCGCGGCCTCGTCAACCGGATCGGCTCGGAGCGCCTCGGCATCTGCCTCGACGTCGGTCACGCGCACATCATCGCCGAGCGCCGCCGAACCTCGCTCGAGGCCCTGATCGAGCCGGTGCTCGACACGGTGACGCTGTTCCACCTGCACGACAACCTGGGCGCCCGCTGGCAACCGAGCGGCGCCGAGAGCGGCGTCGACCCCCTGCGGCTCGACCTCCACCTGCCGCCTGGGCGGGGCACCCTTCCGTGGGAGCGACTGGCGCCCGCCGTCTGACCGGCCACCAGGCGCCCCTGATGCTTGAGGTGCACCCGCCGTATCGCCCCGCGCGCCGAGGAGCTCTACCGCTCCGCCGAGGAGCTGCTGAGGCCCGCGGATGGGGTCGGCGCTCAGCTTGCGGCGCTCGGCGCCGCAGCCGTCCTGAGGCTGGCGGCTACTTGGCCGAGGAGGGCTGCGCGAGTGCGTCCCCGCCGGGGTGCGAGGCGTCCTCGAACTCGCGGAAGAGGCCGGTGACCAGGAAGGCGACCTGCTCGCCGACGTCGACGGCGTTGTCGCCGATCCGCTCCAGCGCCCGGGCCACCAGCATCATGGTCATCGCCCACTCGCGCCGGTCGTGCTCGTCGCCGATCTCGATCGCCCGGCGGAAGCACTCCTTGTTCAGGTTGTCGATCACGTCGTCCTGGCGCACCAGGTCGCGAGCCATGTCGATGTCGCGCTCCAGGAAGGCGCGCTTCGCCTGCCGGATCTGAGCACGGAGCGACTTGCCCATCGTCACCAGGTTCTTCAGCATCTCCTCGTCCGCGGGCGGCTCGTGGCCGGCGATCGGGATCAGCTTGGCGATGTTGACGCACTGGTCGCCCATCCGCTCGATGT
This sequence comes from uncultured Actinomycetes bacterium, assembly GCA_963745365.1. Classification (GTDB taxonomy): domain Bacteria; phylum Actinomycetota; class Thermoleophilia; order Solirubrobacterales; family 70-9; genus AC-56. Next base: position 3,977 of record CAVUXC010000012.1, read on the forward strand.
TCTTCATCACGTGCAAGAGCGCGGCGATCAGGCGCAGGTCGGTGGCCACGGGGGCCTGGGTCGCGAGCAGCGTCAGGATCGCCTGGTGGATCTCCAGGTAGCGGCCGTCGACCACGTCGTCGTCGGCGATCACCAGCTCGGCCAGCTCGATGTCCTGGTGCTCGACCGCCTCGACGGCGCGATCGAGCGCCGCGATCACCAGGTCGAGGCCGTCAAGGGCCCGTCCCTCGAGCCGCTCGAGCTCATCGCGATACTGGACGCGGATCCGGTCCGGGGCCATCAGCCCACCTTGCCTGTCACGTAGTCCTCGGTTCGCCGGTCGCTGGGGTTGGTGAAGATCTTCTCGGTCTCGTCGTACTCCACCACGCGGCCGGTGCGGTGCTTCTCGGTGGCGTCCAGCTCGACGATCAGGAACGCCGTGCGGTCGGAGATGCGGGCGGCCTGCTGCATGTTGTGGGTGACGATCACGATCGAGTAATCGCGCTTCAGCTCCAGCATCAGGTCCTCGATCTTCCCGGTCGAGATCGGGTCGAGCGCGGAGCAGGGCTCGTCCATGAGGATCACGTCGGGATCGACGGCCAGGCAGCGGGCGATGCAGAGGCGCTGCTGCTGGCCGCCCGACATCCCGTAGGCGTTCGCGTCCAGGCGATCCTTGACCTCGTCCCAAAGAGCGGCGCGGCGCAGGGCGCGCTCGACGCGACCGCGCAAGTCGTCCTTCATCCCCAGCACGCGCGGGCCGAAGGCGATGTTGTCGAAGATCGACTTCGGGAACGGGTTCGGCTTCTGGAACACCATCCCGATCCGCTTCCGGACCTCGACCGGGTCGACCTGGCTCCCGTAGAGATCCTGGCCGTGGTAGAGCACCTTGCCGTCGACGCTGGCCGCCGGGATCAGGTCGTTCATCCGGTTCAGGCACCGGATCAGGGTGCTCTTGCCGCACCCGGAGGGCCCGATCAGGGCGGTGATGTGGTTCCGGTAGACGTCGAGCGAGACATCGGCGACCGCCGGGATGCCGTCGTAGGAGACGGTCACGTTCGAGAGCTCGAACACCGCCTCGCGAGCGAACTTGGGCCGTTCGCCGGCGTCCTCGCGGCCACCGCGCACGACGGTATGGATCTCGGGCGTAGCGCGCTCGCGCTCCACCCGCTCGGGGTCAGTCACCTTTCCAAACACTATCGACCACCTACCACTTCTTCTCGTATTTGTTGCGGAGCCAGATGGCCACCGCGTTCAGCAACAGCAGGACCGCGAGCAGCACGATCATCCCGGCCGCGGCCAGGTTCTTGAACTCCTCCTGCGGTTGCGAGATCCAGTTGAAGATCTGGAGCGGCAGGACGGTGAAGTCGCTGCCCAGCCCACTCGGGTAGAAGGTCAGGTAGACCGCCCCGCCAACCACGATCAGGGGGGCCGCCTCGCCGATCGCCCGGGAGACGGCGAGGATCACCCCGGTCGCGAACCCCGGCACGGAGGCGGGCAGGACCTGCTTCCAGATCGTCTGCCACTTGGTCGCGCCAAGTGCCATCGAGCCCTCGCGGATCGAGGGTGGCACGGCGCGGACCGCCTCGCGCCCGGCGATCACCACCACCGGCAGGACCAGCAGGGCCAGGGTGAGCCCCGCCGCGAGCACGACGTGGCCGAGGCTGAGCGGGCCGCGCACCAGGAAGGCCAGGCCGAGGATGCCGTAGACGATCGAGGGAACCGCGGCGAGGTTCTGGATGTTCACCTCGATGAACCGGTTGTACCAGCGGTTGTGGTCCGCGTACTCCTCCAGGTAGACGGCGCTGGCCACGCCGACGGGAACGATGAAGGCGATGCAGACCGCCATCACCCAGAGCGTCCCGACCAGGGCCGACCCGATCCCGGCCCTATCGGGGAGCGACGACCCGAGGTTCGGTGATGAAGTCGAGGCTGAGGGAACCGACGCCCTTGGTGAACACCTGGATCAGCACCGCGGCCAGGGTGATCAGCGCGATCCCGAGGCAGCCGAGCAGGCCGCCCTTGAAGGCGAGGTCCTTGAGCCGAGCGGCCCGCGGGGCCCGCGGGATCGCCAGCGCGGGGGCCGGCACGGTCGCGGCCGTCGCCTCGGGCGGGGGCGCCGGAGGGGGAGCGCTCATTCGTAGGCCTGTCTGTACTTGCGCACGAAGCGGATCGAGATCGCGTTCATGATCAGCGTCAGCACGAACAGGGTCATGCCGCAGGCGAAGATCGAGTAGTAGCCGACCGTTCCCGCGGGGTTGTCGCCCTTCGCGGTGGCGCCGATGAAGGTGGTGATCGTCTCGAAGGGCTGGGTCGGGTTGAGCCCCGTGTTGGGAATCTGCCCGGCCGCGATCAGGGCGATCATCGTCTCGCCGATCCCCCGCGAGACGCCGAGCACTATCGCCGCCACGATGCCCGAGAGGGCCGCGGGGAAGACGACGCGGGTCGAGGTCTGGAGCTTCGACGAGCCGAGCCCGAACGATCCCTCGCGAAGGGCGCCGGGGACGGCGGACATCGCGTCCTCGGAAACCGAGGCGATCGTGGGAACGATCATGATCCCCATCACCAGGCCGGCGGAGAGCGCGTTGAACCCCTGCACGTCGAAGCCGAGGAAGTCATGCACGATCGTGGGCGTGACGAAGGTGAGGGCGAAGAATCCGAGGACCACCGTCGGCACCCCGACGAGCACCTCGAGAACGGGCTTGATCATCTTGCGGGCACGTGGCGTGGCGTACTCGGAGAGGTAGATTGCCGAGCCGAGACCAACCGGAATCGCCACCAGGATCGCGATCGCGGTGACCAGCAGGGTGCCGTTGATCAGCGGCCAGATCCCGAACTCCGGGTCGGCGAAGAGCGGCTTCCAGTCCCCGTCGGTGAAGAACGCCACGACCCCCACGTCCTGGAAGAACTTGATCGTCTCGTTCAGCAGAGAGGCGACGATGCCCAGGGTGGTCAGGACCGAGATCACCGCCGCGGCGAACAGGCCCGCCCTGATCGCCTCCTCGCCCCAGCGACGGCGGGCGGCGCCGAGGACCGGAGTCCCCGGCGCCGCCTCGCCGGGCGCTCTCGTTCCGCCTTCCACCGCGGGTCGCTCCCCCTTTGCGACCCGCCTAGCCGAGCGCCGCCTCGAGGTTGGACTGCGCCTCGGACGCTTGCGAGGAATCCATCGGGACTATCAACGCCTGCTCGGCGATCGTGTCGTAATTGTCGACCACGTACTGCATGAACTCCCCCACCTCGGGCTTCTGGAGCGCCTCCTCGCCCGGGTACAGGAACAGAGGCCGCGACAGCGGCGTGTACTCGCCGGACTGGACCGTCTCCGTGCTGGGAGCGACACAGCCATTGCCGTCGTCAATCGCGACCAGGTTCAGCGTGTCCTGGTTTTGCTCGTAGTAGGAGAACCCGAAGTAGCCGAGACCGTTCTGGTCGTTGGCCACCCCCTCGACGAGCACGTTGTCGTCCTCGGAGGGCTGGTAGTCGTCGCGGGTGTTGCCCTCTTCACCGTTGATGAACTCGGTGAAGTAGTCGAAGGTCCCGGAGTCGGTGCCCGCGCCGTACAGGCTGACCTCTGCGTCGGGCAGGGGCTCACCGGTATCCGCGTCCTCACCGAGCTGGCTGTAGTTGCTCACGTCGGAGCCCTTCTCCCAGAGCTGCTTCAGCTGATCGACGGTCAGGCAGCTGATCTCGAGGCCAGGGTTGGTCGTCACCGAAAGGCCGTCGTTGGCGACCGGGACCTCGGAGTAGCCGACCCCGCCCTTCTTGCAGGCGTCGACCTCCTCGGGCTCGATCGGCCGCGAGGCGGTGGAGATGTCTATCTCGCCGGCGCAGAACTTCTCGAAGCCGCCGGAGGTGCCCGACTCGCCGACGCTGATCTCGACGTTCGAGTTGTCTTCGTTGAACAGCTCGGCCGCCGCCTGCGCGAACGGGAACACGGTGCTCGAGCCATCGATCCTGATCGAGCCGGAGAGGTCGCTGCTGCCGCCACCGTCGTCGTCGCCGCACGCCGCAAACCCGATGGCGAGCAGACCGCACGCAAAAATGGCAAGTATCGACTTGCGAGAAATCACTTAGAGAGGCTCCTTCGTCTAGGTAGGGACCGCCGGAGCGTCCCAGCGGCCATCAGCAGTCCTGTTACCCGCAGGTGGCCAACTTGTGAAAAACCTGTGAAATCAGGAAGCTGCGGGCTTCAAGGCCTCGACCTCCGAGGCCTCGGGCGTTCGATCGGCGACTGGCCCCTTGGCCGGCGGCAGATCGGCCCCGGGCGCCACCGGCTGCGGATCGAAGCGGTAGCCGATCCCGAAGTGGGTGTGGATGTACTCCCACCCCGGGGAGCGCTTCTGGAGCTTGGAACGGAGCTTCCGCACGAAAACGTCCACGGAGCGATCGCCGTGGATCATCGAGTAGCCCCAGACGCGCCGGTAGATCTCGTCGCGTTCGAGCACCTTGCCGGCGTGCTCGGCGAGCACTCCCAGGAGCTCGAACTCACGGCGGGTGAACTCCAGGCTTTCGCCGCTGACGTAGGCCTGAAACCTGTCGGGCCTGATCTCCAGCTCCCCCGCCACCAGCGGTCCGAGGTCCTCGCGGGTCTGGCCCCGGCGGTGGCGGCGCACGACGGCCTCGATCCGCGCCATCGCCTCCTCCGGGTGGCACGGCTTCGAGATCCAGTCGTCGGCGCCGAGGCGAAGCCCGCGAACGCGCTGGGCCACCGTGGCGCCCTGGGTGCAGACGATGACGCCGAGGCCGGGCAGCATCCCGCAGACCCGCTCCAGGAACTCCCAGGCGAGCGGGCCCAGCAGGGTGGGATCGACGAGGAGGGCGTTCAGCTTCATCGCCGCCAGCTCCTCGGCGGGCACGGGACCCGAGAGGATCCGGTACTCGTAGCCGGAGCCCTCGAGACGCTTGGCAAGGACGCGAAGGAAGCCAGAGTCGTCGTCGATGACGGCTACTCGAAGTGTTGCCGTTTGGACGCTCATAAGGTGTGGCCGCGAGGCAGGGCCGGATTCACCGACCCCGCCCCGCACGTCTGAGCCGCCCAGAATGGTAGTGGCGTCGCGGTCGTGATGGCAACCACGTTCCCAGAAGTTCACAGAACTTTTACAGCCTGCTTCTCGGAATGTTCACCAGCGGCCACGCGGGCCCAACGAGACTGGCGCCAGCGAGAAGTCCTCTCTCGTGCGGCGCGCGACTCACTCCCTGCCCCGGGTCGCGCGCCTTCTTTTTGCCAGGACGTCTAGGCACGCTTAGCTAATAGTGCCTGTCCCCGCTAGGGCTAGCACCAGGATCCCAAGCGGAATTCGGTAGGCGATGAACACGTCAAGCGTATGAGTCGCCAGGTAGCGCAGCAGCCAGGCGATCGCCGCATACCCCGAGACGAATGCCCCCAGGGTGGCGATTATTGTCGCTTCGATCGACGCCCCGCCGGCGCCGCCGATGTCACCGATCTCGAACAGTGCACTCAAGACGACCGCGGGAACGGAAAGCAGGAACGAGTACCGGGCAGCGGCGGTGCCGTCGAAGTTGCGAAATAGGCCGGCGGAGATCGTTGCACCCGACCGCGAAACGCCGGGAACTAGGGCAAGGGCCTGGGCGAAGCCGATGACCAGCCCGTCGCGCATGTTCAACTCGGTGAGCTCGCGCCGTCGCGACCCAAATCGCTCGGCGAGCAGCATCACGAAGGAGAAAACGATGAGTGCCGAGCCGATCAGGTAAAGGTCGCGCGCGCCCGATTCGATTTGATCGCTGAAGATCAGACCCAGGACCGAGATGGGAACAGTCCCCACGATGATGAACCAGCCGAGGTTCGCCTCGTGACTACGTGAGCGAAATGGGACGCGCAGCTCTTGACACCACGCGACGGCGATCCGCCGACAGGTCGTGGCGAAAATACAGGACGACGGCGGCCATCGTGCCGAGCTGGATGACCGCGGTGAACGCCGCGCCCGGGTCCTCCCACCCAAAGAACGCCGGCACGATCCGAAGATGGCCGCTCGAGGAGATCGGCAGGAACTCGGTGAGCCCCTGGACGATCCCGAGTAGAAGGGCTTCGAGGCGGACATCGGCGCGGGAGGCTAGAGCGGCGGGGCAACGCGGCGGCAAGTCGCTACCAATCCCGGCCGGTGAGGCGCTATAGAGTTTGTCCCGTGAGCACCGCCCGCCTGATCCGCTTGGTCGCGTTCACCGCCGCGACCCTGGTGCTGGCGCTGGCGCTCGCCCCCGCCGCGATGGCCGCCGACGGGGTCGGCCTCTGGGGGCGCACGGACGACAAGGTGATCACCTTCTTCGCCTTCGCGGTGATGGCCTTCTTCACGATCCTGGTCACGGTCCTCTCGTTGATCCAGATTCGTCTGGAGAGCCGCAAGGAGCGCGTCCGCCGGGAGCTGGAGCGGCTCCGCCCGCCAGCCTGCGCGAGTAGCGGCCCGCTGACATAGGCAGTCGGCTCATGCCGAAGGTTCGCTACGAGAGGACCGGCGCCGCCGCGGTGCTGACGATCGACCGCCGGGAGCGGCGAAATGCCGTCGACGGCGAGACCGCCGGGCTCCTGCTCGACGGCTTCCGCGAGTTCGAGGCCGACGACGATGCGCGCGTGCTGGTGCTCACCGGCGACGGCCCCGAGGCGTTCTGCGCCGGCGCCGACCTGAAGGCCATGGCCGAGGCGGGCCCGGAGCTGAGCTCCGACGTTCTCGACGCGGTCGCCGCCCGGCCCGAGGGGCCGATGGGATTCACGCGGCTTACCCCGTCGAAGCCGACGGTCGCGGCGATCTCGGGCTGGTGCCTGGCCGGCGGGCTCGAGCTGGCGCTTTGGTGCGACCTGCGAATCGCCACCCAGACCGCCCGCCTGGGCTTCACGGAGCGGCGCTTCGGGGTCCCCCTGATCGACGGCGGCACGCAGCGGCTGCCGCTGGTGGTGGGCATGGGCAGGGCGCTCGAGCTGATCCTCACCGGCCGCGTGGTCGAAGCCGCCGAGGCGCTCGACTGGGGGCTCGTGAACGAGGTCGTCGCCGAGGAGGCGCACCTCGAGCGCGCGCTGGAGATCGCCGAGGGGCTCGCCGCCTTTCCGCAGCCGACCATGCTCTCCGACCGCCGGGCTGCGATCGAGGGCTCCGGCCTGACCCTGGCAGACGGCCTGGCGCTCGAGGCCGAGCTGGGGCGCGCCTCGGTCGAGACCGGACTACGCGGGGCGGCGCGCTTCGCCGCCGGCGAGGGCCGCGGCGGCACAGGGCGCCGGCGTCTAGCTCGGGGGTCGGCCGATCTCCGCCGTCATGGGCTTCACGCCGGCTCTCCTTCCGTGAGTCCGTCAACTGCCCGGTGGGGGTGCTCGCCGCGTACCAGCTGGTAGGCCAGGGCGCCGAGGGCGGCGCCCGCCAGCGGCCCGGCCACGTAGATCCAGAAGTCGCTCCACTCGCCCGAGACCAGGGCGGGACCGAAGGAGCGCGCCGGATTCATCGAGGCGCCCGTGACCGGTCCGCCGAACAGCGCGTCGAGGCCGATCGTGCCGCCGATCGCAATCGCCGCCGCGCCGCCGACCGCGCGGGCGTCGGTTGCCACGGCCATGATCACGAACATCAGGAAGGCGGTCAGGACGAGCTCGTAGACGAGCGCTGAGCCCGCGCCGACGCTCGGAACCGTCGCGCCCAGGTTCGCGGGCGTGTCGGGCCAGACCGCGAGCAGCAGCAGGGCTCCGATCACGGCGCCTGCGAACTGCGCGGCGATGTAGGCGACGGCGTCGCGGGCCGGGAAGTGCCGGGTCACGGTGAACGCGAGCGTTACGGCCGGGTTGAAATGCGCACCGCACAAATGGCCCGTGGCGTAGATCATCACCATGATGATCAGCCCGAAGACCAGGGCGACGCCGACGCCACCGAGCTGGCCGCCGTAGACCTCGTCGGCGACGATCGCGCCGCATCCGGCGAACACGAGGGCGAAGGCGGCCAGGCCCTCGGCGAGGGCCCGGCGCGCCAGATCCGGTCTAGGCACTAGCGCCGGTCTCCGGCGCGACCTCGTCCAAGAGCCTTCGCACGCGCTGGCGGATCTCGTCTCGGATCCGCCTCACACCCTCCAGGTCGGCCTCGGCCGGATCGTCGACCTCCCAGTCCTCATAGCGCTTGCCGGGATAGATCGGGCAGGCGTCGCCGCAGCCCATCGTGATCACCGCATCGGCCGCCCGCACCACCTCGTCGGTCATCGGCTTCGGGAACTCCTTTGCGATATCGATACCGAGCTCCGCCATCGCCTCGACCACCGCGGGGTTGACTTGGTCCGCGGGCTCGGATCCGGCCGAACGCACATGGACGCGGCCGTCCGCGTAGTGATCGAGCAGGGCCGCGGCCATTTGGCTGCGACCCGCGTTTTGAACGCAGACGAACAGGACCTCGGGAACCTCCTTCGTGATCGTGCCTTCGACCTGGCCAAGCGCACGCAGCCGCTCGCGGGCGAAGCGATGGACGAACAGGGGCACGAAGTCCGTGAGGCGGGAGCCCGACAGCGCCTCCAGCGACTCCGCCATGAAGCGCTCAACGGTCTCGCGCGAGAAGATGCCGGCGAACTCACTCTCCAGCGAGGCCAGCCCCTTCTCCAGGTGGTTGCGTGTGATTACGTCGACCTGCAGGTCCTGAAGCGTTGTTGCCGGCATGCGTTATCGCCTCCTCGTCCGGATCGAAGTCAGCGCCCGCGATCCTATTCCATTGACATATGTGATTTCAATTGATATACGTATATAGATGGCTGTCGATCTGGAGCTGGCCCCGAAGCAGAAGCGTCCCGCCGGCGAGCCCTGCTGCGAGCCCGTGGTCTACCCGGACATCGAGCGCCGCGAGGCCGAGCGCATGGCCTCCGTCGCGAAGGCCCTCGGCGACCCGATCCGCCTCCAGCTGGTCGACGTGCTGCGCAAGCACGCCGGCAAGGTCTGCGTCTGCGAGCTGGTGCCGCTGTTCGAGCTCTCCCAGCCCACCGTCTCCCACCACCTCAAGGTGCTGCGCGAGGCCGGGATCGTCGGCTCGGAGCGCCGCGGCCTGTGGGCCTACTACTACGTCAACCCCGAGGCGGTGGAGGAGCTCTCCGCATGGCTGTCGAGCTAGTCCAGCCGGGCCAGGACTGGCGCGACTCGGTACTCGAGGCCAAGGACCCGCCGGAGCGGGTGCCGCGGATCTACACGCGGCTCGCGCCGGTGTACGAGGCCTGGGCGAGGGCGACGGAGTCCAAGGCTCGCCGGCGCGTGCTCGAGCTGGCGAGCGTTCGCCCAGGCGAGGACGTTCTCGAGGTCGCCACCGGCACGGGCGTCCAGCTGACACGCCTCGCCCGCGCCAACCCCGGCGGACGCACCGTCGGCGTCGAGATCTCCGAGGGCATGCTCGCCCAGACGCGCCGGCGCCTCGAGCACGCCGGGCTCGCCGGAGAGGTCGAGGTGATCGAGGGCAGCGGGTTGGAGCTGCCGATCGCGGACCAAAGCTTCGACCTGATCGTCAACGGCTACATGCTCGACCTGCTTCCGCGCGATGACATCCCTCGCGCCCTGGCGGAGTTCAGGCGCGTGCTGCGCCCCGGCGGCAGGCTCGTCCTCTCGAACATGACCAAGGGCGAGCGACGCCGGCACCGCATCTGGGACTGGGCATATGAGCGGGGGGTCGTGGTCACCGCCAACTGCCGCGGCGTGCTCGCGGCGCCCGTGCTTCGCGAGCTGGGCTTCACGGGCGTCTCGCGCGAGTACCTCTCGCAGATGCTCTTTCCGACCGAGATCGTCACCGCGCAGAAGGAGGATCGATGAGCAGCTCCCACCGGGACGACCGAGGACATCCGCGAGGCGGTGCGCGAGCGCTACGCCGAGGCGGCCAAGGCCGCGAGCGCCGGCGCCGCCGGCTGCTGCGGCCCCGCGGAATCCTCGTGCGGCTGCGGGGCGAACGCACTGGCGGACCAGGAGGTGGACGTCTTCGGCGCCGAGCTCTACTCCGGCGAGGAGCGCGACTCGCTCCCTGACGCCGCGAAGCTCGCCTCGCTCGGCTGCGGAAACCCGACCGCCGTCGCGGAGTTGCACGAGGGCGAAACGGTCCTCGATCTGGGCTCCGGAGGCGGGATCGACGTGCTGCTGTCGGCCAGTCGGGTCGGCCCGACCGGCAAGGCGTACGGCCTCGACATGACCGACGAGATGCTGGAGCTGGCCCGCCGCAACCAGCAGGCGGCCGGAGTGGAGAACGTCGAGTTCTTGAAGGGAACGATCGAGCGGATCCCGCTGCCCGACGAGTCCGTGGACGTGGTGATCTCGAACTGCGTCATCAACCTCTCCGCCGACAAGCCCCGGGTCTTCCGCGAGGCGGCGCGCGTGCTCCGGCCGGGCGGTCGCTTCGCGGTCACGGACATCGTCGCCGACCCGGAGATGGACGAGGGCACTCGCCGCGATCTGCGGCAGTGGACAGGCTGCATCGCCGGCGCCCTGACCAAGGAGGAGTTTCGCCGTCAGCTGGCGGCGGCCGGCCTCGAGGGGATCGAGATCCGCGAGACCCACCGCGTCCACGAGCACGCAGGCTCAGCGATCGTGCGCGCCCGCAAGCCGTAGCGCCACGCCTCAGCTCTCCGGCAGCCGGAATTCGGTGAGCAGCCGCTTCTCGGTCTCGCCCTCGATCGTCGCGACCACCTCGAGGTGGCTCTCCAGGGGGGTGCCGCGCAGCTTGGTCGCCAGCAGGTCGTCGACCTGGAAGACGCCCGCCGAGTTGTTCATCTTGATCTCGACGCTCACCGCGCGGACGGTGCCCGCCTCGATCGCCACCTCGTCGATCGCCGCGGCGGACAGCGCGTGGATGCCGATCCGACCCGACTCGACCGGCACCCGGGAGCGCCCATGCGCCATGTCAAGCGCGTCGGCGACGCGCACCACCCCCGCCTCGAGCGTGTACGGCTGCTCGCCGCGGCGCCGGTGGCCGATGATCGTCTGGAGCGCCTCGGAGACGACCACGGTGCGCTCCGGCTCGTCGTAGACCCCCTCGAGCAGCTGCCTCAGCTTCGGCTCGGCGAGGAACAGGCTGTAGGCCTCGTGATCGGTGCGGTGGATTGACATGCCGACGTCGTGCAGGAGCGCCCCGGCGGCGACCACGACCTCGCCGTCGCGGCGGCCCATCCCGTGGTCCGTGACCATCGCGGGCTCGACTCCAGCCTTGGCCAGGAGCCTCAGCAGGCGCAACCCGATGTTGAGCACGATCTGGACGTGGACCCAGGAGTGATCGGACATCCCCAGCCGCTCCGAGGTCACCTGGGCCATGTGCCACCAGCCGCGCAGCTCCGCGTCCGCATTGACCCCGTCGAGCAGCGCCTCGAGCCTGCGGTTTCCCCGCGTCGGAGCGCGGACCCTGGCCCGCTCGACCGCCTCTGCCGGGGTCGTGCCGCGCTCGTCGGGGCCGGCCGCGGTCTCGGCTTCCCTCGCACCGTCAGCGCTCATGGGCGGAGTGTGGCAGGCGGCAAGGCGCCCCAGAGCGGCGTGCGGTTGCGCGACGCGCGGATAGCATCCTTCCGTGGCCGGGCTGCTGTCGATCGAGCGTCACGAGGAGGTCGCGCTCGTCACCCTGCGCCGCCCCGAGCGGAGAAACGCGCTTTCGATCGAGCTGCGGCTGGAGCTCGCCGACGCCTTCGGCCACCTGTCCCATGACGACGAGGTGGGCTGCGTCGTGCTCACGGGGGCCGGATCGGCATTCTGCTCCGGGATGGACACCACGCAGTTCGGCGGCGACCTGGAGCACCGCAAGCAGCTGGTCGAGACGAGCACGGTCGCCTTCGACGCGGTCGGCGGCTGCCGCCGCCCGATAGTCGCGGCGGTCAACGGCCCGGCGATCGCCGGTGGCTTCGCGCTGGCGCTGCTGTGTGACCTGCGGATCGCCTCGGGCTCGGCGATCTTCGGCTATCCCGAGCTGCCGCGAGGCATCCCGCCAAGCTATGCGGCGGCGCGCGCCGTGCTCCCGGCGACCGTCGCGCAGGAGCTCTGCCTGACTGGCCAGTTGGTGAAGGCGGAGGAGGCGCAGAGGATGGGGATCGTGCGCGAGGTCGTGGAGAACGACGTGGTTGCGCGGGGGCTGGAGCTCGCTCAGCGGATCGCCGGCTTGCCGCGAAAGGCCGTGCTGGAGACCAAGCGCCGCACCCTGCTCGAGCGCCGCCACCTGTGGGGCTTCCTGTTCGAGGACGAGCAGCGCGTGTTCCGGCGCGCCCTCCTCGGCCCCGAGTCCGTCGCCGAGCCTAAGGAGAACGGCGAAGCGGCTTAGGGCTGGCGACCGAACCGCTAGGCGATCGGCGATACCGCCTGGAGGATCAGCGGCCAGACGTACGTCTCCCACAGCGCCGCGACCACCAGCGCGGGAATCGCGACGGCGACGGTCGCCACCGTGGCCGCCAGCAGGCTTCCCCACTCTCCCCTGCGGCTGGCGATCGTCCACGCCGCCAGCGGCAGGAAGAGGGCGGTGAGCTCGCAAAGCGCGTGCGGCAGCACGGTCAGCATCAGCACGCCGGCGGGGATCTGGAGCTGAAAGGCCAGCGTGGCGCCGGTCCAGCCCAGCGCATATGCCTGCGTCGCGAGCGAGAAGCAGGTCACCGCGACCACCCAGGCGAACGCCACCGGCCGCGCCTTCTCGTGGATCCAGCGCGAGACGCCGCTGCGTCGTTCCGCTGCGAGGGGGAGCGAAGCTCCCGCGATGAAGCCCGCGACGCAGGCGAAGGCGTGAAGCGCAAGGACGAGCGAGTTGCCAAACAGGATCTGGAGCACGCTGGCCGCGCTGGGGGTCGCGGTGATGCCGGGAACCGAAAGCGGCGTCGGGTCGGGCTGGGCCACCGACGCGATGATCCAAACCACACAGAGCAGCCCGATGGCGACGGTGACGCCGCCGGTGATCCAGCTCCGCAACACCGGCCATGGCGCCTCGTTCCAGCGCGCCAGCGTCCCCCGCGTCTGGCGAGCCCCGCGCACGAGCACGTACTGGTTCACGTCCACTGACTAGACATCGGCAGCGGACGACTGCTCCGCTTTAGCGTGAGCGCGTCAACAAGGCCGCGACCGCAGCATCCGCGGCGCGTCGCGGGCTCCGGCTTAGTCCGCTGCCTGATCTCCCTGGCCGGCGCTGGAATCGTTCGCGCCGGCCTTGCCGTCGTCGCTCGACACGCCACTGAGCGTGTACGTGCCGTCGTCCTCGATCGTCCACCGTGGCATTCACCGCCTTGCCCAGCTCGAGGCGCGCGAGATCGATGTTCGCGGGCGCCGTCAACTGGATGTCGCTCCGCGGATTCCCGGATGTCGTCCGCGGACAGCGTCAGCTCGTGCGAGGACTGGCAGGCCCGCTCGACGATCCCCTCGACGTCGATCGACCCGACCGGCAGGCCCTGGACGACGACGCTGCGCTCCCGCGAGCATCGCGGAGGGCTCGGGACCCGGCAGGGGCTGCCCTGCGCATCCGTCGGTGGGGGCCGCGGGGCGACGGCGCGGGGGAGGCGGGCGTCCGCGGAACGAGTGGGCCGGGCGCCTGGGTCGGCGGCCTGGGCGCTTGACGAGCGGGCGGAGGCGGACGGCAGCTCGATCGTGACGTCGACGCTGACGTCGGTGGCAGCTCGGGGAGGTCGGGCGGCCGCCGCCACCGTCAGGGACGTGGACGAGAACGGAGGCGCCGGTCACGGAGACGGTGTACGTCCCCGCGGTCGGGATCCAGGTACGTGACGATGCCGGCCAGCGTGGCGCGGTCGCTTGAGCCGTCCGTGGTGCGCTCGCCGCGCTCGGCGAAGCTCCCGTTGAACAAGTCCTGCACCTCGACCTCCACGTTGGTCCGCGGGTCCGGCGGGTCGGTGGCGTGGATCGGCGACCAACTGGCCGTCGCTGGTGGCGACCGAGTAGCTCTTCGCGACCGGGTTGACGTGGACCACCGTGCCCTCGACGATCGTCTCCTCGGGAGGGCCAGGGGGCAGGCCGTTGTGGCCGGGGCCGGGGCCAGTGCCGTCGCGATGCTTGGGGGGGATTCGGGTCGTTCGGCGATCGGCGAGGCGGCTGATCCGTTCCAGTCGGGTGGCGGTCTCTCTGAGCCCGGCCTTGGCGGGCGCGGGCCCCACCGGCTGCGGGGACGTTGCCGACCGGGCCGCTCGAGACGCGGCGGATACGTCGCCGGTCGCCACCGGGTCGACCTCGTCGCCTGCCGGAAGCTCGATCACGAAGCGGCCGCCGGCCAGCAGGTCGCTCGGGAATGCCGGGCCCAGGGCGAGGCCGATGAACACCCCGAACCCGAGCGTCATCACCGCGAGGGCGCCGGCCGACCGGGGCGCGGGCAACCGAAGGAGCGAAGGTTGCCGTTGCGCCGGTCGGCCGTCGGCCGCGGCTTGCGATGCCGGGACCCTGAGGCCTCCGACTCGCTTGCCGCAGTTGAGGCAGTAGCGCTGGTCTTCGGCCAGCGGCCCGCCGCACGCTACGCAGGCGTCGCTTCGGTCACCGCACGGGCGCCCTCTCGGCCGCGTCGCCCGACCCGGGCGCGCCCGGGTCGGGCGGCGGCGCGAACCGCCTCGTCGCCGGCGATCCTTCGAGCGATCTTCGGCGACGCCGCTTCCTGCCCCTGGGGGGCGGAGGACACCCCTCTCCGCCCACCGGCCTCGAGTGCCATCAGGTCGGTGCCGCACTGCCAGCAGTAGACCGCCCCGCGTGCGTGCAGCGCGCCGCACGCCGGGCAGGTGCCGCCGGCGCCGGCCCGCTCGAGGTGGAGCAGCCGCTCCACCTCGCCCAGCTCGGCATCACCCCCTGCAGCTTTGCGGCCTGGCGGGCGACGACGTCGAGCCGGAAGTGGTCCCGCCTCGCCATCTCGTAGACGAGCCCGCCGAGGTCCCACTGGAGCTCGGCAAGCTGCGCCGAGAGTTGGTCTCGTCGCTGCCACCAGCTCCGCCGGCCCGACCTCGCGGGCGCGGCGCGGCCAGGGCGGCCGCCCCGCGATCGCGGCGGCTGGGGCGGCGGTAATCGGCGAACCGATCGAAGTACGGCGAACCGATCGGCGATCCGCATTACTTGATCACCTGCGGGGGACCGCTGCCGCCCCCAGGGGGCTTGTTGTCCGGCTTCGGCGGCCTGCCCGGCAGCGCGATGTTGTCGGGCAGATTGCGCGATGCGTCAACGTAGTCCTGTCCGCTCGCGCTGTCGAGCGCCTCCAGGTCCTCCTGGCTCGCCTCGACGGTGGCGCCCTCGGCGCCTTGCCGCTGGTCAGGCCGCCGGTCTCCGCGCTGCTGACGGTCTGACCGCCGCCGGCGCCCTTGGTCGAGACCTCGATCACCTTGGCGTCGGGGAACTTCGACTTCAGGGGCTTCAGCGCCTTGGTGGCGTCGGCCTTGGTGTCGTAGACGCCCGAGTAGATCACGTAGTTGCCGGACGGCAGGCTCCCGAACTCGTCGGAGTCGAGGGCGCCGACGTCGGGTGCGCCCTTGCCGCTCGCGTCAGACTTCGCGGCTCTCGATCTGGTCGGGGGTCGTCCCCTGCTTGGAGAGGGTGCCGATCTCGATCGTGTAGCCCTCCTTGCCGGACGGCCAGTCGCTCTCGAACGACGCGTTGGCGGCCGGGAGGTTGCTGCCGCCGAGCCCGTCTCGGTGCCGGCGCCGCCGACCTGGACCACCGGGGCGGCCGCCTGCTCGGAGCCGCCGGAGCCGTCCTTGCCGATCAGGACGCCGATCGCGAGCATCATCCCGAACGCCGCCACCAAGCCCGACCAGGGCGAACGGCGTCCAGTCGCGCCCCGATGGCGGGGACGGCGAGCTGGCGCGTGGCGGCGCCAGCGGGCGGCCGATCCGCCCCGTTTGCGCCGTTCTTCAGGTACTTGCCGTAGGCAAGCCGGGGGTCGCCCCGCCGCTGGCCGCAGTTCAGGCAGTAGCGCTGGTCGGCCGCCAGGGGAGCGCCGCAGTCAGCGCACGGCTCCCCGGGCTCGCCGAGCTTCGGCTCCTTGGAGTCTGTCGATCGTTGACATCTGAGCTCCCTCTAGTCGAAGGTGGACGGGGGGGCGGTGACCGTCACCTGGGCCCCCTCCGGATTGCCGATGAAGAAGATGTGGTACGGGCGTTCACCGTTGGCCTTGATGACCTTGATCCCGCCCCGTCCCGCCGCGACGACCTCGTTGCCGTTACGGGCGACGCCGAACAGGGTCAGGTCGATCTGGCGGACGCTCGAGTTGTTGGTGACAATTCCCTCCGCCTGCGACCCCGGACACCGGGTCGACGGAGAGCTTCGCCTCGGATGCCTCCATCTGTGGCGTGTTCGGCGGCAGCGTGTCCTGGGTCACCCCGACCTTGACCTCGACGGATTTCGGCTCGCCGCGAGGCCAGGATCTGGTCGTTGACCCAGTCGACGGTCTCGCCGGACTGCATAACCGGTATGGAGGTCAGGCTCGGGTGGAGGCCCGGGGCCGTGTTCTTGAACACGGTCTTTCCCTTGGCGTCCTTGACCTGGATCTCGACCGGAACGTTCCGCAGGGCCTGAGTGGAGTTGTTCTTGAGCGTCACCACGACGGCGGCGCCGTTCGCGTCGGAGAGCACCGCCGTGTTGAGGACGTCGACCGTGCTGCTCGTCTTCGTGACCTGCAAACCCTCCTCCTCTTTGAGGATCGTGGCGCCCTGGGCCGCGAGCTCCTTGTTCTTCGATTGGCTCGACTCGCAGGCCGCGAGCGCGAGCGCAGCGCCGATGCCGGTGAGCCCGGCGACGCAGGAGGTGACCAGGAGGCGGACGCTCAACCGAAGCTCCCGGCGACGTACTGGCGTGTGCGCTCCGCCCGCGGCGACGCGAACACCTGGTCCGCGGGGCCGTACTCGACCATGTCGCCGAGGTACATGAACGCGACCTGGTCCGCGACCCGGTATGCCTGCTGGAGGTTGTGGGTCACGATCACGATCGCCACCTCCGAGCGAAGCTGCACGATCAGGTCCTCGATCGCCGCGGTGGACAGGGGATCGAGCGCGGAGCACGGCTCGTCGAGGAGCAGCACGTGGGGGCGGACCGACAGCGAGCGGGCGATGCAGAGCCGCTGCTGCTGTCCGCCGGAGAGGCCCATGGCCGGGTGGGAGAGGTCGTCCTTGACCTCCTCCCAGAGGTCGGCCCGCTTCAGCGTCTCGGCCACCGCCGGGCCCAGCGCGCGTCGCGATGGGCGGCGCTTGCCCCGCTCCCGCAGCCCGTATGCGACGTTGTCGAAGACGCTCATAGGGAACGGGTTCGGCTGCTGGAAGACCATCCCCACCCTGCGGCGCAGGTCCGGTGTCCTCGAGCCCGTCGACGTCGACGCCCTCGAGGGTGATCCGGCCGCTGCGGGACGCGGTCGGCGTCAGGTCCACGAGGCGGTTCAGCGAGCGAAGCAGGGTCGTCTTGCCACAGCCGGATGGGCCGATCAGGGCCAGCACCTCGCCCTGGCGAACCGTCAGGGAAACCTGGCGGACCGCCAGCTTGTTGCCGTAGGCGACGCTCAGGTCCTCGACCTGCATCTTCTCGACCACTTGCGCCGGCCGCTTGGTCGTCCGCCGGGGAGCGGCAACGCCGGCGATCGCGGGCCCGGCGCCATCCACCGGAGCCTCAGGCGCGGCGACCGTGGAGTGGCGCCCGTCGACGACGATCCGGCGCACGGGCGGCGGCATCAATGGTTCTGCCATCGGTTTCCTTTCCGGGCGATCAGGTCGACGCCGAAGTTGAGCAGGATGACGATCACCAGGAGGACGAAAGCCGCGGCGTATGCCTTGTCCGGTGCGCCGCCCTCGCCGGCCGGGGAGTTGTTGTAGACGAAGCTGGTCAGCGTGCTGCCCGTGCCCTGCAGGGTGCTGAGGATCGGGGCGTCGCCGACGGGCTGGGTGGTGAGGGTGGCGCCCAGCAGGACGATCACGATCGCCGTGTCGCCGGCGATCCGCCCCATGCCGAGCGTGGCCCCGGTGGCGATCCCGGAGCGTGCCCCGGGGACGAGGACGCGGCGAACCGTCGAGGCGCGGTCATTTCCGAGCGAGTAGGAGGCCTCGCGCACGTGGGAGGGGATCGCCTGTAGTGCCTCGCGGGTTGAGGCGACCACCAGCGGCAGGGCGATCAGCGACATCATCCCGCCGGCGATGAAGAACGAGCGGCCGAACACGGCGCCGCCCTCTGCGGTGAAGGAGAGGAACGAGAAGAAGCCCTGGCTGAAGACCAAAAGGCCGAAGATCGCAATCACGATGCTGGGCGTGCCGGCGACGATCTCCACCCCCGATTCCACCGCCCGCGCCAGCCACGCCGGACGCCCGTACTCGCTCAGCCAGACGGCGATCGCGACGCCGATCGGGGTCGCGATCGCCGTCCCCAGCACGGTGAGCAGGAAGGTGCCGACGATCGGGTCGCTGAAGCCACCGGTGCCTTCCTGCCCGAGCCCGGGCTGCGGCTTCGAGAACAGCATGTCCAGATGCAGGAACTGGAGCCCGCGGACCAGCATGTAGATGACGATCGCCCCGGCGATCAGGCACAGCCCGATGCCCGCGATCCAGGCGAGCGCGACGCCGACCCGGTCGAGGACGCTCCAGGCCTCGCCCGGCTCGCGCGCCGGCTCGTAGGCGGGCAGGGGGGCGCCCGGGACCGGCGCGGGTGGCGCCTGAGCCTTCATCGCCCACCCGGCCAGGCCGGCGAGATCGGCAGCCCCGGGGCGACCGGAGCTCCACCGCCGGGACGCACGCCCGTGGTCATCCCCTGGCGGCGAAGCATGCGGCGCACGTACCACCCGGCGAACGAGAAGAACCCGGCCGATACCAGGAGGATCGCCGCGAAGGCGTAGATCGTCTCGCCGAATGGCTCCACGGAGAGCCCCTCGGCGTTGTCGACGATGGTCGCCGCCAGCGGGCGGCTGGGTTCGAGGAAGAACAGGAAAGCCGTCGAGCGGGTTGGGCGAGAAGCCCACCGACCCGGTGACCATCGAGAGCATGATCGCCTCGCCCAGCGCCCGGGCGGTGGCGAGCACGGCGGCGGCCACGATCGCCGGCCTCGCCGCCCGGACGCTGACCGTCCACAGGACTCGAAAGCGGTTCACTCCTAGTGCGGCCGCGCCCTCGGTCCAGGGCGCGGGGACCGCACGCAGCGCATCGACGACGATCGCGATCATGATCGGCGTGATCATCACGGTGAGGATTGCGATCCCCACTCCGATCGACGACCCGTCGAGCTGCACCACGTAGGCCACCGACGATTTGGTCTCCTGTGAGATGAAGTTATCGAGCACGAACGGGACCAGGACCAGGATCCCGATCAGGCCGTAGATCACCGACGGCACCGCCGCCAGCAGGCGAACGACCGGCTCGAGGATGCGGCGAATCCAGCCCGGGCGCGAACTCGACGATGAAGATCGCCGAAAGGGTCGCGACCACGATCCCTATCGCCACCGAGACGAAGGTGATCACCGCCGTGGCGTAGATCAGCGGGAAGGCGCGCAGCTCATAGTTGTAGTCAGCGGGCTCGGCCGGGGAATCGAAGATGTCGAGCAGCTGGTCGTCCACGTTCCCGCCGGGGCCGAACCACGCCAGCCCGTTGTTGGCGAACGACGGCCACGCCTTCTGGAAGACGAACACGATCATCCCGATGATCAGCGCCAGCACCAGGCAAGCCAACGCGCCGAGCACGAGCTCGGCGCGTTGGTCCACCCGGTTCCTGGAGCCTGCAGATCGCAGGCCAGGGCGGCGAATCAGTGCGGGAAGACGCACCCCTATCACTCAGTGCAGCGGAACCCACTGCCTCGCGGTGATCCTCTTCGCCGCAGTGCTGTTCTGGGCCCAACTGGATGAACTTCTTCACCCTGTCGGGCGTGCTGCCGGTACGAATGACCATGTAGAAGTTCCGCAAGCCGCCGTACTGCCCGGACTTGGCGTTACGGAGGTTGCACGCAACTCCCTGGTAGGCCACCGTGTTGGACGCCCCCGGCGAAGAACAGGGACACATAGCCGATGCCGTCCTTGTCGTTCTTCACCGCCTGCTGGACGAGCCCGTTCGACGCCTTCTGCTTGGCGATCGAGTTATCGACGCTCTCCGGGTCCATGAAGATCTTCTGGAACGCGTCCTGGGTTCCAGAAGCCACGGTGCGAACGAACAGGTCGATCGTGTTGGTCCCGCGGCCGGCGCCCGGAACATCGTTCCAGTGACGCACGTCGCCGGAGAAGATCGCCTGAACTCCGTTGCGGCTGAGGTTGGGCAGATCGTTGGCGGTGTTCGTGACCACGCAGAGCGCGTCCTTGGCGATCTTGCGGAACGTGATCCCGCCCGGATCTGAGGGCTTCGGGTCGCGCGACGAGTTGCCGATCGACACTCGGCCGTGCGCGACGTCGGCGATGCCGATGTCGGAACCGCCCTGTGAGAGCCTGAACTGGACGTTGTGGTTCTGCACGTACTTCTGGGCGAGCAGGGCGGCGAGCGGGGCGACCGAGGTCGAACCGCTCATCGTGATCGTCGGGGTGCCCCGGGTTGTAACTTCGGCTGGTGCCGTGCCGGGGGCTGCCGAGACCGCGACCACCGCAGTCGTCAGTGCTGCCGCGCCTCCGACTCGGCGCCAGCGTCCCAGCCGCTTGAGTCGCAATCGACTTCCGGACATTCCTGTCTCCTTTCAGGAGTTGGTTGTCACTCTTGGGCCTGAGGTTCAGGTCAGGTGAGAGTTCCGAAGATCGGGTTGATCCCGAACGCGGAGGCAGCGCCATCACCGGCTCCGACCGGCTTACGCGTCGCCGCGGCCGTGTTGCACCCCTTCGGCGGTGCGAGCCTGAACGGGTGGGAGCTGGTGATGAACGGCGATCCGCTGGCCGTCAGCTGCTCCGTCGTCACCACGACCCAGGCCTGGACGGTCGGGTTGCACCTGCCGTCCACGGTTCCGAACCAGCCGACGATGCGGTTGCCGGCGGTCATCGTGCCCGGGCAGCCGAACCCGGGACCGGGGATCGGCCCCTCGCAGCTGAAGCGGTCCGAGTCGGACGGCTCGCCGTCCGGCCCAGCACGGTGGGGTCGGGGGTGAAGTAGTCGATCCTCTTGCTGGTGTGGACGCTGAACGCCATGAGGTCCTCCGAGCACTCGACCGAGTAGCGGACGCCGCGCGGGCCCGCATCGCTGTTCGGGTCCAGCCGCCAGCTTGCCGCTGCAGTTGACGGTGCTGGCGGAGGCGCCGCCGGGAATGGCGAGCAAGGCGGCGCACGCGGCGACCAGGGAGACTGCTCCAAGGTAGGTCGCCGGGCGCCCGCGGCGCGGTCGTCTCCATGCGTTCACGTGATCTCCTTTGGTTGCTGACCCCGCCGGTGGACGAGTGGGCCAGGATTGGGCGAGTCGGCCAGGTTTGGACGAGTTGGCCAGCTTTCGCCCAGTCTCGTCGGGGTCAGGGGGGCGCTGTGTTACCGCTCGGTGTCAGAGATGTGACCGGATTGTTAAACGCCCGGAAAGAGCGGGAAATCCGAAAACCCGCGATCGGCGCGGCCCCGGTGAGAACGATGACCCCTTGCCGGCGCGATGCGGCGCCAGGCGGCAAACTCCGCCCAGGCGGGTCGTGGTCAGCCGCACATCGGCCAGGGGCTCGAGCCACCGCGGGCATAGAGCAGCGCGGCGCGATAGTCCTGCTCGGCCTCGGGCGCGGCGGCTGGATCGCCCGACCCGCCGACCGACGCCCAGGTGCCGTAGTCGAACTGGTACTTGCCTCGGTAGGCGCCGTCGGCCGAGACCGCGGTGGGGTCGCCGCCGGACTCGCAGGAGGCGATCGCGCTCAGCGTGGCGCTCGAGACGCCGACCGATTCGGGGGTCGGATGGCTTCCGGCGGAAGCCTGCGCGGACTCAGCGGAGTCCGCCGCCTCGGCCCGCCGAACCTGGCGACGAGCCACCTGCGAGCGACCTGTTGAGGCGATCGCCGGGCCTGTCGAGGAAGGCGAGCTCGGCGTGATCGGTGTGCCGGACTCCCGACTGTTGCGCGCCCGGCCGCTGCTTGGCAGCAGGGTGTGCTGGCGCGCCGATCGCCTGGCTCGCGATGCTCAGGCCGAGCCCCAGCGCGCTCGCGCCGGCGATCAACTTTCGTCTTGCGACGAACACGGATGAACCACCTCCGTTCGGTGCCTCCCGGGCGCCGTTTTTGGCGCGACCGCGCGCCGACCGCGGGGCGGCGTCGCACGTGCGACGCCCACCTCGCTCAGCGCTCCGGCTTGACCGGGTCTCCAAGTCCCCTGGGCGGTCTGGTCAGCGCGCCGATCGGCGGCGCGTGCCCGAGGGGCTGTTCCGTGAACGGCGGGCAGAGTGCCAGGCGAACGGACGTTTGTGTGTGATGGTGGTCACACGCGCAACACTTCCCTCATATGGATCGCCCGCCCCTACGCGTCGTGCGCCAGGCGTTCCCCGACAGCCCGGCCTTCGGGACGGCCGTCTCGCGCGCGATCCTGAACCGGGTCGGCCACTGGCGAGCTGCCCGCCGACGCTTCGCCTCCACCGCCCCGGCGCCGACCCTCGCCTTCTCTCGTCAGGACCGCGCCAGTCCGGGCTTCGCGGCCGCGGTGCGCGCCGCCCGCGAGGCCGGGTTCCAGCCCGTGCTGCGGCTGGCCGGCGGCCGTGCCGCCGTCTTTCACGAGGGCAGACCCTGGCCTGCGCGTGGGCGGTCCCCGACCCCCGCCCGGCGGCCCGCACCACGGAACGCTTCCGGGAGCTGGCCGAGCTGCTCGCGGGCGGCGCTCGGCGGACTGGGCGTAGACGCCCGGGTGGGAGAGGTGCCACGCGAGTACTGCCCCGGCGCTTGGAGCGTCAACGCCGGCGGCCGCACGAAGCTGGTCGGCATCGGCCAGCGGCTGATCGCGGGCGCAGCCCATCGTGGCGCGGTGGTGGTGGTCGGCGGAAGCGAGCGGATTCGCGGCGTGCTGGTGCCCGTCTACGACGCGCTCGGCCTCGATTGGGATCCGGCGACCGCCGGCAGCGTCGAAGACGAGATCGGCGAGGTCGAACTGGCCGCCGTCGAGGACGCGATCCTCGCCGGCTTGAGCGAGCAGCCACGAGCTGACCGAGGAGGAGCTCGACGCCACGACGCTGGAGCTCGCCGCGCGGCTTGAGCCCAACCACCGGGTCGAAACGTGAGGCTGCTGGCGTTCAGCGACCTGCACACGGACCTGGCTCAGGCGCAGCGCCTGGTCCAGAGAGCCGTGAGGTGGACGTCGTCGTGGGCGTCGGCGACTTCGCCTCGGTGCACTCGGGGCTGGCGCCGACGATCGAGGCGCTTCGAGCGATCGAGGTGCCGGCGGTGCTCGTTCCCGGCAACAACGAGACCGAGGATGCGCTGCGCGAGGCCTGCGCGGACTGGAAGCAGGCCGTGGTGCTGCACGGCGAGAACACCGAGATCGACGGTGTCGTGTTCTTCGGCCTTGGCGCGGGCGTCCCGGTGACCCCCTGGGACTGGAGCTTCGACCTCACCGAGGCGGCGGCTGCCGAGCTGCTCGAAGCATGTCCCGAGGGATGCGTGCTCGCGGTCCACTCGCCCCCGCGCGGCCACGTCGACGTCGCCGGCGACCGGCAAGCACCTGGGCAGCGAAGCCGTGCTCCGCGCGATCGAGAGCAAGCGCCCCCGCCTGGCGCTATGCGGCCACATCCACGAGAGCTGGGGCAAGCAATCACGGATCGGGCCGACCCCGGTGGTCAACCTGGGGCCGGAGGGGATGCTTCTGGAGGTCTAGCGAGCTGCGCTGAACCCTCAGCCGGTGCCGGTGTCCTCGAGCACGGCCATCGCGGCGTTGCGGCCGTTGAGGGCGATCACCGAGCCCGCGGGGTGGGTGGCTGCACCGCAGAGGTACAGCCCCTCGACCGGTGTCCGGTGGTCGAAGCGGCGGTCCCACATCTGATCCGGGAAGCGCCTCGCCCTGGAAGATGTGGCCGCCGCTGAGGCCGATGCGCCGCTCGATGTCGGGCGGCCCCAGGACCTCGAGGTATTCGACGCAGTCGTGGACATCGGGGGCGTAGGCGGCGATCGCGTCGAGGATCCGCTCCCCCACCTCCTCCCGCCGCGACTCCCAATCGCCTTCTGCGAGCCCGTGTGGCGCGTACTGCGCGAAGACGCTCATCGTGTGGCGCCCCGGCGGCGCCACCGAGGCGTCGTAGGCGCTCTGGAAGTAGAGCTCGGCGAAGCCGATCGAGGGCTCGCCGCGCCGGCAGGCGTCGAAGGCCTCCTGAGCGGCGTCGAGCCCCGGCGTGACCGAGACCATCGCCCGATGCGCGTCCACGCCGTTCGCCGCGGTGAACCTCGGCAGCCTGTGGAGCCCCGCGTTCAGCTTCACCACGGGCGAGTCCGTGCGCCAGGCCTCGATCCGCTCGCGAAAGGCGGCTGGCGCGGCGTCGGCACCCAGCATCGCCAGGGTTCGCTTCGGGTCGGCGTTGGAGAGAACCACCGGGGCGCGGATCAGCTCCCCGCTTTCGATCTCGACCCCCTCGCCGGGGTTGATTCGTGCCACCGGGACGCCGGCGGCGAGCGTGGCGCCGCCCTCAAGCGCCGCCTCGGCGATGGCGAACGAGACCCGGCCCATGCCGCCCTCGACATAGCCCCAGAACGAGCCATGCCCCAGCAGGTCCCCCTGGTGATGCATCAGCCGCACCGAAGCGGTGCCGGGGTCGCGGGGGCCGGCGTAGGCGCCGATCACGCCCTGGCCGAAGAGCGCGTGCTTGATGCGCTCGTCGTCCACGTAGCGGTCGAGCGTCTCGGCGATCGACTCCTCGAACACGACCGAGATCGACTCGTCGTCGTGGCCGAGAAGCTCCTCCAGCTCGCCGCGGGTCGGGGAGGCGCCCACCCAGGTGTCGCGAGGACCGGCGCGAAGCAGCCGGCGCAGCCGCTCGAACAGCTCGCCGTAGGCGTTCATGCCCCGGATGTCCCGCGCCGAGAAGCCGTTCTCGCGCAGGTGGGCGGCGGTGCGCTCGCGATCGAGGAACAGCGCGACCGAGCTGCCGTCGGGCAGCGGGCACCAGAGGTTGGGATCCGCCATCAAGACGCGGTAGCCGTGCCGCTCGAGCGCCAGCTCGCGGATGACCAGGCCGTCGAGCAGCCCGACAACGTAGGCGCAGGGACTGATCAGATAGCGAGGGTCGGGAAACGGCTGCTCCAGGGTGCACGCTCCGCCGATCTGCTCCCTGCGCTCGAGCACCAGCACCGAGCGGCCGGCTCGGGCCAGATAGGCGGCCGCGGTGAGCCCGTTGTGACCCCCGCCCACCACGATCGCGTCCCAGTCTCGCGCGCCCAGCTCGCTGATCGGGGCCGGCAGCCCGATCCGGCCCATCGCCGCGCCGACGTCGAGTCGGGTCATACCGCAGGGGCCAATTCAGAGCCTTCGCCGGCGGCCCGCGGGGTTGCGACCGCGGGCCTCGAGCCGATCCCTGCCGGAGGCTGTCGCGGGCACGCGCTTGATCCCGCGCAGCCCGGGAACGAGGAGCTCGTCCGCGCAGCGGCGATGCCAGTGGTGATGGTCGGAGCCGCCGGCCCGGCGCAGGTATTGAACGACGACGTGCTCGGTCCCGATCGGGATCTCACCGTGGCAACCAGGGCAGCGGTAGAGCTTGCCCGCGATCCCGCGGATCAGCCACGCCTCGTGGCCCTCCTCGGTGAGGCCCTTGAGGCTCGTGCGTTTGTCCGGCATGCCCTCGAGATCGCTCATGGATGGCATCGCCCAGGCTAGTGGGCCGTCCCACCGCATGCCGGTGAGAAATGGGCGAGGATTGGCGCCGTGAGCGACGATCCGGATTCGACCAGCGAGCGATTGGAACCCCCTCGCAAGCCGGGCAAGCTCCGACAGCGAGCTCGTCGCACCGATTCCAGGCCCCAGCTGGTGGCGACGGCCAAGTTCATCCGGCAGCTCCTTCCCGGCGACGATCGCTACGGCGACGCGCTGTCCACCACCGGCACCCAGGTCCCGCAGCGGATCGGCCGCCTGGTGTCGGAGGTCGAGCCAGAACGGCCGAGCGCCGCTCGCGAGCTCGGGCTGGGCGCCCTGCAAGCGTGGCAGGCGCTCTCCGAAGCTCAGGGCCGCGGCCGCGGCAAGGTGGACGTCGCGATCCTGTTCACCGACATCGTGGGCTTCTCCTCCTGGGCGCTCGACGCGGGCGACGAGGCGGCGCTCGAGCTGCTGCGCCAAGTCGCCGCCGCGGAGGACGCGGCGATCTCAGCCCACGCGGGCAGCCTGGTGAAGCGACTTGGCGACGGCGCCATGGCCGTTTTTCGCGCCCCCGAGGAGGCGGTTCACGCCGCCTTGCAGGCCCAGGGCGAGGTTGGCCGGATAGAGGTGAATGGACACACGCCGGAGCTTCGCGCCGGCGTTCACCTTGGACGCCCGCGAAGGGTGGGCGGCGACTACCTCGGCGTCGACGTCAACATCGCGGCTCGGGTCGGCGAGGCCGCCAAGGGGGGCGAGGTGCTGGTCTCCGGGTCGGCACGGGAAGCGCTGCAGCCCGGACCCTTCAAGTTCGGCCGCAACCGGCGGCTGAGCGCGAGCGGAGCCCCGCGGGACCTCTCGATCTGCCGCGTCGCCCTGCGCTAGCCGATTCGTCCACACCTCGGGCCGCCGTGCATACGAGCGCGCCGGGCGGGTACCAGGTTCAGGGTGGGACCCTCGATCAAACGGCGCCTGCTCGCAGCGTGGGCGCTCGCCCTCGTGGGCGTGGCCCTGGCGCCAGCTGCCGCCTCGGCGTGGGCGCCGGCCGGCCAGGCGCGCGTCCATCCGGGCGTGATGACGTTCACCAATGGCGCGCAATGCACCTCGAACTTCGTCTTCACCCAGGGGTCGAACGTCTACCTGGGCCAGGCCGCCCACTGCTCCGGCACGGGTGATCAGGTCAACGCCGATGGGTGTGACAGCGGCTCGCTGCCGATCGGCACATCCGTGCGGGTGGCCGGCGCCAGCAGGCGGGGCACCATGGTCTACAACTCCTGGCTGACGATGCAGGCGAAGGGAGAGACGAGCACGAACGCCTGCGCGTACAACGACTTTGCCCTGGTCAAGATCCACGCGGCCGACGTCGGCCGCGTCAATCCCTCGGTGCCCGGCTTCGGCGGCCCGACCGGCGTTGGCGGTGTCGGCGGCCTGGGCTCCACCGTCTACTCGTACGGAAACTCCTCGCTGCGCGGAGGGGTCACCACGCTCAGCCCCAAGCAGGGCGTCGTCGCTCAGAACACGGGGAACGGTTGGAACCACAGCGTTTACACGGCCACGCCGGGGATTCCAGGCGATTCCGGCAGCGGCTTCCTGAACGCCTCCGGCCGCGCATTCGGCGTCCTGAGCACTCTCGAGGTCCTGCCGATGGCGGGCTCCAACGGAGTCGGCGATCTGGGCAAGCAGCTCGCCTACACGCGCGCGAACAGCTCCCTCTCAGGCGTGCAGCTGGCGCGGGGAACGCAGCCCTTCGACCCCAGTCTCGCCGGCGCCATCCTCGACGGCTGACGTCACTCGGTGAGATCAGCCTGGGCGCGGTTCGCCTCAACGTCGCCGACCTCGATCGTGCGCAGCGCTTCTACCAGCAGGCGATCGGCCTGCGGACGTTCGATCGCGCCCCGGAGGTGCTGCGCCTCGGGGTGGGTGGGGCGGCGGCCATCGTCGAGCTGGTGGGCCAGCCCGACGCGCCGCTGCGGCCGCCCGGCACCACCGGCCTCTTCCACCTGGCGATCCTGGTTCCGAGCCGAGCGGACCTCGCGCGAGCGCTGCGCCGGGTGGCCGGCGCCGGGTGGCGGCTCACCGGGGCTTCGGACCACCTCGTAAGCGAGGCGCTGTATCTCCGCGATCCCGAGGGCAACGGGATCGAGATCTACCGAGACCGCCCGCGCGAGCAATGGCGCTACGAGGACGGCCAGGTGCGGATGGACACGCTGCCGCTCGACCTCGACAGCGTGCTCGGCGAGCTGAGCGGCGCGGACACGGAGGCGAACGGGATGCCCGCGGGAACGCGGATCGGCCATGTCCACCTCAACGTCGCCGAGCTCTCCGCGGCCGAGGCCTTCTACGCGGGCGTGCTCGGCTTCGAGGTCACCGTCCGCGGCTACCCCGGGGCGCTGTTCTTCGCCACCGGCGGCTACCACCACCAGATCGGCGCCAACACCTGGACCGGGGAGGGAGCTGCGGCGCCCCCGCCCGGGGCCCTCGGGCTGCGCTGGTTCGAGATCGCGACCTCAGGCGTGCCGCAGCTCGAGCAGGCGGGGAAGCGCCTTCGCGCTGCGGGGTTCGAGACTCAGACCGACGGCGACATCCTGCGGGTCGCCGATCCGTCCGGCAACGGCATCCTGCTCTCCTAGCGACTAGCGAGTCAGGAGGTCGGCTGACACTCGTCGTCGGCCGGGGCCGAGAGGCGGCCGAGGAGCTCGACCAGCGAGGCGAGCTCGTCCTCGTCGAAGCGCTCGCCAAGCAGGCGCTCGGCGGCGGCGGCCTGGTCCGGCGCGCACTGCCTCGAGCTTCGTCATCCCGGCCGCGGTCAGGGCGGCGTAGGTGACGCGCGCGTCCGTCTTGCAGTGCCGCTTGCCGACCATGCCGGCGGCCCGAGGCGGTCGAGCAGCCGCGTGACACCGGAAGGAGAGAGGCGAACCTCGTGGCCAGATCGACGCGTCGCATGGCCCGCTCCGGTGCCCTGGCAAGCAGCAACAGCACCTCGTACTCGTTGAGCGTCAGGCCATGCTCGGCGACGAGCTGCGCGCTGAGCTGCCGGTGAGCGCCGCGTGGGCGCCGATCAGGCGCACCGACGGCCACCACGGAGGGAGATGCTTTCTTAGTCAATTGTTGCGTAGTCAAGTTTCTCTGCTAGAATTGTTTGACAGCGCAAGTTTATCCGACCCAAGGAGATTTGAATGACGATGACTACGGTACAAGCGGAGACCACCACTCTCACCGGCACAGCCATCCCCACCGGCATCTGGAAGTCGGACCCCGTTCACTCGCAGGTCGGCTTCGCCGTCAAGCACATGGTCGTGGCGACCTTCCGCGGCACGTTCGCGGACTTCGGCGTCACGCTGGCGAACCAAGACGGTGAGCCGAGGCTGTACGGCGCCGTCCGCGCGGACAGCGTCCAGGTCCGCGACGAGAACCTGAACGGGCACCTGCTGTCGCCCGACTTCTTCGACACCGAGCGCTATCCCGAGATCACCTTCACCTCCACCGGGATCCGCACGGATGACGGCGATCTCGTCGTCGAGGGCGATCTGACGATCAAGGGCACCACGAAGCGCGTCGAGGCTCGCGGGCAGCTGAGCGGGCCGGTCGGCGATCTGGCCGGAGGCGAGCGGATCGGCCTCGACCTGGAGATGCCGGTCGACCGGACCGAGTTCGGGCTCAACTGGAACGCCCCCGTGCCGAGCGGCGGCGTCGCGGTGGAGAACCAGGTCACCCTCACCGTCCACCTGGAACTCGTCCGGGACGAGTAGGGCGATGCGGGTGCTCGGGATCTCGGGAAGCCTCCGTCGCGAGTCTCACAACACGCGGCTCCTGCGGGTGGCGGCGGAGCTGCTGCCGCCGCCCGCCGAGCTGGAGCTGTTCGAGGGGCTCAAGGACGTGCCTCCCTACGACGAGGACGACGACGGCGATCTTGCTCCGGCGGGCGCGCGGCGCCTGCGCGATGCGATCGCGAGCGCCGACGCAGTGCTGATCGCGACCCCCGAGTACAACTCGTCGATCCCCGGCCAGCTCAAGAACGCCCTCGACTGGGCGTCGCGCCCGTTTGCCGACAATGTCCTTCGCAACAAGCCGGTGGCTGTGATCGGCGCCAGCACCGGCGGCTTCGGCGCCCTTTGGGCGCAGGCCGAGGCGCGCAAGGTGCTGGGCTCGACCGGGGCCCGGGTGGTCGGCGCGGAGGTCCCGGTGGCGGGCGCCAATCAGGCCTTCAGGGGCGACCGGCTCGCAGACGAGGAGCTGCATCGGCAACTGGCACAGGTTGTCGCCGAGCTGGTCGAAGCCGCGGGCCAGCGCTACCAGATAGCCGCCTGACCGGGTCCGATTCGAGGCTGGCGCGATCGGGTAGTAGCTTCCCGCCTAGTGAAGGTGAACGAGAGCGCGCCGGTGGTCGCCTCGGCCAAGGTCGAGGTTGCCGCGAGTCCCGAGATCGTCTGGGACGTGTTGACCTCGATCGACGACTGGCCGAACTGGAATCCGGATGTCGGCTGCGGCCTCCCTCGACGACGGCCTGAGCGAGGGGGCGCGGTTTCGGTGGAAGGCGGGGCCCGGGACGATTACCTCGACGCTCCAGCGAATCGACCGCCCTCGGCTGATTGCCTGGACCGGTAGGACGTTCGGCATCAAGGCGATTCACGTCCACAGGCTCGAGCCGCGGGACGAGGGGACGGTGGTCACGTCGGAGGAATCGTGGGAAGGCCTTCCCGTCCGCATCCTCCGGGCGGCGGATGCAGAGGACGCTGGAGCAATCCATCGAGCCCGGATTGGGTCACCTGAAGGCCGAGGCCGAGCGCCGAGCGGGCTGAAATCGCACTGCTCTTGATGCGCGCTGACGCGACGGCAGACGAGCCACTCGAGCTGACCACGCCGGCAGAGCCCTCGTCCCTGGCGCCGATCCGCCGCGCGGTGGAGGCTTGGCTGGCCGGCCAGCGGATCGACCGGGGCGAGGTATGGCAGATCGTCGCCGCCTGCCACGAGGCCTGCGCCAACGCCTCCGAGCATGCCTACCCCCCGTGGGAGGGAGGATCGATCGAGGTCGAGGCCCGGCGGGAAGGCCCTCGCATAGTCGTCGCCGTGCAGGACCACGGCCGGTGGCGTTCGCCCCGCGGCCACGACCGCGGGCGCGGCTTCACCTTGATGGAGTACTTCATGGACCGCGTGGACGTCGAGCGATCCGAGCAGGGGACCACCGTTCGCATGGAGCGCACGCTCGGCCGCGTCAATGGGGCTTAGAGCGACTCACCGGCCCGGCCCAGCTCGATCCAGACGTCCGCCCCGCCCTCCGGTGCGTTTCGGGCGGCGGCGCGCCCGCCGTGGGCCTGAGCAATCGCGTCGACGATCGCGAGCCCGAGGCCCGTTCCGCCCTCGGCCCTGGCGGTATCCACGCGCCTGAAGCGCTCGAAGGCGTGGGGAAGGAAATCGGGCGGGAAGCCAGGACCGGCATCGCTGACGTGAAGCTCGACGCCACCCTCGGTGGCGCGAGCCCAAAGGCGGATCTGCCCGCTGCCGTGGTGCAGGCCGTTCTCCACCAGATTGGTGAGGGCCTGCTCCACGCGGACGCGATCGGCGTCGACCAACAGGCCATCGGGGTCGTCGACCACCAGCGATCGCCCGGCCTCGCGGGCGGGACCCTCGAGCCGACCCTTGACGGAGGCGAAGAGGTCGCGGAGCTGAACGGGCCTGGCCTCGATCGAGAGCTGGCCCTTGTCGGACCGAGCGAGGACCAGCAGGTCCTCGGCCAGCTGCGAGATGCGATCGGCCTCCTCGATGGCCGAGGCGATCGCGCGCCGCAGCTCCTCCGTGCTTCCGCCGTAGCGGAGGGCCAGCTCCAGCTCTGTCTTGTGCAGGGCGAGGGGTGTGCGCAGCTCATGGCTGGCATCGTCGACGAAGGCTCGCTCGCGCTCCATCGCGGCCTGGAGCCGATCGAGCATCCGATTCAGGGTCTCACCCAGCCGGCGAACCTCGTCCTGGGCCGGCGACAGCGGGAGGCGCCGCTCGGCCTCGGCGGCCGAGATCTCGGCGGCCCGCCTGCGCATCTCGTCGACCGGGCGAAGCGCTGCCCTGGTGGCGCCATAGGCAGCCAGCGACGCCAGCAGCAGTGCCACCGGCCCGCCGATCAAGAGCAATGTGGCCAGGCTCCCCAAGGTCTCATCGCGGTCGGCGAGCGAGGCGCCGACGACCACGATCAGCCGACGCCCCTCTTCCTGCCTTGCGGGGCCGGCCTCCAGTCGAACCGGATCGTCGCCCAGGCCCGGCACATGGGAGCGCTCGAACAGGATGGTTTCTCGGCGGGCCTGCTGGAGCTCGGCCCCGGCGAGGACGGGGCGGCCTGGTTGGGCCCCGAAGAGCCGTCCCGACCGGGTCACGATCTGGGCGAAGCTGTCGCGCTGTCGCGCCAGCACGCTGCGCACCGACTCTCCAAGGCCAGCTGCGTCGGACGCATGGATCAGCGCGGTCAGCTGTTCGGCGCGGGAATGCAGGTCCCGATCGACGTCACGGTTGAGCTCCGACTCGAGGCGCAAATAGAGGAACAGGCCGGTCCCGGCCAAAACGACCGCCATCACCCCGCAGAAGACCAGGGTGACGCGCAGCCGGATCGGCAGACGGCTCAACCGGACCCCGCCTCCCTGAGGCGATAGCCGACTCCGCGCACCGTCTCGATGCTCTCGACCCCGAATGGCCGGTCGACCTTGCGACGCAGAAGGCGGATGTAGGAGTCGACGACGTTGGAGCGGTTCTCGTATTCGTAGTCCCAGGCATGCTCGAGGAGCTGGAATCGCGACAGGACCTCGCCCGGCCGGCGCATGAACGTCTCCAGGATCGAGAACTCCTTGGGTGAGAGCTGGATCTCGGCCTCACCACGCCAGACCTGCCGCCGCGCCGGGTCGAGGCGCAGGTCGCCGACCCGAAGCTCCGCGGGCCGCTCCACCGGGCCCCGCCGCACCAGGGCGCGCAGACGGGCGAGGAGCTCGGAGTAGGAGAACGGCTTGGTGAGGTAATCGTCGGCGCCGCCATCGAGCCCTGCGACGCGGTCCCGAACGGCGTCGCGCGCGGTGAGCATCAGGATCGGGGCCCAGACGCCCTCGGCCCGCAACCGGCCGCAGACCTCGATGCCGTCGATGCCCGGAAGCATGACGTCGAGGATGATCGCGTCGTACTCGGTGGCCTGGGCTCGCCAGAGGGCGTCCTCGCCGTTCGTGGCCACGTCCGTGGCCATGCCCTCCTTCTGCAGGCCCCGTCTGATCAGGCCGGCCATCTTCACGTGGTCTTCAACGATCAGGACGCGCATACCCGTCACCTTGCTCGCACAAGATGAAAGAAAGATGACAGGCTAACGGCGCGCCTGGGCCCCCCGGGCCGTGCGGGGGTCGTCAGCGCTTGGCGCTACAGCTGGACCGTCCTGCTGGCGTCCGGCTTGCAATCGGAAGTCCTGCCCGCGCGGGCGTAGAACTTGCCGGACGACAGCCCGGTGTTTCCAGTCGACCACACACCGTAGTCGCCCTGCAGCTCAGAGGTGTCGGACGCGACGACCTCCTCCCTGTCCGGGTTCTGCTCCGCGCCCCGCTGCCTGTAGAGCTTGACCTTCCGGTTATCCGCGCACTTGCGCGGCTTCGGGCTCCACACCTTGCCGGAGAAGTCCCCGTTCTGCTCGTTGATGGTGACCCTCGTCTTCGCCCGGTCACCCGCACCCGCGCCGGCAACGCCGGTCAGGGCGAGAGCGCCACAGACAGCCGCCGCCACGACGGTTCCAAACAGCTTAGGTCTCACGAATTCCCCCTTCGCTCGTTGTCGAGCCACCGTATCACCGCGAGCCCGCCCAACTGCAGGGCGCGACGAGGAGCAGCGAGGGGACGTTGCAACCACGCGAAGGCAGAAGTGCTGCTTCGGAAAGCAGCGCCCCTGCCATCCCTGGGGCACAGCTGATCGGGCGGTCACGGGTGGAACTTCGATTACCCCGAGGTAATCGACAGGCCTACCCGCGAGGGCTAGAGTCGTCGCGGCATGGCCAAATCCGACAGCCACGAAAGTGTTGGGCCACTTCTGCGCCAGTGGCGCGGACGCCGTCGACTAACGCAGCTTGAGCTCGCCCTCGACGCGGGCGTCTCCGCCCGCCATCTGAGTTTCGTCGAGACCGGTCGCTCGAAGCCGGGTCGCGAAATGCTCCTGGCGGTTGCCGAGCAGCTTCAGATCCCGTTCCGGGAGCGAAACCAGCTCCTACTCGCCGCTGGCCACGCCCCGGCATTTCCCGAGCGTCCCCTCGCAGATCCAGAGCTCGCGCCCGTGCGCGAGGCGCTCGATCGAATCCTCGCCGCGCACGAGCCCTACCCCGGGGTCATATTCGATCGTGCCTGGAACCTCATCGCGACCAACGCCCCAATGGCCGAGCTCGCCGCGACGGTCGAGATTGACCCCGCGCTGCTCGAGCCGCCGATCAACCTCCTGCGGACGGGCCTGCATCCACGCGGGTTCGCGCCGCTGATCGTCAACCTGGCCGAGTGGCGCGGGCACTTCCTGAAGCGCCTGGCCCAACAGATCGCGATCAGCGGTGATGACGGCCTGAGGTCATTGATGGACGAGGTTGCCGCCTATCCGGTGCCCGAGGGTGAGAACGGCGTTGCCACCGAGGCCGGGAGCGGCGAGATCCTCGGACCGGTGCGGCTGCGCGTCCCCACCGGCGGCGAGTGGTCGTTCTTCGGCATGTTCGCGAGCTTCGACACCCCGTTCGAGGTGACCACGTCCGAGCTCGCGATCGAGCTGCTTTTCCCCGCCGACCGAGCGACTGCCGAGGCGCTCAAGAAAGGAGCAGCATGACCACGATCAACCCCGGATTCGGACGCCTACTCGCCGGTTGCGGCGGGGCTCTGCTGATCGGCTCGTTGTTCATGTCGTGGAGCGATGCCGCAGGTGTCACTCACGACGGCTGGCAGACCCTCAGCGCGTGGGACGTCTTCTTGGTGATCACCGGCGTCTCTGGGATTGCTGCCGCCATTACGGGTGGGAGATTCGGCTTCTTCCGTCCGGATCTCTCCCTCAACGGCATGACCGACATCCTTGGAGTGATCGCCGGAATCCTGATCGCATGGCTCATCCTTTTCGACTTTCCGTCAGGTGCGACTCGGGAGGTTGGCCTGTACTTGGCGCTCATCGGAGCCACTGCGATTGCGACCGGGGCGGGGGACTTCCGCGTCAGATCCGTGTTTCCGAGGATGCCGAACGCCGAGCGCTCCGGCTCATAGCGGAGGACTGTCTATAGACCCCAGTCGGTAGGGCCATGCGCACTCACTCGCCGTTCCGTAAGACCGACGAACGAGCAGGCGCTGAGTCCCTGTGCTTGCCTTCAAGACGCGCCTGCTCTTCGCACCAAGGGCCGCAGTAACGTTGATCAGGCTGCTCGGGCGTGAAGTTACACCCGCAATAGGGGCAGCGGCGGTCGTCCAGCCGAGCTTCGCTCACACCGCCAGTCTGACGGTTCACAGCAGCCGACCGTTGCTGCCGCCTTGCGCGAGGAGCGAAAGCGGCCGGGCGCCAGCTTCCCGGGTCCGCCTCGTAATCGCGCGCACGATCCGGGGTCCGCTCCGCTGCATCGCCGGGAGCTGCCCGGAGAGGGGAAGCCAGTAGCCGTTGAAGAAGAGGCCCGGGTTGTCCGGGTCGGGACGGCCGCGACGCTCTCGCGGCCGCCCGCGCTCATCGAGCACCTCGAGATGGCCGACGAGGGGCTCGAGACCGTGCGAGAAGCCGGTCGCGGCGATCACCGCGTCGGGGCGAAGCCGGGTGTCGTCGGCGAGCAGCACCTCGGCGCCCTCGAAGCCCTCGATGGCGGCGACCAGCGTGATCTCGCCGCGCCTGAGTGCGGCGACGAAGCCGCGGTCGAGCACCGGTCCTTTGCCGCGCTCGTGGAGCTCGGTCGCGACCCCAAATGGCGCCCGGCCGAGGCCATAGCGGGCGAGATCGCCGAAGGCGAGTCGCTGGATCAGCCGCGAGCCGCCGTCGACGAGGGCTCGTGGCGCATTCTCGTTCGCCCTGGCGAACCACGTCGCTGCGATACCAAAGATCACGTCGGGCATCAGGTTGACCGGCGTGCGGACAGCGATCCGCACCCGCGCGGCACCCGCCTCGGCGAGCTCGCGGGCGATCTCGGTCCCCGAGTTGCCAGCTCCGGCAACGAGCACGTCGTGGCCGATGAATGGCTCGGCGCGCCGGTACTCGGCAGAGTGGATCAGGGTGCCTTCGAACTCGGTTCGCCCGGGCCAATCTGGGACATTGGGCACGAGGTCGTAACCGGTTGCGACGACGACAGAGCGCGCCTCCATCACGCCGGCATCGGTATCCACCTTCCAGCCGGCTCGCTCGCGCACCACGCGGCAAGCCTCAACCCCAGTCTGAACCCGGAGCGAGCGTTCGCACGCGTAGCGCTCGAGATAGTGGTCGAACTCCACTCCCGGCATCCAGCGCTCGGCACGCCTGATGCGCGCGCCGGGCAGCGAGCTGAGGCGCGGCACGGTGTTGAGGCGAAGGCTCTCGTAGCGGCTTCGCCAACCGCCGCCGACGCGCCCCGTTCGCTCGAGGACGAGCGCGTCGATCCCGCGGCGCGCCAGCTCCCCGGCGACGCCGAGCCCGGCCGCACCAGCACCGATCACGACCGCCTCCTCCATGGCGCGGCCCCGTTCTGCCCGCTCAGCCCGCGGGGACGGCGCCGGCGTGTGCTTCCCTTGCGCAGTCTCGGCCACGCTCTTTGGCTGGGGGTTTATAGACCGTATGGCCTATTACACTCTAGTAGATGGCGAGCAGACGCGCAACCGCGAGACCGGCCGGCAGGCCGAGCTCCGGCGACCGCCCTCCCGAGCAGTCCCGCGCCGAGCTGCTCTCGGCGGCGGCGGAGCTGTTCGCCCGCGACGGCTTCGAGGTGACATCGGTCGCGAGCATCTGCGGTCATGCAGGCCTGTCGAAGGGGACCTTCTACTGGAATTTCGAGAGCAAGGACGAACTGCTTCTGGCCGTGCTCGAGGAGCGGGTCGAGGCGCCGCTCCGAGAAGCGACGCGGGCACTCGCCGGGATGGCGGCGGATCAGGACATGTCGGCAGAGGCCAACCGAATGCTGGTCGAGTTCATGCACCGCGATCGCACGGCCGTCTTCCTCGACGACGAGTTCTGGCGCCGAGCGCTGCGCGATCGGGCCGTACGCGAGCGCTATGCCCGGCGCCAGCGCGAGTTGCGCGCCGCGCTCACCGATGTGCTGCGCGCCCGTGCGAGCGAGCTCGGGGCGCCGGAGACTGCAGCGGCGTCTAAGCACGTGGCGATCGCCCTTTTGGCGCTGATGAGCGGGATCATGCGCAGCCGTCTGGTCGATCCGGAGGCGATGCCGGAGGGCCTGTTCGGAGAGATCGCCGCCCTCCTCTACGCCGGGCTGCTGCACCGGGCCGAGCACGACTGATGGCACTGTCGAACCCTCGGTTCGTACGGCGGCTCGTCTCGCTGACCAGGAGCTGAGCGCCGGTTCCTGGGTGGCCCCTAGGAGTTCCTAGGCTCGTACCGCATCGCCACCGCCCCTGAGCTGAACTCCCGCCGGCTCACGAGCCTCAAGTCGACAGGCTTCGACAGCCCCGCGAACAACGTGGGCCCGTGGCCCGCCAGCCTGGGCTGCACCACGAACTCGTACTCATCGATCAACTCCAGCTCCGCCAACGCCAGCGGAAGCTTCACGCCTCCCACGAACAGCCCCTTACCCGACTCCCGCTTCAGCTCCTGAACAGCTTTTCCCAGATCCCCGCGAACGAGCTCCGCGTTCCAATCAACCCGCTCCAGGGTGCTCGACACGACGTACTTCTTTGCCGCGTCGATCGTCCGGCCGAAAGGCGCCATCCAATCAGGCATCGCTTCCGTCTGCCCCGGCGGCCGCCAGGCTGACTCCATCATCTCGTAAGTCACCCGGCCGAAGAGGAGAGCGTCGGCCTGTTCGAGATTCTTCGTCGCGTGACGATGCATCTCTTCATCCGGGGAGATTCCACGGTGATCGCAGCATCCGTCCAACGTGACGTTTATGGAATACCGAAGGGGCCGCACTGCCTACAGGCTAAGCCGCAAAGACGAAGCAGGTCAAATCTATCCCCCACGGCCAGCAATGGGGCAGCAAGCAACCAACCATGGGATGGAGACGGGGGGAATCGAACCCCCGTGTCCGGTCGCGATGCGAAGGCTTCTACAGGCTTAGCCGGCGCTTTAATCTCGTCTTCCGGGTCCGCGCCGGCGGGTGATTCCGGAAGACCAGTCCCCTAAGAAGTCCCCTGGCGGTGAGGACGGACCGCTTCGGGCGAGCCCGTTTCTGAAGCCGGTGCCCCTCCCCACGGGCCGAAGGAGGGCCGACTCTCACCTACTTAGTTTGAGCTAAGTGGCGAGGGCGAACTCATGGTCCGCACGTATTGGTTTTCCCGGTGTTTAGCGAGGCCTCCGGGAACCTCGGCCTGCAACCGTTCGCACGGATCGACCAGATCGAAGCCTGTCGTCCCCGTGCTATGTCTCCCATAAGGGTACTCGCCTTTCGACCTCAGGCTACATTTACTGAAGCTTTGGAGAATTGACGATCGAGATGACCGACACAACAGCAACCGAGAGCCTCCCCTACGAGCCGATCCACCCGGGCTCCGGGCGCCCGGATCGCACCGGGGCCCGCAGGCGCCTCGGCGCGGCGCTGGCCGCCGTTGCGGTGGTGGCCCTGAAGGCGAAGTCCCTGCTGTTCCTGCTCCCGAAGCTGAAGCTGTTGACGTCCTTCGGCTCCGCGCTCGTCTCGATCGCCGCCTACGCGCTGATCTGGGGCTTTCCGTTCGCGGTCGGCTTCGTGGCGCTCCTCTTCCTGCACGAGCTCGGCCACGTGATCCAGCTGCGGCGCGAGGGCGTCAAGGCGTCGGCGCCGATGTTCATCCCCTTCCTGGGCGCTGTGATCGCCGCCAAGTCGATGGGACGGGACGCCGCCGCCGAGGCCCGGGTCGGACTCGCGGGTCCGGTGCTGGGAAGCATCGCAACCCTGGTCCCGCTCGCCATCTGGCTCGCCACCGGAAGCGACTTCTGGCGCGCCCTCGCCTACATCGGCTTCTTCCTCAACCTGTTGAACCTGCTGCCGGTGCTGCCTCTCGACGGCGGGCGCGCCATGGCCGCGCTCAGCCCCTGGATCTGGCTGGTCGGCTTCGCCGGGCTGGTCGTGCTCGCCTTCTTCTTCCCGAACCCGATCCTGCTCCTGGTGCTCCTCTTCGGCGGGATCGAGAGCTGGCGGCGCTGGAAGCTTCGCAAGACGCCCGAGGCCCGCGCCTACCATGCGATTCCGGGCCGCACACGGGCGCTCGTCGCCGCCACCTATCTCGGCCTGGCGGCGCTGCTGGCGGTGGGGGTCGCGGAGACGTTCTTCGAGCGGGGAATCCCGAACGGGTAGCGCCTTCAGCGGGTGAAGCGCCTCTTCCTCCTGCGGCACGCGAAGTCGAGCTGGGATGACCCCGGGCTCGACGATCACGACCGGCCCCTTGCGGCGCGTGGTCGCCGGGCATCGGCGCTGATCGCCGAGCACCTGCGGGCGGGAGCGAATCGAACCGGCCCTGGTGCTGTGCTCCTCGGCGAGGCGAACGCGCGAGACGCTCGAAAGGGTGATGCCGCCACTCGATCCGGCCAAGGTGCGAATCGAGCGCGAACTGTATGGAGCGTCGTCCGAGGATCTCCTTCGACGGCTGCGCGAGGTGCCGGACGAGGTCGAGTCCGTGATGCTGGTCGGACATCAGCCGGCGATCCAGGAGCTCGCTCTCCATCTGGCCGGCGAGGGTTCGGAGCTCGAGCGGGTGAGGGCGAAGTTCCCCACCGCGGCGCTGGCGACCCTCACCTTCGACGGCGCATGGAGCCAGCTGGGGACCCGTGGGGCGGAGCTGGTCGCCTACGTGACGCCCAAACAGCTGTAAGAGTCGGCTCCTCAGCAAGCGAACAGCGAGGAGGTCGGGATGGGCGAGCGCGAGTTCGATGTCGTGGTGATCGGAGCCGGGCCCCCGGGAGAGGTCTGCGCCGGTCGAATCGCCGAGGGCGGGCTCGAGGTCGCAATCGTCGAGGACCATTTGGTGGGCGGCGAGTGCTCCTACTACGCGTGCATGCCCTCGAAGGCGCTGCTGCGCCCGGCCGAGGTGCTCGCCGAGGTGCGACGAGTTCCCGGCGCCGCGGAGGCGGTGACCGGCAAGCTGGACCCGGAGGCAGCGCTGGCCCGCCGCGACGAGGTGATCCACGACCTGGACGACTCCGTGCAGCTCCCGTGGCTCGAGGAGCGGGGCATCGAGCTGATCCGCGGGAGCGGGGCGCTCGACGGTGAGCGACGGGTCAAGGTGGGCGATGAAACGTTCGTCGCCCGCCGGGCCATCGTGATCGCCACCGGCACGTCGGCGGCGATCCCGCCGATCGACGGCCTGGCCGACGCCAAGCCCTGGGACAACCGCGAGGCCACCACCTCGAAGCGCGTCCCGAAGAGCCTCGCCGTCCTGGGGGGCGGCCCGGTCGGGGCGGAGCTGGCGCAGGCCTGGCGGAGCCTCGGCTCCGAGGTGGCGCTGGTCGAGGCGATGGACCGCCTGCTCCCGAACGAGGAGCCGTTCGCCAGCGAGCAGGTGACCGACGCGCTGCGCGAGGCTGGGGTGAATGTCCATTCCGGCGCCAAGGCGACGGCGGTGCGAGGCGGCAACGGCGAGGTCACGGTGGAGCTGGAGGGCGGGGCCAGCGTCGTCGCCGAGGAGCTCCTGGTGGCGATCGGCCGGCGGGCTCGGACCGAGGGAATCGGGCTGGAGACCGTGGGGATCACGGCGGAACGCTGGATCGAGGTCAACGACCAGCTTCGCGTCGACGAATCCGATTGGCTGTACGCAATCGGCGACGTGAACGGCAGGGCGCTCCTCACCCACATGGGGAAGTACCAGGCTCGGATCGCCGCCGACCACATTCTCGGCAAGGACGTGGTGGCCACGGCGGACAAGCACGGCTCCCCGCGGGTGACGTTCACAGATCCGCAGGTTGCCGCCGTCGGGTACACCCTCGCCGCGGCCGGGGAAGCCGGGATTCAGGCCCGCGCCGTCGACGTCCCGACCTCGGGCACCGCCGGAGCGAGCTTCCACGGCCGCGACATGCCAGGGACGACCCGGGTCGTTGTGGACGAGGAGCGCCGGGTGCTCGTCGGCGCCACCTTCGTCGGCCCGGAGACTGCCGACTTCCTGCACGGAGCGACGATCGCCGTGGTCGGCCAGGTGCCCGCTGGATCGGCTCTGGCACGCGGTGCCGTGCTTTCCGACCCGCAGCGAGATCTGGCTGAAGCTGATGGAGAGCTACGGGCTCTAGAGGCACCTGACGAGATCAGATCGTCAGCTTCCGTTTCAGCTCGGTGAGGACGTCACGCGGGAAGCCAGCGATGTCGTCCAGCTGATCGAGCGACTTGAAGCCGCCCAAGCTCTCGCGGTAGTCGAGCACCCGGCCGGTCTGCGTCACCGACAGCTTCAGGCGGCGCAAATCGTCGTAGGTCGCCTCGTTCACGCTCAGCTTCCCTTCGGGGTCGGGCGCTGAGGATGGCGCGCGGGACGTCCGCGGGCGCGCCGCTGGGGCTCCGGCGGCGGTGGTGGTGGTGGTGGTGGTGGGACGGGCTCGGGCGGCGGCTCGGGCTCCGGCGTCCGGCTCCGGCTCAGTGGGCGGTTGCGCGTGTGCCAGCTCCGAGCCCAGGTCGACGATCCTGTCCACTGTCTCGCGGGCCCGCTGCTCGGCCTCGGCCGCACGCTGCTCGGCCTGTGCGATCCGATCGAGCATTTCCCGCAGGCGGCGCTCCTGCTCGGTCTCCTTGCTCTTCAACTCCGCGAGCTGCTTGGCCCTCGCCGCTCGCGACTCGGCCTGGCTGACCCGCGCCTCGGCCTCCTCCAGCCGCTTGGCGGCCTGCTCCAGCGCCTCGGCCGTTCGCTGCTGCCGATCCGTGAGCTGCGCCTCGACCTGCTGGAGCTCGTCGGTGACCGGAGCCGCCCCCTGCTGCGAAGTGGCGACACGTGCCTCGGCCGCCTCCGCGGGCCTGGCCGCAGCAGCAGCCTCGCCGACGCGGCCCACTGCCTCGACCCGCGCCCGCCCCACACGTTCATCGGCCTCGCGCTGCCTCTCATCGGCGTCGCGCTGCCTCTCATCGGCCTCGCGCTGCCTCTCCTCGGCCTCGCGCTGCCTCTCCTCGGCCTCGCGCTGCCTCTCCTCGGTCTCGCGCTGCCTCTCATCGGCCTCGCGCTGCACCTGTTGGGCCTCGCGGATCCGCCGCTCGGCCTCAGCCCGGGCTCGCTTCTCCTCCTCCGCTGCGGCGCTTAGGGCGGCCTGCTCGGAAGCCTCGTCCAGGCGAGTCTGCGCCGCACGCTCGGTCGCATCGCGGATGGCGCGCTCCTCGTCCGCGCGCTGGACCTCCGGCTGCGCCGGCGGCTCCGGCCTCGCGAGCCCCGGCTCCTCCGGCTTTTGCCCCACCACCCGCGGCGGCTTCGCCTCCGCGGACGGCGGTTGGGTGGCGCTCTTTTTGTCTTCGCCCTTACGGGTTTCGCGCTTCAGGCGGCGCTCCTCGTCTTGAGCGCGCTTGCGCTCCTCGCGGGCCCTGCGCCGCTCCTCGAGCACCCTCTGGCGCTCCTGCTTGGCACGGTCGCGCTCCTGAGTGCGGGCAGCGCGCCGCTCCTGTCGCTCGCGCCGGCGCCGCGCGGAGCCCGACTCCTTCTCCGCCGGCGTCGGGGGCGTCGCGGGCACCGGGGTCGCGGGCTGGGCCTGGGCCGGGGCCGCGGG
This sequence comes from uncultured Actinomycetes bacterium, assembly GCA_963745365.1. Taxonomy (GTDB): domain Bacteria; phylum Actinomycetota; class Thermoleophilia; order Solirubrobacterales; family 70-9; genus AC-56. Next base: position 46,331 of record CAVUXC010000012.1, read on the forward strand.
CGGCGCGGGCACCGGGGCCGCGGGCTGGGCCGGGGCGGTAGTGGCCGTCTCCGTGGCCTTTCCCTGTTCCTTCAGCTTTCGGCGCTCGCTCTTGGCCAGCTCGCGCTGTGCGGCCTTCCGGCGCTTCTCCTCCTCGTCGCGTCGGCGGCGCTCATCGCGCTCCCGCTTTCGGCGCTCGCGCCGGCTCTCGGGCTTGGGCGGAACGGGCTGAAATGGCTCGGGGGCCGGGGTCGCCGGAGCCGGCGGGGGCGGCGGGGGCGGGGACGCGAGCCGAGGTCTCGGGCGGAGGCTGCTGCGGCACCGAGGCCTCCTCCGTCTTCGCAGCCTGCTCCGAGGCCTGTTCCTTTTCGTTGTCGCCTTCCTTTCGGCGGCCACCAAATAGAGCGCATCCCCCTAATCGTCGCATGCGAAAGCCCTGCACGCGACACAGCAAGCCGCATGCAGGCGCTCATTCAGGCGTGAATCCCCGCGCCTGTGCCTGACCGTCCGGGACGCGCTCAGCGAAAGCGCCGACGATGCTCGCGCTCCATCTCCCGCTGCTGATCGCGGTCGCGGATCTCGTGACGCCGGTCCCGCCGCTCCTTGCCGCGGGCAAGGGCCAACTCCACCTTGGCCAGCGGCCCCTTGAAGTAGATCCTGGTGGGGATCAGGGTCAGGCCGCGCCGCTGGCTGCGACCAATGAGGCGCTCGATTTCGTGGCGGTGCAGAAGCAGCTTGCGGGGTCGCTCCGGCTCGTGGTTATCCCGGCTCGCCGGGGCGTAGGGCGGGATGTGGGCATTGCGCAGCCAAACCTCGCCGCGCTCGATCACGCGCGTACGCGTCGCCGAGCTGCGCCTTGCCCTCCCGCAGCGACTTGACCTCGGTGCCCTTGAGCTGGATCCCGCACTCGAACCGGTCGAGCAGCTCGAACTTGTGCCCGGCGCGGCGGTTGGTGGCGACGTCGACGACCCGCGGCTCCGCGGGTTGGGAGGCCGGCTTGCGCTTAGCGTTCACCGTCGTCCTCCGCCGGCACCAGGTCGACGCGTCCTCGCGGAGCGTCGACCGAGTCCACCCGCACGGTGATCGGATCGCCCCGGCGCAGGGCGCGGCCGCTGCGCCGCCCGACCAGCGCGGTCTCGGTCTGCGTTGAGGTCGTATCGCTCCTCCCGCAGCAACCTGACCGGCAGCAGCCCCTCGTACACGTCCCCCAGCTCGCCGCCGAAGCGCACGAAGGCCCCCGCACCGATCACGCCGGAGATCTCGCCCTCGAAGCTGTGCTTCCAGCCCGACTCGAACAGCTCGCGCCGGAGCAGGAACGACGCACAGACCCGATCGGCCTCGCGCTCGAGCGCTGTAGCCTCGCGCTCGCGTTCGGAGCTCCGCCAGCCGGCCTCGCTCACCGCCTGCGGCTCGGGCTCGTCCTCTCCAGCCCCGATCGCGGACAGGAGCGCCCGGTGGGCGACGAGGTCCGGGTAGCGGCGGATCGGCGAGGTGAAGTGGGCGTAGGCGGAGCTGCCGAGCCCGGCGTGCCCGATGTTGCGCTCTGAGTAGTAGGCCTGCTTCAAGGAGCGAAGCACGAGGGATGTATACGCGTCCCGGCCGTGGCCTCGCCGCGCCGCCTCGCGGGCGACGGCGCGGCTGATCTCACCGGCGAGCTCGCCGGCTTCGCTCGGGGACAGCCGCTCGGGCAGCGGCGGCGTCGGCACCCCCAGGTCCGCCAGCTGCTCGACGAGGAAAGCGATCCGCTGCGGATCCGGCGGCTCGTGGACGCGATACAGGGTGGGGACGCCACGTTGCTCGAGCAGCCCGGCAACGCGCTCGTTGGTGAGGATCATCAAATGCTCGATCAGCTCGTGGGCCTCCGTCTGGGGCACTGAGCGGGCGCCGGTCACTGAGCCGTCGGCGTCGAAGCTGAACTCGGGCTCGAACGACTCGATCTCCAGCGACCCGACCGGCCGCCGGGCGGCCAGCGCCGCGGCCGCCCGTCGAGCGAGGCCAAGCGGTTCCGCGACCTGGGGCGGCGGCCGAGCGCGGCCGGCGAAGACCTCATCGAGCTGGTCGTAGTCGAGGCGGGCGTCGGAGCGGATGCGGCTCCGGTAGAAGCTCGCGGCCCGAGGCTCGCCGCCCGAGCCCAGCTCGATCTCGGCGGTCACCGCCAGCCGTTCCTCGCCGGGCGCCAGGCTGCAGGCCCCGTCGCTCAGAACCGCGGGAAGCATGGGCTCCACGGTCCCTGGAACGTAGGTGCTGGTGCCCCGGCGAAGCGCCTCGGCGTCGAGGCCGCCGCCCGGTCGCACGTGGGCGGCGACGTCCGCTATGTGGACCCAGAGTCGCACGCCGTCGCCCTCGGCCTCGGCCGAGACGGCGTCGTCGAAGTCGCGCGCCGTGGCCGGGTCCACCGTGAACGTGGGGAGGTGAGCGAGGTCGCGGCGGGCCAGCGGCGCCTCGCGCGCCGCGACGGCTGCCTCGTCCGCCTCCGACTCGAGCGCGGCCGTGAAGCCACGATCCATGCCGCGATCCCAAAGCAGCGCGGCGACCACCTCGCGTGCGCTCTCGGCGGAGCCCAGCGAGCGCAGGGCGCGCGCGCCGCCCGGGCCGAAATCGACCAGCGCGATCTCGCCGGGCTCGACCTCGATCGAACGCCGAACGAGGGCCACCCGCGGCCCGCGCTCGAACAGCGGCTCCGCGATCGTGAAGCGGCCGCGCCGCTCGAAGGTCGCGACGCGCCTGCCGAGCGCCCCACCCCGGCCGGGGCTCACAGGTCTGCGGCGAGCACCGCCAGCGCCCGGCGCAGGCCCTCGTCCTGGGGCGTCTCCGGATCGTCCACGGCCCTGACCTCGGGCTTGATCCCCTTGCCGGCCAGCGAGGCGCCGTCCGCGGTGAAGTACTCGCCCACGGTCAGGTCCAGCGCCCCGCCCGCCGCCAGCTGGATCACCTGCTGGAAGGTGCCCTTGCCAAAGGAGCGCGTGCCGACGATCGTCGCCAGGCGATGGTCGCCGAGCGCCGCGGCCAGGATCTCGGCCGCCGAAGCGGTGTCACGGTTGATCAGGACGACGGTCGGATGCCGCGGCAGCGGGTCGCCGGTGGCCTCGTAGTCGCGGTGGCCCATCGCGCGGCTGTCGGTGGAGACGACCTGCTCGCCCTTGGGGAGGAAGACGCTCGCCGACAGCACGGCCTCGTTCAGCAGCCCACCCCCGTTGCCGCGCAGATCGAGGACCAATCCCTCGGCGCCGCGGCGGTAGAGGCGCTCGATCGTCGACCGCAGCTCGCCGTGCGCCCCGGCCCTGAAGCTCAGGTACCGGACGTGGGCGACCCTGCTGGTGCCCGCGCGCCTGATCTCACCCCGGGTCGACCGGAAGCTCCACCTCGGCGCGCTCGAGCTCGACGTTGCGGGTTCCGTTGCCGGAGCCGGAGACCACCCGCAGCTCGACCGCCGTCCCCGGCGGGCCCTTGATCCGTCCCGTTGACACCTCGGCGGGCACGCCCTTCAAGGAGCGCCCGTTCACGGCGGTGATCAGGTCGCCCTCCTCGATGCCGGCGCGCTGGGCCGGCGTGTCCGGCAGGACGCTCGCCACCCGAAGGCCGCGCTTGACGCCGGTGACGGTGAGGCCGACGCCCGAGAAGTGGCCCGACGCCGCCGACTCGAACAGCTTCAGCTCGTGCGGGTCGAGGTAGTGCGAGAAGCGGTCGTCGTAGCGCCTTCGCAGCTCGCGGACGATCCCATCCGCCGACGCCTTGTCGAGCACCGAGCCCTCGACCGGCTTGTAGTACTCCTCGCGGATCACCTCGCTCGCCTGTTAGGTGAGGTCGGACTCGTCGAACTCCCCTGCGATCGCGGCGATCAGCGCCGCGGCCGCAAGCGCCGTCACGCGCCGGCGCCAAACCCCGCGATGAAGCCGCGGCTCAAACGCGGAGGAAGCGGCGCAGCGTGACCCCGCTTCCGAGTGCGGAGACGACGATCGCCGCGGCCATCAGCGTGACGATCAGCGGCACGAAGCCGATGGTCGAGAAGTTGTCGATCAGGTCGAAGTTCTGCGCCAAGGGGTCGATGATGGTCACCTTCCCGGCCCAAAGGACCGCCACGGCGAGTCCGGCGCCAACAACGCCGACGATCAGGCCCTCGAGAACGAAGGGCCAGCGGATGAACCAGTTGGTCGCGCCAACGAGCTTCATCACCTCGATCTCGCGGCGACGGGCGTAGATCGAGAGGCGGATCGTGTTCGCAATCAGCATCAGAGACACGACGAGCAGCAGGACCGCGATCACCAGACATGATGATCTTCACGGCGTTGGTCACGGTGCGAATGTCATCGGCGGCGCCTTGGCCGTCGCTGACATTGTCGATGGTCGGGGCTGATCGGCCTCGGCTCTCCATTGGGGCCTGGAGGCGTGATCGCCGCCTGAATCGAGTCGAGGTTGTCCGGGTCGTCAGGGCGGACGTGGATCGAGATGGGCAGGGGGTTCTGGCCGCGCAGCTGGGTGATGCCCTCGTTGACCTCCTCCTTCCCGATGTCCTCGCGCAGGGTCTTCAGGCCCTCAGCCTTGGAGATGTACTCGGTGCCCGCCACGTGCGGTATCGCGTTGATCTTGCGCTGGACGGACTTGGCCTGCTTCTTCCCGGCTTCGACATCCATGAAGACCTCCAAGGCAAGCTGATCGCGCACGTTCTCGGTCGTGGTCGAGGTGGCCCTGATCACCGGAATGAACACGCCCAGCAGCAGCGTCGTCAGGACAACGGTGACGATCGCGGCCAAGCTGGGCGCGGCGCTGCGGCGCAGAGCGCGCAATGCCTCGGCGATGAAGAAGAAGACTCGGCCCACCTCGGTCTCTTGCCTACGACCCCGTGATCTGGCCCGCGCCGACCCCCATCTCGGCGCGCACGCGGAGCGCGAACTCGCTCGTCGACTCCTCGGTGTAGCCGGCGGTGGCCTCGTCGCGGACCAGCCTTCCCTCGTCGAGCGCCATCACCCGGAGGCGCATCTTGTCGACCATCTCGCGGTCGTGGGTTGCGACGAGCACGGTCGTGCCGGTGCGGTTGATCCGATACAGCAGCTGCATGATCCCGATCGAGGTCTCGGGATCGAGGTTCCCGGTGGGCTCGTCGGCGAGCAGCAGCGGGGGGTGGTTGACGAAGGCGCGCGCAATGGAGACGCGCTGCTGCTCGCCGCCCGAGAGCTGGTCCGGGTAGCTGTGGACCTTGCCCTGAAGGCCGACCAGGCGCAGGATCTCGGGAACCTTGCGCCGGATGTCGCCACGGCTGCCCCCGGTCACCTGGAGTGTGTAGGCGACGTTGTCGAAGACGCTGCGGTTGGGCAGCAGCTTGAAGTCCTGGAACACGGTGCCGATGTCGCCGGCGCAGGTGGGGAAGGCGCTTGGCCGGTAGCCGGTTGATGTCGCGGCCCGCGATCCGCACCTCGCCGCTGGCCGGCTCCACCTCGCGGATCAGCATCTTGATCAGGGTCGACTTGCCGCAGCCGGTGGGCCCGACCACGAAGGCGAACTCGCCGCGCTCCAGCGCGAGGGAAACGCGCTCGACCCCGACGTGGCCGCCCGGGTAGACGACGGTGGCGTCGCGCAGCTCGACGATCGGCGGCCGCGGCCCCTCGCCGTCGGAGGATGCGTTGACGCTCCGCGCCATATGAGGCGGCTGTTCTCCGGCGGCGCGGTCACGCCGTCGTGCGCGTTTTGGGAGCAGGGCCATGCGTAGCGTGATTCTTCGACGCCCGCCGCAATCCTGCGCGCCGGTCCCCCCCAAGCCGTCGAGCCGTCGAGCGCTCGCGCAAGGGTAGCGAACAACCGCCACGAGCAGGGAAAGTGTGCGTGCGGCTAGTTCAGGTCCACTCGGGGCCGAAGAGCGGCGGGCGCGAGACGATCGGCTTCAGGACGAGCGCCTCGCGAGCGCGGTCGGCGATCCCGCGGGCCGTGAGGCCGAAGTGCTCCATGCAGGCTTCGCCGGTGCCGGAGAGACCGAACTCGTCGCCCATGCCGACCGCGAAGATCGGCACCGGGTGCTGCTCGGCGGCGAGCTGGCGAACCGCGTCGGCCAGCCCGCCGACGACGCGATGCTCCTCGGCGGTGACGGCGACGCCGGTCTTGCCCAGCGACTCCAGGATCGCCTCCGAGTGAAGCGGCTTGATGATGGAGACGTTGAGGACCTCCGCCTCCACCCCGTCCTCGCGCTCGAGTGACTCCGCCGCCTCCATCGCCCGCCAGACCATGTGGCCCGTGGCGATCAACGAGATGTCCTTGCCCTCCCGCAGCATGTCGACGCCGCCGCCGAGGGTCTCGGGGACGTCCTCGTAGACGATCGGCGTTGCCGGTCGCCCGAACCGCATGTACATCGGCTCGGTGCGCTCGTACGACTCGAGCGTCGCCCGGTAGGCCTGGTTGTAGTCGGCCGGGACGACCACGGTCATCCGGGGCATCGCCCGCATCAGGGCGATGTCCTCGATCATCTGGTGCGAGGCGCCGTCCTCCCCCAGCGAGACGCCGCCGTGCGAGGCGCCAACTCGGATCTTGAGCTCGTTGTGGGCGATGCCCAGCCGAATCTGGTCGTAGGCCCGCCCGGCGGCGAAGATCGCGAAGGTCGAGCAGTAGGGCACCTTGCCGGTCGCCGCCAGCCCGCAGGCCATCGACATCATGTTCGCCTCCGCGGCGCCGACGTTGAAGAAGCGCTCCGGAAAGCGCTTGCCGAACTTGATCGACTGGGTGGAGACGGCGAGATCGGCGTCCAGCGCCACGACCTCCTCGTGCAGCTCGCCGAGCTCGGTGAGCGCGTCGCCGTAGGCGTGGCGGGTCGCGATCGGCTCGGTCTTCGCCTCGGCCGCCATGCCTAAGTGCTCGCCGCCCCGCCTGGGCCGTCGTCGCTGCCCGCCTCGTGCAGCGCCTTGGTCTGCTGGTCGAGGCGGACGGTCAGCTCCTCGAGCGCCTCGGCGGCCTGCTCGGGGTTGGGGGGCTTGCCGTGAAAGCCGAAGCGATCCTCCATCGACGAGACGCCCTTGCCCTTCTTGGTCTGAGCAACGATCGCGGCCGGCCTTCGCAGAGTGCGGCTGCGATCCAGCGCCTCGACCACCTGCTGCATGTCGTGGCCGTCGATCTCGATCGCGTCCCAGCCGAAGGCCTCGAACTTGGCGCGCACGTCGCCGATGTCCATGACGTCCTCGGTGGTGCCGTCGGTCTGGAGGTGGTTGTAGTCGACGATCGCGGTCAGGTTGTTGACGCCGAAGTGGACGGCCGAGGTCGCCGCCTCCCACGTCTGCCCCTCCTGGCAGTCGCCGTCGGAGAGCACCCCGAACACCTGCGCGGTGTCGTCGAGGCCGTCGAGCCGCAGCGCCAGGCAGATGCCCACGCACATCGATAGACCCTGCCCGAGCGAGCCGGTCGAGACCTCGATGCCCGGAGTACGGCGCATGTCTGGGTGTCCCTGGAGCTGGGCGCCGATCTGGCGCAGCCCCAGCAGGTCCTCGAGCGGGAAGTAGCCGTGCTGGGCCAGAGCCGCGTACTGGATCGGCGCGGCGTGGCCCTTGCAGAGCACGAAGCGATCGCGCGCCGGCCACTCGGGGTTCTCCGTGTCGTGCCGGAGGACGCGGTAGTAGAGGGCGGCGACGATGTCGGCCGCCGATAGCGAGGAGTCCAGGTGGCCGGACTTCGCCACCGCGAGCATCCGCACGCAGTCGAGGCGAAGCACCGTGGCCCAGCGCTCGAGCTCGGCGATCGAGGGCTTCGCCTCCGCGCGCTCGGCGAGCTTCGGAGGCGGCTTGGAGTCCGGAACCGGCCTCAGGTGTCTCACGTCGGCGAGGCTAGCAGCGGAGCCCATTCTGTTCGCAGGCTATGCACAGACGTGGACGGAACCGTTCGCCCGGATGTGCGCGATGCTTGCGGGTGTGAGGAGGTTTGCCCGGACGCGCCTCGTTTGGCTGGTGGCCGCTGCATTGGCGACGGCGGCCGGGGTCCTGGTCCTGTCCGGAGGCGAGGAGGACGGTGGGCCGGAGCAGCCCGCCGAGCAGCGGGACGTCCCCACCCGGCCGGGCGGTGCGACTACGGGTCAGCAGCCCGAGGCCCGAGAGAAGCCGCCGCGGTCGGATCGGGAGGGGACCCGCGCCGACGTTCAGGAGGCGGTTCGCTCCTCGCCGGCCCCCCGCCTCGACGCCAGCCAGCGCGAGGTGGCGCGGGTCGTTCGCGCCTACCTCGCGGCGCTCAACGCCCGCGACGGCGAGCACGCCTGCGCGCTGTTCGTCTCCGGCGCCCTGGCGGCGGTCGACTTCCCGCGAGACCGGGGGAGCTGCGCGGCCTCGTTGTCGGCCTCGATCGGATACCGGGATCCGCGCGGGTTCCCCGCCTACGACCGCTCGCGGATCGGGCGCATTCCCTCGGTGACCATCAACGGCTCGGAGGCGCGCGTGGTCGCCACAACCGTCACCCATTTCACTGGCAACCGCGAGCCCTCGGTCGAGGACGACCTGGTCTACCTGCGAAACGAGGACGGCCGGTGGCTGATCGTGAAGCCGAGCGCGACCCTCTACCGGGCCATCGGGGTGGGAGACATCCCGCCGCAGGTGCTGGCGCCACCGTGAGGGCCACTCGGCCAGAAGGAGAACGCGCAAAGCCAGGTCCAGCGTGGGACTGACCGGATGATGTCCGGTGAATCACTCAGTCGACCGGCTGAAAGAGTTCGGCCAGCTCCCGGGCCCGAGCGAAGAGATCGTCGAGCATCGCCTCGGTGAGCGTGCCGGTGAAGGTGTTCTGCTGCGAGGGGTGGTAGCAGCCGACCAGCGCGTAGCGGCCGATCCGCGCCTCCGCGCCGTGGCCGAAGCGGGGCTTGGGGCGGGGGATCTCGAGCTCCAGTTCCCGCAGCGCTCGCAGCGCCCCATCCCAGGCGAAGGAGCCCAGCGCGACGAGGACCTTTGCTCGTTCTAGTAGCCGCAGCTCCTCGACCAGGTACGGGAGGCAGTTGTCGCGCTCCGCGGGCGTGGGCTTGTTGCCCGGCGGCGGGCAGCGGTTGACGGCGGTGACGTAGGCGGCGCGCAGTCGCAGTCCGTCGTCGCGATGCTCCGAGCGTGCCTGGTTTGCGAACCCCGCCCGGTGGAGGGCCGCAAAGAGCCAGTCCCCGGACCGATCGCCGGTGAAGATGCGCCCGGTCCGGTTGCCGCCATGGGCGGCGGGCGCCAGCCCGATCACGACCACGGGGGCGGACGGGTCGCCGAAGCCCGGAAGCGGCCGCGCCCAATATTGGTCGCCGGCAAAGCGCCGCGGCGGCTTGGCGGCGACCTGCTCGCGCCATTCGACCAGCCGCGGGCAGCGGCGGCAGCGGGCAATCCGGCGGCCGAGCGCGGGCAGCGGGGTGGACTGATCTTCGGGCACAGTCGAGAGGCTAGTGGGGCTTAAACGAACCGAGAACCGCCGAACCGCCGCTACGATCGCCCCGCCATGGACTCCAAGCCCGCCGCCGAGTCGCGCTCCGAGCTGGTCAAGTGGATGGGCATCGGCGACGCCAACTCGGCCGGATTCGTCCACGGGGGCGTGGTGATGAGGCTCTGCGACGAGGTCGCCGGGATCGCCGGGATCCGCCACTCGGGCAGCCGGGTGGTCACCGCGGCCATGGACCGGATGACCTTCCTGCATCCGGTCAACATCGGCGAGCTCCTGATCTGCTCGGCGAGCGTCAACGCCGTCTGGCGCACCTCGATGGAGGTCGGGGTGCGGGTCGAGGCCGAGAATCCGCGGACCCGCGAGCGGCACCACACCTCGACCGCCTACCTGACCATGGTCGGGATCGACGACAAGGGGACGCCCGTCCCCGTCCCCGGCCTGATCGCGGAGTCGGAGGCCGAGGGCCGCCGTCAGCGAGAGGCCGAGCTGCGCCGCCGCAACCGCCTCGCCGAGCGCGAGCAGATTCGGCGCGATCGGGGCGACGCCTAGCGCCTGGAGCGCGTCGCCGCCGCCAGGGGACGCTAACCTGGCTTGGGCGAGGGCGGCTTACGCACAGGCTCGCCCGGCGACGGGCGGCCCCGCCCGAGCATCTCCGAGATGGCGCCCGACCACCCTCAGCTCCGCAAGCTAGCGATCGTCCCCGCCTACAACGAGCAGTTGATGGTGGGCCGGGTGGTGCGCGAGATCCGCCGCCAGGCCCCCGAGTTCGACGTCGTGGTGGTCGACGATGGCTCCACCGACGAGACCGCCACCGAGGCCGAGGACAGCGGCGCGGTTGTCCTGCGCCATCCCTTCAACACCGGGATCGGCGGCGCCATGCAGTCCGGCTTCAAGTACGCGCTCCGTCACTCCTACGACGTCGCCGCCCAGGTCGACGGCGACGGCCAGCACAAGCCCGCCCATCTGCATGATCTGCTGGCCAAGCTCCAAACCTCTGGCCACGAGGCCGACATGGTCTGCGGCAGCCGCTTCCGCGGCGACCCCGGCTACAGGGTGCCGATCGGCCGCCGGATCGGCAATCTGATCTTCTCGGTCGTCCTGACCGCGATCTGCCGCCAGCGGATCAGCGACCCGACCTCCGGCTTCCGGATGACGAACCGGCGCGGGATCGAGCTGTTCGCGCGCGACTACCCCCACGACTACCCCGAGGTCGAGGCGATCCTGATGCTGCACGCCCACCGGCTTCGGATCCACGAGGTGCCGGTGCGGATGAACGCCCGCGGCTTCGGCCGCAGCTCGATCGACTACCCGCGCAGCGCCTATTACATGGCGAAGGTGCTGCTGGCCCTGTTCGTGGGCCTGTTCCGGCGGCGGCCAATCCCCCTTGACGAAGCCCCCCATGCCTCCGATGGCCGGTCGGTTGCGCCGGGCGCAGGGGTCTCCGGGGCCGGCGGCGAGCCGGAAGCACGATGAGCACCGCCGCCTCGTGGCTGCCGCTCGCCGCCACACAGCTCGACGGCCGCATACGGATCGCGGCGGTCGTGACCACCGCCCTGCTGGTTGGCGTTGTGCTCGAGTTGGTCCGTCGGCGCCGGCTGGTGGAGCGCTACGCGCTGCTCTGGATGCTCGTCTCGGTATCGCTGCTCGTGCTCGCGATCTGGAACCAGCTGCTCGCCTCCGCAGCCGATCTGCTCCACATCTCGGTGCCGGCCAACTTCCTGTTCATCGCCGCCTTCGGAGTCGCCTTCGTTCTGCTCCTGCACTTCTCGATCGCCACCTCGCGGCTCTCCGAGGAAACCAGGATCCTCGCCCAGGAGGTCGCGCGGCTGGACGAGGAGCTGCGGGCGGCGCAAGTGGCTGGTAAGAACGGAGACGGCACGGGGGCCAGGGGGGCCGAGCAGCCAGCGGGCGGTGGGCGGCCTCAGTCCGAGGCCCGCAGCAGCGCGAGCGCCACCGACCAGTAGGCCCGGAGCGCGCCGCGCAGCGCGCGCGAGCGGCCGGCGCGCCCCAGATAGGGAGACGCGAGATCGGCGCTAAGCGCCCGCGCGAACTCCGCCGCGCCGATCGCCCGGCTGGCCTGGATCTGGCGGCGCTGGCGAAGCAGCCGCCCCGCGGCGCGCAGCGTGTCGCCCCAGGCGAGCAGCTTCTGCCCGAACCAGCCGCCGGCGACAGACGCCGGCACCAGCGCCAGCTCGGTGGCCACAAGCGCCGGGGCAATCAGGGCCAGCAGGGCTGCCGGATAGGTGCGAATCAGGGTCGCCCAGCGATTGCGCTCCAGGTGACGCCACTTGGCGGGCCCCTTGGCGAACTCGTAGGCGTGCTGGACCCGAGCTGCCGGCTCCACCCCGAGCCGCTGCCCCGAGAGCCGCAGCCGCAGCGACAAATCGACGTCCTCGTGATAGAGGAAGAACCCCTCCGCGAAGCCCTCAATTCGCTCGAATGTGGCACGGGGGATGGCGAGGCAGGCCCCGGAGACGAAACCGGGCTCGCCATGGCCTGCACCCTCCAGGGGCAGCGGCTCGCCCGCCCCCCCGGCCCAGGCGATTCCCGTGAAGTGGACCACCCCGCCGTGAGTGTTGACCACCTGCCCCCCCTCGGCGGTGACCAGCCCCTGCCAGGCTCCCCAGCCCCGGCCGTCGGCAAGCGGCCGCTCGATCGCCGCGCGGAAGCCAGGCGCGGGTACCGCGTCCGGGTTCAGGAAACAGAGCAGCTCCCCGGAGGCCGCCGAAGCGCCGCGGTTGCAGCCTGCGGCAAAGCCGAGGTTGGCCCGGGCGTCGATCACGATCGCGTCCGGGGCCAGCTCGCGCACCGCGTCCGCGGTTCCGTCTGAGGAGTCGTTGTCGACCACGATCAACTCGTCGCGGTCAACGAGCTGCTCGGCGAGCGCCGGCAGGGCCCTCCCCACCGCCTCGCGGTGGTCGTGCGTGACGATGACGATCGAGAGGGAGCGCATCGCGGCTTCCTGGCTCGCGAGGCGGCTCAGGGCTCAGCCAAGCGCTTCGAGGACCAGCGCCGTGTCGCCGAAGCTCTCCGCGTCGGCGATCTTGCCGTCGCGGAGCTGGTAGAGCCAGATCGTCACGCCCTCGATCGTCGTACCCCCTTTTGTGCGGCCTTTGGTCTTGGCAAGCACGACGACGTGGTTGTCGTCGGCACCGAGAACCTTCTGAGGGGTGGCGCTGAACACCTCGAAGGTGTGGTCCAACCTGGCCAGGAAGTCCCGGAACCCATCCTGCCCCGCGTAGGTCCCCCCCCAGGGAAGCGACTCAGGCACTCTGGTCTCCGCCGAGGGGGAGATCGCCTCGAGCACCGCATCGATGTCACCGCGTCCGAACGCGTCCCACACGCCCTGGACCACGTCCACGTTGTCCTGCGCCATGCCGCTACTTCCTCCTCGTTGTGCCTTCGGACGCCCTCACCCTATGCGCGAACGCGATCGCGGTCAACCATGGCGCTCCTAGAATGCGGGCGACGCCGGAGTAGCTCAGTTGGCCAGAGCACCGCTCTCGTAAAGCGGGGGTCACGGGTTCGAATCCCGTCTCCGGCTCTTTTCTAGCCCTCTCCCTCGGCCAACCGGTAGCCGACGCCGCGAACGGTGAGGACGAGCTTCGGGTCCTGGGGGTCGCGCTCGATCTTCTGGCGCAGGTTGGAGATGTGGACGTCGCAGGCGCGGACGTCGCCCGAGAACTCCGACTGCCACAGCTCCTCCATGATCTCGAGGCGGCTGAACACCTGGCCGGGACGCTCCGCGAGCAGGCGCAGCACCTGAAACTCGGACCGGGTCAGGTTCACGGGCTCGCCCCGGATCGTCACCAGGTGGCGGGCCAGGTCGATCCTCACCAGGCCGACCTCGATCGTCTTGCCCTCCCGCCCCGAGGAGCTGCGGTCGAGCTCGCGGCGGCGCAGCTGGGCGCGCACCCGACCAAGCAGCTCCCGCACCGAGAAGGGCTTCGTCACGTAATCGTCGGCGCCCACCTCGAGGCCGACGACCTTGTCGACCTCGGCGTCCTTGGCCGTCAGCAGGATGATCGGCACCGGGCTGCGGGCGCGGACGTCGCGGCAGATATCAAGGCCGCTTCGGCCGGGCATCATGATGTCCAGGATCAGCAGGTCGAAGGTCGGCGCGTCGTCACCGAGCTTGCGATCCGCGTCGTGCCCGTCCTCGGCCAGGGTGACCTGGAAGCCCTCCTGCTCGAGCGCATAGCCAACCGCATCCCGCACCGAGGGCTCGTCGTCGGCGATCAGAATTCTGCCGTCGGTCATCGCAATCACGCCACTGGGGTTGCGGCCACCTTGGCGGCCGAAAGGCGCACCCAGAAGGTGCTGCCCGTCCCTAACTTCGACTCCACCCCCATCTCCCCCTCCATTACATCCACCATTCGCCTCGCGATCGAGAGCCCGAGACCGAAGCCCTCCTGCGCGAGCGTGCCCGAGCCCCGGTAGAAGCGCTCGAACACCCGACCGACCTCCTCCGAGGCGATTCCGGTGCCCGTGTCGGCGACCTCGATCAACACCTGGCTGTCCCTGCTGCGACGGGCACGAAGCGTAACGACGCCAGGCGGGGGCGTGTTCTTGAATGCGTTCGTCAGCAGGCCGATGAGGACCTGGCGCAGAAGCACCGGATCGCCCTGCGCGGCGACGTCCGACCCCACGTCGAGCGTGACTTCGATCCCGTCGGGCGGTGTCACCGCCTGGGCGGCCTCGTCGATCGTGATCCCCACATCAAGCGACGCCTCCGTCGTCTCCTTCCCGACGGCCTCGATCCGGGCCAGGGTCAGCAGCGAGTCGGTGAGGCGGGTGACCCGCTCAACGTCCTCCGAGAGCCGGGCAAGGAAATGATCGCGCGCGTTCGGATCATCCTTGGCGCCCGCGCGCAGGACCTCGATCGCACCCGAGATGCCGGCGATGGGATTGCGAAGCTCGTGGGCGGCGTTGGATACGAACTCGCGCTCCGCGAGCTCGCGACGGAGTCCCCCGGTGCGATCGCGTACCACTGCCAGCACGGCGTCCTCCGCCGGCAGGTCCCGAATCCCAATCGCGTAGACCCGATCGGCCACCCGCATCCCGTCGTGCTCGGCTGCGCCGCGCAAGGCGGCCCGGTGCAGCCAGGGGATCAGGGGCGCGATCGCCTTTCCATCGGGCCCGATCAGGGGCTCGGCGGCCCGATTCGAAAACCGCACCTCCGCCTGACGGCCGACGACCAGAACCGCGTCGTCGAGCGCATCGAAGATCGCCGAAAGGCGGTCGCGCTCCGACGACAGCGCCCCGAAGGTCTCGCGCAGCGCGATCCGCATCGTCTCCAGGGCCATGCCGAGGTCGGCGATCTCGTCCCGGCCGCCCGTCCCCTCGAGCGGCTCGTCGAGCTCTCCCTCGGACATCCGAGCCGCGCTGCCGGCCAGCCGCTTCACTCGCGTGGTGATCGCCGTGGCGATCAAAAAGCCGATCACGATGGCGACCGCGACCGCGATTGCGGACGCGGTCAGTCGATCGCCGCGAATCGCGTCGATGGTGCGCTCGATCTCCTCCGGCCGCTCAGCCCGGGCCAGGACGGCGCCCGAAATGCCGCGCCTGTCGAAGAGCGGTATCGAGGCCACCGTGACCACGCCCGGAAGCTGCTCGACGATCCGCGAACCGCGCAGGGCCGCCTCAACCGCCCCCCGCTGGCCCGGGACCTCACCGAGCTCCACGCCTCGCGAGAGCCGCGGCGTCAGCAGCCGGCCCTGAGCGTCGAACACCCAGGCCGAATAACCCTGATCCTTGACCGCCTCGATCTGCCCCGTGGCGCCGGCCGAGGGGTGGGCGCCGACCCGGTTTGCCAGGCGCGCCGTGCGTCCGAGGGTGATGTTGGATGCCTCCACGCCTGCGGTTTCATCGCTGGACCCGGTGACCAAGAGATACGAGAACCCTGCGGCGATCGAGGCTACGGCCGCGAAGCCGAGGGTGAGATACAGACGCACGCCGAACGGCCTTCGGGAGCGAGCGGCTGTGGCTGGCTGGCCGATGGCGGCCATAGCGGGAGTCTAAGCATCCCTTAACAGGGCTTCGAGGCGAAACACCAGCGCCTCGAGTGCAAGCTCCTCACCAACGTTTACCCGCAGACGCCTGCGGGTCTCCATCACGAGCTCGGCGCCCGCCCGCGCGGGGCGGGAGTCGAGGCCGCCGGCCGTGCGCGCCGAAGCGGCGCGGAGCTCCTCCAGGCGGTCGGTGTTCAGGACCAGGCCCTCGGCCCCCTCGGCAACCGTCGCCAGGTCGCGCAGCCAGGCGGCGATCAGGGCCAAGCCGAGGTCGAGCGCCTCGGTCCGGGCACGGCGGGCGGCGCGCCTGGTGGCCTCCTCCGCCTCGCGGGAGCGGCGCCGAGCCCCCCGGCCCTCGTCCTCGCCGGCCTCGACGGCCAAGGCTTCAAACCGCGCTTGCGCCGCCGAGGACGCCTGCTCGCTCGCCGCCTCCGCGGCGCTCAGCAACCCACGCCAGGGGGCGTCGGCGAGCTCGCCCGTGAGCGCCGCCCCGACACACGCCTGGGCGCCGCGCCGCAGCTCCCGGCCCTGCTCGCCGAGCAGGAAAGCCGCGCGGTCCGTGTCGCCGCCTGCCAGCCGCGCCGCGGCACGGCGCTCCTCGTCGCCGTCCCCAAGGCCGAGCTCCGCGAGGTGCAGCTCGACGGCCTCCTCCGTGAGCGGCGCGAACCGCACGGCCTGGCAGCGCGAGCGGACCGTCTCCAGCAGGGCGGCGGGCTCGGAGGTGATCAAGACCAGGTGGACGAACGGCGGCGGCTCCTCGAGGGTCTTGAGCAGCGCGTTCTGGCTCTCGTCCGCCATCGCCTCCGCCGCCTCGATCACGAAGGCGCGGCGCGCCCCCTCGAACGGCCGGTAGGCGGCGGCCACGATCACCCGTTCGCGCACTTCGTCCACGAGATGCTGGGTGCCCGGCGGCGCCAGCCAGACAAGGTCCGGGTGCGGCGAGGGATCCGCCAGCGCGCGCCGGCGCGCGTCGTCGGGCTCGTCAGCGCCGGCCGCCAAGAGCTCAGCGGCGAAGGCCCGCCCCGCGGCCCGCTTGCCCGACCCGGGAGGGCCGGCCAGCAGGTATGCATGGGCGGGTGCCGCCAACGCCGCAGCGAGCGCCGCCCGCGCGCCCGGCTGGTGCGCGGTGGCGTCCCGAAGCGCCTGCGGAACGTCAGCCGTCGCGAGCGGCAACTCGGCCCACCGCCTCCATCACTCGCGCGTGCACCTCGTCCACGTCACCCTCTGCGTCGATCACCACGATCCGCCCAGGGTGACGCGAGGCCAGGTCGTCATAGGCGGCCGCGACCAGGCGCTGGAACTCGATTCCCTGTCCCTCGAAGCGATCGAGGCCGTCGGCGCCACCCTTCGCCAGGCGCTGCTGGCCGCGGGACTCGGCGCCCTCGGGATCGATCCTCAGCAGCACCGTGACGTCGGGCAGGCAGCCGGCGATGGCGATCTCGTTCAGGCGTTCAACGAGGTCTTCGCCGAGCCCCCGGGCGGCGCCCTGGTAGGCGACGGTCGAGTCCACGAACCGATCGCAGACCACGTCGCGCCCCTGATCGAGCGCCGGTCGCACCAGCCGGGCGCACAGCTCCGCCCGCGCCGCGCAGAACAGCAGCAGCTCGGTGCGCGGGTCGAGGTCGGTGGCCGGGTCCTTGAGCAGCTCACGGATCCGCTCGCCCGCATCGGTGCCTCCCGGCTCGCGGAGCAGCAGCGTCTCGGGCCCGAGCGCCTCGGTGAGCAGAGCGGCCTGCGTGGTCTTCCCCGAGCGGTCGATCCCCTCCAGGGTGACGAACACCGAATTACCGTGCTACTTCTTCGTGCGAGTGCCGGCGCGCTTGGTGCGGGCGGTGCCGGGCGAGGGGGGCTTGCGGCGGGCCCGACGGCGGCCGTTGCCGCGGGACCCCGAGCTGGGCGCCTCGGCCTTGGCCTCAGCATCGGCCGAGGCCCCGTTGTCGGCGGCCTTCGCCTTCTCCCTCGCCTCGCGCGCGCGCTCGCGCTCCGCACGCTTCTGCCGCATCTCGACCATCGAGGGACAGTCGTCGTTCAGACACAGCTTCCAGGGACGGCCGCGGAAGCCCTTCACGGTGAGGCGCGGCATCTCGTCGCAAATCGAGCAGCGCTCCTCGAGTCGCCAGAGGTCATAGCCACGGCCCGGGAGCGGGCCGGACACCTGGCAGGAATCGGGCGACTCGGGATTTTCGCGGTCCCAGCCCTCGCAGCCGTACATCCGCTTCCCGCCCTTCAGCTGGATGATCCGCAGGCGATTCGGCGAGCCGTCCTCGTGCTTTCGCCCCGCCTCCTCGCACACCTTGCACGGGCCGAGGAACTTGTCCTCGTCCATGCCGGCCCAGATCTGCTTCGCGAGGTCCTCGCGGCGCTCCTGGAGGTCGGAGGTGGTGGAGTGGAGCATCTCGCGGCTGATTCGAAGCACCTCGTCCCTGGAGGTCTTGCCCGCGGCGATCTGGTCCATATCCTGCTCGAGCTCGGCGGTCATCTCGGGGGTCGCCATCCGGGGCACGTACTCGTGGAACGCCTTGTACATGGCGATGCCGGTCTCGGAGGGCTCCGGGGGATTACGGAACACGTAGCCGCGGTCGTAGAGCTTCTGGATGATGTCCGCGCGGGTGGCCTTGGTGCCCAGGCCCCGCTCCTCCATCATCTCGACCAGCTTGCCCTGGCTGATCCGCGCCGGCGGCTGGGTCTCCTTGTCGACCAGCCACGGCTCGCCGTCGAGCGCCAGCTCCTGGCCCTCTTCGAGCTTCGGGATCTCGTCGTCGCTCGAGCGCGCGTAGATGTAGATCCCGGCGTATCCGGGGTCGACCACGACCGACCCCCGGACGAAGTAGCTCTCCGCGCCGGCCTCGATGTCGGCGCGGGTGGACTCGGTGATCATCGGCGGGGAGAAGGTGGCGAGGAAACGCCGGACGACAAGCTCGTACACGCGGCGCTTGGACCCGTCGAGCGCGTTCGGGTAGACCGCCTGCGTCGGGTAGATCGGCGGGTGATCGGTGGTCTCCTTCTTGCCGCGGGTCGGGGTGAGGTCCGTGTCGAGCAGCGGCGCGGCGGCGTCGAAGTCCGGGATTCGCACCAGCGAGGAGACCAGCTCGCGGGTGTTCAGCGAGCGCGGATAGACCGTGTTGTCGGTACGCGGGTAGGAGATGAAGCCGTCCATGTAGAGGTCCTCGGCGATGCGCATTGCCGCCGACGGCGTGATCCCCAGGCGGCTCGACGCGTCGGTCGTGAACGCAGTGGTGTTGTAGGGCGTCGGCGGACGACGCGAGTTGCGTTTCGAGCTGACCCCCTTGACGACGCCCGGCGGCTTGGTGCCGGCCAGCGCCGCCTCGGCCTCGGCCTTCTCCCAGAACCTGTCGGTGGCGTGATGGGCCTCGAACGCCCCGTCCGGGTGCTGGAAGCGCGCCAGGAGCTCCCAGTACGGCTTCGCGACATGTGCGCGCCGCTCGAGCTCACGCTCGACGATCAGCGCCAGGGTCGGGCTCTGAACCCGCCCGACCGAGAGGAAGTTGGAGCCGAAGCGCCGCGTGGCGAGCGAGACGGCGCGGGTCAGCGTCGCGCCCCAGATCAGGTCGATGTCCTGGCGCGCAG
Organism: uncultured Actinomycetes bacterium; assembly: GCA_963745365.1. GTDB lineage: Bacteria > Actinomycetota > Thermoleophilia > Solirubrobacterales > 70-9 > AC-56. The sequence continues at coordinate 65,275 of CAVUXC010000012.1, forward strand.
CGCCCGCATACGCGAGGTCGTAGGCGAGGTCGTCGAGATCGCCGAAGGCGCGCTGGATCTCCTCCTTGGTGAGCGCCGAGTAGCGGGCCCGCTTGACCCGTGGCTGCGTCGCGATGTCGCCCTCGGTGACCGCGGGATTCGCTTCGACGATCTGCTCGAGGGCCTCGAGGCCGATCAGCTCGCCTTCGCGGTCGTAGTCCGTCGCGATCACGATTTCGTCGGCGTCCTTCGCCACCTTGCGGATCGCGCGCACGACGTTCTTGTCCGTCGGCTCCTTGATCAAGTCGGCGTCGATCAGCTCGTGGAGGTCAGTCTGCTGCCAGTTCGAGTAGCCGTCGGGGAACGCCGGGTTCATGACGTGGCCCTTGAGGCCGATCGTCATCTGCTCGCCATCCCCGTCGGACCAGGTGTAGAACGGGACCTTGTAGACCTTGTCGTCCTTGGCCTGGCCGTCGCTGAGGATCTCGGCGATCTTCTTCGCTGAGTTGTTCTTCTCGGTGACGATCAGTCGCATCGGGTGCCTCCGTGATCGGCAGGCATGGCCGCTTTCGTGAGCGAGAGACCGAGACGATGCCCCGCCGATCGGACGGCGAGGGTAGCAGGGGGTTCGCGACCCTCCTTGGAGCCGGCGCTTCAGCCCGTAGGGCTGGGATCGTGCCGGGTCGGAGCTCCAGCGCGATGATCGCAGCCGCCGCGCGCGGGGCCTCTACCCTTTGCTCGATGCCAGCTCAGGCCTTCGCCGGCAAGGAGTGCGTCTGCCAGCTCCGCAAGGGGATCTGCGACTCCTCGTGCGTTCGCGACATGCTCTCCACCCCCCTGTACATCGCCTGCCTGCGGCTGTCGGGACGCCCGTGTCTGGTTGTCGGAGGCGGCGAGGTGGGACTCGAGAAGGTCGAGGGGCTGCTGGCCTGCGACGGCCAGGTCACCCTGGTCGCTCCGCAGGCGGTGCCCGAGCTCGCCGACTACGCCAGCGAGGGCTCGATCCACTGGGAGCGGCGCGAGTTCCGCGACTCCGACCTGGATGGGAAGTTCGTGGCGATCGCGGCCACCGGGGCGACGGAGGTCAACATCTCCGTCTACGAGGGGGCCGAGCGGCGGGCGATGCTGTGCAACGTCGTCGACGTGCCGCCGCTTTGCAACTTCATCCTGCCGGCGATCGTCCGCAGCGGCCCGCTGGCGATCGCGATCTCCACCTCCGGCGCCTCGCCGGCGCTCGCCAAGCGGCTGAAGCGCGAGATCGCGGAGGCCTACGGCGAGCCCTACGCACGCCTGGCGGTGATCCTCAACGACGCCCGCGGCTGGGCGAAGGCCACGCTTCCCACCTACCAGGACCGCAAGGAGTTCTTCGAGGGAATCGTGAACGGCGAGCCGGACCCGGTGGAGCTGGTCCGAGAGGGGCGCGAGGACGAGCTTGGGGCGCTGATCGAGGCCGCGAAGGAGAGCCACGCGGCGGCGGTCACGCGGTCCGGCTGAGCCGGGTCAGCCGGCGGGCAGGGCGTAGATCGCGACGGCGGCGAAGTGGGCCGCGGCGGCGGCGATCACCAGCAGATGGAAGACCTCGTGATAGCCGAAGACGGCCGGGTTCGGGTCCGGCCGCTGGCGGGCGTAGATCACCGCGCCCGCGGTGTAGAGGGCGCCTCCGACGGCGATCAGGACGCCCGCGCCCAGTCCCGCGTTGCCCACGATCCCGGGAAAGCCGACGGCGCCGATCCAACCGACCGCGACGTAGACCGTGGCGGTGACCCACTTCGGGGCGTCAACCCAGACCAGCTCGACGACGATCCCCGCCGCCGCTCCGGCCCAGACCGCGATCAAGAGCGCCTTCGCCAGGGTTCCGTCGAGGACGAGCACGGCGAACGGCGTCGTGGTGCCCGCGATCAGCAGGAAGATCATCGAGTGGTCGAGCCGCCTCATCCAGCGGCGGATCTCCGGGCGCCGCCAGTCGATCCGGTGATACAGCGCGCTCACCCCCAGCAGCGCCGAGAGCGACGCGGCGTAGATCGCGACCGCAGCAGTCGCCCGCGGGTTCGGCGCTGCGATCACCAGCGCCGCGCCGGCGACCAGGGAAACGAAGAAGGCCCACTCGTGCGAGACGCCGCGAAGGCGCGGCTTGGAGCGAGCGATGAACTCGTCCGCGGCGGTCTTCGCGTCGGCGACGCGCTCCGAGGCCACCGTCGCCGCATCCGCCATCCGCTCGGAGGCCACCGCGCGGGCGTCGGCGACCCTTTCCTTTGCGCGCTCCCGCCTGGTCATGGAAGCGCGAGCGTAGCGAATCGCGCCGTGATCGCGGTGCACATCTCACACTACGCACGCGGACGCTATATCTAGCGTTGGAGTACGTGAGCAAGAACCCTATCGCTAGTAGAATGCTTGGGATGGTGTGCCCCGGTTGCCAATCGCCCACGCGCGTTCGCGAGAGTCGTCGCGCGCCGGACGGCGGCAGCGTTCGCCGGCGTCGCGAGTGCTCGCGGTGCGGTCATCGGTTCACGACCTTCGAGCGTCGGGAGCCGGAGCCGCTGCATGTGATCAAGCGCGACGGCGAACGGCAGCGCTTCGATCGAACCAAGCTCCGCGCCGCGCTCATCAACGCGGCGCACAAGCGGCCTGTGATCGCTTCCGACATCGAGGCGATCGTCGATCGGATCGAGACGGCGGTCGGGGACGGGCGCGGGGAGCTCTCCTCCGAGCGCATCGGCGAGCTCTGCCTCGCGGAGCTCCGCGAGCTCGATTGGGGGGCCTACATGCAGTTCGCCGGAACACTGCCGTCGGTGCCGGATCCCGAGGGAGCCGGAGCGGTCCCGGTGACGGCCGGTTCCATCCGGTCCACGCGCGAGGATTAGTAGTTCGCCCCGAATGCCGCTTGAAGGAGAGAACTTGATGGCCAAAATCGCTGCAAAGGATGTACAAACCCCCGAGGTTGGACTGGCGGTGGAGCGCCGCTTCACGACCCCCGGCGTCCACCCCTTCGACGAGATCGAGTGGGAGATCCGCGACGCCGTGATCGGCGATCCCGAGAACCCCGCGTTCGAGCAGCGCGAGGTCGAGTTCCCGACCAGCTGGTCCCAGAACGCGACCAACATCGTCGCCCAGAAGTACTTCCGCGGCAAGCTCGGCTCGCCGGATCGCGAGCGCTCCGTGAAGCAGATGATCTCCCGGGTCGCCGGGACGATCGCCGCCTGGGGCCGTGATGGCAACTACTTCGCGTCCGACGAGGACGCCGACGCCTTCGAGGCCGAGCTGACCCACATCCTGCTCCACCAAAAGGCGGCCTTCAACAGCCCGGTGTGGTTCAACGTGGGCTTCGAGGAGAGCCCGCAATGCAGCGCCTGCTTCTTGCTCTCCGTCGAGGACACCATTGAGTCGATCCTCGATTGGAACACGAAGGAGGGGCTGATCTTCCGGGGTGGCTCCGGATCGGGAATCAACCTTTCGAAGATCCGCAGCTCCAAGGAGGAACTCTCGAAGGGCGGTTACGCGAGTGGGCCCGTCTCCTTCATGCGAGGGGCCGATGCATGGGCGGGCACAATCAAAAGCGGCGGAAAGACAAGACGCGCGGCCAAGATGGTCGTCCTCAACGTCGACCACCCGGACATCGAGGACTTCATCTGGTGCAAGGCTCGTGAGGAGGAGAAGGCGGCGGCGCTGCGCGATGCCGGCTTCGACATGCGGCTCGACTCCGACGCCTTCTCCTCGATCCAGTATCAGAACGCAAACAACACCGTGCGGGTCACTGACGAGTTCATGGAGGCGGTCGAGAAGGGCGAGAAGTGGGACCTGACCGCTCGGACGACAGGCGAGCCGATCGAGAGGGTGGATGCCCGCGAGCTGTTTCGTCAGATCGCCAAGGCGGCATGGCAGTGCGCCGACCCGGGCGTTCAGTACGACAGCACCATTCAGCGCTGGCACACCGATCCGAACTCCGGCCCAATCACCACATCTAACCCCTGCTCTGAATATCTAAGTGTCGATGACTCCGCCTGCAACCTCGCTTCGCTGAACTTGATGAAGTTCCGGAACGAGGACGGGACGTTCAACGTCGGTGACTTCGAGCACGCGGTCGACATCGTCTTCACGGCGCAGGAGATCGTGGTCGACCCGTCGAGCTACCCCACGGACCTGATCGGCGAGAACGCTCGCGCATTCCGTCAGATCGGCCTGGGCTACGCGAACCTCGGAGCGTTGCTGATGTCCCATGGCCTCCCCTATGACTCCGACGAGGGACGCGCGATGGCGGCGGCGATCACTGCGCTCATGACCGGACGGGCGTATCGGCAGTCAGCGCTGATCTCAGGGAGCGCGACGGGGCCGTATGAGGCCTACGAGAAGAACCGTGAGCCGCACAACGCGGTGATGCGGATGCACCGTGACGCGGCATATGCGATCGACGACTCGAATTCCGACGACGACGAGCTGTTGGCCAGTGGGCGGCGAGCGTGGGACGAGGCAGTCGAGATCGGCGAGCAGAGCGGCTACCGCAACGCGCAGGCCGTGGTCATCGCGCCCACGGGGACCATCTCGTTCCTGATGGATTGCGATACGACCGGGATCGAGCCCGACTTCTCGCTGGTCAAGTTCAAGGAGCTCGTCGGCGGCGGACAGATGACAATCGTCAACCGCACAGTGCCGATGGCCTTGCGAACGCTCGGCTACTCCGACAGCCAGATCGATCAGATCGAGGCCCACATCAACCAGAAGAGCACGATCATCGGAGCGCCCGAACTCAATGACGAGCACCTGCCGGTGTTCGACGTAGCCGTCGGCGAGCGGGCGATCTCACCCGAAGGCCACGTGGACATGATGGCGGCGGTTCAGCCATCGGTCAGTGGGGCGATCAGCAAGACGATAAATATGCCCGCATCCGCCACCGTCGATGACATCGAGCGGATCTACACCCGTGGTTGGAAGCTGGGCCTGAAGGCCCTGGCGATCTATCGGGACGGCTCGAAGACCGCCCAGGCATTGCGAACTGACGCTGGGGACAAGAAGGACACGCCGACCGACACCGAACCCGAGCCGGACGTCCAGCGGCCGGTGCGCCGCCGGATGCCCCGCGAGCGCGAGTCGATCACCCACAAGTTCTCGATCGCGGGCCACGAGGGCTACATCACCGCAGGCAAGTACGAGGACGGCTCGGTCGGGGAGATCTTCCTCACCGACATCGGCAAGGAGGGCTCGACCCTGCGCGGGATGATGAACGCGTTCGCCACCGCGATCTCGATCGGCCTCCAGTACGGCGTGCCACTCGAGGTCTTCGTGCGCAAGTTCAGCTATATGCGCTTCGACCCGGAGGGGATCACCAACAACCCCGAGATCCCGTTCGCGAAGTCGATGCCGGACTACCTGATGCGCTGGCTGGCGAGCCGCTTCATCGACGACCCCGACGTGCTCGAGGACCTCGGCATCCTCACCGCCGAGATCCGTGCCCGCCGGGATGCCCAGCAGACCCTGCTGCTCGACGACGGTACCGAGAAGGCGGGGAACGGCGCCGGCGATGGGAACGGCTCGAATGGCTCCCACGAGGGCGGCGATCGCTCCTCGGAGTCCCGGCCCGCCAGCACGGCGCTCACTGACACTCCGCCAGTGATCCCGGCCCAGATGCAGGGCCGTGAGCTGGGCCCCGCCTGCGAGCAGTGCGGCGGCATGATGCAGCGCACCGGCTCCTGCTACACCTGCTCGAGCTGCGGGAACAACACCGGCTGCGGGTAACTGACGCCCGCGCGAGCCAATCGCACAGCCTGCGCCAAAGCGCCTACGGAAGGATCTTTGGCCTAGGGTGCGGCTTGGGCAACTTGGGCGGCTTGGGAAGCCCGATCGGCGGCCCCGGTGGCCGCGTTCGCGGTAGGTCGACCACCGGCCGCTCGGGCCGAGGCTTGGGAGGGGCGGCGCTTCTTCCATTCGAGGGATTCAGCGAAGCCCCAAGCCCCTTGGGAGCCGGATGTATCGTCGAGTGCCCCGGCGCAAGCGCTGATCCGCCAGCAGCGGCCGACGCTCCTCGAAGTACGTGGCCACGTGCAGCCGGGAGCTCGACTGGCGGCCCGTGCTTGACGGACGGCTTGCCGACTCCCAAGCCCTTGCCGTGCCCCGCGCCGCCACCGGCTGTCGGGCCGGCGGCGCCGGCCCTCTGTGCCGCCGCCCTCACACCACCCAGTGGGCTCGTGGCGGATGACCAGATTCCATTTGTCGTTCCCGCAGGGGCTGAGACCGGCGCTTGGCCTGCCCTCGCCGTCGAGTTCTGACTATCCCGTTTCATCTCGCCGACGCCAACGGCTCCCGCCGTGAGCAGAGCAGCAGTCGCAACGCCCACGGCGGCCTTGGCGCCCAGGGCGCCTCCGATGCCCGTGGCTGCGGTGCTCGCCGCGCTGACCACGCCGCCGACCGTGAGGCTGGAGCTTCCCGCCGCCGCGCCGCCGCCGACCGCGCCGGCGACGCCGCTGGCCGTGCCCGCCGCGCTGCCAGCCGAGCCGGCCGTACCGCCGGCGCCGCCGGCGCCCGAGCTGCCGCCGAGCTTGGCGGGGATCAGCTTCCGCAGCAGCGCCAGCAACGCGAGCGGTGCCAGCGCCCCGCGTGCCTGGATCGACTGGGCGAGTGACATCCGCGCCCGGACCATCAAGGACTTCACCGATGGAAGAGTGGTGTTCATCGCCTCGGCGATGTCCGTGTAGGAGCGGTCGTCGATCGCCCGCAGGACGAGCGCCGTGCGCTGGGTCTTCGGCAGCCCGTGAACGTCGGCCACGATCGCCCGCAGCTCCTCGCGCCGCTGAACCCGCTCCAGGGTGGAGGTGCCGTTCTCGTGCGGGTGGACGTCCATCGAGTCGACGCCGTCAGCGGTCGGCTTGCGCAGGTGGTTCATGCAGCGATTGCGAGCGATCCTGTAGAGCCAGGGCCGCGCGTTGATCGGCCGGCTGTCGGCGAGGATCCCAGCGTGTGCCGCCGCGAACACCTCCTGGAGCACGTCCTCGGCGTCCTGCGGCGAGCCGACCAGGCGCCGGCAGAACGCCAGCAGCCGCGACTGGTAGCGGTTGAAGAGAACCTCGAAGGCGCGGTCGTGGCCCTCGCGTATGAGGGCAACGAGCTGCGCGTCTGTCTGCAAGCGAACCCCCACCGTCCGCCGAGACTGGACACCATTGGGGTTGGCGCATGTTGTTAGAGAAGAGGCCTCTATGTCCGCTCCTATCGGAAGAACACCCCAAAACCTAAAGGTTTTGCAGCAAGTTTGAGAAAACTGATCTGGGCAAGGCGAGCGCGCGGTGCGTCGGAACCGAAAAGCCGCGATTAGCCGAGCGCCGCTTTGATCACCGCCTCGAGCTCGCGGGCGACGTCGAGGAGCGGTGCGGGGTCGCGCTCGGCGCGACTGAGGACGATCGCGCCCTCAACCGCGGAGACGACCAGGGCGGCGAGCCGGCCCGCCCGGAGGGGCGCGGCACCCCCGCGCGGCGGAGGCGAGATCGCGCGAACGCGCTTCGCCAGCGCTCGAAGGCGCGTGCGGCAGAGTCGAGCAGCTCGGGAGCCTCGTCGTGGTTCTCGATCGCGACGGCTGCGATCGGGCAACCCGCGCGACCGCCGCGAGCGCTCGAAGTCGGCCCGCCAGAGCTCGACGAAGAGCGCGCAGGGCGCGGACCGGGTCGGCGTCGGCGAGCGAGTCGGCGATCGCCTCGCGGGCCAGGTCGCCAACGTAATCGACCGCCTCGCCGGCAAGCTGGGCCTTGCCGCCCGGGAAGTGGTGGTAGATCGAGCCGCGCGGGGCACCTGTCAGCTCGATCACCTCGCGAAAGCCAGTGCCCGGTGTAGCCGCGCTGGCGAAGCAGCTCCGCTGCGCCGCGGACCATTCGCTGCTTCGTGCGTTCTCCGGCGGTCGTCCTATGACGCCCATCATAGTATGCTCCGGCGACAACCCACGACCGGCCAGGAGGTTTGGACCATGCCGATGCTCGAACTCACCTACCCGAAGGGCGCGATCGCCCCCGACGCCCGCGAGGAGCTGCTCGAGGAGCTGGCGACGAAGATGCTCGAGGCCGAGAAGGCGCCCGACACCGAGTTCTTCCGCTCGATCACCTGGGTGTACGCGAACGAGATCGAGCCCGAGATGCTCGCCGTCGGCGGCCGCCCCGGTGGCGAGCCGCGCTTCCGCGTTCAGGTCACCGTCCCCGAGGGGGCGCTCTCGGATCGGCGCAAGGGCATCCTCGTCGACTCGTTCAACCAGGCCGTCCTGCGCGCCGCCCGCCTCGACGACAGCGAGGGCATCCGCGTCTGGACCGTGATTCGCGAGGTCCCGGACGGAAACTGGGGCGCCGCCGGCCAGCAGGTGCGCTACAAGCAGCTGGTCGAGGCCGCCGCCGCGGAGCGCGAGAAGGCGGGCGCGCCGGCCTAGCCCGGCTTCCGCGCCTCGTACAGCGTCTGACCCGGTATCCGGCGGATCCTTACCCGCCGCGGCTTTTCGAAGCCCGCCTCCGCGAGCCAGCCGGCGAGCTCGTCCGAGCTGTACGTGGCGGCACCCGAGGTGAGGTAGAAGAACAGCCCGAGGAATGCCGAAGCGTCCGGTTTGGCGCCCTCCTTCGGCGTGAATAGGTCCAGCACGGCGAATGTCCCCCGGGGCTTGAGCGCTTCGTGGATCCGGCGAAACAGGGTCACGTTCTGCTCGGGGCTCAGGTGGTGGATGAGGTTGAAGCAGAGCGCGCCGTCGTAGGGGCCTCCGAGGTCGACCTCGAACGCATCGCCCTCCCGGTGCTCGACGCGATCGGACATGCCGTGCTCGGCGACGATCTGCCGGCCCACCGCCGCGCTGCCGGGAAGGTCGACGATGGTGGACTTGAGCCCGGGATGGCGGCGGCACAACTCGGCCGAAAACCAGCCGTGGGCGCCCGCCACGTCGAGCAGCGCGGTGGGCTCGTCAGGCAGCCTCAGCGCTTTTGCCACCTCGGGCGCGGACAGCCGGGCGAGCTCGAACTGGCCGCGGATGTAGGTCTGCCAGGCTGGGTCCTCGGGCGGCGTGTCATGGAGCTCGAAGCTCTTGCCCGTCCGGACGACCTCCTCGAGCTGCGACCACCAGTCCCAGAACTGGGAGCAGTCCTGGATGAAGGTGCCGACGTACGTCTCGGACGCGGGATCCAGCCAGCGCCGCGCGGTCTTCGACAGCTCGTAGCTGCTCCCGTCGCGCTCCACGTGCCCCAGCGCGTAGAGGGAGTCGAGCAGCAGGCGCGTGCCCGCGACAGTGAGCTCCAGCTCGCGCGCGAGCTCGTCCGCACCAGCCGGCCCCTTCGCCAGCCGCTCGAAGATCCCCAGCCGGACGCCGGCGATGATCGAGCGCGCCATCGGCATCCCGAACATCGCCTCGCCGACCGGCCGCGGGGCGAGGTTGAATCGCAGAGCGAGCCATTCGGTCGCGTTCTCGGCCCGAAGGTCGGGGCGCATGGCCGCGATGATGCCAGGCGACGAGAGCCGCTGGGTCGGTGCGACCTCCGGGTTATGAGCCCGAAGTCGGCCGATCGCGAGGCGTAGCCCTAGGCCATTTGCTGCAGTGCCCGCTCGGGATCGCCGTAGATCTCGAACCTCACCGCCTTGCCGTCCCGGAACTCCCACAGATGGGCCGCGCGGGCCTCGACCTCGGCGCCGCTTCCCCTTCCTCGCCCCCAAAGATTCACGATGACGACGAGCTTGTCGCCCGAAGCGGCGAAGTCACGGGCTCGATGCGGAAGCTCTCCCACGCCTCTTCGAATCGCTCCTGCTGGCGCAGGACTCCTTCGTGGCCCCGGTAGACGTGGCGCTCGGGGACTTCCGCGCCCTCGCTCCATTCGATCTCGGGGTCCATGCACTCCAGCCAGGCGCTCACGCCGTCGCGGTTGACCAGCTCATACCCTGCGCGAAGCGCGTCGAGCGTGGCCTCGCGATCCTCGGAGTCGAGGGCCTCGAAGAGCTGACCGAAGATCTGGGTGGCGCTTTCAGACGCCATGGCAAAACGCGAAGCTCACGACGAGAAGTCTGTCGCCATCGGCCGATCTGCGCTGGGAGCTGGAGAAGCCCGCTCGCGGAGGGCAAGGAGGGCCGCGAGACCAACCACGGCGACGGCCACCCAGCCCACCAGGTCGCCGAGGCTCGCGTACGGAGTGGAGGCGGACGCTGCCCTAACGGTGGCGAGAAGGGTCGTGCGCCTGAGGTCCTCGCCGGCGTCGGCGAGGACGCGCCCCCGTTCGTCGTAGATCGCGGACCCGTAGCGCCAGTCGGCGCGGACCAATGGAGCGCCCGCCGCCCGGGCGGCCAGCTGCTCGTAAGCGCGGTGCTGGACGGCGCTCTGGCGCCAGTCGTGCGTACCCGAGACGAGCAACTCCGCGCCCCCACCGACGAGGCGGGCGGCCAGGCGCGAGCGCTGGGAATCGACCCCGAGCAGGGTGCCGATCGCCAGTCCGCCGGCGGGAAGCGGCTCGGGCTCCCCGCTCGCGTCGCTGTGCTCGCCCAACCACCACATCGGGCGGTGCTTGGGGCGCGCCCCGGTGAGCCGGGCGCTGCCTCCAAGGGGAACGACCGCGAGGGTTGCTCCCTTCCCCGGCCCCGGGAGGAAGAACGGCACGACGAGGGTCGCGCCGGTCTCGGCGGCGAGGCGACGAAGCGCGCGGCCCACGGGCGGCTGATCGCGCGGGTCCACGTACATTGAGGCCTCCGGCCAGACCACCACCTCGGCACCGGCCGAGACCGCGCGACGGGTCAGCTGGCCGAGATCTCCGACCAGGTCCAGGGCGGCGAGGTCCCACGTGCCGCGCTCGAAGCGGCGCAGCACCCAACGATCCTCCTCGGCGGTGTCGTAGCCCGGTTGGATCGCTGCGACCGCGATCCGCGGCCCGGATGCGGCCGGCTCACTGGTCCAGGCCGCGACGGCCACCGCCGCGAACGTCAGGGCCACCGGGACGAGCCCCGGGAGCAGACGGCGCCGCACCAAAGCCAGCGCGAGCCCGTAGTTGACCGCAACGACCGCGAGCGTCAGCGCCAACGGGCCGCCGAGCGCGGCGAGCGCGGCCGCGGGCTCACCGGACTGGGAGAGGAAGAGCGGCCCCCACAGCCCGCCGGGGTCCAAGGCCGAGCGGGCAAAGTCGAGGGCCGTCCAGGCGAGCGCTGGCATCGCGATCGCGGCGATCGCGGCCGGCCCGGACCGAAGCCGTGACGCACCCCACGGCTCGCCGAAGCGGATCGCCCAGAGCACGGCTCCCACCAGGGGGATCGCCAGCAGCGCGACAGCGAACACCGGGCTGTCGCCGATCAGCACCGGGATTGCCGGGTCGCCCCACTGCCCGTCGGCGAGACCAAAGGGGAGCGCGGGCACGAGCAGCAGCTCCAGGTAGGCGGCATAGGCGAGGGGGACCGCAAGCCGGCTGGAGCTCGCACCCGGCTGGCGGAGGACGACGACGGCAACGGGCACCAGCGCAAACCAGGCGAGCCAGCCCGCGCCTATTGGCGGCGCCGATATCCAGAGCAGCAGCGCGCTGAGCAGGGCGGCCCCGACCGCCTGCCGAACTGAAACCTCTCCCCGCGCCACGGCTTCCTTACGCCACCCGATTCGGTGGCTCCTCGCCGTCGAGCACGGCGAGGACGTTCTCGGCGACTAGGCGAGCCATGCCGTCGCGCGATCGCGTCGTGGCGGAGCCGATGTGGGGCAAGAGGACGCAGCGGGGCGCCTCGAGCAGCTCCCTGGGTACGTCCGGCTCCTGCTCGTAGACGTCCAAGCCCGCGCCGCCGATCTCGCCGTCGCGCAGGGCCCGGGCCAGTGCCCTGGAGTCGACCAGCGGCCCGCGCGAGGTGTTGACGAGGATCGCCTCGGGCTTCATCGCCGATAGCTCTCGCGGCCCGACGAGGCCGGTCGTCTCATCGGTCGCCGGCAGATGGAGGCTGACCACGTCGGCGCGGCTGAAGATCTCCTCCAGCGCCACCCGCCGGACGCCCAGCTCGCGCTCGGCGTCCTCCTTGGGGGTGCGGCTCGCGTACACGACCTCGCCGGCGAAGCCCGCGACCAGCTCGGCGTAGCGGCGCCCGATCCGTCCCAGCCCGACCACCCCGAAGATCGCCCCGGTCAGCTCCAGGCCCAGGTAGGCGCCGGGATCCCAGCCCCGCCAGCGCCCGCCGCGAAGGTCGGCCTCCGCCTCGCTCATCCGGCGCGCGGCGGCCAAGGTCAGCGCCAGCGCCAGCTCGGCCGTGGCGTTGGTGAGCACGTCGGGGGTGTTGGTGACCGCGACGCCGCGGCGCCGGCAGGCGTCGAGGTCGACGTTGTCGTAGCCGACCGCGAAGTTGGCGACCACCCGAAGCCGCGGCCCGGCCGCCTCCAGCAGCGCCTCGTCGACCGGCACCGCGGGGTCGGCGACGATCGCGGCGACGCCGCGCGCCAGCTCGAGCAGGTCCTCCCGGGCCAGCTCGAGGCCGCCATCCCTGATCGCGCACCTCCCGGCGAGCAGCTCCATCCCGGCCGGCAGGAGCCGGCGGGCGATGAGGACCGTTGGTGTCGAGCTCGAGCGCGGCGTCAGGCCGAAGCCACGGTAGCCGAGCCGGGCTCACCGGTGGCCTACGATCGGCCGCGCCGCCGATGGCCCCCATTCGCTACCTACAGGTCCTCGTCTTCGTGGTCGGTTCGGCCAGCCTCGGGGCCGAGATCGCCGCGGCGCGGCTGATGGCGCCGTTCTTCGGCGCTTCGACGATCGTCTGGGCGAACACGATCGGCGTCGTGCTCGTGGCGCTGTCGGTGGGCTACTGGATCGGGGGCAGGCTGGGCGACCGCCACCCGCACCTTCGTGGCCTCTGCCTGCTGGTCATGGGCGCCGCCGTGCTGCTGGCGGTGGTGCCGTTCGTGGCCCGGCCGTTCTTCGACGTCTCGGTCGAGGCGCTCGACTCCGTCTCGGCGGGCGCATTCGTCGGCTCGCTGGTCGGCGTTCTGTTCCTCGTCGCAGTCCCGGTGATCCTGCTCGGTGCCTGCTCGCCGTACGCGCTCCGCCTGGCGCTCGGAGACGTCGAGCACGCGGGCCGGGTCGCCGGACGGCTGTACGCGATCTCGACCGCCGGCTCGCTGCTCGGCACGATGCTCGCGGCGCTGGTCCTGATCCCCTTCGCCGGGACGCAGCGGACCTTCCTGGCCTTCGCGGCGGCGCTGGCCCTGGTCGCCGCCCTGGGACTCGGCTGGCGGTTCCTCGCGCTCCCGGCGGCGCTGCTCGGCGCGCTCGCCCTCCCGGTCGGGACCGTCAAGGCGACCGGGGACGGGCGGGTCCTTCATGAGGAGGAGAGCGCCTTCCAATACATCCGCGTGGTCGAGGAACCAAATGGCGACCGCCTGCTGGAGCTGAACGAGGGGCAGGCCGTGCACTCGCTCTACCGGCCCGGGAGCTTACCTCACCGACGACGTCTGGGATGGCTATCTGGTGCTGCCGTTCGCCGCCCTCGATCGGCCCCCGCGCCGGGTGGCGATACTCGGCAACGGCGCCGGCACCACCGCCCGCGCCTACGGCCACTTCTTCCCCGGCGCCAGCGTCGACGGGGTCGAGATCGATCCGGAGCTGGAGGAAATCGGCCAGCGATACTTCGACCTGAACCCCAACCCGAACCTGACCGTCCACAACGAGGACGCCCGGCCGTGGCTTCGCCGCTCGACAGGCAGCTACGACGTGATCATGGTGGACGCCTACCGCCAGCCCTACATCCCCTTCTACCTGGCCACGCGCGAGTTCTTCGAGCTGGTCCGCGACCGCCTGGCGCCCGGCGGCGTCGTGATCGTGAACGCCGGCCACCTGGAGGGAAACGATGACCTCGAGCAGGTGCTCGGGCGGACGATGGCGGAGGTCTTCCCGAGCCTGCTGCGCGACCCGATCGAGGACACGAACACCTTGCTCGTGGCGAGCGAAGCGCCAACCTCGGCCGGCCGCCTGCGCGCCGCCATCCCCCGCCTGCCACCGGGGCTCCGCGACCTGGCCCGGCGCGAGGCGGAAAGGCTTGGACCGCGGCTTCCCGGCGGCAGCGTCTACACCGACGATCGCGCGCCGGTGGAGTGGCTGATCGACCGCTCCATCCTCGGCTATGCGGCAGACGAATGAGGGTCTAGCGCTTGTCGATCAGCAACGTCTGGAGCGCCCGCCCGATCGGCCCCCGGCCGTCGTACAGCGCCGTGTCGGCGAGCCCGACGCCCGCGGGCTCGGGAATCGTGATCGAGTCAAGGCAGACCCACTCACCGTTCAGCGGACGATGGAGGTGGACGGTGAGGTCGACGTTGATGAACAGGTAGCGACCCCAATCGAGCGTCGCGCTGACGCCGTTGCCCGAGTCGGCGGCAACCAGGACCCGTTGAAGCGGCGACGGCTCCTCGCCGGCAACGAGCGGCTGGCGCATGCGCATCCAGACCAGGGCCGGGCCGGGGACGCCGAAGTCGCCCTGCACGAAGCGGTACTCCATCGCGGTGTGGTAGCCGACGTCTTGGCCGGTCGGCGGGAAGGTGCCCGGCCGGGCTTCCTCGACCCCCGGCGGAGCGAAGCCGGGGCGAAGCGTCGACGGCGAGGTGCCGATCAGCCCCGGCCCATCGATGCTGGACAGGCCGGCGGGAAGCTCGATCTCCGCCGAGCGCAGCCGCCAGGCGGTGGCCCTGATCACCTCGCCGTCGGTGTCGGAGAGGCTCGCCTCGACCAGCTCCACGCTGCGACCCGGGCGGGCGACGCGCGCCTCGACCCGCAACGGGGCGATCGGCACCGCGCGGAGGATCTCGAAGGTGATCCTTCCCACATGCCGCTCCCCCTGGCCGTCGAGCCGCTCGATCTCCCGTCCGAGCAGGGCGGCGGGCGGCCCTGCGTGCTGGGAGTCGGGATCCCAGGGCCCCCGGGTCAGCTCGGTGGGGGCATAGGCATCCCCCTGCGGAACGAAGAATGCCTCCTCGGGCATCGGCCGATCGTATGCGTAATGGCTGGACTCCTCCGCCGACTAACCTGGTGGAAGGCACGAATGGACCGAGATCGACGAGGGCTGAGATGGACAAACTGAAGAAGTCGGACGCCGAGTGGCAGGCGGAGCTGACGCCCGAGCAATACGAGGTGCTGCGCAAGAAGGGCACCGAGCGCGCCTTCACCGGCGCCTATTGGGACGAGAAGGCCGACGGCGTCTACAGGTGCGCGGGCTGCGGCCAGGAGCTGTTCAGCTCCGACACGAAGTTCGACTCCGGCACCGGCTGGCCGAGCTTCTGGGACCCCATGGACGACGACAAGGTCGAGACCCGCCCCGACAACAGCCTCTTCATGCGCCGCACCGAGGTCGTCTGCGCGCGCTGCGGGGGGCACCTGGGGCACGTCTTCGACGACGGCCCGAACCCCACCGGGCAGCGCTACTGCCTCAACTC
Source organism: uncultured Actinomycetes bacterium (assembly GCA_963745365.1). GTDB lineage: Bacteria > Actinomycetota > Thermoleophilia > Solirubrobacterales > 70-9 > AC-56. Next base: position 80,615 of record CAVUXC010000012.1, read on the forward strand.
CTGTGCGCTGACCCTGGACCCGGAGGACGGCGGGGAGAGCGACGGGGGCGAGTAGCCGGGGCTGGGCCACGCCTGACCGCCGATTAGGGGCGGCGCCCCGGCGTCGCGAAGCGCGCTCGGCAGGGCCACCGACCCGTCGGCTCGTTGCCCGTTCTCGAGCAGGGCGATCAGGGTCCTGCCGACGGCGACCGCGGTGCCGTTGAGCGTGTGGGGATGCAGGGGTGTGGCTTCGGCCTCGGGGCGGAAGCGCGCGCCGAGGCGCCGAGCCTGGTAGTCGGTGGTGTTCGAGCAGGAGGTGACCTCGCGGTAGCGTCCCTGGCTCGGGATCCAGCGCCTCGCAGTCGAACTTGCGCGCCGCGGCGGCACCCAGGTCGCCGGCGGCGATGTCGATGACGCGGTAGGGGATCTCGAGCGCTTGGAGGATCCGCTCCTGGATCGCCAGCAGGCGCTCGTGCTCAGCGCGCGACTCCTCCGGGCGGACGAACGAGAACATCTCGACCTTGTCGAACTGGTGCACGCGGAAGATCCCGCGCGTGTCCTTGCCGGCGGCCCCGGCCTCGCGCCGAAAGCAGGTGGAGTATCCGGCGTAGCGGCGCGGCAGGTCGCCCGCGGCCAGGATCTCGCCCGCGTGCAGGGCGGCGAGCGAGACCTCCGAGGTGCCGACCAGGAACAGCTCGTCGCGGGGGATCTCGTAGATCATCTCCCGCTCGCCGGGGAAGAAGCCGGTGCCGAACAGGGGGCCCTCGCGGACGAGCACCGGCGGGACCACCGGAACGAATCCCTCGGCGCCGACCAGCTCGATCGCGAGGCGCACCAGCGCCATCTCGACCAGCACCAGGTCCCCCAGCAGGTAGGCGAAGCGCGATCCCGAGGCCTCGCTCGCCTTCTCCATCTCGATCCAGCCGTTGGCCAGCCCGAGGTCGAGGTGGTCGCGGACCTCGAACTCGAACTGGGGCCGTTCGCCCACCTCGCGCAAGACCACGGCGTCGTCCTCCGTGGACCCTTCCGGAGCCTCCGCCTGGGGAAGGTTTGGAAGTTTGGACATGAGCTGGTCGAGCTTCGACTCGACCTCGCCCAGCTCGGTCTCGAGCTCCTTCACCTCGGCGCTCACCTGGCGCATCTCGGCGATCAGCGGCTCGGCATCGTCCCCGGAGCGCTTCGCCGCCGCGATCTGATCGGAGGCCCGGTTCTGCCGGGCCCGCCGTTCCTCGACCTTCGGAAGCAGCTCCCGGCGGCGCTGGTCGAGGCGCAGCAGCTCATCGAGGGTCTCGGCGGCCCCGCGACGGGCCAGCGCGGCCCGGGCGGGCTCGGGATCCTCGCGGATGCTCCGAAGGTCGAGCATCAGTGGTCGCGAGGGGCGCTCGCCTACTGGGAGCCCGGCCCCGCGCCCGGTCGCGGAGTCTCGCCGGCCTCGGAGCCTGCGTACTTGGAGACGAACTGGGCGACGGCGGCCGCTTCCTTGCCGGTGACGATGTTCTGGGGCATGATCGCGCCCGAGAAGCCGCCGTTGCGGATCGCGAACAGGACGTCGTCGATGCTCTCGGCGCGCTCGTCGAGATTCGGGCCCTGCACGCGGAGCGCCCGGTTGGCGGTCCCCTGAGTCCCCGCCGGCGTCAGCGTGTGACAGCCGGAGCAGCGCTCCGCGAACAGGACCGCGCCGCGATGGGTGGGGTCGTCCTGCGACACGGAGATCCCCTCGGTCCCGCAGGCGGCGAGGGCCAGGGCCGCCGCGGCTGCCGCTGTGAAGGCGAGGACGGGGCGCACGCGGGCGGCATCATACTTTCCGCTTCGTGACCGCGAGCCTCAAGCCCTGATGCCAACCCAGGTCGAGCCGGCCACCCTGCGCAACGCCATGTCGCGCTTCCCGACGGCGGTCACCGTGGTCACAGCGATCGGCCCCGCGGGACCGGCGGGGGCGACCGCGAACGCAGTCGCCTCGCTGTCGCTGGAGCCGCCGCTGATGCTCGCCTGCCTCGACCTCGGCTCCCGCACCCTGGTGGCGGTCGAGCACGCCCGCCGCTTCGGCATCAACGTGCTGGCGGGAGACCAGGCGGAGCTGGCCCGGCGCTTCAGCACCAAGGACCCGCATCCGGAGAAGTGGGACGGGGTCGCCTTCAAGGAGCGGGCCGGAACCCCGAGGATCGAGGGAGCCCTCATCTGGCTCGGCTGCGAGCTTCGCGACGTGCACGACGGCGGCGACCACTCGATCGCCACCGGCCGGGTGCTCGACCTCGAGGAGTCCGACGGCGAGCCGCTGATCTTTCACCGCGGCGAGTACCGGCCGCTGGGCGCCTAGGCACGGCCCCCTAACCGGTGGTCGTCGCCGCCCGCAGCGCGAGCAGGAAGACGACCAGCGCGGAGACGGCCATGATCCCGGTCTCGCGGCGGACGATCGCCAGCGCGGTCAGCCGCTGGCGGTCCTTCGGCAGCGACTCGAAGTCGAGCCCGGTGAGCTCGCGCTCGGCCGCTCCGGCGCGGGCCGCCTCGGCGAGCAGCGAGACGACGACCGGCAGGACGCCGTACAGGTAGTGAAGGCCGTTGCCCTCGCGGCCGGAGAGCAGCAGGATCGCGCCCAGGCCGACTTGAAGGACGACTGCCGCCTGGGCGACGCGGAGCGCGTACCAGAAGCCGACCGAGGGCTGGTGGCGAAGCCAGGCGATGCCGCCCCACACCCCGGCGACCAGGTTGGTGGCGATCACCGCGATCCCGAGCACGATGTGAAGGGCGACCATCGCCTCAGGCCGCCCCGACTTCGGAAATCGGCTTCCTGATGCGGAAAGACACTATGTAGCAACCTGACACAAAGTGGGTATATAACTCGCCTGCCGTGCTGCTGCGCAGCTACCTCCCAGTGATCGTGTTCGCCGGCCTCGGGGTGATCGTGGGAGGGGCGCTGGCGATGATCAACGGCTTGATCGGCCCGCGGCGACCGAGCAAGGTGAAGAGCGAGCCCTACGAGTGCGGCCTGCCGACCGAGGTCTCGCGGACCTTCCGCTTCGGGGTCAGCTTCTACATGATCGCGATGCTGTTCATCCTGTTCGACATCGAGGTCGTCTTCCTGTATCCGGTCGCCGTGATCCTCGGGGCGGCGCACTCGGTCTTCGTCCTGGTCGAGATCGGGATCTTCGTGCTTCTGCTGCTGGTCGCCCTCGCGTACGTGTGGCGAAGGGGAGCGCTCGATTGGAAATAAAGCGCGAGAAGCTGCGCGCGCTCTCGCCGCTCGACGAGCCGCGATCGGCCGCCGACCTCCGCGTCCGCCAGCTTCGCGCCCGCGACCTCCTGCGAGGCGACCTCGAGGGACGGGAGCTCGAGCGCCACGTCACCGAGTCGGTGTTGACGACCACGCTCGACAGGGCGATGCGCTGGGGGCGCGCCAACTCGATCTTCCCGGCCACCTTCGGGCTCGCCTGCTGCGCGATCGAGATGATGTCGATGGTCAGCCCGCGCTACGACGTCGCGCGGTTCGGCGCCGAGAACCTGCGCGCCTCGCCCAGGCAGGCCGACATGCTGATCCTCTCGGGCCGGGTGTCGATCAAGATGGCCCCGGTCATCCGCCGCCTCTACGACCAGATGCTGGAGCCGAAGTGGGTGATCTCGATGGGCGCCTGCTCGTCCTCGGGCGGCATGTTCGCGAACTACGCCGTGGTCCAGGGCGCGGACAAGTTCATGCCGGTCGATGTCCACGTCCCGGGCTGCCCACCGCGGCCGGAGGCGCTCGTGTACGGGTTCAACAAGCTGCAGCGCATGATCCTCGGCAGCCCCGATCCAGGCTGGCGGCGCCGCTACAACGCGATCGGGACCGAGGAGTGGGCCCGGCCCGCAACGGGCTCCGCGTCGACGGAGGAGGCCGAGGCGTACGCCGCCGCCAGGGAGCTCTCGGTCGCCCACCACGCCGAGCTGGCCGGGGAAAGCGGCTGATGCCCGACGCCCCCGGCCTCGAGCTGATCGCGCAGGAGCTCAACGAGACCGCCTCGGGCTCGGTCCTCGGCACCTACCACGAGCACGGGCAGGCGTGCCTGATCGTCGACCCGGAGCAAATCCTCGATCTGCTCGGCTGGTTGCGCGACACCCCCGGCCAGGAGTACCGCTTCCTGGCCAGCCTCCACGGCGCCGACTACCTGCCCGCCGAGCCGCGCTTCGGCGTCGTCTACGAGCTGCTGAACATGCCGCGGGTCGAGAGGCTGCGGGTCCGCGCGGCGCTCGCTGACCCTGGAGACGACCGGCTGCCTGAAATCGACAGCTGCGTCTCGCTCTTCCCCACCGCCGAGTTCCACGAGCGCGAGGTCTACGACTTCTTCGGCATCGTCTTCCGCGGCCATCCCGACCTGCGGCGGATCCTGATGCCGGAGGACTACGTCGGCTGGCCGCAGCGTCGCGACTTCCCGGTCGGCGGCGAGCCGGTGATCTTCACCCACAACGAGCGCGAAGTCCCCCGCTGGTTCGAATGAGCGAACTGGGCCGAGACGTCATCTCGCGCACCGAGGCCCAGGTGATCGGCAGCTCCCCGGTGGAGCGCACCGCGGCCGGCCAGGCGCTCGGCCCCGAGCAGGAGCTGATGACGATCAACATGGGACCGCATCATCCCGCCACCCACGGGGTGCTGCGGCTGCTGGTCAGCCTCGAGGGGGAGGTGGTCCGCGACCTGAAGCCGGTGGTGGGCTACGTCCACACCGGGATCGAGAAGAACTGCGAGGACAAGTCCTACTGGAAGGTGATCCCGTTCGTGGAGCGGATGGACTACCTCTCCTACTTCTTCAACATGGAGGCGTTCGTCGGCTGCGTGGAGCGCCTGCTCGAGCTCGAGATCCCGCCGCGGGCCAAGTACCTGCGGGTGATCCACCTGGAGCTGAACCGGATCCACTCGCACCTCGTCTGGCTCGGCACCGGGGCGCTCGACCTCGGCGCGATGTCGATGTTCTTCTACTGCTTCCGGGACCGCGACCGGATCCTCGACCTGTTCGAGATGTCGACCGGGCAGCGGATGCACACCCGCTACTTCCAGGTCGGAGGCGTCTTCGAGGACATCCCGGTCGGCTTCGAGCGCAAGGCTCGCGCCTTCTGCGCCGAGATGCCCTCGCGGATCGACCAGTACGAGGCGATCCTGAACCGCAACGAGATCTTCCTGCGCCGGACCAGGAACGTCGGCGTCGTGCTCGCGCCAGCGACTGCTGGACCTGGGGGTCACGGGGCCGCTGCTGCGGGCCGCCGGCGAGCCGTGGGATCTGCGCAAGGTCGAGCCCACCCTCGCCTACGAGGACTTCGACTTCCGGATCCCGGTCGGAACCGTGGGCGACGGCTACGACCGCTACCGCGTCCGGGTGCAGGAGATGCGCGAGTCGGTGCGGATCGTCGAGCAGGCCCTCGACGGGCTCCCCGAGGGCCCATGGATCGCCGACGATCGCAAGGTGGTGCTGCCGCCGCGCGACGAGCTCTCGACCTCGATGGAGGCCTTGATCCACCACTTCAAGCTGGTCACCGAGGGCTTCCGGGTGCCGCCGGGAGAGGCCTACTACCCGGTCGAGGGGCCGCGCGGAGAGCTCGGCTGCTTCGTGGTCGCGGATGGCTCGGCGAAGCCCGCCCGGGTCCACATCCGCGACCCCTCGTTCGTGAACCTGCAGGCGCTTCGCGACATGTGCCTGGACGGCTACGTCGCCGACCTGATCCAGAACCTGGCGATGCTCGACCCGATCCTGGGAGGCATCGACCGGATGAGTCCCGAGACGCGCGGTTCCCGAGCTGCACGAGGTCGACGTCCCGGACGAGTTGCGGCAAGCGATCGAGACGGCGATGTCGCGTTACCCGCAGATCCGCTCCGCCGCGCTTCCCGCGCTCTGGGCCGTCCAGCGCACCTACGGGTGGTGCACCCCGGAGGGCATCCGTCAAGCGGCGGCGGTGATGGGGGTGACGCCGGGCTACCTGGAATCGCTGGCGACGTTCTACGACCTCTACCGGACCACCCCGGTGGGGCGACACCAGGTGCTCGTCTGCCGCAACATCTCGTGCTGGATGCAGGGGGCGGACGAGCTGCTGAGCGCCTTCTGCGAGGCCGCCGGCGCCGATGCCCGCGAGGCCGATCACGGAGGCGCCAGCTCGGCGGACGGGGAGGTCTTCGTAACGGGCTTCGAGTGCCTCGGAGCGTGCGACATCGCGCCGATGGCCTCGATCGACGAGCGGTACTACGGGCCCCTGGACGCCGGCGACGCGCAGACCGCGATGGAGCAGCTTCGCTCTGGCGGCGAGGTCCTGCCGGACAAGGCGCTCGCCGACCGCCTGGCAGCCGGCGGCCCGGAGCCGAACCCGCCCCTGAAACGCGGATGCTCTTCAAAAGCCTCGACGAGCCGGGGCTGGCCTCGATCGACACCTACCGTCGCCAGGGCGGCTACCGCTCGCTGGAGCGCGCCTTCCGCGACCTGGAGCCCGAGGAGCTGCTCGGCGTGCTGGAGGAGTCCGGGCTGCGCGGCCGCGGCGGGGCTGGCTTCTCGATGGGAAAGAAGGCCTCCTTCTTGCCCCGCGGCGAGACGTCGAAGTACCTGTGCTGCAACGCCGACGAGTCGGAGCCGGGCGCGTTCAAGGACCGCGAGCTGATGCAGAAGAACCCGCACCAGCTGATCGAGGGGGTCGCGATCGCGGCGCTGGCCGCCGGCGCCGGGTGGGGGTTCGTGTTCATCCGGGGCGAGTACGCGGCGGTGGCCGACATCCTGGACCGCGCCGTGGCCGAGGCGTATCAGGCCGGCTACCTGGGCGAGAACATCCTCGGCACCGGCACCCGGATCGAGGTGGTCGTCCACCGCGGCGCCGGCGCCTACATCTGCGGCGAGGAGACGGCGCTGCTCGACGCGCTCGAGGGAAAGCGCGGCAACCCGCGCCTCAAGCCGCCGTTCCCGGCGATCCAGGGCCTCTACGGAGGGCCAACCCTGATCAACAACGTCGAGACGCTGTCCAACCTGCCCCACATCGTCGCCAACGGTGCCGAGTGGTTCAAGGAGTTCGGCACCGAGCAGTCGCCCGGCACGAAGGTCGTCTCGGTGTCGGGCTGCGTGCAGCGGCCCGGCAACTACGAGGTCGAGCTCGGGATCCCCGCCCGGGAGCTGATCTACGGACTGGCCGGCGGCCCGCCCGCCGGGCGCGAGGTCAAGGCCTGGTTCCCCGGCGGCTCCTCGGCGCCGATCTTGACCGCGGCCGAGCTCGACCTTCCCTACAGCTTCGAGGCCATGGCCGACGCGGGCTCGATGCTGGGCTCGGGGTCGATCATCGTCGCCGACGACTCGATCTCGATCCCCGAGCTGGCGCTGCGCACGGCGCGCTTCTACCACCACGAATCGTGCGGGAAGTGCACACCATGCCGCGAGGGCACCAACTGGACGGTGAAGATGCTGGAGCGGGTGATCTCGGGCGAGGCGACCCCGATGGACCTCGACATCATCGCCTCGGTGCAGGAGAACATCATCGGCAACTGCCTGTGCGTGCTGGGCGACTCGATGGCGATGCCGGTCGGAAGCATGGTGGCCAAGTTCCGGGAAGAGTTCGAAGAAACGATCGCCCGGGCCAGGGACGAACTCCCGCATCCGGCTTCGCCGGATGACCGGTCGCCTACGGCTCCCTACGCCGCATGAGGGCCGAGCGCCCCCAGATCAACTTCCTGGTCGACGGGGTCGAGGTGCCCGCGGAGGCGGGAACGATGCTGGTCGACGCCGCCAAGCACGGCGATGTCGAGATCCCGGTGTTCTGCTACGAGCCGAAGCTCGGCGAGCCGGTCGGCGCCTGCCGGATGTGCCTGGTCGAGATCGAGGGGATCCCGAAGCTTCAGACCGCCTGCTCGACCCCCGTCCGCGACGGGATGGTGGTCTACACCCGCACCGACCGCGTGCAGGCCGCCCAGGAGGCCGTGGTCGAGTTCCTGCTCGTCAACCACCCGCTCGACTGCCCGGTGTGCGACAAGGGCGGCGAGTGCCCGCTTCAGGACATCGCGATGGGCTGGGGCCCGGGCCGAAGCCGCGTCATCGATCCCAAGCGCCACTTCCAGAAGCCGATCCCGCTCTCGCCGCTGATCAAGATCGACCGCGAGCGATGCATCCTCTGCTACCGCTGCGTGCGCTTCAGCCAGGAGGTCGCCGAGGACGAGCAGCTCCAGCTCTTGGAGCGGGGCTCGTCGACGTTCGTGGGCACGTTCAACGACCGCCCCTACATCGCCCCCTTCCACGGCAACATCATCGAGCTCTGCCCGGTGGGGGCGCTGACCTCGGAGGCCTACCGGTTCCGGGCCCGCCCCTGGGAGATCGAGGACGCCGGCTCGATCTGCACGCTCTGCCCGAGCCAGTGCAACGTGATCCTGACCGTGCGCGACGAGCGCATCGAGCGCGTCCTCGGCCGCGACCACCCCGAGGTCGACGACGGCTGGCTGTGCGACAAGGGGCGGTTCGGCTACCAGATGGCCGAGTCAGGTGACCGGATCACGGAGCCGCTCGTCCGCCAGGGCGGCGAGCTTCGTCCCGCAAGCTGGGAGCAGGCGCTGGAGGCCGCGGCGGCCGGCCTTCGCCAGGCCGGGGCGCGGGCGGCCGCGATCGTCGGCGGCTCTTCCTCGAACGAGGAGGGATACCTCGCGCAGCGGATCGTGCGCAGGGCGCTCGGCTCGCCGCACGTGGAGTCCGCCTCGGCGGAGCCGCGGCCGCCGGCCAGTCGGCGATCGGACCCGGCCGCCTGCGCGATCGGCTGAGCTCGCAGCCCGAGCTGGCGGCGAGCGTTTCCGACCTCGACTCCGCCGAGTCGATCCTGGTGATCGGCACCGACCCGCTGCACTCGATGCCGATCCTCGACCTGCGGATCCGCAAGGCAGTGCGGCGCAATGGAGCACGACTGGCGGTCGCGACCGACCGCCCGACCGCGCTCGACGGGGGCGCCGAGGAGACCGCCCGCTACGCGCCCGGCTTCAGCGGCGGCTTCGTGACGGCGCTGGCGGGCGCGGTCGGGGCGGAGGGCCATGAGCGAGCGTCGGGCGAGCTCGGCGCCGACGCCGAGCGGATCGCCGGCGTGCTGAAACCCGACTCGACCGTGATCGTCTGGGCAGGAGAGGCTGGCCGCGCCCTGGTCGACTGCGCCCGCATGCTGAAGGCGAAGCTGCTCGAGGTCCCGGACGGCGCCAACTCGCGCGGCCTGCGCGAGGTCGGGTGCCTGTCCGATCGCCGGGCCCGGCCTCTCAGAGGCGTCCGAGGGCCTCGACGCGGCTCGGGATCCGGGACGGCCTCACTGACGGGAGCCTCGAGGCCGCGTTCCTGCTCAATGCGGATCCCGTCCGCGACTTCGCCGGGCGGACCGGCGTGGAGCGAGGCGCTGACCAAGGCGAAGTTCGTCCTCGCGGTGGCGATGTTCGAGAACGCCACGACCAGGCACGCCGACGTCGTCTTCCCGGCCGAGTTCTACGCCGAGAAGGAGGGCACGGTCACGCATCCGGACGGACGCCTCCAGCGCCTGCGCCCCGGGGTGCCCCGCCCCGGCGGCGTGCGCCCGATCTGGCAGGTGCTGGTCGGAGCTCTCCGCGCTGCTCGGCGACGAGACGGGTATCGACTCGGCGCCCGAGGCGCTCGCGGCGATCGCGTCCGAGGTTCCCTTCTACGCCGGCATCACCCACGAGGAGATCGGCGGGCGGGGCGTCCGCTGGCAGGAGCGAGACGCGGCCCGCCGCTCTCCCGGCACCGGCCCCGGGGTCGGGACGGGGTTCCGGGCGCAGGGTGGAGGCCACGCCGTCAGCTCCGGAACCCGCCGGCAGCCGAAGGCGAGGCTTCCGGCGGAGCGGTTCAGATCGGTACCTACCGCGACCTGTGGGCGGCCGAGGTGACCGATCGAAGCCCGGCGCTGAGGTTCCTGGCGCCGCGACAGACCCTGGACCTGGCGCCGGCTGACGCTGACCGCCTCGGGCTCGCGCAGGGCGATGAGGTCGACGTGCGGTCCAATGGGACGAGCCTGCGGGCGCGTGTCGCGATCCGCGAGCGGGTGCGGCCGGGCAGCGGCTTCCTGATCGAGGGCACCGCCGAGGCGAACGCGAACGCGCTCGAGCCCGGCGAGCTGGTCGAGGTGACGAAGGCAGGAGAGGAGTCGTGACGCTGCCGGTCGCCGAGGTCGGCTTCGCCGAGGCCAGCTGGATCCTGGTCGTGAAGTCGATCGTGATCTTCGCCGCCGTGTTCGCGATCGCACCGGTCCTGACGGTGATCGAGCGCAAGGTCCTCGGTCGCTTCCAGTCGCGCTACGGGCCCAACCGGGTCGGGCCCTTCGGCCTGTTGCAGCCGCTCGCCGACGCGGTGAAGCTGATCACGAAGGAGGGATACAGGCCGGAGAACGCGGTCCCGATCCTGTGGGGGATCGCCCCGGCGCTGGTCATCTTCTCCGGCGTTGCGACCCTGGCGATCATCCCGTTCGGGAACGTCAAGGACGGGGTCGGCTTCTACGGCATCGACGTCTCGATCGGGATCCTCTACTTCTTCGCCTTCGGCTCGATCGGCTTCTACGGGCTGCTGCTGGGCGGCTGGGCCTCGGGCTCCAAGTACAGCTTCCTGGGCGCGATGCGCTCGGCGGCGCAGCTGATCTCGTACGAGATCTCGATGGGCCTGGCGCTGCTGGGGGCGATCATGATGGCGGGCTCCCTGTCGCTCGTCTCGATCGTCGAGGCGCAGGACGGGATCTGGTACGTGATCCCGCAGATCGTCGGCTTCCTGATCTTCATGGTCGCCGGATTCGCGGAGGCCAGCCGCGCCCCGTTCGACCTCCCCGAGGCCGACGCCGAGCTGGTCCAGGGCTACCAGACCGAGTACGGCGGGATGCGCTACGGCTCCTTCGCGCTGGCCGAGTACATCGAGATGTTCGTCGTCTCGGGGGTGGCGGTGACCTTCTTCCTCGGCGGCTGGCACGGCCCGGGCCCCGGCTGGCTGGACCCGATCTGGGTGCTGGTGAAGATCTTCGCGCTGGTGTTCGTCTTCATGTGGGTGCGGGCGACCGTGCCACGGATCCGTTACGACCAGCTGATGTCCCTGGGCTGGAAGGTGCTCCTGCCGCTGGCGACGCTCAACGTCCTGGTCACGGCGGTGTTGGTGACGCTGACATGAGCCGGGAGTTTCCGTATCTGCCCGACGACTCGGTGGTCGCCGTCCAGCGGGGGCCGCAGCCCGGCGGGGCCAAGGGCGCCTACCGCGCCTTCGGCGAGACGCTGCGCGGCCTGAAGACCACCTTCGCCCGGATCGTCGAAGGGCCCGTGACGATCCAGTACCCGGAGGAGAAGACCCCCGTGTATCCGCGCTTCCGAGGCCGCCACAAGCTGCACCGCTTCGAGGACACCGGCCTCGAGAAGTGCGTCGGCTGCTCGCTTTGCGCCGCCGCCTGCCCCGCCGACTGCATCCGGGTGGTCGCCGCCGAGAACGACCCCGACGAGCGCGTCTCCGCCGGCGAGCGATACGCCGAGATCTACGAGATCAACCTCGCTCGCTGCATCTTCTGCGGCTACTGCGAGGTCGCCTGCCCGTTCGACGCGATCACGATGGGCCACGAGTACGAGCTCGCCGACTACAACCGCGAGGACCTGATCTTCACCAAGGAGATGCTGCTGGCGGAGCCCGTCGAGCGGACTCCTCTGCGCCGGGAGGGCGAATGAGCGAGTACTGGACTCGCCGTGTCCACCGAGAACGTCCAGCTCATCCGCAGGCTGCTCGAGGCGTTCAACGATCGTGACCTCGACGCGCTGCTCCAGGCATGCATCCCGAGGCCGAGCTGAATCCGCTGCGCGCCCAGCTCGAGGGAAATGCCTACCGCGGCCACGACGGCGTGCGCCAGATGCTCGCCGACCTCGCCGAGGACTGGACCTTCGTCCAGATGGACGCAGAGGACTTCCGCGAGGCGGACGACCAGGTGGTCATGCTGGGCCGCCTCCGTGCCCGCGGTCGGGCGAGCGGAATGGACCTCGACGTGCCGATCGGCGTTGTCTGGACCCTCCGCGACGGCAAGGTGCTGCGCAAACGGACATTCTCCGAGCAGGGGGACGCGCTGCGGGCTGCGGGCTCGAGTAGCTTCGCCACCCGAGCCGGGGTCGCGACCTGATGGTGGAGGTCGCCTTCTTCGCCGGGGCGATCGGCGCCATCGCCGGGGCGATCGGGGTGGTCGCGCTGCGGAATCCCTTCTACAGCGTGCTGGCGCTGGTGGTCCACCTGGTCGCGCTGGCCGGGCTCTTCCTGTTGCTGTACGCGCAGTTCGTCGCCGCCGCCCAGGTGGTCGTGTACGCCGGCGCGGTGATGGTCCTGTACGTGTTCGTGGCCGCCTACGTGGGCGGCGTCGAGGAGCCGATCTGGGAGCCGATCCCCGGCCAGCGGTTCCTCGCCCCGCTGCTCGCCGCGGCGCTCTTCGTCGAGCTCTCGATCGCGATCCTGGGCACCGGGCTGTCGTCGCTCGACACCGAGGGGCCGACGGTGCCGCTCGGCTTCGGCTCTCCGGAGGCGATCGGCAACCTGCTGCTGGAGCGCTTCCTGGTCGTCTTCGAGGCGGCCTCGATGCTGCTGCTGGTCGCCGCGGTCGGCGCGGTCGTCCTCGCGGGACGGAAACAGGCGGCGCCCGCCGGGGCTGGGACGGTCCCGGGCCGCGGCTGACCGGCGCCCGCTGGGGCCGAACCCGCCGGGAGCGGAGTCGAAGACGAGCCTGCCGCCGGAGGTGTTCGGTAGTGGACATCACCTGGTATCTGGTGCTGTCGGCGCTCCTCTTTGCGATCGGCGCCGGCGGGGTGCTGATCCGGCGCAGCCCCCTGGTCATCCTGCTCTGTCTCGAGCTGATGCTGAACGCGGGAAACCTCGCCCTGGTGGCCTTCGCCCGCGACCACGGCGACCAGGACGGCCAGGTGTTCGCGCTGATCGTGATGGTCGTCGCCGCCTGCGAGGTGGTGGTCGGCCTCGGCCTGATCGTGGCGATGTTCAGACGCCGGCTGCCGCTGAACGTCGATGAGATGAGGGACCTGCGCGGGTGAGCGCGACCACGTACGCGTGGCTGGTGCTGGGGCTGCCGCTCGCCGGCTGCCTGGTGAATGCGTTCGGCTGGCGGTTGCTGCCCGGCCGGGCCGCGGGGTGGATCGGGACCGGCGCGATCGCGCTGGCCTTCTTGAACTCGATCGGGGCGCTGGTGATGCTGCTCGACAAGCCCGCGTCGGAACGCGAGCTCACCTCTTCGCTCTGGACCTACGCCTCGGCCGCGGGGCTCGACATCAAGCTCGGCATCCTGGTCGACCCGCTGTCGGTGTTCATGATCCTGGTGGTCACCGGCGTCTCGATGCTGATCCACCTGTACTCGATCAGCTACCTCGAGTCCGACCGCGGCTACGCCCGCTACTTCAGCTACCTCAACTTCTTCGTCTTCTCGATGCTGCTCCTGGTCCTGGCGGGCAACTTCGTGCTCCTGATCGTCGGCTGGGCCTTCGTCGGCTTCGCCTCCTACGCGCTGATCAGCTTCTGGTACCGGCGAAACACGGCGACCAAGGCCGGCATGAAGGCCTTCGTGATCAACGTGATCGGCGATGTCGGGCTGGTGCTCGCCGCCTTCTTCATCTTCCGCGAGCTCGGGACCTTCGACTACCTGCCCATGTTCGAGGCGGCTCCGCAGCAGTTCACGACCAACGAGGGCGTGGTGGTGGCGATCTGCCTGCTGATCCTGGTCGGAGCGTTCGCGAAGTCCGCCCAGCTGCCGCTCCACACCTGGCTCCCCGACGCGATGGAGGGCCCCACCCCGGTCTCCGCCCTGATCCACGCCGCGACCATGGTCACCGCGGGCGTCTACCTGATCGCCCGCATGCATCCCCTCTTCCTGGAGGCGCCCACCGCCGCCGACATCTCCGCCTTCCTCGGCCTGGCGACGCTGATCTTCGCGGCGACGGTGGCGCTCGCGGTCACCGACCTGAAGCGGATCATCGCCTACTCGACGATCAGCCAGATCGGCTACATGGTGGTCGGCGTCTCGATCGGCGCCTACGCGGCGGGCCTCTTCCACCTGATGACCCACGCGTTCTTCAAGGCGCTTCTGTTCATGGCGGCCGGCTCGGTGATCGCGGCGATGGCCGGCACGCAGAACATCGACCGGATGGGCGGCTTCGCCGAGCCCTGCCGTTCACGTCCGGGCTCTTGATCGTCGGCGCCCTGTCGCTGGCCGCCTTCCCGGGCACCGCCGGCTTCTTCTCCAAGGACGAGATCCTGGTCTTCGCGGCCGAGCGCGGCGGCATCTACTGGATCCTGGCGATCGGCGGCTACATCGGCGCCTTCCTGACCGCCATCTACGCCTTCCGGATCGTCTTCCGGGTCGTCTACGGAGAGCCGTGTCCGGAGGCCCGGGAGCTCGAGCAGGGACACCTGGCCCACGCCGAGCCGCAGAACCCGATGACCGGCGAGACCCGAGGACACGGACGTCGGGTTCCCCGGCCCCGAGCACCAGATCGCCGAGCGGGCGAGGCCGATGGCGATCGCGATGGCGGTGCTGGGCCTGGGCGCGATCTTCGGCGGCTATGTCCAGGTCCCGGGCGTGGACCACGTCCTCGACACGTTCCTGGCGCCGACCTTCGAGGACTCGCCGCTTCACGGCATCCACGTTTCCACCGCAAGCGCCTGGGCCGGGCTGGCGGTCGGCGGGGCGATCGGCGTGCTCGGGATCGCCACCGCCTACTACCTCTACGTGGTCGCCCCGCACAGCACCGAGCGGCTGCGGGCCAGGGCGCACGCCGTCCACGCCTTCCTGATCCACAAGTGGTACTTCGACGAGCTCTACGACGCGCTCGTCTACCGGCCCGTGATCGCGATCGGGCGCTTCGCCGACGCGGTGCTGGAGCGCGTCGTCGTGCAGGGGATCGTCGCCGGGACGGTCGGCGCCATTCGTGGGGTCGGCGTGGTCGTGCGCGGCGCGCAATCGGGCTTCGTGCGCGCCTACGCGCTGCTGGTGTGGGCGGCTTCGCCGCTCTGGGCCTCTACTTCCTGATCGTCAGCTCATGAGCCTCAAGGGGGCCTGCGGTGATCCAGGTGATCCTCTGGCTGCCGCTGGCGGTCGGGCTGCTCTGCTTCGTGGTGCCGCGAAGGGCCGTGCCGATCTCGGCGATCCTCGGCTCGGGCTAGTGCTCGGGCTCGCGATCGCCCTGGTGGCCGGCTTCCAGACCGCGATGCCGGCCTTCAGCACACGGTCTCGGAGAGCTGGATCCGGACCTGGCGTCCGTTACCAGCTCGGGGTCGACGGGATCAGCCTCTTTCTGATCCTGCTGACGGCGCTCTCTGTGGGCGGGGGTGACCGCTCTTCTCGAGCTTCCGGCTGCCCGATCGCCGCCGGATCTACTTCTTCATGCTGGGACTCGGCGAGACCGCCACCCTGGGCGCCTTCCTGGCCCAGGACCTGCTGCTGTTCGTCCTCTTCTTCGACCTCATGCTGTTGCCGTTCTGGTTCTTGATCGGCGCCTTCGGAGGCCAGAACCGGATCGCCGCGACGACCAAGATGATCGTCTACACGCTGGTCGGATCGCTGCTGATGCTGGTGGCCGCGATCGCCACCGCGATTCTCGCCTCCGACCAGGTCGGGCAGTTGAGCTTCTCGCTTGCCGACCTGCGCGCCCACACGCTCTCGACCGGAAGCCAGGAGTGGATCTTCCTGTTCTTCGCCGCCGCCTTCCTGATCAAGATGCCGGCGGTCATCGTCCACGGCTGGCTCCCCTACGCCTACCGGGCGGCGCCGCTGCCGGTGCTGGCGCTGCTCGCCGGGGTGCTCTCGAAGGTCGGCGCCTACGGCTTCCTGCGCGTCGCGCTACCCCTCTACCCCCAGGCCACCGTGGAGTACCAGGAGCTGCTCCTGCTGATCGGCGTCGCCAGCATCCTCTACGGGGTCGGTGATGGCGTTCACGCAGACCAACGTGCGCCTGATCGCCGGCTACTCCTCGATCGCCCAGCTCGGCTTCATCACGATCGGGATCTTCTCCCTGCGCCCCGACGGCGCTGACGGCTCGGTGCTCCAGATGGTCAACCACGGCCTCGTGGTGGCACCGATCTTCCTCATCGTCGCCCTGCTGTGGGAGCGCTGGGGGAGCGAGGACCTCGCCCGGCTGGGAGGTCTGCGATGCGGGTGCGGCGCTCGCGGCCCTGTTCCTCATCGTCACGCTGGCGACCCTGGCGATGCCGGGGTCGGCCAACTTCATCGGCAGGTTCTACATCCTGATCGGGGTCTTCCAGGCGAAGATCGTCTACGCCGTCGTGGCCATTCATCGGGGTATCGGTGTCGCGGCCTTCTACGCGATCCGCCTCTTCCAGCGCACGATGCACAATCGGCTCGCCGAGAACGCCGACTCACGCGAGATCGCGCTGCGGGACGCAGCGGTGCTGGCACCGCTCGTCGCCGGCATCGTCGCCCTGGCCCTG
>CAVUXC010000013.1:0-174870 GCA_963745365.1 uncultured Actinomycetes bacterium
GATCCAAAAAAGGGGGATGGGATGAGCAGGTTGAAGCGGCCGCTGAGGCTCTGGCACGGGTGGTGGCGATCATCGCAGCGCTCGCGGTCGGCGCCGCCGGCACGGCGATCGCCGGGGGCGGGTCCGGCAGGATCGGGCGACCTCCGGGTTTGGCGGCAGTCGCTTCTTTCAGGTCGGGCCGCACCACTACGGGTTCAAGCAGAGGAACACCCCCGCGGGCGACAGCCAGACCGTTCTGAGGCTCAAGTGCCCGCGCGGCACGCAAGGTGATAGCCGGAGGCGGCGGGGGTACAGCCCGAGCCGAACGAGCAGTCGGTCAATTTCAATGGCCCGTTCGACTCCAGGAGACCGGGGCCGCAAGCCGCGAGGATGGCTGGTGGATGTTCGTGAACAACCAGGACAACGAGGGAGGCGAGGGCATGGAGGTCAGCGCGATCTGCGTCGAGGAAGCGCTAGTCGGGCCCGGTGGACGGGGGGCTAGGAGGCCATCCGCCCGGCGACCGCGCCGCGGATGAACTCGACGATCTCGTCGGTGGAGGCGCCGGGGGTGAACACCTCGGCGATGCCGAGCTTCTTCAGCTCCGGCGCGTCCTCGGCGGGGATCGTCCCCCCCACCGTGATCAGCACGTCGTCGACGCCCTGCTCGCGCAGCAGCTCGACGACCTTGGGCACCAGGGTCATGTGGGCGCCGGAGAGGATCGAGAGGCCGACCGCGTCGGCGTCCTCCTGGATCACCGTCGCCGCGATCTGCTCCGGCGTCTGGTGCAAGCCGGTGTAGATCACCTCCATGCCGGCGTCGCGAAGCGCGCGGGCGATGATCTTCGCGCCGCGATCGTGCCCATCAAGCCCGGGCTTGGCGACGACGACGCGGATCTTCCGACCGCTTTCGGCTTCTGTGGGTGGGTCGCTCATCTGGCTCAGAAAACGGGCTGTTCGGTGTAGCTGCCGAACACCTCTTGGAGGGCGGCCACCATCTCGCCCTCCGAGACCCGGGCGCGGGCGGCGTCGAGGAAGTAGGGCATCAGGTTCTCGCCCTCGGTGGACGCCGCCTGCTTGAGCGCCGCAAGCGCCCGCTCGACCGCGCCCGAGTCGCGCCTTGCGCGGGTCGCCGACAGCCTGCCCGTCTGCTTTCGCTCGACCGCGGGGTCGGGGCGATGGATCTCGAGCTCCTCCTCGTCCGCGAGGCGGTACTCGTTGACGCCCACCACGATCCGCTTTCGGGAGTCGACCTCCTGCTGGTAGCGGAACGAGGCGTCGGCGATCTCGCGCTGCGGAAAGTCGCGCTTGATCGCCTCCACCATGCCGCCCAGCTCGTCGATGCGGGCGAAGTACTCGTACGCCGATCGCTCCATCTCGTCGGTGAGCGCCTCCACGAAGTAGGAGCCGCCGAGCGGGTCGATTGTGTTGGTCACCCCGGTCTCGTGGGCGATCACCTGCTGGGTGCGAAGCGCGACCCTCACGGCCTCCTCGCTGGGCAGCGCCAGCGCCTCGTCGAAGGAATTGGTGTGAAGCGACTGGGTGCCCCCGAGCACCCCGGCCAGCGCCTCGATCGCAGTCCGGACGATGTTGACCAGCGGCTGCTGAGCGGTCAGCGACACGCCCGCGGTCTGGGTGTGGAAGCGCATCCGCAAGGACTCCTCGCGCTGGGCGCCGTAGGTGTCGCGCATCTGGCGCGCCCAGATTCGTCGCGCGGCCCGGTACTTCGCAATCTCCTCGAAGAAGTCGATGTGGGCGTTGAAGAAGAACGAGAGGCGCGGAGCGAAGGCGTCGATGTCGAGCCCGCGCTCGAGCGCCGCCTCGACGTAGGTGAACCCGTCCTTGAGCGTAAAGGCGAGCTCCTGTTGCGCGGTCGAGCCGGCCTCACGGATGTGGTACCCGGAGATCGAGATCGGGTGCCAGCGCGGCATCCGCTCGGCGCACCACTCGACCATGTCGGTGACCAGCCGCATCGCCGGCTCGATCGGAAAGCACCACTCCTTCTGGGCGATGTACTCCTTGAGGATGTCGGTCTGGATCGTGCCGCCCAGCGCCGCTGGCGGGATGCCCTGCTCCTCGGCGGCGCAGACATAGAAGGCCAGCAGGATCGCCGCCGGAGCGTTGATCGTCATGGAGGTCGTCACCCGGTCGAGCGGGATGCCGCGGAAGAGGTCGATCACGTCGTCGAGGGTGTCGACCGCCACCCCCTCGACGCCCACCTCGCCCAGGCTGCGGGCGTGGTCGGAGTCGAGGCCCATCAGGGTGGGCATGTCGAACGCAGTCGAGAGACCGGTCTGGCCGTGGTCGAGCAGGTAGCGGAAACGCTCGTTGGTCTCCTCCGCGGTGCCGAAGCCTGCGAACTGGCGCATCGTCCACAGCCGGCCCCGGTACATGGATGGATAGACGCCGCGCGTGTAGGGGTGCTCGCCCGGGAATCCGAGGTCGCGCTCCGGATCGGTGTCTGCAAGGTCGTCGCCGGTATAGAGGGGTCTCACCTCGTGTCCCGAGATGGTCTCGAACAGCGCCTCGCGCTCGGCCTGCTCCGAGTAGACCCCCTGCAGCCACTCGTGGGTGCGTCGCCTGGCTCCCGGCTCCACAGCCATGCACGACAGTCTAAGCCCGCACCGGGCGCCCGCTGGTGGGTTGAAGCGCTCAGCGCCGACGCCGGCCGGCGCGGGCCCGCAGTCCCCGCGGGGGATCCTTGCGGCGAGATGCGAGCAGGGTGCCGCTGGCGGCCGCGGCCAGCGTGGCGCCGCCGATCGCCAGCCGCCTGCCGAGCTTCTCGAATCGCATCACCCGCCACCCCTGCCCGGAGGCGATCCTCGCCAGCTCGGCATCCGGATTGACGGCGACAGGATTGCCGACCATACGCAACATCGGCAGGTCCGAGGCGGAGTCGGAGTAGGCCCAGGACTGCGGTAGGTCGATCCCGTGGTCGTCGGCGAAGCGCTGCATGGCGGCCACCTTGCCCTCGCCGTAGACGAACGGCTCCACGATCCGCCCGGTCAACACGCCGTCCCCGTCGACTTCGTAGCGGGTTCCGATGCCGCCGTCCATACCGAGCACCCGCGCCAGCATCTCCACCAGGCCGTTGCCCGCGCCGCTGACGATGAAGGTGGCGCGGCCCGCGTCCTGGTGCGCACGCACCTCCTCGAGCATCTTCGGGTAGATGCGCGGCAGGACCCCGGCCAGGAGGTCGGGCCCCATTCGCTCGATCTCGCGCTCGGGGACGCCCGCCAGGAGCTCTTTGACCTGGGAGAGCACCTGGGCCGTCCGCTCGTCGGTCGAGCCGCGCAGCCGGAAGCGAACATGCTCGGCCCCCCATCGCGCAAGGCGGGCCCGGCTCACCATGCCCGACCGGTAGGCCGCACGCGCGAAGTGCATGCCGCTCGAACCCGCCATCAGGGTGCGGTCGAGATCGAAGAAGGCGGCGATCCTGCCCACGGACCGCAGGAGCGCTAGGCCCCGTTCACCTCCAAGACGATTGCATCCCCTTGGCCGCCGCCGCTGCAGATCGCGGCGCAGCCGACCCCGCCGCCGCGCCGGCGCAGCTCGTGAACCAGGGCTCCGACGATCCGCGCTCCCGAGGCGCCGATCGGGTGGCCGAGGGCGATCGCGCCGCCGTTCACGTTCACCTTCTCCTCGTCGACACCCAGCATCCGAATCGAGTTGATCGCCACCGAGGCGAAGGCCTCGTTGATCTCCCACAGGTCGACGTCGGAGGGCGAGCGGCCGATCTTCTCCAGCGCCTGCTTCGCCGCTCCCGCCGGCGTGCGAGCGAGGTAGGGGAAGTCGTCGGCGACCGTGCCGTAGGAGAGGATCCGAGCCAGCGGCTGGCGACCCTCGCGCTTCGCCCACTCCTGGGAGGCCACGACGACCGCGCCGGCGCCGTCGTTGACGCCGGGGGCATTGCCGGCCGTGTGCGTGGCGTCGGGGCCACCGATCGGCTTCAGCTTGGCCAGCACCTCCACGGTGGTCTCGGGCCGAATCGCCTCGTCCAGGACGACCTCGGTCTCCTCCTTTCGCGCCTTGACCGTGACGCCGACGATCTCCTCCGCCAGCCGCCCTTCGTCGGTCGCCTTGGCGGCGAGCTGATGCGAGCGTGCGGCCCAGCGGTCCATATCGGCTCTGGTCAGCTCCAGCTCGGCGGCGACCTCGCTCGCCTCGTTGATCATCTGCTTGTCGGTGAATGGGTTGGTGAGCCCGTCGTGGGTCATCGAGTCGATCGCCTGCACGTCGCCCATCCGGAACCCGAAGCGAGCCCCCGGGAGCAGGTAGGGGGCGCCGCTCATCGACTCCATGCCGCCAGTGACCGCCAGCTCCAGGTCGTCCGCGCGGATTGCCTGATCGGCGAGGCCGATCGCGCGCATGCCCGAGGCGCAGACCTTGTTGATCGTCTCCGAGGGGACCTCGCGCGGGATCCCAGCCTCGATCTGTGCCTGGCGCGAGGGGATCTGCCCCTGTCCGGCCTGGAGCACCTGGCCGTAGATCACCTGCTGGACCTGGTCGGGCGCAACCTCGGAGCGCTCCAGCGCGGCGGTGATCGCCGCCCCGCCGAGCTCCACCGCGCTCTTCGAGGAGAGCGCACCCGCCATCTTCGCGAACGGAGTGCGAGCGGTGCCGAGGATGACTGTCTGCGACATCTGACGCCTTTCTTCGGGTCGGTCGGCGGCTCGACTAGTCGCCGGGGGTCTGTGGAAATCCTAGTGGGGCGCCCACTAGACTCGCGCTCCGTGCAGGTCGAGGTTACGGACAAGCCGTTCGCGGGCGTCGAGGCGGATCTGCACGCGATGGGGCTGTTCGATGGCGAGGAGCTGCGGCAGGCACACCGCGACCTGCCCGGCGCGGGCGACGTCAAGGCGGCCTTCAAGAAGCTGACGCTGCTGCGTCCCGAGCGCCCCGAGCGGCTTTTGATCGTCGGGCTCGGGAAACGAGAGGACATCGATGCGGAGCGGCTGCGGGTGGCGGCGGCGCTGGCGGTAACGCGGGCCGGGCGCTACGAGGCCCGAACGATTGCGTGGGCGCTCCCCGAAGCGGCCAAAGATGGTCTCGCGCCCCAAGCACGCGCCGCGGCCGTGGTGGAGGGCGCGGTGCTCGCCTCGTACCGCTTCGACCGCTTCAAGTCGGGCGATCCCGATGACCCGGCGCCGCCCAGGCTCGAGCGCCTGCTGCTGGCCGCCGGTGACGATGCCTCGGCGGTCGCGGACGGCGCCGAGAGGGCGCGGGTGGCCTCCGAGGCCGCCAACCGGGCGCGCGAGCTTCAGAACCTGCCCTCGAACGTGGCCACGCCGAGCTACCTCGCCGACCGGGCCCTCGAGATCGCCGGCGCCCACGAGTCGGTAACGGCGGAGGTGCTGGGCCGGGCGGAGATCGAGCAACTCGGCATGGGTGGGCTGACGGCGGTGGCCAGGGGCAGCGCCGAGGAGCCGCGGCTGATCGCGCTGCGCTACCGGGGTGGCGCGGAGGGCGAGACCCTGGGCCTGGTGGGGAAGGCCGTGACCTTCGACACCGGCGGGATCTCGATCAAGCCGTCGCCGAAGATGGAGGAGATGAAGATGGACATGTCGGGGGGCGCCGCGGTGCTGGAGGCCGTGGGGGCGATCGCCGAGTTGGGCCTGCCGTTGAACGTGGTCGCCTGCGTCCCCGCGACCGAGAACATGCCCAGTGGGACGGCGACCAAGCCCGGGGACATCATCACCCAGCTCAACGGCAAGACGGTGGAGGTGAACAACACCGACGCGGAGGGCCGCCTGATCCTCGCCGATGCCCTCACCTACAGCGTGCGAGAGCTTGGCGCCGACCGACTGGTCGACATCGCGACCCTGACCGGCGCCGTGCTGATCGCGCTCGGCTCGACCTATGCCGCGCTGATCTCGAACGACGACGAATGGGCCCAGCGGCTGCTGTCGGCCGCCGAGCACACCGGCGAGCTGGCCTGGCGCCTGCCACTCCATCCCGAGTTCAAGGAGCTGACCAGAGGGAAGGACGCCGACCTCACCAACGCATCGGCGAAGCGCAAGGCGGGAACGATCTACGCGGCCTCGTTCCTGGAGGAGTTCGTCGACGGCAAGCCCTGGGCGCACCTCGACATCGCCGGAACCGCCTGGGACGTGGGGCGCCCGTACGTGGGCTCCGGCCCGACCGGGTTCGGGGTGCGGCTGCTGGTGGCGCTGGCCAGCGACCTCGCCGTCTGATCGCCCAAACTGGGGCTTGATCGTCACGGATCCCGCCATTCCGGCCGATGGCCGACGTAGAGTCGGGCCCGTCGCTGGAACCTTCCGTAGGGGGTGCCATGGAGCAGAAGACGAATCAGCCCAAGCGTGAGCCCTCGCGCCTCGCGAAGGAGCTGGCCGACGCCTTCGCGCCCTGCGCGCAGTGGTCGGAGGTACGGGTTCAGCGCGGAGCGGAAGGGCGCCGCACCCGCGTGATCGTCGGCGCCGCCGGCGGCGCCGCCTCGAACGGCGTCACCCCGCCGTTCGACTGGGCCGCCGGGACCCTGTGACGAAGCCGGGTCTGTCCTAGCCCTCGCCGGCCTTGTCCAGCAGCCTTCGCGCCGCCGTGGCGGGGTCCGTCTGGCGGCGCACGACGCTGTCGAGCAGCCCCTCCCATTCCGGATCGCTTCCGGCCCGTTCCTCCAGCCGGCGACGAAGCCGCACGGCGGCGAGCCCGAGCACCTCGGCGCGAAGGTTGCGCGCCCGGCGCTCCTCCAGCGAGCCCGTGGCCTCGATGTGCCGGCGGTGGGCGTCGATTCGCTCCAGCAGCTCGGCGATCCCCTGACCCTTCACCGCCTCGGTACGCACCACCGGCACCTTCCAGGTCCCCTGGGGGCCCAGCGACAGCACCGCTCGCACCTCGCGGATCATGGTGTCGGCAAGCGGGTGCTCTGACTTGTTGACCACGATCACGTCGGGAATCTCCATCACGCCAGCCTTCAGCGCCTGAATCGAGTCGCCTGAGCCGGGCATCAAGGCGAGCACGATCGTGTCGGCGTGGTCCACGACGTCGACCTCTCCCTGGCCGACCCCCACGGTCTCCAGCAGCACGTCGTCCTTGCCGGAGGCGTCCATCAGCAGGGCGGCCTGGAGCGCCGCCTCCGCCAGGCCGCCGAGCGAGCCGCGCGTCGCCATCGAGCGGATGAACACCCCGGGGTCGAGGAAGTGGTCGGCGAGCCGGATCCGATCCCCCAGCATCGCCCCCTGCGTGAACGGGCTCGAGGGATCGATCGAGAGCACGCCCACGTTGCGCTGGGCCTTCCGCAGCTCGGCGGTCAGGGCGCCAATCAGGGTGCTCTTGCCGACGCCCGGCGGCCCCGTGATTCCAACGATCCGCGCGCTGCCGGTGCGCGGGAAGAGCTCGGCGACCAGGCGGTCGCCCTCGGCGTCGCGATTCTCGACCAGGCTGATCGCTCGGGCAAGCGCTCGCTTGTCCCCGGCGACCACGCGCTCGGCGAGCGAATCCTGGGTCGACTCCGCCGCCTCGGCCATGGGGCGCCAGTGTAGATGCAGCTTCCAACGGCCCCGGCGAGCCGCCATCCAGCCTCGGAGGCCCCCTACAGTCCGGCCCCGTGGTCCGGCTGATCCGCTTCCTGGCCAGCAACCGCATGCTGACCCCCAGCTACGCGCGGCTCGCCGTCCGCTACGCCCGCCGGCGGCTCCTCACCAGCGCCGGGCGGCGCTGGGAGACGGACGGGCTGCTGTTCCTCGGCAGGAAGCTCCAGATCCAGATCGGCAAGCGCGGCCGGTTGCGATTCGGTCGTTTCGTGTGGGTCGGCGACGGGACCAAGATCCGCTGCCACGAGGGCGAGGTGTTGATCGGCGACAAGACGGTGCTGGGCCAGGAATGCACCATCTCCGCCTACAAGCACGTGCGAATCGGCGAGCAGTGCGTGATCGCCGACCGGGCGATGTTCATCGACTTCGACCACGGCATCGTGGAGGTCGAGCGGACGATCCGTGAGCAGGGGATCTACAAGCGCGACGTCAACGTCGGCTCCAACGTCTGGATCGGCTATGGCGCCTGCGTCCTGCGCGGCGTCCAGGTCGGCGACAACGCGGTGATCGGCACCAACGCCGTGGTCACCTCGGACGTCCCCGCGAATGCGGTGGTCGGCGGGATCCCCGCGAAGGTGATCCGCATGCGCGAGGCCCCGAGCACGCTGCGCTGGGCCGACCCCGTGGAGCCGGAGGCCGGCGACCACTGACGGCCAGGCAGCGTCAGACGCGCTCGCGCTGGAGCCCGGCGTACAACGCCGAGGTGCGCCCGGCGACGTCCAGCCAGTCGAAGCGGCGCAGGTGCTCGTAGGCCTCGGCGACCAGGCGGCGGCCCAGGTCGTCGTCGGATAGCACCCGGACGGCGACCTCGACCAGCGCCTCGGGATCACGGGCGCGAAAGCGCAGCCCGGCCTCCTCGTGGGGGACGACCTCGCGCAGGCCGCCCGTGTCGGCGACGATGCAGGGACAGCCGGAGGCCATCGCCTCCAGCGCCACGAGCCCGAAGGGCTCGTAGATCGAGGGCACCACGCAAACGTCGGCGATCCGGTAGAGCGAGTGCAGCACGTCGTCGCCGATCCAGCCGAGGAAGGTCCCATGCCCCATCAGCCCGAGCTGCTCGGCCTGGCGCTTCAGCTCCTGCTCGTGGGTGCCTGAGCCGGCGACCAGGAACCTGGTCCGCGGCAGCCGCTCGATCAAGGCCGGCATCGCCTCCAGCGCGAGCTGGAACCCCTTCTCGTAGACCAGCCGGCCGATCAGCAGCACGAGCCGCTGGTCCGGCGCCGCGAACTCCAGCCGCAGGCGCGCGAGCTCGGCGGCGTCGGAGGGCTGGAGGTCGTCGGGGTCGATCCCATTCGGGATCACCGTGACCCTCTCGTCGGGGACCGCGAAGATGTCGGCGATCTGCTCCCGCATGTAGTAGGAGCAGGCGATCACCCGATCGGCGCGATTGGTGATCCAGCGCTCGACGCCGTGGATATGCGATTGCGGGTGCTTGTCCACCCAACCCTGGTGACGGCCGTATTCGGTGGCGTGGATGGTGGCCACCAGGGGCGCCCTGAACCGCCGCGCCAGGTGGTCGCAGGCCATCGCGACAAGCCAGTCGTGGCCGTGCACCAGGTCGAACTGGTAGCGATCTCCGAGCTCCACGCCGGCGGCCAGCATGTCCGCGTTCATCCGCTCCACCCAGGCGACGAACTCGCCGAGGTCGGTGGGACGGGTCGGCTCGCGGACGCGGTGGATGGACACACCGGCGACGTCCTCGTCCGGGGGCGACTCCTCCCCGCCGCGCGTCAGCACGTGGACCTCGACGCCCAGCTCGACCAGGGCCTCCGAAAGCTTGCGGACGTGGCGGGCCAGGCCGCCCTCGATCAGAGGCGGGTACTCCCAGGACAGGATCAGGACGCGGGTCACGGCCGCAGGGTGCTCAGGGCTCCAGCAGGGGGGCGAGACTGAGGTGGGGGGCCAGGTTTCGCATGCGGGGGTCCGGAGGCTCGCCTGAGTGTATGGCTTCGAGCAGCGCCCGGGCGTGGCCCGTGGACCGCTGATACGGGTAGTCACCGGCCTGCCTGCGGCGGTCCAGGAACGCCCAATCGCTGGCCTGGAGCGCGAGCAGCTCGCGCGCTCCGCGCTCGGCTGCCTGCGGGGCCAGCGTCCCGGCGTCGATCGCGGCCAGCAGGCGCAGCTCCAGGCGCCGCGCCGCCCAAGCGAGATCGGCAACCTCCGGCGAGTCCCAGGTACGAAGGTCCTTGCCCTCGCCCCAGGTCGACTCCCGCAGGGGTCTCTCCTCCGGCTCGTGGAGCTCCAGGGCCTGGGGGAGCGTGAGAAGCCGGACGCCGCGCTCACCCACGAGGCGCAGAACCGCCTCCAGCCAGGTCGGGCCCTCCGACCACCAGTGGCCGAGCAGCTCCGTATCGATCGCGAATGTGACCAGGCCGGGCTTGTTGCGTCGCTCGCGGAACGCCCGAAGCCGCTCGGCCACCGCGGCGGCGAACTCCCCCGCTTGGCTCTCGGCGCGAGCGCGCGCCGCTGCTGGGTCGTACGGATCCCCGCCGATCGACCACAGGCGCATTCCCTCCGTCGACAGGCGGTGGAACTCGGCGTAGGCCGGATCGGACGGGTAGCCGCTCTGCGACCAAACGAGCTCCACGGCCTCCCAGTCGAGCGTGAAGGCAACCAGCCCAGCCCGCGCCCGCGCCGGCGCCAGCGCCGCGAGCGGGGGCTCGCCGGCACTCTGGTCGGCGCAGAAGAACCGCAGGCCGCGCTCCGCGAGCAGCGGCTCGATTCCAGGGCGATAGGCGCACTCCGGAAGCCAGAATCCCTCGGCGGCGCCGAATCGCCGCCTGTGCGAGCGAAGCCCGGCGTCGATCTGGAGGCGCAAGCCAGGGGTGGTCGCGATCAGCGGCAGCACCGCGTGGCTGGCCGCGGACGGGATCAACGCCACGTTGCGCTCCGCCGCGGCGGAGCGGAAGGCCTCGAGCGTTTCGCCGCCGATGGCCTCCAAGCGGTCCAGTGCGCGACGATAACGCTCGGCCTCCGCCTCGGCCGCGGGACGCAGCTCTCCAGAGGCCTGCGTCGCTTCGCGTTCGGCGGCCTCCAGCCGGTAGCGGCGCAGGAACGCCTCCAGGCGCTCCGCCACCCCTGGGGCCTCGAGCTGGTCGGCGAGCACCGGGGTCACGGTGACCGTCAGGTCGCGTGCCCGCTCGAGGACGGGGAGATACGAGCGGCCCACCGCGTCGAACAGCCACTCCTCGCCGAACGGGTAAGTCCCGAAGCCCTCGACATAGGGCATGTGGGAATGCAGAACCAGGGCGAGGTCGCCCAACCGCTCAGGCACGGCAGACGGCCAGGAAGTCGAGGGCGCCCTCGAGGTCGCCGTCCGCGGTGACCTTGAAGTCGGCCGACGAAATCGCCGGGACGAAGCGCTCGTAGAAGGGCTTCGTGAGGCGAAGCGCCCGGTGGACCGTGTCCCAGCCGAAACGCACGGCCTGCTCGTGGACGCGCAGCTTGCCGGCGTGAAAGACGCCCAGCACCTCGACCCGCGTGAAGTGGGGCTCCAGAAGCGCGCGGTACTCGGTCAGCGTGTACTCGCGCAGATGCCAGGGGTTGTCGGACTTTTGGGCGCCGGGCGGTGCCAGCGTGAGCCGGTTCGGCGTCGTGATGAAGGCGAGCGGCGCGGCGGCGGCAAATCGGTCCAACAGAAGGTCGGGGTCGGAGATGTGCTCGATCGTCTGCAGGAACGAGATCGCGTCACACGGCCCGCTGAACTCCTCCACCAGGCCCCGCTGGAAGCGCAGGTTTCGGCGCCGGTACCGCAGCCGGGCGTGCTCGTGAGCCTCCGGGTTCGCGTCCACCCCCACCACCTCGGCGGCCGCCCCCGCCAGAACCGCGGCGCCGTAGCCCTCTCCGCAGGCGAGGTCGGCAACTCGAAGCCCACCCACGCGCTCGGCGATCCACTCGTACACCGCCAGGTGGCGCCGGAACCAGTAGTTCTCGTCGGGTACGTCCGGGAGCGTCCGCTCGCCGGTGAGCGCCAGCGGCGGGACTCCTGGGGGCTGATTCCTCTGGACGTGGTGCAGGGCCGGGAAGACTATGCAAGGTCGTGAGCGCCCCCACTAGAGTCCGCGCATCCCGGCGAGCCCTTCCACGACGCCTGAGCGGATCAAGGACGCCAACCTCCGCTATCACGACGCGGCGGCTGCCGGCTACGACCGAAAGTGGGCCATCGACTTCGGGCCGATCGGCCAGGAGCAGGTGAGCGCCAAGCTCGCCAAGGCCCTGGGCGGCTGGCCCCAGAGCCCCTTCGGCGAGGCGCTCGAGATCGGCTCCGGGACGGGCTACTTCTCGCTCAACCTGCTGCAACTCGAGCTGATCGGGCGGCTGGTCGCAACCGACATCTCACCCGGAATGCTAGGCGAGCTGAGCGCCACCGCCGAGCGCCTGGGGCTCGACCCGGAGACCGAGGCGGCCGACGCCGAGCGCCTGCCGTTCGAGGACGAAAGCTTCGACCTGGTGTTCGGACATGCGGTGCTACATCACCTGCCCAATCTCCCCGCCGCGCTCGGTGAGTTCCACCGGGTGCTGCGGCCCGGCGGCACGCTGGCCTTCTGCGGCGAGCCCTCCCGTTACGGGGACCTGCTCGCCGCGGTGCCGAAGCGCGGCGCCGAGCTGGTGGCGCCGCTTTGGCGGCTGCTGCTGAGAACCTCCGCGCGACGCTCGGACCCGGCCCGGGACCATGACGGGCACCGGCTCGAGCCCGAGGTGGACGTTCATGCCTTCGCCCCCGGGACGCTCGGCGGGATGCTGCGCGAGGCCGGGTTCGAGGGCGTCAGGATCCGTGGCGAGGAGCTGCTGGCCAACCTCTACGGGTGGACGGTTCGCACGCTCGAGGGGAGTGCCGACCCCGAGCAGGTCCCCGACCGCTGGCGCCAGTTCGCCTTCCGCAGCTACCTCGCCCTCCAGCGCCTCGACGCGGCGCTGCTCGAGCCGCGACTCCCCGCTTCGCTGTTCTACAACCTGGTGCTCTCGGCGCGGAAGAGCGCCTGCACCTAGTGGGCCGTCCCACTAGCCGAACGTGAACGCGTAGCCGGCGACGCCGGGCGCAAACCGAAGCGACAGCACATGGCGCCCGGCCCGCGGCAGGTCGACGAGCCGGTAGAGGCGTTGCGCGGAGACCATGGCTCTACCGCCCCGCACGTCCTCGCCGGCCAGCGAGTTTGGGATCGGGCGGCCGTCGAGCAGCACCCGCACCGGGCGCGGGCCCTCGCGGGAGCCCATCACCAGGAATACGCGTCGCGCCTGGAAGCTCAGCGACAGGCTCGCATCCCGGGACGCGGTCGCGGAGTCGCCGCCGATCCTCCAGCCGCCGGCGTAGGCCAGAAAATCGGGCGGCAGCTCGGACGGGGCGATCGCCTCGAATACCTGGCCGCCGGGCCGGAGCGGGCCGTTCGCGAACCGATCGGCGCGGCTGGCGCCCAGATAGGACTCAGGCGTCGTGACTTCCGGATCCGCGGTCTCGGCGCGGGCCTTCGCCCTGCCGCCGAGGCGCGCCTGCCCGGCTTCGGCGAGCAGGCTGCGGATCGCCCGCTCGGTTTCGGCGTAGGAGCCCTCCCCGAAGTGCACGAAGCGCACCCTCCCCCGAGCGTCGATCAGGTACTTGGCCGGCCAGTACTGGTTGCCATAGGCGGTCCAGGTGGCGTAGTCGTTGTCCTGGGCGACCGGATAGGCGAGCCCTTCGTCTTCGATCGCCTGCTCCACGTTCGAGGCCTCCTTCTCGAACGGGAACTCGGGCGTGTGGACGCCCACGATGGTGAGCCCATCCCTGTGGTACTCGTCGTGCCAGGCCCGGAGGTAGGGAAGCGTGCGGATGCAGTTGATGCAGGTGTAGGTCCAGAAGTCGACCAGCACCACCTGCCCGCGAAGGCCTGCCAGGGTCAGCGGTCTGCCGCCGGGGGTGTTGAACCATCGCTGGTTGCCGGCGAACTCGGGCGCTCGGCCGAGGACCGGGAGCCTCTCACCCGCCGCGGCCTCCTGGAGCCCGCCCTCGCTCCTCGCGTGGCCGCCGCGCAGCTCGGCGATGTCCTCGTCCACGGCGGAGCTCAGCTCCAACTTGTTCGTCGGGCTGACCAGCGCCGACGGGAGGTCGTCGGCAATCGCGCGCTCGAACTTGAGATCGAGCTCGGCAACCATCAGCGCGGCGACCGTCACCATCACGACGCCCATCGCCGCCTGTACGCGGCCCCGATAGGCGCCGAGGCGGTCGGTCACGCGCCGGCCGCCGCGGATCAGGACGTAGAGGACGGCGGCCGAGCCGACCGAGTAGGCGAAGGCCACGGCCAGCTTGCCAACCGTGAAGTCCTGAGCCGCCGAGACCGTGATTACGCCGGCGAGGATCGGCCCCGCGCACGGCGCGTACACGAAGCCAAGGCTGGCTCCGATCAGGAGCCCGGAGCCGAACCCGTCCCGGCCCGCCCTCGAAGGGCCCGGCACCACTCGGGAGATCCAAGCTTCAAGTCGGTCTGAGAGCGGCGGGATCAGGAGGGTGATGCCGAAGCCGCCCAGGACGACGATCGCGATCGTGCGCGTGAGATCGTTGGGCAGGCCGAGAGCATCGATCACATAGACCAGCGCGACGGTCGCGAAGGTGAACGAGATCGCCAGCCCGCTGACGACGCCGAGTGGGCGGCGCCGGCCCCCCGTCACCCCGGCCGAGAGCACCGCCGGCAGCACCGGCAGCACACACGGGGAAAGCGCCGTGCCGGCCCCCGCCAAGAGCGCGAACAGAACCAGCAGCGTCACGAAGCAGGAGCCTGGCTAGACGACCTCAAGTGGGCCTCAGGGCGCGTAGGGGTTCATTTCAATAGGTGCTCCCAAGCGCGGCGGCGTTTCACGGCGTCGCCGGCTCGGCGGCCGTACGGGCCTCGGTGTCGCCCATCAATCCGAAGGCGAGCGCCGGGAAGACCACCACCGAGACCAGGCCGGCGGCAACCAGCGCGGTGGCGGTGGCCGGAAGCATGATCTCCAGCGCCAGCCCGATCTGAGTGGCGACCACGATGAACGACAGCGAGGTGGCCTGGAGCAGCCCGGCGGCCACCGCGCGCACGTTCCCGAACCGGCGGCGGTAGAGCAGCGCCGGCAGCCCCCTGACGAGGAGCAGCGCAAGTACGAAGAGCGGCAGACGGATGAAGTCCGAGACGCTCGCGAACAGCGCCCCGACGTCGAAGTCGAGCCCGCTGCCGATGAAGAAGAACGGCACGAAGATGCCCAGCGCCACCGCGTCCAGCCTCTCCTCGTGGCGCTCGTCCTTGCCCGAGGTCATGCCGCGGATCACGCCGACCGTGAACGCGGCCAGGATCGCCTCCAGGCCGAGCTGGCTGGCTACGCCGGCGACCACGGCGACCAGGGCGAAGTCGCCGCGGACCCGGATCTGGGCGCTGGTGCCCTCCAGCCGCTCGATCGCTTGCGAGACCCGCCGAAGCTGGGCGCCGCGCGAGATCGAGAACAGGACCAGGGCCGCGACCAACACGAACATGCCCAGGTGGAGGATCTCCGTCGACGCCCCCGTGTTCTCGCCGGAGTAGAAGAACGAGAGCAGGATGACTGCACCGAACTCCGCGATCGCCGCCGCCGCGATCACCTGCTGCCCCCAGTCGCTGTCGATCTGGTTCGCGTCCTTGAGCGGCACGATGATGACGCTCAGCGAGGTGGCGACGAAGACGATCGCCAAGAGCAGCGGGGTCTCGATCAGCCCCACCGCGTGCAGGACGAGGGCGGCACCGAACCCCAGCGCGAAGGAGACGACGAAGCCGGCCAGCGAGGTCGCCAGCAGGGCCCCGCGCAGCCGCTCAACCTGGATCTCACGCCCGGCCAGGAACAGCAGGCAGGCCAGGCCGACGGTCGAGAACACCTCGACCGGTGTGGTTGCTGAGGCGAGGCCGAGGCCGTGCGGGCCGACGATGATCCCGGCCACCAGCTCGAGCACGATCGCGGGGACGAGGATCTGCGGCACCATTCCCCGGGCCAGGGGCGCCAGAAAGGCGATCGCCGCCACGATCACGAAGCTCGTGTAGGACTCCACTCCTAGAATGGTGGCGATGCAAGGCGACGGCGTCGAGGTGCCGATCTTCGAGCTTCCGGTGGTGATCCTGCCGGGGGAGCTGTTGCCGCTTCACATATTCGAGGAGCGCTACAAGCGGATGATCGGCCACTGCCTCGATAACGCCGAGCCGTTCGGGATCGTCTTCCGGGACGAGGAGGGAAACGCCCACCGAACAGGCTGCATGGCGCGGGTGACCGAGGTGCTGGAGCGCTTCGAGGATGGGCGGATGAACGTGGTGGTGGCCGGCGAGCAGCCCTTCAGGGTCTTGGATCGCTTCGAGGCGGGCGATTTCCCGGCCGGCGAGGTGGAGCCGATCGAGGCCGGCGACGAGCCCGAGCAGGAGGACCCGGAGGCGGCCAGCGCGGCGCGGGAGGCGTTCGCCGAGCTGGTCGAGCGGGTCTCGGGCGAGCCGCCGGACGCCGGCGAGCTCGAGGCCGAGAGCTCCTACGGGATCGCGGCGCGGGTGGAGCTGCCGCCGGAGACCAAGCAGGCCCTCTTGGAGCTGCGCTCGGAGCCCGACCGGATGCGGATGCTGGGCAACGCGCTGCGCGGCCTGGTCGCCGCGCTCGCCCGCTCCGGCGAGATCGCCGAGCGGGCGAGGATGAACGGCAAGGTAGTGGTCAAGTAGTGTCCCGCTGAGTTTCCGACGGCCCGCCGGATTCGCAGACGCGCCGCAGGGACTCGCCGACGCGCCTGGCTCCACCTGCAACCAGGGATGGTCCTCATGCTCAAGACATTCGGCTCTCACTTTCAGGGGAACGTGGTCGGAGATGCAGCCGTAGGCGGCATCCAGCGCTTCGTGTGCGCCGCCGTGCTGGCAGCCTTCGGCGCGCTGCTCTTGGCCGCGCCCCCGGCTTCGGCCGCCGTGGTCGTCCAGCCCACCCTCGTCCAGACGATCGCCACGTCTCAGTACACCCAGCCGAGCCCGGATCCCTCGGGCATCGCCTACAGGCCGGGTCGAGACCAGTTCCTGATCAGCGATTCCGAGGTCGACGAGATGCCGCTCTACCAAGGCTTCAACCTGTTCACGGCCACCCGCGCAGGCTCGGGATTCGGCAGCGGCACGCTGCTGCCCACCAGCAGGGAGCCCACCGACCTCGGATTCAATCCGCAAGGCAGCACGCTCTACGTCTCGGACGACGACAGGGACAGGGTCTGGGTGGTGCGGCCGGGGTCCGACGGCGTCCACGGTACCGCCGACGACATCGTGTCGAGGATAAGGACCGCATTGTTCGGCAGCACCGATCCCGAGGGAGTCGTCTACGACCCGGGAACCGGTCATGTGTTCATCTGTGACGGCACCGGGCTCGAGACCTACAGGGTCAATCCGGTCAACGGCGTGTTCGGCGACGGAGACGACGTCGTCACTCACTTCGACCTCGCCCGGTATGGCCTTGGGGACTGCGAGGGCTTGGGACTTGACCCGAGCCGAAACAGACTGCTCGCGGTCGATCAGACGACCGATGCGATCTATGAGCTCGGCAAGGGTGGCGCTCACTTTCGGACCTTGAACCTCTCGGCGATCCCGACTTCTCGCTCGCTCGTGGCGGACGTCACGATGGCGCCCACCTCCAACCCCAACGACAGCCCGTCCGCCAAGGACTACTGGATCGTCGACCGGCACGTCGACAACAACGCAGACCCGAACGAGAACGACGGCCTCCTATACGAGGTGCGCTGAGACGACAGGCGTCCGCAGCAGGGCGGCAGCCCCTGTTAGCGAGGCTTGGCGCCCTCAAGGCCGCTGGGCGCGATCGCGGCGCTACCGGTTCCCGGGCGCGGAGCGATCGTTCATGGGACGGCCTTCCAGAGCTCGTCGCCGTGCGCCGGGTCTTCGGCTGGGAAGAAGAGCTTCCCGCCGGCGCTCGTGACCTTCTTGGGCCACCCGTGTCCGGGGTACCCGCCCCGCGCACCCGGATAGATGTCCCTGACGAGCCTCGTGCCCGCCGCGGTGCCGTCGGACGTCCAGAGCTCGTCCCCGTGCGTAGGGTCGAAGGCCACGAAAAAGAGCGTGCCGGCGACATTCCTGAAGAATCCGGGCGACGAGGGGGAACTGCCGGGGTTGATGTCCTTGACCAGTCTCGTCCCCGCCGCGGTGCCGTCGGACTTCCAGAGCTCGAAGCCGCGGGTCCCGCCGCTGGCACTGAAGAAGGGCGTGCCGGCGAGATTCGCACAGCCGCAGCCGAAGGCCGATCCCCCAACCGGTACCGGGATTGATGTCCTTGACGAGCTTCGTGCCCGCCGCGGTGCCGTCGGACTTCCAGAGCTCCATGCCGTGAGTTCCGTCGAGGGCAGCGATGAATAGTCCGCCAGCCACCCTCGTGATATTCGGTTGGGAATGCGAGATTTCGCCCCCGGGACGGATGTCCTTGACGAGCTTCGTGCCCGCCGCGGTGCCGTCGGTCTTCCAGAGCTCGATGCCGTGCACCCCGTCATCGGCCCCGAAGAAGACGGTGCCGGCGAGGTCGGTGAAGTTGTACCCGTAGGAACCGGCGCTCCCGGGGTTGATGTCCTTGACCAGCTTCGTCCCCGCCGCGGTGCCGCCGGACTTCCAGAGCTCCGAGCCATGGGTCGCGTCATAGGCGCTGAAAAAAAGCGCGCCGCCGATGTTCACCAGGGAGTAGGGAGAGGAGCCCTCCTCACCCGGGTGGATGTCCTTGATCAGCTTCGTCCCCGCCGCGGTCCCGTCGGACTTCCAGAGCTCCGAGCCATGGATCCCATCGTCGACCACGAAGAAGAGCGTCCCGGCGACGTTCGTCAGCCGGTCGAGGTCGGAGTCGGCGATCCCGGGTGTGATGTTCTTGACAAGCCTCGTCCCCGCCGCCGTGCCGTCGGACTTCCAGAGCTCGATCCCGTGGGTAGCGTCCCTGGCGCTGAAGAAGAGCGTGCCGCCAGCATTGGTGAGAAAGTCGGGGTTGGAGCCGTTCTCGCCCGGGCGGATATCCTTGACCAGTCTGGTGCCCGCCGCCGTGCCGTCGGACTTCCAGAGCTCCCTGCCTCGGGTCACGTGCCTGGCGCCGAAGAAGAGAGTGCCGCCGACGTTGCTGGAGGCCCCCGGACCCGAGCTCGCGACGCCCGGGAAGATGTCCTTCACGAGTGTCGCGGTGGGCGCGGCGTCAGCCGGGGACGCGATCGCCAGCGCGCTGACCAGCGCGATGGCCAACGCGCCGCAGATATTCCAGCCCGTAATCCCCCTGGCCGCGTCCCCCTTCACCGAGCGATTGTCTCAGAGGGGCTCTGGAGAGGTGACGACAGGTTCGCCAACGCTCTCGCGACGGCGCCGTGAACGTCCTGCGCTAGCGCGCCTCGGTACTCGCCAGAGCTCGTCCGAGGTCGCGGTTCGCGCGCCGGCTTCGCGCATCTCGGCGAGCGCCCGCTCCGAGTCGCCCGCTGTGACCTCTACGCCGCGGATCGCGTCCAGGACCACGGTCACCTCGAAGCCCTCCCGGCGGGCGTCGATCGCCGACGCCCTGACGCAGTAGTCGGTGGCCAGCCCGCAGACGTAGACCTCGTCCACGCCGTGGTCGCGGAGGATCTGCGCCAGGTCGGACTTCTCGAAGCCCGAGTAGCCCTCGTCCTCGCGCTCGCGGCCGACATCGACGACCGCGTCGACGTCGACCTCGGCCATCGCGGGGTGAAACGCGGCGCCGTGGGTCTCCCGCACGCAATGGACCGGCCACGGGCCGCCCTGGGTCTCGAACGAGGCGTGGTCGGGCGGATGCCAGTCACGGGTGGCGAAGACGAGGTTGAGGCGCTTGGCCAGCCTCTTGACCGGCTCGGCGATCTCGTCGCCGCCGGGCACCGCGAGCGCTCCGCCGGAGGTGAAGTCGTTCTGGAAATCGATGATCAGCAGGGCCTTGGCCATAGTCTCGATCGTACTCCCGCAAGGTCCCGTCCCGCGAATTGGGGTTCTCGTTCATATCGATCGAGAAGTCCCATCTCGTCCAAGACGAGAAGTGGTTCATGCGACGGCGATCGCGCCGCCGCGCCGCGGATCGCCGGCCCCGCGAAGCTCGCCGGTCTCGGGATTTCTCGACACGGTGTGGACGCCGCCGAAGAACAGGTTCCGCTGCGCCCAGGGGGCGATCGCGAACCCGCGCGCCTCGAGGTTCGCCAGGGCGCCGGGGTCGATGCCCGGCTCGGCCTGCACGGCGCCCGCCTCGAAGTGGACGCGGGGGGCCTCGACCGCGGCGTCGACCTCCATCCCGTCGGCGACCAGGTGGACGATCGTCTGGAGGACCGCGGAGCGGATCCGGTTCGAGCCGCCGCTGCCGAGCCCAGCCTCGAGCTCCCCGTCGCGCAGCAGCACGGTCGGCGACATCATCGAGGGCATGCGGCGCCCCGCCGGCAGGGTGTGGAAGCCGAAGGGGTTCAGGTCCTCCTCGCCGAGCATGTTGTTGACGTGGACGCCGGTGCCGGGCACGATCAGGCCCGAGCCGGTGCCGTTCGAGCAGGTGACGCTGGCGCAACGCCCGTCGCCGTCCACGGCCGTGATGTGGGTGGTCGAGCCGAGGCGATCGCCCGGCCCCGCCACCCCGTCGCCGCCCGGGCGCAGCCGAGACCGGGCGCGCTCGGCGGCCGCGTCGAG
Organism: uncultured Actinomycetes bacterium; assembly: GCA_963745365.1. Lineage (GTDB taxonomy): Bacteria > Actinomycetota > Thermoleophilia > Solirubrobacterales > 70-9 > AC-56. Next base: position 20,150 of record CAVUXC010000013.1, read on the forward strand.
GCGGCGCCGGGTCGAGGAACAGCTCCAGCCAGCCATCCTGATAGAGCCCGGCGTGGAACTCCTCGGTCCTGGCGGCCTGCGCCTGCTCCATCACCGCCACCACCTCCTCTACCCCGGCGGCGCCGAGCCGGTCGAGCAGGTCGAGGCCGAAGGCGACCAGGATGCCCCCCGATGAGGGCGGGGGGTTGGTGAGCACGTCGCGGCCACGGAACCGTCCCCGCGCCGGATCTCGGGCGATCGGCTCGTAGGTGGCCAGGTCCTCGACTCCCAGGGTCCCGCCGCGCTCCACCACCCACTCCGAGACCGCTCGCGCCAGCTCGCCCCGGTAGAACGGCTCGGGGCCCTCGACCCCGTATCGCTCCAGCGCCTCCGAGAGCTCCTCGAAGCGGAACACGTCGCCCTCGCGGAGCCGCTGGCCCTGCGGCGCGTAGATCGCTCGTCCCTCGGGATGGTGGGTGAGGATCGGCTCGAGGATCTTGAAGATGAACGCCTGCTCGGCGTTCACCGTCACGCCCTCTCGCGCGTGATCGACCGCGGATCGAACCAGCTCCGCCATCGGCATCGAGCCGAACCGGCTGCAGCGCCTCCCAGAGCCCCGCGGCGGTCCCCGGCACCCCGCACGAGGCCGCGCCGACGTTGAAGATCTGCGGAACGTCCTCGCTGAAGTAGACCGGGACGGGATCGAGCTCGGAGCGTCGCTCGATCCCGTCCTTGCCGGGAACGGCGACGAAGAAGTCGAGCAGCACGTTCTCGTCCGGGGCGTGGACGAGCATGAAGCCGCCGGCACCCAGCCCGGTGAGCGGGCTCTCGGCCACGAATGAGGTCAGCACCGCGGCGACCGCGGCGTCGACCGCGTTGCCGCCCTGGCGCAGGATGGCGGCCCCCGCCTCGGCGGTGAGCGGATGTCCGGCCGCGACCGCACCGCGTTCGTTCATGGCGCGGAGCCTAGGTCGTCGGGCTCGAGCCGGCGGGCTGACTCGTCAGCGGCCGGGAACGTACTCCGGAACATCGATCGACATGTCGCGCGGGCGCGACTCGAAGCTCGGGGCGCTTCCCGCCCTGCGGTCGGCCGGCCGGCGGACAGCGGTCGCCGTGGTGCCGGCAGCCCGCAGCTCGGCGCGGGCGCTGCCGTCGGCGCGGCGGCCACGGCCGTCGAAGCGAGTCGCGATGACCGTCACCCAGAGCTGGTCGGCAAGCGTCTCGTCGACGTTCGCCCCGAAGATGATGTTGGCATCGGGGTGCGCGGCTTCCTGAACCACCTTCGCCGCCTCGGAGACCTCCATCAGGCTCATGTCGGGGCCGCCGGTGATCGAGAGCAGGATCGAGCGGGCGCCGTCCACCGAGGTCTCGAGCAGCGGCGACGACACGGCGCGCTCGGCCGCCGAGACGGCGCGGGTCTCTCCCGTGCCCATCCCGATCCCCAGCAGGGCCTGGCCGGCGTCGCGCATCGTCGTGCGCACGTCGGCGAAGTCGAGGTTGATCAGGCCGGGCAGGGTGATCAGCTCGGAGATCCCCTGCACGCCCTGGCGCAGGACGTCGTCGGCCACCTGGAAGGCCTCGATCATCGTGGTCGTGCGAGCGAGCACCGAGAGCAGGCGCTCGTTGGGCACCACGATCAGCGTGTCGACCTCGGCGCTCAGCGCCTCGATGCCGTCGTCGGCCTGCTTGGCGCGGCGCGTGCCCTCGAACCGGAACGGCTTGGTGACGATGCCCACGGTCAGCCCGCCCACGTCGCGGGCGAGCCGCGCGACCACCGGCGCCGCGCCCGTCCCGGTGCCACCGCCGACCCCGGCGGTCACGAACACCATGTCGGAGCCCTTCAGCAGGCGCTTGATCTTGTCCTGCTCCTCGAAGGCGGCCCGGTAGCCGAGCTCGGGGTTCGAGCCCGTGCCGAGGCCGCGCGAGACGCCGCTGCCGAGATGCACCGTGACGTCCGCGGTCGACTGCTGGAGCGACTGGAGGTCGGTGTTGATCGCCATGAACTCGACCCCCGGGATCTGCGCCTCGATCATCCGATTGATCGCGTTGACCCCGGCGCCGCCGACACCGACCACCCGGATCACCGGGCAGGTGCGGCCGCGGCGGACCGTGGTAGTCGCCCAGCCCGGGCTCGTCCCGACCGTAGGTCGGACCCTCGACGTCGTGGGCCTCGTCGGCGAAGATTCGGCTGAGGCGCTCCCTGGGCTCGCGGATCAGCGGCTCGCGCTCCTCGACCCGGTAGGCGCGCACGCGCTCCGGATCCGGGGGGGCAGTCTCGGGCACGCTCGCGGGCGATCTCCGGCTCGGTGGGCTCGGGCGGCGAAGCATCGGCGCTCCCGCGTCGCCCGTTGCACCGGGTCTCTTCCGTCTGTCCGGGTCGCGGGCTGTGGAGCGGAAGAGGTCGGCGAGCGGGCCCTCGCGCATGCTGGCCCGCTTACGACGCGCCATTCGTCAGAACCTCCTTGGCCAGCTCGCGGTAGTAGTTGGCGGCGTTGCCGTTCGGATCGTACTTGAGCACGCTCGAGCCCCGGACCGGGGCCTCGGCGAACTTGATCGCCTTCCGGATCCGCGACTTGAAGACCAGCTCGCCGAAGTTCTCCTCGAGGATCTCCACCGCCTCCTTCGCGTGAACGGTGCGCGAGTCCAGCATCGTCGGCAGGATGCCCTCGATGTGGACGCGGGGGTTCAGGTTCTCGCGGATCATCTGCATGGTGTTCTGGAGCTGGACCAGCCCGCGCATGGAGAGATATTCGCACTGGACGGGGACGATCACCTTGTCCGAGGCCGTCAGGGCGTTGACCGTCAGCAGGCCGAGGCTCGGCGGCGTGTCGATGCAGATGAAGTCGTAGTCGTCGACGACGGCCGCCAGAGCCTTCTCCAGCGAGCGCTCGCGACCGATCTGCATGCTCATCGCGATCTCGGCGCCGGCGAGGTCGATGGAGGCCACGGCGATGTCGATCTCTCGCTGGTGGATCACGTCGCGGATCGGGATGTGGTCGACCAGCACGTCGTACATGCTGCCCTCGACCTTGTCGGGGTCGATGCCCTGGCTCATGGTCAGGTTTCCCTGCGGGTCGAGGTCCACCGCGAGGACCCGGTGGCCGGACTCGGTGAAGGCGACGGCCAGGTTCAGCGTCGTGGTCGTCTTCGCGACGCCGCCCTTCTGGTTCGCGAACGAGATGATCTTCGCCCGGCGCTCGGACTCGTCGCCGATGTGGGCGCCGGGAGGTCTGCTGGTTCCCGGAGCGCGCGCTGGCGCCAGCGCCTCCTGGGCGCTGATGCGTCCCTCGTCGCCGGGCTCCGGCGGCGCCGGGTTGACCGGCGGCGCGGACGGCCGCTTCGCTGGCTCGGGGCTGGGCCGGCTCGGGCTGGCGCCGGCTCGTTGACTGGACTGGCTCCGGCTGCGTTGGCTCGGGCTGCTCCGGCTCGCGGCTGGTGGCTCGGCTGCGCCGGCTCGGGCTGCGCTGGCCAGGGTCGCCGGATCGGCAGCATGGCGCCCTCGGAGGGCGCGTCGCCGTTGGCCGACGACGGCTGGCCGTTGTCGGGCACGTTTGACTTGAAACCGCGGTTGAAGAAACCCATTGATCGCGCTTATTCGCACGTGATCATGCGTTTCCTTCCCATGAAGCAGCCTCCGGCCGAGGTCTGCCCGTCTACCCGACCTAGGTATGTTCCTGCGGTGCCCGAGCTGCTCGACAAGCGCCTGGTGATCGTCACCGGGAAGGGCGGGGTGGGCAAGTCGACCGTCGCCCTCGCCCTCGGCCTGGCCGCCGCGCAGCAGGGGCGGCGGACGATCGTCTGCGAGGTCTCCTCGCAGGAGCACACCTCCCGCGTCTTCCACCGGGCCGAGGTCGGGTTCCACGAGGTCGAGATGGCCGACAACCTGTGGGCGATCTCGATCGACCCCGACCAGGCGATGCGGGAATACGTGCTACTTCAGCTCAAGGTGCGGGCGATGCGCGACCTGCTGTTCCGCTCGCGGATCTTCACCTATCTCGCAGCTGCCACCCCGGGCCTGCGCGAGCTGGTCACGATCGGAAAGATCTGGGAGGTCGCTCAGCCGGACCGCAAGGTGAAGAAGGGGCGCAAGTACGACCTGGTGATCGTCGATGCGCCGGCAACGGGCGCCGGCGTCGGCTTCCTGCAGACGCCGCGCACGTTCGCCAACATCGCCCGCGTCGGGCCGATCAAGGCGCAGGCGGAGGCGCTCGAGGCGTTCATCGTCAACCATCGCAAGACGGGAGTCGCAATCGTCGCCCTGCCCGAGGAGATGCCCGTGAACGAGACGGTGGCGCTCGAACGGCAGCTGAGCGAGGAGGTCGACGTCGCGGTGGATCGCGTCTACATGAACGGCGCTCTACCCGGAGCGCTTCTCTCAGCCCGATCTGGACCGGCTCGAGGATGCCTGCGGGAAGGCCGACGGCCCCCTGCGCGCCGCCTACCGGGCGGCGCTCAGCGAGAGTCGCCGAGCCGCGGCGCAGCGCGAGCAGCTCGCCCGCCTCGTGGAGCAGGTCACCCCGCCGGTGCGAACGCTCCCCTTCGTCTTCGAGCCGGAGCTCGGCGTCGAGGAGATCCGCGAGCTGGCCACGGCGGTCGCTAGGGTCGGCCGCGAGCTCGACGGGAAACGCTGATGGCCGGAGTGGCGGAGCTCCTCGACGGCAAGCGCGTCTGCATCTGCGCGGGCTCCGGCGGGGTGGGAAAGACGACCAGCTCGGCCGCGATCGCGGCCGGGATGGCGGCGCGCGGCAAGAAGGTCGCGGTGCTGACGATCGACCCCGCGAAGCGACTCGCGGACTCGCTGGGCCTGCCCGAGCTCGGAAACGAGGAGCGCCAGGTCGACCCGGCCCTGTTCGCCGAGGCGGGGATCGAGACCCAGGGCGGCGAGCTCTGGGCGATGATGCTCGACGCGAAGGCGACCTTCGACGAGCTGGTGCGCCGCCACGCCCCCGACGAGGAGACCCGGGACCGCATCCTGCGAGAACCGCATCTACCAGCAGCTGTCGGCCGCCCTCGCCGGCTCCCAGGAGTACATGGCGATGGAGAAGCTGTTCGAGCTGCACGCCGAGGACCGCTACGACCTGCTGGTGCTCGACACCCCGCCGACCCGTAACGCGCTGGACTTCCTCGATGCTCCCCGGCGCCTGATGCAGTTCATCGAGGGACGCGCCCTCCAGGTCTTCATGCGCCCGACCGGCCTCGGGATGCGCGTCTTCGGCCGCGGGACCTCGATGATGTTCTCGATCCTGCGCCGGGTGACCGGCGTCGAGGTGCTCGAGGACCTGTCGGAGTTCTTCCAGGCCTTCAGCGGCATGCTGGGGGGCTTTCGCGAGCGGGCCAAGCGGGTCAGCGAGCTGCTGGCGAATCCCGAGACCTGCTTCCTGGTGGTCTGCGCGCCGCAGGGCGAGCCGGTCACCGAGGCCGTCTACTTCCACCGCAAGCTGGTCGAGGCGAAGCTGCCGTTCGGTGGCGTGATCGTCAACAAGGTGCACTACGAAAGCGAGCTCCCCGACTACGGCGAGGGATTCGCGGCCGAGCTCGCGGAGGCGCTGGGCGACGAGGACCTGGCGCGGCGGGTGCTGGAGAACTTCGACGACTACCGGGCGCTCGCGGCCCGCGACCGGCGCAACATCGAGCGGCTTGACGGCGGAGATGCGGGCCCGGGCGGTGATCCAGGTCCCACACCTGGATACCGACGTGCACGACCTCTCGGGGCTGATGCAGATCAACCGCTACCTGTTCGCCGCCGGGGCCAAGGAGCGGACCGTGATCGCGGCCGGCTGAGTCGCCCGCGGCCGAGCGCTTCCGCGCAGCCCCGATCCCGGGCCTACGGCCCGAGACCGGGAACCCTGCCAGGGTGCTGGGGAGGAAGCTAGTGGGTCCGTAGGACGGTCTCGTTGGCTAGGAGACCCGACGCTCCGTCTCCGGCTCGGCGCGCCGGCGACGGTCGTAGCTCAGCTCGCGCACGTCCCACTCGGTGGTCTCGGGACGCGGGAAGAGATAGGCGACGCGATCGGACACCCCCTGGCGCTCCTGCGGCCGCTCCTCGAGCAGCTCGGCGACGCGGCTGTGGCTCCGCTCGCCCGCGTCGATGACGGTCGCAGGACGCTCCTCGCGCCCGTTCTGGCTCTGAGCAAACACGTTCTCCTCCTCCGGCTGGGGACGTGACTCGATCCTGATTCGACCCTCGGGCTCTGGGACCTGCATCGCCGCGTCGTCGTCGCGGGCCTCCGTCGGCCTCCTGCCAGTCGTCGGAGACGTCCATCCAAAGCTGCTCGTCCAGGTCGTCCTGGTGGTCCTCGGGGTCTCGTCCAGGTCGTCCTGGCCTCGGCGTCGTCCTCGGTCGCCGTCCTCCTCGGGTCGTCCTGGCGCTCCTCGGGGTCGTCCTGCTCGTCGGCGGCAGGTCCCATTCCTCGGAGCCGCCCCGCTGCTCGGCCTCGCCCTCGCCCACCGCGAGCCCGTCGGCGAGCAGGATCTCGTCGGCGGTCGAGCGCAGGTCGCCGCCCAGGTGGCCGCAGGCCGCGTCCCGGAGGATGGCACGCGTCAAGGCCTCGATCGCCACCGCGGTCTCGGCCGCGCGTCGGAGCGTCCTCGGCTACGGGAGCCGGCTCGCCGCTCCACAGCTCGCGCTCGAGAGCAAGCCCTCGGTCCACGATCGCCTTGGTCTCGGAGCGGCGCTCGGGCTCGGCGCAGAGGGCAGCGACCCGCATCGCCAGGCCCAGGTCGGCCGGACCGCCGCCCTCGAGCACGAACCGGAGGGCGAGCAGGTAGTCGTTCAGCGCCTCGAGCACGACGTTTCGCTCCAGACCCGCCTCGAAGCGGGAGATCGCCCGCGCCACCGCGCCCAGGCACGCCGGGGCCGTCCTGCCCCGGCTCTACCGAACGGGGTCGAGCGGTAGGCGAGCACGCGCGAGAGGGTGATCAGGTCGCCGAGCACGTCCTCGGCGAGGCGGTACCCACCCCGCCTCGGCCGGCCGGCGCCGGTCGCGATCCGCCGCCAGCGATCGGCGCCCGCCCGCGTCCACGCGTAGGGCCCCAAGCCCACGCCGCCGGGCTGGAAGAGTCGAAGCGCGGTGATCAGCTGGCGGAAGGCCTCGACGGAACGGGCGCCCGCGTCGGGATTTCGCTCTCCGTCATCCTCGCTCGCCTCGCTGGCCTTGACCCGCGCCGCGGCGAGGAAGGTGGGCTCCCAGCCGGCGGCACCGGCTCCCTCCGAGGCCCGGGCCTCGGCAGGCACCTCGACCGTGTCGGCGCGAACGATCGTCGCGGTCGCGAGCTCGAGCCGCACGACGGGCATCTGGAGGCCGCGCAGCGGGACCACGACCTCGATCTCGTCGTCCCTGGTCTCGCCGCCGGCCTCGAGCTCGGCGATCGCCTCGCCAAGCCGGTCGCCGTCGAGCGAGAAGTCGGTGGAGTCCGTCCACAGGCGGCACAGGAAGACCGTCCCCGCCAGCTCGGCGCGCTCGCGGGCATCGGGCGGGACGTCGATCCCGAACTCCTCGAGGTACGGGCCCGCGAGCTCGGCGGACTCGATCGCCGCGCATGCCGACCCGAACGAGTCGAGCTCGAGCAGCGCCGGGGCGTGGTCGCGGACGAAGCGGTGGGTAAGCGGCACGTACCGCGGCAGAGGCGAGCCGTTGCCCGGCTCCTGCACGTCGTAGGGGATCTCGTGGCCCGCCGCCACGAGCTCGTGGAAGCGCTTCGCCGCGTCCGGGCCATCGTCCGTAGGGCCTCTGGGGCAACCAGGTCGCGCATGCCCGGAGGCTTCGCGCGGGCACGAACGGCTCCTCCACTGCAATCCGGGTTGCAGCGTAGGGCCCTTAGGGTACTCAGGCCGCGACGGCGGTTTCGCGCCGCCGGTCGCCGTTCAAGAGCCAGCGCCGGCCGTAGGCGCGCATGTCCTCGATCAGCGGGACGAGAGCGCGACCCTTGTCGGTCAGGCCGTACTCCACTCGCGGCGGGACCTCGGGATAGGTGCGCCGCTCGACGATCCCGTGCTCCTCGAGCGCCCGCAGGCGCAGCGACAGGGTGCGCGGGCTGATCCCCTCCAGCGAACGCTCCAACTCGCAGAAGCGCTGGTTTCCGTCGGCCAGGTCGCGAATCACGAGGAGCGTCCACTTGCCGGAGATGATCTCCGCGCAACAACCAACTGGACAGGGATTCTCAACCATTGCGTTGGCGATCGGGCCGGAAGTTTGGCCTCGTCGGCAGCCCTGACCGCCAAGGGCGAGTATAGCTCAATGCTTTACGAACTGAAGTGACTCTTCGGGGTCCTCGCCGTCGCCTCCGACCGCGCCGCCCAGCTGCTCGATGCCGCTCGCTCGCTGACCGCCAGCGGCGAGCATCAGCTTGAAGTCGTGCGGGCTGGAGGCGACCTCGAAGGCGACCTCCTCGGTGATGCTGCCAGCGGCCACGTGCTTCAGCAGGGCCTGGTCGAAGGTCTGCATCCCGTAGTACTCGCCCTCGGCGATCACCTCGGTCACCCGACCGGTCTCCTGCGGGTTGAGGATCAGGTCCTGGACCCGGCCGGTGACCACCATCACCTCGCAGACGGCGACGCGGCCGTTGCCGTCGACCCGCGGGACGAGCCGCTGCGAGACCGCCCCGCGCAGCGTCGCGGCGAGCATCACCCGCGCCTGCTGCTGGAGGTGTGGGGGAAAGAAGTCGACGATCCGGTTGATCGTCTCGGTGGCGTCGAGGGTGTGGAGCGTGGACAGCACCAGGTGCCCGGTCTCGGCGGCGGCGAGGGCGGTGCGGACGGTCTCCTCGTCGCGCATCTCCCCGATCAGGATCACGTCGGGGTCCTGCCGCAGCACCCGGCGCATCGCCCTGGCGAAGCTCTCCGTGTCCTGACCGACCTCGCGCTGGTTGATGATCGAGAGCTTGTCCCGGTGCAGGTACTCGATCGGGTCCTCGAGGGTGACGACGTGGCGGGAACGGGTCGAGTTGATGTGGTCGATCATCGCGGCCAAGGTCGTTGACTTGCCCGAGCCCGTCGTCCCGGTGAGCAGGATGATGCCTCGCGGCTCCTCGGCCAGCTTGCGGATCACCTCGGGCAGCGCGAGGTCGTCGATCGTCCGTACCTGGAAGGGAATCGCCCGGCAGGCGATGGAGACGTAGCCGCGCTGGCGAAAGGCATTGACCCGAAAACGCGACAACCCGCGGATCTCATACGAGAAGTCGGCCTCTCCCTCCTTGGCGAACTCCTGGCGCAGATGCTCGTCGCGGAGGATGTGCTTGAGGGCGCCCTCGGCGTCCTCCTCGGTCAGCGATTCGGCGCCCTCGACCGGGCGCAGGGCGCCATGCATCCGCGCCATTGGCGGCGAGGCCACCTTGACGTGCAGATCCGAGCCTTCCCGCTCGACCATGTAGCGCAGCGCAGCGTCGATGTCGAACGCCATCAGGACCCTTATCGGCCCCCCACGAGTCCGCTTTAGGGCGCGACGGGCTAGCGGCGATTTCCTTGCGGGCGTTGCGCACCGCGCCGATCGACGTGCGGGCCGCCTTGGCAATCTCGCCCTCGGTGCGCTCGGGATCGCGCGCGATCTCGAACCTGACGACGGCCTTGGAGCGCAGCTTCGCGCGAGCCTCGATGCCGATCTCGCCCGCCTGCTCCAGGGCGTCGTCGATCGCCCGCTCGCGTCGACACACCAGGCAGTAGTGACGACCCTCCTCGTCGCGGACCCAGTTCGGGGGCGCGAGCCCCTCGGTGAGGCCGTTCGTCCAGGTGCTCTTCATCTCACAGCGGGCGCAGGTCCACTCGGCTGGCCGTGTTCTCGTTGCGGTGCTGATGGCGATCTCCGTTTCTGTCGTTGTGTTCGTCAACCGAAATGGCTGCCAGTCGCTCGTTGAGCCGCGCGAGCCAAGCTCAGCGGGTGAAACAGGGAGCGTGGCGTGCTCCGCACGCGAGCGACTGATGATCACGCCGCCCGACGAAGGTACTCGCCGGGCCGGCGGCCTACGCGACTTCCCGAAGCTTCTGTGCCTCAGCCAGCGACTGGAGCTTCTTCAGGGACTGATTCTCGATCTGGCGGATTCGCTCGCGGGTGACGTTGAAGGTCCGCCCGACCTCGTCCAGGGTGCGCGGGTGCTCGCCGCCCAGCCCGTAGCGAAGCTCGAGCACCCGCCGCTCCCGGTAGGAGAGGTTCTCGAGCGCCTCGCGCAACGCCTCCTTGGTGAGCAGGTCGGCGGCGCGCTCGAACGGCGACTCGGCCTTCTCGTCAGCGATGAACTGCCCGAACTCGGACTCCTCCTCGTCGCCGACGGGCTTCTCCAGCGAGACCGGGGCCTGTGCCGAGCGCTTGATCTGATCGACCTCGTCGGGATCGATCCCGGTGACCTCCGCGATCTCATCCGGCGTCGGCTCCCGGCCGAGCTCGGTGACCAGCTTGCGCTCCGCGCGCCCGATCTTGTTCAGCTTCTCGACCACGTGGACCGGGATGCGGATCGTGCGCGCCTTGTCGGCGAGCGCGCGAGCGATCGCCTGGCGGATCCACCAGGTCGCGTAGGTCGAGAACTTGAACCCCTTGCGGTAATCGAACTTCTCGGCCGCTCGCACCAAGCCCAGGGTCCCCTCCTGGATCAGGTCGAGGAAGGGCAGGCCCTGGTTGCGATAGTTCTTCGCGATCGAGACGACCAAGCGCAGGTTCGACTCGACCATCTTCTGCTTTGCGTCGAGGTCGCCGCGCTCGATCCGCTTCGCCAGCTCGACCTCCTCCTGCGCGGTCAACAGGCGAACCTTGCCGATGTCCTTGAGGAAGAGCTGAAGGGAGTCGGTGGTCATGTCCGGCTTCAGGTCAAGCGCGGTGGCCTTGCGGCGCTTGCCGCGCTTGTCGGACTCCGCCTCGGCGGCGGGCGCGGCGGCCTGTGCCGGATCGACGTCCTCCACCAGCTCGACGCCCTGGCGCTCGAGGTACGCGTAGAGCTCCTCGACGTCGGACTCGTCGAGGTCGACCTCGGACACCGCGGTGGCGACCTCGCCGTACGAGATCACGCCGTCCTGCTGCCCCTTGACGACGAGGCCCTTCACCTCGTCAAGCTCTTGAATCTCCGCCACCAGCATTCGTTCGCTCTCGTCTTCCTTCAGTTACCGGTTCGCGACCGGTTCGGCTTTCTCCTGGTACCGCGCCCCAGATCCGATCTCAGGCTCCCAGCCGCAGTCTCGGAGTCGGCCGCGTCCGGCGTTGCGCCTCGAAACTCGAGCTTGCGACAAAACGCGGATCGGGAACCGATCCGCGTAGCCCTTGCCGGAATATGCATTCCCAATCCGTGGGCTCTCAAACGTCTTGTCAATGGTAACCGCTATATTTTCTGAAGTCAAGTGCTTTCGCGCCTGTGAGCGGGAAAAACCTGCTCGCTGCGTCGATTGTTGCGCACGCGGACGCCGGCCCGGAGCCGGGTGCTCACGTACGAACACCCTAGAGGGCCCGGAGTTACGAAAGCTCGGGCGCCGGCGCATGCGTCCGTCGAGCACGATGGAATACGCGCTCAATGGCCGACCAAGAGCAGATCCCGCCCAAGCCTGAGACCCACGAGGACGCGGACGAGCAGGGAGGCGTGTTCGGCAACCTCCCCGGCAGACGCCCGGCGCTGCGAAGCCCGCGCCGAGCCGGCGCCGGTGGCAGCCACCGGCGCCGGCTCGACAGCGGCCGGCCGGCAGCCTCGCTCCGCGCCGCCGCCCAAGCCGAGCGTCCCTCGATCGCCGCGGGAGGGCTCCACCCGACCGCCGGGGCACGCCCCGGCAGCCGAGCCCGAGACCCACCCGCCCGCAGGCGCCGAGCACGGCGGCGTCGAGGACCTCGCGTGGGCGGGGATCGCGGTGGCTGCCGAGGCCGCGACGCTCGGCGTGCGGCTCCTGAGCCGCGCCGTGGAGGCAGTGCGCAAGCCCACGGACCGCCGATGACGCCGGACGGGTGCGACGCAGCAGCGCGGCGTTGACCGTCGCCACGCGACCCTGGTCACGCCGCATCGAGGTCTCCCGCCGGACCCGGCTGGCCAACTATCTGCGCGCCTTCTGGCACCGCGCCTACCAGGAGAACATCACCGGCCTGGCGGGGATGGTCGCCTACAACCTGTTCCTGGCTCTGTTCCCGTTCGCGCTTTTGGTCCTGTTCATCTTCGGGCGCGTGATCCAGAGCTCCAGCGTCGAGGAGAGCGTGATCAACGACCTCCAGGGCCTGTTCCCGGCCGTCGAGCTGGACACCCTCAGGAACACGTTGCGCGACATTCGCGACAGCTCGACCACGATCGGCCTCGCGGCGGCGATCGGCGCGATCTGGATCGGGACCTCGTTCTGGGGCGCGATGGACACCGCCTTCTGCCGCATCTATCACGTCCAGTGCCGGGGCTGGCTGGAGCAGAAGCGCTTCGCGCTCCTGATGCTCCTCGTGGTGATCCTGTTCCTCGCCGCGAGCGTGGTCGTCCCCACCCTCGAGGGCATTCTCGTCTCCAGCGCCAGCGACCTTCCGTTCGGCCTCTCAGGAATCCACGGAATCGCGAGCCTGCTGCTTTTGATCGCGGCCCTGGCCGTGACGTTCCTGCTCTGCTGCGTGATCTACTACGCCGTGCCCAAGGGGCACGTGCCCTGGCACGTAGTGTGGCCCGGCGCGCTGTTCGTCACCGTCACCACCGGCATCGCGAACGCCGTCTATCCCTTCTACCTGGCGCAGGTCTCGGGTGTCGGGGAGGTCGGCGGGACGATCGGCTTCGTCCTCATCGCCATGGTCTGGTTCTACCTGGTCAGCCTCGGACTGATGGCGGGGGCGGTGATCAACGCGCTCCGCTACGAGCTCCGCGACACGGGCGAGCTCAAATCCGCCGACGCCTCGCCCTGACCGCCCCCGTGCCCCTAGCCGTACCGCCCGCCCGTAACCTCGCGGAGCTTCGGCCGGTCGTGCCGGGCCTGCACGGTGCGCACCGTGCCGGAGCGCGAGCGCGTCACCAGCGACTCGGTGGTCGCGTGGCCGTCGCCCAGGTAGCGGACGCCCTGTAGGAGGTCGCCGTCGGTGACCCCGGTGGCGGCGAAGAAGACGTTGTTCCCGCCGACCAGCCGGTCGACGTCGAGCACCTCGTCGAGGTCGTAGCCGGCCTCGATCGCGGCCTGGCGCTCGGAGTCGTCGCGGGGCCACAGCCGGCCCAGGAGCTGGCCGCCGAGGCACTTGATCGCCCCGGCCGAGAGCACGCCCTCCGGCGTGCCGCCGATCCCCCACAGCAGGTCGACCCCGGTTCCCTGGGTAACCGCGAGCAGGGCCGCCGCGACGTCGCCGTCGCCGATGAATCGGATCCGCGCTCCCGCCTCGCGGATCAGCTTCACGGCGTCCTCGTGGCGGGGCCGGTCGAGCATGATCACGGTGACGTCGCCCACCTCGACCCGCCTGCGCTCGGCGACCCGCCGGACCACGTCGGCGAGCGGGTCGGTCAGGCTCAGGCAGTCGGCGATCTGGGGGCCACCGGCGATCTTCTCCATGTAGACGCAGGGGCCCGGATCGAACATCGTTCCCCGCTCTGAGAGGGCGATCACCGCGAGCGCCGCCGGCTGGCCCTGGGCGGTGAGCCGGGTGCCCTCCAGCGGGTCCACGGCGATGTCCACCTCGGGCGGGCTGCCGTCGCCGATCCGCTCGCCGTTGTAGAGCATCGGGGCCTCGTCCTTCTCGCCCTCGCCGATCACGACCATGCCGTCCATCGGCACCGTGTCGAGCATCAGCCGCATCGCGTCGACCGCCGCCTGGTCGGCCGCCTCCTTCTCGCCCCGGCCGACCCAGCGCGCGGCGGCGAGCGCCGCGGCTTCAGTGACCCGGACGAGCTCGAGCGCGAGGTTGCGGTCGGGCTGCGTGCTCGAGCGAAGGTCGTGCGAGATCACGCCCGCCTGGTCTGGCTCCACGGCCACCCCCAGGCTCAGACGGTGCCGGGGGCCTTGCGCTCTTTGCGGCCTCCGCTCGCCATTGAGCGGAGAAAGCCGGTGGCGGCGATCGCCATCGCGGCCAGCAGCGCCAGCGCAGTACCCGTAGTTGAGACCGATCCCGAATTCGGTGCCGTCGTCGGGCGCCGGCCTGTCGATGATCCCGTTGTAGCCGATCAGGGTGATCGCGGCGAACCCGACGACCATCGTCACCTCGCCCGGCGCCCACGAGAGCTTGTGGCCGCGCACCAGGATCCAGGCGAGGATCAGGGGCGCGAAGGCAGCGGCCAGCAGCAACCAGCGCATGATGGGGAAGGTCTCGAAGCCCGTGCACTCGAACTCGTCCGCGCCACAGATCCAGGCGTTCTGTTGCGCCCGCTGCGCGGTGTCGGTGAGGGTAGTACCAGGGCAGGAAGAGGAGGCTGAGAAGGAGCAGGGCCCCGCCGAGCGCGCCGAGTATCACCCGGTTTCGATCCAGACGCGAGAAGTCCATCGGCGCGAGCTTATCCCAGCGGGACCCGCTGCGCCACGGCTGACTGTAGGGTCACGTCGTGAGCCGTTGGGGCCTGACGCTGCCGCTGCCGAACCTTCCCCTGCGCGACCACGCCGAGCTGGTGCGCGGCGCGGAGGCGGCCGGCTACACGGACCTGTGGAGCGGCGAGACGAACGGACCTGACGGCTTCACGCCGCTGGCGCTCGGCGCGACCTGGACCGAGCAGGTCCGGCTGGGCACCGGCGTAGTCGGCGTTTTCACCCGCGGGCCGGCCCTGCTGGCACAGCAGGCGGCCGCCCTGTCCGACGCCAGCAACGGCAGATTCGTGCTCGGCATCGGCGCCTCCTCGGACCGGATCGTCGAGGGCTGGAACCAGATGCCGTTCGAAAAGCCGCTGACCAAGATCTCCCAGACGCTCGAGTTCCTGCGGGCCGCGTTCTCCGGCGAGCGGACATCAACGGGCTTCAAGCTCGAGCCAGCGCCGGCGGAGCCCGTGCCGATCGTGCTCGCGGCGCTGCGCGGCAAGATGCTGCGGCTGGCGGTCGAGAAGGCGGACGGCGCGTTCACCAACTTCCTCCCCCTTGCCGCCCTGCCGAAGGTCACGGAGCAGCTCGACGGGGCGCCCGAGGGCTTCGAGCTCCTGTGCCGCTTCTTCTGCGTGCCCGGCGAGCGCCAGCAGGTCGAGCCCCTGGCCCGCTTCATGTTCGCCTCCTACGCCACCGTGCCCGTGTACGAAGCGTTCTTTCGCTGGCTCGGCTACGGCGACCGGATCGACGAGATGGTCGCCGCCTGGAAGGCCAAGGACCGCGAGGCCGCCGTGGCCGCCGCGCCATGGGAGCTGATCGAGGACACGTTCATCTTCGGGACCCCGGCGGAGATGCGCGAGCGCCTGGAGGCGTACGTGGCGGGCGGCATCACGCTGCCGATTGTGACCCCGATCACCACCCCCGACAAGCTCGGCGAGCTGACCGAGGCACTGGCGCCGAAATAACTCCGGCGGCAGCCTCGCCTTCGGCTACGTTGCCGCCGGGCTAGGGTGCCTGCCTGACCCGGCAGGGTCCACACTCAGCTACCGCGACTTCGTCGCTAGCCCGAGCGGCGGGCGAGTGAGAGCGCGAACAGGCCGTCGGGGTCGGTCCACCAGTCGACCATCTCGAGGCCGGCCTCGGCGTAGATCCCCGCCAGGCCGTCGCGGGCGAACTTGGTCGAGATCTCCGTCCGCATCTCCTCGCCGCGATCGAAGGCGACGCGCATCCCGAGCGCGGAGATCTCGATCACCTGGCGGGCGAGCGAGCGCAGGCGGATGTCGACCCAGAGGTTCTCGTGGTCCCAGAAGGCGACGTGCTCGAACGCGTCGAGGTCGAAGTTGGCGCCAAGCTCGTGGTTGAGAACGCTGAGCACGTTCTTGTTGAACGCGGCGGTCACCCCGGCGGAGTCGTTGTAGGCGGCCTCCACGGCCTGGCGGCTTTTGACCAGGTCAGTGCCGAGTAGGAAGTGATCCTCCGGTCCGAGGAGGTTCGCGACCCGCGCCAGGAAGCTCGCGCGCTGCGCCGGCTCAAAGTTCCCGATCGTGCCGCCGAGGAAGGCGATCACTCGCGGCCCGGCGAGCGGGATCCGCTCCAGGTCGCGCTCGTAGTCGCAGACGAGCCCGTGCACCGCGATCCCATACTCGCCGGCAACGGCCTCGGCTGTGTCGCGCGTGATCTGCTCGGAGATGTCCACCGGCGCGTATGCCTCGAGGCAGCCGGCCTCGTCCATCGCATCCAGCAGCACGCGGGTCTTGCTCGCCGAGCCCGAGCCAAGCTCGATCAGCGTCGTGGGGCTCTCCGCCTTCGCACAGATCCCCGTGGCGTGGCGCTCGAGGATGGCGCGCTCGGCACGGGTCGGGTAGTACTCGGGCAGCTCGGTGATCGCCTCGAACAGCTCCGAGCCGCGCGCGTCGTAGAAGTAGCGTGGGGAGAGCTCCTTGAAGGGCTTGGTGAGACCGGCCCGCACGTCCGCGGCCATTCCCGACAGCGGTCCCCCGGGAGGCAGGTGGATGTCGATGGCGATTTGCTCGGCGGTGGTGGTGCTCAGCGGATCCATGGGTTTCCGTTTCTGACTCGGCTGTCCCTCATACGTTTCGGTACGGGCTCGTCTCGGTCTCGGCTCAGGCGTCCTTGGCGCAGCGCAGCCCGGCGAAGAGCTGGCGTCGCTCGGGGAGATCCCAGTTGCGGAAGCTGGTTCGGATCACGTTGCGGCGGGTGGCCCAGGAGCCGCCGCGCAGCACCTTGTGCGCGTCGCCGAAGAAGACCTCGGAGTACTCGCGATAGGGGAAGGCGCGAAAGCCCGGGTAGGCGACGAAGTCCGAGGAGGTCCACTCCCAAACGTCGCCCAGCATCTGGACCGCCCCGCAGGCGGACGGAGCGTCGCCGTAGGCGCCGGCCCCCGCGCACCCGAAGCCGACCAGGTCGAGGTTGGCGCGCTCCCGATCGGCGCCCTCAGCTGCCACCTCCCACTCCTGCTCGGTCGGCAGCCGCTTGCCGGCCCAACGGGCGAAGGCGTCGGCCTCGTGCCAGGAGACGTGGACCACCGGCTGATCGAGGTCGAGAGGCCCGGCCCGGCCCATCGCCGTGCGCGACCACCGTCCGTTCGGGTCGGCCTCCCAGTACATCGGCGGCTCGGCCCCGGTGTCGGCGACGAACTCGGCGTAGGCGCGGTTGGTGACCGGGGTGCGATCGATCCAGAACCGCTCCACCTCGATCGTGTGGCGAGGGCGCTCGTTGTCGTAGGCGAAGCCGCCTGCGCCGGCGCCGATCTCCGTCTCCCCTCCCTCGACGAGGACCATCTCGGGCCCGTCCAGGTCAGCCTCGGGAGGCGCCACGATCTCCACCGGCTCGTACCCGTCGACCATCTGGATCAGCTGGAGCATGGTCTCGTTGTGCTGGTGTTCGTGGGCGATCAGCATCTCGTAGACGATGCCGTCCGCAAGCAGTGGGTCCTCAGCCGACTCGAGCTCCAGGCGGTCGAGGACCTCCAGGGTCCGCTCGCGCACCTCGTCGAGGTAGGAGCGAAGCTCGTCGCCGCGCAGGATCGGCAGCTTGCCGCGGGTCGTTCGCGGGTTCTCGATCGCGTCGTAAAGGCGGCCCAGCTCGCCGTGCAGCGGGTCCCGGCGGCCAACGGTCTGCACCAGCCACAGCTCCTCGAAGTTGGCGATGTGACCCAGGTCCCAGGACAGGGGGCTGAGGATCGGCGAGTAGACGCGGTTCAGCTGCTCGTCGGAGAGCGGCTCAATGAGGCGGAGGGTTCGCCGTCGCGCCTCGATGAGGCGCTCCGCGATCGCATCCTTCTGGAGAACATGGACCGGGGCTGCGATGGCGCCAGCCTAACGAGTGGGCCTCGTCGGCGAGGACCAGTGGGAGGTATCACTAGAGTGCCCCGCCGATGAGAATCGAGAATGCGAGCGCCCTGGTCGCCGGCGGAGCCTCCGGGCTGGGGGCCGCCACGGCCCGAGCCCTGCACGAGTCCGGCGCCAAGCTCGTGATCGCCGACCTCAACGCCGAAAAGGGCGAGGCGCTCGCCTCCGCGCTCGGCGACCGGGCCAGCTTCGTGGAGGCCAACGTGATGGAGCCCGAGCCCGTGCAGGCGGCGGTCGAAGCCGCCGCCAAGGCCGAGGGTGGCCTGCGGATCTCGGTCTGCTGCGCCGGGATCGGCTGGGCGCAGCGGACGGCAGGCAAGCAGGGCCCTCACGACCTGGAGATCTTCCACAACGTGCTCAAGGTCAACTTGATCGGGACCTTCAACGTCCTGCGGCTCGCCGCCGCGGCAATGGTCGATAACGACCCCGACGAGGGCGGCGAGCGGGGCGTCTGCGTCAACACCGCCTCGATCGCGGCCTTCGACGGGCAGATCGGCCAGGTTGCCTACTCGGCCTCCAAGGGGGGCATCGTCGGCCTCACCCTGCCGGCCGCGCGCGACCTGGCGAGCCGGGGGGTGCGGGTGGTGACGATCGCGCCCGGGACCTTCGACACGCCGCTGCTGGCGGCGCTGCCCGAGGAGGCGCGCCTCGAGCTCGGCGCCCAGATCCCGTTTCCGAACCGCCTCGGCCAGCCCGAGGAGTTCGCCGCCCTGGCCCGCCACATCGTCGAGAACCCGATGCTGAACGGCGAGACGATCCGCCTGGACGGCGCCCTGCGGATGCCGCCGCGTTAGCGCCGGCTGCGCGGATCCTCAGGTGCCTTGATCCTCCGGATCTCGATAGACCGGCTTGCGCCAGGGAGGGACCACCGCGAAGCGGGTGCGGCGGGCCGCAGGGTCCAGGGACTCGATCGGGATCAGGGTGAGGCGATCGGCGGGCGTCCAGCGAGTTCGCGCGGGCGGCTTGTCTTCGTGGACGTGGCCCGCGTGGCTGCCGCCCGAGACGTACAGACGGCCGGTGGAGGCGCCCCAGGCCGAACGGTGGACGAGGCCGGCGTCCGACAGCCAGCTGCCGGGGCCGCCGTCGTAGTTGTAGCCGTGATGGGAGGTGGCCCTGGCGTCGGGTCCGCCCGGCCCGATCCGCACCTGGTAGCCCTCCCAGTCGTCCTCGTGGGCGCCGGCCCTTCCGGGCAGGGCGCGGAGGCTGGTCGAGTCTTCGTAGTAGAGCCAATACTGGAGGTAGAGGTTGCCGGCGCGCTCGCCGAAGCAGTCCCGGCTGCGCGCCTCGGCGCCGCGGCAGTCCACGACGTGCACGAAGGCGGTGGCGACCTCACCGGTGTCGGAGGCCCACACCGCGCCAGACTTGGGGCCATTCCCGCACCCGCTGCCCCGGCAGGCGCGAAAGTCGACCGGCAGGGCCGACATCCCCTCCTCGTAGTCGATCTCCGGAGCCTGGGCGGCGATCTTCGCGGCAAGCTCGGGGCCGTACGCGGCCACCAGCTCGGAGTGCGCCGAGCAGGCGTCCGACAGGCGCACCGCGCACACCAGCTTCGCGGCGATAGCTCGCGCCAGATCCCCGACCGGCAGGCGCCCCGACGCTGCCGCGAGCAGCCCCGCGATCAGCAGGGAGACGAGCAGCACGAGCCCGGTCCACTCGACCGTCGCCTGGCCCCTCTCGCCGGCTGCCCTGCGACCCGCTCCCACGCGCCGACGCTAGGCGCGGGGGCCTCACGGGTGGATCACGCACGGTGCGGACTCCCGCGCCCATTTGTAGAGATAGAGTCGCCTGGATGGCGCAGCCCGGCGAGCTTCAGCCCCAGGCCAAGAAGGGTTCCTGGCGGCCCTGGGCGCTCGGCGCCGCCGTGCTGGTGGCAGTGATCTTCATCGCCCAGAACTCCCAGGAGGTGAAGGTCAAGTTTCTGTTCGTCGATACGACGACGCCGCTGATCTTCGCCCTCTTGATGGCGGCCGTCCTGGGCGCCGTGATCGGCTACGTCGGCCCGCTCGTGCGACGCCGCCGCAGCCCGGAGTAGCGAACGCTCAGGGAATGGCCTTCCAGAGCTCGCGGCCGTGCGTCGCGTCGGTGGCGGCGAAGAAGAGCTTGCCCGCGACGGTCGCGAACTGGTCGGGGGTCGAGCCCGTGCTGCCGGGGTAGATGTCCCTGACGAGCGTCGTCCCCGTCGCGGTACCGTTCGATTTCCAGAGTTCCGTGCCGCGCGTGGCGCCGGTGGCGCCGAAGAAGAGGCTGCCGGCCAGGTTCGTGAGGGGGTAGGGGGAGGAGCTCGCGCCGCCCGGGTTGATGTCCTTGACGAGCTTTGTCCCCGCGGCCGTGCCATCCGACTTCCAGAGTTCGTAGCCGTGCGACGGCACGAACTCCTGGAAGTCGGTGGCGTTGAAGAAGAGAGTGCCGGCGACGTTCGTGAGCTTGTCCGGGTATGAGCCGGTGCTCCCGGGATTGATGTCCTTGACGAGTGTCGTCCCGGGTTCGGTGCCGTCAGACTTCCAGAGCTCGTCACCGCCCGTCGGCTCGAACGCCCGGAAGAAGAGCGTGCCTGCGACAGCCGCGAGGCTGTAGGGGTTTGAGTCGGCGCCCCCGGGGTTGATGTCCCTGACGAGCGCTGTCCCCGGTTCGGTGCCGTCCGAATTCCAGAGCTCGAAGCCGTGGGTCCCGTCGTCGGCGCTGAAGAAGAGCTTGCCGCCGACGTTCGTGCGGTTTCCAAAGAAGACGCCGATCGAGCTCGTGCTCCGGGGTTGATGTCCTTGACGAGCGTCGTCCCCGCCGCGTCGCCGTCGGACCTCCAGAGCTCCTCGCCGTTCGTGCCGTCGTTGGCAGCGAAGAAGAGCTCGCCGCCCGCATTCGCGAGCGACGTCGGGGCCGAGCTGGCGCTACCAGGGCGGATGTTCTTGACTAGCTTCGTCCCGGTGCCGGTGCCGTCGGATTTCCAGAGCTCGCGGCCGTGCGTCACCCCGGCGGCGCTGAAGAAGAGCTTGCCCGCAACGTTCGTGAGATAGCGAGGGCCCTGCGTGGCACTGGGCGGGTGGATGTCCTTGACGAGCTTGGTCCCCGCCGCGGTGCCGTCGGACTTCCAGAGCTCGCGGCCGTGCGCGCCGTCGGTGGCGCTGAAGAAGAGCTGACCGGCGACGTTCGTGAGCTCAGCCGGGGCCGAGCCCGCGCCGCCTGGGTTGATGTCCTTGACCAGCTTCGTCCCCGCCGCGGTGCCATCGGACTTCCAGAGCTCGGAGCCGTGCGTCGGGTCGCCGGCCCGGAAATAGACCTTGTCGGCGACGTTGGTGAGGTAGAAAGGGCCCGAGCCGGCAGCGCCCGGTCGGATGTCCTTGACGAGGTTCGCCGTGGGGGCGGCGTCAGCCGCGCCGACGATCGTCAGAGAACCGATCAGAGCCGCGGCAGCGGCGCGCCAGAGGCCCCTGCCCATCCGCCTGCGGGGATGGCACGCCACGACGCCACTATCTCACCCGCATGCGACCGTGTCAACCGGCGCGGCTGCGCGCCCGCGGTAGGGCGCCGGCTAGAGCTCCTGCAGCTCGGCAGCGATCTCGGCGGCCGCCTGCTTGGCGTCCGAGAAGAGCATCGAGGTGTTGTCGCGGTAGAAGAGGTCGTTGTCGATTCCGGCGAAGCCGGGGCTCAGCGAGCGCTTGATCACGATCACCTCGTGCGCCTGGGTGACCTCGATGATCGGCATGCCGGCGATCGGGCTCGATGGATCGTCCTTGGCCGCCGGGTTGGTGACGTCGTTGGCGCCGATCACGACCGCGACGTCCGTCTGCGGCATCTCGGGGTTGATGTCGTCCATCTCCCTGAGCTGCTCGTACGGCACGTCCGCCTCGGCGAGCAGCACGTTCATGTGGCCCGGCATCCGGCCCGCCACCGGGTGGATCGCGTAGCTCACGCGGACCCCGTGCCGCTCGAGCTCGTTGGCGAGCTCCTTGACCGCGTGCTGCGCCTGGGCCACGGCCATCCCATAGCCGGGAACGAAGACGACCGAGTCGGCATAGCCGAGCTTGATCGCGGCGTCCTGGGCGCCGATCGAGTGCACGGGGCGCTCCTCGCCCGGGGCGGCGGCGCCGGTGGCCACGGCGCCGAATCCGGCGAACAGCAGGTTGCCGACCGAGCGGTTCATGGCGCGGCTCATCTCGAGCGTAAGGATCGTTCCCGAGGACCCCACCAGGGTCCCGGCGACGATCAGGGCGACGTTGTCGAGCGCGAACCCGGCCGCCGCCGCCGCCAGGCCGGTGAACGCGTTCAGGAGCGAGATCACCACCGGCATGTCGGCGCCGCCGATCGGCAGAACGAACAGGTTGCCCAGCACCGCCGCCGCGATCAGGACGGCGATGAACAGCGCCTGCGAGGGCTCGGAGTCGTGGCTGGCCGCGAGCACGATGCAGCCGGCGAGGATTCCGGCGAGCAGGATGCCGTTGATGATGTGCTGGCCCGGAAAGCTGATTGGGCGGCCGGAGATCAGCTCCTGGAGCTTCGCGAAGGCGATGTTCGAGCCCCAAAACGAGACCGAGCCGACCACCAGGGAGAACAACACCGGGATCAGGACGTCGAGAGGGATCTCCCCTCCCAGCTCAAGCTGGTGGCGGAACTCGGCCCAGGAGATCAAGGCCGCCGCGCCGCCGCCCACGCCGTTGTAGAGCGCCACCATCTGCGGCATCTGGGTCATCTGGACGCGCCGCGAGGCGACCCCGCCGACCAGGGTCCCGATCAGGATCCCGAGCACGATCAGGACGCCGTTGTCGATCACGTCCAGCGACAGCGTGATCGCCACTGCAACCGCCATCCCGGCGGCGGCGATCAGGTTGCCGCGACGGGCTGTGGTCGGGTGAGTCCCCTGACTAACGCCGTAGATGAACAGCGAGAAGGCGAGGATGTAGCAGGCCGTGACGAACTCGGAGCTCGGATCGAGAGCGGCCACCACCAAGTTCATCCCCCCTCGGACCCGTCCGCCCCCGGAGTCGAAGACGAGGAGGCGGACGGCTTTGGCTTCCGGCGGAACATGCCGAGCATCCGGTCGGTGACCATGAAGCCGCCGACGACGTTGATCGTCCCGAAAACGATCGCGATCGTGCCGATCACCTTGTCGAGCGTGCCGTCGGCGGTGCCGATCACGATCAGCCCGCCGAGCATGACGATGCCGTGAATGGCGTTGGTTTGCGACATCAGAGGCGTGTGGAGCGTCGTCGGGACCTTCGAGATCACCTCGAAGCCGACGAAGGCGGCGAGAACGAAGATCGTGATCTCGGTGATCAGGTCCATCAGGCGGCGGCTCCCGCGGCTTCCCTGGCCCGCTCGTTCTTGATCTCGCCACCGTGGGTGAGGCAGGCGCCGGCGACGATCTCGTCGTCGAAGTCGAGCTTCAGCTGGCCTTCGGAGATCAGCAGGTCGACCAGGTTCTCGACGTTCTTGGAGTACAGCTGCGAGGCGTGGGTCGCCATCTCGCTGGGCAGGTTGAGGGGAGCAAGGATCTTGACGCCGTCCTGGACCAGGGTCTCGCCTGGCTTGGTCAGCTCGCAGTTGCCGCCGGACTCACCCGCGAGGTCGACGATCACCGAGCCCGGCGACATCCCGCGCACCGCGTCGGCGGTGATCAGGAGCGGCGCCCGCCCGCCCGGCACCTGCGCGGTGGTGACGATTACGTCCTGGCGCTTGGCCGCCTCCGCCAGCGACTCGCGCACCCTCTCGTTCTCCTCCTCGGTCAGCGGTCGCGCGTAGCCGCCTTCCGCCTCGGCATCGGGGATGAAGTCGAGCTCCAGAGGGCGACCGCCCAGGCTGGCGATCTGCTCCCAGGCGGCGCGGCGGATGTCGAACCCGGTGACCACGGCCCCCAGTCGCTTCGCGGTCGCGATCGCCTGGAGGCCGGCCACCCCCGCGCCCAGCACCATCACCTTCGCCGGCGCCACGGTGCCGGCTGCGGTGGTCATCATCGGAAAGAAGCGACCGGCCTCGCGCGCGGCCAGCAAGGTCGCGGCGTAGCCCGCCACGTTCGCCTGCGAGGAGAGCGCGTCCATGGCCTGCGCGCGGGTGATGCGCGGGATCGCCTCCATCGCGAAGCTGGTCACCCCCGCCTCCGCCAGCGCCCGGTTGGTCTCCGCCGAGGTGAGCGGCGCCAGGTGGCCGATCAGCACCTGGCCCGAGCGCAGCCGGCCGATCTCCTGCGTGGTGGGAAGCGCGACCTTGACGACCACCTCGGCGCCCCAGGCATCGTCGCCCGACCCCACGCCGGCGCCGGCCTCCGAGTACTCGGCATCGGGATGGCCCGCCCCCTCGCCGGCGCCCGCCTCGACCGCGGACTCGACCTCCTTGCCGGCCAGCGAGCGGACGGCGTCCGGGATCAGCGCCACACGGCGCTCACCCTCCCGGGATTCTTTGGGCACGCCTACCCGCAAAGCCAAAGCGGCGAGAGCGTATCGGAGCGGCCTCGACTCAGGCGGGCGCCGCGACGCCCGCCAGCTCGGCCAGGCGCTCGACGGTGTGCCGGCGCTGCTCGGGCTCGGGACTGATCGGCGAGGCGATCAGGCGATCGGCCCCGGCGGCCGCGTAGCGCTCGAGTCCCGCCGCGACCTGCTCCTCACTCCCGATCAGCGAAGTGGCGTCGACCAGCTCGTCGGGGATCGCCTTGTAGGCGTCCTCGCGCTTGCCGTCCAGGTACAGCGACTGGACCTCGTCGGCGACCTGCCCGAAGCCGAAGCGGTGCGTCAGGTCGACGTAGAAGTTGGTCTTGCGGCTGCCCATGCCTCCGAGGTAGAGCAGCAGGCCGCCCCTGACGACCGTCCGAGCCGCCTCGAGGTCGCCGTCGATCGCCACCTGCACGGTGGGCGAGACCTCGAGCTCGGAGCGCTGGCGCCCGCCCTTCGCCAGCCCGGCCTCGAGGTGCTCGCCCCAGGTCGACTGGAAGGCGTCGGGCGAGGAGAAGATCGGGATCCAGCCGTCGCAGATCTCCGCCGCCATCTCCACCGACTTGCGGCCGATCGCGCCGACGAAGATCGGGATCCGGTTGCGAACGGGATGGAAGTTGAGCTTCAGCGCCTTGCCCTCGCCACCGGGAAGCGGCAGCTTGAAGTGCTGGCCCTCGTACTCCAGCCTGCCCTCGCGGGCGACGATCTGGCGGACGATCTCGATGTACTCCCGGGTGCGGCCCCAGGGCTTCGCGTAGGGCACCCCGTACCAGCCCTCCGAGACCTGCGGCCCGGAGGGGCCGAAGCCGAAGATGAACCGCCCGCCCGACAGCGCATCGATCGTGCAACCGGCCATCGCGGCCGCCGCGGGCGCCCGGGCGGGCACCTGCATGATCGCCCCGCCGAGCTGGATCGTCTCGGTCTGGGGGGCGAGCCAGGCGAGCACGCTGACCACGTCGGAGCCGTACGACTCCGCCACCCAGACCGAGTCGAAGCCGGCGCGCTCGGCGGTGCGGACGGCCTCCACCGCCTCCTCGCCCTGGGGCCCGATGCCCCAGTAGCCGAGATTGAGCCCGAGCTTCAGGGCCGCTACTCCACGAGTTCCGACGACACCAGGTAGTCGCGGGCCACGTCGGCGGGCTTCTCCTTGTCGATCTCGACCCGGGCGTTCAGCTCCTGCATCACCTGCAGCGTCAGGTTCTGCTGGACCTGCTCGATCACCTCGCCGAAATCGGGCCCGGCCTCGTCCACGATCTCCTGCCGGGCGATGAACAGCGGGTTCGCGGCCGGGAAGAGGCCCTGATCGTCCTCGAGGATCGTGTACTTGTCCGGCTCGGTGAAGAGCAGAGCGTCGCTCGTGAACAGGATCGAGAGGTCGGCCTGCTCCTTGTCGAGCACCTCGTAGCGCAACGCGATGTCGACCGGCGTGAACGACTTGAACTCCAGGCCGTAGCCGTCCTCGAGCCCCACCAGGCAGTCGGGACGCTGGCGGCACTCGGGCGAGCCGTAGAGGGTCAGGTCCTGCGACTGGCCTTCGAGGTCGGAGACGTTCTCCAGCCCGAGCTCGTCGGCGGTGGAGGTCAGGGTGCCGACGGCGTTGGCGCTGTTGTAGGGGGCCGGCGGGTAGGAGACCAGGCCCTCATCGGCGAAGTCGGCCTTGGAGGCCTCGTATGCCTCCTGGGCGTCCCCGGGGACATCCTCCGGCTGGGTGTCGAAGAACGAGGTCAGGGCGGTCGAGGTGTACTCGGGGTAGCCGTCGATCTCGCCGGCATTCAGGGCCTTCAGGGCGACCGTTTCGTCGCCCAGGTTCAGGTCGGTGCTGATGTCGTAGCCCGCGGCCTCCAGTCCCTGCGCGTAGATCTCGCCGAGGATGTACTGCTCGGCGAAGTTCTTCGACCCCACCGTGATCTGCACGCCGGAGTTGTCGGGATTCGACTCGATCAACCCTCCCCCGCCGTTGCTCGTCGGCTCGTCGTCGTCGCCACAAGCGGCGATGCCGACGGACAGGACTGCGACGGCGAGCAGCGCGAACAGCGCTCGCAACCGGATCTTGGTGCTCATCGAGGGTTCCTCTCTCAGCTTGTTCGACATTCCCCGGGGGTCGCGGGAATCCTATGCGCCCGCGCCCGCCCGTTGCAGCGCGAGGCCCTGCGGAGTCAGGAGCCGCTGCACGGCGGCGAGCGCCAGCTCCACCACCAGCACCAGCAGGGCGACCAGGATCGCCCCCGCCAGCACGCCCTCGTCGCCGTAGACACTTGGGCTGATGATGAAGTCGCCGAGCGTCAGCTGGCCGATCAGCGGCCCGAGCGTCGCCGTGGCGACGATGTTGATCGCCGCCGTCCGCACCCCGGTCATGATCGTCGGCACGGCGAGCGGCAGCTCGACCTTTCGCACCACCTCGAACGCGCTCATCCCCATCCCCCGGGCGGCCTCGACCGCGCCTCGGTCCACCTGGCTGATGCCGACGAAGGTATTCGTGAGGATCGGCGGGATGCCGAGAAACATCAGGGCGAAGGTGAGGTTGACGAGCCCGAAGCCAAGGAAGGCCGCCGCGAAGGCGATCAGCGCCAGCTCGGGGATCGCCCTGCCCGCGTTGCCGATGGCGATCGCCAGCAGCTCCCCTTTTCCACGGTGGCCGAGCACCACGCCGACCGGAAAGGCGAGCACAAGCGACACCGCGAGGGCCAGGGCGCTGACCTCGATGTGCGTCCAGGCCAGGTCCCACACCTGGTCGAGGCCCCCGACCTGGGTGCTCCCCCCCTCCGACTCCAGCTCCGATTGGCGCTGCTGGAGGATGAACTCGATTGCACCCGCGAACGAGTCGACGATGGAGGCGAGCGGGAGCGCCAGGCTCAGCCCTGCCGCGATCACACCGGCCTCACCCTTCGCCAGGGCGAGATCAGGCGCTGCGCCCCGACCAGCAGGGCGTCGAAGCCAACCGCCATCCCGATCGCGATCGTGCCGCAGATGATGATGCCGGTCTTGAAGGTGAGGTTGGCGTAGATCTCGGCACCCAGGCCACCCGCCCCGGCGAAGACTGCGAGCGTCGCAATCGCCACCGTCGACACCGTCGCGATGCGGAGACCGGCGATGATCTCGGGCACCGCGAGCGGCAGCTCGACGCGCCAGAGGAGCTGGCGGGGAGTCATGCCCATACCCCGGCCGGATTCCCTCGCCTCGGCGGGGACGTTGGCGAGGCCGGCGACGGCGTTGCGATAGATGATCTGAAGCGTGTAGGCGGTGAGCGCGATGATCGCGGTGTCGGTGCCGCGGCCTGTGATCGGGAGCAGGAGCACGAAGAAGGCGATGCTCGGCACCGTGTAGAGGACCCCGGTGAGACCCGTGATCGCCGGCGTCAGCCAGCGGCGGCGGTGGGAGACGATCGCCAGGCCCAGGGCGATCGCGAACCCGAGCGGGACCGAGACCGAGACCAGCACCAGGTGCTCGAGCGTCGGGGTCAGGTAGCGGTCGACGAGGTTGTCGGCGGCCCACTCGAAGCAGAAGGCTCCGTTTCGCTGCACGCAGTCCGGATTACTGCGGTTCCGGAAGAAGTCCGGCCCCAGCTCCGATTGCGCGAATGGAAGGACGCTCCCCATCTTGGCGGCGAGCAGGGAGATCATCCCAGCGCCCTCTCCGCCGCCGGATGCTCCTCGTGGAGCGCGTCCGGCGAGGTCAGGAACTCGGAGATGATCTCGACGGACAGCACCCCGGCGATCCGGCCGTCGCCGTCGACGACCGGCGCGTAGCGGGTCTCGGCCTGGAGCAGGTCGGAGAGCGCGTCGCGCATCACGTCGTCGCGCTCGAGCACGGGATCCGGACTGGTGTCCGGCCGTTGCGGAACGGTCTCGGCGCGCAGATCGGCGTCGGAGAGCCAGCCCAGCGGCCGGCGCTCGCCGTCGATCACCAGCGCGTGGGGAACCTCGGCGCCCTGGAGCTTGGAACGGACCTCCGAGGTGGCCTGCCCGGGGAATGCGAGCGGCGCCTGCCAGAGGTCGATGTCGCCTACCCGCAGCAGCGACAGGCGCTTCAGGGCTCGGTCGGCGCCCACGAAGTCCTCGACGAAGCTGTCCGCAGGCGCCATCAGCAGCTCGGAGGGGGTCGCGTACTGGGCCAGGTGCCCACCCTCGCGGAGCACGGCGACCCGGTCGCCCATCTTGATCGCCTCGTCGATGTCGTGGGTGACGAACAGGATCGTCTTTCGCACCTCGGCCTGGAGGCGGAGGAACTCGTTCTGGAGCCGCTCGCGGTTGATCGGATCGACCGCTCCGAACGGCTCGTCCATCAGCATCACGCCGGGGTTGGCGGCCAGCGCGCGGGCCACGCCGACCCGCTGCTGCTGGCCGCCCGAGAGCTGGGCGGGAAAGCGGTCACGGAGTGCGGGGTCGATCCGCACCAGCCCCAGCAGCTCCTCCACCCGCGCCTCTGTGCGCTGCCGGTCCCAGCCCAGAAGGTGCGGCACCGTGGCGATGTTGTCCGCCACCGTCCGGTGGGGAAACAGCCCGATCTGCTGGATCACGTAGCCGATCTCGCGACGCAGCTCGGCCGGCGAGCGCTCGCGCACCGAGGTGTTCCCAACCAGGATCTCGCCCTCGGTGATCTCGACCATCCGGTTGACCATCCGCATCGCGGTCGTCTTGCCGGATCCCGAGGGCCCGACGAGGACGCAGATCTCGCCCCCGGCACCTCGAGGTCGAGCTCGGCCACGGCCGGCTCGCTCGGCGCCCGGATAGCGCTTCGTCACCCGTCGGAAGGCGACCGGGGGGGCCTCCGCGGGCGCGTCGAGACTGTCGGTGGCCTCCGCGGACACTGGCTCGCGGCGATCCTAGTAGACGGCCACCGGCGAGCCGGCTCCGGTATAGATGGACTCGAATGAGCGACCAGGCTCACCCGCGGGGGCTGACCAGCGCCGAGGCGGCGCGGCGGCTGCAAAAGCTGGGGGAACCGGAACCCCAGTCGAGCCGCTCGGTCGCGAGCATCGTCGCGGGCAACGTCTTCACGCTCTTCAACGCCATCCTGGGCGTCTTCTTCGTCCTCCTCCTATCGCTGGGGCTGTTCGCGGACGCTCTCTTCGGGTTGATCGCGGTAATCAACTCGGCGATCGGGATCCGCCAGGAGCTGAAGGCCAAGGAGACGCTGGACCAGCTCGCGGTCCTGGTCGCGCCCAGGGCGAAGACGGTTCGCGACGGCGAGCTGATCGAGCTGCGCGCCGAGGAGGTCGTTCCGGGCGACCTGGTCCGGGTCGAGCCGGGCGACCAGCTGGTCGCCGACGGCGTCGTGGTTTCGACCCGGGGCCTGACGATCGACGAGTCGATCCTCACCGGCGAGTCCGACGGGGTTCGCAAGCACGAGGGCGATCGTCTGCTGTCGGGCGCCTTCTGCCTGGCGGGCTCCGGCTACTGCGAGGTGGACGCGGTGCGCGAGGACAGCCACGCCGCACAGGTCGCGGGCGAGGCGAGGGCCTTCCGCCACCCGCCCTCGCCGCTGCAGGTCGAGGTCAACCGCGTGCTGAGCGCAACCACGATCGTGATGTTGCCGCTGGCCGTGCTGCTGCTGCTCGCGTTTCAGGTCCGCAGCGTGGAGCTCCAAGAGGCCGCGCAGACGGCGGCCGCCGGCCTGGTGACGCTGATCCCCGAGGGCCTGGTGCTGCTGATGAGCATCACCCTGGCCGTGGCGGCCATGCGGCTGGCGCGGATGAACACCCTCGTCCAGCAGATCGCCGCCACCGAGGCGCTGGCCGCCGTGGACACGATCTGCGTCGACAAGACCGGAACGCTCACCGACGGCACCCTCGACCTGGTCTCGGTCGAAGTGGCCGACAAGACGCAGCCGGCGGTGGCTCACGAGGCGCTGGCCCGCTTCGCGCACTCGGCTGGGGAACGGAACCGGACCCTGCAGACGATCGCCGAGCGCTACCCGGGCAAGCCCGAGCGCGTCGTCGCCGAGGTGCCGTTCTCCTCGGCGTGGAAGTGGAGCGGCATCACCCTCGACGGGCGGGGATCGACCCGCAGCTACGTGATGGGCGCGCCCGACGTGCTCGCCCAGGCCGGGGCGCTCGAGCTGTCGCCCAGGCTTGAGCGCACGCTGGAGGAGCACACCGCCGCCGGGCGGCGCGTGGTCGCCTTCGGGGAGACGTCGACGGTCCTGCCCGACGACCCGGGGAGCCAGCCTCCGCCGAGGCTCGAGCCGCGAGCTTTGGTGGTGCTGGAGGAGCAGCTTCGCCCCGATGCCGCGGAGACGATCGAGTTCATGCGCCGCCAGCGGGTGGACCTGAAGCTGATCTCCGGCGATGCCCGGCAGACCGTTACCGCGGTCGCACAGGGGGTCGGCGTTCCGGGCGACGCCGGCGTGATCGAGGGGCCCGAGCTGCCCGATGACAGGGCCGGGATCGCACTGGCCGCGGAGCAAAACACGATCTTCTGCCGGATCACGCCGGAGCAGAAGAAGGCGCTGGTGGGGGCGCTGGCCGACCGCGGCCGCTTCACCGCGATGATCGGGGACGGCGTCAACGACGTCCCGGCGCTGAAGCAGGCCAGGCTCGCGGTGGCAATGGGGTCCGGCAGCCAGATCACCAAGGGAATCGCCGACATCGTCCTGATGCGCGACGAGTTCTCGATGCTGCCGCGCGCCGTCGCCGAGGGCCGGCGGATCGCCCGCAACATCCACCGCCTCGGACGCCTGTACGCCACCAAGACCGTCTACGCGGGGGTCCTGATCCTGTTCACGGCGATCTTCGGCGGCGCCTTCCCCTTCCTCCCCCGCCAGCTGACGATCGCCGCCGCGCTGACGATCGGGATCCCGTCCTTCGTCCTCGCCCTGGCGCCGAGCGAGGGGCCCCTGTACCGGGGCCGGTTGCTGCGCGCCCTGGCCGCCTTCGCAGTGCCGGCGGGAGTCGGGATCGCGGTCGGCTCGCTGCTCTCCTTCTTCATGGTCGACGAGATCTTCGCCGGCTCGCTGGCCGAGGGCCGCACCGCCGCCACGACCACCCTGATCGTGCTCGGGCTCTGCTTCATCCTCCTGCTCGAGCGCGGCCCAGGCCGCGAGCACATCACGATCCAGAGCTACATGCTGGCAATGATCGCCGGTCTCGGGGCCCTGTACGCGCTGGCCCTCGCCGCCGCACCGGTGCGCGAGTTCTTCGACCTCGAGCTGCTGTCGGCCGGGCAGTGGTTCTTGAGCCTGCTGTCGGTCGCGATCGGGCTGGTGCTGGCGGCGGTCGCCTGGCGGCTCCCCTACATCCAGTCGCTCGAGGCGCCGGCCGAGGCGCCGCCGACCGAGGAGCAGCCACCCGAGGCTCCCCCCTCCGAGGCCGACGAGCCAGCGGTCCCGGGCATGCACCTCGGGTGATCTCGGCGCGGTCGGTCGCGAGATACTGAGTGGACTGTGTCGCGGCAGAACGTCGAGATCGTCAAGGAGTTCACCTCGCTGTTCGAGGCGGGGGATCGGGATTCGTGGCGCAGCTACTTCGACCCGGACGTGATCTGGGACACGTCCGCAAGCCAGATGCTGATGTCCGGGGTGTACCGGGGACATGAGGGGGTGGAGCGGTTCTTCGCGGATTGGCTCGCCGTCTGGGAGGACTACACCGTCGAAAACCGGGAGTACATCGACGCGGGCGACTCGGTCGTGCTGGTCTTCCGCCAGCACGGACGGGGAAGGGGCAGCGGCGTCCCGACCGAGCGGGACTTCTTCAGTGTGTATGACCTGCGACGAGGC
Organism: uncultured Actinomycetes bacterium; assembly: GCA_963745365.1. Lineage (GTDB taxonomy): Bacteria > Actinomycetota > Thermoleophilia > Solirubrobacterales > 70-9 > AC-56. The sequence goes on from CAVUXC010000013.1 coordinate 52,042, forward strand.
AAGGTCACCCGTTTCCGCCTGTTCGAATCGCGAGCGGCTGCCCTCGAAGCCGCCGGGCTGCCCCATGCCGGGGCGGGGGCTTGATCGCGATGGTGGCCGAGCCCAGCCAGGCATCGCCCGACCCCGCAGCGTCGGGTCGGCGGCGGACCAAGATCGTCGCCACGATCGGGCCCGCCACGCGCTCCGTGGAGCGGATGGCCGAGCTGATCCGGGCCGGAGCCGACGTCTTCCGGCTCAACTTCTCGCACGGCAGTCGCGAGGACCACGCCGCCAACGTGGCGATGGCGCGCGAGGCCTCGCAGGCTCGCCGGCCAGGAGGTCGGCCTGCTCGGCGACCTGCCGGGGCCGAAGCTGCGAATCGACGAGGTCGAAGGGGGCGTGGTCGAGCTCCAAGCGGGCTCGGAGCTGACCCTGACCACCGGAGAGGAGATGGGCGGCGCCGAGCAGCTGCCCGTCTCGTGGGAGGGGCTGCCGTCGGCGGTCTCGGAGGGCGACGAGGTGTACCTCGCCGACGGCCGCGTGCGGCTGCGCGTGCTGGGGGCGAAGTCCGGCGAGGTGCGCTGCGCGGTGGAGGTCGGGGGGGCGGTGGCCTCCCACCAGGGGCTGAACATGCCCGGGACCGAGATGCCCCTGCCTTCCGCCAGCCGAACCGACCTCGACTGGGTCGACTTCGCGGTTGAGCAGGGCATCGATCTGCTCGCTGTGTCCTTCGTGCGCCGCGCCGAGGACCTGGAGCCCGTCGAGGAGCGCGTCCGGGCGGGCGGAGCCGACATCCCGCTGATCGCCAAGATCGAGAAGCCGCAGGCGGCCGAGAACGCCGAGGCGATCATTCGGGCGGCGCTGAGCGGGATCATGGTGGCCCGCGGCGACCTCGGGCATCGAGATCGCGATCGAGCGGGTGCCGGTCGTCCAGAGACGGCTGCTGGCGCTGGCGGGACGCCACTCCCGGCCATCGATCACCGCGACCCAGATGCTCGCCTCGATGGTGGCGTCGCCCCGGCCCACCCGAGCGGAGGTCTCGGACGTGGCCGCCGCGATCTACCAGGGAACGGACGCCGTGATGCTGTCGGAGGAGACGGCGGTGGGCGAGTATCCCGGTGGAGGCCGTGCGGGTCATGGACCGGATCGCCTGCGAGGCCGAGCCCGACCTGCCTTACGGCGACTGGCTGTTCAACCGCGTCGCCTCTGACGCGTCGGACGTCGCCGGCTCCGTCGCCCGGGCGGCGGTCGGCTCGACCTACACGCTGGGGCTCGCCGCGGTGGTCGTCCCGACCCGCAGCGGCCGCACGGCGCGGCTGGTCTCCGCGCACCGGCCGCGGGTGCCGGTGCTGGCGGTCTCACCGCGGGTCGAGACCGTGCGCCGGCTCCAGCTCCTGTTCGGCGTCAGCTCAACTCTCGCCGAGGACTGGACCAGCCTCCGGATGCTGCTGGACGAGTGCGCCCGGCTGGCCAAGGAAGAGGGCGTCGCCGGCAGCGGCGACCTGATCGGGATCACCGCCGGCCTCCCCCAGCAGGAGCTCGGCACCAATCTGTTCGAGGTCCACCGGGTGCCCTAGCGCGGACCGGACACGGTCTCACGGCGCGATCACGAGCTGGGTGACGAGCAGGTTGGCCACCAGGCGCTCGGCGCAATGGACGCGGACCTCGACCACGTGGGTGGTGCGCCCGGCGTGCAGGTGCTCGGCGGTGGCGACCAGCTCGTCCCCCGGCCGACCGGCAGCGAACACGTTCAGCTTCATCTCGACCGTGGTGAAGTTGTGGCCCGCCGGCAGGTGCCGGAAGGTTTGCCAGGCGGCGACCGAGTCGGCGAGCGCGACCCAGGCGCCGCCGTGAACGAGCCCTCCGGGGTGCAGGTGGCGCCGGTCCACCACGATCCGCCCGGTCGCGCGCTCGTCGGTGACCTCGAGTGGCTCCACCCCCAGGTCGGCGGGGAAGCTGTCGGCGACCCGGGCGCGCAACGCCTCGGCCGTGACCTCCGGATTGCCCTGGGGCATGGCGGTGGAGAGTACCGGCGGCTACCCCTTGAAGGTGGAACGGCCGGCGTCGCCGAACGGCTCGTCCCGCTCGCGGACCGCCTCGGCCCATCCCGCCTCGGCGGCCCGGCGCTGGAACCCGTAGCCCTCCGGGGTGTGGCGGGCGATGCCGTCGAAGAAGGTCCCAAGGAGCTGCGTCGCGTGAAGCCCCTGGGCGTAGACCGCCTGGTTGACGAGCAGCTTGTGCATTACGAGCTGGTTCACGGGCACCCGTGCCACCCGGCTCAGCAGCGCCTCGAAGCGCTCGTCGAGGCGATCGGCGGGGGCCGCCTCCGCGGCGAGTCCCCACTCGACGGCCTCGGTGCCCGAGAGGGAGTCGCCCGTCAGCAGCAGCCGCTTCGCCCGCGCCGGCCCAATCCGCCAGCGACCAGAGCGCGGTCGTCGGCACCCCCCAGACCCGAGCCGGCGGGTAGCCGATCTTCGCCTCGTTCTCGACCACCATCAGGTCCGAGCACAGCGCCATGTCGGTGCCGCCGGCGACGCAGAAGCCGTGCACCTTGCAGAGCACGGGCTTCTCGGAGTGGAAAAGGCTCATGAAGCCGCGAACGTTCCGCGACATCATCTGAAAGTCGATCACCGGGTCCCAGACGCGATCCGGGTCGTGGTTCGCCGCTTGGACCTCTGGATCAAGCGCCGAGCCCCGGGGCGCCTTGTCGGCCCCGAACCCCTCACTCATCGCCTCGGCCGAGGCGACCAGGTCGTAGCCGCCGCAGAAGCCCGAGCCGTTGCCGGACAGCGCCAGCACATGCACCTGCGGATCGAGGTTGGCCTGCTCAACACAGGCCGACAGCTCGCGCGGCATCTCGAGCGTGATCCCGTTGCCTCGCTCCGGCCGGTCGAGGGTGATGCGGGCCACCCTCTCATCGCGCTCGTAGGTCATCGTGCTGAGCGTCTCCATGCGGCTCCTCTCGGTCGAATGCGGCACGATCCTTCCATCCGTGGCGACGAAAGGGCAGCCCACCACCGGCAAAGAGGAAGCGCTGGGCGGCGGGTAGGGTGGCCGGATGCCAAAGGTGAGCATCGCCGCCGCGAACGCGGCAATTCGTCTGGGATATGGGGTAGCCGCCCTCGTGGCTCCATCGAAGCCGCTTCTGGGGAAAGTGCCGCTCGCGCCTGACACCGAGGACTTTCCGGAAGCCCGGCTTTTCATCCGGGGCTTTGCGGCCCATCAGATCGGAGTTGCCCTGGTCGGACTCGCGAGCCTGGGCGACCGCGACCGCCGGCGGGCCACGATGCTGCTGGCCGCGGCGACCGACCTGGCGGACATTCTCGGCCGCGATCGATCCGGCCACGCCATGACTTTGAGCCCCCCATAGGGGTCGAAAGTCATATGCGTCAAGGGAACAGGCAGCTAGGAGCCGAGCTGGTCGAAGCGGCAGTCCTTCGGGTCCTTGTCCTCGCGCCAGCGAATGACCTTGGTGCCGTGGCGGATGCGGCCGCCGCTGACGTGGTCGAAGGAGACCTCGACCACCAGCTCGGGACGGAGCTCGATCCACTCCAGGTCACGGCCGGAGGCCCAGCGGCTCGGGATCGCCTGATCCTCGCTCGCCCGTCTCGTATGGCGCCAGCTTGGTGACCAGCTCGCGCTTCTCCTTGGCCTGGAAGCCCGAGGTGTGGCCGACCACCCGCAGCTTGCCCCGCTGATAGAGGCCGAGGATCAGGGAGCCCACGGTGCCCGCCTCCTTTCCCGGCCGCCAACCGACGACGACGCAGTCCGCGGTCCGCACCCGCTTCACCTTCACCATCCCCTTGCGCTCGCCGGGGCGGTAGGGGGCATCGAGCTCCTTCGCGATCACGCCCTCGCCCGACTCGAGCCAGGGCGCGGCATTCGCTTGGCTGCTCGCCAGCGGCGTCAGCTCGATCGAGCCGGCAATGGTCTTCTTTCGCCCTCCGAGGCCGGCGACCAGTGACTCGAGTCGCTCGCGCCGCTCCACGAACGGACGCGTCAGCAGCTTTTCCTTCCCCTCAGCGAGCAGGTCGAAGGCCCGGAACAGCGCCGGCGTCTCGGCCGCGAGCATCCGCACTCGCGACTCCGCCGGGTGGAGACGGTTCTGAAGCGCGTCGAAAACCTCCCGGTCGTCGGCACCGAGAATCACCAGCTCGCCGTCGAGCACGTAGCGGCCCGGCGGGAACTCGAGCTCGGGGAAGTAGCGACGCAGCGGCTTGCCCGTTCGCGACTGGAGGTAGAGCTCCTCACCGTCGACGAAGGCCAGCACCCGAAAGCCGTCGAACTTGGGCTCGTACACCCACGCTTCGCCCTCCGGAATCTCCTTGCGAGAGAGCGCCAGCTGGGGTTGCACGGGTGGCTTCAGAGGCAGGGCCACGGCGGCGATGGTAGTGCGGCTAACCGCTCGGCAGCCGCGACGGCACCGGCTCGATCCGCTTGCTGCGCCCGACGACGCTCACGGTCCGCTCGTAGGAGCCGCGCAGCAGGGTCGGGTCGCCCTGGCCGCCCTCAAGCGCGTCGCCGATCGGCAGCACGCGGTAATCGGGGTGGTTGACGAACACCGGTACGTAGCGGACTCCGCGCACCTCGACCTTGCCGCTCCTGGCGACGCAGTCGAGCAGCGCGATCAGGCCGTCCTGGCTTGATGCGGGCAGCCCGGCCTCCGGGCTCTGGTTCGAGACCAGGTTGCCCTCGCCGAAGACGACGAACTTGTCGTTGATCCGCTGGATCGGCTGCACTGCGTGTGTGCCCTGCCCGACGATCGCCGTGATCAGGCGCGACGCGGTTAGCTTGGAGACCAGGTCGAGCTGCCCGGAGCTGGGCTGGGGCTGGTACTCCGGGACGATCTCGCCGCCCCAATGGAGGTTGACGATCACCGCCTCGGCGCCCATCCGCCGCGCCCGGCGGGCATCTGCCAGCACGCGTCCAGGGCTGGCGATGTTGACCGACCACGGGTGGGGCGCCGGGATCCCGTTCGTGTCCGTGGTGTAGGCCAGCAAGGCGATCTCGACGCCGTGGACGTCGACGGTCACCGGTTTGCGCTGCGCGGCCGCCGACGGAAACGAGCCGGTGTGCTCGACGCCCGCCCGGTCGAGGGCCCTGCCGGTCTCGTCGATCCCGATCTGCGCCTGGTCAAGCGAGTGGTTGGAGGCCGTGTCGCACGCATCGAAGCCGGTCGCCTTGATCCCCCGGGCCAGCTCCGGCGGGGTGTTGAAGATCGGGTAACTTGCCGGCGGTGCCGAGGTCATCGGCGTCTCGACGTGGCAGAGGGCCAGGTCGGCGCCGGCGACGTAGGGCTCGATCGCATCGAACAGCGGGGCGAAGTCGTAGTTGTCGCCGCCCAACGCCAGCGCGCGCTCCCAGACCAGTGAGTGGATCAGGAGGTCGCCGCTGGCCGCGATCGTGAAGCGGACCGGCTGCGCCTCGCGCTGGGCGCGGATCACGTCGCGCACCGACAGCGACCCTCCGCCGCCCCCGCCGCGCGCACCGAGGACGACGGCGACGACTACCGCGATGACAAGCCCGACGGCCGCCAGACGGCGCCGTCGGTAGACGGCCGGGGCCGAGCGACGGCGCCTGGGCGGCCGCATCTCACCGCGATCTGACATCTCGCGGATTGTCGCCAACCGGCGGGCCCGCGGGCAGGGTACCCTCGCGTTGATGGAGGCTGCGACCGAGGCACGGGTCGAGCAGGCGCGAACAGAGCAGCCGTGCTCCTCGTTCGCGAAGTCCCTGTTCCTGGGCCGAATCCACGAGGATCTGGTGTTTCCCTGGCCGCAGCCCGATCCCGCCGAGCAGGACCGGGTGCGGGCGCTGATCGCGGCGGCCGAGGAGCTCGGCTCCCGGCTCGACCCGCGCAAGATCGAGGAGGACCGCTGGATCGGCGACGACGTGGTCCGCGAGCTTGGCGAGCGCGGCCTCTGCGGGCTCTACGTCCCGGAGCGCTACGGCGGCCAGGGCCTCTCCCAGACCGGCTACGCGCGGGTGTTCGAGACCTTGGCCCGGATCGACGCCACGCTGTCGATTGTCCTCGGCGTCCACCAGTCGATCGGCTTCAAGGGCATCCACATGTTCGGCACCGAGGAGCAGAAGGAGCGCTTCCTCCCTGACCTGGCCGCCGGCCGCAAGCTGGCCGGCTTCGCGCTCACCGAGCCGAACGCCGGCTCCGACGCCTACCACATCGAAAGCCGTGCGGTCCAGCAGCCCGACGGCTCCTGGGTGCTGAACGGGGAGAAGCGCTACATCGGCAACGGGGGCAAGGGCTCGGTGTTCACGACCTTCGCCCGCTGCGAGGTGGACGGCAGGGACCGCCACATCGCGCTGATCGTCGAGCAAGGGATGAAGGGCTTCGAGGTCGGCGAGCGCTACGACACCATGGGCCTGCGGGGCAACGACCTGCGCCGCCTGTACTTCAAGGACGTGCGCGTGCCGCCCGAGAACGTGCTCGGCGAGCCCGGCGAGGGCTTCCACATCGCGATGGAGATCCTCAACAACGGCCGCATCGGGCTCGGGACGGGCTCGGTGGGGGCCGCCAAGTGGCTGCTCGACAAGGCGATCGACCACGTCACCGACCGCCAGCAGTTCGGCCAGCCGCTGGCGGACTTCGAGCTGGTGCAGGACAAGATCGGCTGGATGGTCTCCAACCTGTTCGGGCTCGAGGCGATGTGCTACCTGACCTGCGGCCTGGTGGACGCCGGCGTGCCCGACTACTCGCTCGAGTCCGCTATCTGCAAGGTCTCGGGGACCGAGTTCCTGTGGTACGCGGCCAACCGCACCCTGCAGCTCAAGGGGGGCGAGGGCTACCTGCGCACCCAGCCGTTCGAGAAGGTGCTGCGCGACATCCGCATCTTCCCGATCTTCGAGGGCGCCAACGACGTGCTGCGGGCATTCGTCGCGCTCTCGGGCCTGAAGCCGCTGGGCGAGAAGCTCTCGGGCCTCGGCGAGGTCGGCCTCTCGGACCCGATCGGCTCGATCGGCGTCCTGGTCGACTACTTCGGTGGCCGGATCCAGCGCGAGGTGCGCCCGGATCGGATCACGAAGGCGCATCCCGAGCTCAAGGGACACGCCGATGCGGTCTCAGATCAGGTCAAGCAGCTCCGCGACGTCTCCGAGTCACTGCTCCGCGAGCACAAGCGGGAGATCGTCAGTCGCCAGTTCGCCCAGAAGCGCCTCGCCGACACGCTCGCCGACATCTATGCCCAGATCGCCGTGCTTTCCAGGGTCACCTCGATCTTCACCGAGCACGGCGTGGAGCCCTCGGGCCAGGAGCGCTACATCGCGGAGACCTTCTGCACCCGCGCCGCCAGTCGCGTCCGCTCCCGGTTCGACCAGCTGGAGGACAACGACGACGAGCGGATGTCGGCGATCGCCAAGCTCGCCTACAGGCGCGGCGAGTACGGCTACGCCCTGTTCAACGACTGAAGGCTTTCGACCGGGGCGGGGGCTAGCGATCCGCCTCGAGGCTTTCGACGGCGCGGCTGAGCACGTCGCGCAACGTCCGCTGGTCCTCGCGGGAGAGGGCAGCGATCGGCGACGGCGCCTCCGAAAGGCGCTCCTCGAGCTCGGCGCGGAGCGCCCGCCCCTTCTGCGTGAGCACCAGGAGCTTCACCCGTCGGTCGTGCTCGGCGGCCTGACGCTCGACCAACCCGCGCTCCTCGAGTCGATCGGTGATCCAGGTGATGTTGGAGCTGTCGCAGGCGAGCTGCTTGGCAAGCTCGCCCATTGGCTTCGGCTCGTCCAGGGTCTGGAGCGCAATCCAATGGGGCGGCACGAGGTCGTATTCGCGGATCGCCGCCATCCAGCGCGGGCGCTGTGAGAACACGACTCGCTGGAGCAATGACCAGGCCTCGCTGCCGAGATCCGTCTTCGCTCGCGAAGCGCCCCTTCGCGACGCCTTGGGGCTGTTGGTCTCGATCGCCACCGGGACGATCTTACTCCATAGATTGGATATTTGATAGATTCAACTAACCGTGTCCGGCAGTCAAAGCTTCAACCGACACCAGCAGACCGAACGGGATCAATGACGTCGACGGCACCGAGCAACGGCATCGAGGCTCAGGGGCTGGTGCGGGAGTTCAAGAACGGCCCACGCGCCGTCGACGGCATCCATCTCCAGGTGGCGCCGGGCGAGATCTACGGCTTCCTGGGTCCAAATGGCGCCGGCAAGTCGACGACCGTCCACATGCTGACCACCCTTTTGCCCCCCACCGCCGGCACCGCGACCGTGGCGGGCCACGACATCGTCCGCGAGGGGCCCAAGGTGCGCGACGCGATCGGCGTCGCCCTCCAGGAAGCGGCGCTTGACGCGCTGCTCACCGGGCGCGAGCACATGAAGCTCCAAGGCGGCCTCCACGGCCTGGCCGCAGGGGAGATCAAGGGCCGTGGTGACGCGCTTTTGGAGCGGGTCGGCCTCGCCGAGGCGGCCGACCGCCGCGTCGGCGGCTATTCCGGCGGCATGAAGCGCCGGCTCGACCTGGCCCTGGCGCTCGTCCACGAGCCACGAATCCTGTTCCTGGATGAGCCGACCACCGGCCTCGACATCCAGAGCCGGGCCGCCCTCTGGGACGAGGTCTCCCGCCTCGCGCGGGAGCGGGGGGTGACCGTCTTCTTGACCACCCAGTACCTCGAGGAGGCCGACCAGCTCGCCGACCGCGTCGGGATAATCGACCACGGCCGGCTCGTCGCGGAAGGGACTCCCGCGGTCCTCAAGGCTGAGATCGGACGCCCCACCGTCGAGGCCACCCCCTACGACCGCACCGACGCCGGACGCCTGCACGCAGCGCTTCGCCGCTTCGGCGAGGAGACGCCGGCGGCGCCCGGCGCGGCCGCGGTCCGCCTCACTGATGGGGTCGAGGAGCTGACTGAGATCGTGCGCGCGCTCGATGCCGAGGGGATCCGGATTGCCAACCTCGAGATCCACGCCCCGAGCCTTGACGACGTCTTCCTGACCAAGACCGGCCGCCGGCTCGAGGGCGCGCGCGACGACGAGGAAACCGACAAGCAGACGGCGGCCGGCGAGTTCGAGCCGGTGGCTGCCTAGCAACTCGACGTGTCCGCGACGGCGGCGGCAGCACCGCTTCGCAGGCAGGCGCGCTACATGGGGTGGCGCGCCGTGATCCGGACCGCTCGCCAGCCGATCGTGATCGTGCCGCCGCTCGTCTTCCCCCTTTTCCTGCTCGCGATCAATGCGTCCGGGCTCGACGCGGCGACGCAGATCCCGGGCTTCCCCACCGATTCCTATCTAGCGTTCGTGCTCGCCTTCCCCTTCATCCAGGGGGCGATCTTCGCCACCAACACGGCCGGCACCAACATCGCCCAGGACATCGGCAGCGGCTTCTTCAACCGCCTCTCGCTGACCCCGATGCGCGGCTCCTCGCTGCTCGCCGGTCAGCTGACCGGGGTCCTGCTGGTGGGGACGATCCAGGCGATCGCATTCCTCACCGCCGGCCTCGCCGCCGGCGCGGACATCGCGGCCGGGCCGGGGGGCGTGCTCGTCATCTTCGCCCTGTCGTTGCTGATCACGGCCGCCTTCGGCACGATCGGGCTCCTCGTGGGGCTCCGCACGGGCTCGGGAGAAGCGGTGCAGGGACTCTTCCCGCTCATGTTCATCCTCCTCTTCCTCAGCTCGGCGGCGCTGCCGCGCGACCTGATCGCCCACGACTGGTTCCAGACGGTGGCGACGATCAACCCGGTCAGCTACCTGATCGAGGGCCTTCGCAGCCTGGTGATCACCGGCTGGGACGCCGAGGCGCTGGCGCTCGCCTTCGGCATCGGGACCGCGATCTTCGCGGTCGGCCTGGCGGCCTCGACGGCGGCCCTGCGCGAGAGGCTGGTGCGAACGTGAGCCGCCGAGGCCGATATCTCGCCGTCGCCCGCACGGTGGCCTGGCGCAACCTGCACTCCGTGGTACGCAGCCCGGCGCTGATCCTGCCGCCGCTCATCTTCCCGCTCTTCTTCTACATGGCGTTCGCAGGCGGGCTCTCGGCGGTCGGCGACCTGCCCGGCTTCGGCTACTACGACTACAACGCCTTCCAGTTCGTCTTCGTGCTCCTCCAGTCGGCCGCCTTCGGGGGCGTGTTCGTCGGCTTCTCGATTGCCGCCGACTTCGACTCCGGGTTCACCCGGCGTCTCCTGCTCGCCGCGGGCGACCGCTCAGCGGTGATCGCGGGCTACGGGCTCGCGGCCTTCATCCGGACGGTGTTCGTCTGGGCGACGGTCTTCGCGATTGCCCTGGCCACCGGGCTCGAGGTTGGTGGCGGCGGGATCGACCTTTTCGGGCTGGTTGGTCTCGCACTGATCGTCAATGTCGCCGCATTCCTCTTCGCGGCGGGGATGATGACGCGAATGCGGACCCTGCAGGCAGCGCCGGCGATGCAGCTGCCGGTCTTCCTCATCTTGATGACATCACCGGTGTACGTGCCACGCGACCTGCTCGAGGGTTGGATCGAGACCGTCTCGCAGGTCAACCCGGCCACCCCGATCATCGAGGGCGGCCGCAGCCTGATGGCCGGCGACCCCTTCCACGTCGCACTCGCCTTCGCCGCGGCCGTGGGCCTGGCTGCCGCCCTGTCGGTCTTCGCGCGCCGTGGTTTGCGCAAGGCCGAGGCGGCGGGCTGACGGCGGCCCTCGCCCGCGGACTCGCCTGACTCAGCCGATCCGCTCGACGAGCATCGCCTTGCCCTGGCCGCCGGCCACGCACATCGTTTCCAGGCCGACCTGATGGTCGTCGGTCTCCATCGCGTTCAGCAAGGTGGTCATGATCCGCGCCCCGGTCATCCCGAACGGGTGGCCGAGCGCGATCGCCCCGCCGTGCGTGTTGAGCTTCTCGATCGGGATCTCGCACTGGTCCATGATCGGGATCACCTGGGCGGCGAAGGCCTCGTTCAGCTCGACCACGTCGACGTCCTTGATCGTCATGCCGGCCCGGTCGAGCACCTTCTTGATCGCCCCGATGGGAGCCACGCCCATGAACTCGGGCTCGTTGCCGTAGGTGGCCGCGGTGACGATCCGAGCCCGCGGCGTCAGCCCGAGCTCGTTCGCCCTGGTGTCGGACATCAGCAGCACGGCGGCGGCGCCGTCGTTCAGGGGGCAGGAGTTGCCGGCGGTCACCCCGCCTCCCCCCTCGAAGGCCTCCGGAAGCGCGGCCAGCTTCTCGAGGGTCGAGCTGGCGCGCGGGCCGTCGTCCTTGGCCACCTCGGTTCCGTCCTCGAGCTTCACGGGGACGATCTCGCGGTCGAAGAAGCCCGACTCCTGCGAGGCGACCGCCAGCTCCTGGGAGCGCTGTGCGAACTTGTCCATGTCGGGACGGCTGACCTCGTACCTCTTGGCCACGTTGACCGCCGTCTCGCCCATCTGGATGTAGGCGTCGGGGTCTCCGTTGCGGCCCTGCAGCCTCGGGTGCTGGTCGGCCGCCCCGCCCGCCTCTTGGCGCTCGTTGTAGCGGCTCACCCACTCGACCCCAGCGGCGATGTAGGTGTCGCCCTCGCCGGCCTTGATCGCATTGCCGGCGTGGCGGATCGCGTCGAGGCTGGACGAGCAATAGCGCGACACGGTGACCCCGTTGACCGACTGCGGCAGGTGCTCGGAGAGCAGCACCACGATCCGCGCGATGTTGAAGGCCTGGAGGCCCTGGGGCAGGCCGCAGCCGCAGAAGACGTCCTCAACCGAGTCGGGCTGCACGTCCGGGTTGCGCTCGAGCAGCCTGTCGACGACATGGGCGCCCATCTCATCGGGGCGCTGTGAGGCCAGCGATCCCTTGAAGGCGCGGCCGATCGGGGTGCGCACGGCGTCGACGATCACGGCTTCGGGCATGGAGAGGCTCCCTTCGGTCGAGTTCGGAACGCAGAGAATAAGCTGAGGACGTGGCAGAGGAGACGGCCACCGGGACGGAAACCGAGATCGCGCCCGCGCGGGCCGCGGAGCTGATCGAGGCCGGCGAGGCGGAGTTGATCGACGTCCGCCGCCCGTACGAGTGGGAGGCGGGCAGGATCGACGGCGCCCGCCCGATCGAGCTGAACGACCTGACCAGCGAGGCGGAGTCGATCACCAGGGAGAGGCCGGTGATCTTCTACTGCCGGTCCGGAAACCGCTCGGCGCTGGCCGCTGCGGCCTTCAGGCAGTCGGGGTGGGACGCCTACAACCTGGCCGGCGGGCTGCTCGCCTGGGTCGAGCACGGCCTGCCGCTCGACCCCGCGGACGGCGAGGTCGCCGGGCCCCGGCCTGGTACCTGATGCGCGGTCCACGCCTTCCGTTCACCCGCCGAGCCAAGGGCTCGGCCGAGGGGACGCCGCCGGAGGCACCCAAGGATGAGAACGCCAGGGCGGAGAAGCAGCCCGCCGCCCCGCAGGCGCCCGCCGATCCCCAGGAGCGCATCGACGGGCTTCGCGCGTGGTTGGCACAGGTCGACCGCAGGCTCGGGGTACGAACCTATGTGGGCGCCGCGATCGCGGTGCTGGCGCTTGCGGCGGCCGCGGTTGGCCTGGTCCTGACGCTCTCGCTGAAACAGGACGCCGCCACCGACGACGACGTGCAGTCGCTGCGCGACGAGATCACCGCCGTGGAGCTGTCCGCCTCTCAGGCGGCGCTGGAGGACGTCCAGGGGCTGGAGCGGCGGCTCACCGAGCTCGAGGACGAGGTGAACAGGGTCTCCTCCGGTCAGACGACGACCAAGCGTGAGCTCAAGGTCGTGCAGGACGACATCAAGGAGCTGCGCGCCCAGGTCTCCGACCTCCGGAATTCCTCCTCGGACGCCGGCTCCCAGGGGTCCTCCGGGGACTCCCAAGGCTCCAGCCCCTAGCCCGGTACTTGTGATGTTTCGCACGAGGCGTGCCTGCACGCGTCCGGCGAGTCCTCTACGGTCGCTCGCGAACGCTGACGGGTAGGCACAGATCACAGCCGCTCTTCGGCGCACGCACGCACACACGCGCGGTTCCTGAAAGGAGATCACACAGATGCCAACCGGTTACTGCGTGAAGGAACGCAAGAAGGTCGAGATCCAGAATCCAGTCCAGGTGACCATGAAGAACGGTCGCCCGGCGATTCAGGGCACGTGCCCGGACTGCGGCACCAAGATCTTCAAGATCGGCAAGCTCTAGAGCGGCCTTGAAGCTGACCGGCTAGCGGCCGGCGTCGGTCTCGGGCTCGCCCGAGGCCGTCGCGGTCGTTCCATGCCACCGGGCGGCCGGCGAGAGCAGCCGGCACGGGCTCAGACAGCGGTCAGGCCTGCCTGGCGACGCCCGTACAGGTAGCCCACCAGCGCCTGGACCACGTCGGGGTCGAACTGGGTGCCCGCATTGCCGCTCAGCTCGGCCATCGCGTCGACATGGTCCATCCCCTTGCGGTAGGGACGGTCGGAGGTCATCGCGTGGTAGGCATCGCAGGCGAGGATGATCCGGCTGCCGACCGGGATCTCCGAGCCGGCGAGCTCGTCCGGATAGCCCTTGCCATCCCAGCGTTCGTGCTCGTGGCGGACGATGCGGGCCACCGCGCCCAGGCCCGGGATTGCGCGCAGGATGCGCTCGCCGATCGCCGGGTGCTGGCGCATGATCTCCCACTCGCGATCGGTCAACGGACCGGGCTTGTGGAGAATCTCGTCGGGTACGCCCACCTTGCCGATGTCGTGAAGGAGCGCCGCGGTGCGGACGCGGCTGATCTCCTCGCCGCCGAGCGCCAGCGCCTCACCCACCCTCGCGGTCAGGTCGACGACGCTCTCCGAATGCTCGCCCGTGTAGCGATCGCGCTCTTGGAGCGCCGAGGCCAGCGCCGCGATCACGTCGCCATGCCCCAGCTCGAGCCCGGCCTCGCCGTTCTCTGAGGAGCCACCGAAGACCACGGCCTTCCGGCCACCGCCGGCGCGTGCCTGCTCCAGCGCCGACCCAGCCGCTGCCAGGATGGACTCGGGCTTGTCTCCGATCTCGACCCCCGCGATGCCGATTGAGGCCGAGACGCCACGGACCCCGCCCGCCTCGAGGTCCTCGAGCTCGACCAGGATCCGCTCGAGCGGCTGCAGCGCCGCGGCGGCGCTGGTCTCGGGCAGCAGGAAGCCGAACTCGTCGCCGCCCATCCGGCAGGCGAGATCGTGAACGCGGGTCTGCTCGGCGATCAGACCGCCAACAGCCACCAGCACCGCGTCGCCGGCGGCATATCCGTGCTCGAGGTTCAGATTGCGAAACCGGTCGATGTCGAGCAGGGCCACCGTCAGGGGACGCTCGTAGCGTTGGGCGCGGGCCACGTCGAGCTCGAGCTGGGTCCGGAAGGCACCGAGGCTGAGCAGGCTCGGAGTCAGCGGATCTCGCTTGGAGAGCCGGGAGAGCTTCCCCTCGAGCTTGCCAATCCGTTCCCGAGCAGCGGCAAGCTCCTCGGCTAGGTGTTTGCGGTCCCCCACGCGCACGTCAGGTTGCCTATCGGCTCACGGGTGATTCTGCTTGAGAATCGGCTCGCTCCAGAGTATTCGGCTGGCCTGAGTGGCCTAGTAGGTTGAACTCGGGCCGCATCGGGGCAGTATTACGTGACGGCGTGGAGCTCCACGAGCCAGATCGCCGGAGCCATGGCTGATGCCTTCCTCACCCGTGAGACCGGGGTCCGCGAGGCCTACGCGGCCCACGCGGGCGAGCTCTACGGGTTCGCGATGCGTTCGCTGGGCGACTCGGAGCTCGCCGAGGAGGCGGTCCAGGACACCTTCCTGCGAGCCTGGCGGGCCGGAGACCGCTTCGATCCCGAGCTTGGCTCGCTGCGCACCTGGCTGTTCGCGATCCTTCGCAACGTGGTCGCCGATCTGGGCCGCGCCCGCGCGGCAAGGCCACGGGTTGGCGGTGAGCTGCCCGAGCAGGGCCACGAGCCGTTCGAGGACATGCTGCTCACCTGGCAGGTCGAGGAAGCCCTGCGCCGGATCGGCGAGCAGCATCGCCGCGTCCTGGTCGAGACCTATCTTCGAGGGCGCCCCTACGCGGAGGTGGCGGTCGAGCTGGGGGTGCCGGAGGGCACGATCAAGAGCCGCGTCTACTACGGGCTGAAGGCGCTTCGCAACGCGCTCGAGGAGATGGGCTATGACAGCTGAGGGGTGCCGCGAGTGGCGCGAGCGGATCGGCGCGCTCCTGCTCGGCCAGCTCCCCGAGCAGGAGCGAATCGCCACCGAGGCCCATCTCGACGGCTGTCCGGCGTGCCGCGCCGAGGCCGAGGCCCTCGCCCCGGCGGCCTCGCTGCTGGGGCGCGCCGATCCCGCTCGGCTGGGGCCCGCGCCCGCGCCGCCTTCACGGCTCGGGGAGCGAATCTTCAGCCGGATCGCGGCAGAGCGCCGCGCCGAACGCCGCAGGCGAACCCGCCTCAGGCTCGGCCTGGCAGCCGCGGCTGCGGCGTGCGCCGCGGCGGTCGTCGTCGTCGTCCTCAGCATCGGGGGTTCCGACCGGAGCACCCCCGCCGAGACGGTCGCCTTCAGGTCTCTGCCGCGCGGCGCCTTCGCCGAGGCCACCCTCGCGCCCCGTCCGTGGGGGAGCGAGGTGAGCGTGAAGGTGTACGGCTTTCGCCCCGGCACCCTGTGCCAGGTGTGGCTGCGCCGGTCCGACGGCCAGCGCGTATCCGCCGGGTCGTTTCGCTACGTCTACGAGGGCGAGGGCGACCACCTCAGCTCCGCCCTGTCGCCCAAGGACGCCACCGCGATCGGCCTCCGGATTGGCTCCAAGACCTTCGTGGCCCGCCTGCCCTCCCGCTCAGCGGGGGCGGGTGCTTGGTTGATCCCGGTCACGAGCCCGGAGGAGGGCATTTGATGAGAGCGAGACTCACCCTGATCGCGTTGCCCTTAGGCGCCGCCGTGGTGGCGTTGCTGGCCGGCTGCGGAGGCGACAACGACGAGAACACCTCGGCGGGGGCCGCAACCGCGCAGAGCACCGGCGGGCAGACGGTGAACATCAGCGAGACCGACTACAAGCTCGACCCCTCGGATCCGACCGTGCAGCCCGGCACCGTCTCGTTCAACGTCACGAACGACGGCGGCGTCGCCCACAACCTCGAGGTCGAGGGGCCGGAGGGCGAGGAGGAGCTCGAGCAGGACATCGGTCCCGGCGAGAGCGACGCGCTCACCGTCGATCTGTCGAAGCCCGGCAAGTACGAGTTCTACTGCCCGGTCGGGAACCACCGCGACCGCGGCATGGAGGGTGAGATCACCGTCACGGACAGCGGCGCCGGCGGAGGCGGCGGCAGCGGCAGCTCGGCCGGAGGCGGCGGGGGCGGGGGCGGGTACGGTTATTAGGAGAGTTCCCTCTCGCTTCTGATCAGCCCAGCGGGCGGTAGTTTGGAAGCCGCTGACCCAATGGAACGACTGAGCGCGGACGACACCCGCATCCTTCGGCTCGAGTCCGACGCGATCGCCGGCCACACGCTGAAGCTGGCGATCGTCGAGCCCGCTCGCGACGGGCGGCCCCTGACGGTGGAGCGCCTGCGCGACCGGGTCGAAGCGCGGCTTGGAGGCCTGCCCCGCGCCAGGCAGCGCCTGGCGCCGACGCCGCTGCGGCTGGCCGCCCCGGCCTGGGTGGACGACTCGGACTTCGACATCCGCAATCACGTGCGCGCCGCTCCCGGGCCGGTGAGCGACCGCGTGCAGCTGATGCGACACGTCGGAAGCTTGATGGCCGAGCGCCTGGACCACGCGCGGCCCCTCTGGCGCATCGACGTCGCCGGCCCACTCGAGGACGGCCGCACGGCGCTGGTGATCCGCGTCCACCACTGCCTCGCGGACGGCGTCACCTGCCTGCGGATGCTCTCGGAGCTGCTCTGGGACAAAGACAACGGCAGCGTGCCGCCGGTTCCCGGAGCATGGCAACCAGAGCCAGCACCCGGAAGGCTGAGCATGCTGGCCTCCGGCGCGGGCAGCCGGCTGCGCGGCATCGGTGGCGCCGTGGCCGGGGGCGTTCGCGCGGCCGCCTCGCCACGCCGCTGGCGCGATGCCGGCGGCGAGTTGGCGGCCCTCCCCGCGACGCTGCGACGAGAGCTTTGGCCCCTGGGCAGCGAGACGGCATTCGATCGCCGTATCGGCGGCGACCGCGAGGTGGCGTTCACCGCCTGCGAGCTGGACGACCTGAAGACAATCGAGCACGCGGCGGGCAGCGGGGTGACGGTCAACGATGTGGTGCTGGCGGTGGTCGCGGGAGCGATCCGGCGCTGGCTGGGCGCTCACCATCAGCCGACGCAGGCGATGCGTGTCCAGATCCCGGTCAGCATGCACCACCGGGGCGAGGGCCCGGGCGGGCTCGGCAACCTGGACTCCTTCCTGTTCTGCGACCTCCCGGTCGCGGAGCCCGACCCCCGAAAGCGATTGGCTGCCATCAACGCCGAAACCCTGAACCGCAAGCAGCGCCACGACGCCGACGAGCTCTACTCCTTCTTCCACAGCCTCTCTCACATCCGACCCGTCTACCGGATCGCCTCGGAGCTGGCCTCCGGCCCGCGGGAGTTCGCGCTCTCCGTCTCCAACGTGCCCGGCCCCAGGGAGCCCGTCCAGGTGCTGACCGGACGCGTCGGCGAGCTCTACTCCGTGGCCGAGCCCGCCGACCGGCACGCGCTGCGAGCCTCGGTGGTCTCGCTCGCGGGGCGAATGGGCGTCGGCTTCTGCACGGATCCTGCCGCCGTGCCGGACGTCGGGGAGCTCGCCGCCGGTTTCGACGCCTCACTCCGGGAGCTGCGGGCGCTGAGCTAACGGGCTGCGTCCCTGAGCATCGTCAGACCGCCGAGCACGCCGACGTAGGCGGTCCCGTCGGGGGCGATGGTCACGGGCGCATAGTTGTTGTTGTATCCGAACCCGGTCCCAGCCAGGCGGCTGTACACGGCCTTGCCGGTGTCGAAGTCGAGCGCCGTCAGGTACCACGCGTCGGTGAGGTCGCCGCGCCTGGGCTTCGTGTACGTGTAGACGAGGCCGGCGCGCAACGACAGCTTGGGCACCACCGACGGGGCTCGCACATGACTCCTCCACACGGAGTGGCAACCGCGACCGTCGAACTCGAGGTCCACGCGCTCCAGCCCCGGGCTGGTTACGCGGCCGTTCATGGTCGAAGCGGGACCCGTATACCCGTAGTTGTTTTCGGCGATCAAGGAGCGCGCAGACGCAATCAGCGACTGGTCGGTGGCGCTGGCACCCTTCTCGAACACCGGTTGGCGGCAGACCAGCCGGCGCCCGCTTATCTGGGGCCGTCGCTTGTAGACCAGCACGTCCATCGGATCGGCGTTGTCGGTGATCGCCACGAAGCGGCTGCCCATCAGGGTCGGCGTGGTCCCGGACCCCGCCTGGGTCTGGCCCGGCTTCGTGATCCCGATGTTCGGGTAGGTGCGCCGCCAGGTCACGGCCGGCTCGCCTTCGCGTGCGTCGAAGCGGTACATGGCCTTGTCGGTGACGATGAACACGCCTCCGGTCTCGTCGACGGCGAACGAGTTGCCGATCGGCTCGCCCGTGTCGATGCTCCGCACCTGGCCGCTCGACGGGTCGACCGTCCCAACCACGCCATTGCGGCTGGCGAACCAGATCCGCCCGGACCAGTCGGGAAGCGCGGAGATCAGCGCGTCCCCTTCGGGGACCGCCGAGCTGATGTCGTAGTCCCGTCTCAGCGCGAACCCGGGATTGTCGGTGCCGCCTGTCTCCGCGACCACCAGGATGTGGCGGTTGCCGGCCGAGATCACCGCCCGGTCGCGATCGTCGAGATAGAAGTAGCCGCCGCCGCTGAAGTCCTGGAAGGGGTTCGGGCCCGGGCGGCGGGGTGGCAGGTCCATGGCCGCCAGGACCTGGAGCGTGTCGGGGTCGAGCATCGCCAGGACGGGCTTGTCCAGCCCCACGCATACGGTCACCAGGCGATCGTGGCGGTCGAAGGTGATCGAGGCGCACTCGCGCCCGAACAGGGCCGAGGTGGCGCCAAGGTGGTCCCCGAGCGGCCCCGCCCGGTGGTAGCTGTCGGTCTGGTAGGCGTCGTTGTGGATGTTCGAGCGGCCGTTCGGCGCCATGAACGGGTGTCTGGGAACGTCTTGACCCCTGGTCGCATCGAGCGTCGCCGGCGAGCCGACGAAAGTCGGGACGCTGGCATCCGGATCCTGCGGGATTGGGGGCGGGCTCTGGCCGGGGGACTGCGCCCGGGCGGCGCCCGCCGCCGTCAGCGCCCAGACAGCCGCCACCGCGATCATCCAAGCTCGCCTCCGCACGAACGCCAGCCTACCGCCGCGACCCCCCGGCGGGTGCCAATTGGGTCGCTTGGTGGAAGAATGGGCGTGATGGCGGCTCGCGCCCAGAGGCCCCTGGAGCTGATCCTGGCCCGCAATCTGCTGACGAGCATCTCCACGCCCGCCTTACTGCTCGACCACCATGGTGCGATGGTCTTCTACAACGAGGCCGCGGGCGCCCTGCTCGGGCGTGCGTTCGAGGACGCGGGGCGCATGAGCCCCGAGGACTGGATCTCCACCCACGGGCCATTCGACGACGACGGCAAGCCGGTCCCGCTGGACCAGCTGCCGGCGACCCAGGCGGTGCGCAAGGGCCGGCCGGCACACGGCGTGTCCCGGATCCGGTCGGCGGGCGGAGCGGAGCACGAGGTCGAGTCGAGCACCTTTCCGATCGTCGCCTCGGAGCAGGGATCCTCCGGGGCGATGGTCCTCTTCTGGCCCCTGAACGCGAAGCGCGGGAACGGGGCTGCGCGATGAGGGTCAAGGTCTGGGGTGCGAGAGGCTCGGTTCCCGCCCCGGGGCCGAAGATGAACCGCTACGGCGGCAACACGTCGTGCGTGCAGCTCGCCCTCGACAGCGGCGAGGACCTGATCCTCGACGCGGGCACCGGGATCCGCACGCTGGGCCTCGACCTGGCCACCGCGCCGAAGGTCAACATCCTGCTCACCCACCTGCACCTCGACCACATCCAGGGCCTGATGTTCTTCCCGCCCTGCTTTCGCTCTGGCGTGGAGATCACGATCTGGGGGCCGGCCTCGCCGGAGGCCTCGCTCGAGGACCGGATCGCCCGCTACATCTCCGCGCCGCTCTCACCCGTCGAGGTGCGGGAGTTGCCCTGTTCGGTCTTCTTTCGCGACACGCCGCCGAGCGAGTGGCAGATCGGCTCGGCGACGATCCGCACGGAGGCGGTCAACCACCGGGGGCCCACCCTCGGCTTTCGGATCACCGAGGGTGACACCACGCTCTGCTACATCCCTGACCACGAGCCCGCCCTCGGGTCAAGCCTCGCCGACCTGGAGCCCGAGTGGATCTCCGGCTACGACCTGGCTCGCGATGCCGACCTGCTGATCCACGACTGCCAGTACACCGACGAGGAGTACCCCAACCACATCGGCTGGGGCCACTCCCGGATCAACGACACCCTGACCTTCGCCAACCGCGTCGGCGCCCAGCGGCTGCTGCTCTTCCACCACGACCCCCTGCACGCCGACGACTTCCTCGACGAGCTCCACGCCACCGCGCGCCGCCGCTGGGGAGAGCTGGGCGGCGACCCCGCCCTGCTCGAGATGGGCATGGAGGGCGGAGAGCTCGAGGTCGCGCCCGCACCCGCCTCGGCGGGCGTGACCGTTTGAAGCACAAAACCGTAGTCCGAGGAGCGCCTCACCTGGCCATCCGGTCCACGCCCGGGTGCAGGGAGATTCGACTTTCGGTACAAAGCGCGCGGCCGAAGTCTCGACACAGGGCTAGAGACTTCCCCGCCGCTCGCATCTAGCTTCCGATCCGGTCCTGAAACCGAGACCGCCGGGCCGAGGGTGCCCGATGGGCTAGGAGGAAGCACGGATGAGACGAAGGTATCTCGCGATGCTGCCGCTGGCGGCGCTGGCCTTGCTGGTCGTCCCGGGCACCGCGTTCGGCGACGCAACGGATCTGAACAGGGCGATCGCCGGCAAGCTCGAGCCGTCGGTCGGCATCAACACCCTGTGGGTGATCTTCGCCGGTGCGCTGGTGATGTTCATGCAGGCCGGGTTCGCCTTCCTGGAGATCGGCTTCTCCAGGGCCAAGAACGCGGGCACGGTGGTGGCGAAGATCCTCACCAACTTCGGCATTGCCGCCATCTGCTGGTGGGCGGTCGGCTTCGCGTTCGCCTTCGGCGGGCCGCTGGGCAGCTTCATCGGCCACGACGGGGGGTTCTTCTTCTCGGACCTCGGCGCGTACAGCACGACCGCTGACGGCGTGACCCTGTTCCACCCCAGCTTCCCGGTGATGGCGCTCTCCGACGCGACGATCGAGTCGAAGTGGTTCTTCCAGTTCGTCTTCTGCGCCGTCTCCCTGGCGATCGTCTGGGGCACGACCCTGGAGCGGATCAAGTTCGGCGTCTACATCATCTACTCGGCGGTCTTCGCGACGATCATCTATCCGATCGGCGCGCACTGGGTGTTCGGCGGCGGCTTCCTGCAGAACGGCGACTGGCTGGGCACCTCGATCGTCGGGATGCAGGACTTCGCCGGCTCCACGGCCGTCCACCTGATCGGAGCCAGCGGAGCGTTCGCTGCCCTGCTGCTGCTCGGGCCGCGGAAGGGCAAGTACGGGCGGGATGGCAGGCCTCGCGCGATCCCGGGCCACAGCATGCCGCTGTTCGGGCTGGGCGTCCTGATCCTGTGGCTGGGCTGGTTCGGGTTCAACCCGGGCTCGACCCTGAACGCACTCGACGGGCGCTTCGCCGAGATCCTGCTGATCACCAACCTCGCCGCGGCGGCGGGGGTGCTCGCCGCCGTCGCCACGGCCAGGATCAAGACCGGGGCGATCGACATCGGCATGGCCGGCAACGGCGCGATCGCAGCGCTGGTGGCGATCACCGCCCCGTCCGGCTACGTGGAGATCTGGGCGGCGCCGATCATCGGCGCGGTGGCCGGGGTGATCGTCGTGCTCGGCGTGTACGCGATCGACAAGTTGATCGACGACCCGGTCGGAGCCCTGTCCGCGCACGGCCTGGCGGGGATCTGGGGAACGGTCTCGTGCGGGATCTTCACCGCGCCGAGGCTGGCCCAGTACAACGCCTTCGGCGATCCGGAGGGCGGCCTCGTGTACTCCGGCCACTTCACGCAGCTCGCGGCGCAGTGCATCGGGTTTACGATCGCCTTCCTGTTCGCCTTCTCGCTCAGCTTCATGACCTTCTGGGTGATCAAGAAGACGTACGGCCTCCGGGTCTCGGAGGAGGAGGAGGACGCGGGCCTCGACATATCCGAACACGGCATGTACGGCTACCCGGAGCAGTTCATTCCGCAGCCGGAGTACCCGGGCCCCGTGCCGGCGCGTGTCCCAAGCACGCCGGCTGGGGCGACGGCGACCGCAATCACGGCCGAGCGGCCGGCTGAGACATAGGAGGGATGAGCAAATGAAGATGATCACGGCCTACATCCGCCACGAGGCGTTCGAGCCAATCCGCGCCGAGCTGCTCGAGAAGGGATTCCCCTCACTCTCGATCGGCGAGGTCAAGGGCTCCGGCCGCCAGAAGGGAGTCGTCGAGCACTACCGCGGCTCGACCCTGACCGTCAACGTGCGACCGAAGCTGAAGCTCGAGGTCGTCGTCGACGACAAGGACAAGTCCGTGGTGGTCGAGACGATCCTCAGACACGCCCGCACCGGCGAGGTCGGCGACGGGAAGGTGTTCGTCAGCCCGGTCGAGGAAGCGATCCGCATCCGAACGGGCGAGGAGGGCGAGGAGGTCCTCCAGGCGCACACCGAGGCGGAGATCTCGGCCTAGCCAACGATCACCGAAAAGCAAAGGAGACACCCACAGATGGAAGCGATCACCAAACCGCGCCCCGGCGCCCAGGAAACGCTGCGGCAGGTGGACGAGGACGGGGTCGAGTTCATTCGCCTCTGGTTCACGGACATCATGGGGCAGCTGAAGAGCTTCGCGGTCGGTCGCGAGGAGCTCGAGGGGGCGCTGGCCGAGGGCATGGGCTTCGACGGCTCCTCGATCACCGGCTTCAACCGAATCGAGGAGTCGGACATGATCGCGATGCCCGACCCGGACACCTACACGGTGCTGCCGTGGCGGACCCAGAGCGACAAGGGCAACGTCGCGAGGATGTTCTGCGACATCCTGAAGCCAGGCGGCGAGCCGTACGAGGGCGATCCGCGCTTCGTGATGCGTCGCGCGCTCGCCCGCGCCGAGGAGATGGGCTTCGACACCTACAACATCGGCCCCGAGCTCGAGTACTTCTACTTCGCAAGCGACGAGCTCAACGAGGCCGGGGTGCCGACGATCCTCGACAAGGGCGGTTACTTCGACCTGACGACGCTCGACGCCGCCTCCGATCTGCGCCGCGACACGGTCAACGCGCTGAAGGCGGTCGGGATCCCGATCGAGTACACCCACCACGAGGTGGGGCCCTCCCAGCACGAGATCGACATGCGCTACGCCGAGGGCCTGCGGATGTCCGACAACGCGATGACCTACCGGATCGTGGTCAAGGAGATCGCCAGCCAACACGGCGCCTACGCGACCTTCATGCCCAAGCCCCTGTTCGGCGAGAACGGCTCGGGCATGCACACGCACCAGTCGCTGTTCTCGGAGGGCTCGAACGCCTTCTTCGATCCCGACGACACCTACCACCTGTCGGGCGCGGCGAAGGCCTACATCGCCGGCCTGCTCCGCCACGCGCGTGAGATCTCGGCCCTGTTCGCGCCCAACGTGAACAGCTACAAGCGCCTCGTCCCGGGCTATGAGGCGCCGGTCTATTGCGCCTGGTCACAGCGCAACCGCTCGGCCCTGGTGCGCGTACCCGTCTACCACCCGGGCAAGGAGCAGGCAACGCGCTGCGAGCTGCGCTGCCCCGACCCCTCGTGCAATCCCTACCTGACCTTCGCGGCGATGCTGCACGCGGGGCTGGATGGGATCGAGCAGGGTTACGAATGCCCCGAGCCGATGGAGACCAACCTGTACGAGCTCACCCACGACGAGCGCGTTGCCCGCGGCATCGAGCAGCTCCCGGAGACCCTCGGAGAGGCGATCGAGGAGCTGGCGGCGTCGGCGCTGGTCCGCAAGGCACTCGGAGATCACATCTTCGAGCGCTACGTGGACCTGAAGCGATCAGGAGTGGGAGGAGTACCGGGTTCAGGTGACCAGGTGGGAGCTGGAGCGCTACCTGCCCATCCTTTGAGCCCGGGGCCAATGACTCGGAGCGGGGTGCCGATGCGCGATCTCCACGGAAGGATGCTCGCCGCGCTGCTGGGCGGCGAGGGCTTGCGCGGGATCGCCGAGCTGGCGGCGGAGGAGGCGGGCGGGCCGGTGGCGATCGTGCTCCCGGCCCGCGGCCTCGCCGATGCGTCCTCTCAGGACCTGCCCCTGGAGGAGCTCGAGGGGTTCGCGGCCGAGCGGCTCCGCGGGGAGGCATCGAACCCCCCGCAGCAGGTCGAGCTGGAGCACGAGGTGATCGCCGGCGCGCGGCCAATCGGCTACGTGCTCGCGCTGCGCGCCTCCAGCAACGGCTTGCCGGCGGTTGCCGTTGACCGCGAGGAGGTCCTCCGCACCACCGCGCTGGCGGCGCTGGCCGAGGTCGCCGTGAACGAAGCTCGCGATGTGGTGGCGGACGAGGTCCGGGGCAGCCTGCTTGAGGATCTGCGGGCCGGGCGTGTCGAGGCCTCGGAGACGACCCGCCGCGCCGCGAGGCTCGGCTGTGACCTGGCGCGCGGCGGGGTCGCTCTGGTCGCCGAGGTGCGCTCGTCGCGGCCCCGCCACGCCGCGGCGCTGATCGGCACCGAGCACGAGGGGGCGATCGCCGAGCCGCTCGGGGACCGGATATACGCGATCCTCCCCGCGCGCGGCGGTGACGACGCTCCGGAGCGCACCCAGGCTTCGGCGCGTGCCCTCGCGGGCCGGCTGCGTCCGCACGGGCCAGCGGCATATTCCTCCTTCTGCGCGTCCCCGGGCGACCTGGGTCGCGCGGTCGCCGAGGCGGAGCTGATGCTGGAGGTGGTCGCCGGCGACGAGCGCATGGCAGAACAGCTCGAGCAGGGGATCGGGAACGGCGTCTACCGGCTTTTGTTCCGCGCCCTGGCCACCGACCCCGAAGAGGTGCGGCGCTTCTACGACGACACGGTTGAGCCGCTCGTGGCCCACGATCGCGAGTACCGCACCGACCTCCTGGGCACGGTCGAGGCCTACCTCGCCAACGACTGCAACATGAACGCCACCGCGCGCGGGGTCTACGCGCATCGTCACACGGTCGCCCATCGCCTCGGTCGCGTCAAGGAGCTGACCGGTCTGGACCCGAGCCACGGCGACGATCGCGAGCGCCTCGGCCTCGGCATCAAGGCGTACCGGATCATCGCCCCGACGCTGCCCCGCTAGGAATCCCTCCGCTAGGCTCGCCTGCCGGCCCCCAACCGGGCCGCCACGGTGCGCCGCAGCTCCGCCACGTGGGCATCCGGGTCGTCGATCGCCGGGCGGGGGTCGGAGAGCTGCCGAGTTGCCAGCTCCGCCTCCGTACAACCGCCCCCTTCAGCGCTCTCGACCCGCCACACACCCGCCCCGGGCCTGGCGCTGACCGCCTCCGCC
Organism: uncultured Actinomycetes bacterium; assembly: GCA_963745365.1. GTDB lineage: Bacteria > Actinomycetota > Thermoleophilia > Solirubrobacterales > 70-9 > AC-56. The sequence goes on from CAVUXC010000013.1 coordinate 77,498, forward strand.
AGCTCGCCGCCCCGGAACAGCAGCCCCGCCTGGTCGTCGACTCCGTAGCCGGCCGGAATCACCAGCGAGACGGCTTGGAGCAGGGCCCGTCGACGGTCGGGGTCGCGGTGGTAGTGGACCGACAGGCCGCCGGGAAGCAGGCCCAGACCGCGAGCGGGGCGGGCCACCCCGGTGGAGCACGTGACGCCCCACTCGAACCAGCACATCGCGCCTGCGCTTTGACCGCACAGCAGCGTCCCCCGCTGCCACGCCTCGCGCAGAAGGCGGTCGAGGCCATGGGCGCGCCAGACCGCCAGCATGTTGACCATGCTGCCCCCGCCGACGTAGATGATGTCCTGCTGAAGGAGGTGCTCGCGGAGCGTGGAGCGCGCGCGCTCGAGCCTGAACAGGGAGAGATCCGACACCTCGCAGTCCACGCTCCCCATCGCCTGGCGGAAGCTGGCGATCTGCTCCTGGGTGTCACCGCTGGCCGTCGGCAACAGGCAGATCCGAGGCGTCTCGGTTTCGACCAGCGCGAGCATGTAGTCGCGCAGCGCCTCGTTCCCGCGCCGCCGCGAGAACTCATGGCCGCCAAGTGCCAGGATCAGCATCCGGTGGCTGGCGCGGACGCGACCACTAGGCCGGAACACCCTCGGCCTGCGAGGAGGCCACCAGCGGGATCACCTCGCCGTTACCCAGGTAGCGAGTCGCCAGCCGGGTGGTGACGACGCGCCCGCCTCGGCACTCCACGCGATAGCCGCGAGCGTCGCCGCGCGAGGCGACGACCTGCGCAAGCTCGTCGCCGATGAAGTGCAGGGCCGCCCCGTCGTCGGCGGCATACCCAGTTCGCATCCCGTCGCGCAGCCAGCGGTGGTAGGCCTCACGGCGATCGTGCTCACTCGAGTAATGCACCGTGTTGCTCCATGGCAGCAAGCCGAGCCCCTCGACCCGCTCCGGCGGGCCGTGAAAGGTGCTCACGCCCTCGGCGAACCAGCAGAGCGATCCGGCGGAGAGGCCGCAGAGCACCACGCCGCGGCGCCAGGCCTCGTGCAGGATGCGGTCGATGCCGTGGGCCCGCCAGACGCCGATCAGGCTCCTGACGCTGCCGCCGCCGACGTAGATCAGATCCTGGTCGAGCAGGTGCCTGCGGGGTTCGCGTGGCGAGCGCAGGCGCCGGAACAACGATAGATGCGACGGCAGGCAGCGTTCCGCCGAAAAGGCGCGATAGAAGCGAACGATGTAGTGGTCCGCGTCACCGCTCGCCTGGGGCAGGAAACAGACGCGTGGGCGAGACCGCCCGGTGAGCTGGAGCACGAACTCGTCGAGCAGCGGGTTGCCGGCCTCCATCGAGAACCCCCCGCCGCCGAAGGTGACGATCTGTCGCTTGGCTGACATGTCTCCCCGCTCGCTGGTCGAACCCGCCCAGTCTGAGGCCCAGATCGGGCGCTGTCCCTAGCCACGTGTCCAGACGTTGGACCCCGCGATTAGACACGCGGTCCAACCCATTCCGCGCCTCGCGACTACGGATTCTCAGTCGCTTGCGCGTTCGAGGCGCGGCGGGGGCTCCATCCCCCACTGCCTCATGCCCTGCTCGATCCGCTCGATCACCGTTTCGATCACCCTGACCCGGGCGTGGCGCTTCGAATTCGCCGCGATCAGGCTCCAGGGGGCATACGGCTGGTCCGTGCGGGCCAGCATGTCCTCGACCGCCTCCTCGTACTCGCCACGCCTCTCGCGGTTTCGCCAGTCCTCGTCGGTCAGCTTCCAGGTCTTCAGCGGGTCGCTCTGGCGTCGCTCGAAGCGCTTCAGCTGCTCCTCGTCGGAGATCTGGAGCCAGAGCTTGACCAGGGTCATCCCCTCCTCGGCGAGGGTCCGCTCGAAGCCGTTGATCTCGTCGTAGGCGCGAAGCCACTGCTCGCGGGTGGCGAAGCCCTCGACCCGCTCGACCAGCACGCGCCCATACCAGGACCGGTCGAGGACGGCCATCCCTCCCCAGCCCGGCAGCACCGCGAAGAACCGCGCCAGGAAGTGGTGGCGCTTCTCGTCGGCCGTCGGGGCGGCGAACTGGACCACGCGCACGTGACGAGGATCGATCTGGGCCACGAGCCGCTTGATCGCCCCACCCTTGCCCGACGCGTCCCAGCCCTCGAACACCACGCACGTCGGCGGCCCGAGCTTGCGCTCGCCGATCTGACCGCCGAGCGTCAGGCGCAGCTGCGCGAGTCGCTCCCAGGCGCGATCGAGAGCGCGCGCTTCCTCCTTGCGCGTCAGCGATGCGGAGAGGTCCAGGTCGTCAAGGCGGCCCACGGCCACGATCCTCTCACCTGGCGGGGCCTCACACCCCGCTAGTACGGGTCGGGCAGCCGCGGCCCGGGGGGCTCGGGCTGATCGTTGAACACGTTGAGCGCCAGCGGGAACGCGGCCGCGGCGAGGAAGACCAGGATGATCCCCAGCGCGATCAGCCACCGCGAGCGGCTCAGGTGGCCCAAGATTGCGATCAGGAAGCCGGCGATCATCAAGGACACGTAGGGATCGATGGATTCCGGGAGGATCGCCGCAGGCGGCATGGCGCCATTATCATCGGCCGGGTGCCTGAGACACCACAGCCCAGCTCCGTCGCCGACGTCAAGGAGGCTCTGGGACGGGTCGGATACCTCGCCGACGAGCCCGCGGCGCTGGTCGCCTACCTCGCGCAGGGACTCGGCAAGCCCGTGCTGGTGGAGGGACCGGCGGGGGTGGGAAAGACCGAGCTCGCGAAGGCGCTATCGCGGGCAACCGGGCGCCAGCTGATCCGCCTGCAGTGCTATGAGGGCCTCGACGAGGCCAAGGCGCTGTACGAATGGAACTACCGCAAGCAGCTATTGCGAATCCAGGCCGAGTCGGGAACCGAGGCCGAGAGAGCGAGCTGGGAGGCGGTCCATGGGGACATCTTCGCCGAGGAGTTCCTGCTCACGAGGCCGCTGTTGCAGGCGATCGCCGCCACCGAGCCCGTGGTGCTGCTGATCGACGAGATCGACAAAACCGACCAGGAGTTCGAGGCGATGCTGCTCGAGGTCCTGTCGGACTTCCAGATCTCGATCCCGGAGCTGGGAGTGATCGAGGCGCGCACCCATCCGATCGTGGTGCTGACCTCGAACAACTCGCGAGAGCTGACCGAGGCGCTGAAGCGACGCTGCCTGTACCTGTGGCTCGACTACCCGGAGCTCGAGCGCGAGATGGAGATCGTCCGCCTGCACTCTCCCGAGATCGACGAGCAGCTCGCTCGGCGCCTGGTGGAGGTGGTGCACATGGTGCGCAAGCTCGACCTCAAGAAGCCGCCCTCGATCGCCGAGTCGATCGATTGGGCACGCGCCCTGCTGCTGCTCGGCGCCGACGACCTGGATGGCGCGGTCTTCGAGCGCACGATGAGCATCATCGTCAAGCACCGCACCGACATGGATCTGGTGGCGGAGCGCGTCGGGGTGAAGCTCGGCGAGGGCCGGCTGGATGTCGGGACCGCAGGCTGACGACCTGCCCGCCGGGCTCGCCCCGCGGGTCGTGACCTTCTGCGACGAGCTGCGGCGCGAGGGCCTTGCGGTCGGGACCTCGGAGATCCTCGACGCCTTCGCGGCGCTCGAGACGGTGCCGTGGGAGCGGGAGGACGACTTCCGCGAGGCGCTGGCGGCCACGGTCGCCAAGTCCCAGGAGGACCGGCGCGTCTTCGAGCTGCTCTTCGACCGCTTCTTCTTCCGCGCCGCCGAGGGGGAGGCGCTGGGGCGGGGCATCGGCGAGGGTCGCCGCTACGAGGGCGGCGAGCGCCTCGAGCTCGACGAGCTGCGAGAGGCCGTCCGTCAGGCGATCGCGGAGGGCCGCGATGGCGAGATGCGCGACTTGGCGCGGCTTGCGATCTCCGCCTTCGGGCGTGGTGGCGAGGGTTCGGGCGTCATCGGAGTGGACGTGCAGCGCATCCGGCGCACCCTCGGCCTCCAGGCACAGGGCGGAAGGAGGGATGGGGAGGAACCCGCGCTCGACCGCGAGCAGATCAACCGCTTCGAACGCCACCTTCGCCGCGAGCTCGAGCGGGCGCTGATCGAGCGCACCGAGAAGCTGCCGTCCTCTCGTCCTCTCGCCGAGCTCGACCGAGCACTGCCCACCAGCCCGGCGCAGGACCTGGCTGCCGTCCACCGGTCTGTCGCGCAGCTGAAGCGGCGACTGGCCACGCTCGGCCACGATCGCCGCGGCCGCCGCCGCGGCGCGGCGGTCGACATGCGTCGCACGATGCGCGCCTCGCTGGAGACGGGTGGGGTGCCGCTGCGGCTCAAGTACCGGCCGAAGCATCCCCGGCGCCCGGAGATCTACGTGCTCTGCGACGTCTCGACCTCGGTCACCTCAGCGAGCGTCTTCTTTCTCTCCGTGCTGCACGCCCTGCACGACTCCTTCCGCAAGCTGCGCAGCTTCGTGTTCATCGAGCGGATCTCCGAGGTCACGGACGTGTTCGAGCGGGAGCGCGACTTCCGGGCGATCTCGGAGCGCATCAGCCGCGAGGGCGGCGTCGCCGACGTCTCCGGCTACACCGACTACGGACGCGTGTGGCTCGAGTTCCTGGAGCAGATCGTCGACGACCTCGGCCCGCGCTCGACGGTGATCGTGCTCGGCGATGCCCGCACCAACGGCCGTGAGCCCCACGCCCAGGTGTTTGCGAGCGTCTGCGAGCGCGCCGGGCGGACCTTCTGGCTCAATCCGGAGCCACGCCTGTACTGGAACTACGGCGACTCGGTGATGGCCGCCTACGAACGCCACTGCACGGCCGCCTTCGAGTGTTGGACCACCCGCCATCTCGAGAACTTCGTGAACGTGGTCGCCGGAGGCACACCGCTGGCCGAGCAGGTCGGCGGTTAGCGGGATCACTCATCTAGACTCCACCGGTAAGACATCAGGGGAGCTCGCGGGTAGGCGGGCTGAGATGGCGCCCTGGGCAATCGACCCCCGACGCCGACCCTCGGAACCTGTCGCGGTAATGCGCGCGGAGGGAGCAATGCGAACTACTTCCGAGGCTCCCGTAGCGGAGCCTCACCCGGTTCAAAGGGCCGCCCAGGCGGCGGGCCGGAACGACGCACGCGCGGGCGACGCGCGGGCCGCGCCCGGTGCCGCGGTTGCGATCAGGGGCCTGGGGCACGGCTTCGGCGCGCTGCGCGTGATCGAGCGCCTGGATCTGAGCGTGGGGGCCGGCGAGGTGCTGGGCATCGTTGGTCCCTCGGGCTGCGGCAAGTCGACGCTGCTCGAGCTGGTCAGCGGCCTGCGGGCGCCCCAGCTCGGCACGATCGAGATCGACGGAGCGCGCTCGGCTGCCGAGCGCCTGGCTCGCTGCGCGTACATGCCGCAGCGCGACCTCCTCTTGCCGTGGCTGCCCGCGATCGACAACGCGGCGCTGGCGCTTCGCAACCGGGGCGCCTCCGGCGCCGAGGCGCGCCGGGCCGCCCACCCGCTGTTCGAGCGCTTCGGGCTGGCGGGCTTCGAGCGCACACGCCCCGCCGAGCTCTCCGGCGGCATGCGGCAGCGGGTCGCCTTCCTGCGCACGCTGCTCGCGGGCAAGCCGGTGCTGCTGCTCGACGAGCCCTTCGCGTCGCTGGACGCGATCACCCGCGCCGAGATGCAGGAGTGGCTGGCGGAGGCGCTGGCCACCGAGTCGCGGACCGCGGTCCTGGTCACCCACGACGTCGAGGAGGCGCTGTATGTGTCCGACCGCGTGACGGTGCTCTCCGCCCGGCCAGCGGGCGCGGTGGCGGAGCTGGCCGCGCCCGAGCCCCGCGCCTTGCCGCGCCTGGACGCCGTGACCTCGCAGGGCTTCACGTCGGCGCGCGAGCGCGCGCTCGCGGCGCTGAGCGTGGGTGCGCGATGAGGCGCTGGCTGCCGCCGCTGGCCATCGTCCTGGCCCTGCTCGGCGCCTGGGAGCTGGCGGCGCGCCTCGACGTGATCGCCGACGCGCTCAAGCTCGAGCCCTTCCTCGTCCCCTCCCCGAGCGAGATAGCGCAGGCGCTGTGGCAGGACCGGGGATTGCTCGCCGACAATGCCTGGGTCACCCTCCAAGAGGTGCTCGCCGGCTTTGCGCTGGCGGTGGCCGCCGGCGTCAGCTTCGCGATCGTCCTTCACCTGTCGCCGACCCTGCGACGCGCCTTCTACCCCCTGCTCGTCGCTTCCCAGACGGTGCCGATCGTCGTCGTCGCCCCAATCCTGGTGGTCTGGCTCGGCTTCGGGATCGGCCCCAAGCTGGCGATCATCGCCTTGATCTGCTTCTTTCCGATCACCGTCAACACGCTGGACGGGCTCGGCTCCGTCGACCCGGACCTGGTGAAGATGATGCGCACGCTGGACGCCAGCCGCTGGCAGACCTTCCGGCGCGTGGAGGGCCCCAGCGCCCTGCCCTACCTCTTCAGCGGCGCCAAGATCGCCGTCGCCGTCGCCGTGATCGGCGCTGTGTTCGGCGAGTGGGCAGGTTCCAGCTCGGGCCTCGGTCATCTGATCCAGGAGGCCTCGGCCCAGCTCCAGACGGCGCGGACGTTCGCGGCAGTGGTCGTGCTCTCGACGATGGCGATCCTGCTCTTCGCGCTGCTCGCCGCCCTGGAGCGAAGGATCGCCTGGTGGGGGCCAAACGGGACCAGGAGTTGAGCAAGCCACCGGAGGAGGACCGCTTGAGGAAGCCACCCACGAGGTCGCGGGCACTGAGGGCCGCGGCGCTGGCCGCCGCCGTCGCGGCGCTGGCCGCCGGCTGCGGCGAGAAGTCGGAGGACGTCACGCCGGCCAATCCGCAGCCCTTCGACGTCGCGCTCGACTTCTACGTCAACGCGGACCACGCCGGTCTCTACGCGGCGATCGACCGCGGCTACTTCGGCGACGCCGGCCTCGACGTCCGTCCGCGGGTCCCCTCGGATCCCTCGGCGCCGATCAAGGAGGTCGCCGCCGGCCGGGTGGACCTCGCGATCTCGTACGAGCCCGAGGTGCTCCTCGCCCGCGACCAGGGCCTGCCGGTGAAGGCGGTGGCCGCCGTGGTGCCGTCGCCGCTCACCTCCTTGATCTGGCTCAAGGGCTCCGGGATAGGCGAGGTCAAGGATCTGCGCGGCAAGACGGTGGCCACCGCCGGCATCCCCTACCAGGAGGCCTACCTCGAGACGATCCTCGAGCGCTCCGACCTGAGCACGGACGACCTCGAGGTGGTCAACGTCCAGCAGGGGCTGCTGCCGGCAATCCTCTCCGGGCGCGCGGACGCGATGCTCGGTGGCTTTCTCAACGTCGAGGGCGTGGATCTGAGGCTGCGTGGCAGGGAGCCGACCGTGCTCCCGGTCGACGAGCTCGGCATCCCCACCTACGACGAGCTGGTGCTGGTCGCGAACTCGGATCGCCTCGAGGACGAGACACAGAACATCAGGCTGTTCATCGCGGCGCTGGAGCGCGGCACGAAGGCGGCCGTCGCCGACCCGGCCGCGGCGACCGAGGCGGTGCTCGACGCGGGCGAGGGCCTCAGCCCCAGGTTCACCGCCGCCGAGGTGCGAAGGACGCTCCCCCTGCTGCTGCCGAAGCGCGGCAAGCAGCCCTACGGCTACATGGACCCCGGGCAGTGGCAGCGGTTCGCGCAGTTCTTCGCCGACGAGGGCCTGATCGAGGCGCTGCCGAGCACCGGCGACGTGCTCACCAACGACCTGCTGCCGGGCGAGATTCCGGAGTGACGTTCCGTCCCGGTTTGAAATACCCCCCGAGGGTATGCGATGATGTGGCCCGAGAGAAGCCATGGAGACCGCGGCTAGCCACATTCAGCCCCAGAGCCTCAACCGGCTGGCGGTCAGCGCGACCACCCACTGCCTGACCGGCTGCGCGATCGGCGAGATCCTGGGGATGGCTATCGCCACGGGTCTCGGATGGGGCGACTTCGGACAGATCGCGCTTGCCGTGGGTCTCGCCTACATGTTCGGCTTCGGCCTGACGGCGTTGCCGTTGGTTCGCGCCGGCCTCGCCGCCGGCGTTGTGGTCTCGACCGCGCTGGCTGCCGACACAGTCTCGATCACGATCATGGAGGTGATAGACAACGCCTTCGTGCTGGTCTATCCAGGTGCAATGGAGGCCGGAATTGGGGATCCCGTCCTCTACTTCGCCGTGGCGTTGGGCTTCGCGATCGCCTACCCGTTCGCTTTCTTGGCGAATCGCTACATGATCGCCCGCGGCAAGGGCCACGCGGTGGTCCACGAGTACCACGGCCATTGAGCCCGACCGTCGCCGCGCCTCAGGCCGCGATTCGAAGCGGCGGCCCGGCTGCGATCGCCTTGTGGTGGGCGGCGAGGATCAGGGAGCCGGCGAGGCCGCGGTAGGGGGCGTAGGGGGCGAAGAACTCCTCGACCTCGCCGACGGAGGCGCGGCGGCCCAGCCCGGCCAGTCGCCCCACCAGCTTCAGGAAGTCCAGGTCCCCGGCGGGCAGCGAATCAGGCTCGCCGCGACCGTAGAGGCCCAGGCACTGGACGGTCCAGGGGCCGATCTCGCGGATCGCCAGCAGGCGACGATCGCCGGCGGGATCGGCGGGATCCGCCCGGCCTTTGGATACCTCGCGGGCGGCTTGGATCAGGGCCAGCGCCCTGGCCGGCGCCAGGTCCATTGCCGCCAGCTCGGCCGGGGCGCGCCCGGCGAGCAGCTCGGGCGTTGGCACATCCCGGAGGATCGCGCCGTCCGGCCCCGCTGCGCGCAACCCCCACCGAAAGACCATGCGCCGCTGGATCTGCGCCGCCCGCTGGGATTCGATCAGCTGCTTGGTGACGGCCCAGGCGAGCGCCTCCCAGGGCCAGGGGCGGCGCCGGGGCCGATGCCAGGGGCGGCGCCGGATTGCGGGGCCAAGCAGCGGATCCGACCGAAAGCGGTCGTACAGCGGGCGATAGTCGTCGTCGACGCCGAGCGCGAAGCGCAGGCGCTCGATCGCCAGCTGCCGGCTCTCGGCCAGCTCGCCGTCTGCCCGCAACCGCACCACCCCGTCGCGCCGCTGCAGGGCGCGCACCACCACCGGAGCGCCGTCGACGTGGAGCAGGCGAGTGACGATGCCACGGCGGACGCGCATCACCGCGTCTCCCCCACCGCTCGCCGGCAGGCGGTACGGCCACGGCGGGCGCACCTCGATCTCGAGCCGGCCGCCGCCGGGCACGAAGCTACCTGTCGCCGAGGATGTGGACGTCGACCATGAAGGACCGGCTGGCGAGAATCCTCGGCGGGTCCTGGCGCCGGCGAAGCAGCCGCCGCGAGCGCTGCCGGCGCGGCGGGCTGCTCGAACGCACGGCGCGCACCGCGGCGACGGTGGCCGCCCCGGCCACCAAGCCGCCGGCGGCGGCGATCGCGGCCGTCCTCACCTCACCTCGCCAGGCTTCGACCTCGGTGCGGCGCGACGGCTCCGGGAGACGGGTCGGCTCCTCGAGCTCCTCGCCCTCATCCGCGGCCAGCTCCTCGACTGCCTGGGCCTCCAGCACGACTTCCTGCGGCATGGTGGCCAGTCTATAGGTGGGTCCCGCGGTCAACGGGATGGCCCGGACAGCGGCAGCTCGTAGAGCCGGTAGCGCTTAACCACGGTGCCGCCCATTCCCTCCATGGCGCGGTTCATCGGCTCGTTGACCTCGAGGATCCACCCCATCTCGCCCCACAGCTGGCCGACTCGTGGAGCCGTCTCGATGTGCCGCACGTACAGGGCAGCGGCGACGCCCATGTGCTGGTAGCGGGGCTTGACGCCGAGCGCGAAGACCCGAACCCGGTCGATCTTGCGCCGCCCCGTGAGAAAGCGCCACCAGCCGAGCGGCAGAAGCCGGCCGTTCATCTGAGCCAGCACCTGGTTGATGTCCGGCAGCGTCAGCGCCGCGCCCACGACCTCGCCCTCGCGCTCGGCGATCATCGCCCAGTTCTCGTCCAGGATCGGCTTCAGGTTCTTGGACTGGAAGCGCACCTCCTCCTCGGTGATCGGCACGAAGCCCCAGTTGGTCCCCCAGGCCTCGTTGTAGACGTCCATGAAGCGGGCGATCTCGGCCTCCAGGTCGCGCTTTCTCATCCGGCGGATGACCACGCCGTGCTCGGTGGCCGCCGCCTGCGCCGCCTGGTGGATGAGATCGTGGAAATGGTCGCCCTGCTTCAGCTCCCCCATCGCCAGGCGCCACATCCACAGGTCCATGGCCTTGGTCATTCCCTGCCCCTCGAGCAGCTCCCGGTAGTAGGAGGGGTGCCAGGGCTGGAGGATCAGCGGCTCGAGGTCGTGGCCCTCGACCAGAAGGCCGCACTCGTCGTTGGTGGTGAAGTCCATCGGGCCCAGCATCCGATCGCGCCCTCGAGCGCGTACCCACTCCGCGGCGGCCTCGACCAGGGCCCGCGCCACCTCGGGGTCGTTTTCCGACTCGAAGAACCCGAACATCCCGTCGTTGCCGCCCTGGAACTGGGTCCAGCGCTCATCCACCTGGGCGGAGATGCGGCCGACGAGGACGCCATCACGCTCGCACAGGAAGTACTCGGCCTCGGCATGTTTGAAGAACGGGTTCTTGTCGCGGTCGAGGAACTGGCGCCGCTCCGTGATCAGAGGCGGCACCCAGGGCGTCCCGCGATGCAGCCGGAACGGCAGCTTGATGAAGGCGGTCAGGTCGCGGCGGCCTTGAACCGGGCGAACTTCGAGCGCGGCCATTCGAGCGTCACTCTATGACACGGGCATGGAAGACTCTTCCCCATGAGCGAGACGACTCGCGCTCCCGCCGACGTCTTCGAGAAGGCGCGCAGCCACGATCGCAAGGAGCAGCTCGAGGCCGCCAAAGAGGCCGATCTGCTCCCCTACTTCCGGCTGCTGACCTCCGAGGCGGGCCCGCTGGTCGAGATGGAGGGGCGCGAGACGATCATGCTCGGCTCCAACAACTACCTGGGCCTGACGGGGGATCCGCGGGTGAAGGCGGCGGCGCGAGAGGCGCTCGACCGCTATGGCACCGCGCTCACCGGCTCGCGCCTTCTGAACGGGACGATCCCGCTGCACGTCGAGCTGGAACACCAGATCGCCGAGTGGATGGGAACCGAGGACGCGATCGTCTTCACCACCGGCTATCAGGCCAACCTGGGCACGATCGGGACGATCCTCGAGCCCGGCGACACCGTGATCTGCGACTCGGGGAACCATGCCTCGATCCTCGATGGCTGCCGCCTCTCGGGGGCGAAGCTGCGCCCCTTCCGGCACAACCAGATGGACAAGCTCGAGAGGATGCTCGAGCGCGCCAGCGCCGATGGAGGTGGCGCGCTGGTGGTCGTGGACGGCGTCTTCTCGATGGAGGGAGACATCTGCCCGCTGCCGGAGATCGTCGAGCGCACCGAGCGCCACGGCGCCCGGCTGATGGTCGACGAGGCGCACGCGGTCGGCGTCCTGGGCCAGCGAGGAGCCGGCGTCTGCGAGCTCTACGGGCTCGAGGATCGGGTCGACCTGCGGATGGGCACCTTCTCGAAGAGCCTCGCCTCCTGCGGTGGCTACGTCGCCGGCCCGGCCGACGTGATCGAGTATCTGCGGATCTCCGCCCGGGCCTTCGTGTTCACGGCGGCGGCGGTCCCCGCCGCGCTCGGGGCGGCACTGGAGGCGGTCCGCATCTGCCGTCGCGAGGGGGCCGCGCTGTTCGCTCGGCTGCTCGACAACGCGGGCTACCTGCGCAAGGGCTTCGGCGAGCTCGGCCTCACGGTCGTCGAGCCCGGCCGCCTCCCGGACGGGTCGGCGGCGATCACCCCGGTGGTTCCGGTCGTGGTCGGCGAGGACTGGCAGGCGGTGCTGCTCTGGAAGGCGCTGTTCGAGGCCGGCGTGTACACCAATGTCGCGCTTCACCCCGCGGTCCCGCCGAGCGGCGCGCTGCTTCGCACCAGCCTGATGGCCACCCACGAGCGCGACCACCTCGACCGGGCGCTGGAGATCTTCGCCCAGGTGATCCAGGACTTCCCGGACCTCCCCCGCCAGAGCTAGTGGGGAGGTCTTGGGGGCTCCCCCTTAATGGGTAGTTTCTCCTTGTCCATTTTCGGACAAGTGGTCGCAGGAGACAAAAAGCTTGCTCTTAGCGAACGAGCCGAACGCCAAAGCGGTGTTCCGATTTGCGTCCGTGGTCCGACTCGCATAGCTTCCCCCGTACGCCGAAAGCGCCTCGGGGCAGGAGGCAACCGGGACAGGAAGCGAGTTCGTTCCGTTCGAATCAAGCCTCGGCGGCGTACGGAGAACGCCCAGCACAACCTGCAAGACCCTCGGGAACTCGGAGGAGAAGGAGTGACGATGTCAGCTGCCTCAACGGTTGTCTCCGCGCCGCAGCACATGGAGGCCCTCGCGCACGCAAACCGGGTCCGCCTCGCCCGTGCCTCGCTCAAGCGCGCCATCCTGGCCGGCCACGCCGACGTGGTTCAGGTGGTTCGAACCTGCCCCTGGGAGGTCAAGACGATGACCGTCGGCGAGCTGCTGCGCAGCCAGCGCCGCTGGGGCCGCGCCCGGGCCCGGAAGTTCCTCTCGTCCCTGGCGCTGAACGAGAATCGCGAGCTCGGACGGCTCACCGAGCGCCAGCGCGGGGTGCTGGCCACAGAGCTCGCGGCCAAGTCAACGCGCCGGCGCTGAGAGCCCTTAGAGCCCTTAGCGCACCTTGAAGGCCTGCCCGGAACGGCGCCTGAAGGCCCGGGTCAGCCACCAGGCGGCCAGCCCGAAGGCCGCAACAGCGGCGGCGAGCGCCAACGGGAGCCAGACAGCGCCCCCGGTGAGAAAGGCAAGCCCCCCCAACACGGCCACCGCCAGCGCGCCCGCGAGCATCAGGGTGTGCGAGCGATAGCCCGCGAAGTGCTCTCGAACCGACAGCTCCAGCCCGGCCAGGGCGCCGAGCACGAGTCCGACCCCGATCAGCACCGGCCCCCGCCCGCCCTGGATCACGAGCCCGGCGACCAGCATCACGATGGCGACCAGGACGACCAGCTCGACCAGCGGGAACGAGCCCCAGGGCGCCGGCGGTCGCTCGTCGAGCGCCGCGGCGCGGCGCCTGCGGAGGGTCGCTGACGTCTTGGCCACAGCCGGCTCGGCCGCCGGCGTCTTGGTCGGGGCCGGGCGCGGACGGCGCTTGCGGCGTTTCTTGCTCATCTGCCGGGTGCAGGGGCCGGCGCCCCCTGGCTAATGGACAGCCGGAGGAGAGCTTTACACGCCACCAGCCCATCAGCATCCCCAGGATGCCCCAGCGGGGCCGGGAGTGCCAGTGCCGGCAGCCGGGCTCGCCGACGTCATCGTTGGAGACTCGGACCCACCGGTAGCGGTGGGGCTCGGCGGTCATCGCCTCGACCACGCCGCGATTCTGCTCCTCGATCTTGCCCCGGCGGCCGAGCTCGGCCTGCGCCTCGCGGAGCCTGGCAGCGAGCGCGTCGCGCACCCGCTCCAGCTCGGCGACCCCGAGCACCCGGGGCCCGCCAACCGCCCCGACCGTCCACTCCATTCCCTGGCGCGGGAAGGCGGAGGCGAACAGCTCGCCGAGCCGCTTCTCCAGCAGGGCGATCTGCCGGCGAAGATCCTCGCGGGCACGACGCTCGGTGAGGACGTCGATCCGTCCGGAGCCGACGCCAACTGCTGCCTCCAGGGCATCCGCCGCCTGAAGCGACGAATCGCTCGCCTCGATCTCCAGCACTTCGTCGGGCATGAGGGTCTCCATTCGCCCGGAATCTACGTCGGAGCCCATTGTATCCCGCTCCCGGCTAGCTGCGTATGACGTCGGCGGCCAGCCAGATCGCCTCCTCGACGGCGATCTCGGGCACCCCCTTCACCTGCACCGCACAAAGGAGCATCCTCGCCGTGCGCGGGTCCACGCCGCGGCCCGAGGCGGTGGCCCCGAACAGCAGTCCCAGCGGCCTTGCCTCGTCGGCGATCACCAGGGTCCCCGGGGGCAGCTCGCCCGGACGACCCTCGAGGCCTTCGCCCGGCTCGGTGGGGCGAATCCCCAGGCGCCCCTCGACGCGCCCCGCGTCGAAGGCGCGCAGGGCCACTCCCGACTCGATGATCGCGATCGTCAACGCGTCGTCGAGCAGGCTCCTGCTGATGAAGCCGCCGCGCTTCATGCGCTCCAGCGCGATCGCCTCCACCGGCGTCTGCTGCTCGTCCGGGTCGAGTCCGATGTGGCGGTAGAAGACGCGGTAGGCCCAGGGGATCGGTTGGTGGCGGAGGTTGATCGCCTGCGGGCCCGAGAACCTGTTCGAGAGGGCCGAGAGCCGCTTCTTCACCTGGCGTGGAGCGCGGCCGGAGCCGTGCTCGATCAACAGGTAGCGCAAAGCGAGGCCCGGGAACTCCTCCCGCAGCTCGGGCGCCACCCAGCCCGCCTCGGGAACGGCCCCTTCGCCCATCAGCGATCCTCGCGGGCGCGCCGGTGGGACTGGCGGAGCAGGCGCCGCACGTCGCTGGTGAGCTGGGGCTCCGAGAGCTCCTCCGTGCCGACCTTCGCGAACGCGAGGATGCCGCCGGGGTAGGCGAAGGCCACCGTCGGGCATACGCCCACCAGGTAGAGGTCGCTGATCGCGCCGTCGCGGTCGTAGCCGACCGGGATCCGCCAGCCACGCTCGTCGACGATCCGGCGCACGTCGGCGGGATCGTCGCGAATGTCGATCGAGAGGAAGTTCACGCGGCCACCGTAGCGGGAGGCGACTCGGTCGACGATGTCCTGGGTCGGCAGGCAGTCGGCGCCGCGGGTGAACCAGAACGAGATCACCAGCGGACGGTCGAAGAGGTCGCAGACGCGGATCGCGCCCTGGCGGGGAATCCTGCACGCGGGGGAGCGCCGGGCGTCCTGCGGACAGGGATTCTCCGAGGTCGAGCAGTCGTCCTGGTAGATGTTGGCATCGCGGTCGAGGGGGCCCGTGCGGGCGTCCGGAACCGCAAACTCGGGCAGCGCCATACCGCGTTCGTCCGCGCCCGTTCCCAGCGTCCCGCCGCTGTCGGTGCGGACCGTGTTCACAGTCGCGACGGCGATCAGGACCAGGAAGGCGATCCCGACGAAGGTCGAGTAACGCCTCGCCGGGCCCGGCCGCTGCTCACCGGGCATCGGCGGGTGCCGGTCGCCCGCGGCGGCGCAACCGCGCGACAAGCGCCGCCAGCGGCTCGAATCCGCCCTCGGCCCAGACCAGGGCTGCCGGCAGCACCAGGAGCACGCCGACCAGGGCCACGCCCAGATCGAAGACGGTCACCAATCCGAAGTCGCGGAGCATGCGGATGTCGGTCAGCACCAGCACCGCGAAGCCCGCAATCGCGGTGATTCCCGATGCCAGCACGGCCGCCCCGGTGCGCGCGTAGGCCCGGCGCAGGGCCTGCCCCATGGTGCCGCCGCTCCGGCGCTCCTCGTGGTAACGGGCCGAGAGCAGGACGCTGAACTCGGTCGCGATCGCGATCACGAGCGCACCGAGCGTCGCCGACATCGGGTTCAGCGGGACGCCCGCCACCCAGAGCACCAGGGAGGACCAGCCGGTCGCAAGCACGATCGGGATCAGCGGCACGAGCGCCCTGCTCGCCGAGCGGTAGGCGGCCATCAGGACGAACGCGACCGCCAGCAACCCGGCGACCGTCACCAGGTAGCGGCTTCCGGAGAGCGCCGAGTTGGCGTCGGCGGCCAGCACCGGCAGCCCGAGGACCTGGGCGTCCACTCCCGGTGGCGGGTCGCCCTGTGTGCCCGGCGGGTCCACCTGAGCCCGGATGTCGTCGATCAGATCCTTCTGCTGATCGAACGGCATCACCTTGATCCCGAACGTGATCACGCCTGTGTTGCCGGGCTTGCCGGTTGCGGGATCCGTGGTGACGAGCGCCTGTGCGACGTATTCAGGAAGCAGCCGCAGGCGGGTCCTGATCTGCTGCCGGCTGGGGGCAGCCCGCCCGCCCGCGTAGAGGAAGGCGGGGAGTGAGATCTCGGGGCAGATCTCAGTCCCCTCGTTCCTACAGGACGGATACCGGCCGCCATACCCGTGGCGCGCGAGCACGCGTTGCTCGAAGTCGTGCATCCAGGAGATCACCGCCGGCTCGCTGAGGTCGGGGGCGGTTACGGCGACGTAGGTGAGCCCGGAGATGCCCGTGGCCTGCTCGAGCTCGTCGACGTTCTGAAGCGCCGGCAGGTCGCCGGGCACGAGTTGTCGGATGTCGGAGATCACCGGTATCCGCGTGCCGACGCCCCAGCCGAGGATCGCCACCAGGACGGCGACCGCGAGCACCCTTCCCGGGGCCGCGATCGAGAAGGCGAGGGCGCGCCCGCCGGCCGCTTGAACCAACCGTCGACCCCGGGCGCGTTCGGGCGCCAACCCGCCGGCCGGATGCGAGACGTCGCCGCCAGCCCGGGCGGGCCCGGCGCCAGACGGCTTCAGCAGGGACAGGGCTGAGAGGCCCACGGTCAGCGCCAGCATGAAGGCCACCACGATCCCGAGCACGAGCAGGAGCGCGAAGCCGCGCACCATCGGGATCGGCGACAGCACCAGGACCGCGAAGCCGGCTACCGTGGCCAGGCCGGCTGTGGCGATCACCGGGCCGCCCCTGGCGGCAGCCTCCACCGCCGCGCGAGGCGGCGAGGAGCCCGCTCGCGCCGCCTCCACGAAGCGGGCCTGGAACTGGATCGCGTAGTCCACGGAGAGGCCGATCAGCACCGGGAGGACCGCGATCGAAGCCATGGTCAGCGAGCCGCCGGCCAGCGACAGGAAGCCGAACACGATGCCCGCCGCGCCCATTGCGATCCCCAGCGGCAGGAGCCTGAGCGGGGTCCGAAAGACCAACGCGAGGGTGATCACCATGGCCGCCAGGGCGGCCGCGAGCAGGATGAAGATCTGGGTGGAGAGCTCCTCCGCCAGCCCCTCGAAGACCACCGGGACGCCGCTGACCACGTAGCTGGGCTGGGTGGCCGCGTCTCCCTTTTCGAGCTGGAATCCGGGCTCGTCGACCGCCTCGCGGAACAGGGAGATCGCCTCGCGGCGCTCGGACTCTGAGAGGTCGGGCCGCAGCCGAACCGAGATCAGGGCCGCGTCGGAGCTGGGGACGATCGCCGAGAACCGGGCCTTCGGCACGCAGCCGCGGAACCGGTTGTCGCAGATCACCGACGAGACGTAGCCGGGGTTGTTGAGCGCCGGCAGGGCCGTCTGGCCGTATTCGGCGGCGAGGGCCAGGATCTGTTGCTGGAACCGCAGAAGCACCTGCTGAGCAGCTGCCAGCCCAGCCTGCTGCTGCTCGGCGGCGGAGAGCCCGGCCTTCTTCGCCTGGCGCGCCGCCTGGAGCCCCGCCTGGCGCGCGCGTGCTCGGGCCGCCTGCTGCTGTTGGTTGAGCAGCTTGCTCGCCTGGATCGCGAACTGGTTGAGGAAGGTCGCCGGCCCGAAGACGACGGCGCTCGGGTCAAGCCGCGCGATCGCCGCGCAGACGGGGGGCGCGGGCTGGTCGCTGGCCACCTGCCCGCCCGGCGCCTGGCCCGAGAGGCAGCCCTCCAGCGCCAGCAGGCGCCCCAGATTGTCCGTGAGCAGGAGCTGGTCCAGGTCGCCCTTGACGAGGATCTCGACCGGCTCGTCCCCGAACTCCTCGTAGAACCGCTCGGTCGCCGCGTAGGTTCCGGAGCCACGGTCCACCAGCGAGTCGGGGCTGCGGTCGGCCTGAAGGCGCAGCGCGGCGACCGCCCCGATCAGGGTCAGCAGGACCGCCGCCACGATCACGGGCGTCGGCCGTTCGACGGCGCGCCCGGCAATCCGTGCCAACAGGTTCTGAATCCGCACGTCGGAACTAGGTTAGGGACGCGACCCGCGGGTCGCGTCGGCTAGCCACTCCCCTGTCGGTACTCGGTGGGCCAAACTTCAGCCGCGACGGAACTGGGCTGGGTAGGGGTGGGCGCCCGGTTGGCGTGGGCGGGTTCTTGCCGGTATGCGGCAATAACCCGCCCCGCGGGCTACCGGCCTCAGTCCATCGCCAGCGGACCCACGGTCTCGGCGTTGAGGAACTGGGCGACGAACTCGTTGTCGGAGTTGAAGAGCTCGTCGGCGGGACCGCTCTCCACGATCCGCCCCTTCCAGAGCACGGCGAGGAAGTCGGCGATCCGGCGTGCGGTGCCGAGGTCGTGGCTGATCACGAGATAGCAGCCGCCGTTCTCCGCGTGGACCTCGCGGATCAGCTCGCAGAGCAGCGCCGTGCGAACCGGGTCGAGTCCGGAGTCGGGCTCGTCGAACATGACGATCGCCGGGTCGAGCACCAGCGCCCGGGCAAACCCGGCCCGCTTGCGCATCCCGCCGGAGAGCTCGTTCGGCATCTTGTTCATGGCCTCGGCCAGCCCGACCTCCCGAAGTCGCCGGTTGCAGATCTCGCCGATCTCCTCCTCCGACTTGTCGGTGTGCTGGCGGAGCGGGAAGGCCGTGTTGTCGAACACGTTCATGGAGCCGAACAGCGCCCCGTCCTGGAACAGCAGGCCGAACTTCTTGCGCATGTCGAACAACTGGTCGTCGGTCAGGTTCGGCACCGAGTCGCCGTGCACGAGGACATCGCCGGAGTCGGGATACAGGAGACCGACGATGTGCTTGATCAAGACGCTCTTGCCGGTGCCCGAGGGTCCGAGCACCATGGAGATCTGGTCGTTGGGAAGGCCGAGGTTGAGGCCGTTGAGGATGCGCATGCGGCCGAACTGCTTGACCAGGTCGATCACCTCGATGGCATCCTCGCCGCCGTGGTCACGCTTCTCGCCGGTGTGCCAGCGATAGGGGTCGGATTCGCTGGGATCCACCCCGGGGATGACGTAGTCCTGGTTCAGCGTGCCGAGCTCGGGTGCCGGCTCGTGGTAGGTCGATCCTCCTCGCTCCTGGGGGGTCGAGTCTGTGGTCTCGTCAGCCATCTGTGCCCTTCATCCTCCTCCGTGCGTTAGGTGGGGGTCACCCCCCGATCGGTGCCCTCGGGTTGGCGCCCCAAAAGACCAGGGTGCCCATCATCCCGATCACGTGCACCAAGACGATGTTCAAGACCATCGACTTGGCGGTCGCGGTGCCCACCCCGACCGGCCCGCCAGAGGCCGTGTAGCCGTAGTAGCAGCCGACCAGAACGATCGCGGTGGCCATGAACATCGCCTTGATCAAGCTGAACAAGAGATCGGGGGGGTTTTGGAACATCCAGAAGATCAAAAAGTAGCCGCCCGAGGAAACGTCGCCGATCTGCTGCACGACCGCCAGATAGGAGGCGAAGTAGCCGATCCCGATCGCGGTCAGATACATGAACGGCAGGGTCAGCCAGGCGCCGAGCAGGCGGGTGGCGGCCAAAAAGGTCATCGGCGGCACCCCCATCACCTCGAGCGCGTCGATCTCATCGGAGATCCGCATCGCGCCGAGCTCGGCGACGATCCCGGTGCCCACCTTGGCGGCCATCATGTAGCCGAAGGCATAGGGGATCACCTCGCGCAGGTCACACCAGGCGGCAAAGACGCCGGCATAGGAGGGGGCGCCGAGGGTGCGGTTGAAGTAGGCGCCCTCGATCCCGCACTGAAGGCCCAAGATGAAGACGAGGCCCCAGATCACGACCGTCGAGCCCAAGATCAAGATCCCCGCCTGGCGAAGCGCCTCGCCGAAGAAGCCGAAGACCCGGCCCGAGTAGACGAGCCCCATGGTCTTGGCGCAAAAGGCGGCGATCTCCCCCAGGGAGGAGAGCCACTCGCGCGGCACCGCCAGCCAGCCGGTCACTAGCGCGGCACCTGGAGCTCGGGGTGGGTGGCGAGCAGGGTCTGGGTGAAGACGTAGTTGAAGGCAAAGACGCCCAAAAAGGCGATCACGACCGCCTCGTTTACCGCCCGGCCCACCCCGGCGGCGCCCCCGGAGGCGTTCATGCCCTTATAGGAGCAGACGATCGCGATGATCGCCCCGAACAGGGTCGTCTTTAGGATCGAGCCCCAGAGCTCGGTCACCGAGGCGTTGGTCAAAAGGGTGGCGAAAAAGCCCCCCAGGGGAGCGTGGTAGGCGAGGGTGGCAAAGACGCCGCCGGCGATCCCGAACAAAAGGGCGTAGATGTCGAGCAGGCCGGTGATCAACATCAGGGCGAGGAAGCGGGGCACGACCAGGTTCTTGATCGGGTCGACGCCCAAGACCTGCAGGGCGTCGAGCTCCTCGCGGATCTTGCGGGCCCCCAGATCGGCGGTGATCGCGGTCCCCGCCACCCCGGCGACCACGACCGCGGTCACGAAGGGGGCGAACTCGCGGATCGAGGCCAAGACGAAGAAGCCCCCGAGGCGGTCAAGGGCCCCGAACAGGGAGGCGAAGTTGGCCGCCTGGAGCCCCGGCGCTCCGAAGCCGAAGGCCACGGTGGAGATCAGCATCGGAAACCAGCAGAGCTGCAGCGCGAAGATGAACTGGGAGATGAACTCGCCGCCGTAGGGGTAGGGGGGCCTGACGGTGGCGGTGATCGTCTTGCCGGTGAGGATCATCATGTTCCCCACCTGCTCGAACAGGGACTTAGCGGGCAGGAACGCCCTATCGGCAACGGTTCGGACCATCTTCTCCTCCGCCCCCACGCAGAGGTGGGGGCCCAGGAAATGTATTCCATGCGGGCGTCCACCGCCACCCCCAACCAATTGCAAGCGTCATTCGGGCCGCGGGCAGGTGGTATGTTCCCCCCCGCCTTGGGGGAGAGCGGCACAATCGCCGGAAGGCACCGCCTCCGGGGCGCAACAGCCAGAGTCGCAACCGGAACGGTCGCCCTTGCCCTCGCATGGAGCGTTTCCGCCTGCGGCAGCGGGGAGCGTCAGGACGCCGACGAGCCGTCGGGCGAGTTCCCGGTCCAGGTCGCGGAGGCGAAGTTCCCCAGCCGCCAGCAGCTCGTCGAGACCAGCAACGTCGAGCTCGAGATCAAG
The DNA here is from genome assembly GCA_963745365.1 of uncultured Actinomycetes bacterium. GTDB lineage: Bacteria > Actinomycetota > Thermoleophilia > Solirubrobacterales > 70-9 > AC-56. The sequence goes on from CAVUXC010000013.1 coordinate 98,311, forward strand.
AACATCGGCGATCAGACGATTCCCAACCTCGCGGTGACGATCTACACGACGCTGGCATCTGCGCCGACAAACGAGCCGAAGGCCAACGGCTCATTCCAGGTTCGCCTTGACCAGCCCGAGCTCGCCGACCCGAACCGGCCGGCGTGGATCCTGGAGCAGGGGTACCCGAAGCTGATCACGCCGGGCGCCACCCAGAAGCAGATCGCCGACGCTCCGGCGGCCGGCGCCGTCGCGACCCAAACCGACACCTTCCAGTTCGGCGCGGTGCGCGCCGGGGAGAGCAAGGACATCGTCTGGCGGGTGACGCCGGTGCGCGCCGGCGACTACACGGTCCACTACGAGGTGGCCGCCGGCCTGTACGGAAAGGCGAAGGCGGTAACCGCCGGCGGCCAGCCGGCGAAGGGCGAGTTCGCGGCCACGATCACCCCCAAGACACCCCGGACCACATGCGTGAAGGGCACCAGCCAGGTCACGACCAACTGCGGGCCGTAGTCCTCTGGGCCTGGGGCCACTGAGGATCTCTTAAGACCCCACCACTAACGTACGCGTACGCCCGTGCTTGGCTTTCGGCGCGGCTGGCGCCCACTTCCGCTCCCCTTCGCCATCCTCGTCCTGCTGCTCGCCGGATGCGGGGGCGGAGATGGAGGCGGGACCACCGCCAGCCCCCCACCCCCAGCGACGTCCCCCCAGGACAGCCAGGACGGTCAGCGCAGGGTGCAACTACCGACCGGCGACGGGCAAGGCGGCGTGCGGCTTCAGAAGGTCGGCGACTTCGACCAGCCCGTGTACGTCACCCAGCCTCCCGGCGAGGGGCGGGACCTGTACGTGGTCGAGAAGACCGGCCGAGTACAGGTCGTGCACGACGGCCAGCGCCTGCCCCAGCCCTTCCTGGACCTCAGCTCCCAGGTCTCGACGGGAAGCGAGCAGGGCCTGCTGTCGCTGGCCTTCGCGCCCGACTACCAAGAGTCGGGGCTCCTGTACGTCGACTACACGAACACCGCGGGCGACACCCGGGTGGTCGAATACCGCCGCTCCTCAACGGATCCGCTGACCGCCGACCCGCAGAGTGCTCGCGAGGTCCTGGCCGTGGAGCAGCCTTACGACAACCACAATGGCGGCCTCCTGCTCTTCGGCCCCGGCGAGGGGTCCAAGGGGAGCCAGGCCGCCGACCTGCTTTACATCGGGCTGGGTGACGGCGGCTCCGCGGACGACCCGCACCGCAACGGCCAGGACCTCTCGACCCTGCTCGGAAAGATCCTGCGAATCGATCCGCGCACGTCCGGCGGGCGCCCCTACTCCGTCCCGGACTCCAACCCGTTCGTGGGGCGTTCGGAGGCGCGGCCGGAGATCTACTCCTACGGCCTCCGCAATCCGTGGCGCTTCTCCTTCGACCCGGTGACCGGGGCGCTCGCGATCGCCGACGTAGGGCAGAACGAGATCGAGGAGGTCGACCTGGTGGCACGCGGCAGAGGCCGGGGGGCGAACTTCGGCTGGTCGGCGTATGAGGGGCTCGACCGCTTCAACGATGACCAGCAGGCGACGAACGCGCTGCCGCCGGTCCTGGTCTACGGCCACGACGCCGGGTGCTCCATCACCGGCGGCTACGTTGCACGCGATCGCGGCCTGCGGTCGCTGTACGGCCGCTATCTGTACGGCGACTTCTGCGCTGGACAGTTGCGCAGCTTTGCCGCCACGCCCGACCGCCGCGCCACCGACGACCGCGCGCTCGGGCTCCAAGTCCCGTCGCTGAGCTCGTTCGGCGCGGACAACGCCGGCCATCTGTACGCGGCCTCGCTCCAGGGGCCCGTCTACCGGCTGGTGGCATCCGACCGTTAGGTGCACTCACTGATCAAGCTCCGGGGAGCGCCTGTCGATGGGAGTTGCAGGTGAAGCCCGGATGGGATTGAGACGTCTTGGGGCCATCCTGCTCGCGTTCGCCGCGTGCAGCTGCGCCCTCCTGGGCTACCCGAGCGCCGCAGGCGCCGCCCTCGAGCTGAAGCGGATCGGCAACTTCGCCGCGCCCGTGTACGTCGACGCCGCACCGGGATTCCGGCGTCTTTTGTTCGTGGTCGAGAAGGCGGGAAGGATCGCCGTGCTGAGGGACGGCGAGAGGATCAGCCGTCCATTCCTCGATATCCGCGAGCGCGTCAACCACGATGGAGAGCGCGGCCTCCTGTCGATCGCCTTCCCGTCGAATTACAGGAAGTCCCGGCGTTTCTACGTCCACTACACGCAGCGAAACGGCGACAACGCCGTGGTCGAGTTCAAGCGCTCCCGCACGCACCCCGCCCGCGCGGTGGCATCCTCCCACCGCCGGGTGCTCGTCATCCCACACCCGGATGCGTCCAACCACAACGGGGGACAGCTCCAGTTCGGGCCCGACGGCAACCTCTACATCGCGACGGGCGACGGGGGCGAGAACGCCAACACGGCCGCCAACCTCGACGGGCTGCTGGGGAAGCTGCTGCGAATCGATCCCCGCCAGCGGCACGGTCGTCGCTACACGGTGCCCGCGGGGAACCCCTACGTGGGGCGTGGCGGCCGGAACGAGATCTACGCCTACGGGCTGCGGAACCCGTGGCGGTTCTCCTTCGACTCGACCAGCGGCCGCCTCGCGATCGGTGACGTGGGAGCGGGCTCCCGCGAGGAGATCGACTACGAGACCCCGGCGAGCCGCCAAGGGCGCGAACTTCGGCTGGCCTCAGTGGGAGGGCGACCAGCCCCATTCGGGCGACGCCGGTCCCGACGCCCCCACGTTCCCGATCTTCACCTATCCCCACCCCGACGGCTGCGCGGTCGTCGGCGGCTACGTGGTCCACGATCCCGGCCTGCCGGCCCTCGCCGGCCGGTACGTCTACACGGATCTCTGCCACGGCGACATCCGGAGCTTGGTACCCGGCATGGGCGGGGCGACCGACGACCAGAGCACCGGGCTCCAGGTCAACTCGCCCACCTCGTTCGGCGAGGGATTCCGGGGCCGAATCTACGTGGCGTCGTTCAGCGGCGGCGTCTTCCGGCTCCGCACATCACCCTGAGCGATTACCCTTGCCCCGTGCCGGGCGGGAGAGGCACCAGCGTGGTCCGCACCGCGTCGGCGGCGCTGTTTGCCCTGCTACTGGCGATAACGGCCGGCCTCGGCTCCCGGGCTGACGCCGGAACCGGCCCCCTGGGGCTGGTCAGGGTCGGCACCTTCCAGGCCCCGGTGCACGTCGACAACGCGCCCGGGTTCCCTCGCCTGCTGTTCGTGGTCGAGCAGAGGGGAACGATCGCGGTGCTGCGCGACGGGCAGAGGGTGGGCCGTTTCCTCGACATTCGCGGACGGGTGCAGTGCTGTGGGGAGGAGGGTCTCCTCTCGGTGGCTTTTCCACCCGGGTACTGGAAGTCCCGCCGCTTCTACGTCTACTACACGAACCGCAAGGGCGACAACCAGGTGGACGAGTTCAAGCGGCGCCGCGACGATGCGACCCGGGCGAGCGCCCAGAGTCGGCGCAAGGTTCTCGAGATCCCGCATCCACTCGAGAGCAATCACAACGGCGGACAGCTTCAGTTCGGTCCGGGCAGCAACCTGTACGTCAGCACCGGCGACGGCGGGGGTGGTGGGGACATCCACGACAACGCGCGCCGCCTCGACAACCTGCTCGGCAAGCTGCTGCGAATCGACCCGCGCAGGGACGGCCAAAACGCGTACCGCTCTCCCGCCAGCAATCCCTACGTCGGCGGGCCGGGGCGCGACGAGATCTACTCCTACGGCCTCCGGAACCCGTGGCGGTTCTCTTTCGACCGGGCGACGGGGAACATCGCGATCGGCGACGTGGGACAGAACGCGGCCGAGGAGGTGGACTACGAGACGCTGGCGAGCGCCCGGGGCGCCAACTTCGGGTGGCCCGAGTGGGAGGGCGACGTGCCGCACGACCTCGCCCGCCCCGGGCCGGATCCCGCCGAGCCCGCGATCTTCACCTATCCCCACTCGACCTGCGGGGCCTGTGCGATCACCGGCGGGTACGTCGTTCGCAATCCCGATCTGAGCTCCCTGGCCGGACGCTACGTCTATGCCGACGTCTACCTCGGCGACATCCGCAGCTTCATCCCGAGCCTGGCAGGCGCAACTGACGACGCGAGCACCGGGCTTCACGTCGCGTATCTGAGCTCCTTCGGGGAGGGATTGAACGGCCGGATCTACGCCGCCTCGCTCAACGGGCCGGTGTACAGACTCAGGCAGGGCGGCTGAGCCACACGCCCGCGATCGGACCGGCCCACCGAACGCTACGCTTTCCCCGGTGCGCGGCAGGATCATCCCGGGGAGAGCCTGGCTCTCGGCGCTCGCATTCACGGCCCTCGCGCTGGCGCTGGCCGCCGCGGGTCTCGAGACCCGTGCCGACGCCGTCGGCGAGCTGCGGGCCGGCGATGGGCGCGGCGGGATCGGCAAGCGCAGGATCGGCAACTTCGCGGCGCCGACCTACGTCACCCATGCCCCCGGAGCTGCTCGCTATCTGTACGTGGTCGAGGCCGGCAGGCAGGGTGCGGGTGCTTCGTAACGGCAACCGCCGGCAGCGGACGTTCCTCGACATTCGCGGCCGAGTCTCCTCAGGTGGCGAACGCGGCCTGCTGTCGATCGCCTTCGACCCCCACTACCGCCGGAACAACCGCTTCTACGCCTATTACACGAACCGCGCCGGGAACCTCGAGATCGACGAGTTCCGCGCCCGCTCCAACAGGAACGCCAGGGAGGGCTCGCGCCGCAGGGTCATCGTCATCCCGCACCCCGGCGCTGCGAACCACAACGGGGGCCAGCTCCAGTTCGGGCCCGATGGCAAGCTCTACGCGGCCACCGGCGACGGCGGCGGTGCGGGCGATCCGCGCGAGAACGCACAGGACAGGGGCTCCCTGCTCGGCAAGCTGCTTCGCATCGACCCCCACAAGCGTCGCTCGAGGCCCTACAGGGCGCCCCGCGGCAACCCGTATGTCGGCAGGCCGGGCCAGAACGAGATCTACGCGCTCGGCCTGCGCAACCCGTACCGGTTCTCGTTCGACCGCGGCCGGATCGTGCTCGGCGACGTGGGCCAGAACGGCTGGGAGGAGGTCGACTACGAGACCCACCGGAGCCTGCGCGGGGCCAACTTCGGCTGGGACCGCTTCGAGGGCGACCACCGCTTCAACTACCCCGGCGACAACGAGGCCCCGCGACCGCGCCACCACGATAAGCCGATCTTCGAGTACAGGCACTCCGGCCGAAACTGCCAGAGTTTCGGCGGGTGCTCGATCATCGGCGGCTACGTGGTCCGGAACCGCAGGCTGAGGAGCCTTCGCGGCCGCTACCTGTACGCGGACTTCTACGCCGGCAAGCTGCGCAGCTTCATCCCCGGCCGCCGTCGCGGCAGGCGCGACAGGGCGTTGGGCGTCCGCGTCCCCCACCCGAGCTCCTTCGGCGAGGGAGCCCGGGGGCGGATCTACGTGGCCTCCTTCGATGGCCCGGTGTACAGGCTCGTCGACAGATAGACCACCTCGACGCCGGGGAGTAGAGTCCTGCGGGATGGAAGGCGCGACCGCAAGCGAGACGGCAACCCACCAGGCGCCCCGCGACGGTGCGTCGGCCGCAGGGGCCGCCAGCCTCGAGGTCCGCCGCCCGGCCGACGGCTCGCTGATCCGCGAGCTGGGGATCGACCAGCCTTCGCGGGTCGCCGAGGTGGTCGCCAGGGCCCGCGCTGCCCAGCCGGAGTGGGAGGCGATCGGCGTCTCCGGCCGCCGCCGCTGGCTGGACCGTCTGCGCGACTGGATGATCAACAATCACGACCGGCTCGCCGACGTGATGCAGGAGGAGACCGGGAAGGTGCGCGCCGAGGCCGAGCTCGAGGCGCCTTTCTTGTGCGGAACGATCAACTACTACGTCGAGCACGCCTCCGAGTTCCTGGCCGAGGAGACGCCGACCCCACACATCCTGCCGTTGAAGGTGAAGCGGCTGCGCATCGTCTACCGCCCGTATCCGGTGGTTGGCGTGATCAGCCCCTGGAACTTCCCGCTCATCCTCGCCTTCGACGACGCGATTCCGGCGCTCGTCGCCGGCTGTGCGGTGGTCATCAAGCCCTCCGAGTTCACCCCGCTCTCGACCATGGAGCTGGTGCGGGCGTGGAAGGAGGAGATCGGCGGCCCCGAGGTGCTCGACGTGGTCAACGGCACCGGCGAGACCGGCGGAGCGCTGGTCGACGAGGTGGACTTCGTCCAGTTCACCGGCTCCGACCGGACCGGCAAGGTGGTGATGAAGCGCGCCGCCGACACCCTGACCCCGGTGAGCCTCGAGCTCGGGGGCAAGGACCCGCTGATCGTGCTGCGTGACGCGGATATCGAGCGCGCCGTGAACGCGACCACGACCGGCGCCCTCGCCAACACCGGGCAGATCTGCATGTCGATCGAGCGCGTCTATGTCGAGGAGCCGATCTACGACGAGTTCGTGAACAGACTGGCCCATCAGGTGCGCAAGCTCCGCCAGGGCACCGACGGCCGTTCGTTCGGCGCCGACCTGGGCGCGATGACTACGCCGGCCCAAGCGCAGATCGTCGCCGACCACGTCGAGGACGCTCGCCGCAAGGGCGCCACGGTCCTCACCGGCGGCAAGCGCAAGGATGGCCCGGGGAACTGGTATGAGGCGACGGTGATCGCGGGCGCCGACCACTCGATGAAGGTGATGACCGAAGAGACGTTCGGCCCGGTGATCCCCGTGATGAAGGTCGCCGACGCCGACGAGGCTGTGCGGATGGCCAACGCGACCCGCTACGGCCTATCGGCCGCGGTGTTCGCCGGCTCCAGCCGCGAGGGCGAGCAGATCGCACGGCGCATCGAAGCCGGGGCGGTGAACGTCAACGACGTGCTGACGACGTACTTCGCGCTCGGCGTGCCGATGGGTGGCTGGAAGGAGTCCGGGATCGGCTTCCGCCACGCCTCCTACGGGATCAAGAAGTTCGTGCGCCCGGAGTCGATCGTCTCGCCGCGGATGAAGCAGGGAAAGACCGATCCGCTCTGGTTCCCCTACACCCCCACCAAGCGCAAGCTGATCAACCGCGCCTTTCGCTTCATCAACGCGCGCGGACTCCGCAACCGGCTCGGCCTCAGGCGACGGTAACGACTACTCGGTCGCCGGAACCAGCTCTTCGCGGAGCTGCCTTGCGGCCTGGACGAGGTTGCGCAGGGCGGCTTCGGTCTCGGGCCAAGCGCGGGTCTTCAGTCCGCAGTCCGGGTTGACCCAGAGCTGCTGGGGAACCAGCACGCGCGCCGCGGCCTCCAGCAGCTCGGCCATCTCCTCCGCCGGTGGGACGCGCGGCGAGTGGATGTCGTAGACGCCCGGCCCAATCTCCTGGGCATAGCCGGTGCGCTCCCAGTCGTGGAGCAGCCCCATGCGCGAGCGCGCCGCCTCGATCAGCAGCACGTCGGCGTCCATCTCCTGAATCTGCTCCATGATGTCGCCGAAGTCCGAGTAGCACATGTGCGTGTGGATCTGGGTCTCGTCCCGGACCACCGCCGTTGCCACCCGGAAGCAGTAGACCGCCCATCGGAGGTACTCCCCCCAGCCGGCACGGCGCAGCGGCAGTCCCTCGCGGATCGCCGGCTCGTCCACCTGGATCACCTTCGCCTCTTGAGCCTCGAGGTCGGCGACCTCGTCGCGGATCGCGAGCGCGAGCTGCTCGCAGGTCTCCGACCGTGGCTGGTCGTCGCGGACGAAGGACCACTGGAGCATCGTCACGGGCCCGGTCAGCATGCCCTTGACCGGCTTGTCCGTAAGCGACTGCGCGAAGGCGATCCAATCGGTGGTCATCGGCGAAGGCCGGCTGACGTCGCCGAACAGGATCGGCGGGCGAACGTAGCGCGATCCGTAGGACTGCACCCAGGCGTTCTGGGTGAAGACGTAGCCCTCCATCTGCTCGGCGAAGTACTGGACCATGTCGTTGCGCTCCGGCTCGCCATGGACCAGAACGTCCAGGCCGACCTCCTCCTGGAAGCCGATCACCCGCTCGACCTCGGAGCGCATCCGGCGCTGGTACTCGGTTTCGTCGATCTCGCCCTGGCGAAGCGAAGCCCGCGCTTCGCGGATCTCCGCCGTCTGGGGGTAGGAGCCGATGGTCGTGGTGGGGAAGAGCGGCAGCCGCAGGCGGGCGTGTTGGGCCTCGCGGCGGACCTCGAAGGGGCTCTGCCGGCGGGCGTCCTCGTCGGTCAGCGCGGCCACCCGCTCGCGCACCGCAGGGTTTCGGGTGCGCTGGGAGATACGCCTGTCCTCCAGCGCCCGGTCATTCGCGTCGAGCTCGTCGGCGATCGCGCCACGTCCCTCCGCGAGGCCCCGAGCCAAGGTCACGACCTCGCCGACTTTCTGCCTGGCGAAAGCCATCCAGGAGCGCAGCTCGTCGTCCAACACCTCCGACGGCGGCTCGGCGTCGAGGTCCACGGGCGTGTGCAGCAGCGAGCACGAGGTGGTGACCACCAACTCGGCGCACCGGTCCCGCAGGCCGCCCAGCAGGTCGAGGCTGTGCTCGAGCTCGTTGATCCAGACGTTGCGGCCGTTGACGATCCCCGCAAACAGCCACTTGTCCTCGAGGCCCCCCTCGCGGGCGATCAGCTCGACGTTCTTGGGCCCTTCGCGCTCCATCTCGCGGGCCAAATCCGCACCTTCGCGGTGGAAGTCGAGCCCGATGCCCTCGATTGGGAGGTCGCGCAGCACGCCGTAGGCATCCCCAGCGTGGTCGAAGTAGGTCTTGACGCAGATCCGGGTTCGCTCGTGGACCCTGGCCAGCTCCTCGTATGCGAGCCGCAGGGCGTCGAGCTCGGGCTCCGAGCGGTCCTCGACGAAGCAGGGCTCGTCGAGCTGCACCCAGGTCGCGCCCTGCCCCGCGAGCCGCTCGATCACCTCGCCGTACACCTCGAGCAGCGGCTCGAGCAGGCCGAGGCGGTCGAAGTCCTCGGGAACGCCGTCGGCGGCCTTGCCCAGCAGCAGGAACGAGACCGGCCCGACGATCACGGGCACGGTGTCGATCCCCAGCTCCTCCATCGCCTCGGCGTGCTCGTCGAAGGGCTTCGTGGACGAGAGCGAGAAGCTCATGCCGGGGCCGAGCTCGGGGACGATGTAGTGGTAGTTGGTGTCGAACCACTTCGTCATCTCCATCGCGGTGACGTCGACGCCGCTCTCCTGGCGGCCACGAGCCATCGCGAAGTAGGTCTCGAGGCCGACCGGACCGCGGCCATGCCCGTAGCGGTCCGGCACGGCGCCAACGAGGGCGATCGTGTCCAGCACCTGGTCGTAGAGGGAGAAGTCGTTCGAGGGGATCAGGTCGATCCCGGCGCTCTGCATGAAGCGCCAGTTGTCGAGCCTGATGCGCTTCGCGGCCTCGAGCAGCTCCGGCTCGGAGACCTCGCCGCGCCAGTAGCCCTCGGTCGCGAACTTGAGCTCGCGCCCGGGGCCGATCCGGGGAAAGCCTGCAATGTTCGAAAGCGCCATCGAGGGCTGAGGCTACAACAGAGGCCACGATGCTCCAACCGCCGCAGCCGAACGGATGAAAGGTCCCGGCGGCCCCACGAGGCGGCTCGGGCCGGTTCGCTCGCTTAGCTCGAGACGGTCTCGGCGCCGGGACGCGGCGAGAGGCGCACCGGCGCCGCGCTCAGGGCGCGCAGGCGCATGTCGGACCAGGTCAGGCCCTCGCGAACCAACGCGGGCAGGCCGAGCGCGACGGCGGTGGCGATCTCCACCGCTTGGAGGATCACGCCGTAGGCCAGCGCATCGGCGGCGCCGACGCCGAAGCCGGTGGTCAAGACGCTGATCACGGCGAGCTGGAAGACGCCGATGTTGGACGGGGTGGCGGGCACCACGGCGGTGACGTTGACCGCGAACAGCACGGCGGCGGCGGCCCCGATGCCGAGCTGGCCATGGAGGCCGAGCGCCTCGAACAGGGCTGCGCAGGCGAGCAGCTGGATGCCCCAGGCCCCCAGCTGCGCGGCGGCTGCAACCGACCCTCGCCGCGGGTCGCGGAAGACCCGAAGGCCGGTGCGCACGCGAAGCAGCGCCTCGCGCACCGCCCGGACGATCCGCCCCAGCCGGCCGCCGGCGTTGCGCCCCCGCACGACGACCGGCGCCAGCATCACCGCGACCAGCACCACCAGCGGCGCGAGGCTGAACACGAACAGCTGCGTCGAGCTTCGATGGAAAAGGTCCGTGGAGGCGACGATGATCGCGCCCAGCAGGGCCAGCGCGAGGATATTGAGGGCGGTCTGCGAGACGAGGGTGCCGAGCAGCACCGGGAACGTCTCGCGCATCCGTCCCGTGCGCCGGGAGAGCACCATGGCGCGCGCCGGCTCCCCGAGACGCGCCGGGAGGGTCGCCGACATCAGGACTCCGATCATGGTTGCCGAGGTCACGTCCCGGCGGCGCAGTGGGCTGCGCGGCAGCGCTGCCCGGGCAATCGCGAACCAGGACACCGCGCGCAGGACCATGGAGGCCATCATCAAGGCGGTCGCGATCAGCACCCAGCCGGCATCGGAACGGACGATGCTCGCGACCACGTTCTGGGCGCCGATCCGGTGCGCGGCGATCGCCGTCAGGCCCAGGCCGAGCACGCCTGCGACGCCGAGCCCGATGCGCCTGGCGACGCGGTGCCGCGCGACCGCCTGGGCGGGCGCCGGGTCGAGCGACGGAAGCCGCTTGGGCGGTCGCCGGGGCCCGCCATCGATCGGCGCCACTCCGGCCCGCCGGGCGAGTCGCGTCGCGGCCGCGGCGGGCTCGGGGCTGTGCTGGACCTGCTCGTAGACCTGCTCGACCTGCTCGGCGACGCGCGGCCAGGCGTAGCGAGCGGCCGTCTCGCGTGCCGCGCGGCCCATCGACTCACGGCGGGCCGGCTCGAGGTAGATCCGCTGCAGCTCCTCGGCGAGGCGCTGAGGGTCAGCCGGAGGCACCAGCACGCCGTCGGCGCCGTCGGTGACCACGTCGGAGTAACCCGCGATCGCCGATGCGATCACCGGCGTGCCGGCCGCAAATGCCTCCGTCAACACCATGCCGAAGCTCTCCCCGGCCAGCGAGGGTGCGCAGAGTACGTCGGCCTCGTGCAGATGGCGCCACAGCTCCTCGCCGTCGACCCGGCCGAGCGCCTCGATCCGCGACTCGGCAGCCGGATCGGTCACGTAGCGCTCCACGTCCTCCCTATCGGCGCCGATCACGGTCAAACGCGTGGGCACGTGCTCGGCCAGCCCCTCGAACGCCTGCACCAGGACGGGCAGGCCCTTTCGCTCCTCCGGCCTGCCGACGAACAGCAGCCGGAACTCGTCGGACGGCGGCTTGGGGTGAAGCGGCGGGGCGTCCACGTCGACGCCGTTGGGAATCACGCGGTACTCGCCTCCGAACCAGCGCTGCCCGGTCCAGGCGGCGGCCTCGGAGACCGCGATCCGCGCTCGGAGCTGGTTGAACTTGCGGCGCGCTCCCAGCAGGTTGGCGATCCCGTTGGGCATCCGTTTGGTCGAGTAGGCGTGGAAGGTGCCGACCACGGGGGCGTCGGGAAAGGAGCAGGCGTCCCAGCTCAGCATCGGCGCTGGCGGCTCGTGGACGTGGACCACGTCGAAGCGCCCGGCGCGGAGCTCGCGGCGCATCCTGGTCACCGCGTCGGGGAAGGCCGACAGGTTGGAGACGGCGCCGTTGGCGCCGATCCCCACGGTGCGCCCGAGCGGGATCAGGTAGTCGGGACGGCTTCGCCTCTCGGCCGGCGCCCGGTGGAGCGCCTGGCTGAGGCGGTCGGGCGGGTCCCAGGGCGCCAGCACGCGCAGCTCGTGGCCGCGGCCGATCAGCGCCTCAGCGAGGGCCTCGACGTGGCGGTTCACCCCGCCGGGATAGGTCCACGAGTAGGGCGTGACGATGGCGATCCGCAATGGAGTGGTCCCTGCGCCGGGGCTGGTCCTGGTTGCGGTCTGAATCCTGGGTACGGGCAATTGCGAACCCCCGTGACACTCGCGGGCGTCGGGACGACGCCGACCGTGATTGGATGAGACGAGCCAGCCTGAGGAACGATACCGGCGACGTCCCAGGTTACCGAACACGCTCATGCCTGTGGGGGAGGCCATGCCGGCGCCGTGCGTGGCGCTGCGGCGCGTGGCCCAGGCGAGACCGACGGTCAGCCCGCACAGAGCGCCGTGCCGATGATCAGCATCAGGGCTCCCGAGTCGTTGGCGAGCGTCCCGGCAACCGTGGCGGCGGCCGCTCCCCCCAATCCCGCCCAGGCGGTGCGCCGGCCCGCGAACCAGGCCTCGATCCGGCGCCGCTGCGCGATCCCGGCGACGATCCCGAGCGCGCAGATCCAGAGCGTCGGCGTGGAGGCGTAGCGGCTGAAGTTTCCCGCCGACAGGCGCAGGCGGCGCTCGGCGACGTCGGCGAGCTGGTCGAGCGCCACCGGCCTCCAGGACGGACCGGCTCAGGTGCGCGTCGCCGCCCAGCGCCAGGTCGGCCGCGCCGACCGCGGCCAGGACGACGATCGGCACCGCGATCACGAACAGGAGTCGGCGGCGGGCGCCTTCGAGACAGGCCACGGCGGCCGCCGCCGCTCCCACCGGGATCGCGATCGCGGCGCCGACGTCTGCGCCGAACCGCCCCGGGGCGAACGCCGCGACGGCGACCAGCCCCGTGAGAGCGAAGACGAGGGCGGCGCCACGAGGCGAGATCCGCGGCGCCCAGGCGACCAGCGCGGCGCCGGTGACGATCGGGACGAGCGCGACCACCGTCGCCTCGAGCTCGTTGCCGATCCCGAAGAAACGCACGCCGAGCGCGGGGTTCGGTCCCATCAGCGAGAGCGCGGTGAGGGTGGAGCCGGCGACCACGTCGACCGCGTAGCCGAGCACGGTGACGGCCCCGGCGATCGCCAGTGCCCCGTACGGGCCAGCCAGGCGCAGGGTGGCGAGCGCCAGCGCCGGCGAGCCGATCCCGGCGATCAGCCGTTCGGCGAGCTCGCTCGGCTGGAGCGCCGCGGTTCCCAGCAGCACCGCCGGCAGATAGGCGACCGTGACCGCCAGCAGGGGCAGCGCCGCGCGCAGGCCCCGCGGCCCGAAGGCGATTCCGGCCAGCGCCGCGAGTCCGGCCCAGATCAGCAGGTTGGCGCCGATCACCGGCGCACGGCGAGGCGGGACCGCCGCCAGGCGGTCCTCGAGGCGCTCGACGAAGCCCGGGTCAACCTGCCCGGCGGCCTCGATCGGCTGGCCGCTCATCTCGTCGGGGACCGGGAGCCCGAGGCGCTCGAGGACCGTGGGGGCGATATCGGTCGACAGCGCGTAGCCGCGCATTCGCGTCGAATCCGAGCTGAGCGTGCCGTGGAAGCCCGCGCCCGCCACGCCGGTCGCGAGCTGACGATCCCGGCCGGCGGGTGGTCGCTCGATTGCGATCAGGAGGTCGCCTCCATGGAGGCGACGCGCGATCGCCCGCAGGCGGCCGAGGTCGGCGGTCAGGACATCGACGCGAGCGCAGGCGCGCTGCCGGCAATGACGCGCCTCGGGGATCGCGCCCCTGAAGTCCGCCAGGATCGCGGCGGCAGGCCCCACAGGCGGATCGGCACTGACGGCGACGCCTCCCCGGCTCAAGGTCGCCCCCAGGAGGCCTGGGACGAGATCGGCCGGGGCGGCCTCGGCTCGATCCCGAACGCGGCGCCAAACGGCCGGGGGGACCCGTGGGGAGGCACCCGCCGCACCGGGGTCGACGTGCAGGAGCGGCAACGGCTCGCCGTAGAGCGACGCGTCGAGCCTCGACCCCTGCCCGATGTCGATCCAAGTCTGCGCCGGCCGGGACGCTGCCGATCCCGGCGCTCAGCAGGCCGACCCCCATGCCGTCGATCGCTCGCCAGCTCGGTGGGCGTCGTCCCCTGAGGCAGGATTGCGATGGCGATCCCAGGTGGATCTGTGCGTTGGGGCGCGGCGAGGAGGGCTGGCGGCGCCGCCAGCACCACGGCGACAACGACTACCATCGCCGCCATGAGCACCAGTCGGACCTTCGCCAAGTTCACCTTCTTCAAGCTCGACCCCGCCTGGCAGCGCCGGGATTCCGAGGCGCGGGCGGAGGATAAACGGGAGTTCCTCGCCGCCTGCGAGGATTTCGCCCAGGACCGGTCGCTGCGCGCCTACTCGACCGTCGGCACGCGCGGCGACACGGACCTGCTGCTGCTCGCCCAGAGCCCCGCCCTCGAGGACATTCACACCTTTCACGTGGTGCTGGCGCAGAGCGGACTGGCGAAGTGGATGTCGATCCCCCACTCATATCTGGCGATGACCAAGCGCTCTCCGTACTCCGAGTCCGACGCCCGCCCGGAGATCTGCATCTCGGAGCGCCGCTACCTGTTCGTCTACCCATTCGAGAAGAAGCGCGACTGGTACCGGATGGCGCCCTCTGAGCGACAGCGGATCATGGACGAGCACATCGCCGTCGGCCGCCGCTACCCCGAGATCACGATCAATACCGCCTACTCGTTCGGCCTCGACGATCAGGAGTTCGTGGTCAGCTTCGAGGCCGACGACCCCGGGCAGTTCCTCGACCTGGTTCAAGAGCTTCGCGGCTCGGAGTCGAGCTCGTACACGCTGCGCGACACGCCGATCTTCACCTGCGTGTCGATGTCGGTCTCCAAGGCCCTGGACGCGCTGGACGGAGCCGCCACGGCGCGCGGGGCCGTGGCATCGCTGATCTAGAGTTCCCGGCTTCATGAGCGACCAACTGGGAACCGCTGCCAACCCCCTGCGCGTGGCGATCGTCGGGTCCGGGCCGGCGGGCTTCTACTCGGCCGAGCACCTGCTGAGGCAGGAGCGCGCCGCCGTCGAGGTGGACATCTTCGACCGCCTGCCGACCCCCTTTGGGCTGGTGCGGGCCGGAGTCGCACCCGACCATCCGAAGATCAAGTCGGTGATCCGCGTCTACGAGAAGACGGCGGCGCGCGAGGGCTTCCGATTCTTCGGCAACGCCGAGGTCGGGCGTCACGTCAGCGCCACGGAGCTTGCCGAGCGCTACCACGCCGTGATCCACGCCTACGGCTCGCCCACCGACCGCCGGCTCGGCATCCCCGGCGAGGACCTGGAGGGCAGCCATCCGGCCACCGCCTTCGTCGCCTGGTACAACGCTCATCCCGACTTCGCCGAGCTGGAATTCGACCTCTCGTGCGAGCGCGCGGTGGTGATCGGCAACGGCAACGTGGCCACGGACCTCGCCCGCATGCTCGCCCTGACGCAGGAGGAGCTCGAGGCCACCGACACAGCCGAGCACGCGATCGATGTCCTGGGAGCCAGCAAGGTGCGGGAGATCATCGTGCTCGGCCGCCGCGGTCCCGTGCAGGCCGCGTTCACGAATCCCGAGCTGCGCGAGCTTGGCGACATGAAGGACGCCGACGTGGACGTCGATCCGGCCGAGGTGGAGCTCGACGATCTCAGCCGCGAATACCTGGCCTCCGACGAAGCGGACATCACGACGCGCAAGAACGTCGAGATCTTCACCGACTTCTCACAGCGCCAGCCGGAAGGCAAGCGAAGGCGGATCGTGCTGCGGTTCCTTCGCTCACCGGTCGAGATTCAGGGCGACGGCAAGGTGGAGCGGCTGATCGTGGCGCGAAACGAGCTCTACAGCGACGAATCGGGCGCGGTTCGGCCTCGCGACACCGGCGAGCGCGAGACGCTGGAATGCGGGCTCGTCTTTCGCTCGATCGGCTACAAGGGGGTCGGGTTGGACGGGATCCCCTTCGACCAGCGTCGCGGCGTGATCCCGAACAAGGGCGGCCGGGTCAGCGATCCCGAAAGCGGCCAGCAGGTCGCCGGTCAGTACGCCGTCGGTTGGATCAAGCGGGGCCCTTCGGGAGTCATCGGGACGAACAAGAAGGACGCCCAGGAGACGATCGACAACCTGCTCGCCGACCTCGACGCGGGACGTATCCCGCCCGCGGCGCTCGATTCCGCCGCAGTGGAGAGCTGGCTCGCCGAGCGCGTTCCCGAGCATGTCACCTACTCCGGCTGGGAGGCCATCGACCGCGCCGAGCAGGAGCGCGGCAAGCCGCTCGGTCGCCCGCGGGTCAAGTTCGTCCGCATCGACGAGATGTTGGAGGCCGCTCGCAGCAAAGACGCGGTGGCCAGCTGAGCGCCGTGGCCGACTTGGCGGAGGTGAAGCGGATGATCGAGGCGGCGCTGCCGGGCGCCGAGGTCGAGGTGATCGACGAGACCGGCTCCGGCGATCACCTGCGGGCGACCGTGCGGGCGCCGCAGTTCGCCGGGCAAACGCGGATCGACCAGCACCGGCTGGTGCGCGCAGCGGTCCAGCCACGCATGGACGACGGCTCGATCCACGCCCTCTCGATAAAAACCGACGCCGAGCCGCCCGCCTGACGCCGGCGGCACTCGCTAAGGTGGGGCCATGCCTGCGAACCCCGAGCTGAAGCAGAAGGTCGAGGAGCTTCTGGGCTCCAACCAGGTGTTCCTGTTCATGAAGGGCACGCCCGAGATGCCGCGCTGCGGGTTCTCGATGCGAGTGGTGGGCGTGCTGGACCAGCTCGGCGTCGAGTACGGCGCCGTCGACGTCCTGCCGCTGATGGATCCGCTGCGCGAGGTGACCGGCGAGCTGGCCGACTGGCGAACCTTCCCCCAGCTCTACGTAAACGGCGATCTGGTCGGCGGCTGCGACATCGTCGAGGAGATGTTCGAGTCGGGCGAGCTGGCGGAGCTGGTCGGCGCCGAGCAGCCCGAGGGCGCGGAAGCGGCCGCCCGACACGCGCCCGGCGACCCCCAGCAGAGCCCGCCGATGCGGCTCGGCTGATCGGCGACCTGACTCAGAAGGCCTGAAGCTCAGACGGTGGCCGAGGCGCCTTCGGCCGCGTCCTCGCGGACCTGGAAGGAAGAGCCGCAGCCGCACGCGGCAACCACGTTCGGGTTGTTGACCACGAACCCGGCCCCCTGGAGGCCGTCCACGTAGTCGACCTCGGAGCCGAACACGAACTGCATGCTGACCTTGTCGACGACCACGGCGACGCCCTGGTGCTCGAAGACGTGGTCCTCGTCCTTCGGCTGATCCAGCGCCAGCGCGTACTGGAAGCCGGAGCAGCCACCGCCGCGAACGGCGACTCGCAGCGCCTGCTCGTCGCCGTTGCCGTTGGTCGCCAGCAGATCCTTGATCTTGCCGGCCGCCTCGTCGGTCAGCTGGACAGCTTCCTGTGGTGTCTCCATCGCTTCAAATTGTATATGGCGGCCTAGTCGCCAGTTCCGGCGTCCTTTCGGTGCTTCCACTCCAGGTACTGGATGATCCGCTTCGAGTCGTTGATGACCTGGTCGCCGTCGACAAGCACCGGCACCCGCCGCTGGCTGGTCAGCTCCTCGATCTCCGGCCGGCCGGCGCGCCGGTAGGGAACGCGCTCGGTGCGGTACTCGAGGCCGAGCTTGCCGAGGCGCCGCGCCACCGCTCCGCAGGGGCAGAGCACGTTGGTGGGCGTGGGACAGCGGTAAAGGACGAGTCTCTCCTCGCTCACCATCCGAACACCCGCCCTCCCGCACGCAGCAACGGGGCAAACGCCGCCAGGGCCGCCTCCTGCGGCCCGCGCATGGTCTTGACGCGGTCGCCGAGCTCGTTCATCTGCCAACGCACCGCGTCCTCGAGCGTCTCCTCGTGCGGTCGCGGCTCGAAGCCCAGCTGCTTGCGCGCCTTGGTGTTCCGGTAGGTCCACCAGAGAGTCGCCGAGCGGACCTCCTCGGGCGAGATCGGCAGCGGGACCCCAGCCCGCGTCATGACCTCCACGGCGAGCGTCATGGGGCGCCCCGGAAGCTTCACCGGAGGCTGCTCGCGACCGGAGATCCGGGCGAAATCGGCGAACAGCCGGTCGAGCGTGAAGTTTCGGCCGGCGAGGATGTAGCGCTCCCCCACCTCTCCCTTCTCGTCGGCCAGCAGGTGGCCTCGGGCGACGTCGCGGACGTCGACGATGTTGAGCCCACCGTCAACGTAAGCCGGGATGCGGCCCAGCAGAAAGCGACGGACCAGCGCCATCGAGGTCCCCTTCGGATCGTCGGGACCGAGCACGAAGGACGGGTTGACGATCACGACCGGCAGCCCATGTGCCCCGAGGCGCAATGCCTCGACCTCCGCCTCGTGCTTCGAGTTTGCGTAGGCGATCCCGAGATGGCCGGCGGTGAACGTTTGGTTCTCGTCCGCGGTGCCGCGCGGTTTCGCAGGGCCGATCGCGGCGACCGAGGACGTGTGGACGACTCGCTGCACCTTCGCGGCCAGCGCCTCCTCCAGCACGATGCGGGTGCCCTTGACGTTCAGCTCGAAGACGGCATTGCGGCTCCCGGGCCGCATCGAAGTCGTTCCGGCGAGGTGGAAAACGCGGTCGATGCCGTCCATCGCCCGGCGCACCGCCCGCCTGTCGGTGACGTCGCCGCTGGCGCGCTCGAGCTCGAGGCCGGACAGGTGGTCGAGGCTTGATCCGCGCCGCAGGAGCAGCCGCAGCTGGTCGCCGCGCTCCGCGAGCGCGCGAACCACATGCGTGCCGAGGAAGCCGGTGCCTCCGGTGACGAGGGTCTTACCCACGAGCAACCGGATGGTAGAGCCGTGATACAAGGGGCCGGTGCCCGCCGATGCGACCACGGTCGTGGTCACCGACACGACCGCCTACCTGCCGGACGAGCTGATTGCCGAGCACGGCATCCAGCGGATCAGCCTCTACGTCTCGTTTGAGGGGGAGCAGCGACCGGAGAGCGAGATCCCTGGGTCCGAATACGCGAGCTTCTACGAGCGCCTGCGCCAAAGCGAGGAGGGGGCGACGACCTCGCAGCCATCGGTGGGCGACTTCACCGCCGTCTACGAGCCGCTCCTGGCCGAGGGCAGGGACATCGTCTCGGTCCACCTCTCGGCTGGGATCTCGGGAACCTGCGAGTCGGCGGAACAGGCGCGCCAGCGCCTCCTGGACGAGGGCAAGGGAGGGGAGCGGATCCACGTCCACGACAGTCGCTCCGCGGCCGGTGGGCAGGGACTGGTGGTGCTGGCGGCGGCGCACGCCGCCGGCCAGGGCGCCAGCGGCGCGGAGACACTGGCAGCCGCCGAGCGGTGCCGCGACGCGTTCGAGATGTGGTTCGCGCTCGACACGCTCGAGTACCTGCGCAAGGGGGGCCGGATCGGCGCCGCTCAGGCCTGGCTGGGCTCGGCCCTTCAGATCAAGCCGATCCTCACCCTCGGGGATGAGATCATCCCGGTCGAGCGGGTGCGCACGCGACGGCGGGCCTTCGAGCGGTTGGTCGAGTACGCCCGCCGCCGCCACGCCGACGGCGCCGACGCCTGGGTGGTCCAACACATCCAGGACCACGAGACGGCTCGGCATCTGGTGGAGGAGTGCCGCGACATCTTCGGCTCCGAGCCGGCGTTCGTGTCCGAGGTCGGCCCGGTGCTGGGCGCCCACGTCGGCCCTGGGATGATCGGGGTCGGGAGCGTGCCTTCCTCGCTGCTGGGATCGAACGGCTGAGGTGAATCGAACGTCTTTCGCCTCTGCTGTCTCGCTTTTGGTGTATCTTGACTAAGCTGGTGCAGAAGACTATGGAAGTAAGGAAGGACGACGGCATGAGCCTCGGGCCCACCACCCCCACGACGATCGAGCCCACGATCACCCACCTGGTGCAACGCCAGCTGCACGGCGAGCGCTTCTCGGCGCTGGCCGCGGCCGTGCGGGAGCACGAGGCGGGTGGCCGGGCGCAGCCGGTCGGCATCTCGCCCGCACGACCTCGAGCTCTACCGGCGCCTGCGGCAGATCTGCGGCGGGCTCTGAACGATGGTGCCGAAGCCAGACGCCACCCCTCCCACCCTGGAGCTCCCGGTCGAGATGCCACCGGGCTCGCCGAACGAGAAGCCCAAGCCGCTGCAACGCTTCCTCGCCCTGGCGGCAGCGATCCGCGGCACGAGGCCGTGACCGGCCACCGCTCGGTGGCGCGGCGACCGCGCGATCATGCCCTGTACAGGCGCCTGGCCGAGCTCGAGGGCGTCGCCGGAGATTCCGAGCATCCAGTGATCAGCCGGCCTCGGCGGGCGCCTCAGCTGGCCGACTGCCATCACCTTCCCCCTGCTGGAAGCGCCAGTAGTCGCGCACCACGGCCTGCACCGCAGCCGCGGCCGGGATCGCGACCAGGGCGCCAAGGACGCCCAGCAGCGCGGCGCCGATCAGGATCGCCACGATCACTATCAACGGGTGAAGCTGTACAGCACGCCCGTACACGAGCGGCTGGATCAGGTTGTTCTCGACCTGCTGGTAGAGGATCAGCACCGCCGCCCAGACCACCAGCCCGACCGGGAAGCTCGACGAACGCGACCACGATTCCCACCAGGATCCCGCCGAGCGTGGCGCCGACCAGCGGGATCAGGTCGAAGAAGCCGAACAGGATCGCCAGCGGGAGCGCGAACGGAACGTCGAGGATCCGCAGGGTCACGTAGGTCACCAGCCCGGCCAGGATGCTGATCACGAAGTTGCCGAACACGTAGCCGGCGATCGCGTCCGAGACGTCGTCGGCGATCTTCCGCAGCCGCCTGGCCCTCTCTGGCGGCACCTGTCTGTAGAGGAACTCGAGCAGGCGGCTGCCGTCCTTGAGCAGGAAGAAGGTGATCACCAGGATCGAAAAGAGCTGCACGAAGCGCGTGAAGACGCCGACCGTGACGTCCCGCAGGGTGCCGGCGGCGTCACCCAGCTGGCTGGGCAGCTGCTCCGCCTGCTCGGTCAGCTTCTCGGTGATCTGGTAGCGGTCGTCGTAGTCGCGGAAGGTCTCGTTGTTGCGCAGGTCGTCCGACGTATCCCGGCAGATCGGCGGACAGGTCCTCCACGCCGTTGACCAGCGGCGGCACGATCAGCAGCCCGATTCCGAAGATCCCGGCGGCGATGCTGAGGTAGACGAGCAGGATCGCCAGCCAGCGCGGCACGCGGCGCTGGTCGAGCCAGTTGACCGCCGGGGCGATCGCGACCGCGAAGAACGCGGCGATCAAGATCAAGCCGATGACGTCCCGGATCAGGTATGCGAAGTAGAGGGCCGCAACCACCGCGGCGGCCACCAGGACGACCTTCGCCACCAGCCTGGCCGAGACCTGCGCCTGGTCCATCGCCGGCCAGCGTAGGGCGGTTCCCGGACGCCGTTCGCCCGGGCTAGCGACGAAGTCGCGGTAGCTACGGAGGTGCCTGCCGGTCAGGCGGAACCCTCGCCCGCCGGAAACGAAGCGTAGGCAGGCTTCCGGCGGTGTGATCCTAGCGGCGGCGCAGCGCTACCAGGCCGCCGATCGCGAAGCCGACGACCGCGGCGCCGATCGCCAGCTCGCGACGATGCTCGCGGATCTGGCGGCGCCAGTCGGTGAGCTCGGCGACCCGGCCGCGCAGGGCCACGACCGAGCGGGAGAGCTCGGAGCGCTGGCGCTCGATATCGGCCCGGATCTGGTCGGAGTTGCGCCCGGGCGCGCCCGGTGCGGCGCGGGCGACCGGCTCGCCGGCCCCGCTGACGTAGATGTCGGTGGAGCCGTTCACCGCGTGCCGGCCTCCAGCGTCTCCTTGGTTCGCCGGGCCTCCTCGATCGCCAGGTCCGGAGTCGGCGGCGCCCCGGCTCGCACCGAGCGGAAGGCGAAGAGGCCGGCGGCGGCGGCGACCGCGAACCAGAAGACGGCCTCGACCATGAAGCCGATCCAGACGTCGCCCTCGAAGAACAGCTCGTTGAGCAGCCAGGCGATGCCGTGCATGAGCATCGCCAGGCCCATCAGGGCGAAGACTCCGGCTGCGATCCCGACCACCGAGCCCTGGACCAGCTTGGTGACCTTCTCGCGGACCTCGGTCTTGGCGAGCTCGATCTCCTCGCGGATCAGCGCCGAGACGCGTTCCGAGACGTCGAGTACCAGCTCACCGACCGACCTGTCGTCGGGCGGCGTGGGGTCGCGGGGAGGGCCTGCGGCGCTGCTCATCCTATTCCGGCGGATCCTCCTTGAAGACCCGCATCCAGATCGCGGTGGCGGCCCGGTGTGCGAGCACGCTTGCCAGGGCGCCGGTGGCGGCCAGGAGCCCTGTCCAGATGAGCCTTCTGAGGATGTCGCTTTCCACTTCGGTTACCTCGCGGCGGAGTAAATCAGCTTGACCGGAGGCTGGTCCGAGCGCGAGTCGTCACCGCCGGCGTCGTGCGGTCCTCCATACCCCGCCCAGCGCTCGAAGAAACCGCGCGCCACGGCATAGAACCACTTCCGGTCCACGGCGTCGATCGCGCCGTGGCCGCCACCGGGCAGGGTCCAGACGCGCACCAGGTCGTTGTCCTTCGCCGCCTCGTCCAGCATCCGCGCGTGCTCGACCGGAATCACCTGGTCGTCGGAGGGGTGCAGGACGAGAACCGGCACCCGGGCGTCGGCGATGTGCTCCTTGGCGGAGGCCCGTCGCCAGAGCTCCTCCGCCTCGACGCCGTAGTACGGAGCCGAGACCTGTTCGAGGGGGTCGAGGAAGTCCTCGATCCCCTCCCAGCCGGCCTCGCGGATGCGGGAGGTCAGCATCGCCCAGAAGCCGCGGTTCAGCGCGTACGCGGGGTGAGAGAGCGGCAGGCGCTTCGACAGCCGCCTGGCCATCGCCTGCACGTCCGCGGGTGGGGAGATGGCGAGAATGCCGCCCTCGAGGGCCTCGTCGGCGCCCTCGGCGTGACAGGCGCCGAGCACGGAGGAGCCGCCCAGCGAGATCCCCAGCGCGCCCACCGTGGTCGCTCCGAGCTGCTTCAGGTAGCGCCCCGCGGCGACCACGTCCTCGCCCTCCTTCCAGCCCACCGTCGTCGGCGCCTGGCTGGTCAGGTTCGTGAGCCCGAAGCTCCGCAGGTCGAGGGCGAGCACGTTGAAGCCCCACTCGTAGTAGGCGTGGACGGCGATCTGGCGCACGTAGTCGAAGCGGCGCGAGGAGAACAGGCCGTGCACGACGATCAGGCCGGGCCTTGCGGGAGCCTCCTGAAGACCGACCGTGGCCGCGATGTGCTCGCCGTCGGCGCCCTGGAACACGTGGTCCGAGAACTGGGCGGGATAGGCGTAGCCCAGATTGGCGGCCTCCCGCTGCTGGGCGAGGACGAAGCTCGAGATGTCGGCGAGCCCCTTGCGCGCCATCGCCCCGTCGGAGTGGCGGAGGTGGTGCGGGATCGCCTCGAGGTCCGCCATCAGGGCCGTCCATCGAGCGCTCGCGCGGTTGCGCCACCGGAAGCGGCGCGGGCTCCGCGTCGAGGCTGGCCAGCAGGCTGCGGAGGGGGTCCCGGAGCCGCTGGCCGAGCAGCCACGCCGGCAGCGCCATCACCCCGACCCCCACGTTGAGCATCTTCGCCGCCCCGTGCAGAGCACGGTCGGAGCGGCGCGTGGTGGCAAGTGACTCCCACATCTCGGCGGGTCCTAGGGGCGTGCCGGCCCGGTCGCTTCGCCGTGCGCCTCGAGCCCGCCGCAGATCGTCTCGACGAACATGTTGCGGGCGCGGTCGAAGTCCGCCTCGGTGCCGGGAATCAACTCGAACACCCAGCCGGAGAGAAGCTGCTCGATCGCGCCGTAGAACCACATCGAGGCGAACTCCGGGTCGACGTCCCTGCGAAAGGTGCCCGCTGCCTGGGCGTCGGCGACGATCTTGGCGATCATGTCGTAGGCGCGCCGGATCTCCGGCAGGTGCGTGCGCCCGAACGAGTTCGCCGCCCTGGTCACCTCGACGATGATCACCTTCATCAGGTCCGGTTCGTGGCGGTAGGAGTCGATGATGAAGCGGGCGACCGTGTCCAGCTTCTCGCGCGGGCCGAGCTGGAGCCGTCGACCTCCTCGATCGCGGCGAGCAGCAGCGACCAGCGCTCGGTGAAGAGCTCGTTGAGGACCTCGTCCTTGGACTTGAAGTAGTGGTAGACGAGCCCATAGGCGACCCCGGCCTCGTCGGCGATATCCGACACCCGGCAGGCGTGAAAGCCCTGGCGCGCGAACACGTGGATCGCGGCGTCGAGGATCTGGCGGCGCTTGTCGACCGGAGGGGCCTTGGCCATCAGGCGTGGACCTCCTCGGGCCACCGGTAGGCGGCCGGGCGGCGGTTGGCGAGCGACGGGAGCGCGCTGCGAATCCGATCCTGGTGCTCGAGATCGAGATCGGCGGCGATGAAGCACTGCTCGTCGGGCGCCTGCGCCAGGACCACGCCCCAGGGATCGAGGATCGCAGAGCGGCCATAGGAGCGATAGTGAGGCGGCGCCTCGCCGATCTGGTTGGGCGCGACCACGAAGGCCTGGTTCTCGATCGCCCGGGCGCGCAGCAGGACGTCCCAGTGATCCCTTCCGGTCTCGAGGGTGAAGGCGGAGGGAACGGTGATCACCCTCGCCCCGCGCACGGCGAGGATCCGGTAAAGCTCCGGGAAGCGCAGGTCGTAGCAGACGCTCATCCCCAGGATCACCCCCTCGAGCGCGCCACCGAGTCCGGCGGTCACGATCTCGTTGCCCGGCTCCTCGTGCTCCGACTCGCGATAGGCGACCCCGCCCACGTCGACGTCGAACATGTGGATCTTGCGATAGTGGGCCTCGAGCTCGCCGTCGGGCCCGATCAGGGTCGAGGTGTTGAACGACTTGTCGGCGTGGTCGGTGCGCTCGGCGATGCTGCCGGCCACCAGATGAATGCCCAGCTCGCGGGCCCAGGAGCGCGCCGCCATTGTCGTCGGGCCGTCGAGCGGCTCGGCTCCTTCCAGCAGGGTGGCGGAGTCGCCCAGCACGTTCCACTTCTCGGGCAGGACCACGAGCTCCGCGCCCGCGGCGGCAGCGGCCCGCACGAGACGCTCGGCGGTCTCGACGTTGCGGGCCTTGTCGCCCGTCGAGTTGAGCTGTATGGCAGCGGCGCGCATCTGGTGGGACGGGCTGACCGACCAGTCAGTTCATCAGTATAGATTCGCGCCCCGATGTTGGGCCTGGGAAGATTTCGCCGCCCCCGCAGCCCCTTCGAGTCGCGGACGGAGGAGTGGCGCCAGGTCGGCTTGGGCGCCGAGCTGGACCGCCAGGGCGCCCAGCGGGCCCGTGGCAGGTTCGTCGTCCTCTTGGTCGGAATTGCGGCGGTGCTGGTGGTCTTCGATCAGCGGGCCGCGCTCTTCCCCGGCCTTGGGACGACGGTACGGGTCGCGACCGTGGTCGCGCTGGCGGTCCTGGGCTGGGCCCTGGCCCAGTCGCTGGGGCGGGGGATCGCCCCGGCGCTGTTTCGCCGCATGGACCCGGCCACGGCGGGCACGGTCGGCTTCCTGATCCGGCTGACCACGATCGCCCTCGTCATCGCGCTGGCGCTCAGGATCGCGGGCCTTCGCAGCGGAACCCTCGCCGTGGGTGGCGCCGTCACCGCGGTCGTGCTCGGCCTCGCGGCGCAGCAGACGCTCGGCAACCTGTTCGCCGGGCTCGTGCTGCTCAGCACCCGTCCGTTTCGAGTCGGCGACCGGGTGCGGCTGATCGGCGGGGCCCTCGCCGGACAGCTCGAGGGGATCGTCAGCTCGCTCGGCCTCTTCTACACCACCCTGGTCAGCGGAGCCGACCGCATCCTGGTGCCGAACGCGATGGTGCTGAACCTGGCGGTGGTGCCGCTTCGCGAGCCGGAGCGGGTCGAGCTGCGGGCGCGGTTCAGCGCGAACATCACCCCGAGCGAGGTCCAGGAGCGCCTCGAGGGCGCGATCTCCGTCCCCACCCGCTACGCGCCGCACATCGAGCTCGAGGAGCTCGACCGCGACGAGGTGGTGGTGCGGATCGTCGCCACGCCCATGCAACCGGCCGACGGGGCGAAGCTGGCGGGAGAGATCCTGGCCGCGGTCCGCCAGCCGGACGGCAGCTCCCGGGCGGGCGACGAGGGGAGTGGCGGCTAAATCCGGGGGACGAGCGATGAGTGAAGAGTTGGGTACCTATGCGGTACCCAATCACTCACTCGATCGGCATCGTGAGGACGAGCAGACCACGCACAGCGTTTACCCCGACAGCAGCACGAAGCCGAGCGCGACCACCACGAGGCCCGCCTCGATGGTCGTCACGAGTCCCGCGGATCCCGCCAGCGAGTCGCCGGCGAAGCCCCCGCTGGCGCCCGTGAGGATCCCGGCGACGAGTAGGGCGAGCGCGATCGCCCCCCAGATCGGCACCACTCGATCCCAGCGCGAGTCGCTCTCGGGACGGCTCGCCCGAAACCGACCCTCGATCGCGAACGGGGTCGCGAGCAGGACGGCGAACAGCGCCGCCGCGAACACAACGATCCAGCCGTTGACCCCGCCGGTGCCGAGGTAGGGAGGCCCCGAGACGGCCGCGAGGATCAGCGCCGCCGCCGCGACCAGCACACCCGCGAGCACGGCCAAGACGGGCACCCGGACGGCGCTCGACCCGCTGGTTGCGCCCGGCCTCTCGGGGACCGTCAGCAGTTCGCGCCCGGGACCGGCCTGCCGCCGAACGCCCGCGTGTTCGGCACCAGTGTCGAGAAGACCTGCTGGAAGCGAGAGCGCGGGTCCCCGTCGTCGAAGTTGGGATCGCGGCTCGCGGCGTTCGCGAGGTGGGTGTCGTTCACGAACGAGATCGCGTTGCAGTTGCTCGCGACCAGTCCCTCGTAGTCGCCGATGAACTCACCCGAGCCGGAGATGGGCGGGTTGATCGACGGGTCCCACATGTCGTGCGAGAGGCGAACGTCCGTGAAGGTCCGGCCGCCGTCGTTCGACCGCGACAGGTAGCTGTCGATGAAGAAGTTCTCCGGGTCCTTGCGGCGGTCGAAGTAGGAGATGTTCACCTGGCCGGACGGCGGCACGGCGATCTGCGGCTGGAACTGGTCCGCGTCCGTGTTGTCGCCGTTCACAACCCGTGGCGAGCCCCAGGTGACCCCGCCGTCCGTGGACTTGACCAGCATGATGTCGGCCTGCATCCCGTCCTGGTCGTCGGGCCCGGCGGCCCGGTACTCGGCATAGGTGATGTACAGGGTGCTGTTGGGCCCGACCGCGATCATCGGGAGTGAGAGGTTGCGGAACTCGGAGCCGGGGAACTGGGTCGGGATCTGGTTCACCTGGGTGACCAGCGTGGCCGGCGCCCAGGTTCCGCCGCCGTCGAGCGACCGCGCGATCCAGTACTCGCTGGGGGCCCCTGCTATCCCCGGCGCGTAGTGGAGCCAGGTCGCGTAGAACCGGCCCGCGACCCCGGGGTCGGCGGCAACGTCCACGCCAATCGACAGCTGCTGGCTTGGGGGCGAGATTGGGACCGGCACATCGGGCCAGGTCAGGCCGCCGTTGGTGGAGCGCTCGCAGACCTGCTGCTGCTTGATCGCCGTGGTGATGTTCTGCCCCCAGCAGGCGACGATGTTGCCGATCTCGCCGTCCCGGTTCGGGCCCGCGTTTTGGACGGCGAACGTGTTCTTGTCGTCAAGGAACTCCAGGCGCAGGAGCTCGTCATAGGCGTTGATGATGATCTTCTCGCTCCAGGTTCTGCCGCCCGGCCGCAGATCGGCGGGGGAGGGGGTGACCCAGCGGTGGAAGCTCATTCCCCAGCCATTTCCGTCCGGGAACGGCGGCGAGTCGAGCACCATCAGATAGGCGTTCCCCTCGTCGTCGAACTTGACCCAGGGGTCGGAGGTGATGTACTCCTCGCCGAAGTTGCCAGTGCCTCGCGGATCGAAGGCGTCATCCGGGACGTCAGGATCGTCCACGTCCTCGTCGCCGGTCCCGCCCGCGGTCGGATTGTCTCTCGGATAGCAGCGGTTGTTCGGCCACGACGAGGGCGGCGCCAGGTGCTGCGGGCAGGTGGCAGTCGGGCCCAGGTCGGTCCAGGTCCGGCCGCGGTCAAATGAGACGTAGGTCCCGACCTTGAACTCGTACTCGGGAAGCGAGTGGGGATCGCGGTTGTACTGCTTGGAGCCGGCGATCAGCAGGTTGGGGTTGATCGGGCTCTGGGCGAGGTGGGGCTCGGAGTGCGAGCGGTAGCCCAGCGCGGGGTTGCTCGCCAGGCTCTCCTGGAGCCCGAGGGGATCGTCGACGTCCGGCGGGAACGGGGCGTGCAGGTCGCGGAAGACGAAGCTGGCCGTGGCCGTGTAGCGCGACGCCGTGACGGCAAAGTAGACGACTTGGATCAGGTAGTAGCCGTCGGCCAGCAGGATCTCCGCGCTCTCCGGCTGGGCGGGAAGATCGGCCGAGGAGGTGACCAGCCGCCCGCGGGCTCCGCTGGCGTCGCTCCTGTAGATGTAGAGGTCGAAGTCGCTGCCGGCGTTCGGCACGTAGTTGTCCAGGTCCACCTTCACGGCGCCGCCCTGGTTGTCCCAGAAGCCCGCGGGCACGTTGACCCGCAACAGAGTGGTGTCGCACTGGTCCTCGAGGCCGTCGCCGCAGGGCTCCCCGGACGGGGCGTCGTAGCTGTCGTTCGCGCCAGAGGCGATGGCGCCGTTCCACGTGATCGGGCCGGGCGGCGCGAGGGTTCGGGTGCGCTCCGGAGGCTCGGCGGCGGCCGGCGCCGCCAGGGCCGCGCTCGCCAGGAGCGACACACCTACGGCCAGCAGGCGCTTCGAGAGGGGCATCTCGAACGTGACTCCTACCACATCGCGCCACGCCGTGCGCCGGTCCTAAACGCCGTTCGTGCCCTCCCCCGTGCGGCCGGCCCTGTGGCGCTCGAGCTCGGCGACGAGCAGCTTCGTGTGCAGCGCGGCGATCAGGTCGTTCAGCGGGCCCGAGCCGGCCTCGATCAGCTCCACCGCGCGCTCGGGATCGACGTCGCCGGCGAGGCGCCGGGTCAGCACCTCCACCTCCTCGGCGACGAGCTGCTCGAGCGCCCGCTTGTAGCGCAGCGTGTCGTAGACGGTGAAGCCGAGCCGCTCGTCGTAGCCGCCCGCGCGGAAGCGGCTGATCGCCTCGACGATCCGCACGTCCGAGGGGGAGAAGCCGCGGCGGTCCGGGCTCAGCACCCCGAGCTCGGCGAGGCGATCGAGGACCTCGTCGGGGACCTCGTAGCGGCTTCGGACCTCCTCGGCCGGAATCCGCTCGCGCTCGCCCGCCAGGGCTCCTTCCAGGATCCGGTCCTCCAGCTCGATCATCGCCCGCAGCCGCTCGGGCTCGGCGTCCTCGTGCTCGAGCAGGTCGCGAATCACCCGCAGCGGCATGAACCGCTCCTCCTGGAGCTGCTTGATCAGCCGGATCCGGTCGACGAACTCCGGCGGGTAGTAGGCCATGTTGCGCGAGGTCTTGACCGGCTCGGGCAGGAGCCCCTCGCGCAGGTAGTGGCGGACGGTCGCCACCGGCACCCCGGACCGCTCGGCCAGCTCGGAGATCTTCAGAAGCTCCGCGGCGGGCGCGCTCATCCCATGAACCTTCCCGCCTTCACCGCCTCGCTCGATCCGGCGACGGCCCCGCTTGCGTAAAGCGCCGCGACCTCGCCGGCGTCGAAGCCGGCCTCGCGCAGCACCTCCTCTGTGTGCTCGCCGAGCGCTGGAGCCGGCCGGGTGGCGTCTCCGGGGGTGCGCGAGAGCTTGATCGGCAGGCCCAGCAACCGCACCGGCCCCAGCCCGGGCTGCTCCAGCTCCACCACCATCTCGCGCTCGCGGACCAGCTCCGAGGAAAGCGCCTCGTCGAGGCCGAGCACCGGCTCGATCATCGCGTCGTGCTCGTCGTTGAACGCCCGCCACTCGTCCCGGGTGCGGGAGCGAAAGACGTCTGCGACCTGGTGCCAGGCGTCCGAGCCCGGTGGCTGAAACTGGGCCTCGATCAGATCCTCCCGCCCGACTCCCTCGCAGAAGGCGCGCCAGAACTTCGGCTCCAGTGCCCCGCAGGTGACCCAGCCGTCTGACGCCTCATAGGGGTGGTAGCAGAGGAGGCCGCCATTGAGCTGACCGTCCCCGCGCCCCGGGACCTGCCCGTCACGAAGGTAGGCGGCGGCAACCATCGCCAGCCAGGCGAGGGCGCCATCGGTCATCGAGACGTCCACCAGCTGCCCCTCGCCGGAGCGCTCTCGCTCCCGCAGAGCCGCCAGCACGCCGAAGGCCGCCATCAGGGCGCCGCCTCCCAGGTCGGCGATCTGGCCGGCGGACTGAATCGGCCTGCCTCCCGGCTCGCCGGTCATGCCCAGCAGCCCGGTCAGGCCCAGGTAGTTCATGTCGTGTCCGGCTCGCTGCGTGTTGGGGCCGGTCTGGCCATAGCCGGTGATCGCGCAGTAGACGAGCCGGGGGTTGGCCTGGCGCAGCGCCTCGTAGCCGCAGCCGAGCCTGTCGAGGACGCCGGGCCGGTAACCCTCGAGCACGACGTCGTACTCGCCGGCGAGGCGCAGGAACGCCTCGCGACCGCCGGGCGCCTTCAGATCGACCCGGATCGAGCGCTTGCCGCGGTTAAGCGCCAGGTACAGCGCGGAGCGGGTTCCCAGCCCCTGCTGCTCCTCGGAGCCGTAGAAGGGCGGCGCCCAGCGCACGTAGTCGCCCATGCCCGTGTCCTCGAGCTTGACCACGTCGGCTCCGAGGTCTGCGAGCAGCAGCGAGCAGAAGCCTCCCGGCAGGAGCCGGGTCAAATCGAGCACCCGCACGTCTGAGAGCGGCAGATCGCTCACGAACCACCATCCCGCGCGAGCGCGCTCCCCCGGGGACACCCAGGGTCTCGCGAGCCTCGGCGACCGTGGCCGCCCGGCGGCCCACGTCCTCGGCCATCCGTCGGGCCCTGGCGATCAGGTCGCCGTTCGAGCGCGCCATCTCCCCGTCGGGGAGGTAGAAGTTGTCCTCCAGGCCGGCGCGCACGTTGCCCCCCAGCGCCAGCGCCGCGCCCACGAGCCTCCACTGGTCGCGGGAGATCCCGATCACCTGCCAGTTGTTCGGGCCTTCGGGACCGCCGGGAATCTGGTCGGCCATGAAGGCGACGTTTCTGGCGTTCGGCCGGATGCCGCCGTTGACGCCGATCACCAGGGAGACGTTCAAGGGCTCGGACAGCAGGCCCATGTCGATCAGCGGGTCGAGGTTGGCGATGTGGCCGGCGTCGAAGCACTCGTGCTCCGGCTTGATCCCGAGCTCGCGCATGGCGGTCAGGAACTCGATGATGGTGTCGAAGGAATTCTCGAACACCGCCTTGAAGACGAAGTCCTTGCGGCGCGCCGAGTACTTGGCGTAGTTCATCGAGCTCATGTTCAGCGCCGCAACGTCGGGACGGAGCTCGCGCAGGTACTCGATCCGCTTGGCGATCGGAACGCCGATCGCGCCGGTCGAAAAGTTGACGATCACGTCGTCGACCTCGGCCAGGATCGCCTCCGTGATCGCCCGGAAGTCCTCGATCTCATAGCTCGGCACCCCCTCGGGCGTGCGGGCGTGGATGTGGATCTGCGAGGCGCCCTCGTCCACGGCGCGGCGCGCCTCGGCCGCGTACTCGGCGGGCGTGTAGGGGATCGCCGGGCACTGGTCGCGGTTCGCGATCGCCCCGGAGATGCTGCAGGAGAGGATCACCGGATCCTCGAAGCGGCTCATGCTGGGGTCACCTCCACGTAGACCCCTTCGGGGCCGAAGTTCATTGCCACTCCCTCGAAAAGCCTGCGGCCGAGGCCGTAGTTGTCCTTCAGCGCGGCCTCGGCGACGGCCTCCTCATCCGGTGTCAGGATCCGCGCCGTGGCGTCCGTCGCCGGCCCGAGGGGCTTGCCCCGCGAGTCGCACGGAGCGACTCGGGCCCTGCCGGTCGCCCTTATCCGCCTCACCTTCGCGACTGCGCCCTCGCTGCGGAAATAGAGCTTGCCGTCGGCTATCCCGAACCACACGGGCGTCGGAACCCCCTCTCCGGAGCGTTTGTAGGTGACGACGATGCAGTATTTGTGGCCCTCGAGCGCATCGAAGCCGGAGGCCTGGGCCTCGCCTTCGACAATGCCTGCGGCCCGTTTGTCCCGGATCCGATCCGTGAACCGGTTGGAGGCTGCCGCGAGCTTCTCCCCGACGCTCATACCGGCATCACCCCGTGCTTGCGCCAGGGCCGCTGGATCCGCTTGCCGGCCGCCATCCGCAGGCCGCGGATGATCATGGGGCGGGTCTCACGCGGATCGATGACGTCGTCGATCAGCGCGTTCTTGGCCGCGAGGTACGGGTCGATGTTCTGGCGCACCGCCTCGAGCATCTCCTCGCGCGTCTTCTCCGGGTCTTCGGAGGCCTCGATCGCCGAGCGGCCGATGATGTTCACGGCGCCCTCGGCCCCCATGACCGAGATCTCCGCCGACGGCCAGGCGACGATCAGGTCCGGCTCGTAGGCCTTGCCGTTCATCACGTAGTAGCCGGCGCCGTAGGCCTTGCGGACCACGACCGTGATCTTGGGAACGGTGGCTCGCGAAACGGCGTAGAGCATCTTCGCCCCGTGGCGGATGATCCCGGCATGCTCGACCTTCGAGCCGACCATGAACCCAGGCACGTCCTGGATGAAGACGAGCGGGACGTTGAACGCGTCGCAGAGGTTTACGAAGCGCGCCGCCTTGTCGGCGGAGTCGTTCTCGAGGATGCCGCCGAGCTGCTTCGGCTGGTTGGCGACGATGCCGACGGGCTGGCCGCCGAAGCGCGCCAGGCAGGTGATGATCGTCTTCGCGAACTTCGGCTTGATGTCGAAGTAGACGCCGTCGTCCACGATCTCGCGGATCAGCTCGTACATGTCGTAGGGCTGGCGGTTTGACTCGGGAACGATGTCCAGCAGCGCCTCGGACGTGCGGTCGTCGGGATCTTCAGTGGGGCGCAGGGGCGGCTTTTGCTCGCAGTTGGCCGGGAAGAAGGACAGATAGGTCTTGACCGCCTCGATGCACTCGCGGTCGTCGGCCACCTCGAGGTCGCCAACCCCCGACTTGCGGCAGTGGACCTTGGCGCCGCCGAGGTCCTCCATCGAGATGTCCTCGCCGGTCACGGCCTTGGTCAGGTGCGGGCCCGCGAGCGCCATCGCGCCCTGGCCAACCACCATCGGCACGAAATCCGAGAGCCCCGGGATGTAGGCGGTCCCCGCCGCGCAGGGGCCGAGCATGGCCGCGACCAGCGGCACGACGCCCGACATCGTCACCTCCTCGCGGAACAGGTGTCCGGAGCCGGCGAACAGGCTGCCCGCCGCCTCCTGGATTCGCGCGCCGGCCGAGTCGAGCAGCCAGATCAGCGGCATCCGCTTCTGCAGCGCCAGCTCGCGGAGGCGGCCCACCTTCAGCTCCCCGGTCATTCCCATCGAGCCCGCCATCACCGTGAAGTCGTAGGCCGCGATCGCACACGGCCGGCCCTCGACGTCGCCCCAGCCGGTGATCACTCCGTCGGCCGGCGCCTCGCGGCCCTCCATCGAGCGCTGGGAGAAGTGCGGACCGGCGTGGATGCCCATCTCGACGAACGTGCCCGGGTCGACGAGCAGGTCGAGGCGCTCGCGGGCCGTCAGCTTGCCGCGCTCGTGCTGGAGCGCGATCTTCTCCTCACCGCCGCCGAGCTTCGCCTTCTCGCGGCGCTCGTGGAGGTCCTCGACCAGCGGGCGCATCCCGGGCTGGAGACCGTCCTCCGTCTCCGCCGGGGCCTCCTGGGCCTCGCCGCCGTGCTCCGTCTTCTCCTCAGTGGCCATTCATTGTCCCTTCCAGGTCGGCTCGCGCTTCTCGAAGAACGCCGTCACGCCCTCGATCGCATCCTCGGTGGAAAGCTCGATCGTCAGCTGCGAGCGCAGGTAGTCGAGCGCCTCGGCCAGGGGCATGTCCATCTGCCTCCACATCGCGTCCTTGCCCAGGCGCATGATCAGGGGCGACTTCGAGGCCAGCTTCGTCGCCCACTCGTCCACGGCGGCGTCGAACTCCTCCGCCGGCACGACCTTGTTCACGATCCCGGCCTGGAGCGCCTCGTCCGCCGTCAGCCGCTCGCCCAGCAGCAGCATCTCGTTGGTCTTCTTGCGGGGGACGTTGCGGTAGATCAGCGCCATGATCATGAACGGGAACAGGCCGACGTTGATCTCCGGCGTGCCGAAGCCCGCGCCCTCCTTGGCGACGATCAGGTCGCAGGCGAGCGCGATCCCGAGCGAGCCGGCGAGCACGTGGCCGTTGGCGGCGACGATCGTCGGCTTGCCGAGCTCGCCGATCAACTTGAACAGGTCCAGGAAGCGCTCCGAGGCGAAGTGCTTGTGGACCGTGGGCGCCTCGGCGCCGAAGCCACCCAGGTTCGCCCCGGAGGAGAAGACCTTGTCGTGGGAGGAGGCGAGCACCGCCACGCGCACCGCCTCGTCGTCCCGCGCCGCCCGCAGCGAGTCGATCAGCTCGCCGAGCAGCTCCGGGGAGAGCGAGTTGCGGGTCTCCGGGTCGTCGAGCGTGATCGTCGCGACGCCCGTGCCGGCGACCTCGTAGCTGATCTTCTGGTAGTCAGTCAAAAGTAGGAAGTGTTACCCTATACTCCGCGCGAGCTTAGCACGGGGATGGGGTCGGCCGGCTCGCGAACGGACCTCTCCCGCCCGGCGACCGAAGGAGTCATACCAGTGGAAGCAGCCACCGTCCTGAAGCCCGATCACGCGGCGAGCCGCAAGCACCTGCTGTTCACCGACGAGCACGAGGACCTGCGCGAGTCGATGCAGGCCTGGGTGAAGAAGGAGCTCCACCCCCACCGCTTCGAATGGGAGGAGACGACCTGGCCCAGCGAGGTCATGCGCCGCGCCGGCGAGCTCGGGTACCTCGGCCTCTGCTTTCCCGAGGAGTACGGCGGGCAGGGCGGCGACTACTTCTACTCGCTGGTGCGGGCCGAGTGCATGAGCTACTCGGGCTCCGGCGGGACCAACATGGGCTTCGCCGTCCAGTCGGACATGGTGCTGCCCCCGATTCACCTGCTCGGCACCGAGGAGCAGAAGCAGCGCTACCTCGTGCCCGGGATCGCGGGCGAGAAGGTCGGCTGCCTGGGGATCACCGAGCCCGGCGCCGGCTCGGACGTCGCCGGCATCCGCACCAAGGCGATCAAGGACGGCGACGAGTACCTGATCTCGGGCTCGAAGACCTTCATCACCAACGGGGTGCGGGCCGACTTCATCCTCCTGGTGGCGAAGACCGACCCCGACGCGCGCCACGAGGGCATCACCCTGTTCCTGGTCGACCTGCGCGACGAGGACGGAAACCTCGTCCCGGGGTTCGAGGTCGCGCGCAAGCTGGAGAAGATGGGCATGCACGCCTCCGACACGGCGGAGCTCTCCTTCGAGGAGGTCCGGGTTCCGGCCGAGAACGTGCTCGGCGAGATCGGCAAGGGCTTCTACCACATCTCCTGGGAGCTCCAGTCAGAGCGGATGGTCGCCGCGGCCGGCTCCGTGGCCGGCGCCGAGCGGATGTTCGAGCGGACGCTGGAGTATGCGAAGGAGCGCGAGGCGTTCGGGCGGCCAATCGGCAAGTTCCAGGCGATCCGCCACAAGTTCGCCGAGATGGCGACCAAGATCGAGGCCGCGAAGCAGTTCAACTACGTGGTCGCCTGGCGTTACGCCAACGGCGAGTACCCGGTGCGCGAGATCACCGAGGTGAAGCTGTTCACCTCGCGGATGGGCTGCGAGGTCGCCGACGAGTGCCTCCAGATCCTCGGCGGCTACGGCTACATGAAGGAATACGAGATCGAGCGCGCCTACCGCGATGTCCGCCTGAACCGAATCGGCGCCGGCACCGACGAGATCATGCTGGACATCATCGGGCGCTCGTACGGGCTGTAGGAGGCTTCAGCAGCAGGCCTAGGAGCGAGCCTGCTGCTGATGGAGCTCGCGGGCCTGTTCGCCTGACTCGACGATCGGCCTCACCTCGAGCGCGCCGTTCCGGATGGGCGCCTTTCCGGCCCACTCGACCGCCTCGTCGAGGTCGCTGCATTCGAGGATCCAGAACCCGCCGAGCTGCTCCTTCGACTCCGCGAACGGCCCGTCCGTGGCGACGGGCTTGCCGGCCTCGCCCCAGCGCAGCGTTCTCGCCATGCCGCTCGGCGCCAGGCCCTCGCCCTCCACGTAGACGCCGGCCTTGCGGAGCTCGTCGTTGTACTGGTTCATCTCCGTGGCGATCTCCTCCATCTGCTCCTGCGTGACCTGGTCCATCTGGGCTTCGTCGAAGATCAGGGACACCATGAGCCTCATCTGACTACTCCTTTGTTCGAGCGACGCCGTTCGTCGCTTTCACGGTAACGACGAACGAAGCTGGCCTATTCGACGTTTTTACCCAGCTCCTCGATCCGGCGCTCGAGGAAGGCTCGCTGCACCGGGTTGGTGCTGAGCTCGAGCCCGCGATGGTAAGCCTCGATCGCCTCCTGGGCACGGTCGAGCCGGCCGAGGAGATCAGCGCGGCTGACGTGGTAGGGCGCGTAGCGGTCGAGGCCCTCGATCGCGTCGATCAGCTCCAGGCCGGCCTCGGGGCCGCGATCCATCGCCACCGCGATGGCGCGGTTGAGCTCGATCACGGGCGAGGGCTGGATCCGGCGCAGCTGTCCGTAGAGGAGGCCGATCCGGCGCCAATCGGTCTGATCGGCGCGCTCGGCGCGAGCGTGCTCCGCGGCGATCCTGGCCTGGATCGCATAGGGGCCGACGATGCCGCTGACCGACTCGATCAAGCTCAGCCCCGCGTCGATCTGCTCGCGGTCCCAGCGCGAGCGGTCCTGGTCGGACAGCAGCACCATCTCGCCCGCCTCGTCCAGCCGCGCCTCGCGCCGCGAGTGCTGCAGCAGCATCAGCGCCAGCAACGCCCTCGCCTCGGGGTCGCCCGGCAGGGTCTCGACCAGCACTCGCGCCAGCCGGATCGCCTCGTCGGCGAGCTCGGTCCTGATCAGGGCCTCGGAGCTCGAGGCGAAGTAGCCCTCGTTGAAGATCAAGTACAAGGTCGCCAGCACCGAGGTGAGGCGCTCCGGCAGCTGCTCGGCCGACGGCACCTGGTAGGGAATGCCGGCGTCGCGGATCTTGGCCTTGGCGCGGACCAGCCGCTGCGCCATGGTCGATTCGGAGGTCAGGAAGGCGCTGGCGATCTCCGCCGTGGTCAGCCCTCCAAGAGTGCGCAGCGTGAGGGCGACGCGCGCCTGCGGTCTAAGGGCCGGGTGGCAGCAGGTGAAGATCAACCGCAGCCGGTCGTCCGGCATCCCCGGCTCTGCCTCGGGCTCGAGCTCCTCGGAGCTGGGCGCCAGCGCCTCCAGGCCCTCCAGCACCTCCTTCTTGACCCGTAGCGTCTGCTCGCGCCGCAGCCGGTCGATCGCCCGGTTGCGCGCGACCCGGGTTATCCAGGCGCCTGGATTGTCCGGGACCCCGTCCCCCGGCCAGCGCTCGAGCGCGACTACGAAGGCCTCCTGGACCGCCTCCTCCGCGGCGTCGAAATCCCCCAGGACGCGGATCAGACTCGCGACCGCCCGTCCCGACTCGTGCCGGAACAGGCGGTCGACGATCTGATCGGAAGGGGCGTCTATGACGCGGCGGTCTGAGTGGCGCCGGCCTCGGCCGGGTCCTCGTAGCCGAACTCCGTGTAGTCCATCACCGGACGGACCTCGACCGAGCCGTTCTGGAACGGGATCTTCTTCGCGTACTCGAGGGCCTCGTCCAGGTCGTTGCACTCGAGCAGGTAGAAGCCGCCGAGCTGCTCCTTCGACTCGGCGAAGGGGCCGTCGGTGACCGTCGGCTCCTTGCCCTCCTCGATCTTCACGGTCGAGGCCGTGGCGCTCGGCTGCAGGCCCTCGCCGGCCAGGAAGGCGCCCCTGTCCATCGCCTCCTTGCCGTAGGCGCTCCAGCGGTCCATCACGGCCTTCATCTCCTCGGGGGAGGCGTCCTCCATGCCCCCCTCCTCCGAGATCAACGCGAGCAGGTACTTCATCGGTCTTCCTCCTCGCTTCGAGCGACGCTCTTCGCCGCCGTTCACCCTAACGACGAACGGGGCAGCGCCAAGATCGACAGCCTCAGGTAAGAATGTCGTGATCGGAAACCTCGACCACATCCGCAGCTACTACGAGGCGCTGAACACCGGCGACCCCGAGCGGGTCGCCTCGCACTTCACCGACGACGCCGTCCACTACTACACGCGCCTCGGCCCTCACCAAGGCGCCCAGGGCGATCGGCGAGAACACGCGCTGGGCGGTCGACAACCTCGAGGGCCAGTGGCAGCTGGAGCACGGGATCGAGCCGGGCGACGAGGCCGTGATCGAGTGGACGATGACCTGGCGCGACCCGAAGTCGGGCGAGAAGCGCCTCAACCGCGGCACCGAGTGGTTCCGGCTGCGCGACGGGAAGATCGCCGAGGTCCGCGCCTACCACCACGGGGACAAGAGGAACCCGCAGGGAAACCTGCTGGGCTTCGATCACGCCGGCCGCGGCCACACCACGCTCGACGATTGGAAGCCACCGGCCGGTAGTCCTGAGTGAGCGCCCCCGTCATCAAGGACAGCGGCAAGCGCGCGCTGCCGCCGCCGTTCACCGACGAGCACGAGGAGCTGCGCGAGACGGTGCGCCGGTTCGTCGGCAAGGAGATCGCCCCCCACGTCGACGAGTGGGAGGAGGCGCGCGAGTTCCCGCGGGAGCTGTTCGCCCGCTGCGGCGAGCTCGGCTTCCTCGGCCTCAAGTACCCCGAGGAGCTACGGCGGCCAGGGCGGCGACCGCCGTCCACGACGCGGTCTGGATCGAGGAGCTGTCGCGCTCGGGCGCGATCGGGCGGCGTCGCCGCCGGGCTCAACGCCCACGCCTCGATCGCGACGCCGCCGGTCTTCAACTTCGGCACCGAGGAGCAGCACCAGCGCTGGTCCTGCGCCCGGCGATCCGCGGCGAGAGGATCGGCGCGCTCGGGATCACCGAGCCCGGCGCGGGCTCCGACGTCGCCTGGGATCCGGACCTTCGGCGCGCAAGGTGCCGGGCGGCTACGTCGTCAACGGCTCGAAGACGTTCATCACCAACGGCGTCCGCGCCGACTTCCTGGTCTGCGCGGTGAAGACCAAGCCCCGAGGGCGGCCACCACGGCCTCTCGTTCCTCGTCCTGGAGCGCGAGATGCCCGGCTACGAGGTGACACGGAAGCTCGAGAAGATGGGCTGGCACTGCCTCCGACACCGGCGAGCTCGGCTTCACCGACGTCGAGGTGCCGGACGAGAACCTGCTCGGGAAG
Source organism: uncultured Actinomycetes bacterium (assembly GCA_963745365.1). GTDB lineage: Bacteria > Actinomycetota > Thermoleophilia > Solirubrobacterales > 70-9 > AC-56. The sequence continues at coordinate 137,294 of CAVUXC010000013.1, forward strand.
AGAACGGGGGCTTCCACCTGATCATGGCCAACTTCCAGTGGGAGCGGTTGTCTGATGGCGCTCGGCGCCGTGGGCGGGATGCAGCAGGGTCTTCGAGGTCACGCTCGCCTACGCGAAGGAGCGGGAGGCGTTCGGGCGGCCGATCGGCAAGTTCCAGGCGATCCGCCACAAGTTCGCCGAGATGGCGACAAGGTCGAGGCTCGGCGGGCGCTCACCTACAACGCGCTGCGCCGTTCGCCGCGGCCAGGACGCGATCGCGACGTGACGATGGCCAAGCTCTCACCCAGCGCGCATGCTCGAGGTCGCCGACGAGTGCCTCCAGATCCACGGCGGCTACGGCTACATGCGCGAGTACGGGATCGAGCGCGCCTGCGCGACGCCCGCCTCGGCCCGATCGGCGGCGGCACCGACGAGATCATGAAGGAGATCCTCGGGGCAGCTGGGCTCTGACGAAGGAGGAGCGATGGGCCTAGGAGCAACCGGCCTCATCGGCCCACCTTCAACGACGATCGAAGCGGCGAGTGTCGTCGAGATCCACGATCCGTCCGTGACCGTACGGACTGCCGACGAGCGGCGAGGGCGGGCAGTCGAGAGCGTGTCCGAGTCAGGTCACGTCGAGAGCTGATCGGCGAGGCGAGCGGTCGCCTCCGGGTACCGTGAGGCCGCCCAACGGTTCACGTCGGCGCTCCGACGACCGATCGCGATCGGCGTCAGAACTTCTCGATCCGCGGCGGCATGGTCGAGCGTTGACATGACGACATCCTCGGCAGCGCAGCTCGGGCTGTAGCTAGCGCCCGAGTCACCGCACTGGGCGACTCAGCCGACGGCCAGATAGCCTCCGGGCGATGGCCACCGCGGCGGACCGCCGCGACTACGCGCTCCCCCAGGAGTTCCTCGACTTCCGCGAGACGATCCGCAAGATGGTCGTCGAGCGCGTGGCGCCGCGGGCGGCCGAGATCGACGCCAAGGGGGAGTACCCGCGCGACCTGCGCGAGCTGTTCGCCGAGCACGACCTGTTCGGGCTGCCGTTCGAGGTCGAGCACGGCGGTACGGGCACCGGGACGCTGATGCTCAACATCGCGGTCGAGGAGGTGGCCAAGGCGTGCGCGTCGAGCGCCCTGATGCTGATGATCCAGGAGCTCGGCACGCTGCCGATCAGGCTGTTCGGGACCGAGGAGCAGAAGGGGCGCCTGCTGCCGAAGTGCGCGGCCGGCGAGTGGACTCCCGCCTTCGCGCTCTCGGAGCCCGACGCCGGCTCCGACCCCGGCGGAATGCGCACCCGCGCGGTCCGCGACGGCGTCGGACTGGGTGATCGACGGGACCAAGAACTGGATCACGAACCTCGGGGTCGCCGACTTCTACGTGGTCTTCTGCGTCACCGACCCCGACGCCGGCCACTCGCGCGGGATCTCCGCCTTCGTCGTCGAGGCCGACCGGCCGGGCTTCTCGGTCGGCAAGCTCGAGCACAAGATGGGGATCCGCGGCTCGCCGACCGGCCAGCCGATCTTCGACGGCGTCCGGGTCCCGGCCGAGAACCTGATCGGCGACGAGAACGCCGGCTTCAAGGTCGCGATGGCGACGCTGGACCATTCTCGGCTGGGAGTCGCCGCGCAGGCCGTCGGCATCTCGCAGGGGGCGACCGACTACGCCGCCGCCTACGCTCAGGAGCGCCGCCAGTTCGGAAAGCCGATCGCCTCCTTCCAGGGGATCCAGTTCAAGCTCGCCGAGATGGAGACCCGCACCGCGGCCGCAAGGGAGCTCCTCTACCGCGCCTGCGCCAAGGTCGACGCCGGCGACCGGCGACATGGGCAAGTACTCGGCGATGGCGAAGCTGTTCGCCTCCGACACGGCGATGTGGGTGACCACCGAGGCGGTCCAGGTCCTGGGCGGCTACGGCTACGTCAGCGAGTACCCGGTGGAGCGGATGATGCGCGACGCCAAGATCACGCAGATCTACGAGGGCACGAACGAGATCCAGCGCCTCGTGATCGCGCGCTCGCTGTAGAGCTCCCTGCTGGCCCGCAGACGCTCGACCACGACCGAGTTCAACCTGATCGTGGATTCGCAGGCCGCCCTCGCGTTGTGAAGGTGTCATAGGGGCGCGGTGGACTGGAACCCTGTGTGCAGGTAGCGTCCGCGTTGCAATAGCCGGGCGTGTCCCAGTTGCCCGCCCCGTCGCGCTCCCGGGCCGCGAGGTTGAACTCGATAGGTCGTGCCCCGAGTGAGTCCCGTAGCGACCTCGGAAAGCTTGACGTTGGTCCGGTCCCGGGCGCAGTTGAAGGGGTTGCGAGGCGAAGTTTCCTGCCAGGCGCCCGTCGGGTTGATCCTTCGGGTAGCGGAACGCACCACTCCCCGTTCTCGCCCTGGTAACAGTCTCCCTTTCCGTTCAGGGTCGCGACTGGTGGCCGTACGGTGGGTCGCTGGGTCAGTTTCGCCGTTACAGGCCGCAAGAGCAATGGTCGCGGCGGCAGCTGCGAGCCCCGCTGCGAGCCGCTTCACGAACACGAGACCAGCCTACCCGACTTAGGAATCCGGTCCCGCACCCGCCAGGAACTCGTCCAGGCCGGCGCGGGCGCGGCGGCGGACCGCGGCGCGGAGCAGGGGCGTCCAGCCGAGCAGCAGCCCGGGGGCGCCCAGCGCCTGGCGCGACCAGCGGTGGAAGTCGAACTCGTCGCGGTGCTCGGCGATCAGCCCGTCGGCGAAGCGGAACGAGGCACGGCACGTGGTTCTCGACCGGCCGGCCGGTTTGGGTGAACGTGTAGTGGGCGACCCAGCGGGCGGAGCCTCGGTCGCCGTCTGCCTCGTGCTCGACGAGCTCCACCTTCAGGTCGTCGGCGCGGCCGGTGAGCATCCGCCACATGGCGCCGGGCTCGGAGCCGCGCAGGTCCGTGAACACGGGGTCCGAGAAGCGGGCATCGGGCGCGTAGCAGCGCCGCCATCGCCCCGCCGTCGCGCGCCGCGAAGGCGGCGTAGAAGCGCTCGATCAGCTCGGCGTTGCCCGCGGGCACGGGGCGACGCTAACAGGCCGGCGTCGATCGGGCGTCCGTGCCGAGGGCAGATACGGTTCCCGCTCACAACGAGAGCCTCGAGAGGAGAACGAGCATAGATGGGACTACTTGACGGCAAGGCCGCGATCATCACCGGCTCGGCGCGCGGGATCGGCCGAGCGACGGCGGAGCTGTTTCTCAGCGAGGGCGCCAGGGTGCTGATCAACGACATCGACGGCGAGGTCGCGGAGCAGGCTGCGGGCGAGCTCGAGGGCGAGACTGCGGTCTTCGCCGGCGATCTGACGGAGCCCGGCGTCCCCGAGGAGCTGGTCGCCAAAGCCAACGATGCCTTCGGCCAGGTCGACATCGTGGTCAACAACGCCGGCTACACCTGGGACGGCGTCGTCCACAAGATGAGCGACGAGCAGTTCCAGGCGATGCTCGACATCCACACCATCGTCCCCTTCCGCATGATCAGGGCGCTGGCGCCCCACTGGCGCGAGGCGGCCAAGCGGGAGGCCGGCGAGGGCCAGGAGGTGTTCCGCAAGATCGTCAACGTGACCTCGATCTCGGGGACGATGGGCAACGCCGGGCAGGCCAACTACTCGGCGGCGAAGGCGGGCGTGACCGGGCTGACGAAGACGATCGCCAAGGAGTGGGGGCAGTTCAAGATCAACGTGAACGCCGTCGCCTTCGGCTTCGTGGAGACCCGCCTCACCCAGGCGAAGGAGCAGGGCGAGGCGATCGAGCGCGAGGGCGAGAGGATCGAGATCGGCGTTCCCGAGCAGCAGCGGGCGATGGCCTCGATGATCATCCCGCTCGGGCGCCCCGCCCAGCCGGAGGAGGCCGCCGGACCCGTCCTGTTCCTGTGCTCGGAGCACTCCAACTACGTCCACGGTCAGGTCCTGAACGTCACCGGGGGACAGTTCGGCGGCCTGTACACGTAGGCGAGAGGAGTGGTCAGATGGCAGTCAAGCTCCACCGCTGCAGCCACATGTGGGTGAAGATCGAAGGGCACCCGTGCTGGAGGGTGCAGAAGGCCCTCGACGAGACGGGGGTCGAGTACGAGGTCGTCGGGTACCCCGGGTTTCGGCGCAGCAAGCGGACCGAGTTGGTCGAGGCAACCGGGCAGAACCTCTTGCCCGCGATCGAGCTCGAGGACGGCACCGTGATCCGCGAGGAGTCGAAGGACCTGGCGGCGCGGATCCGCGAGGGGAGGCTGCGCGAGGGCAGCGGCCAGGCGTAGCCGGGTCCGCGCCATCCAGCTGAGGGCCGCTCGCGCCAACCGACACAAGCCGTGGCCCGCGGTGGTAGGTTTGCGTGCACTCGAGAGGGGACTGGGGGCGCGGAATAGCCTCACACGGAGGACGAGCTACACGAAAGTCGCATCGCCGGCGCTGGCTGGTGCCCGCTGGCGGCGTGCTGGTCCTGCTCGCCGTCGTCGGGACGGCCGCGGCGACCCACCTGGTCGTCGACACCGAGGACCACACCACCCTCGAGCAGATCCTCACCGCCACGGATCCGGAGGCGGACTTCAAGACCCTGGAGCCGGAGCAGGTCAACGAGGAATACGTCCTCCGTGACCCCGGCGGCGTGCGTCGATCGGGACGCGAGGGGCGGCGGCGCTCGCTGGCCTACTTCTCCCAGCTCACCGACTTCCAGCTGGCCGACGAGGAGTCTCCGGCGCGGGTGGAGTTCCTCGACGAGGTCGCCGGCCAGGGCGGTGCATCCTCCGCCTGGCGCCCCTGGGAGGCCCTGACCCCGTTCATGATCGACGACTCGATCCGGCAGATCAATCGGTTCGTCGCCCATAGCCCGGTGCCGCAGGGCAACAGCGTCGGCAACCCGATGGACCTGGCGCTGATCACGGGCGACCAGGCGGACAACCAGCAGCGCAACGAGATGATCTGGACGCGGGCGCTGCTGGAGGGCGGCGTGACGCTCAACTTCAACTCGGGCCTCACCGACCCCGACGCGTATTCGCCGACAAACATGCCCAACGCGAATTGCCAGGCGTTCGTGACGCAGGAAGGCGGGCAAGCCCAGGCCGCCGCCGAGGGCGCGCGGTACACGGGCGTCCAGGACTACGACGACTATCCCTCGCCCCCGCCCCCAAACTTCTACGACCCGAATCAGCCCACCGGCGACTGGGCCGCGTGGCCGCAGTACACGGGGCTCCTGGACCGCGCCCAGATGCTCTCCCTCACCCCCGCCGGGCTGAACGTCCCCTCCTACTGGGTGAACGGCAACCACGACGTTCTCGTGCAGGGGAACGAGGACGCGAACCAGGCGTTCGAGAACATCGCCACCGGCTGCTTCAAGGCGCTGGGGACAACCATCGTGCCGGGAAGCATGCCTGGCCCCGACGCTCTCGATCCGAGGGTGCTGCTCTCCCCGACCGCCGCGGGGATGCTGGTCCCGCCCGACCCGCTGCGGCGCTTCGTCTCGAAGCAGCAGATCAAGGCGATTCTCGGCGCCAACAACCAGGACAACGACCACGGCTTCAGCTTCGTCGACCCGGGAGAGGACCTGACCTCGAACGGCTCGGCCTCCTACTACGCGTGGAATCCGCCGCAGACGCCGGGCGTCCGCTTCATCGCCATCGACACCAACTCGGAGGGCGGCATTGTCGGCGAAGGCCCGCAGAGCGGTTCCTCGAACGGGCACCTCGACCATCCCCAGTTTCGGTGGCTGAGGAGCGAGCTGCAAAGCGCAGAGCGCCAGGGGCAGCTGATCGTGATCTTCGGCCACCATCCCGTGCGCAGCATGAACACGGCCGTTCCCGACGAGGCCACGGGAGAGTGCACGGGCGTGCAGCACAACCACGGCGACACCCCCGAGCACGACACGAACCCGGGCTGCGATCCCGATCCGCGGACATCGGAGCCCCTGCACTTCGGAAATCCGGAGCAGGCCGATGCCGCTGGGGAGCAACGCCAAGACCTTCACCGAGCTGATGGCCGAGCACCCGAATGTGATCGCCTACGTCGCGGGACATACTCACGAGCACCAGCTCCTGCCCTGCGGAAGCACGCGGACGGGCGGCCAGGGCAACAGGAGGTTCTGCGGGGATCACCTCTGGTGGGAGATCAACACGGCGGCGGTGGCCGACTGGCCGCACCAGCACCGCCTGATCGAGGTGATGGACAACCGCGACGACACGCTGTCGATCTTCGGGACCGTGCTCGACCACGCCTCGCCGGCGACCGCCCCGGGCCCTGGGGACGCCTCGGCCTTCATCGCCCGCCAGCTCGCCTCGATCGGCCGGACCCTCGGCTTCAACGACCCCCAGAGCGGCCCGCCCCATGGTGAGGGGGACCCGCAGCTCGACCAGAACACCGAGCTTTTGATCGACGACCCGCGCCAGGCCAATCTCAAGCTCACGAAGCTCGACGACCCCGACCCGGTGAGGGTCGGCGAGGTACTGACCTACACCCTGAAGGTGGAGAACCTGGGGCCCTCGCGGGCGACCGGCGTCACGGTCAGAGACAACCTGCCGGACAACGTGCGCTTCCTCTCCGTGAGCTCCACGCGGGGATCCTGCACCGGCTCGGACGCCAGGGTGAACTGCGACCTCGGCGATGTGGCGGACGGTCGAAAGCCCCAGATCACGATCAGGGTGAGGGTGCAGGGGTCGCCCCGGACGATCCACAACTGGGCGACCGTCAGCGCGATCACCGACGACCCCCACCCTCTGCACAACAAGGACACCGAGGACACTCGGGTCCTTCCATAGGGCTGAAGCCTTCCTACGGCCGGGGCAGCGTCGCCAGCGCCTGGTCGATCCGCTCGACCAGCCGCTGATCGCAGTTGGAGCCCTCGAGGTCCTCGGCCAGGTCGCCGAGGAACAGCCCCATCTCCACCCCGCGCTCGAGGGGCGCGGCGGGCTTGCGGCGGGCCAGCTCGATCAGGCGGTCGGTGGCGGCGAAGGCCCGGCCCTGCTCCGAGACCGAGGGGGGCTTCCCCTGGCCGGTCACCGAGAGGGCGAGTTTCCCGCAGTAGCGCTGCACGGCACGCTCCGAGTCGATCACCAGGCCCTGCTCGGCGGCCGTCAGCCGCTTCGCCGCGGCGTCAGAGGTCGTCGTGGTCGCGGTCTGGGGCGAGTCGCCGTCCCCGCACGATGCGACGGCGGCCAGCAGGGACAGTCCCACGGCCATGGCCAAAGCGCGCCTCACTCGCGGGGCTTGCGCACCTCGGCGAGCGGCTCCCCGGACTCGCCGGTGGCCCCTGGCGGCGGCCAGGAGCCGAACCAGTTGTCGCGGGCGCCGTCGAGCGTGATCACGCACCCGGACATGAAGTCTCCCCCCGGCGAGGCGAGATAGGCGATCAGCCAGGCCATCTCCTGGGGCGTGCCCAGCCGCTGCAGGGGCACCGTGCGGACGACGTTCTCGGCGACCTCCTTGGGGTACTTCGTGCGCAGCACCTCGGTATCGAACTGCCCTGCCGCCACGGCGCAGAGCTTGACGTTGAAGCGCGCCCACTCGATCGAGAGCGTGCGCATCATGTTCTCGACGGCGGCCCGGGCGGCTCCGGAGTGCGCCATGCCCGGCATCCCGTGATGGGGCGAGAGGGTGACGCTGATCACCTTCCCGGAGCGCTGCGGGATGAACGCCTTGGTTGCCGCCGCATGGGTCATCTGCCAGGTTCCCTGCACGTTGAGCTCGGTCACGGTCCGGAAGCCCTTGGGGCTGATCGCCTCGGCGGGGCTCAGGAACTGGCCGCCGGCGTTGTTGACCAGCACGTCCAGGCGACCGTGGCGCTCGACGATCCCGTCGAACAGGCCCGCCACCGCGTCGGCGTCGCGGATGTCCATCGGCTCCGCCTCCGCTGCTCCTCCTGCCTCGCGGATCGCGGTCACGGTCTCGGAGAGCGGCTCGGCGCGCCGGCCGCAGCCGATGACGATGGCGCCGAGCGCCGCCAGCTCGAGCGAGGTAGCCCGCCCGAGGCCCGTGCCCGCCCCCGAGACGACACACACCTGGCCCTCCAGCAGCCCCGGTCGGAAGATCTGCGAGGTCGAGGGTGACACCGAGGTGAGCTTATCTTCGGCAAGGCCGCGCCCGGCTTCCCCGCGGCCCCCCGCTACGCTGACCGGCCGATGAAGCTCCACGCCGAGCCCAAGCCGCTGACCGGGCCGCTGGCCGGCGGGAAGCCGGGAGCCACGGTCACCGTCGAGCCCCTGCTGGGCGGCGAGACAGAATCCCCGCGCGCCATGTTCGAGCGCCCCGGAGGCCGCCTGGAGGCGCTCAAGATACTCGGCATCGGCACCCCCCGGTCCGACTGGTGGACCGTGCCGTGTCCCGCCTTCCTGATCCGGCATCCCGTCGCCGGGCCGGTGCTCGTGGACACGGGACTGCACCCGTCGGTGGCCGCGGAGCCACGCGAGAACATGGGGCGTGCATGGGCCAGTTTCGCTCGGCCGCGAGTCGAGCCTGGCCGAGACGTGCCCGCCCAGCTTCGCGAACGGGGGATCGAGGCCAGGGACCTTCCCCTGGTCGTGATGACCCACCTGCACCAGGACCACGCCTCGGGGATCTCCGAGTTCCCCAACTCGACCTTCGTGATCTCCGCCCCGGAGTGGCACGCGGCGACCACGGACCCGCGCCCGCTGCTGCGCGGCTACCGGCCGGCGCACTACGACTACCTGTTCGACTACCGGACGCTCAGCTACGAGGGCCCGGGCATCGCCTCGTATTCGACCTTCGGCCGCACCTTCGACCTGTTCGGCGACGGCGCCGTGCGCCTGGCCTTCACGCCCGGGCACACGGCGGGCCACCAGAGCGTGATCGCTCACCTGCGCGACCACGACTTCGTGATCGCGGGCGACGCGATCTACACGCACGGCCAGCTCGAGGACGCGCCGGAACCGCCGCGCCCCCTCGACCGCCACACCTGGCGTCGCTCGCGCCAGGAGCTGGCCCTATTCCATCGCTCCTATCCCCAGGTCGTGATCGTGCCCGGCCACGACCCGGAGCACTGGCGGACGCTGGATACGAAGTACGAGTGAGCGGGGGCGGGGCTAGCGTGGCTGGCCGGCCGCGACCTGGTGCTCGGTGCGGGCGCCGATCCCCTGGCGCAGGGCCTTGATCACGCCCCGGCGACCCTTCTCCTCGAGCGCCGCGTACATCTCCCGCACCGGCTCGAAGACGCGTTCGGCGGCCTCCTGTGCCTGCTCGCGCGAGGGGCGCTCGACGGCCTCGAAGGTCAGCGGCTCGCCGAACTGGACCGTGACCTTCGGGAACTGCGCCTTCCTCCACCGGCGGACGCCCCTCGAGCCGTGGATCGCCACCGGCACCACGGGGACCCCCGACTCGAGGGCCAGGTAACCGACCCCGGGTCGCGGCTGGCCCAGCCCGCCGGTGCGCGAGCGACCCCCCTCGGCGTAGATCAGCATGCAGCCGCCGCGGTCGAGGATCGCATGGGCGGTGATGAACGCCTCCTGGTCCTGGTGGCCGCGGCGCACGGGGAACGCCCCGCCGTGGGAGAGGATGAAGGTGATGGCGGGATTCGCGCCGAGCAGCTGCGACTTGGCCATGAACCGGATCTTGCGCCGCAGGTAGACGGCGGCGAAGAAGTGGTCCCAGTTCGAGAAGTGGTTCGGGGCGAGGATCACGGGGCCCGAGCTGGGGACGTTCTCGATCCCGATCGCCCAGGCGCGGTAGACGAGCAGGATGGGGGGCGTGAGCACGATCCGCGCCAGGCCATAGACCCAGTCGGGGTCCTGGGTGCGAGCGCGCTCGTGAAACCGCGTGAAGTACTCGGCGGGGCGGGGGTCCTTGTAGACCTGGGGCTTGATCTCGGCCATCGGCGGGCGAACCGGCGGGAGCGGGCTCCTTGGGTCCTACCCCTGGTGAGCGTCGCGGTTACGCGACCGGCCCGCGGGGTCTATGCCGCAGCCCAGCCCTTGGCGCGCTCGACGGCGCGGCGCCACCCATCGAGCAGGGTCTGGCGCTCGTCCTCGCGCCATGCGGGGCTCGTATCGGGCAGCCTCCCGCCACATCGCCTCGACCTGCTGGACGTCCCAGACGCCGCTGGCGATCCCCGCCAGGTAAGCGGCGCCGAGCGCCGTCGTCTCGGAGATCTCGGGGACGACCACCGGCACGCCGAGCACGTCCGCCTGGAACTGCATCAGCCAGCGATTGGATACCGCCCCCCCATCGGCCTTCAGCACCTCGAGCGCCTCCCCGGCGGCGGCCTCCTGCGCCCGCACCGCGTCCACGGTTTGGTAGGCGATCGCCTCGAGGGCGGCCCGCGCCAGCTGGGCCCGCCCGGAGCCGCGAGTCAAGCCGACGATCGTCCCGCGGGCGTACGGATCCCAATGCGGCGACCCGAGACCGGTCAGCGCGGGAACGAAGTAGACGCCGTCGTTCGAGTCGAGGGAGGCGGCGAGCCCCTCGCTCTCGGGCGCGGAGCCGATGATCCCGAGCCCGTCGCGAAGCCACTGGACGGCGGCGCCGGTGATGAAGACCGCCGCCTCGAGCGCGTAGTCGGTCCGGGGGCCCAAGCCCCAGGCGACCGTGGTCAGCAGGCCCTCGCCGGGCTCCGGAGCATCGCCACCGGTGTTGAGCAGGACGAAGCTCCCCGTCCCGTACGTGTTCTTGGCCATGCCCGGCCGATGGCATGCCTGGCCGAACAGAGCCGCCTGCTGGTCGCCCGCGATCCCGGCCACCGCAACGTCGCCGCCGAAGACGCCGGTGCGGCCGTAGACCTGAGCCGAGGGAACCGGCTCGGGCAGGCTGGACGGATCGACCCCGAGCAGATCGCACAGCTCGAGATCCCAGCGCAGCGCGCGGATGTCGAAGAGCATCGTCCGCGAGGCGTTCGAGTAGTCCGTGACGTGGCGACCCGTGAGCTTGAAGACGAGCCACGAGTCGATCGTCCCGAAGGCGGCGCCGCGAGCAGCCTCGACATTGCGCCGCAGCCATTCGATCTTGGTGGCCGAGAAGTACGGGTCGATAACCAGCCCGGTGCGCTCGCGCACCAGCGCTTCGTGCCCGGCGGCCCTGAGCTCGTCGCAGCGCGCCGCGGTGCGGCGGTCCTGCCAGACGAGCGCGTGATGGACGGGCTCGCCCGTCTCCCGGTCCCAGGCGACCACTGTCTCGCGCTGGTTCGCAATCCCGATCGCGTCCAGTTCGGCGCCCTGGATCCCCGCGTCCACGACCGCCTGCACACAGAGCCGTCGAGTCACCTCCCAGATCTCGGCCGCGTCGTGCTCCACCCAGCCGGGCTCCGGGAAGTGCTGCTCGAACTCCGAGTAGGCGCGTCCCGCGACCCGGCCCTCGCGGTCGAAGACGAGGCAGGTGGTCCCGGTCGTGCCCTGGTCGATGGCGAGGATCAACGGGCGCCAAGCCTAGTGGGCCCTCGCCTCGTGGGCTGAGGGCGGGGCGTCGAGCGTGGCGCAGGCGTTAGGGTGGCCGCAGGCGGGTCAGCGACAGAGAGGAGGACCGGATGCCCGTAGAGGTGAAGAACTTCAACTCGCCTGACGAGACCAGGCCCTTCCAGGGAAGGGGCAGGGCCGACGTCTGCAGCCTCGACGGCAAGGTGGTCGGCCGGGGCGTCTTCGAGCCGGGCTGGAGGTGGTCCGACAACGTCAAGCCGATCGCTGGAACCGAGTCCTGCGAGGTCTCGCACTTGGGCTACTGCATGTCGGGCCACATGAAGGTCTACATGGACGACGGCTCCGAGGCCGACATCGGCCCCGGCGACGTGTTCGCCATCCCGCCAGGCCACGACGCCGAGATCGTCGGCGAGGAGTCGTGCGTGATGCTCGACTTCGGCGAGTTCGGGGACTACGCCAAGCGAGGCTAGCCGGGCCTCAGGAGGGGCGCCGCGAGGCATAGGCGCGCCCGAAGTCGACGAGCTGGCGGGCGCGGTGAAGGAAGCCGCCAACGCTGCGGCCCGTTGCCCTGTGCTCGAGGTCGAGCTCGATCTCGCGCAGCCGGAAGCCGGCGCGCACGGCGTCGATCGTCATCCCGGTCTCCATCCCGTAGCCCCTCGCGAACGGCAGGACGGCAGGCAGGACCTCGGCCGCCAGCGCCCGCTGGCCGGAGATCGGGGCGTCGGCCCGATAGCCGCAGCGGCGCTCGATCGCCCAGCGGGCGAAGCTGCGGGCAATGCCGAAGCCACCGCCCACGCGATCCCGGAAGGCTCCCACGGCGAGATCGCAGTCGCCCCTGGCGACCGCTTCCACAAGGCCTGGCAACTCAGCCGCCGACGGGCCCAGATCGGCGTCGCAGAGCAAGAACGTCGGCGGATCAGGCTCATCCGCGCGGTCCCGCACGGTCTCGACGGCGGCGGTCACGTTGGCGCCCTTGCCGTGCGGTCGCCGGCGGCTGACGACCTGCGCCCCGTGTGACAGCGCGATCTCGCCGGTGCCGTCGCTCGAGGCGTCGTCGGCGACCACGACCTGAGCGCCCGGAAACGCCCTCGCCAGCGCCTCCAGCGTAGCCCCGATCCGGTCCGCCTCGTTGTGCGCGGCGACGATCACCACCAAGTCGCCTGTCGGTTCCGCGGACACGGACGGATATTCTCCCCCGCCGTGTCATGAGCACCAACGTCGAGGCCCAAATCACAGGAACAGTGTGGAAGGTCGAGGTCGCCGTCGGCGATCAGGTCGACGAGGGCGACACGGTGGTCATCCTCGAGTCGATGAAGATGGAGATGCCGGTCGAGGCCGAGGACCCCGGCACCGTCACCGAGATCCGCTGCGAGGAGGGCCAGTCGGTCCAGGAGGGCGACGTCCTGGTCGTCCTGGAATGAGCGGCGGGAAGCTCGTCCTCGATCACCCGGCCGAGGCCGTCGCCCGGCTGACGATCTCGAATCCCGAGCGGCGAAACGCGCTCGACCACGAGATCCTCGAGGCGCTCGCCGAGGCCCTGCCGGAGCTCGACCGGGGAATCGAGATCCGCTGCGTGGTCATCACCGGCGCCGGCGAGGTCTTCTCGGCCGGCTACGACATCGCCGACATCCCCGAGGAGAGCTTCGCCACCGACGCGGAGGCGCTGGTCGCCCATCCGTTCCAGGCCGCGATGGAGGCGGTGAGCGCGCATCCCTATCCCGTGCTTGCGGCGATCAACGGGCACTGCCTGGGGGGAGGCCTCGAGCTCGCGATCCGCTGCGACCTGCGCCTCTGCGCGGTGAGCGCCAAGCTCGGCATGCCCCCGGCGAAGCTCGGGCTGATCTACGGACACACCGGGCTTCAAAGGTTCATCGATGTGGTCGGCCTTGCTCGCACCAAGGAGCTGTTCTTGACCGGCCGCAACCTGAGCGCCCCGCGGGCGATGGCGATCGGCCTCGTGCACGACACCGTCCTCGACGAAAAGCTCGACGACACCGCCCTCGAGCTGGCCGCCGAGGTGGCTGCCAACGCCCCCCTCTCGCTGACGGGCAACAAGCACGCGATCGAGACCCTCAACTCCTACGCCCGCCTCACGCCGGAGCAGGAGCGCGAGCTGATCGAGCTGCGGCGCTCGTGCTTTTCCTCCGAGGACTTCCGAGAGGGCATCCGAGCGTTCGCCGAGAAGCGAAAGCCCGAGTGGCGGGGACGCTGAGGGAGGTCCGTCCTTAGAACAGATTAGGGCCCGGTATGAAGCCGGCAGCCGGAGCCGCGGCAGCTCTCGAGCTGGTGCAGGCGGTTCGCCAGCCGGGTCCTGACATCCGCGTAGGCGGGCGCCTTGTGCCGCGACCTGAGCTCGAACGGGTCGTTGTCGAGGTCGTAGAGCTCCTTGGCGCCCCCGCTGTACTCCGCGTACACGTAGCGCTCGGTCCGGATCGCCGCGAAGGTCGGCTCCTCGATCAGCAGCAGGCGTCCAGCCTCGATCCCAGGGTTGTTGGCCACCGGGATCAGCGAGCGCCCGTCCATCACCCGTCCGGGGTCCGCGTTCGCGGCGTCGACGATGGTCGGCGCCAGGTCGGCGTTGATCGACAGGCGCCCGATGTTCACCCCCGCGGGGATGCCCGGGCCGCGGATCTGGAGCGGCACCCGGATCGACTCCTCGTAGACGTGCATCTTGTCCGCGGGAATGCGGTGCTCGCCGTGGAAGTACCCGTTGTCGGTGGTGTAGGCGATCATCGTGTCGTCGAGCTCGCCGCTCGCCCTCAGCGCGTCGACGACCCTCTTCACCCCCTGATCCACGGACAGCAGCGATTCCAGCTCGCAGCGGTACTTGCGCTGGATGTCCGCGATCTGGGTGGCGCTCAGGCGCGGCGGTTGCGGATCCCGGCGGGCTTGTCGGAGACATCGGCCTCGTTGAAGTTCGGGGGCCTCGGCAGTGGCGCGGAATCGAACCTGTGGGCGTGGCGCGGCGCCGGCTTGGCGGCTGCTTCGCAGTTGGCCGGCGGGTTCGGGTTCGGCGGGCCGCCGACGTGTGGCGACGTGTAGTTGAGCCAGACGAAGAACGGCTGCGCCGCCGGCGCGCGCCTCTCGACCACGTCCACGGCCTTGTTGGGTCAGCACGTCCTGCTTGAAGTCCGCGGGGTCCTGGCCGTATTCGACGATGGTGCCGTTCTCGTTCAGCGGATAGTTGTAGACCCGGAACTCATGCGGCGCGGCCACTCGCCACTCCGACCAGCCCGGCGGAACCAGGGGCTGGTTCGAGTAGTGGTTCAGGTACTTGCCGATCATGGCCGTGTAGTAGCCGGACTGGCGCAGCCAGACCGCGAGGTTGTTGTCTCCGTGCAGGGAGTGGAAGCGGTAGAAGCCCCCATCAGGCGGCTGGTTGCTGCGCACGCCGTGGTTATGCATGTACTGGCCGGTGAGGAAGGTGGCGCGCGAGGGACAGCAGAGCGAGAAGTTGAGGAAGTGCTTGTTGAACCTCGCCCCCTGATCGCCGATCAGGTTGTTGACGTTGTCCATCACCCGCATCGACTCGAGCGTCTGGTCGTCGGTCTGGATCACGACGATGTTCGGCCGCGCCGGGGCCGCCGCTGCTGCCTCGCCGAGGCTCGCCGGCGGTGTCCCGGAGCCCGCGACCGCCAGGGCGCCGACCACGCCCAGGGCGGCGAGGACCGGGATCACGAGGCGCCTCGGAAGCCTGGTCATGCGTCTCTTCTATGCGCGTCCCTTGCCTCCGCATCCCCTGCGACCGTAACACGCTCCGAACCAGCATGTTCCGCCCGCGATCCACAGCTGCGCGGCGCCCGGTCGCTGAGCCCTAGCTCGAGGGAAGCCTGGCCCGCAGGTCCAGCACCCGCTGGACGGAGTCCTCGAACGGCCCGCGCGCCAGCTTGCCCGAGCGCAGCTTGCGCCTCAGCGCCCGTCCCGCCCGAGCGGCGCCACGGTGATCCGTGAACAGCAGCAGATCGGTGCCGGCCTTCGCGGCGGCGACGCCCACCTTCCCCGCCCCGCCGAAGTGGCGGGCCGAAACCGTCTCGAGCGCGTCGCTGATCGAGACACCCGCGAACCTCAGCCTGTGGCGCAGCTCCCGGGTCGCGATCTTCTTCGAGAACGCCGCCGGCTTGCTCGAGAAGTGCGTGTAGATCGCGGTCGAGATCATCACCATGTCGCCGCCGCCGGCGACGAATGCGCGGTAGGGCCGCTCGTCGATTCGCCGCAGCTCGCGCCGCTTCAGGCGGATCCGCTGCACCGCGAGGTCGGTGTTCTCCGCCGCCGCCCCCAGGCCCGGGAAGTGCTTGGCGGTCGCCGCCACCCCCCGGTGCTCGATCGCGTTCGCGAACGGGATCGCCGTACGGATCACGCGGCGGGGCTGGTTCCGAAGCTCCGATGCTGGGCGCGGATCGAGCTGCCTGGCCGACCGACGTCGAGCACCGGCGCCAGGTCGACGTTGACGCCCACCCGCTTCAGGTTGCGGGCCGTGCGAGCACCCTGGTGGCGGCTGTAGTCGGCGCCACGCCGGCCCATCGCCTGTGCGGAGGCCTTCGGCGCCCCCGAGAGCCGCTTTACGAGGCCGCCCTCCTGGTCGATCATCACCAGCAGGGGATCGCGGAGGCCCCTGGGCCGGCGGATGGCCTGGAGGCGGCGGATCAGCCTGCGAACGCGATCGCGGCTGCCGAGGTTGTCGGAGAACAGGATCACGCCGGCCACCCGCCCCTCGCGGATCATCCGCTTGACTGCCTGCGGAGGATGCCGGCCCTCGAAGCCGGCGACGAGCCGCTGGCCCGCGAGCCGCCGCGTGGCCAGGTCGCCGGCATCGGCGCTGACCGCGGTCCCGTCTCCCCCCGTGGTCCCGTCGGCGAGCGCCACCCAGAGGCCAACTCCCACCCCGACGGCGGCGAGGCCGGCGACGGCGCGTCGCCTCCAGAAGGTCAGCTTGCCCGGCAGGCGACGAATCCTAGTGGGCCGCTCACTGCAATCGGCGAGAGCCAGGAGGCGCCTCCCAGACGGAGTGACACACCTGGGGTCGCGCCTCCTGGCTCGCCGATGTCCTCCCTCGCGGCACAAAACACACGCCCGGCGGCAAAGTAGCGATCCCAATTGGCCGTCCGGGGCGGCGCCTAGCCTTGCCTGCTGCCGGCCATGGAGGCTCGATGTCGCCACTGATCACCTTCGACGAGGCCATGGATCTGGCCGGGATCTCGGAGCGCGACGAGATCGCCGATCTGGTCGAGCGCGCCTGGAAGGTGCGCAGGGAGCGGTTCGGCGAGTCGACCGACATGTGCTCGCTGGTCAACGCGAAGTCGGGGGGATGCGCCGAGGACTGCGGCTTCTGCGCCCAGTCGCGCTATGCCGAGGCCGACACGCCGATGCACGCGATGATGGAGCCCGAGCAGATCCTCGAGCACGCCAAGGCGGCCGAGGCGGCCGGGGCCCACCGGTTCTGCATGGTCACGCAGGGGCAGGGGCTGTCGAAGCGTGACTTCGAGAAGATCGTGGATGGCGCCCGGCTGGTCGCCGAGCAGACCAACCTGAAGCGCTGCGTGTCGATCGGCCACATCTCGGCCGATCGCGCCAGCCGGCTCGCCGACGCCGGGGTGCAGCGCGTTCACCACAACGTCGAGACCGCGCGCTCCTACTACCCGGAGGTCTCGACCACGGTCCGCTACGAGGGGCGCACGCGCACAATCGACGCGGTCAAGGAGGCGGGGTTGGAGACCTGCGTCGGCGGGATCCTCAATCTCGGCGAGTCGCCCCGCCAGCGGGTGGAGATGGCCTTCGAGCTGGCGGAGATCGATCCCACCTCCGTGCCCATCAACCTGCTCAACCCGAGGTCGGGGACCAAGTTCGGCGACCGGCCGCTGATGGACCCGTGGGAGGTCGTCAAGTGGGTGGCGATCTTCCGGCTGATCCTGCCGGACGCTCTCTTCCGGCTCTGCGGTGGGCGGGTCGAGAACCTGGATGAGCTGCAACCGCTGGCGGTCAAGGCGGGGCTCAACGGCGTGATGATGGGGAACTTCCTGACCACGCTGGGCGCCGAGCCCGCCGACGACCGGGCGATGTTCGAGGAGCTGGGCTTGAACGTGGCTCGGCAGCCCGACAACGGCGCCAACCCCCGGCCCGACAACCGTTCCGGCTGGCTGGACGGCGACACGCCACCGACTCCCATCGAGGAGCTGGTGGACAGCCAGGCCGAGGCCAACTTCTGGGATCCCTCGGAGCAGCTCCGCGTGGTCAAGATGAAGCGCAAGCCCCCGCCCTATCCGGAGCCTGCCGGATGGGGCGACTAGGTCAGTGAGCGACGTTGCCGAGCGGCTGGAGGACCTTCGGCGCGCCGGCTTGCATCGGCGCCTGCGGCTGATCGAGAGCCCGCAGGGGCCGCGGGTGACGCTCGACGGCGCCGAGGTCCTGCTGCTCTGCTCCAACAACTACCTGGGCCTCGCCGACCATCCACGCGTCCGCCAGGCGGCGGCCGACGCCGCGGAGCGGTTCGGCGCCGGCGCCGGCGCCTCCCGCCTGGTCTCGGGCAACATGTCCCTGCACCGTCGCCTGGAGGAGCGGCTCGCCGCCTTCGCGGGATACGAGGCGGCGCTCCTGTTCGGGTCGGGCTACCTGGCGAATCTCGGAACCATCGCCGCGCTGGCCGGCCGCGGTCAGGTCGTCTTCTCCGACGAGCTCAACCACGCGAGCATCATCGACGGCTGCCGGATCGCTCGCGCCGGGTGCTTCATCTACCGTCACGCCGATCTCGAGCACCTGTCCTGGGGTTTGCGCAAGGAGGCTCGCGACGGCGGCCTGATAGTCACCGACGCGGTCTTCTCGATGGATGGGGACGTCGCCCCGATCGCCGAGCTGCTCGACCTGGCGCGCCGTCACCGCTGCCTCCTGATGGTCGACGAGGCGCACGCGACGGGCGCGCTCGGCCCCGGCGGAAGCGGGGCGGTCGCCGAGGCCGGGCTCGCCGGGGAGGTGGACTTGATCGTCGGCACGCTTGGGAAGACGTTGGGAAGCTACGGCGCCTACGTCTGCGGGAGCGCGAGGCTCGTCGATCTGCTGATCAACACGGCGCGACCGTTCATCTTCTCCACCGCGCTCCCCCCTCCCGTGATCGGCGCGGCGCTCGCCGCGCTCACCCTGCTCGACGGGCAGCCGGGAATGGTCGAGCAGCTCCGCCGCAACGGCGCCATCCTGCGGGACGCTCTGGCCGGCCAGGGGCTCGAGGTGGGCGGCTCGCGCACCCAGATCGTTCCGGTGGTCGTCGGGGAGGCGAGGCGGGCGATGGCGCTCTGCGAGCGGGCACTCGAGGGCCGGGTGTTCGCTCAGGCGATCCGGCCGCCGACGGTGCCGGAGGGAACCTCGCGCCTGCGCCTCTCGGTGATGGCCAACCACAGGGCCGACGAGCTGTGCGCGGCCGCGGACGTGATCGCGCACGCGGCCCGGGAGCTTGGGATCGCGGTCGAACGGCGCCCGACGACGCACGCCGCCCCTCTGAGGCGTGCCGCCTAGCCCCTTGCGGGGCTTCTTCGTCACCGGCACGGGCACCGAGGTCGGGAAGACGGTGGTCGCGGCGGTGATCGCGCGCTCCCTGGTCGCCGCCGGCGCCCGGGTGGCGGTGTTCAAGCCCGCCATCGAGCGGCCTGGACGAGGGCTCCGAACCGGACCACGCCCTGCTCCGCCGCGCCGCCGGCTCGACTCAGGCGGACGAGGAGATCACGCCCTACCGCTACGGGCCGCCCGTGTCCCCGCACCTCGGCGCGGAGCTGGCCGGCGCCCAAATCGATCCCGCGCGGCTGGCCCGCGCGGCGCGTGCCGCAGCGGCCGGGGCTGACTACCTGGTCTGCGAGGGCGTGGGCGGGCTGCTGGTGCCGCTGACGCTCGGTTACCTGGTGCGTGACTTCGCTCGCGAGCTTGGGCTGCCGCTGGTGATCGCGGCCGCCCCGGGGCTGGGAACTATCAACCACACGCTGCTGACGGTCGAGGCGGCGCGGGCAGTCGGCCTCGAGCCGACGCTTGTCGTGCTCACGCCCTGGCCCGCCGACCCCTCGGTGGTGGAGCGCTCCAACCGCGAGGCGATCGCGAGGCTGGGCTCGGTTCAGGTCGAGCCCCTGCCCGAGCTCGACCTCGGCGCTCCCGAGTCCTGGCCGGACCTGAGGCCCGGCGATTGAGCTCATCCATCCGAGCGGATTCCGCCGCGGCTCCATCTAAGGTCGGCCCAGTGGATCGGCAGGCGTCACTCGGCTCTCCCTCCACGGACGTCGGGGAGCTCGACCAGCGCCACCTCTGGCATCCGTTCACCCAGCAGCGGGACTGGTGCCTCGAGGAGCCGCTCGTGATCGAGCGCGCCGAGGGCACCGAGCTGGTGGACTCGGAGGGGCGGCGCTACATCGACGGCGTCTCGTCGCTGTGGTGCAACGTCCACGGCCATCGTCATCCCCTGATCGACCAGGCGCTCCGCGAGCAGCTCGACCGGGTCGCTCACTCCACCATGCTCGGCCTCACCCATCGCGGCGCGGCGGAGCTGGCGGCGCGCCTGGTCGAGCTTGCCCCGCCAGGCCTGAATCGCGTCTTCTATTCGGACTCGGGCTCGAGCGCGACCGAGATCGCCCTGAAGATGGCCTTTCAGTACTGGCAGCAGCGCGGCGGGCAGCACCGGCGGCGCACCTCCTTCGTCTGCCTGCGCGACGCCTACCACGGCGACACCCTGGGGGCGGTGTCGGTCGGCGGCATCGACCTCTTCCACGCCGCCTATTCGCCCCTCCTGTTCGGAGCGCATCGCGTGGAGCCCGGAGACGCGGGGCAGCTCGAGCGCGTGCTCGACCTCCACGGGGAGGAGATCGCGGCGGTGATCGTCGAGCCGCTGGTGCAGGGCGCGGCGGGCATCCGGGTTCATCCCCCCGGGTACCTGCGTCAGGTGCGCGAGCTCACCCAGCGACACGACGTATTGCTGATCTGCGACGAGGTCGCCACCGGCTTCGGGCGCACCGGGACGATGTTCGCCTGCGAGCAGGAGCGCGTCGCGCCGGACTTCCTGTGCCTGGGCAAGGGGCTCACCGGCGGCTACCTGCCGCTTGCCGCGACGCTGACCACGGAGCGCGTCTACGAGGGGTTCCTCGGCGCTCCCGAAGAAGGGCGCACCTTCTTCCACGGGCACACGTTCACCGGCAACCCGCTCGCCTGCGCGGCCGCGCTGGCCAGCCTCGACGCCTTCGAGCGCGAGGGAACGCTGGTCCGACTGCAGCCGAAGATCCGCCTGCTCGGCGAGCTGCTCGGCGAGCTGGCGAGGCTGCCCGAGGTCGCCGAGGTGCGCGGGCGGGGCTTGATGGCGGGCATCGACCTCGGCGAGCACGACCCTGCGCTTCGGCTCGGCCATCGGGTGTCGCTCGAGGCGCGCCAGCGCGGGGCGATCATTCGCCCCCTCGGCGACGTCGTCGTCCTGATGCCGCCGCTGACGATTGCCAAGCGCGACCTCAAGCGCCTGGTCGAGGTGGTCGCCGCCTCGATCCAGGCCGCCGTTCGCCTCCGCGTACGGTCAGCGGCCCGCCGCCGACCTCGCCCAGGCTGCGTAGGCAACTAACCCAAGTTCTCCCCCCACCCGGGGGGTGACGAACATTGGTGGTCATATAGACGCCGAACGTGCGGCAGCCCCTCCCGCGGGTTGCGCGCCGGCCCCGCAGGGTCGATATTGGGTGTGATGAAGGCCGTTCCGGCGCGTAGTAGGGGCGTGAACGAGACCGTGGCCGCTGCCGCGACCGAGATCCCGACCGACGCCGATGTCGCCTTCGACGAGCTCTACAGACGAGACCGCGACGACGTCCACGCTTACGTGGCGGGGCTCTTGCGCGACCGCTCGGCGGCCGAGGACGTCACTGCCGTGGCCTTCGAGCGCGCCTACCGGCGCCGCCGGAGCTTCAACCCGAGGCGCGGAACCCGGCGCGCCTGGCTGTTCGGGATCGCCCGCAACGCGGCGCTCGACGAGCTGCGCCGGCGCCGGCGCCTGGCGACGCTGGTCGCCGAGCCGGTCGACGAGGCGGCGATCCCGCCCGAGCAGGGCGCCGAGGTGGCAATCCGGCGTGCGGCGCTGCGCGCGGCGCTCGCTTCCCTGGCGCCGCGCGAGCGCGAGCTGGTGGCGCTCAAGTTCTTCGCCGGCCTCACAAACCCCGAGATCGCCAACGTGATCGGGGTCTCGGAGACGAACGCCGGCACCCGGCTGCACAGGGTGATCGAGAAACTGAGGAGGGCCTGCGATGAGACTGCGTGAGCACGAGATGCCGCTGGATCCCGAGGTCGAGCGCGAGCTGGAGGCGATCGACCGCGCGCTCGGCGGCGAGCCGGTCGACCCCGACCTCGAGGTGCTCGCCGAGCTGGCCCGTGCGCTGCGCGAGGAACGAGTCGGCATCGAGCCCGGCTTCGCGGCTGACCTCGACCAGCGGGTCGCGGAGGGATATCGCGCGGCCGGGCCGTCTCGAGGGGTTGCGCAAGAGGCTGACCGCGACGTCCCCGCGCCGCATCCTGGCCCCGGCCGGCGCCGCGGTGACGCTGCTGGTGGTCGCCGGCGTGGCGATCAGCCAGAGCGGTGAGTTCGGCGGCGAGCGAGAGCTTCAACGACGGCATTCAGAGCGTCGACACGCCGACGGCGCCGCAGGCGGCGGAGCCCGCAGCCGTCGGCTGACGGCCGAGACGCGACCCAAGGTGCCAACCTCCTGGCCCCAAACGCCAGCCGTACGTCGAGGTCCTATTTCGACAGGAATCAGGAGGCGCGCGGTCTCACTGACTCAGCGGCCGCCTCGGGCGCCGACGCCAGCGGCCTGGTCTCCCCCGCCAAGCGCAAGATCGCCCGCCGCATCAACCTGGCGCTGTCGACCTCGCCGGACCGCTTCCGGGGCGCGGCCGACGACGTCCTCGACGTGGTGCGCGATCACCGCGGCTTCGTCGTCCGCTCGAGCGTCTCCGGAGGCGATCCCGACGTCGAGCGGTCGAAGCTCGGCCACGCGAGCTTCACGCTTCGGATCCCCGCCGGGGCAGCTGCCCGCCGCCCTGGGCGACCTCTCCGACCTCGGCCACGTCGTCTCGCGAACCGACGGGACCGAAGACATCACGAGCCGGTTCGTGTCCGTGAAGAAGCGGATCGCCGCGCTCGAAAAGACGCGTCAGAGCCTGCTGCGCCAGCTCGCCGACGCGGTGACGCTGATCGAGCAGGAGAGCATCAAGCGGCGGCTGGAGATCGTCGAGGCGCAGCTCTCCGCGGCCCAGGACGACCTCGGCGACGCCCAGCAGCGCGTCAACCTGGTGCCGCGTCAGCGTCACGATCGACGCCGACCGCGCCCTCGACGGCGACGACGCCGGCGGCTGGAGCCTCGGCGACGCGGTCGGCGACGCCGGCAGGGTCCTGTCGGTGACCGCGGGCGTGCTGCTGGTCAGCGCCGCGGTGCTCGGCCCGCTGGCGATCCTGGCGGCGCTGATCTGGCTGGGCACCCGAGCCGTGGCGCGCCTGCGGCGCGAGCGAGCGCTCGACGAGATCCAGGTCTAGGTCGGAGCCGCTACTCCTCGTAGGGCTCGAAGTCCGCCTTGCGGGCGCCGCAGACGGGGCAGAACCAGTCGTCGGGGATCTGCTCGAAGGGGGTGCCCGCCGGGATGCCGCCGTCAGGATCGCCCTCCTCCGGGTCGTAGATGAAGCCGCAGGAAGTGCAGATCCAGAGCTGAGCGGTCTGGGTGTCGGTGGGCATCGCGCGCCAGCTTACCCAAGCTAGTGTTGGCACGGTGATGGCCCCGGCAACCCCGCGTCCCGCCGCCTCGCTGATCCTGCTGCGCCGGGGCGGCAAGCACCGCCAACGCGAGGTCGAGGTCCTGTTGGTGCGGCGCAGCCCAGAGGCGAGCTTCATGCCCGGCGTCTGGGTGTTCCCGGGCGGCGTGGTCGAGGCCGACGAATCCGTTGCGCCCGAGCTCGAGGAAGGGGCCGCTGCCGACGGCGAGGAGCTTGCGCACCGGGCCTGCGCGGTGCGAGAGCTCCACGAGGAGGCCGGAATCGAGCTGTCCGCCGACGCCGAGCTGCGCCCCTGGTCGCGCTGGATCACCCCCGAGATCGTGCCGGTCCGTTTCGACACCCGCTTCTACGTCGCGCTCGCGCCACCCCACTCGCCGCCGCGCCCCGACGGAGCCGAGACCACCGAGGCCGCGTGGATCTCGCCTCGCGAGGCGCTCGACCGCCATGCGGCCGGCGACCTGTCGCTCGTCTTCCCCACCATCAAGCACCTCGAGTCGCTGCTCCCCTACTCGAACGCCGAGGAGGTGCTGGCCGCCGCCCCCAACCGCCTGATCGAACCGATTCTGCCGCGCGTCCTCGGCCAGGACGAGGGGCGTCGCGTGGTCCTTCCCGGCGAGCCCGGATACTGACCCTCGCACAGAAGGAGCTGCGAAAGCGCAAGGCCGAAGCCGCGCGCTAGCTCAGCTGCTCGGGAACGGCTCCAGCCCGGCGTGCCAGGGACCCGCCGGGTAGGTGTGGACCCCCGACTCCTCCACCTCCTTGCGCACCTGCTTGAACAGCGCGCCGCCGTTGTCGAGCGCGGCCTCGAGCTGGTCGCGGCTGCGGTCGCGAAGCCGCCACAGGAACCAGAGCTGCTGCTCGGAGACGCCGAAGTCGATCTCGTCGTCGATCGTGGTCACCCAATCGAGGAACGCGGGGCTGAAGACCTCGCGCAGGGCGACCGGGTCGTACTCGCTTGGCACCGTCGCCAGGAAGCGCCGGTTGAAGTCCAGGCTCTCGAACTCGACCTTGCGGCGCGAGGCGCGTTGCACCACCAGCTCGTCGGGCCGGCGCTCGATCGACTCGACGTTGAAGGGCGGCATGACCTTGGCCAGGTCGGGCACCTGCGACTTGGCCAGCACGGCGCCGGGGAGCACGGCCTTTGAGAACAGCCCTCCCTCCTCCCGCTCATCGGCGTCGCAGGAGGCGCCCCAGAAGCCCTCGGCGAGCTGTCCGGTGATCCGGTTGGTCCCGCCCGGACAGAGCGCCACCGGCCCGCCCACCGGGTTGATGCCGCCCACCGGCTCGTACACGAGGTCGCGATCCCTGGCCACCGCCTGCACGGTCTCGGCCCAGGCCCGGGCCTCGTCGCTGGCGCTCACGTCAGCCGGCGACCGCAGGCCATCACAGCGCCTGGTGGAACAGCTCGGCGAAGTCGTCGGCGCTCGGCTCACGCGGGTTGACCAGCGTCGACCCCTCGCCCATCGCGTCCTCGGCGAGCTGGGGTATGCCCTGCTCGGGGACGCCGACCTCCGACAGGCGCCCCGGTAGGCCGAGCCGCGCCCTCAGCTCGCGAACGTGGTCGGCGAGCGCCCGTCCGACCTGCTCGCCGCCGCCGGGGGCATCGACCCCGAGCAGCTCGGCGGCGCCGCGGAACTGGTCCGCCACCTGCTCGCTGGCCGTCGCGTTGAACTCGATCACCGGCGGCAGGTTGATCGCGTTGGCCACCCCGTGCGGAACGCCGTAGCGGGCCCCGCACGGGTGCGACATCGAGTGGGTGATGCCGGTCGCGCCGAAGCCGGTCGGCGCGATCGCCAGGTTCGCGGCGATCAGCATGTTGCCGCGCGCCTCTTCATCCGAGGTGTCCGCGACGGCGCGCTCCAGGTTGTCGCGGATCAGCCGGATCGCCTGAAGGGCATAGGCGTCTCCGTGGGGGCTCCACTCGGTCGAGGTCACACCCTCGATCGCGTGGGTGAGCGCGTCCATGCCGGTCGCCGCGGCGATCGGCGCCGGAAGGGTCGCGGTCGAGTCGGGATCGAGGATCGCCAGGTCGGGAGCGAGCGGGAAGTCGAGAATCACGAACTTGATGCCCCGCTCGGAGTCCTTGATCACCGCCACGGGGCTCGCCTCCGAGCCCGTGCCGGCGGTGGTGGGAATCACTCCCAGCGGCGCCAGCGGCAGCGGCTTCCCCATCCCGTCGCGCCCTCGCGGCAGCCCGAAGACCCCTTCCCACTCCGGAATCGTGCCGCCGTGGCTGAAGATCACGTTGGCCGCCTTGGTGGTGTCGATCACCGAGCCGCCGCCGACCGCCAGGAAGCTGTTGGCCCCCTGGTCCTTCGCCTGCTCCGCGCACCGCATCACCACCGCGGTATCCGAGTCCTGCGGGACCTCGTCGAAGATGCCGACGACCTCCAGTCCGCCATCGGCGACCCCGCCCTCGACCCTCTCCACCAGTCCCGTGCCCCGGAGCACCTTGTCGGTGACCAGCATCACCCGCTCGGCGCCCTCCTTGGCGAACTCGAAGCCCGCGCTGCCGATCAGCTCGCGTCCGGAAACGACCCGCGTCGGTGAGGCGAACTGGTAGAAGTCCTTGAAGGTCAAGCGTCGATCAGATCGGTGCGACCCTGGGACTCGAGCTGGGCCTTGTAACGGGGGAAGACCGGCTTCGTCAGCGGCACCAGCTTGAGGATCTTGGCCACCGGGCCCTTGGCCTTGATCTGGCCACGCGCCAGCGCCACGGTGACGTTCACCTTGCCGAGCCAGAACCGGTGCGCGGTGTCGGCCTCCATCGACATCGTCACCTCGGGCTCCATCGCGGACTCGCCGAAGTCGACGTCGCCGGGCTGGCCCTCTTGGAGGCGCACCGTGATCGTCGACTCGGGCTCGCGGTACTGGTAGCGAACGATCGTGTTCGCTTTGCGGAACTTCGGCGCCAGCTCCTCGTCCTCCGCGAGGTCCACGAACAGCTTCCCGATCGTGTCGTAGACCTCCTGGGCGTCGTTGAAGTAGGCCAACTCCCTCTCCTCTCCTCGTGCTCGCGATGCCGCCGCGGGCGGGTCGCCAGATCCTATGCTGCCGCGCCCGCTAGCTTCCGAACCGCGTCGCGACCTCGGCCCAGTTGACCACGTTCCACCAGGCGTCGAGGTAGTCGGGGCGGCGGTTCTGATACTTGAGGTAGTAGGCGTGCTCCCAGACATCGACGCCCAGCAACGGCGTCTGGCCGTCGGAGATCGGCGAGTCCTGGTTCGCGGTGCTGACAACCGCGAGGCCCGAGCCGTCGCGGACCAGCCACGCCCAGCCGGAGCCGAAGCGGTTGATCCCGGCGTTCTTGAGCTCGTCCTTGAAGGCGTCGAAGCCACCGAAGGCATCGTCGATCGCGGCCCTCAGGTCGCCCTCCGGCTCGCCGCCCCCGTCGGGGCTCATGATCTGCCAGAAGAAGGTGTGGTTGGAGTGGCCGCCGGCGTTGTTTCGGACCGGCGTCTGGATGTCGTCAGGAAGCGAGGAGAGGTTGCGGAGCACCTCGTCCACATCGGTATCCGCCCACTCGGTGCCCTCGAGCGCCGCGTTCGCCTTGTCGACGTAGGCCTGGTGGTGCTTGTCGTGGTGGACCTGCATCGTCTGCTGGTCGATGTGAGGCTCGAGCGCGTCGTAGTCGTAGGGAAGGTCGGGGACTGAGTAGGCCATCTGGCTTCTCCTTAGCTCGCTGGTGAGCCTGAAACATAATCCGCCGGGGCTGCCGGCGAAGCCGTCGCCGGACTGGCTCTCATCCGAGCGCTTCTCCAAAACCTTGGCGCCAGCTCGAATGACGCGGCTCCCAGCCCAGCTCGCGCTTCGCTTTGGCGTTGGAGGCGCCGCGGAGCTGGGTTGCGAACGCCACGGCGAATGACCCCGCCACCAGGCGAGCCAGCAAGGTCGGCACCCGGCGGGGCCGCCGCGCGCCGAGCGCCTCCGCGTAGATGGGCAGCCACTCGCGCAACGGCGCGGGCTCGTCGTCGACCACGTTGTAGATGCCCGGCGCCCCTCGCTCCAGCGAAGCGACGGTGGCCGAGGCGGCATCGTCGATGTGGATGAAGGAGAACATGCCCTCGCCGCGGCCCACGATCGGAAAGCGGCGGCGGCGCACCTGCTCGGCGACGCTTCCGTCGCTGGCGTAGTAGGTGCCGGGCCCATAGAACTGGCCGTAGCGCAGCACCACGCCCTCGAGCCCCGGTGTCTGCGTTGCCTCCCGCTCGTGCTCGAGCGTCGAGCCGGCGCCGCTGCGGAAGGGCTCTGGCGCGTCGGCCCAGGGCCGCGCCTCCTCGTCCTTGATCATCCCGCCCTCCGGCGCATAGATGAAGGCGACGCTCTGGGTGATGAAGCGGCGGGCACCGGCCTCGCGGGCTGCCTCCATCAAGTTGTGACCGCCCTCGGCACGGGCTCGGTTGGTCGGCCCGTAGTCGATCTTCCGCGGGTTGTACTCGCGGGGAAGCCGGGTGAGCTGGCTGATCACGACCTCCGGCGCCGACTCCCGTACCGCGGCCTTCACAGCCTCGGCGTCGAGCGCGTCACAGACGATTGGTGTCCCCCCGGCGGCCTCGACCCGGGCGGCGTTCTCCTGCTTGCTGGTCGTCCCGGCGACCTCGTGACCAGCGGCGACCAGCTGGCGCACCAGCGGCTGCCCGATCACCCCGCTGGCCCCGGCGACGAACACCTTCACGTCCCCGCCGCCCTTTCGCCTGGGCCCGCCGCCCCCCGGTGCCGGACCCTGGCCGCCGCTCGGGCCAGGTAGGCGTACAGCAGCGCCCCGATCCCGATGTAGATGGTGTCGACGATCCCCCGCGCATCGCTTCGCGCGTCACCGACGTCGAAGGCGTGATTGATGGCATGCAGCCCGTACCAGATGGCCCCGAGCGCCAGGACCGGAACCCGCCAAGCCGGGCGCTGAGCGGCGATCAGGACGGCGATCCCGAAGGCGAGCACGAAGGCCCCCACATCCCCGACGTAGTGCTGGTTCTCGACCCCGTAGCGGCCAACCTCGTCGTAGAAGGTCCCGGGTGCGACCAGAGCCAGGGCGCCCGAGGCGACCTGAACGACGCCGAGCACGATCAGCACGGCGCGGATCGCTCGCTCGCTGATCAAGTGCCAGCCTCCACATTGGGGAGGCTATCGCGACTCAGATCGAGCACTCGAAAGAGTGCAACACGGGTAAGGCGGGCCCGGTCAGGCCCCGTTGGGATGCGAGCAGTCGGCCATCCGCCCCAGCAGCACCGCTCGTTCGCGAGAGTTCTGTGTCAGGGAAGCGGCGCGCTCGAATTCCGCGCGCGCCTCATCGTCGCGGCCCACCTTCACGAGCAGATCTCCGCGCACGGTCGGCAGCAGGTGGTACCTGCTCAGAGCGGGCTCGGAGCCGAGGTCGTCCACCAGCTCGAGCGCGGCCTCAGGTCCGAATGCCATGCCGATCGCGACCGCGCGGTTGAGCTCGACGACCGGTGACGGCTGGAGCTGGGCGAGCCCGTCATAGAGCGCCACGATCCGCTCCCAGTCCGTGTCGTCGGCAACCCGGGCGCGAGCGTGGCAGGCGGCGATGGCCGCCTGCAGCGTGTACGGCCCAATGGCCCCGGCGCTGCTTTGCGCTCGCTCGAGCGCGGCGAGGCCGCGGCCAACGAGCATCCAGTCCCAGCGCGAGCGATCCTGGTCGAGCAGCAGCACCGGCTCTCCCGAAGCCCCGGTTCGCGCGCGCGACCGCGATGCCTGCATCTCCATCAGCGCGACGAGGCCGTGCACCTCCGGCTCGGAGGGAAGCAGCTCGGCGAGGATGCGGCCGAACCGCAGCGCCTCCTCGATCAGCTCGGGGCGGATCCAGTCGTCGCCCGCGGTCGCCGCGTAGCCCTCGTTGAAGACGAGGTAGATCACCTCGAGCACAGAGGCGAGGCGGTCGGAGAGCTGGTCGCGTTCGGGCACTTCGAAGGGCACCCGCGCCGCCGATAGCGTCCGCTTGGCGCGCACGATCCGCTGTGCGACGGTCGATTCCGGGACCAGGTATGCGCGCGCGATCTCCCTGGTCGTCAGGCCGCCGAGCAGGCGCAGCGTGAGCGCGACCCGTGCGTCGGTCGAGAGGACCGGATGGCAGGTGGTGAAGATGAGGCGCAGGAGATCGTCGTCGAACGGATCGTCGATCTCGGCTTCGAGCTCGTGGCTCTCCATCTCGCCGCGGATCTCGAGCTCGCGTGCGAGCTCCTGCGTCTTTCGCTCATTGACTTCGGCTCGGCGCAGGCGGTCGATCGCCCGGTGCTTGGCGGTGCCCATGAGCCAGGCGCCCGGGTTGTCCGGGACACCTGACTCGGGCCATTGCTCGAGCGCGGCGACCAGCGCTTCCTGTGCGAGGTCTTCCGCGACGCCCACGTCCCGGACGATCCGGGCCAGGCCGGCGATCAACCGTGCGGACTCGATCCGCCAGACAGCATCGATGGTGCGGTTGACGTCCGTCGTCCCCACGGTGGACAGTCTCCGCGACCGCTACTGATTCGACTCGGTCTGCGCCCGCAGACGCTCTTCCTGCTCGCGCAGCTCGGGCGTGAGCTCGTCGCCGAAGTCGTCGGTCTCGAACACCGGGCGGAGCTCGATCGCGGTATCGCCGCCGAACGGGGCGCGCTTGACCCACTCGATCGCCTCGTCGAGCGACTTCACCTGCCACACCCAGTAGCCGGCGAGCAGCTCCTTGGACTCGGTGAACGGGCCGTCGATCACCTTGCGCTCGCCGTTGTCGGAGAAGACCACCCGGGCGCCCTTCGAGCTCGGGTGAAGACCCTCGCCCGCGAGCATCACGCCGGCCTTGACCAGCTCCTCGTTGAAGGCGCCCATCTCCGTCAGCAGCTCGGTGCTCGGCATCTCCCCGGCTTCGCTGTCCTCATTCGCCGGGACCAGGACCATGACTCGCATCTCGTCGTGCCTCCTTGGTGTCGATCTTTGCTCGAATCCGACTACCAGCGGACTCGACCTCTACCTATACGTCGAGTGAGCGAAGCGAAAATCGACCGGTGGCATCGGGGCGACTGGATTTGAACCAGCGACCTCACCGACCCGAACGGTGCGCGCTACCAGGCTGCGCCACGCCCCGAGGCGATTCATTCTGCCAAAGGAGCCCGGGTCAGCCACCGACGGCCGACACCGCAGCGTCGATGGCGTCCTTCGACGGCGAGTCCTGAAGCACCTCGGTGCCGCCGGGGCCACTCACAACCACCGAGGGGCCGCTGACCCCCAGGCCAAGCTCGGCTGCGAGCTGCGCGTCGGCCTCCACCCTGTCCTCAACCGCGGCCGACTCGCGGGCCGTGGTCCAGGCATCGAGGTCGAAGTTCGGGATCGCGCTGCCGATGTCCTCGAGGAACTCGTCGGAGACGGTGCCCGCCGGCGCCTCCTCCTGGTTCCGGAAAAAGAGGTCGATGTACTGCCACTCGCGGTCCTGCTCGCCCGCCGCGGCGGCGGCGTAGGCGGCCTTCGTCGTCGCGAACTCGCCAAGCGAGTGGTGACGAAACTCGAGCGCCGCCTCGCGAGTGCGCGCGTACTGCTCGATCAGCGGGTTGACCGTCCGGAGCTCGTAGTCGTCGCAGCTCGAGCACTGGAGGTCGCTGAAGACGGTGATCGTCACCGCCGCTTCGCTCGGGCCGAGATTGGGGCCGTCCTGGGGGATCCCCGCGATCAGCTGCTGGGTCTCCGAGGCGCCCGCGATCGCGATCTTCTCGGGACCTCCCTCCCCGATCGAGAGCGAGACGACCGCCGCGAACAGGCCGACGACGCCGGCGCCCAGCAGCAGGCGCGGCAGCCACGGCTTACTCATGTCTGCCCCGCGACCGCCTTGTAGTAGCGGACCGCGAGGCCGGTGAGGAGCGTCTCGAAGCTCTCCTCGATCGGCCCGCCGCTCTGCTGCGAGTAGGCCTCGAGCCCACTCCGCTCGATCGCCTCGCTGCGGGCCACCACCTCGTCCACCAGGTCCGGATGCTCGTCGCAGAAGAAGGCGCCGATCGAGTACAGCTCGGTGTCCATCAGCGACTCGAGGAAGGAGCCCGCATCGTCCGCCAGCGGCGGGGTCTGGGGCGAAAGGGGCGGCGCCTCGTCGGCCATCTCGCGAACATCGTAGATGCGCGTCGGCGCCGGTCGCGAGCCGATCGCCCCCCGAGTGCCCTCCGAGCGGCCCGAGGGACCTGCCGGCACGCCTGATGTGCGCAATTTCCAAAGAATTACGTTGACACATCCGCCCTGGGCGATAAGAATCAGGTAGCACAAACGACCCGGGAGGAGATGACGCGTGGCGATTCACTTGACGCCCACCGAGCTCGCTGAGGAAGTCGATATGAAGCGGCGCGAGGTGATCTCGAAGTGCATGGAGATGGGCGTCCCAATCTTCAACGGCCGTATCGACAAGACCCTCTTCCTCTCGTCGCTGCGCCGTTTCACCCAGCAGCCGCAGCAGCCCCAGACGGCTGCCTGAGTCCCGTTCGCTGAGATAGCCTTCGTAACGAGCGGCAGCAGCCGCCGGGTCGGCGTTGAAGCGCATCTGCGCCCGGTCGACGTTTGAGGGTCCGAACGAAGGAGGAGAGCGATGGAGACAGCGACGGTCGAGTCCCGCTCGGTGACGGGTGCCGGCTCGGCGACGATCGCGGACCTCCTCCCGGCCGCCGTGCGGAAGTACGGCTCCGAGGCCGCGGTGATGTACCGCGACGACTCCGGTGAGTGGGCGACCCAGAGCTTCGCCCAGGTCGGCGATCGGGTGCGTAGCCTGGCTCTTGGCCTGATCGACCTGGGAGTTCAGAAGGGCGACAAGGTCTCGATCCTCGCGAACACCCGCCCGGAATGGACCTACTACGACTTCGCCGCGCTCACCGCGGGCGCGATCGTGGTGCCGATCTACCAGACCAACTCACCCGAGGAATGCCAATACGTGCTCGAGAACTCGGACGCCAAGGTGGTGGTGGTCGAGGACTCCGAGCAGCTCGACAAGATCCGCCAGGTCCGCGACCGCTGTCCGAAGCTCGAGCACGTGATCCGCATGACCGGCTCCAGCGACGACACGATCTCGGCCGCTGAGCTCGCCGAACGGGGGGCATCTCACGAGGCCTCGGAATGGGAGGAACGGTGGCGCTCGGTCGTCCCCGACGACATCTGCACGTTCATCTACACATCAGGCACCACCGGCCCGCCCAAGGGCTGCGTGATCTCGCACGGCAATTACCGCGCCATGCTCAACATGTCGCTGGAGCAGAGCGTGCTGGAGTCCGGGCGGATCACCTATCTCTACCTGCCTCTCGCCCACTCCTTCGCGCTCCTGATCCAGCTGCTCAGCTTCGACGTCGGCGGTGCGCTCGCCTACTGGGAGCGCGACCCGCTGAAGATCCTCCCCAACCTGGCCGAGGTCAAGCCCCACTACTTCCCCTCCGTGCCGCGGATCTTCGAGAAGATCTACACCGCCGCGACCTCGAAGGCGGAGAACGCGGGCGGCGTGCAGCGGGCGATCTTCAACTGGGCGGTGGGCGTCGGCCGCCGAGTCCGCGAGCTCGAGCGGCAGGGCAAGAGCCCCTGGCCTCCGCTTCGCATCCAGCACGCGATCGCCGACCGCCTGGTGCTGTCGAACATCCGCAACCTGTTCGGCGGGCGGATCATCCAGGCGGTCTCGGGCGCCGCCCCGATCAACCCGGACATCCTCCGCTTCTTCGACGCCGCAGGCGTGCTCGTGCTCGAGGGCTGGGGGATGACCGAGACCTCGACCGCGGCGACGATCGCCACGGCGGACGAGTTCAAGTTCGGCACCATCGGCAAGCCCTTCCCCGGCTGCGAGGTGAAGATCGCCGACGACGGCGAGATCCTGGTGCGCGGCCCGAACGTCTTCCAGGGCTACTACAAGAACCCCGAGGCGACCCGCGAGACGATCGTCGACGGATGGCTCCACACCGGCGATATCGGCCAGATCGACGCCGACGGCTTCGTCAAGATCACCGGCCGCAAGAAGGACATCATCATCACCGCCGGTGGAAAGAACATCACCCCGGCGAACATCGAGGCCGAGGTGAAGCAGCATCCGCTGGTCTCGCAGTGCGTTGTGATCGGCGATCGCCGGCCCTACCTCGTCGCTCTGCTGACCCTGGATCCGGAGGAAGCGGCCACGTTCGCCACCCAGCACGGGCTGCCCCCCGATCCCGAGGCGATGGCCTCGAACGCGCAGGTCCGTGAGTCGATCGAGGAGCACATCGAGAAGGCGAACCAGAAGTTCGCCCGCGTGGAACAGGTGAAGAGGTTCAAGATCCTGCCCCGCGACCTCTCCCAGCAAGGCGGCGAGTTGACCCCGACGCTGAAGGTGAAGCGCAACGTGGTCGCCGACAAGTACGCCGGCGAGATCGAGTCGCTCTACTCCGACTGAGCGCTACTCCGGCTCCGCTGCCTCTGAGTCCGGCTCCGCCGCTTCAGAGCGCGGCTGCTGCCTGAGCAACACCGCCGTGGTTTGCTCCAGGACGCGACGCCACGCCGACTGCTTCTCGCGCTCGCGTTCGACCTGGTCGAGCACATGGCGAACCCGGCGGGCCGAGATCTGGATGCCGTGGCGCTCGGCGATCGACTTATACCGCTCGTAGTCTCGGGCGAGCCTCATGGTCACCGACTCGAAGCCGTGCTTGGCGATCTCGAGGCGGGCGCTGTAGTCGAGGATGGAGGTGCCGAACATGAGCTCGTCGTCGAGCTCGGGCTCGATCAGGATGATGTCGACGCCCGGATAGCGCTGCTCCCACTGCTGGACCGCAACGTGCAGGCGCTCGTGGGAAAGCAGCCGGAATGCCTGGTTGCCGATCGCCGTGAACCCCATGTCGGAGACGCGGCGCGCCCGGGTGCCGGTGACGGTGGGGATCCGCTTGCTGAAGTCGTTCGCGTAGGGGACCAGCGGGTTGATGACGACGATGAACTTGGCGCCATGCTCGACTGCGACATCGACGTTCGTGGTCGAGCGGATGCCGCCGTCGATGAACTCGCGCCCGTTGATCTCGACCGGCGTATAGATCATCGGGAGGGCGCCCGAGGCCGCGACCGCGGTCGAGATCGGGACATCGGCCCAGTCGCCCTCGCCGAGGACCACGCGCTCGGTCGTGTCCAGGTCGGTCGCGGTCAGGTACAGCTCGGAGTCGAGCAGCCGGAAGTCGTTGCTTCGATCGGGGTCGGAGAGCACCTCCTCGACGTAGCTCTCGATCCCGCGGCCCGAGTAGATGCCGGTGGGCAGGCCGCTGGCCAGCCCGGTGACCACGTCGACTGCCGAAAGCTCGTTCAGGTGGCTGACGAGCTCCTTGGCCACTCCCGCCACCCGCAGCGGGAAGGTGAGCGACTTGCGCACGATTCCGCCGTAGTTGGGTTTCAGCAGGGTGCCGAGCGAGATGTCGCGCAACGGCGAGGGCAGGTCGTGGTTCAGGACCCGCATCATCTCCTCGGGGGTGATCCCGTTGGCCACCATGCTGGCCACGAACGATCCCGCGCTGGTGCCCACGTAGACGTCGAACTCGTTGACCGTGCGGTTCATGGCCAGCAGATCGAGCGCCCGCAGGGCGCCGATCTCGTAGACGCCGCCTGTGAAGCCCCCTCCGCCGAGCACGAGCGCGGTCTTCGACCGTCGCCGGCGGCTTCTCTTGGCCCGAGCCGCCCGCGAGTCCGTTCGGGGCGTCTCGAGCTCGACGACCTTGCCCATGGAGATACTTATTATGCCCGCCGCTGAGGCAGACCGCCGAATCTGCTCTCAGGCAGCATGCCGCGGTCGCGTCCGGGCGCAGCGGTTACCCTGCGGGACGGTGCGCGGAAGGCTGTTCGGGATCGCGCTGGCGGGCCTTTGGTGCGCCCTCCTGCTCGCGCCCGTGGATGCGGACTCCATCTCGCGCTCGCGGCTGCGTCACGGGCTCGAAAACCAGATGCAGCGCGCGGGCGGCGCGAGCGGCGCCTGGGTGATGGACATTGACGCGCCCGGCAACCGCATCCTGTTCACATGGGCTTCGCACACTCGTCGCATCCTGGCCTCGAACACGAAGCTGTACACGACCGCTGCCGTGCTCGATCGCTTCGGCGCCCGCCGCCGGCTGACGACCAAGCTGTACCCGCGGCGAAGGCACGGCCGGCACAGGCACACGCTCGAGGGCGGCCTGATCATCGCCGGGGCTGGCGATCCCGCCCTCGCCAGCCAGGGCTTTGCGCGGAGCAACAACCTCCCGCTGACCCGGATCGCCAACCTGGCGAGCGACGTCCGCAGGGCGGGAATCAGGCGCATTACCGGCGCCATCCGCGCCGACGACACCGTCTTCGACCGCAGCCGCGGGGTGCCAACCAGCGGCGTCGATGAATCTGGAGAGCTGGCCCCCCTCTCGGGCCTCTCCTACAACTCGGGCTTCGCGGGCGGCCACTACGCCGCAAGCCCGGAGCTGGCCGCGGCGCGGAAGCTGAAGCACCGGCTGCGAGAGCTGGGAGTCCGTGTCAAGGGGGGAACGGGTCGGGCCAATTTGCCCAGGAGAACGCTTCGGCGCCGCCCGCTTGGCAAGGTCAGCTCGCCCAAGCTCGCGGACCTGATCGCCGAGACCAACAGGCCGTCGAACAACTTCTTCGCCGAGATGCTCCTCAAGCGCCTGGCTGCTCGCCCGGGGGCCCAGGGCACGACCCGGCGGGGCGCCAACAAGGCCGAGAGGTTCGCGCGCAGGCTGGGGGGTCGCGTACGAATGGAGAACGGCTCGGGCCTGTCGCGGGCGAATCGCGCCTCCCCGCATCATCTCGGGCGTTTCCTGGTGGCGATGAGCCGCCGGCCCGGCGGGCGCTCCTTCCGCCACTCCCTCCCGCTTGCCGGCCGTCAGGGCACCGTCGGCCAGCGCATGAACGGGACCGCCGCCGAGGGTCGCTGCCGCGTCAAGACCGGCACCCTGAGCGGCGTCAGCACCTTCTCCGGCTACTGCCGTGCGGGCCACGGACTGGTCGCCTTCTCGATCCTGATGAACTCGGTCGACATCACCACCGCGCACCGCGCTCAGGACAAGATGGCGACGCTGATCGCGAAGTATCGTCGCTAGCCCGTGACCAGCTTGCGAAGGCCGTTCTCGTCCAGGACCGGTACGCCGAGCTCTTCGGCCTTCGCCAGCTTCGAGCCGGGGCTGTCCCCGGCGACGACGTAGTCGGTGTTCTTCGACACCGAGCCGGTCACCTTGCCGCCGGCGCGCCGGATCATCGCCGTCGCCTCCTCGCGGCTCAGCGCCGGCAGGGTTCCGGTGAGCACAAACGTCCTGCCGTCGAGCGGACCGCCCTCGGCGCGACGCTCGGCCGCCGACAGCTCAAAGCGAAGTCCCCGCTCGCGCAGGCGGGCGATCAGCTCGAGCACCGCCTGGTCGGAGAGCTCCTCGCGAAGCTGGTCCGCGAGGACCGGCCCGATTCCGTCCACCTCGGTGATCTGCTCAGCGTCAGCCGCGAGCAGGGCGTCGATCGAGCCGAAGTGCTGGGCGAGCGCTTGGGCGTTGACGTAGCCGATCCCGGGCAGCCCGAGCGCGTAGAGCACGATCCCGAACGGCCGCTCCTTGGAGCGCTCGATTTCGCGAATGAGCGCCTTGGCCGAGGTCTCGCCGAAGCCATCCAGCTCGGCGATTCGCTCGGCGGTGAGGTCGTAGATGGATGCCGGGTCGGTGATCAGGCCCTCGTCCAGGAAGCGCATCGCGTTCTTCTCGCCGAGGCCCTCGATGTCCATGGCGCCGCGAAAGTGCTTGACGAGCTGAAACGTCTGTCCGGGACAGCCCCTGCGGTTGGGGCAGATGGTCCACACGGAGTCGGTGGGCTTCACCGTGGGGGTGTTGCAGATCGGGCACTTCTTAGGCGGCTTTGGCCGTCGCAGCCGCTTGCCCTTGCGCCGCTGGATCAGCGGCGCGATCACCTGCGGGATCACGTCGCCCGCGCGCGTCACGACCACCTCGTCGCCCTCCCGGGCGTCCTTGCGCGCCAGGTCCTCCTCGTTGTGGAGGGTGGCGGTGGAGACCGTCACCCCTCCCACGTGAACCGGCTCCAGCATGGCGAACGGAAGCAGGCGACCCGTGCGCCCGACGTTCCAGACGATCCGGTTGAGCTTCGTGGTCGCGGTAATCGGCGGGAACTTCCAGGCCACGGCCCAGCGCGGCTCGCGGCCGGTGACGCCGAGCTCGCGCCACAGCGAGCGCTGGTCGACCTTGATCACCACTCCGTCGATCTCGTAGTCGAGCGATTCGCGCCGCTGCTCCCACCAACGGCAGCGCTCTACGACCTCGTCCGCGGTGTCGTGCTCCTGGACGTCGCCGTTGACCTTGAACCCGTGTCCACTCAGCCACTCGAGCTCTTCCGAGTGGCTGGCGAACTCGATCCCCTGGTGGCCGCCAATCCCATAGCACCAGATCGAGAGCGGCCGCGAGGCGGTGATCCCGGGGTCGAGCTGGCGGATGGTGCCGGCGGTCGCATTGCGGGGATTGGCGAACGTGGGCTCGCCGGCCGACGCACGATGCTCGTTGAGCTCGGCGAACGCGCCGCG
>CAVUXC010000014.1:0-114617 GCA_963745365.1 uncultured Actinomycetes bacterium
GGGCGGTCACCGAGCCGCTCGAGCGCTGGGGCTTTGGGGGCGGCATCGTCTCGACCGCTGCGCCCGCGCGGCGGCGGTCCGGCTCCTCGCCCGGGGGAGCTGACGAGCCGCGGCGCGCTGCCGCCGGAGCTTTGCCTCGACCCGGGAGATATGTTCGCCGAGCTCGAGCGCGGGGTCAGGTTCGACGTCTACGACCGAGGAGGTACAGGCTTGAAGGTTGGCGTCCCGACCGAGATCAAGGCGGACGAGTACCGGGTCGCGCTGACGCCGGTCGGTGCCCGCGAGCTCGCCGAGCACGGCCACGAGGTGCTGATCCAGACGGGGGCCGGGGAGGGCAGCGCGATCGCCGACGCCGACTACGAGGCGCAGGGGGCGCGGATCGTCCCCGGGGCCGAGGACGTGTTCGGCGAGGCCGACATGGTGCTCGAGGTCAAGGAGCCGCAGCAACCCGAGGTCGAGCTGCTGCGGCGCCGGGCAGACCCTCTTCACCTACCTCCACCTGGCGCCGGCCCCCGAGCTGACCCAGGGGCTCGCGCGACGCGGCGCATCTGCATCGCCTACGAGACGGTCGAGGACGAGCTCGGCCGCCTGCCGCTGCTGGCCCCGATGAGCGAGATCGCCGGCAGGATCGCCACCCAGGCCGGCGCGTTCATGCTCGAGAAGCCGCTGGGCGGCCGCGGCGTCCTGCTCGGCGGCGTGCCCGGCGTCGCGGCGGCGAACGTGATGGTCATCGGCGGCGGAGCGGTCGGCATGAACGCCGCCTTCATCGCGATCGGGATGGAGGCCGACGTCTTCGTCTTCGACGTCAACGATCGACCGCTGCGCGAGCTGGACGTCGCCTTCGGCGGCCGGGCCTCGACCGTCTTCTCCTCGACGCTCTCGATCGAGGAGAGGCTGCCCGCATGGATCTCGTGATCGGCGGCGTGCTCGTCCACGGAGCGCGCGCGCCGCACGTGATCAGGCGCGACCAGCTCGGCCTGATGAAGAAGAACGCCGTCCTCGTCGACGTGGCGATCGACCAGGGTGGCTGCTTCGAGACCTCGAAGCCGACGACGCACTCCGACCCGTCTACGAGGTCGACGGGATCATTCACTACTGCGTCGCCAACATGCCCGGCGCGGTGCCGATCACGTCGACCTACGCGCTCACCAACGCCACGCTTCCCTACGTGCTCGCGCTCGCCGACACGGCGTCGTCGAGGCGGCGCGCGACGATCCGGGGCTGAAGCTCGGGCATCAACGTCGCCGCGGGGAAGGTCACGCACCCGGCGGTGGCCGAGGGGTGGATGAGGACGTACCCGGAGGGGTGTTGGAACGCGGCTGACGCGGCGCCCGAGGAGGTAGCCCTCGGCTTCGACGACGGGTCGGCCAACGGCGCGCCCCGGCGCGGACGCGGGCGGGCGCCCGCCGCGTCGAGGCGCCACCCAGGGACGCAGCGAGCCTGGAGCAAGACGGCAATAGCGGAAACCAGCGAACACAAGGAGGAGCAAGATGAGCAAGTACGCAGTCGTCAACCCGGCGAACGGCGAGACGGTCGAGGAGTACCCGGAGATCTCCGACGACGAGCTCGCGGCAGCGATCGGCGGCGGCTGGAGGAGGCCCACCGCAACTGGGCGCTGAAGACCTCGGTCGCCGAGCGCGCCGCGATGGTCAAGAAGGTGGCCGACTTCCACATCGAGCGCCGGGAGGAGCTGGCCGACATCATCGTCCGCGGGAGATGGGCAAGCCGATGGAGCAGGCCCTCGGCGAGGTCGACTTCTGCGCCGACATCTACGGCTTCTACGCCGACAACGCCGAGGAGTTCCTCAAGGACGAGCCGATCGAGCTGCTCGCCGGCGACGGCACGGCGCTGATCCGGCGCTCGTCGGTGGGCCCGCTGCTCGGGATCATGCCCTGGAACTTCCCCTACTACCAGGTGGCCCGCTTCGCGGGACCGAACCTGTTCGTCGGCAACCCGATCCTGCTCAAGCCGGCGCCCCAGTGCCCGGAGTCGGCGGAGGCGATCCAGGCGATGTACGACGACGCCGGCTTCCCCGAGGGCGCCTACCAGACGATCCTCGCCACGAACGATCAGATCGCAGACGGTGATCGCCGATCCGCGGGTCCGCGGCGTCTCGCTGACCGGCTCCGAGCGCGCGGGCGCCGCGGTCGCCGAGATCGCGGGGCGCAACCTGAAGAAGGTCGTGCTCGAGCTGGGCGGCTCGGATCCGTTCATCCTGCTCGGGGCCGACGACCTCGACGAGGCGGTCGAGGCCGCGGTCGCAGGCCGCCTCGACAACACCGGCCAGTCCTGCAACGCCGCGAAGCGGTTCATCGTCGCTGACGACCTCTACGACGACTTCCTGGAGAAGTTCACGGCCAAGATGGCCGCGGCCGAGCCGTCGGCGACCCGACGTCCGACGACGCCGCGATGGGGCCGCTGTCGTCGGACGACGCCGCGGAGACGCTGGCAGGATCAGCTCGACCGGGCGGTCGCGCAGGGCGCCGAGGTCGCCGTCGGCGGCGACGGAACGACAACTTCTTCCCCAGCACCGTGCTGACCGGGATCTCTCCGGACAACGACGCCTACCGCGAGGAGTTCTTCGGCCCCGTCGCGAGCGTCTACCGGGTCGGCTCCGAGGAGGAGGCGATCGAGGTGGCGAACGACACGCCGTTCGGGCTCGGCTCGTACGTGTTCTCGAACGATCCCGAGCAGGCGCAGCGCGTGGCGGACGGCCTCGACACCGGCATGGTCTACGTCAACGGCGTCGGCCTCGACGGCGCCGAGCTGCCGTTCGGCGGCGTCAAGCGCTCCGGCTTCGGCCGCGAGCTCGGCCAGTACGGCATCGACGAGTTCGTCAACAAGAAGCTGATCCGCGTCGTGAAGTAGCTCGGGCGAAAGCGGCTACTCGACGTTAGCGATCACGCGACTGCTGCGTCGGGGTTGGCGGTGACCGCCGGTGGCAGCGCGGGACCGCTCGGCCCGAGCCGGGGCAGAACGATGTCCGATGTTCCGGCACTATGAATGTCGTTTTCGGCCATCGCGAGCGCACCGCAACCCATGCACATCCCGCTGGCCTCGGAGATGCCGCACGGCGGCTGCAAGCAGTCCGGCTACGGAAAGGATCTGTCGATCTACGCGCTGGAGGACTACTGCGAGATCAAGCACGTCATGGTCAGCCTCGGCTGAGCGCAGGCTCCCAGCCGGCTTTGGGTGGCTCCGGCTAGGCTCTGCGCATGTGCAAGAACATCCGTACGCTCCACAACTTCGAGCCGCCGGCGACGGAGGACGAGGTCCGCGCGGCAGCGCTGCAATACGTCGGCAAGGTCAGCGGCTCGAACAAGCCCTCACAAGCAAACGCCGAGGCATTCGATCGCGCTGTCGACGAGGTCGCCTCCGCGACCGGGCGCCTGCTGGCCGGGCTCAGCACGGCCGCTCCGCCGAAGGATCGCGAGATCGAGGCGGCAAAGCGCCGTGCGCGGGCGGCTGTCCGTTTCGCCGCCTGACCGTTCGGCCGCGCCCCTGATGGGCTGGCGCGATGGGGAAGCGCATGGCTCGGGCGCGGCGCAATGCGCTTAGGATCGTCATCGTGACGCGCATCGGCGCATCTCGGAGGCGGCTGCTGGTACCGCTCCTCGCCATCTTGGGCTTGATCGGTGTGCTGGAGGCCGCCGGCTTCGGGCCGCAGCGGGCGAGCCCCGGTCAGGCGGCCGCTGTGCAGGGAAGGCCGAACGTCGTGGTGATCGAGACAGACGACCAGGCGCTCAAGTCGATGCGGGTGATGGACAACGTCAACTCGCTGATCGGCGACCAGGGGGCGACCTTCACCAGGCACTTCGTCAACTTCTCGCTCTGCTGCCCGTCGCGCGCCACCTTCCTCACCGGCCAGTACGCGCATAACCATCGCGTGCTCTCAAACCAGGCGCCCAGCGGCGGCTTCGGGCGCTTCCAGTCGTTGCATGGAAACCAACAACCTCGCCATCTGGCTGCGCCGGGGGCGGCTACCACACCGCGATGTATCGGCAAGTACCTGAACCAATACAAAGTGACGACTCCCCCGTGCCTGCGGGCTGGTCGCAGTGGCATGTGGCCCCCGAGGGATGGGGCGTTTACAACTGACCCGCTGAACGAGAACGGGACCCTGGTCCCCTACGGCGAGACACGCGCCGATTTCCAGGAGGACGTCTTCACCTCGAAGGCCGTTGGCTTGGTCGACCGCTGGGCGCCGAGTCGCGACCGTTCTTTATCTGGCTGACCTACTCGGCGCCCCACTGGATGGGCCCGGACCCGAACCCTAATCCGCCGTTCGACTGCAGCGATGCCGCCAAGCCGGCCCCACGCCACGCCGATGCGTTCAACTTCGAGCCGTTGCCGAGGCCACCGAACTTCAACGAGGCAAACGTCTCCGACAAGCCCGAGTCGATCCGGAAGCTTCGCCCTGTGACCGCCGGTCGGACCATCGATCTCCAACGGATGTACCGCTGCGAGCTCGAATCGCTGCTGTCAGTGGACGAGGGCGTCAAGCAGGTCGTCGACGCGCTGCGGTCCCGCGGCGAGCTCGACAACACGCTGCTCGTCTACACCTCGGACAACGGCTACTTCCACGGCGAGCACCGGATCCCGCACGGCAAGATGCGCATCTACGAGGAGTCCATCCGCGTGCCGCTCCTGATGCGCGGGCCGGGCATCCCGCGGGGCGATACCGTCGGCTACTCCACCATCAACGCCGACCTGGCGCCGACGATCACCGACGTCGCGAACGTCAACCCCGGGCTGAGGATGGACGGGCGCTCGCTGATCCCGATCGCGAAGAATCCGGGCATCACGGAGGGACGCGAGCTCTTGATCGAGGAGCCCGGTCCACTGTCAGGCAGCCAGTACTGGGGACCTGGCTTCGAGGCGATCCGAACCAAGCGCTACGTGTACGCCAAGCTCAGGACCGGCGAGAAGGAGCTCTACGACCTGGCGCAGGACCCGTTCCAGCTCCGCAGTCGCCACGCCGACCCCGCATACGCATCCATAAGGTCGCACCTCGCGGCCCGCCTCCACAGGCTGCAGGACTGCGCCGGCGCCGGCTGCCGCACCCACCCTTGACCGAAGCCTCACGTACCGAAGGAGGACACGCTGAGATGAACACACCACCGATCGTTTCCCGCCCGAGTGGGACGCCGCGCGGGAGGAGATGCTGGTCAAGGAGAAGGAGCTGACGCGGGCACGTGACGCGCTCGCCGCCGAGCGTCGACGCATGCCGTGGCTGGCCGTCGAGAAGGACTACCGCTTCGAAGGCCGGACGGCTCGGCGAGGCTGCTCGACCTGTTCGACGGACGCCGGCAGCTCGTCGTCTACCGCGTCTTCTTCGAGCCCGGGGTGCACGGCTGGCCCGACCATGCCTGTCGCGGCTGCTCGATGGTCGCCGACCAGGTCGCGCACCTCGCACACCTGAACGCCCGCGACACCACGCTCGTGTTCGCGTCGCGTGCACCGCAGGCCGACATCGAGCGCTGGAAGGCGCGGATGGGCTGGGAGATCCCCTGGTTCACGATGACCGACGACTTCGACGCGGACTTCGGCGTCGACGAGTGGCACGGCACCAACGCGTTCATCCGGGACGGCGACAAGGTGTTCCGCACCTACTTCGTCGACAACCGCGGCGACGAGGCGATGGGCAGCACCTGGAGCTACCTCGACATCACCGCGCTGGGCCCCAGGAGGAGTGGGAGGACTCTTGGACGGATACCCGCAGACCCCGCCCTATCAGTGGTGGCACCTACACGACGAGTACGCGCACGGGGCGGTCACTGCGAGAGGTCGCAGGGCAGGCCCGGTACGGTTCGCCGATGAGGCAGCTGACGGGGGTGGGGCCGCATCTCTGGAGCGGCTGGACGTCGACGAGCCCGAGCTCCGGGACGCACGCGAGTGCGCTCGTCCGTCCGCTCGCCGTCGCCACCTGCGAC
This sequence comes from uncultured Actinomycetes bacterium, assembly GCA_963745365.1. Classification (GTDB taxonomy): domain Bacteria; phylum Actinomycetota; class Thermoleophilia; order Solirubrobacterales; family 70-9; genus AC-56. Next base: position 5,934 of record CAVUXC010000014.1, read on the forward strand.
CTCGACGCGCCGCTGATCGCCGGGCTGACGCCCTATAAGCCGCCGATCGCCGTCGGGCACGAGTGCGTGGCGGAGGTGGCGCAGGCGCCGGACGGCGCTCCGGCGCCGCACGCTCGTCAGCGTGCCGTTCCAGATCTCGTGCGGAGACTGCGAGTGCTGCCGTCGCGGGCTGACTGGCAACTGCGAGAGCGTGCCGTTCTCTCGATGTACGGGTTCGGCTGTTCGGCGGGGACTGGGGCGGGTACCTGTGGAGCTGGTTCGAGTCCCTTCTCGGACCACATGCTCGGCCCGTGCCGAGGGCGTCGGCGGAGGCGGCCGCCAGCGTGTCCGGCAACGTCGTCGACGGCTGCGGTCGTCGCGCCGGGCTCCAGCAGTGGCCCGGCGGCGAGGCGCTGATCGCCGGCGGCTCGCCGAGCATTGGCCTCTACGGGGCGCAGATCGCCCTGGCGCTGGGCGCCGCGCGGGTCGTTTACTGCGACGTGGAGGGCAAGCGGCTGCGAAAGGCCGAGGATCTGGGCGCCGAGGTCGTCGAGGGCTATCCGGAGCGGCTGGGCCGTTTCCCGTCACCCCCATGGTGGCGGCGATCCGGCCGCGCTCGCGTGGCGGCGCGCTCGACGGCCCCTGATGGCCTTGTACTGCGCCGGGATCCTGTTTCAGCCGGAGACGCCGATCCCGCTGTCGAGATGTAGACGAGGATTACGACCTTCCGGACGGGCCGCCCGCACGCGCGGCCGTCACTCTGGGCGCCGAGTGATCGCGAAGGGGGCGCTGCGGCCCGAGGAGGTCATCGACGAGACCCTTGCCTGGGAAGAGGCGCCAAGCGCTCGCCGAGATCCTGGGCAAGCTCGTTTCAGCCGGCGGCTAGCCTCGCCGCCGCCGAGTCAGCGGGACGCCGAGACCAGCCGCCGCAGGCGCCCGGAGCGACGGTCGCGCAGGATGCGTTGCGCCGCGTTGTGCCCGAGCGGCCGTGACGCCGCCGCCCGGATGGGTGCCGGCGCCGCACAGGTAGAGCCATGGACCGGGGTCGCGTAGCGCGCCAGCAGGGGTGAGGGCGCATGAACGCCATCTGGTCGAGGCCCTGCTCGCCCTGGAAGATCGAGCCGTCCACGAGGCCGAAGATCCGCTCCAGGTCCGGCGGCGCGCAGCACCTCGCGCTCGAGCACGCCCCGGCAGGTTGGGCGCGAAGCGGGCCAGGTGCTCGATGCAGGTGTCGCCGTAGCGATCGCGGGCGTCGCCTCGGCCAGCCTCCTCGTCGGCGGGCCGTACTGGGTGAACATCGTCATCACCCAGCGCCCGTCGTCGGTGAGGCTGGAGTCGACCGCCGAGGGCAGCTCGGCCTCGACGTAGGGGCTCGGCACGGGCCTGCCGGGGCAGCGCGTCCTGCCAGGCGCGCTCGAGGTAGTCGATGGAGGGGCAGAGGTTGACGCCGGCGGTCATCGATCAGCTGCTGCTCCTCGTCGCTGACGCCCTCGTAGCTGGGCGGCTCGTGAGAGCACCAGGTTGACCTTCACCGAGCCGCCGCGGGATGCGGTAGCGGCTCATCTCCTCGGCGATCGTCGCCCGGGAAGTGCTCGGCGCCGGCGAGCTCGAGCACGGTCGTCTTCGGGTGCGCCCCGGAGGCGACGATCGGGGCGCGCAGCTCGCTGCCGTCGGCCAGCGTGACCCCGATCGCGGCGGCCGTTGCGGACGTCGATCGAGGCGACCTCGGCCCCGGTGCGGATCTCGGCTCCGGCGCTCTCGGCCGAGCGGGCGATCGCCTGGCTGATCGCGCCCATGCCGCCGATCACCTGGCCCCAGCGCGCCCTCGATCCCGTCGCACTCGCCGAGCGCGTGGTGAAGCAGGTTGTAGGCGGTGCCCGGCGTGCGCGGGCCGGCCCAGACGCCGACCACGCCGGTGGAGGCGGTCGAGCCCTTGAGCCCGTCGAGCTCGAAGTAGTCGTCGAGCAGGTCGCCGACCGACATCGTGAAGACCCGCACCAGCTCGTGGACGTCGCGCGGCCGAGCCCGCCACGCGCGCGCCCTCGCGCAGCAGCGGGGCACCAGGTCGCCGGGCGCTTGCGAGCCGAGGGCCGGCGGCTCGCGCAGCATCATCGGCTTCACGAACGACGCCGCTCGCGAGAACAGCTCCTCGAAGCGCGGGTAGGCCTCGGCGTCCCTGCGCAGCGCGCGATCGAGGCGGCGGTGCGCTCGACCTCGTTGAAGAAGAAGATCGGCCGCTTCGGTGAGCGCGCGTAGGCGGGGTCGAGCGGGATCGCCCGGTAGCCGCACTCGGGAAGCCGCAGGTCGGCGACGACCTTCGCTGCAGCATCGAGACCACGTAGGAGGCCCGCGAGACGCGGGCGCCGGGCCAGACCTCCTCGGTCACGCAGGCGCCGCCGAGGATCTCGCGGCGCTCCAGGCAGACCACCCGCAGCCCGGCGTGGGCGAGGTAGGCCGTCGTGGTCAGGCCGTTGTGGCCGCCGCCGACGACGATCGCGTCATAGGACCGCCGCCGCCGGGGGAACCGAGCGCGCGGCCGGCGGGGAGGGGCGGTCGCGGTGGGTTCGATCGGCGCACGCTATCAGGTTGTTCGATTGACTACAAGGTCAACAACGACCGGATCCTGTGCTCGGGGTGCAGTTCAGCCCCCGGGGGCGGGATGGCGCCGAGCTGGATCAGGAGGCCGAGCATGTCGGCTGTCGACGAGCGCTCGCTCACGCGGCCGTCGCGGAAGCGAAACAGCGTCGTGATCGTGAACACGGCGTCGTTGCCCGTCGCCGGCACGCCGAGGTACTCACCCTGGTGGTTGAGCTGGAAGACCAGCCGCGCGGCGAGCCGGTCGCCGTCTTCGATCAGGTCGACGATTTCCACCTGTGCTCCCGGGGAATGCCGCGACGAACCCCTCGTGGAAGGCGCGCACACCCTCCTTGTCCATCGGCTCTGGGCTGACCCCGGCGAAGACGACGTCGTCGGCGTAGAGTTCAGGTATCCGCGAGGTCGGCCGCGATGAAGCGGGCAACCTTACCATCTTCGTACGATTGACTACAAGATCAATTTCGGGTCCGGCCGAGCGCGTCGAGCGCCACGCACCCCTCCCGGTGGACGACCACCGGGTTGAGCTCCAGCAGGTCGAGCCCGGACTCGAGCAGCAGCGCCCCGATCGCGGCGGCGAGCCTGGCGGCCGCGGCTAGATCGAGCGGCTGGCGGCCGCGTCCGCCGGCCAGGGCGGCGGCGCCCCGCAGCGAGCGGATCGCCCGTTCCACGCGCTCGGCGTCGGCGGGAAGGGGCACGATTGCGACGTCGTCGAGCGCCTCGGCCCAGATCCCGCCCAGGCCGACCACCAGGGCCGGCACGACCGCGTCGGCGCGGGCCGCGACCAGGAGCTCGACCCCGGGCGGCGCCATTCGCTCCACTAGGACACGGCGCCGGCGGCCGCCCGCGAGGAGCAGAGCCCGCGATACGCGGCCCGCGCCTCCTCGACGGTCCGCAGATCGAGCCGCAGGGCATCCGCCTCGCTCTTGTGGCGCAGCCGCGGCGCCGCCAGCTTCAGCGCCACCGGCCCGCCGAGCTCGTCGCACCGCGGCCGCGCACTCGTCCTCGCTCGCGACCACCCTGCCCTCTGGCACAGCGACCCCCGCCCCTCGCAGCATCTGCTTGGCCTCGGTCTCGTCCAGCCAGCCGTCGGCCTCCTGGGCCGGTGTCGGACGGCGATCGCCCCGCCGCGCCGCGGCGAGGCGATCTCGCGCAGGCGGCCCGGGTCGGCGGACGGGCGCCGCAGCGCCTGCGCGCAGCGCAGCGCCGTTCGCAGGCCGGCGACCGCCGGCACGCCGCGGTCCGCGAGCTCACCGCTGGCCGCGTCGTCGATCAGGTCGGGCAGGGTCGAGGCGACCATGGTCGCGGCGTCGGTCTCCTCCGCGCCGGCGGCGAGACCCGCGCGGCACCGCCGCCCAGGAGGCCTCCGCCTCGGGCGCCAGGCCCTGGGGTGGTCGTAGAGGACCAGCAGCTGATCGATCCCCGGGTCGGCGCCGACCGTGACCGCGATCCGGCGCAGCCGGTCGGTGTCGCCCCAGATCAGCGCCGTGTAGTCGAGCGGGTTGGCCGACCGTCGCCGCCGGGGCAAGCAGCTCGCGACAGGCGCGGGTCGCGGTGCGGGGGCGAGCTCGGGCAGCTCGGCCGCCGAGGCGCGGCGGCCTCGTCGGCGGCGATGCCGGAGTCGCCGCCCGAGCAGGTGAGCACCGCCAGCCCGCCGGCGCCGCGCGGGCGGGCGCGCGGCTCGGCCAGCACGCGCGCCAGCTCCAGCAGCTCGTGCGGATCGCCGGCCCAGGCGCCGCCGGCCTCCTCGACCAGGGCGCGGAACACGCGCTGATCGCCGGCGAGCGCACCGGTGTGCGCGGCGGCGGCCCGCGCGCCCGCCTCCGACGCGCCGACCTTCAGCACGGCGACCCGGATCGCCACGCTCGGCGCAGCGCGCGAGCGCCTCGGCAAGTCGCGCACCGTCGCCGTCGTCCTCCAGGAACATCGCCACCGAGCGACGCCGTCGCGCTCGGCCAGACCGCCGCGAGCCAGTCGCTCGGCGTCGAGCACGGCCTGGTTGCCCGGTCGAGACCACGGTGTGGCAGCGGATCCCGCGCCGTGAGCCGAGCGCGTTGACGGCGACGTTGCCGCTCTGCGAGATCATCGCGACGCCGCCCGGGTCGAGCGGCGGGCACCGAGTCGCCCCAGCAGCGGCGCCCGGGCGGCGACGGCGACGATGCCGTTGCCGTTCGGCGCAGACAGCGGAAGCCCGACGGCGAGCGCGCGCGCTCGCGGAGCTCCGCCTCCGAGCCGCGGCCGTCGGGGATCTCGCCGAAGCCGGCCGCGAGACCACGATCGCCGCCGCAGCCCCGCGCGCGACCGCCTCGGCGACCACCGCCGGCACCCCGGCGGCCGGGATCGCCATCACCACCGCGTCGACGGGCTCGGGGAGGTCGAGTCACGCGCAGGGACGCAGGGCCGGCCGCGCACCTCGGTGCGGCGCGGGTTGACGCCCCAGACCGTCGCCCTCGAAGCCGGCGCGGGCCAGGTTGCGGAGCACGTGTCGGCGTAGGAGCCGGGCCGGTCGTTGGCGCCCGACGACCGCGATCGAGCGCGGCTCGAGCAGCGGGGTCGGATCTGGGGCTGAGGCGGGCGGGCTCAAGCGGGAGTGCCGTCCGAACGTCGAGCCAGTGCAGGATCGCTCGACGCCGCGGCGCTCGAGGCCGCGGGCGACGATCAGCCGCTGGATCTCGCTCGTGCCCTCCCAGATCCGGTCGACGCGCAGCTCGCGCAGCAGTCGCTCGGCGACGTTGGAGCGCAGGTAGCCGCGGCCGCCGAAGGCCTGCACGCAGCGGTCGGCGCAGCGCCAGGCCGCCTCGCTGGTGAACAGCTTCGCCATCGACGCCTTGTGGTGGACGATCTTGGGGTCGGCCGCCGCGTCGGCGAGCTCGGCGACGGGCAGGGTCAGCAGCCGGCCGGCGGCCGCATCGGCGGCCGAGTCGGCGAGCGGGAAACGAGACACCCTGGTGGTCATAGACCGCGCGCCGCCCTGCTCGCGCGCGGTCGCCCAGGCGACGGTCTCGTCGAGCAGCCTCCACATCGCGCCGCCGCAGCGGGCCGCGATCCCCAGCGCTCCTCGGTGAACCACGAGCGCTGCAGCTCGTTGCCGCCGCCGACGCCGCCGATCACGTCGGTCCTCGGCGACCTCGACGTCGCGGAAGCGGATCGTCGGGTGGCCGTCGGGATAGTTGTGGGTGAAGGCGGGTCGTCGACGATCTCGATCCCGGCGCGGTCGCGTCGACGACGAACAGGGTCGGCAGCCGCTCGGCGCCGTCGATCACGTTCGCCATCACCACGTAGACGGACGCCACTGATCGCCGGAGGTCACGAACCACTTCTCGGCGTTGAGCCGGAAGCCGGCCTCGGTGCGCTCGGCGGTCGCCGCGATCGCGAGGGATCCGAGCCCGCGTCGCGCTCGGTGACGGCGTAGGCGTCCTTGAGCTCACCGCGCAGCGCCGGGCGAAGGTAGCGGTCGATCTGCTCGTCGCTGGCGTGCGCCCAGACGTTGTAGGCGTTCGGCACGTGCCAGTGGATCGCGTTCGTGGTCCGGCCGTACTGCTCCTCGACCAGCGCCCATTCGAGCCGGGTCCACCCCTGCCCGCCGTGCTCGCCGGCGTGCAGGCCACCGTGCAGCCCGGCCTCGATCGCTTCGCGCTTGACCCGGGCGACGAGCTCGTCGGGAAGGCGCCCGTCACGGCGCTCGGCCTCCTCCTCGAGCGGCATCAGCACGTCCTCGGCGAAGGCCCGCGCTCGCTCCTGCAGCGCCAGCGCACCCGCGTCCAGCTCGAACGGAGCCGCCCGGGGACGCCCGGTGCCTCGGCGAGCGACTTGACCTCCATCGGGTCCGCAGACTAACATGCGATTGACTACAAGGTCAACCCGATCGCCGGAATGGCGGTGAGCGATCGTCGCAATCTCGGTGGCCAATCGCCGGAAACCCAGTCAGGAGGCCATGTTGAGCGCCCAGCCGCAGACACGAACCGCGCTTGATCTCGACCCTCGCGAGGTCGCGCTCACGCTGGAGCCGGTCGAGCGGGCGACGATGCTGCCGCCGCGCGCGTTCACGGATCCCGCCGTCCTCGACTGGGAGCTGGAGACGCTCTTCCGCGGCTGGCTGTGCGTCGGGCACGTATCCCTGGTCGCCGAGCCGGGGACTACGTGACGCGCGAGATCGGCACCGACAGCGTCGTCGTGATGGGCGCCGAGGACGGCCGCCCCCACGCCTTCCTCAACGTCTGCCGGCACCGCGGCTCGCGGCCGATCGAGCGAGGGGAGCGTCCGCCGCCGGGTCCAGTGCCCGTACCACGGCTGGTCCTACGGGCTCGACGGCAAGCTCAAGGCGGCGCCGCACATGGACGGGGTGGAGGACTTCGACCCTTCGTGCTGGGGCCTGCTCCCGGTCCGGCTCGCCACCGTGGGCGGCCTGGTGCTCGTCGACCTGCGCGGTGAGGCTCCGGCCGTCGAGTCCCATCTGGGCGAGCTCGCCGGCCACCTCGAGCGCTACCGGGTCGGCTCGCTGCGCCGGGCCGGCCAGGTCGCCTACGAGGTCGCGGCCAACTGGAAGGGGATCGCCGAGAACTACAACGAGTGCCTGCATTGCCCTGGCGTGCATCCCGGAGCTCAACGCGCTCAGCCACTACCTGAGCGGCGAGGTCCTGGACGGCGCCGGCGCCTGGTGCGGCGGCTCGATGACCCTGCGCGAGGGCGCAGCGACGATGGGACCGGGGGGCACGCATCCGCCGCCCCGCCGATCGCGGGCTCTCCGGCCGAGGATCTGCGCTCCGTCCTCTACTTCGTGCTGTTCCCGAACGCGCTCGTCTCCCTGCACCCGGACTACGTGATGCTGCACACCCTTTGGCCGCGCGCGGCGGACCGCACCGAGGTCGTCTGCGAGTGGCTCTTCGAGCCGGCGACGATCGCGCGCCGACGGCTTCGACCCTCGGACGCGGTCGACTTCTGGGACCAGGTCAACCGCGAGGACTGGTACGTCTGCGAGCTGACCGCCAAGGGGGTGCGCAACCGCGGCTACGTGGCCGGCCGCTACTCGGCCGAGGAGGTCGACGTGCACGCCTTCGACATCGATGGTGGCCGAGCGCTACATGGCGGCGCTGCGCGAGCGCCAGGAGGTGCCGGCATGAACGAGATCGCCGCCAAGCTGGGGGAGGTCGGCCTGCCCGAGCCGGTGGCCGCGCTCGCCAGGCGCGACTGGGACGCGATCGTGGTCGGCGGTGGCCACAACGGGCTCACGGCCGCCGCCTACCTGGCGCGGGCGGGGCGCTCGGTCTGCGTGCTGGAGCGCCGCGAGCGCCTCGGCGGCGCCTGCACCCTCGAGCGGCCCTTCTCCGGCCAGCGATTCGTCGTCAGCCCGTGCGCCTACGTGGTCGGCCTGCTCGACGACGTCGTGATCCGGGAGCTCGAGCTCGAGCGGCGCGGCCTTCGCTACTGGATGGCCGATCCCAACCTCTGGGTGCCCTTCGACGACGGCACCGCCTTCGGGCAGTGGCTCGACGATTCGCGCACCCAGGCGAACCTGGAGGAGCTGGGCGTCTCGGCGGGCGACATCGAGGGCTACTGGGCCTATGAGGAGCTGTTCGACGAGGTCCGCCGCAAGCTGCGCCAGGGCGAGCGGGACACCTGGGTCGGCGACGCGCCGACCCGGGCAGAGATCGAGGAGCTCCTCGACTCCGACCGCACGATGATCGACCTCGTCTATGAGGCGTCGATCGCCGAGGTGCTGGACGATCACTTCTGCGACGAGCGCCTCAAGACCGCCCTGTTCGGCCAGGGGATCTACGGCACCTGGGGCGGGCCGAAGGACCCGGGCACGGCCTCGATCAAGCTCATGCACTTCCAGGGCGACATGGACGGTCAGGGGCCGCTGTGGGGATACGTCGAGGGCGGCATGGGGATGGTCAGCTTCGCGATCGCCGACGCGGCGCGCGACGCCGGAGCCGTCCTCGCCTGCGGAGTGCCCGTGGCTGAGATCGTCCCCGGCGAGGGCGTCACCCTCGAGGAACGGCGCTTCTTGCGGGCGGGCACCGTGATCTCGAACGCCGACCCAAAGCGGACGCTCGGCCTGCTCGATGGCCAGGACGTCGACCCCGCCTTCCGCGAGCGGCTCGAGCGCTGGAAGGTCCGCAGCCCGGTGGTCAAGTTCAACGCGGCGCTGGAGCGGCTGCCGAGCTGGAGCGCCGCGCCGGGCGAGGAGTGGCCGGCGCGGGCGACGATCGACGTCACGGGCACGATCGAGGAGGCGCAAGCCGCCTTCGAGGCGTGCGAGCGCGGCGAGCCGGCCGTCGGCTTCGGCGAGATCTACGTCCAGACCGGCTATGACCCAAGTCCCGCACCCGAGGGCAAGCACCTGATGAGCGTCTTCGGCCAGTACGCGCCCTACGAGCTCTCCGAGGGAAGCTGGGACTCGCGCCGCGAGGAGGTGGCGCGCCAGTTCATCGACCTGATCGATCGCTTCGCCCCGGGCTTCGAGGATTGCCTGGCCGAGTACGAGGTCCTCGGCCCTCCGGACATCGAGTCGCGAATCGGGCTGACGGGCGGCAACATCTTCCAGGGCGAGGTGACGCCGGACCAGATGTGGGAGGGCAGGTTGACGGCGCGAACGCCGGTGGACGGCCTCTACCTGTGCGGGGCCGCGACCCATCCCGCCGGCAGCGTCATCGCCCTGAATGGGCGCAATGCCGCCGCCGCCGTCCTCGCCGACGCCGGCGTGGCGCTGGCGCCCGCATAGACCCGATGGCCGTCTCCGTGGCACAGAGCACACGGGAGCGGATCCTCGAGGCGGCCTGCGATCTGATCGCGATCCAGGGCATCGACGAGGTCAGGATCGCCCGGGTGGCGAGGAGGGCCGGCGCCTCCACCGCCCTCGTGCACCACTACTTCTCGACCCGCGAGGAGCTGCTCGAGCAGGCGCTCATCCACTCCTTCGAGCTGGTGGGCGACGGACGCTTCGCGGAGGGGGACGGCGAGGCTGAGTCGGCCACCGCCGGCCTGGCTCGGGCGATCCGCGAGTGCCTGCCGGAGCCGGGCCGCCCGCACCGCGACTGGGTGCTCTGGGTGGAGCTGTGGCTGCGCGCCGTGCGCGAGCCGGACCTGCGCCCGGTCGCGGCCCGGCTGTACGAGCGCTACCGCAGGTGGATGGCGGCACTGATCCGGGCCGGGATCGAAAGCGGCGAGTTCCGCTCCGACGTCGACGTCGGCGCCGTCGCGGACCTCGCCATGGCCCTGCTCGACGGAGCCGGGGTCAGGGCGCTGATCGCCGACCCGGCGATGGATGTCGAGGCGGCGCGTGCGCTGGTCGCCGAGCGCCTGGCGCCGCAGCTCGGGGTCGAGCGGCCGCCGCTCCACTGCACGCGGGCGTGTACGTCTCGCAGCATCACGGGGGCGAGCGTTGGACGTCCCGGCGCTTGTCCCGGCCAAGCCGGGGGTGTAACTTGAACGGTGGTTCAATTTACGGTAGCCCAGTGAGGAGAGAGAGGATCGGCCGGCACCGTTGAGTCCGCGCCCGCAGATCGACGACATCCGCAAGCCGCAGATCCTGGCTGCGCTGCTGAGGTGATCGGCGAGCGCGGACTCGCGTCGACCCGGATCGCCGATGTCGCCGAGCGAGCCGGGACCAGCCCGCCGGCGGTGCTCTATTGGTTCGGGTCGAAGGACGATCTGCTCACCAACGCGCTCACCTTCGACGAGGACCGCTTCTACGGCGCCGTAAGCGAGCGACTCGCCACCCTGGAGCGGCCTCGCGACCGGCTCCGCGTGCTGCTCGAGGCCTGGGCCGCCGAGTACGACTGCCGGCTGTGGATGGAGCTCTGGGGCAGGGCCCTACAGGATCAGGGCGCGGCCGTTGCCCGCCAGCGGCTCGACGATCGCTGGCGCGACCAGATCGCCGGGGTCATTCGCGCCGGCCAGCACCTGGGCGAGTTCGCCGGCGTCGACGCGGACGACGCGGCCGCGATCGTCGCCTCGCTCCTGGATGGGCTCGCGGTGCAGGCGACTCTCGGCGACCCGGCGGTTCTGCCGGAGCGGATGCGCGAGCTGGCCATCAGCACCGCGGAGCGGCTGCTCGGCTGCGAGCTGCCGCCGCTCGATCGCGAGGCCCTCGCGGTCGCCCCCGGAGGCGGAACGACGTGAGCGAGCGGCGAGAGATCCACGCTCCCCCCAGAGAGATCTGGGCCCCGGAGACCTGGACAATGCGACGTCGCGAGCTGCTTCAGGCAGGCGCTGGGCTGGCACTGGCCGCCGCCCTCGCGGGCTGCGGGATCGGGCCCGGCATCCGGGGGGACGTCAACCGGGTGATCGAGCCGAAGGTGGACGGCGACCTCTACTACTTCAACTACTCCCAGTACATCAACCCGGCGCTCGTCAAGGAGTTCGAGAAGCGCTACGACGTGCGCGTGATCGAGTCGTACTTCGACTCGATGGAGGGGATGCTGGCGAAGCTGAGGGCGGGCAACGCCTACGACGTGATGTTCCCCACCGCCGAGTACGTGCAGCGGCTCGATCCAGCAGGAGCAGTTGCTGCGGATTCCGCGCGACAAGCTCGAGAACCTCGACAACATCTACGGCTATTTCGACGATCCCTGGTACGACCCCGCCTCGGCGCACTCGGTGCCCGTACTCGCTCTACATCACCGGGATCGGCTACCGGGCGGACATCCTGGACAACATGACCGGCTCTTGGGACGACCTCGGCAACGAGGAGGCAGCGGGGCGGATCTACGTGCTCGACGACTATCAGGAGGCGCTTGCCGCGGGCAACCTGCGAAACGGTTACGACATGAACACGGTCGTGGAGTCGGAGCTGGACGCGACCAAGGACTGGCTGGTGGACCTGAAGCCGCTTCTGCGCGGCTTCTCGGTGGACACGATCACGACCATGTCGAGCGGCAACGCCTGGATCCAGCACCTGTGGAACGGCGACATCGTCAACATTCGTTACCGGGTCGACGACCCCGACGCCTACCAGTTCCAGAAGATCTCCCAGGACGGGTTTCCGGTCGGCAGCGACGCGTTCGTGATCCCGGTCAACTCCGAGCACCCGGGCACGGCGCTCCTGTTCATCGACTTCATGCTCGACCCGAAGAACGCGGCGAAGAACGTCAGCTGGAACGGCTACCCGATGCCCAACCACGGCCAGGACGAGACGTTCGAGAAGCTCGCCAAGGGCGACCCGAACATCGTCGTCACCGTCGACGATCTCGAGGGCGGCGAGCAGTTCGCCAACCTCCCCCAGGACGACCGCGAGCTTTGGACCAACACCTTCCTCGAGGTCAAGGCCAGTTGACCTGGCGCTGTTGTCTGATGTCTGAGAACCGCTTCGCGCACTGGATGCTGGTCCCGGCGGGGCTGTGGCTGCTGCTGCTCTTCGCGGTCCCGCTGGGCATCGTCCTGGCGGTCTCCCTGGGGACGACGGACCCCGTGTACCAGGCGGTCTACGGCTGGCACCCGGAGAACTTCGCCGACGTGTTCGACCCGCTGTTCGCGCCCGTGCTGCTGCGCTCGGTCGGCTACGCGCTCGCGACCGTGGTCATCTGCCTGCTGATCGGCTACCCGATCGCCTACTACATCGCCCGCTTCGGCGGTCGCTGGAAGACGGTGTTGATCGCGGTCGTGGTGCTGCCGTTCCTGGTCAACTACCTGGTTCGCACCTACGCCTGGGTGGCGATCCTCTCCGACGAGGGACTTGGTGAACGGGATCCTCACCGACGTCGGCATCACCGAGAACGGGGTCCGCTTCGTCAACACCTCGTGGGCCGTGATCGGCGGCCTGGTCTATGGCTACCTCGCGTTCATGATCCTGCCGCTGTACGCGGCACTCGACCGCATGGACCCCTCCCTGATCGAGGCCGGCAAGGACCTCTACGGGAGCCGCTGGCAGACCTTCTGGCACGTCACCTGGCCGGCGGCCTTCCAGGGGGTGGCAGCCGGTTGCGTGCTGGTCTTCCTTCCCGCGGTCGGTGACTTCATCTCCGCCCAGCTGCTCGGCGGCCCGGACACGTACATGGTCGGGAACCTGATCCAGCAGCAGTTCCTCGAGGCCCAGAACTGGCCCTTCGGAGCCGCGCTCACGATCGTGATGATGGCCTTCCTGCTGATCTGGATGCTGATCTACGTGCGCTCCGCGGCGCAGGGCATCCCGGGAGAGACACACTGGCATGAGCGCTCAGGGGTCGGGCTGCGAGAGCTGCCGCTGGTCCGGCGACGCGCCGGGCGCCGGCGCCGGCGTGACTTCGACCGCCCCCGCTTCCTGCGCGCGTTCTTCTCGTGTTCGTGTTCTTCAGCTTCGCGCCGCTGGCGATCGTGGCGCTGTTCTCGTTCAACTCCACCCCCTCGCTGCAGAACTTCTCGGGCTTCAGCCTGCAGTGGTACGACGAGTTCTTCAGCAGCGTGCACCTGCGCGAGTCGCTGATCGCCAGCATCGAGATCGGGGTGGTGACGATGATCGTCGGCACCGTGCTTGGCACCACCCTCGCCTTCGCGCTCGTTCGCGCCCGGTCGCGGGCCGCAGCAGGCCAGCAACGTCCTCATGCTGGTCCCGCTCGTCACTCCGGAGATCGTCGCCGGGGTCTCCGCGCTGCTGCTGTTCACCCAGATCGGCATGGACCTCTCGCTGCTCACGATCATGATCGCCGAGATCACCTTCTCGATCTCGTTCGTGACCGTGATCGTGCGAGCGCGGCTGTCGGCGTTGAACCGCGAGGTGGAGGAGGCGGCGCTGGATCTCGGCGCCACCCGCATGCAGACGGTCCGCCTGGTCGTGCTGCCCGCGCTGTGGCCGGCGATCATCGCCTCGGCGCTGCTGATCTTCGCGCTCAGCTTCGACGACTTCGTGATCGCGTTCTTCACCACCGGCGAGTCCCCGACGCCGCTGCCGGTCCAGATCTACTCGTCGATTCGCTTCGGGGTCAGCCCTACGATCAATGCGATCGGGACCCTGATGCTGGTGATCTCGTTCCTGATCGTTGCGTTGGCCGTGGCACTGCCGCGCCTGCTGGGGCGGCACGAGGAGGAGAATGTGCTGATCGGAAGAGAGGCCGCATGACCGCGAACCACACGACCACCGACACGACCGCTCTCGCCGCGGACCGCGGCGATGGTGCCGGCCGGGAGGCGATCCGCTTCGAGGGCGTGACGAAGCGCTTCGGCTCCACCATCGCGGTCGACGACCTCAGCCTGTCGATCCGGCGCGGCGAGTTCTTCTCGCTGCTCGGGCCGTCCGGGTGCGGGAAGACGACCACGCTGCGCATGGTCGCCGGATTCGAGCAGCCGACCGAGGGAAGCGTCTACCTGGAGGGCGAGCCGGTGGATGACGTCCCCCCGTACTCGCGGAACGTCAACACGGTGTTCCAGAGCTACGCCCTGTTCGAGCACCTCGACGTGGAAGGGAACGTCGCCTTCGGACTGAAGCGCCGCAAGGTGGCCGGCGACGAGATCCGCAGCCGCGTGGCGGAGGCACTCGAGCTCGTCCAGCTCACCGGCCGGGAGCGCGCCAAGCCGCGCCAGCTCTCGGGCGGGCAGATGCAGCGCGTGGCGCTCGCCCGTGCGCTCGTCAACCGCCCGGCGGTGCTGCTGCTCGACGAGCCGCTCGGAGCGCTCGACCTGAAGCTGCGCAAGCAGATGCAGGTCGAGCTGAAGGAGATCCAGCGCGAAGTCGGGATCACCTTCCTCTACGTCACCCATGACCAGGAGGAGGCGCTGGCGATGTCCGACCGGATCGCGGTCATGGACGGCGGGGTCGTGCAGCAGTGTGGCCCGCCCGAGGAGATCTACGAGAGTCCCCAGAAGACGTTCGTCGCCGGGTTCATCGGCGTCTCCAACCTGCTTCCGGCCACAGTGGAGGGCGAGGGCGTGCGCCTGCAGACCGGCCAGCTGCTCGCCTCGCCTCTACCCGATGGCTGCGAGCAGGGGGCCTCGGTTTACTGCTCGGTGCGCCCGGAGAAGATCTTCCTGGACGACCTCGAGGACGGCATGGTCTCGGTGGAGGGCGAGATCGTGGAACGGATCTACCTCGGCACGACGACCCAGGTGATCGTCCAGTTGGCGCCCGACGTGCGCGTGGTCGCGCTGGAGCAGAACACCGCCCGCTCGCTGGCCGACGACCGTTGGGAGATCGGCCATCGCGTCAGGCTCGGATGGCACCCCGAGCACGCGCTGGTGCTCCGCTAGCGCACGGCGGCCGTCTCGGCGGCCACCCCGCCGCGGGCTCCCGTGGGCATCCTCCTCGCGGGTGAGGCGGTGGGCCAGGTAGACGCCGAAGGGGCCGAGCCGCCGTTGGCCAGCCGAAAGCCCCGGCCGCTGGCCGGGGCTTTCGCGCTTATCCCGAAAACGAGCCGCCCGAGGTTGTGGAGGCGGCTCTATGTGACGAAGCCGATTTAGAAGCGGCCCTTGTGACGTTTGCGGTAGCCCGAGCCCGAGCGCTTCTGCTTGCTCCAGCCGGGGCCCGCGCCCGGAGTCATCGAGGTGTCGAATCGCAGCCCGGCGACCGTCATGTAGGCATGACCCGGGTTCGAGAAGACCGTGATCCACTTGCCCTTGCGCCCGCGGCCCCAATGCATCAGATCGCCGGAGGCCATCGGGCGGCGGACGAAGCGGCCGCCGTGCAGGGCGTAGCTGACCGAGCCCGAGCAGTCGTAGCACTTCGACTTGAAGCGGCCATGGCCGCCGCCGTAGCAGTAGCCCTTCCCCTTGGCGATCCTGTTAGCGGCGCGAATCACGCCGACCACGCGCGCGGGGGCGTTCGACGGCGGGATCGCCCTTCCGTTTACGAGCCTGGCCTTGCCGGGTCGCGCGTGCGAGTTCGAGGTGCCCGTGCCGCCATCGCCCGCCTGCGCGAGAGCGACCGGGAGCATCGCGAGCGCCGCCGCCGCGAGGGCGAGCGTCGCCTTGAGCTTCGTGTGAGAGCGAGCGTTGTCGTAGGGTAGGCACGAACCAGTCTCCTTCGTCGGCCTACGGGGTTAGCTGTCGGGCTGGCGCTAAAGGAGCCTGCGCCCCCACCAGGTGGGTTCGCCCCAATACGTTGGTTTCCCCCGCTCCCCGCCCGACGGTCGGGCAGGGACTCGGCTTACCGGCTATCGATCGCGCGGCACCTTACAGGATTCGTCAGATATCTGCAAAGACCTGCTCACGTACGTGTGCGGATCGGCATTCTGCTGGGCGGGGCCAGCCGGGCGATCGGCCGGCTGCCTGACGGCGCGGGGTTGCGCTCGGCCCAGTCCACGATTCGGTGCGAGTCGGCGATCGCCTCACCGCCGTCGGTGACCAGCACCGGCACCGCGCGCTGCCCGGTCAGCTCCTCGACCTCCTTGCGCCCCTGGGTCATCAGGTGCATGAAGCGCGGTCCGATGCCGAGCCCTCGGACCTTGACCACCTCTGGGTCGTGGCCGGCCATCCTCAGCGCCTGATACGCGTTGTGGCACGGGTGGCCACCCGGGCGGATCGTCTGGAAGGTGCCCCAGCAGACGTACAGCTTCACCGGCGGAGCGTATCCGTTAGCTTCCTGCCGTGGAGCTCACCGGCAAGAGGGCGCTCCTCACCGGGGCCACCGGTGGTCTCGGGCAGGCGATCGCCCGCGCTCTGGCCGAACGAGGGGCCGCACTGGTGCTCAGCGCGCGCAAACCGGAGGCCCTGCGCGAGCTGGCAGAGGCGCTGCCGGGCGAGCACGACATCGCCCCCGCCGACCTTGCCGAAGAGGGCGCCGCGGAGCGGCTGGCCGCGGATGCCGGCGAGGTCGACTGCCTGGTGGCCAACGCCGCCCTGCCGGCCACGGGAATGCTCGAGGGCTTCTCGCCGGAAGAGGTCAAGCGGGCGCTGCGGGTCAACTTCGAGGCGCCGATCATGCTCGCCCGCGAGCTGGCGCCGGGGATGAGGGAGCGGGGCGTCGGGCACTTCGTGTTCGTCTCCTCCCTGGCCGGCAAGGCCCCCAGCCCGCGCTCGGCGCTCTACTGCGGGACCAAGTTCGGGCTTCGCGGGTTCGCGCTCAGCCTGCGCGCCGACCTTGCCCGCACCGGGGTGGGCGTCTCGATCGTCGCCCCGGGGTTCATCCGCGAGGCCGGCATGTTCGCCGACTCGGGGGCCAAGCCCCCGCCCGGGCTGGGCACCTCGACTCCCCAGCAGGTCGCCGCCGGGGTGGTGAGGGCGATCGAGCGCGACAAGATGGAGGTCGCGGTCGCCCCGCTGCGCCAGCGGGCGCTCGCCCACCTCGGGCTCGCCAGCCCGCGGGTGGCGATGCGCGCGGTCACGGGCGGGACCGCAAGAAGGCCGCGGACGAGGTAGCGGAGGGACAGGCGAACAAGCGATAGCTCCAGAGGTGACAGCGTGAGCAAGGACAGCTTCGGCGCCCGCGACACCCTCCAGGTGTCGGGCCGCGAGTACGAGATCTTCAGGCTCGACGCGCTCCAGGCCACCTACGACGTCGCCCGCCTTCCGTACTCGCTGAAGGTGCTGCTGGAGAACGCGCTGCGCCTCGAGGACGGCGAGTCGGTGACGCGCTCGAACGTCGAGGCGATCGCCACCTGGGATGCGACCGCCGAGCCCAGCACCGAGATCCCCTTCCAGCCCGCGCGGGTGCTGATGCAGGACTTCACCGGCGTGCCGGCGCTGGTCGACCTGGCGGCGATGCGCGACGCAATGGAGGAGCTGGGCGGCGATGCGCAGAGGATCGACCCGCTGGTCCCGGTCGACCTGGTCATCGACCACTCGGTCCAGGTCGACGCCTTCGGGAACGCGCGGGCCTTCGACATCAACGCCGACCGCGACTACCAGCGAAACGGCGAGCGATACGCGTTCCTGCGCTGGGGGCAACAGGCGTTCGACAACCTGCGCGTGGTCCCGCCGGCCACCGGGATCTGCCACCAGGTGAACCTCGAGTACCTCGGCCAGGTGGTCTTCGTCCAGGGCGAGAGCGCCTATCCCGACACGCTGGTCGGCACCGACTCCCACACGACGATGATCAACGGGCTGGGTGTGCTGGGCTGGGGCGTGGGCGGAATCGAGGCCGAGGCGGCGATGCTCGGCCAGCCGATCTCCATGCTGCTCCCGCAGGTCGTCGGCTTCAGGCTCGGCGGTGAGCTCTCCGAGGGCGCGACCGCCACCGACCTGGTGCTGACCGTCACCGAGATGCTCCGGGAGCGAGGTGTGGTGGGCAAGTTCGTGGAGTTCTTCGGGCCGGGGTTGCACACGCTCGGGCTGGCCGACCGGGCGACGATCGGCAACATGTCGCCGGAGTTCGGCTCGACCTGCGCGATCTTCCCGGTGGACTCCGAGACGCTGCGCTACCTCGAGTTCACGGGCCGGCCCACCGAGCTGATCGAGCTGGTCGACGCCTACGCCCGTCAGCAGGGCCTCTTCCACGCCGAAGGCTCGGAGGAGCCGATTTTCTCCGAGACGCTCGAGCTCGACCTGGGCGAGGTCGAGCCGAGCATCGCGGGCCCGAAGCGCCCGCAGGACCGGATCGCGCTCGCGGAGGCGAAGGGGGCGTTCATCGAGGCGCTGCGCGAGTTCAGCCCCGACGCCGTCGAGGAGCTCGGCAATCACCATGACACGGCCGTCGCCGACTCCTTCCCGGCCTCCGATCCGCCCGGCGACGACCACAACGACGAGCGTGGCAAGCCCCGCCGGGCAACGGCTGGAACGGCGACCGCGGAGCGAAAGTCCAACCCGGTTGCGGTCACGCTCGAGGACGGGACCGAGCTCGAGCTGGATCACGGTCGGGTGGTGATCGCGGCGATCACCAGTTGCACGAACACCTCCAACCCCTCGGTGATGCTCGCCGCCGGCCTCTTGGCGCGCAAGGCGGTGGAGCGGGGGCTGGACGTCAAGCCGTGGGTGAAGACCTCGCTGGCGCCGGGCTCCACCGTGGTCACGGACTACCTGGAGCGAGCGGGGCTGAGCGAGTACCTGGACAGGCTCAGGTTCAACCTGGTCGGCTACGGCTGCACCACCTGCATCGGCAACTCGGGCCCATTGCCCGCCGAGATCTCAGCCGCGGTCGAGGACAGGGGCCTGGTGGTGTGCGCGGTGCTGTCGGGCAACCGCAACTTCGAGGCTCGAATCAACCCGGACGTGAGGGCCAACTACCTCGCCTCGCCGCCCCTTTGCGTCGCTTACGCGCTGGCGGGCCGGATGGACGTCGACCTGCTCACCGAGCCGCTCGGCGAGGGCTCCGATGGAGAGCCGGTGTATCTGCGCGAGATCTGGCCGCAGACCGAGGAGATCAAACGGACGCTGGAGAGCGCCATCCGCTCCGACATGTTCACCAAGAGCTATGCCGACGTGTTCACCGGCGACGATCGCTGGAGCTCGCTCGAGATCCCCGAGGGCGACCGGTACGAGTGGACGAGCTCGACCTACATCCGCAGGCCGCCGTTCTTCGAGGGCATCGCCCCCGAGCCGCAGCCACTCGAGCCGATCGAGGGCACTCGCGTGCTCGCGGTGCTGGGGGACAGTGTGACCACCGACCACATCTCGCCGGCGGGGGCGATCAAGAAGGACAGTCCCGCCGGCAAATGGCTGCTCGACCAGGGCACGGAGGTGCGGGACTTCAACTCCTACGGCTCGCGCCGCGGCAACCACGAGGTGATGATTCGCGGCACCTTCGCCAACGTGCGGCTGCGCAACCGGCTGGTCGAGCGCGAGGGGGGCTTCACTCGCCACTTCCCGGATGGCGAGGAGACCACGATCTACGAGGCGGCGATGCGCTACGCCGGCGAGGGCGTGCAGCTGGTGGTGCTGGCGGGCAAGGAGTACGGATCCGGCTCATCGCGCGACTGGGCGGCGAAGGGCACCGCGCTGTTGGGCGTTCGGGCGGTGATCGCGGAGAGCTATGAGCGCATTCACCGCTCGAACCTGATCGGAATGGGAGTCCTGCCGCTTCAGTTCCCGGAGTCGGAGTCCGCCGAGTCGCTGGGCCTGACGGGGGAGGAGGTGATCGACATCGACGGCGTCGACGAGGCGCTCGCGGGCGCGGGCGCCGAGGCGCGCAAGGTGCGCGTCAGGGCCGCGCGGAGCGGTGCGGATCCGGTGGAGTTCGAGGCCCGCGTGCGGCTCGACACCCCGAACGAGGTCGGCTACTACCGCAACGGCGGCATCCTGCAACGCGTATTGCGCGAGCTTCGCTGAGCACTTCGCGGGGCATCCGTGCGTGGTCTACCTGCAAACTCATCATTTTTTCTATTGACTTTGGGCGCCCGGATGCATCAAAATGCACATTGACCCACGAATCAGGCATTCTTATATAGAGCGGGCAACATTTGTAGAGCTCGTCCCCGGCCAGTCCCGCCTCCGGGGGCGATCGCGTCGGCATCCCTCCCTGGCTACCGACGCGCAGGCGTGGGCGCGGGCTGTGTGGACCCCCTGCCTCCCACAGCCCCGCCCCGCCATGTCCAGATCGCTGCAAAGCGTCCCCCGCCTTTGTCCATTCTCGATGGTCGAGCTGCGACGTCTATGGCGTCGATAACTCGACCATCGGCGACCAGCTAAGCGCGGCGCTTTCGCTCGATGACCTCGATCGCGATCACGCTGCCCAGGGGGCCGACCGGGGTCAGCGTGGCGGCGAGCAGGGTGTAGGGCGCCTCGTGCCGCAGGATGGCGATCCAGATCAGGATGCAGAGCACGATGTACCCGATCCCGTGCGTGAGGCCGAAGATGAACGTCGCGTGGTCCAGGCCGGGCGCCAGCCAGACGACGATCAGAGCCGCGAAGACCGCCAGCTCCAGCCAGCTCACCCGCTTCACCCAGGGCCACAGCGGACCGGGAACCGAGCGTCGCAGGGTCTCCATCTGGTCGGCGATCAACCGCCGGGCAGGCGGTTGACGATTGCCTCGGCGACGATCGCGGTCGTCGCCGGCACCTGGTCGAGGTAGAAGTTCGGCTCGACCGCCTCGAGCTCGAGCACGATCGGGGCGCCGCCGCGGTCGCGGATCATGTCGACCCTGGCGTAGAGCGGCAGATAGTCGAAGCGTCGTCTGACCTCGGCGACCACCTGCGCCGCGAGGTGGAGCTCGTCCTCATCGGCCACGTCGACCGTCACCAGGCCGGGGTCGTACATGACCTCTGCTGCGCCGAGCGCGTCATCGCGCACCGGAGCGACCTCGTCGGGCCGCAGGACGGCGCGCTTTCGCAGCGCGTGCGCCGGCTCACCGTCGATGCAAAGCACCGCTGTCTCGCCGACCGAGTCGACGCTGGGGTGGTACGGCTGCACCATTGCCGTGCGGCCGCTGGTATGGATCTGGCTGATCAGCCCGCCGGCGAGATCGTGGGCGGCGACCCCGAAGCGACCTGAGTCTCGGCCCCCGGCTGAAACGGTGGGCTTGACGACCACCTCGCCGGCGAGGGAGATCTCCTCGCCAGGAGCGAAGAACTCGGTTTCGACCGCGGGGATCCCCACGGCCGCGAGGTCGGCGAGGTAGCGCTTGTCGGAGTTCCAGCGGACCAGGTCGGCACAGTTGTGCAGCGAGGGGCCGACCCAGTCGCACCAACGCAGGAACTCCTCGCGGCGGCTGGCGTAGTCCCAGGTCGAGCGGATCACCACCGCGTCGAAGGCGCTCCACGTGGTGCTCGGGTCATCCCAGGGAATCCGCGTGGCGCTCACCCCGCGCTCGGCGAGCGCCTCGCCGATCCGCAGATCGTCGGTGAACTGCGGCGGCAGCGCAGTGCAGCTGGCGATCGCCACGTGCACCTGGGGATCGTATGCGCCGGTCGTGGCGGATATCGACCCCGCGTACAAGCGGATCCGGCCAAGATTGGACATGGGTCCATAGGCGGGGGCGGCGGCGAGCGCGAAACTTGTCGCATGAGAGCCACACCAACGACATCCACGCGGCAGCTGCCGTTCGAGTCGCACCAGCGCGAGGCGCGGCGGCTGGTCGGGTTCGAGCGCCATTACCGATGCTCCGCGGGTCACGAGTCTCGCTCCTGGGCACAACTTCGCGCGTGTCCGGGGTGCGGCGAGCGGCTCACGGTCGCGGTCATCCATCGCGCGGCGCTGGCGCCGGCCTCCTAACCGGTCCCACGGCGGAGCGGCGCCGTGTGAGCCGGCGTGGCGGCGAGCAGCAGCCCGCGGCGGTGCAGCCGGCGAGGGGTGGTGCTACTGCTTGCGAATCCCTTGCGCTTGCGTACAGCTTGCGCTAACATTTTGGCATGGCCGTTGCAGCGCCCCCTGTCCCGAGCCTGCTCGACGAGATCCAGGCGACGTTCGGCCTCACCAAGACCGAGCTCGGCCGCCTGTTCGGGGTCACGAGGCAGGCCGTCGACCAGTGGCGGGCCCGAGGCGTTCCGGGTGACCGCCAGGAGAAGGCGGCGGCCATCGCTGCGACCGCCGACCTCCTCTCGCATCAGCTGAAGGCCGAGCGCCTGCCGGGCATCGCCCGCCGTCCTGCCCCCGCCTACGCGGGGCTGACGATGCTCCAGATGATCGAGAGCGACCGCCACCTCGAGCTGCTGGAGCGGGTCCGCGCCGCCTTCGACTGGGCCAGCGGCGCGTGACATGAGGACGATCCGGCGCGGGGGCGCGTACCTGCGCGTCGCCGATCCCGGCTGGACAGACCCCCTCGACGGTCGCTACGCCGGTGCCCGCGGCGGGCGCTGGAACCCTCCCGAGTCTTTCCCGGTGGTGTACCTGTGCGCTTCGGTGCCGGTCGCCCGCGCGAACGTCCTCGGGAAGCTCGAGGGACATCCGTTCGGGCCGGAGGACCTCGATCCACGAACCGCGCCGGTGCTCGTCACCGCCTCCGTCCCGGCGGACCGCTATGTGGACGTCGTCACCGACCGCGGGTGCGCCGCGGTGGGGCTGCCCCAGAGCTATCCGCGGGACGGAGCCCGCCGGCGCATCGGCTGGAAGAAGTGCCAGCCGATCGGCCAAGCCGCCTTCCATGGAGGCGCCGCCGGGATCGCCTGCCGCAGCGCGGCGCCGCAGTCACCGCTAGGGGGCGAGGAGTTGGCCTGGTTCCAGCGCCGCCGCCTGCGCCGCCGCAGTACCCGCCCATTCGACGACTGGTTCTGGCCCCGCCCGGGCTAGTCGCCTCCGCAGTATTTCGCTCTGGCCGGGGCCCGGCTGAGCGGAGTTTCAGGTCAGCGCCGTCAGCACGATCCGCTCCTGCTCGGAGCGGTGGGCGGCGGGGTAGCCCTCGCTGGGGCTGGCGCGCTGGGGCCGGCCGACGTAGCGGAACTCCACCTGCTCGGGCACCAGCTCCGGCATGCGCCGGGTCATCACCTTCCAGGCGCCCATGTTCTGCGGCTCCTCCTGGGCCCAGACGATCTCCTTCAGATTCGGATAGCTGGCGATCAGCTCGCGGATCTGGTCCTTGGCGAAGGGGTAGAGCAGCTCGACGCGGGCGATCGCCACCGAAGCGGCGTCCTCGCGCCGCTCGTGGCCGTCCATGTCGTAGTAGATCTTGCCGCTGCACAGCACCAGGCGCTCGATCCGATCCTTGCGCTCGGTGGCGCGCGGGTCCTCGAGCACGAACTGGAACGCCCCCGAGGTCAGGTCGGCGAGCCGCGACGCCGCCCCCTTGTGTCGCAGCAGGCCCTTGGGCGTGAACACCACCAGCGGCCGCGCCTTGCGGATCCGGGCCTGGCGGCGCAGGAGGTGGAAGTACTGGGCGGCGGTGGTGGGGTTGGCCAGCCGGATGTTGCCCTCCGCCGCGAGCGCGATGAAGCGCTCGATCCGGGCGCTCGAGTGCTCGGGCCCCGAGCCCTCATACCCGTGGGGCAGCAGCAGGGTCAGCCGCGTCGTCTGGCCCCACTTGGCCTCGCCGGAGGCGATGAAGCTGTCGATGATCACCTGCGCGGCGTTGCCGAAGTCGCCGAACTGCGCCTCCCAGAGCACCAGGCTGGGCGGCGAGGCCGCCGAGTAGCCGTACTCGAAGCCCAGGCATCCGGCTTCCGACAGCGGACTGTTGTGGAGCTCGAACGGCGCCAGCGCGCCGGTGAGGTTCTGGATCGGCACGTACTTGAGGCCCGTCTTCTCGTCGTAGAGGGCCAGGTGACGGTGCGAGAAGGTGCCGCGTTCGGTGTCCTGACCCGTGAGGCGAATGTGAGTGCCCTCGGTCAAGAGCGTGGCGAACGCGAGCGCCTCAGCGTGCCCGTACTCGATCGGCCCCTCGTCGAGCAACTCGACCCGGCGCATCAGCGGCTTGCGAAGCTTGCGGTGGATCGTGAAGCTCTCGGGGACCCGGAGCAGCTCCTCGTTCAGCGACCGCAGCCGGTCCTCGGAGACGGCGGTTTCGACCTCGGGGCTCTTGGTGCGGTCGAGCTCGCCCGTTCCAATCTGGGTGGACGTCGGGTCCTCGTACTGGCCCGACTCCATGCGGCGCTTCAGCTCCTTGTGGATTCCCCCCAGCTCATCGCGGTGCTCCTTGCCCTCCGCCTCGACGTCCTCCGCGGTGACGACGCCTTCCTTCACCAGCTTCTCGGCGTAGATCTCGGACACCGGCGGGTGGCTCTTGATCCGGGCGGCCAGGACCGGTTGGGTGTAGGCGGGCTCGTCGGTTTCGTTGTGGCCGTAGCGGCGATAGCCGATCAGGTCGATGACCACGTCGCGGCTCCAGCGCTCGCGGTAGGCCATCGACAGGCGGATCGCCGCGATGCAGGCCTCGACGTCGTCAGCGTTGACGTGGATGATCGGCACGTTGAAGCCCTTGGCCAGATCGCTGGCGTAGGGGGTGGACCGCGCGTCCTCGGGATCGGTGGTGAAGCCCACCTGGTTGTCGGTGATGATGTGGACGGTGCCGCCCGTCGAGTAGCCGGCGAGCGACTGGAGGTTGAGCGTCTCGGCGACGACTCCCTGGCCCGGGAAGGCAGCGTCGCCGTGAAGCAGCAGCGGCACCGCCAGGGCCGGCTTGTGGTCCAGGCGGGGTCCGGTGCGCGAAGTCTGCGCGGCGCGCGCCCCGCCGGTCACGACCGGGTCCACGAACTCGAGATGGCTGGGGTTCGGATACAGGCGCACCCGTGTCTCCTCGCCGTCGCGGGTGGTGAACAGCCCCTCGGCGCCGTAGTGGTACTTGACGTCGCCAGTCCCGGCATGGGGAATCGCCGCGATCGCCTTTACCTGCTCGAGCGCCTTCGCCCCCTCGAACTCGGCCAGGATCGACTCCACGGAGCGGCCCAGGTTGTGGGCCAGAACGCTGAGCCGGCCCCTGTGCGCCATCCCGATCACCACCTCATCCCCGCCGGCTCGCCTTCCCAGCGTGACCAGCTCGTCGATCATCGGGACCACGGCGTCCAGGCCCTCGATCGAGAACAGCTTCTGGCCCAGATAGGCCTTCTGAAGAAAGCGCTCGAACTGGAACACCTGCGCCAGCCGGGAGAGCAGGGCGCGCTTCTCGTCCACCCCAAGCGGGGTGCGATGCGCCCCCGTTTCGATCATCTCCCGCAGCCACATGCGCTGCTGGTGCGAGGAGAGGTGCTCGATCTGGTAGGCGATCGTGCCGCAATAGGCCTCGCGCATCCGTGGCAGGACATCGAGCAGCGTCTCGCCCTCGACCCCGCAGCGCAGTATCGAGGCGGGGATCTTCGCCATCAGCTCCGGGGTCAGGTTGAGGTTCTCCGGCTCGATGGCGGGATCGCCCTTCGGCTCGGAGCCGAGCGGGTCCAGGCGGGCCGCCAGGTGCCCGTGGGTGCGATAGGCCTTGAGCAGCGAGGTTGCGGCCTGCACCGCCTGGAGCAGCTCGCTGTCGGGCGGTGCCGGGGCCGCGGGCGCGGCGGGCACGCCGCCCGTCGCCAGCGGCGGCGCCGAGGCCGAGGCCGGGTATGCGTTGGCGGTCACGGTGGGGGGGATCTCGAGCGCCTCGGCGACCGACTCATAGAAGGCGTCCTCGCCCTGGAGCAGCTGGTCGATGCCGCGCAGGAACGAGCCCGACTCCGCCCCTTGGATGATGCGGTGGTCGTAGGTGGACGTCATCGTCATCACCTTCGAGATCCCAAGCTCCTTGATCCGGTCCGCCGGAGCGTGGGCCCACTCGACCGGGTAGGCGATCGAGCCGGTGGCGACGATCGTTCCCTGGCCCTTCAACAGGCGTGGAACCGACGCGATCGTGCCGAGCCCGCCGGGATTCGTGAGGGTGACGTTGGTTCCCTGGAAGTCGTCCGCCGTCAGCTTGTTCTCGCGCGTCTTGGTGATCAGCTCCTCGTAATAGGTGTGGAAGGAGGCGAAGTCGAGCTGGTCGGCCCCCTTTATGCAGGGCACCATCAGGCTTCGCGACCCCTTGCGCTCCACGTCGACGGCGATCCCCAGGTTGACCCCGCCCGGCTCGACCACCTGCGGCTTGCCCTCGCGCTCCTCGTAGACGCGCGCCATCACCCGCCACTCGAGCGCCGCCTTGACGATCGCCCAGGCGACCAGGTGAGTGAACGAGACCTTCATGCCGCGCTCCTTGAGCACGCCGTTCAGGGCTTTCCGCTTGGCGTCGAGGACGTCCACCGGAAGCGTCCGGAACGAGGTCGCCGTCGGCATCGAGCGGCTCTCGTTCATCGCCTGCGCCAGCATCCCCGCCGGACCGCGCAGAGGCTTGACCTCTCCCGCCCCTGGGGCCGGGGTCACCGCTGGCGCCTGACCCTTCCCATCAGCCGCGGCCAGGACGTCCGCCTTGGTGACCTTGCCGCCCGGCCCCGAGCCCTTGACGGCGCTCAGGTCGATCCCGCTGGCGGCCGCGATCCGGCGGGCCACGGGGGTGACAACAACTCCGCCGGGAACCACTCCGCCGGGAACCACTCCGCCGGAAGCCTCGCCTTCGGCTACGTTTCCGGCGGGTTTGGGCGCCGCCGGGGCGGCAGGTTCAGCCGCTTGCACCGCGACTCCGTCGCTAGCGCCACCGACTCCACCTTCAGGCGCGGCACTGGCGCTCATCTCCGCCAGCACCTGCCCAACCTTCACGGTCTCGTCGACCTGGGCTCGGATCTTGGTGAGCGTGCCGCTCGCCGGGGCGGGGACCTCGGCGTCGACCTTGTCGGTCGAGACCTCGACCACCGTCTCGCCCTCCTCGACGAACTCGCCCTCCTGCTTGTGCCATTCGAGGATCGTCCCCTCGGTCACCGACTCGCCCATTTCGGGCATGGCTATCTGAATAACTCCGCCGGAAGCCTCGGGCATCACCACTCCGCCGGAAGCCTCGCGAACATCAGCAGGAGCTTCCGCGCTGGCGCCGTCGCCCGATGGCTTGGCGCTCGGGTCGAGCTCTGCGAGCACCCCGCCGACCTCGATCGTCTCGTCCTCGCCCTTGAGGATCTTCGTGAGCGTGCCGCTCGCCGGGGCGGGGACCTCGGCGTCGACCTTGTCGGTCGAGACCTCGACCACGGTCTCGCCCTCCTCGACGAACTCCCCCTCCTGCTTGTGCCATTCGAGCACGGTGCCCTCGGTCACCGATTCGCCCATCTGGGGCATCTGGATCTCGACGATCCCGGCGCTCGTCATCTACCTCGCAGTCTAGGACCTCTCAGGCGACGCGCGCGATCAGGTAGACCTCGTTGGCGAGCGTGTCGTAGACGTCCTCGGCTACGAACTCGCGCGCCGGGGCCGCGTGGTCGCAGAACCCGCACCGGAGCCGCCGCCCGGCGGACAGCCGCCCTCCGAGCGCCAGCGGCAGCGCGCACTGGGGACAGACCAACGCCCCATGGGCCAAGACCTGCATCCCGTCCCGCACCAGCCGCCGCTCCGCGCCTGCCTCGGAACCGTCGACCCGGCCCAGCTTCGTCTTCGGCTGGCCGGGGTCACCGGGGTCCATGGGCAGCGGACTGATTGGCATTAGCTCTGTATCAGTGTAGGGTCGAGTTGAGCGACGTGGAGGAGAGATGAGCTACTTCGTCACCGGAGCGACCGGGTTCATCGGTCGCAACCTGGTGGAGCTGCTGCTGGAGCGCGAGGGAACGATCTACGTGCTCGTGCGCGAGGGCTCCAAGGGCCGTCTCGAGGAGCTGCGGAATCGTTGGGGGACGGACGAGCGGCGAGTCGTCGGGATCGTCGGCGACCTTTCACTGCCAAGGCTGGGCGTCTCCGAGGCGGATCTCTCACAGCTCAGTGGCGAGGTCGACCACCTGTTCCACCTGGCGGCGATCTACGACATGACCGCCGACGCCGAGAGCCAGAGGCTCGCCAACGTCGAGGGCACCCGTCACATGGTCGCGTTCGCCGAAGGGGTCGAGGCCGGCCACGTTCACATGGTCAGCTCGATCGCGGCCGCTGGCCTCTACAAGGGCACCTGGCGCGAGGACATGTTCGACGAGGCCGAGAACCTCGACAACCACCCGTACTTCCGGACCAAGCACGACTCCGAGGCGGTCGTGCGGACCGAGTGCACGCGGCCCTGGCGCGTCTACCGGCCGGGAATCGTCGTCGGAAACTCGGAGACCGGCGAGATGGACAAGATCGACGGTCCCTACTACTTCTTCAAGCTGATCCGCAGGCTTCGCAACGCGGTTCCCCAGTGGATTCCGATGATCGGCGTCGAGGGCAGGGAGATCAACCTCGTCCCGGTCGACTACGTGACCAGGGCCATGGATCACATCGCCCACCTCGACGGGCTCGACGGCAAGGCCTTCCACCTCACCGACCCGAGCCCGAGGACAGCGGGCGAGGTGATCGACATCTTCGCGCGCGCCGCGCACGCCCCGCAGTCTTCCGCGCGCGTCCCGCCGGTAGCGGTCGAAGCATTGGCGCCGCTGCTCAAGGCCCTGGTGATGCTGCCGCCGGCGGGCCTGGTCGCCGACGGCGTCCTGTCCGAGTTCGGAATTCCACGCTCGGTCCTCACCTATGTCAACTACCCCACCAGCTTCGACAGCCGGCAGGCCCAGGCCGCCCTCAGCGAAACCGACATCAGGGTGCCACCGCTCGAGGGCTACGCCGACAAGCTCTGGGACTACTGGGAGCGCCACCTGGACCCCGACCTGTTTCGCGACCGAACGCTGCTCGGCGCTGTTCGAGGGAGAGCCGGGGCCGTGGGCGGCGCGACCCAGGTCATCGAGCAGCAGATCCCGGACGAGCTGCTCCGCCTCGCGCGGCGGGTCCTCGGCACGGTCTCCCTCGAGCAGGCGGTGCGGGGGCGCGTGGTCATGGTCACCGGGGCGTCGTCGGGAATCGGGCGCTCCGCGGCGTTGAAGATCGCCGATGCCGGCGGCATCGTCCTGCTCGTCGCCCGGACTCCCGAGAAGCTGGAGGAGACCAAGGCGCAGATCCAAGACGGCGGCGGGAGCGCCCACATACATCGCTGCGACCTGTCCGATATGGACGACATCGACCGGATGGCCGACGAGGTCCTCGCCCAGCACGGCCATGTGGACATCCTGGTCAACAACGCGGGGCGCTCGATCCGCCGCTCGATCGCCCTCTCCTACGATCGCTTCCACGACTTCGAGCGCACGATCCAGCTCAACTACTTCGGGGCCGTGAAGCTGATCCTGAAGCTCCTGCCGGTGATGCGCGAGCGCCGCTCGGGCCAGATCGTGAACATCAGCTCGATCGGCGTGCAGACGAACACCCCCCGCTTCTCGTCCTACGTCGCCTCGAAGGCGGCCCTCGACGCGTTCTCCCGCTGCGTCGCTTCGGAGATTGTGGACGAGGGGGTCGCGATCACCACCATCAACATGCCGCTCGTGCGGACCCCGATGATCGCCCCCACGAAGATGTACAACCGCTTCCCGACGATCACGCCCGAGAAGGCCGCCGACATGATCTGCGAGGCGATCATCCACAAGCCGAAGCGGATCGCGACCCCGCTCGGGACTCTCGGCCAGATCCTCTACGCGATCAACCCGAAATCGATGGACTACATCCTCAACAGCGCCTACAAGCTGTTCCCCGACTCGCGGGCGGCGCGGGGCGAGAAGGGGGAGGCAGCGGGGACGCGAACGACCAACGAGGAGGCATCGAGGGAGCAGGTGGCCTTCGCCTACCTGATGAGGGGCGTTCACTGGTAGAGACGGCCACCCGCCGCCGCAAGCACTGGGGCTGGGGCTTCGAGGACCAGGCGCTGACCCGCGAGCAGCTCGAGGCGGCGGCGCCGGGCGTGCACGAGCGGCTCGGCTTCGGCGCCACCGAGGTCGAGGAGCCGGTGCCGCTGGATGCGATCGACCTGCCGCCGCCGCGGGTCGAGCCGCCGGCGTCGCTCTCCCACCTGTTTCGCTCCGACCCCTACGAGCGCGTCTCACACGCGCTCGGCCGGGCCTACCGGGACGTCGTGCGCGGCTTCCGGGGCCAGATCTCCGAGCCACCGGACCTGGTCGCCCATCCGGGCGACGAGGGCGAGGTCGAAGCAGTGCTCGCCTGGTGTGCGGAGGAGCGCCTGGCGGCGATTCCGTTCGGCGGCGGGACGAGCGTCGTGGGGGGGGTCGAGCCGCGAATCGGTGACGCCTACCCCGGGGCGGTGACAATCGACCTGCGTGGCCTGGACCGCGTGCTGGAAGTTGATGATGTCTCGCGGGCGGCGCGAATCCAGGCCGGCGCCACTGGGCCCGTGCTCGAGGACCAGCTCCGCGAGCAGGGGCTGACCCTTCGCCACTTCCCGCAGTCGTTCGAGTTCTCCACCCTGGGCGGCTGGGTCGCGACCCGCGCCGGCGGGCACTTCGCCACCCTCTACACGCACATCGACGACCTGGTCGAATCGGTGCGGGCAATCACCCCAGGCGGCCTCTGGGAGAGCCGCAGGCTGCCGGGTTCCGGCGCCGGGCCCAGCCCCGATCGTCTGCTGCTCGGCTCCGAGGGAATCCTCGGGGTGATCACGGAGGCCTGGGTGCGGGTCCGGGAGCGCCCCCGCTGGAAGCTGTCCCGGGGGGTCGCCTTCGACTCGTTCGCGAGCGGCGCGGAAGCGGTCCGAGAGCTGGCCCAGTCCGGCCTCAACCCCTCCAACTGCCGTCTGCTCGACCCGGCGGAGTCCGAGCTCACCCACGCCGGACCGCCGGGGAAGGCCCTGCTCGTGCTCGGGTTCGAGTCCGCGCACCATCCGGTCGATGAGCCGATGCGGATCGCACTCGAGGTCGCTGGTGACCATGGAGCGCAGGTCGACGAGGGCCCGAGCTCGAAGCCCGAAGGCGAGGACGCCGTTGGGGCGTGGCGGCACGCCTTCCTCGCCGCCCCCTACCTGCGCGACACATTTGTGGCCCTCGGCGTGCTCTCGGACACCTTCGAGACGGCGATCACCTGGGAGCGCTTCGGTGAGTTCCACGCCGGCGTGATGGAGACCGCGAGGGCGGCGATCGCCGAGGCCTGCGGCGCGCCGCCGGACGGCCCGGGCTCGCCGCGCCTCTCGTGCCGCTTCACCCACGTCTATCCCGACGGTCCGGCCCCCTACTACACGGTGCTCTGCCCCGCCAGGCGCGGCGGCGAGGTCGAGCAGTGGGACGAGGTGAAGGCGGCGGTCTCGGAGAGGGTGATCGACGCGGGAGGCACGATCACCCACCACCACGCGGTCGGCCGCGACCATCGTCCCTGGTACGACCGCCAGCGCCCAGGCCCGTTCGCCGAGGCCCTGCGCGCCGCGAAGCGAGCCGTCGACCCCGCGGGCGTCCTCAACCCCGGGGTCCTGGTCGACCCCTAACCTTCTGCACATGGAGACGCTGACCGAGGAGCGGCCGCCCGCTCCCGGCGTCGCCGAGTCGCTCCCCGCGCCGGCCGCGAGGTCTAGGGCACTGGCGCTGCTGGTCGCGATGCGGCCGCGGGAGTGGATCAAGAACCTGCTCGTGTTCGCCGGCCTCTTGTTCTCCGGGAAGCTCGACGAGGGGGCGCAGGTCCTCGACGCGACGGCCGCCTTCGCCGCCTTCTGCGCGATCTCGAGCGCCGGCTACCTGTTCAACGACCTGCGGGACGCCGTCCACGACCGCCAGCACCCGCTCAAGCGCCTCCGCCCGATCGCGAGTGGCGAGCTTTCCGCCGCGGCCGCCGGCGCCTACGCGGCCGCGCTGGCGGCGATCGGCTCGCCGTGGCGCTGGTCGGCGCCTCGGTGGAGGTGGCCGGCATCGTGGCGCTGTACGGGGTGATCACCGCCGCCTACTCGCTGATCCTCAAGCAGCTCGTGATCCTCGACGTGATGACGATCGCCTCCCTGTTCCTGCTCCGCGTGGTCGCCGGCGCGGTCGCGGTCGAGGCACAGCGCCTCGGAGTGGCTGCTTCTCTGCACGGCGATGCTGGCCCTCTTCCTCGGCTTCACGAAGCGGCGGCAGGAGGCGATGTCGGTGGCGTCAGCTCCGGCCGCCTCTTCGTCGAGGGCGCCCCTAGGGCGATCGGTGGAGCTGGAGTCGCGCGCGGCCGAAGGGCCGGATGCCGGGGCGGCGGGGTCACAGATCACCCGGCCGGTGCTCGAGCACTACTCGCTCGCCTTCCTCGACCAGATGGTGGCGATGGTGACCGCGGCGGCGATCATCAGCTACGCGATCTACGCGGTCAACAGCCCCCTGATCGGCAGCCGCATGCTCGCCACCGCGCCCTCGGTCCTGTACGGGATCTTTCGCTACCTGTACCTGATCTACGACCGCGGGGACACACGCCCAACGTCCGCGATCCTGACCCGTGACCCTGGGATGATCTTCGCCGCCGTCAGCTGGGTCGCCGCGGCTTTGGCGATGCTGTACGTCTTCGACTAGAGTGGCCGTTCGATGGACCTGACGCTCACGGCCGAGGAGCAGGCGTTCCGTGACCAGGTTCGCGCCTGGCTCGACGAGAACCACCCCGGCCCGGAGCCCGACGGCGAGGACGCCAAGTTCGAGTTTCGCCGCGACTGGCAGCGCAGGCTCCACGAGGCCGGTTGGGCGGGCATCTCGTGGCCGAAGGAGTACGGCGGTCGCGGCGCGACCCTGATCGAGCAGGCGATCTTCTCCGAGGAGATGGCGCGGACCAAGGCCCCGCCGCCGGCGAACGTGCTCGGCCTGGTGATGGGCGGCCCGGTGGTGATCGCGCACGGCACCGAAGGGCAGAAGGAGCGCTTTCTGGAGCCGATTCTCTCCGCCGAGGAGATCTGGTGCCAGGGGTTCTCCGAGCCCGAGTCGGGCTCCGACCTCGCCTCGCTGAAGACGAAGGCGGTCCACGAGAACGGCGGCTGGCGGGTGACGGGCCAGAAGGTATGGACGACCTTCGCGCACGAGGCGAAGTGGTGCATGCTGCTCGCTCGCTCCGACTCCGACGCGCCCAAGCACAAGGGCCTCACCTACTTCATCTGCGACATGGAGCAGGACGAGGTCGAGGTTCGGCCGCTGCGCCAGATCACGGGAGAGGCCGAGTTCAACGAGATCTTCTTCGAGGGCGCCTACGTGTCGGACGAGAACCTGGTCGGGGGCGAGGGGAACGGCTGGAACGTCGCGATCACCACCCTGATGCACGAGCGAGCCGGCATCGGAGCCGCATCCGCCATCCAGGTGCGGCGCGACCTCGACGAGCTGATCGCGCTGATCAACGAACGCGGCCTCGGCGGCGACCCCATCATCCGCGACCGGATCGCGCAGCTCAAGATGGGCATCGAGGCGCTTCGGTTGGGCTCCCTGCGCGCTCTCACCCAGCAGATGAAGGTGGGGATCCCGGGGCCCGAGGGATCGCTCGCGAAGTGGGAGTGGGCGAACATGAATCAGAGCCTCACCGAGCTGGCCGCCGACGTGCTGGGCCCCGAGGCGCTCGAGCCCGGCTCCGAGTGGGCCTACCGCCTCCTTCGCTCGCGCGCCAACTCGATCGAGGGCGGCACCACCGACGTGATGAAGAACATCATCGCCGAGCGCGTCCTCGGTCTCCCGAGGCTGCGCTGAGCCTCATGGACTTCGGCTTCAACGACGAGCAGCAGGCGATCAAGGAGACGGCCCGCGAGATGCTGGCGGCGCGCTGCCCGCTGGCCAAGGTGCGCGAGGCGGCCGAGGCCCGGCGCTACGACGATGCGCTCTGGGCTGAGATCCGCGGGCTCGGCTGGCCGGGGATCGCGCTCCCCGAGGAGTACGGTGGCCAGGGCTCGGGATGGTGGAGCTGGCGATCCTGTGCGAGGAGCTCGGCTACGCGTGCGCGCCGACGCCCCTGCTGTCCAACGCTTCAGCGGGTCTGTTCGTCGATCATGCCGGAAGCGACGAGCAGCGGCAGCGCTGGCTGCCGGGAATCGCCTCCGGCGAGCAGCGCGGGGCGGCGGCATTCGAGCCCCGCAGCAACGGGCTCGTTCCGGACGCTGAAGGCGCCGCCGTTCTGGTCCTGAACGACGACGACGCCGCCATCCTGGTTGAGGCCGGGGATGCCGAGATCGAGCCGGTTGAGCTGGTCGACGCAACGCGGTCGTTCGCGCGGGCCTTGGACTCGGGTGGCGATCCTCTTCCGGGCGACGCCGAGGCCGCCGCGGACCGGTCGCTTGTCGCGCTCGCCGCCGAGCTGACCGGGATCGCTCAGCGTGCGATGGAGATGGCGATCGACTACGCCAAGGAGCGCCAGCAGTTCGACCGCCCGATCGGCGCCTACCAGGCCGTGTCGCACCGCTGCGCCGGGATGCTCTACGAGGTCGAGGAGGCGCGCTCGCTCGCCTACTACGCGGCCTGGTGCGCCGACGACGAGCCGGAGTCCCTGCCACTGGCGAGCTCGATGGCCAAGGCCCGCGCCTCCGACGCCGCCTGGCGGGTGACCAACGATGCGCTCCAGGTGCTCGGCGGCATCGGCTTCACCTGGGAGCACGACCTCCACTTCCTGCTCAAGCGGGCGAAGGTCGACGCCGAGCTCCTGGGAGACACCCGCATGCACCGCGAGCGCATCGCCAGCCTCGTCGGCCTGGGCGCGGTTGCGACGCCCGCCTGAGCGGTTCGTCAGTCCGGCCGGATCTCGACGTCGGAGGCCAGTTTGACCTGGCCGCCGAGGCGGTACTCGACGTCCACTGTTTCGTGCTTGCGATAAGTGCCGAACAGGCCGAGCAGCATCGCCAGCCAGCGAAGGCCGCCCACCTTTCCCTCCTTGACGATGGGCCGCTCGAAGACGATCTCGCCGGCCCGAATCCGGAAGTCCGAGCCCTCGGTCTGCTCGACGCCGTTCACGTACACCCGGATCGGTGGCTCGGCGCCGCGTGGCACGCGTACTCGCCGCCCGACCTCGACGCCTTCCCCCACCCGGTCCAGCTTCAGCTGCTTTTCGTCGGGGCTCATCCCGCTAACGCCCCGCGGACGGCGTCGAATGCCGACTGGTCCCGCCCCGGCTCGAGCCTGCGCTTGCGGACAGCGCCCTGATAGGGAACCAGCGCGCCGTCGCCCATCACGTCGACTCCTGCCTCGCGGCCGCGCAGCATGCC
Source organism: uncultured Actinomycetes bacterium (assembly GCA_963745365.1). GTDB lineage: Bacteria > Actinomycetota > Thermoleophilia > Solirubrobacterales > 70-9 > AC-56. The sequence continues at coordinate 40,709 of CAVUXC010000014.1, forward strand.
GCCCGCCGACAGCTCGAGCCGGGCGTGCACGCGGTCGCCCGGCTCGTAGTCCCGCAGCGCCCTGACCTCGCGGAGCGGTCCCTCGCGGCGCACCTCCTCGGCGCGCCGCTCCATCGTCGCAATCGCCTCATCCAGGTTGTCGAACGACTCTCGCTTGACCTTGGGCCCGTGACGAACCGTCAGCCGGTAGGCGGCCACGCCAGGCGGCGTGTGATTCTCAGGCGCCCCGCCGCTGGCGCTTGGGCCGGCGGGCCGGCGGGCCGACGATCTTCTCGGGGCCCTCGCGCTGGTCCATCGGGACGTAGTCGCGATCCCGTTCGCCGGTGTAGACCTGTCGCGGGCGGGCGATCTTCTGCTCTGGATCGTCGTTCAGCTCCATCCACTGCGCAATCCAGCCCGAGGTGCGCGGGATCGCGAAGATCACCGTGAACATCTCGGTCGGGATCTGGAGCGCCTCGTAGATGATCCCCGAGTAGTAGTCGACGTTCGGGTAGAGCTTTCGCGAGGTGAAGAACTCGTCGTCGAGGGCGCGCTTCGCGAGCTCGCGGGCGATCTCGACCAGCGGGTTGTACTCGGTGGCCTCGAACACCTCGTCCATGTGCTGCTCGATGATCCGGGCGCGCGGGTCGTAGTTCTTGTAGACGCGGTGCCCGAACCCCATCAGGCGCTCCTCGCGGTTCTTGACCCCCTCGAGGAAGTCGGGCACGTTCTCCGCCGTCTCGATCCGCCGCAACATGCGCAGCACGGCCTCGTTGGCGCCCCCGTGAAGCGGGCCGTAGAGCGCCGCGACGCCGGCGGCCAGCGCCGAGTACGGGTCCACCTGCGAGGAGCCGACCCCGCGCACGGCATTCGTGGAGCAGTTCTGCTCGTGGTCGGCGTGGAGGATGAACAGCACGTCGAGGGCGCGCTCCAGCCGCGGGTCGGGCTCGTAGCGGGACTCGGTCTTCCTGAACATCATCGAGAGAAAGTTGCCCGGGTAGCCGAGGTCGTTGTCCGGGTAGACGTAGGGGAGGCCCATGTTGTGCCGGTAGGCGAAGGCGGCCAGCGTCGGCACCTTGGCGATCATCCGGATCGCCGCCATGTAGCGCTCCTCGGGGTCGTCGATCTGCTTGGCGTCGGGGTAGAACGTGGACAGCGCGCCGACGCTCGCCAGCAGCATCCCCATCGGGTGGGCGTCGTAGCGGAACCCCTGCAGGAACTGCTTGATGTCCTCGTGGACGAAGGTGTGGTGGGTGATGTCGAAGACCCAGCGCTCGAGCTGCGCCTCGGTCGGCAGCTCCCCGAAGACGAGCAGGTAGGCGACCTCGAGGTAGCTCGACTGCTCGCAGAGCTGCTCGATCGGGTACCCGCGGTGCTGGAGGATCCCGGCCTCGCCGTCGATGAAGGTGATCGCCGAGCGACAGGAGGCCGTGTTGGTGAACGCCGGGTCGTAGGCCATCAGGCCGAAGTCGTCGTCGGACACCTTGATCTGGCGCAGGTCCATCGCCTTCACGGTCCCGTCGGTGACCTCGACCTCGTAGGTCTGGCCCGTGCGGTTGTCAGTGATCGTCAGCTTGTCCTGGCCGACAGTGGCCACGCCGCCGTCGCCTTCTTGCTGGGTCCGCTGCTCGGTGGCCATCGCATCTCCTCGCTGGGGAGTCATGTCTCTTTCCTGCTCTCACCCTCATTTTGTCAGTTGCGAACCGGCCTGCGGCGCTTCTGGGAGGCTTCCCGCACCTTGGCACACCAGGGAGACCGCCGGCTCGGAGCGCAAGCGCGGCGCGCTGGCGCTGTTCGCGGGGCTCCGCGGCCGCTACGACCTGCTCTCCGCGCTGCTCAGCTTCGGGCAGGACCCACGCTGGCGCCGGGCGATGGTGGCGACCGTGGACGCCGCTCCCGCGCGAGCGCGTGCTCGACGTGGCCACGGGCACCGGCCTGGTGGCTCGCGGAGCTGGTGCGGCGCTACCGATGCTCGGTGGTCGGGCTCGGACCAGAGCGCCGAGATGCTCGCCGGGGCCAGGAACGCGCTGGCGCGCGAGCCCGCGCTCGCGGAGCGCATCGAGCTGGTCCGGGGGGAGGCGGAGCGGCTCCCCTTCGGGGACGGCGAGTTCGACCACCTCACCTTCACCTATCTGCTTCGCTACGTGGACGATCCCGGGGCGACGCTCGCGGAGCTCGCCCGCGTGGTGAGGCCGGGCGGACGGATCGCCTCGCTCGAGTTCGGCGTCCCCGGGCCGCCGTTGTGGCGGCCGCTCTGGTGGCTCTACACCCGGATCGGCCTGCCGGGCCTCGGCCGCCTGTTCGGTCGCGACTGGTATGAGGTGGGCCGGTTCCTGGGGCCGAGCATCGAGGGGCTGTACGAGCGGTGGCCTCTGGAGCGGCAGCTCGAGCTCTGGGAGAGCGCCGGGATCTCGCGGGTGCGCCAGCGGCGCATGAGCCTCGGCGGAGGGGTGGTCACGTGGGGCATACGCGATGAGTGAGGCGGTCGACCGGCCCGCCTTCTATGCGCTCCGCTCCGGGGGATGGCGCGACCTGGTCACGGTCCTCCATCCGCCGTATACCGCCTGGCATCTGAGCTACGTGGCGCTCGGCGCCGCGGCGGCGCCCGAGCTTCATCCGGTGCGCCTCTGGGCGGCGCTCGGCGCCTTCTTCCTGGCCGTTGGGGTTGCGGCCCACGCGCTCGACGAGCTCCAGGGGCATCCGCTGCGGACACGGCTCTCGGACCGCACCCTGGTGGCGCTGGCCGTGGCCGGGCTTGGTGGCGCGGTGGCGATCGGGGTCGCCGGCCTATTCGTCGTCTCCGCAAGCCTCGCCCCATTCGTGGCGGCCGGGGCCTTGCTGGTCCTCGCCTACAACCTCGAGCTGTTCGGCGGGCGCTTCCACACCGACTTCTGGTTCGCCGCCGCCTGGGGCGCGTTTCCGGCGCTGACCGGCTTCTGGGTCATGGCGCTCGGCATCCACTCGCTGGGCGAGGCGGCCGCGGCCATCCTCGTAACCGTCGCCTGCTTCGGTCTCAGCGTCGCCCAGCGCCGCCTCTCGACCCCTGCGCGCGAGCTGCGCCGCCGGACGGTCGCGGTCAGCGGCGAGCAGCGGCTCGCCGACGGCACCACGCGCGAGCTCACCGCAGCGCGCCTCGCCGCACCGCTTGACGGCGCCCTGGCGGCGCTCTCGGCGGCGCTCGTCCTGCTGGCCGCGGCGCTGCTCGCGGTCCGCCTGTAGCCGGTCCCGTCAGTCAGGGAGCTCGAAGTGGGTCATCGCGCGCAGCTGCTCGTAGCGCTCGCCGATCTCCGACTCCGTAAGGCGAGTGACCCGCTGGGTGCCGAACTCCTCGACGTTGAAGGAGGCGAGCACGGTGCCGTAGGCGACCGCCCGGCGCAGGGCTGCCTCGCTGGGGCGCTCGGTCCCCTGCATGTCGAGGTAGCCGAGAAAGCCGCCGGCGAAGCTGTCGCCGGCGCCGGTGGGGTCGCGAACGTCCTCGAGCAGGAATCCCGGCAGGGCGAAGAACCCGTCGGCCGTGAACAGCACCGCGCCGTACTCGCCGCGCTTGGCGACCACGATTCGCGGGCCCAGCTCCATCACCGCCCGGGCGGCGCGCGCGAGGTTCGGCTCCTCCGTGAGCATTCGCACCTCGGCGTCGTTCAGCATCACGCAGTCGACCTCTCCCACCGCGGCGAGCAGCGAGTCGCGCGTGGTCTCGATCCAAAGGTTCATCGAGTCGAGCGCCGCGAGCCGAGTCCCGTCGCACTGGGCCCGCACGCGCCGCTGGAGCTCCGGCTGGATGTTGCCCAGGAACAGGACCTCCGCGCGTCTCGACGCCTCGGACAGCTTCGGCTCGAAGTCGGCGAAGACGCCGAGCTGAGTGTCGTCGGTGTGGGCGACGTTGAGGTCGGCCCCGTAGTGGCCGCGCCAGGAGAACGTCCGCCCTCCGGCGACCCGCTCGATGTCGGCGACGTCCACCCCCCGCGAGCTCAGCAGCTCGAAGTGCTCGTCGCCGAAGTCGTCGCCCACCGGCCCGACCACGTGGACATCCGTGAAGAAGCTGGCCGAGAGCGCGAAGTGAACGGCCGAGCCGCCGAGCATGCGCTCGCGCTCCCCGAACGGGGTGGTGACGGAGTCGAAGGCGATCGAGCCGACCACGGTGAGCGACATGAGGCCGTGCATCCTAAGCGGCCTCCACGTCCAACCCATTAGCGTTGCGAGCATGGAGGCAGCCGCGCGGGAGAACGGACTGAGAGCGCGGGCCGCGAGGCCCGAGTTCCACGCGATCGGCGACTACGGCTTCCTCTCCGACTGCCACACCGGCGCCCTGGTCGCCTCCGACGGGACGGTGGAGTGGCTCTGCCTGCCCCGCTTCGACTCGCCGAGCGTCTTCGCCGCACTGCTCGACCGCGGTGCCGGCGCCTTCCGGCTTGGGCCGCGCGGCGTTCGAGCCCCGGTGGCTCGCCGCTACCTCCCCGGCACCAACGTGCTCGAGACGAGCTGGATGACGGACACCGGCTGGTTCTTCGTCCGTGACGCCTTGGCGCTCGCGCCCGCCGACGAGGACGGGATGCATCAGCACGCGCGCGAGCTCGGCCCGCACGACGCCGAGCATCTGCTCATTCGCACGGTCGAATGCGTGCACGGCCGGGTCGAGGTCGAGACGATCTGCGAGCCGGCCTTCGACTACGCCACCGAGGAGGCCCGCTGGACGCTCGTGGACACCGACGCCCTGGTCGCCGACGCCAGCGCCGGCGGTGAGACGCTGCGCCTGCTCGGCGACATCCCGCTGCAGATCGACGGATCGGTCGCCCACGGCGCGCGAATGCTGGAGGCGGGCGATCGCTGCTTCTCCTGTCTCTCGTGGCGCGAGGAGCTGAGCGGCCCGAGGGACGCCGGCGGATGCCGTCGCGCGGGTGCGCCGCACGGCCCACCTCTGGCGCCGCTGGCTCGAGGCGGGTACGTTTCCCGATCACCCCTGGCGCTGGACGCTGCAGCGCTCGGCGCTGGTCCTCAAGGGGCTGACCTACGAGCCGACCGGGGCGATGGTCGCGGCGCTGACCACCTCGCTTCCCGAGACACCGGGCGGGGAGCGGAACTGGGACTACCGCTACACCTGGATCCGGGACGCGACCTTCACCCTCTGGAGCCTCCACGTGATCGGCTTCGACCAGGAGGCCCGCGAGTTCATGGAGTTCGTCTGCGAGCTCTTCCACGGCCGCGGCCCCGAGGCCCAGATCATGTTCGGGATCGGCGGCGAGACAGAGCTCACCGAGAGGACCCTGGACCACCTCTCGGGCTACCGTGGATCTCGCCCCGTGCGGATCGGCAATGCCGCCTACGACCAGCGCCAGAACGACGTCTACGGCGCCCTGCTCGACTCGATCTACATCCACTCGAAGACTCGCGCGGGCGTGCCCGAGGAGATGGTGCCGATCGTCTTCGAACAGGCGGAGGCGGCCGCCTCCGCCTGGCAGCTCCCCGACCAGGGGATCTGGGAGGCGCGCGGCGAGCCCAAGCACTACGTCTCCTCGAAGCTGATGTGCTGGGTGGCGCTCGACCGCGCCAGCCGGCTCGCCAGGGACCGTGGTCGCGACGAGCCCGCGGACAGCTGGCAGCAGGAGGCGAACGTGGTGCAGGCCGAGATCCTCGAGCGGGGGGTGAGTCAGCGGGGCGTCTTCCGCCAGCACTACGAGACCGATGCGCTCGACGCCTCGCTGCTGCTGATCCCGCTGGTGCGCTTCCTGCCGCCCGGCGACGAGCGCGTGCGGGCCACCGTGCTGGCGATCGCGGACGAGCTGACGGAGCACGGGCTGGTGCTCCGCTACCGCGTCGAGGAGACCGACGACGGGCTCAGCGGCAAGGAGGGCACGTTCACGATCTGCTCCTTCTGGCTGGTCTCGGCGCTGTCGGAGATCGGCGAGCGCAAGCAGGCGCGGGAGCTCTGCCACCGCCTGCTGGGGCACATGACTCCACTCGGCCTCTACGCGGAGGAGATCGAGGCGCCCAGCGGAGCGCAGCTCGGCAACTTCCCGCAGGCCTTCACCCATCTGGCGCTGGTCAACGCGGTGTCGCACGTGATCGCAGACGAACTCGGCGAGCGCGATGAGCCCAGCGCCGTGTTCAGCGAGATGCGGGCGGCGGGAGCCGCCGGCTGACCCCTCCCTACACTGCCTGCTCGTGAAGGCGATCCAGATCGAGGAATTCGGCGGGCCGGAGGCGATGCGGCTGACGGAGGTTCCGGACCCGGAGCCGGCGGACGGCGAGGTCGTCGTCGAGGTGTCGCGGGCCGGCATCAACTTCGCTGACACCCACGTGACCCGCAACGACTATCTCGCCAACCATGAGCTGCCGCTGATCCCGGGCGGGGAGATCGCCGGACGGACGGACGACGGACGGCGGGTCGCGGCGCTCATGGCCAGCGGCGGCTACGCCCAGAAGGTCGCCGTCCACGAGGCGGTCCTGGTGCCCGTCCCCGACCAGGTCTCCGACGAGGAGGCCGCCGCGCTGCTGCTCCAGGGGCTCACGGCGCGCAGCCTGCTGCGGATCTCCGCTCGCCTTCAGGAGGGCGAGACCGTGGTCGTCCAGGCCGCCGCCGGGGGCACCGGCTCGCTCGCCGTGCAGCTCGCGAAGCGGATGGGCGCCGGCCGGGTGATCGGGCTCGCCTCGTCCGAAGACAAGCGCGAGCTGGCGCTGCGGTTGGGCGCCGACGTCGCGGTCGATTCGCAAGCCGACGACTTGGAGGCGGCGATCCTGGAGGCGAACGACGGCGAGCCGGTCGACGTGGTGCTGGAGATGAGCGGCGGCCAGTGCTTCGAGGCAAGCCTGCGGGCGCTTGCCCCGTTCGGCCGTCTGGTCACCTACGGGCTCGCCTCGCGAGAGCCGGTGGAGGTTCGGAACGTCGATCTGATGCGCACCAGCCGCTCCGTAGTCGGCTTCTGGCTGATGCACCTGTTCAGCCGCCCGCAGGAGCTTCGCGAGGGAATCGGCGAGCTGCTGGGGGCGGTGGCCGCCAGGGAGCTCGAGGTGGTGATCGGCGACGTGTACCCGCTGTCGGAGGCACGCCGCGCCCACGAGGACATCGCCGCGCGCCGAACGCACGGCAAGCTGCTCCTCGATCCGAGTCGGTGACCGCCTTTCGCGAGCTCGGGCTCTCGGGCGAGATCCTGGAGGCCCTGGACGAGCTCGGCTACACCGAGCCGACAGCGATCCAGGAGCAGGCGATCCCCAAGCTGCTCGCCGGTCACGACGTTATCGGCCAGGCGCAGACGGGCACCGGCAAGACAGCAGCTTTCGGGCTGCCCATGCTCCAGCACCTCGATCCCAGCTCCAGCGACACCCAGGCGCTCGTGCTCACCCCGACCCGGGAGCTCTGCATCCAGGTGACGCAGGCGCTTCGCGCCTATGCCGAGCACATGCCGATCGAGGTGATGGCCGTGTTCGGCGGTCAGGCCGTCCAGACCCAGCAGTCGAGGCTCCGCGCGGGCGCCCACGTGGTCGTGGCCACGGTGGGGCGGACGCTGGACCTGATCTCGCGCGGCTCGCTCGTCCTCACCTCGGCGCGCTACATCGTGCTCGACGAGGCCGACGAGATGCTCGACCTCGGGTTCATAGACGACGTCGAGCGCATCCTGAGGATCTCTCCCTCGGGCCGGCAGACCTCGCTGTTCTCGGCCACCATCCCGCCGCCGATCGAGCGGCTTGCCGACCGCTACATGTACGACCCGGTCACGCTCAGGGTGACGCCGCAGCAGATCACCGTCGACGCGATCGAGCAGGCCTACGTCGAGGTCCCGGCGCGGGCGAAGGTGGAGCGCCTGGTCGAGGTGCTGCGGGCCGAGGATCCCGAGCAGGCAATCATCTTCTGCCGCACCAAGATCGGCACCGCGCGGCTGGACAAGACTCTTCGCGACCGCGGTCTTCAGGTCAAAGCTCTGCACGGAGACCTGAGCCAGGGCCAGCGCGACGGCGTCATGCTCGCCTTCAAGGACCACCGGCTCCGGCTGCTGGTCGCCACCGACGTCGCCGCCCGCGGGCTCGACATCGAGCACGTCACCCACGTGATCAACTACGACGTCCCCGATACCTCGGACGGGTACGTTCACCGGGTCGGGCGGACGGGGAGGGTGGGGCGCACGGGCCGCGCGATCACCTTCGTGACGCCCAAGCAGCGCGACGAGATCCCCCGCATCGAGCGCGAGGCCAAAACCCGGATCGGCGAGTGGGAGCCGCCGGAGGAGCGCCTCGAGCACGCCCCGCGCCCCCGGCGTCGTGAGCACCGCCCCGCCGATGGCGCCGGGCGAGCCAAGGAGGCGGCATCCGGCGATCAGCCCGTGAAGCTGTTCGTGAACCGCGGCAAGCGCAGCGGCATCGAGGACGAGGACGTTCGATGGGCGCTGACCGAGGGGGCGGTGATCCCGGAGGCCGCAATTGGCTCGATCCGGGTTCTCGAGCGCTTCTCGTTCGTGGAGCTCGACGCCCAGCACGCCGAGCAGGCCCTGGAGCGCCTGGAGGGCACCAAGCTGAAGGGAAAGCAGATCCGGGTCGAGTACGCCCGGGGGTAGGCGATCGTTCCGGCCATCCGCGGCCCCGCGGGGCTACCTGGGGCTGGGTAAGGGGGGAGGTGCGAAGGGCGCCGATGGAAGCGTTTCCCGTCGAGTGAAGGGTTGTGTGTCGCATAGACACCCAACTCTCCACTCGGCGGTTTCGGCTCCGTTGGCGCCTTTGTACCCCTATGCGGTGCATAAAGCGCCAACTCCGGCGCTAGCCCGGGCCGCTCGGGCCCGCTTCGGCGCTGACCTCCGTTCGCGCGGCCTCGCCTTCGCGGATCAGGGAGCGCCAGTCCCTGACCCGGAAGAAATAGATCAGTGCCGCGAACGCGATCAGCACCGACCAGGCGGTGACGGCGAGCTGCTGGCCGACCGAGTAGGCCAGGACGACCACGCGCGAGGTCCCCTCGAGCGTCGCCACCAAGAGCGCCTGTTGCGCGCCCGCTCCTCCCGGGGTGAACGGAAGCGCCCCCGTGATCGACTGCACGCTCATCACCAAGAGCACGTTCTGGACCGAGCCGCCGACGTGGAAGGCCTCGAGGAAGAGCCAGAACGAGGCGAACCGGCATAGCCAGCCGACCGCCTGCCAGGCGGCGACCTCGCGCGCGTATCGAGCCGGCTCCCGGAAGATCGCCAGTCCCTGCTTGACCCGCTGCCAAAACGACTCGACGTGCCGGGCGAGGGTCGCGATCAGCACCACGATCCCGATCCCGATCACCGTCAGGGTCAGCATCAGCACCTCCGGATGCGCGGCCCAGAAGGTGATCTCAAAGGCGGGCAGGTGCGGCAGGCGCGGCGCGCGGGGCAGCAGCCCCTGGGTGATCGCGTAGAGCAGCACCAGCACGCCGACGGCGATATCGAACGGCGACAGCACGGCGAACGACGAGACGATCGTCGGGTAGGAGGAGCGCTCGACGCTGCGCTTGGCCAGGACGATCTTCAAGGCATCGCCGCCCCGGGCCGGGAGGATGCCGTTCATGCCCGCGCCGACCAGGAAGGCCGCCGCGATGCCGGACTCTGAGACTCGAGACTTCGGATAGGCGGCGCGGAGCGCGTTCGCCCAGCCGTGCGCCCGGGCAGAGCTGGAGCGCCAGGGACAGGAGCAGGGCCACCGCCAGGTATCCCCAGGCGATCTCGGCGATGTGCTCGAAGAACGCCTCCGCCGCGTTCCTGAAGCGGTCGAAGCTCGCGCCCAGGTCGGGGGTGTCGATCGCTGCGGCCACCGCCATAAGCTAGCCCCCCGCATGCTCGTTGCCGGCCTCTTTGCGATCGCGTATCTGATTCTGGAACCGCCCAGCGTCGATCTCGCGGCGCAGTCCTTTCGCTCCGACCTGTTCGCCTCACAGGGCTTCCTGCTCTGGAACAACCACTGGTACGGGGGCCACTACCTGCCCGGCTACAGCGTTCTCTTCCCGCCGCTCGCGGCGGCGCTCGGGCCGCGGCTCGTTGGGGCCCTGGCCGCGGTGACGGCGGCGGGGTTGTTCGGAGCCCTCGCCCGTCACAGGCATGGCGACCGCGCCCGCGTCGCGACCCTGTGGTTCGGGGCGGGCACGGCGACGATGCTGTTCTCGGGCCGCCTCACCTTCGCCCTCGGCATCGCGATCGGCCTGGGGGCATTGCTCGCCCTGCAGAGACAGCGTCCGGTGCTCGCTGCTGGGCTGGCCGTGCTCACCGCTTGCGGCAGCCCGGTTGCCGGCCTGTTCCTGGCGCTGGCCGGCGTCGCCGTGATGCTGGCCGGGGATCGGCGCGGCGGTGCCCTGGTGGCGCTCCCGGCGCTCGGCGCGCTCGGCGCCCTGTCGCTCGCCTTTCCGACCGGTGGCGAGGAGCCATTCGTGTTCTCGGCCTTCATCGGGGTGCCCCTGCTCGCCGCAGCCGCCCTGCTCCTGCTGCCGGCTGAGGAGCGGGTGTTGCGCTGGGGCGTGGCGGTGTACGCGATCGCCGCCGTCGCCGCCTTCGCCGTGGACAACCCGGTGGGGGGGAACATGGCCCGCCTGGGGGCCCTGGCCGCAGGGCCGGTGCTGGCCCTGGGGCTCGCCGGCCGGCGACCGGTGGCGCTGGCAGCCGTCGCCCTGCCGCTGCTCTACTGGCAATGGGCGGCGCCGGTCCGCGACGTATCCGGCGCGGCCGGCGATCCGTCGGTGCATGCGTCCTATTACGAGCCGCTGCTCGCCGAGCTCGAGCGGCGCACGCACGGAAGGCCAGCGCGGGTTGAGATCCCGCCGACGCGCAACCGCTGGGAGGCCGACTATGTCGCGCCGCGATTCCCGCTGGCGCGCGGCTGGCTGCGCCAGCTCGAATCCGACGATTTCGACCTGTTCACCGACGGAAACCTGACCGCGCCGGGGTACCGGTCCTGGCTCGACCACCGCGGCGTCTCATACGTGGCGGTTGCGGACACCGAGCTCGACTACCTGTCCACCGACGAGGAGGCGCTGATACGCGACGGCCTGCCATACCTGCGCGAGGTCTGGAGCGATCAGCACTGGCGCCTCTATCGCGTCGAGGGAGCCACCGGCCTCATCTCCCGCGCCGGCGGCCCGTCGCGCGGGGCCGCGCCGGATGATCGCCTGACCGCCCTCGAGCCGGCGAGCTTCACCCTCTCGGCCCGGGACTCGGGCAGCCTTCCTCGTCCGGGTGGGGTACACGCGCTACTGGACGGTGACCTCCGGAGAGGCGTGTGTGGAGCGCCACGGCGACTGGACCGAGGTCGAGGTTCTGCGCCCCGGGACCGTCGAGGTGGCCGCCAGATTCAGCCTCGACGGCCTGGTCGGGCCGTGACCGGCAATGCTCGGCATAGCGCTCGGGCTCGCGTCCAGCGTCGCCTGGGGGATCTCCGACTTCCTCGGCGGCATGCAGAGCCGGCGAATCTCCGTCCTCACCGTGCTGCTCGTCAGCCAGCCGGTGGGGCTGGTGCTGGCGCTGGTTGTCGCGCTGGCGGTCGGCGGCGACCCGCTGAGCAGGCACGACGCCGTGATCGCCATCGGAGGGGGCGCCGCGGTGGTGCTCGCCCTCGGTGCCTTCTACCGGGCGATGGCGCTCGGCTCGGTCAGCGTGGTGGCGACGATCGGGGCGCTCGGGGTGGTGGTGCCGATCGCCGGTGGCCTCGCCGCGGGAGAGGAGCCGGCCGCGATCCAGGCGATCGGCGTGGTCGCCGGCGTCGTCGGGGTGGTGCTGGTGGCGCGCGAGCCCGACCCCGAGTGGCGCGCCGCCGGACGCGCCGCCGTCGGGCTCGCGGCGCTTGCGGCGCTGGGCTTCGGGACCTTCTTCCTCGCCCTCGACGCGACCTCCGGCCCGGAGCCGACCTGGACCATCGTCGCGCTCCGCTGCGGCGGCGTCGGGATGCTGCTGATCGCCGCCGCGTTCGCGCGACCCTCGATGCGGATCGAGCGCGCGCTGCTGCCGGCCCTGCTCGCGATCGGCTGCTTGGACGTGCTGGCGAACTCGCTGTTCGCGGTCGCCACCAATCACGGCCTGCTGTCGCTGGTCGCGGTTGCCGGCTCGCTCTATTCGGCGGTCACGGTCCTGCTTGCCCGTTTCGTGCTCGGCGAGCGCCTGGCGCCCATCCAGCGGGCCGGGGTGATCGTGGCCTTGATCGGCGTCGCCTTGATCGCCGGGGGCTCCTAACCAGCTTGCCGGCGGAGCCTGGGCGGGCACCGTGAAGTCCAGCAGCTCCTCCAGCCGTGCCACGGTGGCGGGCACGTCGCGGTGCAGCACCGCCGTCATGCCCACGGCCTCGGCCCCGGCGCAGTTCTCGCGCAGGTCGTCGACGAACACGCATCGCTCGGGCTCGACGCCGAGGCGCTTCGACGCCAGCAGGTAGATCTCGGGCTGCGGCTTGTGCAGTCCCGACCTCGGCTGAGATCACCACGACGTCGAACAGCTCCGCCAGCAGGGCGCGGTCGTAGTGCGAGGTGCTCCACGAGTTCGAGACCAGGCCGGTACGGATGCCGCTGGCCCGCGCGGCGCGGACTGCGGCGACCATCGGCTCGGACGGCTTCATGCCGCGGAACATGCTCTCGATCAGGTCTGTGGCGTCCTCCAAGCCGAGGCGCTGGGCGAAGCGGCGCTCGAACTCCCCCTCCTCGATTCGCCCGGTCTCCAGCTCCCGGAGGTCGGCGAGCGCCGCGGCGTCCTCGCGGAACAGACGCCGCATCGAGTCCTCCGCGAGGCCCTTGTCTCGGCAGAAGTCCGCGAAGCTGTCCCAGACCGAGGTGGTGAGCACGCCGCCGAAGTCCACCAGGAGGCCGCTGTGATCGCGCTCGGCCCGCATAGGATTGGCGCTCATGGCCGACGAGGCTATCGACCAGCCGAACCTCGAAGCCTGGTTTGAGGAGCACGTCCCCGGGGCCGCGCCGCCGCTGGCCTTCGAGCGCATCTCCGGGGGCCATTCGAACCTCACCTACGGGGTGGCCGACGCCGCCGGCGGACGCTGGGCGTTGCGGCGCCCGCCGCTGGGCAGGCGCCTCGCCTCGGCCCACGACATGGCGCGCGAGCACCGGATCATCTCGGCCCTCCAGGAGACCGAGGTTCCGGTGCCGCCGATCGTCGGCCTCTGCCAGGACGAGTCCGTGAACGGCGCGCCGTTCTACGTCATGGAGTTCGTCGAGGGCCCGATCCTGCGCTCCCGCAAGGAGGCCGAGCGAGGCTTCGACGAGGCGCAGCGAGGTCCGATTGGGGAGCGCGTCGTGGACACGCTGGTCTCGATCCACGCCATCGACCCCGACCGCGTTGGCCTCGGCGAGCTGGGCAAGAAGAGTGACTACGTCGCGCGACAGCTGCACCGCTGGCAGGGGCAGTGGGAGAAGTCGAAGACGCGCGAGCTGCCGCAAATCGACGACGTCCACCGGCGCCTGTCCGAGCGCATTCCCGAACAAGCGACGGCGACGATCGTGCATGGGGACTACCGGCTCGACAACATGATCCTCACCGATGCCGGCGAGGTCGCGGCCGTGGTCGACTGGGAGCTCTGCACGCTCGGCGACCCACTCGCCGACGTCGGCATGCTGATCGTCTACTGGTCCGAGGACGGCGACGAGTTGATGCCGCTGCTCCAGGCCCCGACCACCGCGCCCGGCTTTCCCTCGCGGGAGGAGATCGCCGAGCGCTACGCCGAGCACTCCGGACGCGACCTCTCGGAGATCGACTTCTACGTCGCGCTCGGCTGGTGGAAGCTGGCGATCATCCTCGAGGGGGTGTATTCACGCTACGCGGCCGGCCAGTACGGAAAGCCCGAGGAGAGCATCGAGGGCATCGACCGGTTCGCCAAGATCGTCGAGCGGCTAGCGCAGGCGGCCGACGAGGCGGAGCGCCGCCTCTAGCTGGCGACCTTCGCGGGCTGGGCGAGCCGCCGCCCCGGCCTCGGTCTCGCTGCGCCCAGCGATGCAGCTCGCGGCGCGCGATCACCATCTTGTGGACCTCGTCGGGGCCGTCGGCGACCCGCAGCATGCGGCTGAAGCGCCACATCCAGGCCAGGGGGGTGTCGTCGGACATCCCGAGCGCGCCGTGCACCTGGATCGCGCGGTCCAGCACGTCCATGACCACGTTGGCGGCCACGACCTTGATCATCGAGATCGCCTGGCGGGCCGCCCGCTTGCCCTCCGTGTCCATCCGCCAGGCGGCGTTCAGGGTCAGCAGCCGGGCCTGGTCCACCTCCATGCGCGACTTGGCCACGAAGTCCTGAACGAACTGCTTCTCGGCGAGCTTGCCGCCGAACGTCTCGCGCTCGTTGGCGCGGCGGCACATCAGCTCGATCGCCCGCTCCGCGGTTCCGATCGCGCGCATGCAGTGGTGGATGCGCCCGGGGCCCAGCCGGTCCTGGGCGATCACGAAGCCGGCGCCCCGCTCGCCGAGCAGGCTGGAGGCCGGCACGCGGCAGCCCTCGTAGCGGATCTCGCAGTGGCCTGGGCCGCCGGCGTGGCCCATCACCGAGACGGGGCGGACCAGGTCGAAGCCGGGGTTGTCGGTGGGGACCAGGATCATGCTCGCCCGCGCGTAGGGATGGGCGTCGGGATCGGTGACGCACATGACGATCGCCATCGAGGCGCCCACGGCGCCCGAGGTGAACCACTTGTGGCCGTCGATCACCCACTCGTCGCCGTCGAGCTCGGCGCGGGTTTGGAGCGTGGTCGGATCGGAGCCCGAGACCTCGGGCTCGGTCATCGAGAAGCAGCTGCGGATCTCGCCATCCAGCAGCGGCTCGAGCCATTCCCGCCGCTGCTGATCGGTGCCGTGCTCGGCGAGGATCTCCATGTTGCCGGTGTCGGGCGCGGAGCAGTTGAAGGCCATCGGGGCTACCGCGGGGCTGCGGCCCATCTCCTCGCAGAGCACCCCGTACTCCCAGTTCACCAAGCCGGCGCCGTAGCGCTCGTCGGGCATGAACAGGTTCCAAAGCCCCTCCTGGCGCGCCCTGGCGCGGATCTCGACCAGGATCTCCGGGTATGGCGTGCCAGCGCGGACCTCCTGGTCGAGCGCCCGCATCGCCTCGAGCTCCACCGGGTAGACGTGCTCGTCCATGAACGCCGCCACCCGCTCGCGAAGCTCCTCGACCCGGGGCGTGACCTCGAACTCCACGCGCTCAGCCTACCTGCACGCGCTGGTCACCGGACGTGCCAGACGTCCGGGTCGGCGATCAATTCGGCGACCGGGTCCGGCAGCTCGCCGGCGATCAGATCGGCGAGGGTGACGGTTTCCAGCACCGCCCGCAGGTTGGCGCGGACCGCGACCCAGACGTCGCGCAGGCGTTCGGCCGGGCCCGGGTAGTTGGTCGCTTCCGGGGCCGAGTCCTGGATGTTGGCGAGCGGGCCCTCGACGGCCCGGATCACGTCGGCGAGGGTGATCGTCTCCGGCGCGCGGGCGAGCCAGTAGCCGCCCCGGGCCCCGCGGCGGGCGCGCACAAGCCGCGCGTGCTTGAGCTCCAGCAGGATGTGCTCGAGGAACTGGAGCGGGATGCCCTGAGCTTCGGCCAGCTGCTCCCCCTTGACGGGCTCCTCGGGGGGCGCCGCGGCCAGCTCGAGCGCGGCCCGTACTGCGTAGTCGGCTTTGGCGGAGATCCTCACTTCGTCACAATGGCGCGTTCGCGATGATCGACCTTCAGGCGCACTCGACCGTATCGGACGGGCAGCTCGAGCCGTCGGCAGTTGCGACTGCGGCGGCCGGTGCGGGCGTCACCGTGATGTCGCTCACCGACCACGATGCCGTGGCGGGCGTTCCGGACGCGATCGCGGCCGCGAAGCGAGAGGGCATCGAATGCGTGCCGGCGGTCGAGATGTCCTGCGTCCACACCTACTCCGACGATCTGCACGTGCTCGGCTACTGGGTGGACACCGAGGCGATCGCTCCCGCCTGCGATCGCGCCCAGCGGGAGCGCGCGGAGCGTGCCCGCGAGATCATCGAGCGGCTGAACGCCCACGGGGTCGAGGTCAGCTTCGAGGCCGCGCTGGCCGAGGCCGGCGCCGCGGACTCGATCGGCCGCCCGCATATCGCCCGTGCGGCCGGCGCGGGCCCGGACCTCGGCCCCTTCTTCGAGGAGTATCTGGTGCCCGGCGCGAAAGCATTCGTGGCGCGACGCTGGCCGAGCGCCGAGCAGGCTGTCGAGCTGATCCACGCAGCGGGTGGCGCCGCCGTCGTCGCGCATCCCTACTGGGACGTTTCCGAGCCTGACCAGGTGCGCGACCTGGTCGAGAGCCTGAAGCGCGACGCCGGGCTGGACGGCATCGAGACCTTCTACCCGCCCCACACGAAGGCGCAGACGGCGCATTGCCTGGAGCTCTGCCGGGAGCTCGACCTCGTTCCCACCGCCTCCTCGGACTTCCACGGACCCACCCATAAGACGTTCGCGCGGTTTGGCGCCTACGACACCTACGGTCTCGGCGAGCCGCAGGTCCCCGAGCGCCCCTAGCCTGCTCGCCCTAGCCAGCGGGAGGAATCAGTTCCTGTTCCTCGAGGTAATCGAGGATCTGCTGGGCCGATTGCTCGGGAGTCTGGCTCTCGGTCTCGATCACGAGCTCGGGGTTCTCGGGAGCCTCGTACGGGTCGGAGACTCCGGTGAACTCCTTGATCTCGCCAGACCGGGCCTTCGCGTACAGCCCCTTGACGTCGCGCCTCTCGCACTCCTCCACCGACGCCTTCACGTACGCCTCGATGAAGCGACCGTCCATCTTCGCCCGCGCCTCGTCGCGAAGCTCGCGGTAGGGCGAGATCGCCGCCGTGATCACCGGCACCTCGTTTCGCGCCAGGAGCGAGGCCACGAACGCGACCCGGCGGATGTTGGTGTCCCGGTCCTCCTTCGAGAAGCCGAGGCCCTTGGAGAGGTTCTGGCGCACAATGTCGCCGTCGAGCACCTCGAGCTTCGAGCCGCGCTTGCGCAGCTCCTTCACCAGGACGTTGGTGATCGTCGTCTTGCCGGACCCGGAGAGCCCGGTGAACCAGAGGCAGAACCCCTTCTCACCCGCCATCGGCTGCTGACTCCTTTCTGTAGGCGTCGATCAAGATCTCGGCTACCTCTTCCCTGGTGAACTCATGCGGCGGGGTCTCGCCGCGGGACAGCATCTCTCGCACCTTTGTACCGGATAGGAACAGGTGCGACTCCTGCGGGTGCGGGCAGGTCTTGTCGGAGGCCATGCCCTCGCACTCGTGACACCAGAACGTGTGCTCGAAGAACAGCGGCCGGATGCCCGAGCTCGTCGAAGTCGATGTCGTCGAAGATCCGCTGCGCGTCATAGGTGCCGTAGTAGTCGCCGACTCCGGCGTGGTCGCGACCGACGATGAAGTGCGTGCAGCCGTAGTTGCGGCGGATGATCGCGTGCAGCACCGCCTCCCGGGGGCCGGCGTAGTGCATCTTCGCCGGGTTGACGCCGAGGATCACCCGTTCCGGGTGGTAGTAGCGGTCCATCAGGACCTCGTAGCAGCGCATCCGCACATCCGCCGGGATGTCGCCCGACTTCGTCTCGCCGATCAGCGGATGCAGGAAGAGGCCGTCGGAGACCTCCAGCGCCGCCTTGGTCAGGTATTCGTGGGCGCGGTGGATCGGGTTCCGCGTCTGGAAGGCGACGATCCGCTTCCAGCCGCGATCGGCGAACGCCTGCTTCGACTCAGCGGGCGTCAGGTAGCGACGCATGAAGGCTTCCTCGTGGTCCGGAAGCGCGTCGGACTCGATCGGACCGGCCAGGCAGCGCGAGCCCTCGCGGCGGATCGCGGCGACGCCGGGATGCTCGTCGTCGGTCGTCAGGTAGACGAGCTCCGCCTCCTTATCAACCTGGCGCTCGAAGACCTCCTCGACGGTGAGGCGGCCGAGCGCCTTGCCGTTCGGGGCGCTGAGCTCGACCTGGTCGCCCGCCGACGCCTCGAGATCGGTGGCCAGGGTGATCGGGATCGACCAGATCTCGCCGCTTGCAAGCCGCATCTTCTCGCACACGGAAACCCAGTCCTCGGAGCCCATGAAGCCCCGGAGCGGCGCGAAGCCTCCGTTTGCGAGCAGCTCGAAGTCGGAGGCCTGGCGCGGGCTCAGCTGCAGCGCCAGGCCGGTCTGCGCGCTACCCATTCAGACCGCACTCCGAGCGCTCCGTGCCGGCCCAGCGGCCCGAGCGAGGGTCGCCGCTTGCGTCCGGCACCGACGTGCACGGCATGCAGCCGATGGAGGGATACCCCTCGTCGTGAAGCGGGTTGTATGGCACGCGGTTGTCATTGATGTGGGCCCAGGCCTGCTGGTCCGTCCAGTCCACCACCGGGTTCAGCTTCCAGCGGTCGAACCGCTCGTCCCAACCGAAGCGAACCGCCCCGGCACGCGTCTTCGAGTCGGTCCTGCGAACCCCCGAGACCCAGCAGTCGACGCCCTCCAGGGCCCGGTGCATGGTCTCGACCTTTCGGGTCGCGCAGCACTCGTCTGACTCGCGCCACAGGTTAGCCTCCCAGCGCTCGCGAAGCCCGGGCGGGTTGGCCTGAACGAACCGCTCGAACTCGATCCCGTAGCGCTCCGCAAGCGCGTCGCGCGTGGCATACGTCTCGGCGAAGAGCAGCTGGGTGTCGAGGTAGAAGAAGCGAGCTTGCGGATCGATCCCGTGCGCGATGTCGATGATCACCGAGCTCGTCTTCTGGAACGAGACCGCGAAGCCGAGCCGTGGGCCAAAGGTCTCGACGGCCCAGGCGATCGACTCCCTGGCGCTCATCTCCTCGAGCTCCGCGGAGATGCGCTGCGGATCGACGAGCGCGCCGTTGATGATCGGCAGGCGCTCGCCGCGGCCATTGCCGTTCGCGCCGTTCGGCGAGGAGACGTCGAAGTCCTCGTGCAGCGGCCGGGGTCGAGGCGCCACCACCTGGAGCTGTCTGGACGCCGCCATCAGACCGCGCACTCTCCCTCGCCCCGCTCGACCTTGTAGGGCTCGGAGCGGCTCCAGTCGATGAACTGGTCGAGCGTCTCGAGGCTGAACTCCACCGGCATCGCCAGATCCTTGACCTGCGCCTCGAACGGGTCTGTCCCGACCCTCTCGACGAGGTCGTTGAACTGCTCGCCGTCGCGGCGCTCGGACTCGTAGAAACGCACCCAGCGCTCGACCGCGTCGGGTACGCGCTTCGCCGGCAGCCGCGCCTTGAGGCGGTGGCCGTAAACGACCTCGCCGCCCTCGTAGTTGCCCGCGAGGTGGGCGATGTAGGCGGGGATCTGGCGCTCTCCGATCTTCAGCGAGGCGCCGGTGAAGCCGATGTTGGCGATGTGGTGCTGGGCGCAGCCGTTCGGGCAGCCCGACATCTTGACGTGGATGCGCTTGGTCAGGGGATCGTCGATCTGCATCGCCTCGAGCCGCTCCTGGACCACCTGGTTGAGGCCCATCGAGCTGGTGATCCCCAGCTTGCAGCTGTCGGTGCCCGGGCAGCTGACCACATCGGTGATCTCGTGGGGGCCGGTCCCGCCGAGGCCCAGCTCGCCGAGGCGCTCCCAGACGTCGTAGACCGACTCGTTGCGCACCCAGCGCAGGACCAGGTTCTGCTGCACGGTGGTGCGGGCGTAGCCCCCGCTGAACTCGCGCATGATTGCGGCCAGGCCGCGAAGCTGCTCGGGGCTCAAATCGCCACGGGTTACCTTCACCTCGATCGCGCTGAACCCCTCCTGGCGCTGCGGCTTGACGTTCGCCCCGAGGAAGCCGTCGAACTGCGAGCGGTCGCCGTTGGGGCTGCCGTTGGTGCCGGGCGGCGGCGGCGCCTTCGCCTCCTCGTCGTCGACGAACTTGAGGCGCTCGACGTCGAAGTCGCGCTCCTCGACCCAGTCGCCCTGGAGCTCCTCCTCGACCATCTCGCGGAAGGCGTCGATGCCGATCTTGTCGATCAGCACCTTGATCCGGGCGCGGGCGCGGTTCTCGCGCAACCACTCCTGGCGGTCGAAGATGCGCCAGCAGGCCTCGGCGACCTTCAGGTAGTCGCCGTTGTCGAGCTGGACGAACTCGTACAGGGTGGGAGCGATCCGAGGCATGATCGAGGTGCCGCCGCCGACCCGGACCTCGACCCCGCGGACGCCGTCGCGCAGGCGGGGGATGAAGCCGATGTCGTGGATTCCGGTTATCGCGACGTCCTCGTCCGTGGCCGTGAACGCCGTCTTCACCTTGCGCGGCATCAACTGGGTGACCGGATGGCGGACGAAGTAGCGCACGTACGCCATCGCGTAGGGGGTGATGTCGAACAGCTCGCCCTCGGTGATCCCGGCCCAGGGGTCGCCCGTGACGTTGCGGATCGTGTTGCCGCAGCCCTCGCGTGAGGACAGCCCGGAATCGGAGATCTCGCGGATGAACTTCGCCGCGTCGGGGAGCGGCACGTGGTGGATCTGGATGTTCTCGCGTGTGGTGATGTGGCCCTTGCGCAGCGGGGCGTACTTCTCGATCGCGTCCGCGAAGGCCTCCATCTGCTCCGGGTTGACGCCGCCCAGCGGCAGCTTGACGCGGATCATCTGCACGTCGGGTTGGCGCTGGCCGTAGACGCCCTGCTTGAGGCGGAAGCCGATGAACTTGTCCTCCGGCACCTCCTCCCGCATGAACCTGCCGGCCTCGGTGTCGAAGTCGTCGAACTCCCGCTCGATGATCGGGATCACGTGGCCGGGGACTTCCTCGTAGAGCTCGGGGTTCTCGAGCGAGCCGACCCGCCCCTTGCCGGGCTGGTCCTTGTGGCTGACCTTCAGCTTGTGCTCGGCGGTGACGCGCTCGGCCACCGGCCCGGCCCCCGACGCCTGATCGGATTCCGCCACCGAGGCTCGCTCCACGGCTGTGGGCTCCATCGGCGCAGTATTACACAAATCCTGACCGGGTTTAGGGCATTTAGGAGGCCACCAACCGCCGACTCCTCGTCCAACCTGGCATCCGTGCCGGACTCGGAGTCGGCGGGTTCGGGCGCAGGCGCCCTGGGGCAACGGCAGGCAGCTACCGCGACTTCGTCGCTAGGCCCAGCGAGCGCGCGTCTTCGTGGCTAGTCGATGTCGGTTCCCTCGATCAGGAAGGCGACGCGCACGTGGGCGCGGAACTCGTCGAGGTTCTCACCTCGGATGCCGGTGCTGACGATGTCGACTGCACGGATGTTCCGCAGCGATGACTGCGCCTGCTTCAGCGCCTGCGCCGCCGCATCGTCGCTGGACGTCTTCGAGCTTCCTACCAGCTCGATGATCTTGACTACGGCCACTCTGTCCTCCTGTGGGTCGCTTTCGGGGTTCGGGGTCCGGTATTCAGCTCTCGGCTCGCTCCATGCTCTGCGCGAGTGCAGGTCGCCTCGCGTAGCGCCGCTCGCTGCCAACGACTCTGCACACGGCCGGGCGCGGGCGGGGCGGGGGTCGTCTCGGCGAGGAACCGCTCGAGCGCGGCGACGATCGCCGCCGCCTCGGTCTCGGAGGCGGCCTCCGTGACCAACTCGATCTGCGGCCTGGGCGGCCTGCGGGTGCCGTTCGTCGCCATCTCGGTCAATGCTTTCGCGCTCGGTCCGAAGTTGACTGCATTCAGGACGCTCGCGGGCAGCACTCTAACCTCAGGCCGTGGCTCAGCAGGTCCCGGTCCTCGACGCGAACGCCGTGCTGGCGGCGGTCAGCCCGGCGGAGGCGGTCGAGCGGACGCGGCTGGCGTTCGAGCGGCACATCGCGGGCGAGTGGGCAATGCCGCCGAAGGTCTATCTCGACTCGCCGCCAAACGGCGACTTTCGCGCCATGCCGGCGCGCGGCGGGGGCTTCGCCCTGCTCAAGTGGGTGACCTCCTTCCCCCACAACTCCGAGCGCGGCCTGCCGGTCGTCACCGGGGCGCTGCTGCTGTCCGACGCCGGCACCGGCGAGCTGCGGGCGATCATGGATTGCGCCTCGATCACCTCGCTTCGCACCGGTGCCGCGGCCGCGGTGTCCGCGCAGGTGCTGGCCGCCGACGGCGCGACATCGGTCGGCCTGATCGGCTGCGGGGTCAACGGCGCCTGGGCGGCGCGCTGCCTCGCCGCCGTCGGTTACGGGCCTGGCGTCTGTGCCGACACCCGCGCGGAGCCCGCCGAGGCGCTCGCCGCCGAGCTCGGCTGGCGGGCCGGCGACCGCGACGAGGCGGCGGCACAGGACCTGGTGGTGACGGTGACCCCGGCCGAGCAGCCGGTGATCCTGGCCTCGGACCTGCGCCCCGGCCAGCACCTGGCGGTGCTGGGCGCCGACGCGCCGGGAAAGGCCGAGGTCGAGCTGGCCGCACTGGAGCGCTGCCGCCTGTTCTGTGACGAGTGGCAGCAGGCCGCGTCGGGCGGCGAGTTGGCCGGCGCGGTGGCGGCGGGCGGGGCGAGCCGGGACGGGGTCACCCAGCTTGGCGAGGTGATCGCGGGCCGCTCCGAGGGCCGGCGCTCTGAGGAGGAGATCACCCTGTTCGACTCGACCGGCCTCGCGATCCAGGACCTGGGCATCGCAATCTTCGCCTACGACGCGTGGCGCCGCGGACGGGTCGCGGCGGCGACGGTCGATCTCGGGTAGGGAGAGGCTACCGCGGCCCGGCGGCTTCGAGCGCCTCATCTCGGTCCGAAACATCCGGGGCGATCACGCGACCGTGCGGTACTCGACCCTGAAACGCGAGGGCCTCGAGCTCTCGGCTCCCGCTCCGCTGACCGCCGCGGCACGCGAGCCGTCCACGGGCACGCAGCTCTCCAGGTGCAACCGGAAGCCGCGAAAGGTGTCCTGCCAGGTCTGAAAGAACCCACGGACCGCTTCAGGGCCGCGGTGGATCCCGGCATCTGGGAAGGCGTCGAGGGTCTGCCACTCGACCTCGGGGTGCAGCCGGTCGAGGGCAGCCTCGAGGTCGCCGCGATTGAACTCTTCCACCGCCTCTCGCATCCGCTTGACGTTCTGCTGCGGGATCGTCGCGCCTCCGGGTCGCGGTCTAAAGCGGGATGTTGCCGTGCTTTCGCTTGGGCTGGTCGACTCGCTTGGTCTGAAGGGTGCGAAGGGCGCGGATCAGCTTCGGGCGCGTCTCGTGGGGGACGATCACGTCGTCGATGTAGCCGCGCTCGGCCGCCGAGTAGGGATTGGCGAACCGCGCCTTGTAGTCGGCGATCAGCTTCTCGCGGCGCTCGTCGGGCGTCGGGGAGCTCTGGATGTCGCGGCGGAAGATGATGTTCACCGCTCCCTCCGGGCCCATCACCGCGACTTCCGAGGTCGGCCAGGCGAAGTTGAAGTCGGCGAGCATGTGCTTTGAGGCCATCACGTCGTACGCGCCCCCGTAGGCCTTGCGGGTCACCACCGTCAGCTTCGGCACGGTCGCCTCGGTGAAGGCGTAGAGGAGCTTCGCTCCATGGCGGATGATTCCGCCCCACTCCTGCGAGGTACCGGGCAGGAACCCCGGCACGTCGGTGAAGGTGATCAGGGGGATGTTGAAGGCGTCGCAGAAGCGCACGA
This sequence comes from uncultured Actinomycetes bacterium, assembly GCA_963745365.1. Classification (GTDB taxonomy): domain Bacteria; phylum Actinomycetota; class Thermoleophilia; order Solirubrobacterales; family 70-9; genus AC-56. The sequence continues at coordinate 64,085 of CAVUXC010000014.1, forward strand.
AGCGCGCTCCCTTGACGGAGGAGTCGATGTCCAGCACCCCCGCCAGGTGCCGCGGCTGGTTGCCGACCACGCCGACCGGATAGCCGTCGAGGCGGGCGAAGCCGACCACGATGTTCTGCGCGTAGTGCTCGTGGACCTCGAAGAACTCGCCGTCGTCGACGGTCCGCGAGATCACGTCGCGCATGTCGTAGGGCTTCGAGGGATCGTCGGGAACGATCGTGTCGAGCGTCTCGTCGGCGCGGTCGGGATCGTCGTAGGGCTCCACCCGCGGCGGCATCTCCAGGTTGTTGAGCGGCAGGAAGGACATCAGGAAGCGAACGTCCTCCAGGCACTGCTCCTCGTTGTCGGCCGCGAAGTGGGCGACGCCGGACTTCGTGTTGTGGGTCATCGCCCCGCCCAGCTCCTCGAACGTGGGCTCCTCGCCGGTCACCGTCTTGATCACGTCGGGGCCGGTGATGAACATGTGCGAGGTCTCCTTGACCATGAAGATGAAGTCGGTCATCGCCGGCGAGTAGACGGCGCCGCCCGCGCACGGCCCCATGACCAGGCTGATCTGTGGGATCACCCCCGAGCACTGGACGTTGCGCACGAAGACGTCGCCGTAGGCGCCCAGCGACACGACCCCCTCCTGAATCCGCGCCCCGCCCGAGTCGTTGATGCCGATCACCGGGGCGCCGATCTTGGCGGCCAGGTCCATGACCTTGCACATCTTGTCCGCCATGACCTCGCCGAGCGAGCCGCCGAAGACGGTGAAGTCCTGTGAGAAGACGACCACGGGCCTGGAGTCGATCGTCCCCCAGCCCGTGACCACCGCATCTCCCCAGGGGCGGCGCTTCTGCATCTCGAACTCGTAGGTGCGGTGGCGGACGAAGGTGTCTAGCTCTTCGAACGAGCCCGGGTCCAGGAGCTTGTGAACCCGCTCGCGCGCCGTCAGCTTGCCCTTCTCGTGCTGCTTGGAGACGGCCTCCTCGGAGGCGGAGTGGATCGCCTGCTCGCGAAGCTCGCGCAGGTAGGCGAGCTTCTCCTCGTGGGTCTCGGGGAACTTCTGGCGCACGGCGCGCGCCGATTCTATGGCGCTGGGGCTGCCCGCTCGAGCATCGTGGCCAGGGCCGTGGTCACGCGGGGGTCGAGCTCGGTGCCGGCGGCGGCACGAAGCGCCTCCAGGGCAATCCGCCGGCGCTCGCCCAACGAGGCGCCGCCGGGCGCCGGCGCGGCCAGGGCGGCGTCGCAGGCGCAGGCGGCACGCATGACCCGCGACTCGATCGGGATCCGCTCGCCGGCCAGCTCGCCCGGCCCGCTTCCGTCGAACCGCTCGCCGGCGGCACCGATCCAATCGCAGACCTGATCGGGAATGCCAGCGCCACGCGCCAGCTCCGCGCCGCTGGCAAACCGCGAGTCGAGCAGCCGCGTCTCCTCCGTGGTCAGCTCACTTTGGGCCTTCACCAGCACGTTCGCGGGCACGTAGACGTTGCCGACCTCGTGCAACCTTGCGGCCTCTCGCACCGCCTCCGCGTGATCGCGCTCCAGCTCCAGCTCGACGGCCGCGGCGAAGGCGTAGGTGGCGGTCCCGTCGGCGTGGCCTCGAGAGCCGGGCAGGTGGCGCTCCAGGGCCTCGAGCAGCTCCGAGCCGCGCGCTTTCACGCGTGCCGGCTCAGGCTCGCTCGAACGGGCGCCGCTCGGGCGATCCGAGCTCATCGAGGAGCTGCTCCAGGGCGAGGTGCACGTCGCAGGGGTTGGGCTGCGAGTGCTGGGCCACGATCGAGACCGAGGTCCCGAAGCCCTTCTCGGCGAGCTCCATGGCGATCCGGGCAGGCCCCGCCTCGGTTCCGCTCGTGCGCCAGGCGAGCAGGCGCTCCCGCTCGCGGTGGGTGACCTCGACCGAGACGGATTGCGACCTGCCGACGATGCCCGCCATCCACCCTTCCATGCGTGCGAGGTCGTCGGCCAGCTCCCAGAGCTCGGGCGCGGACTTGACCAGCGTCCGCTTGGTCTTCGATTCCATGGCCCCGGGCTTCTGCCATCCGCAGCCGACTCCTTCCGCGGGGGGACGATTGCAGATCGGATACCAGCACAGGCGCCGGCGCGGGCGAATAGGCTCTCCACCCTCCGAATGGCGACGCGGGAACAGCCAGAGGCGAGCGGCTCCCCCGCTGCCGCTCCGCTGTCGGCGGCGCGCGAGTTCGCCTCGCGCCATGCGCTGCTCCTGATCGTCGCGCTCGCCGCGGTGGCGAGGTTCGCGACCCTGGACACGCCGACCTTCTGGTTCGACGAGTCGCTGACCGTCATCGAGACCAGGAAGACCGTGGCGGGGATGTGGGACGCGATCCGCGAGGTGGAGGTCAACCCGCCCGTCTACTTCTTCGTCGCCTGGATCTGGCGGAAGTTCCTCGGCGAGGGAGAGATCGCGCTGCGTGCCCTCTCGGCGCTGCTGGGGACGGCGACCGTGCCGGTCATGTACGCGGCGGCCAGGGAGCTTGCCTCGCGTCGCGCCGGGCTGATTGCGGCGGCCCTGACGGCCACCAGCCCGCTCCTGATCTGGTACTCGCAGGAAGTCCGCACGTATCCGCTTCTGGTCTTCCTGTCGGCGCTCTCGTTCATGTTCTTCGTCTATTCCCTGAACAGGAAAGAGCCGCGGTGGCTCGTCGGCTGGGCGGTGGCTTCGGCGCTGGCGCTGGGGACGCACTACTTCGCCGTCATGGTGGTCGTGCCGGAGGCGGCGTGGCTTCTGTATCGCGCAGCCGCACCTCGATTTCGGGCCATGCTGGCCGTCGCCGGCGTCGGGTGCGCCGGCCTCGCCCTGCTTGCCCTATACGACGCGCAGCAGGATCACTCAGTAACCCCTGGTGGCTGGATCTCCTTCCTCGACCGCTCGGACCGCCTGCTGGCGGCGCCGCAGCATTTCGTGGCCGGCCTCAGCGTTCCGTGGCAGGCCCTACCCGAGCTGATCGGCGCGGTCCTCGTCGCCGCCGTGGCCTACGCGCTGGTTAAAGCGGATCGCCCCACCCGCAAGGCGTTCGCCCTCGCGGGCGGCGTCGCCGTGGCCGGGGCGCTGCTTGCCGTCGTTCCGGGTTACTTCGACCACGACCGGGACTACGTGATCACGCGGAACGTGATCGAGTTGTGGGTGCCGTTCGCCGTCGCCGTCGCCGTGGCCCTGGGGCGCGGGCGGCCGGCTTCCTGCGGGCCGGCCGTCGTCGTGGCGCTGGGCGCCCTCGGGCTTGCCCTGAGCATCTGGAACACCGCGACGCCCGAGGCCCGGCGGGTGGACTGGGACGACGTCGCGCGGGCCATCGGCGAGCCCCGTCAGCAGAGGGTGATCGGCGCGCCGGGCGGGCTCGAGGGCGCGCCGCTTTCCCTTCAGCTCTCCGGAGCGCACGTCGCCAAGCCGGGAGAGGGCATCTTCGCCACGGAGCTCGTCCTGCTGTGGATGCGGCCGGTCAAGAACTACGGCATCGGCCCCTGCGTCTGGGGGGCGGACTGCGGCGGAATGGTCCTCGGAGGGCCCGGGCCGCCGTTCAAGCCCCGGCGGCCGTTCAGGCTCGTCGACGAGGGCTCGACGCCTCGCCTGTTGTTCAGGATCTACCGCTCCCCGCGGCCGGTTCGGTTCGCGCCCCCCAAGGCCCCCGGGCAGCGCAACATCGTCGTCCAGGCGCCCGGCTAGACCCGCTAGAAGAACGCCCCGCCCTTGTACTCGCCGAACACCTCCCGCATCGCGCCGCAGACCTCGCCGACCGAGGCGCCGGCGCGCAGCGCGTCCTTGATCGGGTAGAGCAGGTTGCCCTCGCCCTCGGCGACCTCACGGAGGCCCGCGAGCCGCCCGTCCACCGCCGCTTGGTCGCGGCCCTCCTTGAACCGCTTCAGGCGATCGAGCTGGCGCCGCTCGGCCTCCGGGTCCACCCGCAGGATCTCGACGTCGTCGACCTCCTCCGTCACGTACTTGTTGACGCCGACGATGACGTCCTGGCCGCTGCGAGAGCGCTCGTGGTAGGAGGCCGCTGACTCCTCGATCTCACGCTGGATGAACTCGAGCGCCTGCACCGAGCCGCCCAGCTGATCCACCTTGTCGATCAGCTCCCAGGCGCGTGTCTCGATTTCGTCCGTGAGCGACTCGATGAAGTGGGAGCCGGCGAACGGGTCGGCGCTGTCGGCGGCGCCAGACTCGTGGGCGATCACCTGCTGGGTGCGGAGCGCGATCCGTGCCGAGCGCTCGGTGGGCAGCGCCAGCGCCTCGTCGAAGCCGTTCGTGTGGAGCGACTGGGTGCCGCCGCAGACAGCCGCGAAGCCCTGGAGCGCCACCCGGATGATGTTCACCTCGGGCTGCTGCGCCTGGAGCGTGACGCCGCCGGTCTGGGTGTGGAACCGGATCATCTGCGCGCGCTCGTCGGTGGCGCCGAAGCGCTCCCGCATGATCCGCGCCCACATCCGCCGCACGGCCCGGAACTTGGCGATCTCCTGGAAGACGTTGTTGTGGCAGTTGAAGAAGAAGGCGAGCCGGGGGCCGAAGTCATCGACCGCTAGGCCCCTGTCCAAGGCGGCCTCGACGTAGGCGATCGCGTTGGCGAGCGTGAAGGCGACCTCCTGGACCGCCGAGCAGCCCTTCTCGCGGATGTGGTAGCCGGAGATCGAGATCGTGTTCCACTTCGGGACCTGCTTGCGGCAGTACTCGAAGATGTCGGTGGTCAGGCGCATGGTCGCCTCGGGCGGGTAGATGTAGTTGCCGCGGGCCACGTACTCCTTCAGCACGTCGTTTTGGACCGTGCCACGGAGCTGCTCGGCGCCGACCCCCTGCTCCTCGCCCACGAGCTCGTAGAGCAGCAGCAGGATCGCCGCGGGGGCGTTGATCGTCATCGAGGTCGAGACCTCGTCGAGGGGGATCTGGTCGAAGCAGATCCGCATGTCCTCGATGGTGTCGATCGCAACCCCGGTCCTGCCCACCTCGCCCAGGCATAGGGGCTCGTCGGAGTCGCGGCCGAGCTGGGTCGGCAGGTCGAAGGCCATCGAGAGCCCGGTCGAGCCGTGCTCGATCAGGTAGCGGTAGCGGCGATTGGTCTCCTCGGCCGTCGCGTAGCCGGCGTACTGGCGCATCGTCCACAGCCGGTCGCGGTACATCCCGGTGTGGATGCCGCGCGTGAACGGGTACTCGCCGGGCTCGCCAAGGCGCTCCTCGAGCCCGGGTCGCACGTCGTCGGCGTCGTAGACGCGCTTCACCTCGATCCCCGAGTCCGTGAACCGGCGCTCGTCCTCGGGGCCGACCAGGGGCGCGATGTAGCGGTGCAGGTCCTCCTCGACCGCCCGCTCCTGCTGGGCGCCGTCCTCGGCGCTGGCCCGCTTCTGCGAACGGGTGGCCATCCGCGCCCAAGGATAGGCGCTTTCCGGCGCCCTCAGGCTGGGACGGGCTAGGTGCCGGTGCTCATCTCGTCGTAGTCGGCCGCGTACCGGTCCCGGTGAAGCTCGTACTCCCTTGTTCCCTCAGCCCCCTCGCCGCCGCCGACCGCGTAGCCCACGAGCTCCCCCGCGGCGCTCCCGGCGAGCGTCAGCAGGGTCAGCGGCAGCGTCGGAACGATAAGCCTGGCATGTCCCGTGCGACGCATGGCGGCGATCACCCGGCGCAAGCGCACCAGGACGATCAGCGGCGAGCCCGCGGCGTAGAGCGCTCTTCGCGCGCCCGGCCAGCCCCGCGAGCGCGAGGTTGCGAAGCCGCGGCTGTAGTGAAACCACTGCACGATCGAGGGAACGAGCCTGCTCGGGGAGACGTGCCGGCTCATCGCCGCAGGCTCGAGGTAGAGGGCGTATCCGCGCCGCTGGAGGTCCTTGTGGAGAAGCCACTCGGCGTCCAGCATGCGCTCGAGCTCGGGGCCGTAGTCGAGCAACAGGGCGCGCTTGTATGAGCTGTTGTGTCCCGGGAGGTCGTCCGCGGGCCCGGGTGCGACGGGCGGGACCCACTGTCCGTAGTCGACCATGAAGTCGACCCAGCCGGCGCTTCCGGTTCGGTGGGGGTTGACCATCGCGGGGCCGACCGCGGCCCATGCCCCGCTGTGCGCGGCGATCAGCGCCTCCGCCCAGCCGGGCTCCGGGAAGGAGTGCGACTCGGCGAAGGCGACAACGTCTGATGCGGCGGCGCGAACGCCCGCGGCCCGTGCACGTGAAAGGGAGGTCGTGTCGGCTTCGACGACCCGCACCGAGTGAAAGCCCTCCAGCTTGCTGTCTTGGCCCGAGAGCGCCGCGCGCGTGGGCCGCCACCAGCACCAGCTCGATCGACCCCCGAGCGGTCTGCCGCCCCAGGCTGGCGACTACCTGCTCGATCGTCTCGAACCGGTCCGTCGGCAGCACCACCGAGATTTCCGGCTTCAACTCGAGCCGTCCAGCGCCGCGCTCAGGTCTCGCGGAGCCTCCGAGATCCCGACCGTCCGGCCTTGAGCGTCTGACGCGACCGCCGCCAGCGCCACCTGAAGCGCCTCTTGCCCGTCATCCAGTTCGCAGAGCAGCGGCTCGCCGTTACGAACCGCCGCCAGAAACCGCTCCCACTGGCGCTGGTAGGAGAGCGGGAACTCGCCGCCCTGCCGGATCGTGCGCAGTCCCTGCGGAAGCTGTGCGAGCGCTTCGCGCATGCGGCGGGCGCGAGCTCCCAGGTCGCCGGGGAAGGCGGACGACGGCGTGAACCTCAGCCCGTCGTATTCGAGCGGCGACAGCTCGAGGCGGCCGCCAGGTCCCTGCACGGTCAGCTGGTTGATCGTCGTCGGAGAGTCGACGAACGCCGTGGAGACCAGCGCCCCTCCGCTCAGTCGCGCCGAGATCGACGCCCCCACGTCTCCCTGCGCGCCTCGGCGGGTCAGCGCGCTCACCTCCTCGACCTCGTCGCCCGTGAGCAAGGCGCCAAAGGTCGTAGTGGTGTGGCGCCGTCTCGAACAGCGGGCTGCCGCCACGCCGCCGATCCGCCTTCCAGCTCCGCCGCTCGCGAGTGCCTCCGTGCTGGTGGCCGTCGCCGCTCAGGACCCCGTGCACGGCCTCGATCGATCCCACCAGCCCGCTCGAGAGCAGCTCGCGTGCGCGGCCAACGAGCGGGTGGGCGCGCAGGTTAAAGCCGACGCAGGCCTTCGCGGCCGTCGCACCTGCGGCGGCGATCATGCGGTCGGCGTCGGCGAGGCTCGTGGCCAGCGGCTTCTCGACCAGCACGTGCTTTCCGGCCTGAAGCGCGGCGATCGTCACCGCGGCGTGATCGGTGGCGGGCACCAGCACACCGACGACCTCAACGGCCTGATCGGCGAGTAGCTCCTGCGGCTCGCGGTAATTGCGCGGGCACGCCGAAGCGCTCGGCCAGGTGCCGCGCGCGATCGCGGTCGAGGTCGGCGACGGCGACCACCCGGGCACAGCCGAGGCGCGTGAGGACCGGCAGGTGGCGCAGCTCGGCGACGTGGCCACAGCCGATCAGTCCGACGCCAGCCGGCTCGCTCATCGCCGCGGTCCTCCGTGGGGGGTCGCGAGCACCGCTTCCCAGGCGAACCCGGCCGCCGTAGACGCCTGCCAAGCGACCAGCAGGGCAAGGGAGGTGAAGTCTCGCCGGGCGGCGAGCCTCCAGCACGGTTTCGCGGACGGGGCCTCGGTAGAAGGACCAATCGAATCCGCTCAATCTCGAGCCCGCGGCGCCAGCGCGCCCGCTGGTAAGCAAACGCTCCACGCCCGTAGCCGAAATGCTTGCGGCAGAAGCCGGGCAGGGTCGTGGGGGTTGCGTGACGGATCACCGCCTCCGGGACGAAGGTCATCCCGAAACCCCGCTCGACCCAGCGGTCGCAGAGCTCACGGTCCTCGGAGATGCTCAGCTGCGGGTTGAATCCCCCGAGCATCCGGAAGCGATCGGCGGGCAGGGCCAGGTTGTTGGCGGCGAAGAAACGTGCCCCGCGCGGCAGGCGGTCGCTCTGGTGCGCGTAGGCGAGGTCCAGGATCAGTCCGCCAGCCCTGGCGTACGGATTGGTGGCCGACATCGAAACGGTCCTACCGCCAAGCGCGTCACCCGGCACCGCCGCGTGGCGAGTGGCCAGCGCCCGCAGCCAGCCGGGCTCGGGCTCCGTGTCGTCGTCGGTGAACGCGACCAGCTCGCCGTCCGCTCTGGCGGCGCCCTCGTTGCGCGCCGCCGACCTGCCCGCGAACGGCCGCTCGAAAGCGCGGAGCTGGAGGCGGTCACGGTACTTGGCGGCCATCCCGCGGAGCTCCGAGTCCCCGCCGTCCTCGACCACGATCACCTCGAAGCGCTCAGGCGGATAGTCCTGCGCGGCGAGGCTCTCGAGGCAGGCGGCCAGGCGCTTCGGGCGGTCCCGGGTCGCGATCACCACCGAACAGGTTGGAGCTGTGTCCCCGACTGCCTGACGCGTCGATCCCGCACGCGTACGTAGGCCAGTGTCTGCCAAGGGCCACAGGCTACATTCCGGCCCGTGACCACGACGCACATGGCCCAGCGCGGGGCGCTTCCGAACCTGATTGTGATCGGAGCGGCCCAATGCGGCACGAGCGCGCTCCACTACTACCTCGACCTCCATCCGGAGATCCGGATGTCGAGCCCGAAGGAGCTGAACTTCTTCGTCACCGACGGCGACCTGGTGCGAGCGCCGTTTCCCCCTCTCCCGCCGCTGCGGCCACCGCAGAGGCCGGTATCGAGCTGGAGTCGGGGCGTCGACTGGTACGCGTCGCAGTTCCACGCCACGGCTCCGGTCCGGGGCGAGAGCTCGGTCTCCTACACGTTCCCCTGGTGTCCGGGGATAGCGGAGCGCATGGCCTCGGTGGTGCCCGCGGCGAAACTCATCCTCATGGTCCGCGATCCCGTCGAACGCCTGCTCTCGCAATACCTCAACTACCGCGGCCTGCGGCGCGAGCGGCGCCCGCTCGCCGAAGCGGTCTCCGGCCCGAACAACGCCTACGTGGCGCGCAGCCAGTACGCGGCGAACCTGCGCCCGTACCTGGAACGGTTCCCCCGGTCCAGGATCCACCTTGAGCGCCAGGAGGAGCTTCTGGGGCGCCGGCGAGAGGCGATGCGGCGGATCTTCGCCTTTCTCGAGGTGGACGAAGGCTTCTGGTCGCCCAGCATGGAGCGGCTTCGCAACACATCAGGCCGCAAGGGGGGCGCGTACCGGCTCGCCGAGCGTCTCCGGCGCCGGCGCGTCGTCGCGCCGCTCTACGGGCTGCGACCGGAGGCGAAGTGGCGGATCGAGCGATTGGTGGCCAGGGGGCGGCGGGCAGCCGAGCGGCCGGCAGTCGAGCCGGCCCTGCGCCGCAGGCTGGTCGCCGAGCTTGAGAGCGACGTCGCCGAGCTCGAGGAGCTGACGGGCTGGGATCTGTCAGCGTGGCGGGCGGCCTGAGCCGCGCCGCGACGCCACAGCCGCCTCCGCGACCTCGGCCAGGCGCTCGGCGACGGACGGGTAGGAGTAGGCGCTGCTGGCCCCCGGCTCCGGCGCCGTCAGCTCGCCGGCGACCAGGCGCCGCAGCGCCCCCACGATCGCCTCCACGTCGTCGGCGGGCACCGCGGCGCCGCCGGTCTCCTCGACCACTCTTCCCGCCTCGGTTCCGGCGGCCAGCGCCAGGATCGGCCGCCCGGCCGCCAGGTACTCGAACAGCTTGAAGTTGAGGAGCTGGGTGCGCTGGGGCGAGGCGAGCAGCAGCAGCGCGCCCGCGGCGCGCTGTAGGGCCAGAGCCCGATCGCGGGGCAGGCTGCCGGCCACCCGGATCCGGGCCGGCGAGACGTCGGTGCGCATCAGCTCGGCCTCCGCCGGGGTCAGGGGACCCGCGACCACCAGCTCCAGCCCGGAGGCGACGGCGGGGTCGGATCGGGCCAGCTCCCCCAGGGCTTGGACCAGCGCGCCGGGGTCGCGCCCGTAGCTGCCGAAGCGACCCGTGTAGACGAGCGAGAGGCGCTCTGGGTCCAGGATGCCCCCGGCGTCTCCTCCCGCACCGGGCTCGACCAGGTCGGGGTCCCAGCCGTTCGGGACGAGGCGCGGCTCGATCCCGAGGCGGGCTCGCAGGTCGTCGGCAGCCGGACGGCTGACGCAGACGACCGCGTCGGCCGAGCCCAGCCAGCGTCTTTCCAGGCGCTCGTCGAGCCGGCGCTGGAGGGCGGTGGGGAAGGGCGGCCGGATCGGCTCGAAGGTCCAGGCGTCGCGCAGGTCGGCCACCCAAGGGACGCCGCGCCGCGCCAGCGCCCGGCCCACTGCGTGGACCGATTCGGGCGGCGAGCTGGTAATCACGCAGTCGAACCGCTCGCGGCGGTTCAGCCGCAGTGCCCGCGACCGCGCAAACGGTGCCCAGGCGGCCACCAGCGGCTCGGGCACCAGCACCTTGCTCAGGGGGTGCGGCTTGCCCGAGTAGGTGTCGGAGTCGAACAGGGCGTCGACGCGATCGTGGCCGTGCAGCCGCGCGCGCAGGCGCTGGAGGTCGATGGTGCGCACCACGCCCTCCTCGGCGGGGGCATCGCCGGCGCCGTAGGCGGAGGTGGTCAGGACGGTGACGCGATGTCCCAGCCGCCGCAGCCACTTCGCCATCGCCGCGGGACGGTGGGCGCCGGTGTCGCGGCACGGGGGATAGAAGTAGGCGACGAGGAGCAGGTTCATCCCAGCTTCTCCCGGCGCGTGGCGATCGCCTCCGCATAGGCATCTTCCATCCGGTCCAAGAGCCGCGGCCAGCCCCACAGCCGCTCGGCCTTCTCGCGACCCGCCGCGCCCATCCGCGCGCGGCCGGCTGGGCCCGCCTCGATCAGCGCTCGGATCGCCGCGGCCACTGCCTCGGGGTCTCCGGGCTCGGCGAGCAGGCCCGTATCGCCTTCGTCGATGACCGCCCGCACCCCGGGGAACTCGCTCGCGATCGTGGGCAGCCCGCAGGCCATCGCCTCGATCAGAACGATCCCGAACGACTCGGGCGGCTCGGTGGTGAGCAGGAAGAGGTCCGCGCCGCGGAGCACGCCCGGCAGCTCGGCGTGCGCGATCGGGCCCAGGAAGTGGACGCGGTCGCCGACCCCGGCGGCCCTCGCCTGCTCGCGGAACCGGTCGAGCAGCTCGCCGCCCCCGGCGACGACCAGGTGCACCGGCGGCGCCTCATCCCCAGCTTTGGAGTCCGCTGCCAGCCGCGCGATCGCCTCGATCGCCAGGTCGAGCCGCTTGAAGTGGTGGGCTCGGTCGAGGGTGGCGACGAAGGCGGCCACCAGCGCCTCATCCGGGATGCCGAGCGAACCATGCGGCCCCGCCTCATCCCCGCCCGGTGCGAACAGCTCCGTGTCGACGCCGTTCGGCATCTCGAGCAGCTTCCCGGGGTGACGCTCGCCAGTCCGCCGCAGGTAGGGGACCGAGCCCGCGTGGTCTGCCGAGAGCACGCAGACCCGGTCGGCCGCGCGGACCAGCAGCGGCGCCACGGTGTGCTCATACCCCTCGAACAGCGCCCCCCGCGCGCCCCTTCCGATCAGCCGGTTCTTGTAGTGGACGAGCAGGGCCTGGCGCCTGCGCTTGCGCCCCAGGCGGCCGAGCAGGGTCAGCTCGGAGCCGAAGATGAACGGATAGTGGACGTGGACGAGGTCGAAGCCGTCGATCCGGGCCAGGCTGGGGATCAGTGGTGCGTTGCCGAATGCGAGCAGGGGCTCGATCCGGTGCACGACCGCCTGCCCTGGATCGGGCGGCTCGCCCGCAGCCGGCGCGGTGAACACCTCCACCTCGTGGCCGCGCTCGGCCTGGCCCGTCGCGAAGCGGTAGCAGGTGTTGCCGGCGCCGCCAGGGTAGGGCGGGAAGGTCGCCGTCAGATGGGCGATCCGTAAGCGGCCGCTGCGTGACGCCGGGCCGGCGCTCAATCGCTGGCGCCGACCAGCCGCTCGACGCCCGCCTGCTCGATCGTGCGCCGCAGCCCGTCGCGAAGCTCGACCTCCGGCTCCCAGCCGAGGAGTCGCTTTGCGCGTGTGATGTCGGGCTGCCGGACCCGGGGGTCGTCCACCGGGAGAGCCTCGAAGACGATCTCCGAGCGTGATTCGGCCACCTCGATCACCGCTTCGGCGAGCTTCAGCAGGCTCATCTCCTTGGGATTGCCCAGGTTGACGGGCATGTGCACGTCCGACTCGGCGAGCAACACGAAGCCGCGGATCAGGTCGTCCACGTAGCAGAAGCTGCGGGTCTGGCTGCCGTCGCCGAACACGGTGACGGGCTTGTCCTGAAGGGCCTGGCGCAGGAAGGTCGGGATCGCGCGCCCGTCGTGCGGCCTCATTTTCGCGCCGAAGGTGTTGAAGATCCGGGCGATGCAGCTGTTGACGCCCTGCTGGCGGTGGTAGGCCATGGTCAGCGCCTCGGCGTAGCGCTTGGCCTCGTCGTAAACGCCGCGCGGGCCGATCGGGTTGACGTTGCCCCAATAGTCCTCGGGCTGGGGATGGACCTCGGGGTCGCCGTAGACCTCTGAGGTCGAGGCCAGCAGGAATCGCGCCCGCTTGAACTTCGCCAGCCCCAGCATGTGGTGCGTCCCGTAGGAGCCGACCTTGAGCGTGTGCAGGGGCAGGCGCGCGTAGTCGATCGGGCTCGCGGGCGAGGCCAGGTGGTAGACGAAGTCGACGTCGTCGTCGAGAAACAGCGGGTGGGTCAGGTCCTGGTGCAGGAAGGTGAACTTCGGATTGCGGATGTGCTCGATGTTCTGGAGCGAGCCGGTATCGAGGTTGTCGAGGCAGATCACCCGGTGGTCCTTGGCCAGCAGGTAATCGCAAAGATGCGAGCCGAGAAATCCGGCCCCCCCGGTGACGATGCAGGTGCCCATGGGCGCGGTTGAGCATAGCGCCGCGTGGGCCGCATCTCGCCGATCGGGCTAGAGCTGCACGGGCCCTCGCGGGGCGCGGGCAGGTGACGCGGGCTTTACCCGAGGATGCGGGCCGAGCTCGCCGAGCCCCTGGCCAGCGCTCGGCGCGATGCGCTGGCGCAGCTCGCCTCCTGCGAGGCGGCGCTGCGGCGCACCGCTCGCCGCTACTCGCTCTGCCCCGACGACGCCGAGGACGCCTACCAGCGCGCGGTCGAGATCCTGCTCACGAAGTCCCCGCCGGACGATCCTCGACACCTCGCCGCCTGGATGCAGGTCGTGACCCGCCGGGAGGCGCTCGCGGTCCGGCGCTCGCGCGAGCGGCTGCTGGGCCCGGGCACCGACGCTCGCGGCGACCCGCTCGACGGGATCGCCAGCGACCGGCCCGACCCCCAGGAGCGGCTCGAGCGCCGCGAGCAGCTCGCCGATGCCGTTCGCCTGCTCTCTGGACTCAAACCGCAGGAACGCCTGGCGCTCGTGCTCCAAGCCCACGGCTACTCCTACGCCGAGATCCGCCAGCTCTGCGGCTGGACCTACACCAAGACGAACAGATGCTTGGCCGAGGGGCGGGCCCGGCTGCGGGAGCTCGGCGCGATTGCCTGAGCAGCCGTGGCGCGCACAATTAAGGGTGCCGAACTCGTCGCCGACCTGAGTAGCGGCCTGTGGCGGCCAGCGCGAGATACTGCCCGGGCGATGACTGACGAGGAGATGATCGCTGCCCTGCGGCGATGTGGAATGGGATGACACTGAGGGCTTCCCGGGAGTTCAGGGTCTCTATCGCGGTCGGGCGGGAGCGCGTCAGTGGTGGGACGAGTTCCTGGAGGCTTGGGAAAGCTTCGATGCCGAGGTCGAGCAGGTCACTGAAGGTAGTGATGGGCGGGTCTTCCTCGGGGTCAACGGGAAGGCGCGCGGCAGGGCCAGTGGCGTGGAGACCGAACTCGCCCTCTGGTTCGTCCTCTGGGTTGCGGACCACAAGATTGCTCGGCGGAAGCTCTTTCGAAGTAAGGACCAGGCCCTCGAAGCCGCCGGGCTTTCGGAGTAGGCGATGTCGCAGGAGAACGTTGAGCGTGTCAAGCAAGCCGTGGAGGCGATGAACGACCGCAAAATCGAGGCTGCGCTCAAGTTCGCGCACCCCGACATCGAGTGGCAGACGCTTGAAGGGTTTCCGGATGGCGGGACATTTCGTGGCCCTGAAGGAGTCCTGTCGTTCTTTCAAACCTGGCTGGACACTTTCAAGGGCTTTCGGCTGCATCTCGAGAGATGCGAAGCGCTGGATGAGCATCGTGTCCTCGCCATGCTGCGAGTCAGTGGCGAGGGTGTCGAAAGCGGGGTTGAGGTCGAGTCGCCCTCGTTCTTTCAGCTGTTGGAGTACCGCGACGGCCTGCTGATTCGAGCTCGAATGTTCCAGACCAAGAACGAAGCCCTCGAAGCCGCCGGGCTGCGGGAATAGGCGACCGGTCTCGCGGCTAGCGGCCAGCCATCCCTACGAGCAAGGCCAGCGCAAGCCCTAACGGGAACCCGCCCGGCGGTCAGGCGGCGGCCGGCACCTCCAAGGGGGCGCCCCTGCGTACATGACGCCGGCATGCCGTAGCGACGCCCTCCTCAGCCTCCGGGCGCGTCGGTGACGACACGCGCAGTCGCCGGTCGGCCAAACCGTGAACCACGGCCGGCCCTCGTCTCGTTTCGGCGGCGACAGCCAGCCCTCCCGGTCATCGGCTCCTGCAAGTCGCGCGAAGGGGGAACGGACTGGTCGCGGAAGCTCTACGTTTTGGTAACTGCTTCGTCGAGCACGGGAGACCAGCATGGGTGATGCGACCGGCGCGTACCTCTACCAGCCCGGACAGGCTGAACTGCGGTGGATGGGTGAAACGTCCACGTACTTTCTCGCCACAGGAGAGGAGACGGGAGGAGCATTCTGCCTCGTTGACGAGCATGCCAGTCGCGGGGAAAGCGTCCCGCTACACCGGCACCCCGACGACGTGGAGTCCTTCTACGTATTGGAGGGGGAGATAGCGCTCTACATCGGTGATCAGCCGGGCGTCCGCGCGCCGGCCGGTTCGTTCGCGCACCTACCCGGTGGAACCGTTCACGGCTTCCGAATCGAGTCGGAAACGGCCCGCTACCTCATCCTCACGACACCGCGCCACGGGCAGTTCTACCGCGCGATCACCCTGGCGTCCCGACCGGGCGGTCTGCCGCCCCTCGACTCGATCCAAGGGCCACAAATCAAGCGGGCCAGTGAGGACTATGGCGTCGAGTTCATCGGACCACTGCCAGATCGAACAAAGAGGTGAGAACCTTGGCAGTGTGTCGTCCGGGCCGACATCGGATGCTCAGGCGCTCCGCGAGCTTGAGCGCATCCCGCTCGATCTGCCTCGAGGACTTGAGGTCGCGTGGCTCGGGGTCTCGGGCTATCGCCTCACCTATCAGGGCGTCTCGGTCTTCATCGATCCGTACGTGTCGCGGGTGCCGCTTCGGGCGCTGCTTCTGCGGCGAAGGGCCCTGCCGGACGAATCCTTGATCGGCCGCTACCTCGGGGCGCCGGGGAAGGTGGCCGGGGTCCTCGTCGGCCACACGCACTTCGACCACGCGATCGACGCGCCGGCGCTCGCTCGCCGCTTCGGGGCGAAGGCCTTCGGATCCGCGTCGCTGGCGCATCTGATGCGCCTGCACGGCCTCGCCGAGCTCGCCGTTGAGGTCGTCCCACACCGGGCTTACGAGCTCGGTCCCTTCCTGGTCCGCTTCGTCCCTAGTCGCCACTCCAAGCTGCTCTTCGGGCGCAAGGTCCCGATGGATGGCGAACTCACCTGCGAGCACCTGCATGGACTGGTGCCGACGGCCTACAAGTGCGGGACCGTGTGGGGCATCCGCATCGAGGTCGCCGGGGTCAGCCTCTACCACCAGGGCAGCGCGGACCTAGATGACGAACAGCTGCGCGACGAGCCCGTGGACGTCTTTCTCGCCGGGGTTGCGGGCCGGAGCGTCACGCCCCGCTACTGGGAGCGGATATTGCCGCGTCTCGATCCCGGATTCGTCGTGCCGACCCACTACGACAACTTCTTTGTTCCTCTGGGAGGGGATGAGAAATTCCTGCGCGGGGTCAGGTTGACCGACCTGCCGGGCGAGGTGGCCCGGGTCTCGCGGGACGCGCGGGTCGCCGCTCTGACGCGGATCGATCAGCCACCTTCACAGTCGGGAGCATGAGGCACCGGCGGGTTCGGTCCGACCCCGCCTCGACGCGTCCGTCAGCGGTCCGATAGGTTCGGCGCAGATAACGACGAGGAGGTGGCGCCATGCCTGTCGGACTGCGGATTGAGCTTCCCGACCAACACGCTCGAGGACTACGACAAGGTCACGGAGGCGCTCAACCTCCCGGCCGAGTGGCCGGATGGGCTGATCGTCCACGGCTCGCACGAGGCCGACGGGCATCTCGTCGTCAACGACGTCTGGGAGTCGCGGGGGCACTTCGACCGCTTCGCGGAGGAGCGGCTCCAGGGCACGATGAGCGACGCGCTCGGCGATCGTGCCAGCGAGCCCGAGATCGTGGAGCGCGAGCTTCACAGCTTCCATGCGCGCGAAACCGGGGGCGGCTGAGCCTGGCCTAGCGGGGCCTCGAACCCGCTGCGGCTCGTACACGGATCCAGCCCCGGGTTAGTGCTGATGTGCATGGGCGCAGCCCTTGCCGCGCGCGATCAGCCAGCGGTTGGCCAGGAAGGCGAATGGGAACGCGATCAGGAAGCCGCCGGCGACGCTGGCCCAGAGCAGAACATCCCCAACGTCGGCATCCATTGCCCCGGGAACGAGTACCACGAACAGGTTGTCAATCACCTCCATGATCGTGATCGAGATCGTGTCCGACGCGAGTGCTGTGGAGACGATTGCCCCGGCCGCGAGGCCGGCGCGCACAAGCGGCAGGGCCGTGAGCCCGAAGCCGAACAGGTAGGCGAGGCCGACCGCGAGCGCGATCTGACCGGCGTTGCTCCAACCGAGTGCGGTAGCGATCGCCATGCCCGTGACTTCGCCAGCCGCACAGCCGGTGAGGCAATGCAGGGTTGCGCTGAAGGCCAGTCGATCGAGAGGGGGGCCCGTGTCATCGGTTTGTAGGGCGACGTCTCGCTCGCCGGTAGCGACTGCCTGTTCCATGAGTTTCAGCTTACGTCCAAGCTGACCGCCACGCCTGCAGCGCCCGATCGGGAATGCCCTCCAGCGCCAGGATCCGCTCGATGTTGATCGAGACGCTTTCCTAACGCGCCACTACCGCCTGCTCCCCCGCGAGCAGCTGGTGAAGCTGGGCGACCAACACCGAGCCTTCGCCGACGGCGGAGGCAACCCGCTTGATCGAGTTGGCGCGAACGTCGCCGACAGCGAACACCCGCGGCATGCTGGTCTCGAATCCGAGCGGCTCTCGCTGGAGCTGCCAGCGACCGTCATCTCGCCCTGCCTCGACCAGATCACGTCCGGTGAGCAGGTAGCCCCCCTCGTCGCGCCCGATCTCGGGTGGCAGCCAGTCGGTGTGGGGGTGTGCGCCTATCAGGATGAAGAGGCCTGCCGCCTCGACCTCGTCGGTTGCGCCCGTCGCGCACTCCCGCAGGGTGAGCTGGGCGAGGCGGTTCGTGCCGCCCCCATCCACCACCTCAGTTCCCAGGCGAACGTCGATGTTCGTAGTCGCCGCGATCGCCTCCCGCAGGTATCTCGACATCGTCTCTGAGAGGGTGGGACCGCGTACAAGCAGGGTCACGTGGTCCGCGTAGCGGCAGAGATGCATCGCCGTCTGGCCCGCCGAGTTGCCGCCGCCGACCACGTATACGTCTTTCCCCGTCAGCCCGCGTCCCTCCGAGGTGGCTGCCCCGTAGAAGACGCCGGAGCCGACCAGATGTTCGAGTGAAGGAATTCCGAGCCGTCGATAGGAGACACCGGTGGCGAGGACCACGGTGCGGGCGGCGATCGGACCGACATCGGGGATGTCCAGCGTCAGGCAGCCGGCGGGACAGGTGAGCTCGGTGCCCTCGCGCATGAGCAGGAACTTCGTCCCGAACACCCACGCCTGCTGATAGGCACGCTGGGCCAGTTCGGCGCCGCTGACGCCTCGCGAGAAACCTGGGTAGTTTCGAATCAGCGCGCTGGAGCCCGCTTGGCCGCCGATCGTCTCGCGCTCGATGACGAGGGTGCGAAGGCCCTCCGACGATGCATAGACAGCGGTCGTAAGTCCTGCCGGACCCGCTCCGACGATGACCGCGTCGAATTCGCGATCCTCGCCCAGCTCGGTATCGACGCCGAAGGCTCGGGCGAGCTCGGCCTTCGAAGGATCTACCAGGACGCCCTCCCGCCCGGGGATCGGATTGCGCACGATCGCAACCGGCGCACCGCCGCAGTCGGGCGCATGCTCGCGGACCAGCTCCTCGCCCGCCGGCGATGCTGCGTCGTGAAAATCGAAGGGAACGCCGTTTCGTGCCAGCAGGTTGCGCAAGTCGTGACCGCGCTGCGACCAGCGCTCGGCTACGACCGTGATCTCGCGAGCGTCGGCGGAACGGGTGCGCGACCATTCACAGAGGAACTCGGTGAGGGTGCGGTGAAACTGTTCGTCCGGCTCGCCGGTGGGTTTTATGACGTAGTAGTCGAAGTCGTCCCGCGCCATGCCCGTGTGGATTGCGGCGGCGATGTCCGGATCTCCCCAGTCGCCCCAGCGGATCAGCAGCGCCCGCTTGGCGAGGGGCTGGATCTCGCCGACCTCGTAAAGCAGATTGCGGCCGTCCATGTGCGGCAGGGTCTGTGCGGCGAGCACCATTGCCACCTCAATCCCCTGCTCGGTGAACCCCCGCACGGCCTCCAACGCCCGTGATGTCGAGTCGACAGGGACGATGGCGTAGTTGCTGCCGTAGCGGTCGGTCAGCGTCGCCGTGATTTGCTCCAGCGCCTGCGCGTCATCGTCAACCACTGCGAGCACCGGCAGTTGAGGCGCCCGCCGCTGGTCCTCTTGTTGGTCAGCCTCGCTCATGCTCCGATGGGTGGGACTCGCGGCGATGGTACTGCGGCGGAAGCGCCATCCCTCGGAAATTGTCTTCCTGGGATGGGGTGTAGAGTGACTCGACGGTCGCCAGGTGACCACCCGGTGCCGGCGGCGGCTCGGAAGGAGGATCGCGTGTCCAGATCTCGCTCGCGCAATGGCCGCGGCCGTTGGTGCCACCTGTTGATAGGGGCAGTCACGATGGTCTCCGTTCTCGCCGCCGCGGTTCCCGCTCAGGCCGCCCCGTCCGTCTACGTCACCAACAGCGACCACGTCACCGTGTCCCAGTACGGCGTTGGCGCGGGAGGGCTGCTGGCGCCGCTCGTCCCGCCGACCGCCCGGGCCCGCGATTTCCCCAACGCGGTGGCGGTGAGCCCTGATCGCAAGAGCGCCTACGTCACCAACGGCGGCAGGGGCGACTACGTCATGCAGTACAACGTCGCTTCGGGGGGACAGCTCTCGCCCAAGAACCCGGCCACAGTGATGGTCGGCGGCGGCGGCGGCGCCAGCCCGACGGGGATCGCGTTGAACCCGGACAGACACAGCGCTTACGTCACCAGCGGCGCCGGAGTCTCCCAGTTCAACGTCGGGCCGACCGGGAAGCTCACTCCCAAGAACCCGGCCAGCCTGGCCGTCGGCCAAACGTCCTATGTGGCCGTGAGCCCTAATGGCGGGAGCGTCTACGTGACCGACTACTACCGAAGCATCGTCTTTCAGTTCAACGTCGGCCCGAATGGGTATCTCACCCCCAAGAGCCCGGCCACGGTGGCCACCGGCGCGCAACCGCTGGGGGTGGCGGTGAGCCCTAACGGTGGGAGCGTCTACGTCGCCAACGCCGGCAGCGACAAGGTCTCCCAGTACAGGGTCGGCCCGGGCGGGAAGCTCATCCCCCGGAGCCCGGCCAGGGTGGCAGCGGGCGGGCAACCGCGGTGGGTCGCGGTGAGCCCCGACGGCATGAGCGCCTACGTCACCAACCAGGACAGCGACAACATCTCCCAGTACGACGTCCTCCCCGGCGGGAGGCTCGCGCCCAAGAGCCCGCCGACGGTTGCCGCCGGCGACGGCCCGCAGCAGTTGGCGGTGAGGCTGAATGGAACCAACGTCTACGTCGCCAACTACAACAGCGACGACGTCTCCCAATACACCATCGGGGTGGGTGGGACGCTGTCCCCCGCGAGCCCGGCCACAGTGGCTGCGGGGTTCGGTCCGCAGGGGGTGGCGACGAACCCCCCGGCTTTCCCCTGAGCGAGCAGCGGCGCTAGCGTGAAGGCATGACCGCGGACGAGGCCCGCTCTGCCGGCCGTCGTGATGCAGAGCGAGCTGTCGCTCTGGCTCGAGAGGAGCCGGACGAGACCGAAACAACTGCCCGCGAGGAGCCGCGCGCCGACCTCTTCGCCGGGCCGGATCCGGGCAGACCGGGCTCGGTGGCGCGGCGCCTGGTTTCCGGCTGGCGTGGGACGGGGCATATCGCCGCCGGCGTCTCGGAGGAGGCGCAGCGGGCCGAGGAGGCCGGCGGCGAAGTTTGGGCGGCATACGGCGCTGCTCTCGACGCCGGGTTGAGCGACGCGAACGTGACCCTGATCCCCACCTGGTACAGCGACGAGCGCGACCGGATCATCCGGGGCCTTTACGTCGTCGATCGAAACCGCTTCCCCGACGCAGCTGCCGGCATGCGGACCAAGACGGAGGACGGCATCGACTACACCTTTGAGGGCGATGTCCAGCGGGCCTTCAGGGCGCCGCGCAGAGGTCTCCTGACCCGGCGGAAGTCGAGGCGCCGCTGAGCCGGCCCCACGCTTCGCCGCTCGTCGGCCGTTCCCCCGAGTTGCTTGGCGTGCGGGTCCGAAGGGCCGTTGGCATAGATTCCGCGCGGCAAGGCAGTCGAGTCGAGGAGCGCGAACGATGGCGAAGGTCGTTGGACCCGGCGATGGCAAGGCGGGCTTTCTGGGAAGCATCGGGGTGCGGTTCATGATCGGCGGCGATCAGGCGGGCGGCGGTTTCTCCTTGGTGGAGCACCCGATGTCTGCAAGGGCACTCGCCGCACCGCTGCACCGGCACGCGCGCGAGGACGAGTACAGCTACGTCCTCGAGGGGCGCATGGGCGCCTTGCTTGGGGATGAGGAGCTCGTCGCGGGCCCCGGCGACCTGGTCTTCAAGCCCCGCAATCAGTGGCACACCTTCTGGAACGCCGGCGATCAGCCCGCGCGGATCCTGGAGATCATCTCGCCTGCCGGCTTCGAGAAGTACTTCGAGGAGCTGGTTGACCTGGGAGGCAGCACCGGGGCGCGTCTTGAGGCGTTAGCCGAGCTCAGTGCTCGCTACGAGCTGGAGGTGGACCCCGACAGCATCCCGGGACTCGTTGAGCGTTTCGACCTGCGGTTTCCCGGCGAGCCGATCTAGCGAAAGCAACTTTGGCTTGACATTGCCGGGGCGTTCGGTTCAAATGGACGCTCCAGCACAGATCGCGAGTAAGGGGTATGGCCTCGTCAGACGGATCCGGTCGGAGGCAGGGCGGCAGGCGCATCGCCGCAACGCGTTTCCTGCTCGCGCTGGCCGTGCTGGCTCTGATCGCTCCAGTATCCGCTCACGCCGCTCCAGGCGACATCTACGTCGCCGACCCCGGTGCCTTTACCGGGGGTGGCGTGATCAGCGTTAACCCCACCACGGGCGCGCGCACCACCGTCTCTGAGAACACGGCGCCCGCCGGCGGGCCGAGCTTCACGGTGCCCTGGGCGATCGCGCTTGAGGCGGACGGCGACATCCTGGTGGCCGACCAGCAGGCCTTCGGCGGCAGCGGCGGCGTGATCCGCGTCGACCCGACGACGGGGGCGCGCACCACTGTCTCGGAGAACACGGCACCGGCCGGGGGGCCGAGCTTCGTGGCGCCCACCGGCATCGCCGTCGAGGCGGACGGCGACATCCTGGTGGCCGACCTCCAGGCCTTCGGCGGCAGCGGCGGCGTGATCCGAGTCGATCCAACCACGGGCGCGCGCACGACCGTCTCTGCGAACACGGCACCGGCCGGGGGGCCGAGCTTCGATAACCCGAACAGCCTCGCAGTCGCCTCGAACGGCGACATCGTGGTCGCCGATGACAACGCCTTTGCCCTTCCACTGCTCGCAGGTACCGGCGGCGTGATCCGCGTCAACCCCGCGACGGGCGCGCGCACGACCATCTCGGAAAACACGGCGCCAGTAGGAGCGCCGCTGTTCTCGGACCCTTCCGGCGTCGCGCTCGAGGCGAATGGCGACATCCTGGTGGGCGACCCCAACGCCTTCGCCGGCAGCACCGGCGGCGTGATCGGCGTCAACCCCGCGACAGGCGCGCGCACCACTGTCTCCGAGAACACGGCGCCGCTCGGGGGGCCGAGCTTCGCGGAGCCCTTTGGCGTCGCGCTGGAGGCGGAAGGCGACATCCTGGTGGCCGACATGGAGGCCTTCGGCGGATCGGGCGGCGTGGTTCGCGTCGACCCAACGACAGGCGCGCGCACTACCGCCTCTGAGAACACGGCTCCGGCGGGGGGGCCGAGCTTCGACCAGCCCACGGACGTCGCGGTCGTCCCAAACCCCCCTGACACGACCATCGACTCCGGTCCCTCGGATCCCACCAACGACCCCACCCCCGAGTTCGCCTTCTCCTCCAACCAAGCGGGCTCGTCGTTCGAGTGCAGGGTCGACACCGGATCGTTCTCCTCGTGCACCTCGCCGCATACGACTGCCTCCCTC
Source organism: uncultured Actinomycetes bacterium (assembly GCA_963745365.1). Classification (GTDB taxonomy): domain Bacteria; phylum Actinomycetota; class Thermoleophilia; order Solirubrobacterales; family 70-9; genus AC-56. The sequence goes on from CAVUXC010000014.1 coordinate 86,609, forward strand.
TCCGACGCCGAGCACACCTTCGAAGTACGGGCGATCAACGCCGCTGGGTCCACCGACGAAAGCGCGGCGAGCCAGACCTTCACCGTTGACACCCAGGCCCCCGACGCCCCCCAGATCACCGCCACCGCCCCCGCCTCGCCGGCCAACGACAACGACCCCGAGGTCAAGGGCACCGCCCCCGCCGACGCGACCGACGTGAGCCTCTACAAGGACGACGCCTCCTGCACCGAGCCCGCCGCCGCCACCGGCTCCAAGGCCGCCTTCGAGGGGGCCGGGATCACGGTCGCGGTCACCGGCGATCACACGACTGCGCTTCGAGCCCGGGCCACGGACGCCGCCGGCAACGCGTCCGCCTGCTCTGACCCCTTCTCCTACACCGAGGACTCGACGGCGCCCGCCGCTCCGGCGATCACCGCCACCGACCCCGACTCGCCGGCCAACGAAAACCACCCTGAGGTGATCGGCACTGCCCCCGCCGACGCTGCCCAGGTGAGGCTGTACAAGAACAATCCCTCCTGCACCGGGCCCGCCAACGCCACCGGCTCCAAGGCCGCCTTCGAGGGGACGGGGATCACGGTCGCGGTAACCGGCAATCAGACCACCGACCTCCGGGCCCGGGCCACCGACGCCGCCGGCAACCCCTCCGCCTGCTCGGACGCCTTCGCCTACACCGAGGACTCGACTCCCCCCGAGACCACGATCGACTCCGGCCCCTCGGACACCACCAACGACCCGACCCCGACCTTCGCCTTCTCCTCACCGGACACGAGCGCGAGCTTCGAGTGCAAGGTCGCCTCGAACGTCTACACGTCCTGCACCTCGCCGGAGACCACTTCGCTCCTCACAGAGGGCGCTCATACCATCTACATCCGCGCCACCGACCCGGCCGGCAACCTCGACCCGACGCCGGCCTCGCGCACCTTCACGGTCCGGACCGCCGCGGTGCACGTCTCGGGTTCGACCCTCGTGGTCACGGCCGCGGCGGGGGCCAAGGACAACCTCGAGATCACCCGTCCCTCTGCCTCGGTCCTGCGGGTAACCGACTTGGCCGGCGGCGCCTACACGGGCTCGGGCGTCCACGCCTGGGGGGGATGCACCCGAAGCGGCGACTACACCGCGAACTGCAACGCCACCGGGATCACCCTGATCCGGGTCGCCGCCGGGGTTCGAAACGACCGCGTGGTCAACTCGACCGCGATCCGAAGCTCGCTGGACGGTGGGGCGACGAACGACCTGCTGATCGGCGGGCCGAACAGGGACACCCTGACCGGGGGAACGGGCGCCGACGTGATCAAGGGGATGAACGGAAACGATGAGATCTTCGCCCGCGACCTCGTCTCCGATACGTCGATCGACTGCGACGGCGGGACCACCCAGGGCAGCGCGGACACGGCCGACCTGGACCTCCTGCCCAAGGATCCCGACTCCGCGGTCACGAACTGCGAGACCAAGACACGACACTGAGAGTCTCACGCGGGAAGCCCGGGGCGCGTTAGATTCGGAGGCGGTGGAAGCGATCAAGCCTCCAAAGACGCACTACGCTCGCAGCGGCGACTTCTCGATCGCCTACCAGGTGGTCGGCGACGGCCCCCTCGACCTGGTCCACATACCAGGCCTCGTCTCGCACCTCGACCAGGCCTGGACGCATCCGAAGTACGAGCGCTTCATGCGGCAGTTGTCCTCGTTCGCTCGGGTGATCGTCTACGACAAGCGCGGCACCGGGCTGTCCGATCCCTTCATCGAGCCGCCCTCGGTTGAGGAGCGGATCGACGACACGCGGGCAGTCATGGACGCGGTTGGCAGCGAGCGTGCGGTGGTCTTCGGGTGCTCGGAGGGTGCCACCCTGGCGGCCTTCTTCGCCGCCACCTACCCCGAGCGGGTGGCGAGCGCCGTCCTCTACGGCAGCTTCGCTCGGCTGACGCCCGATCCGCCCGACTATCCCTGGGGCTTTGACGACGTCATGATGTCCGTGCTCATGCAGGGCGCCGAGGAGGCCTGGGGAGAAGGGGTCATCCTCACGGTTCTCGGCCCCAGCTTCCTGGAGGACGATCAGGAGCGCGAGTGGTGGGGGGGCTACGAGCGCACCGCGATCAGCCCGCGCGTCCTGAGCCCCATGATGGCGGCCAACGTGGAGCTCGACATCCGCGCGATCCTGCCGACGATCCGCGTCCCGACCCTGCTCCTCCACCGCACCGGGGACATGCTGCCGGTCGAAGGAGCCCGGTACATGGCGGAGCGCATCCCGGGCGCCCGGCTGATCGAGATGGAGGGGGACGACCACTGGCCGTGGGTTGGCGACCCCGACGAGGTCTGCGGCCATGTCGAGGAGTTCGTGACCGGCAGCCGCCGCGAGCCCGAGACCGATCGCGTGCTGGCGACGGTGCTGTTCACCGACATCGTCGGCTCGACCGAGCGGGCCTCGGAGATCGGCGACCGCCGCTGGCGCGAGTTGCTGGAGGCAGCACGAGCAGGCGTTTCGGCGCGAGCTGGAGCGCCAGGGCGGGCGGGAGGTGAAGACCACGGGCGACGGGTTCCTGGCCACCTTCGACGGCCCGGCGCGTGCGATTCGCTGCGCCAAGGCGGCCACCTCGGCGATCCGCGCGCTCGGGGTCGACATTCGCGCCGGCATCCACACCGGGGAATGCGAGCGCCGAAACGGGGACATCGGCGGGATCGCGGTCCACATCGGCGCCCGGGTGATGTCCCAGGCCGGGCCGGGTGAGGTGCTGGTGTCGAACACGGTGAAGGACCTCACGGTGGGCTCCGACATCGAGTTCGAGGAGCGTGGCGAGCACGAGCTCAAGGGGATCCCGGGCTCCTGGCGCCTCTACGCTGCTCGCTGAGGCCAGCGCCTAGCGCCGGTGCCGATGCCGGGTGATGGTGCCGGTCGTGGCGGTGGCGTGCGTGCGGGCGCAGGTGGCGCGCGTAGGGAGCGAAGCGGCGCCTGTTCAGCATCTGTCGCATGACCCGCCGCGCTCGGGGGAAGTTGTCGATGTCGAAGGCGGTGCCGGGCCTGACGCTGCGGTAATAGATCAGCATCCTGGTGCGGCCGTGCCGCAGGGCGAACCTGTACAGGTCGCGGGTGAACTCGCCGCGGTAGTCGTTGTCCCACGGCGAGTACTCGCCGACCACGAATGGGAAGCCGCGCCACTGGCGGTAGAAGCGCTTGAAAGCCGCCCACACCCCCGGCGTCGCGTAGGCCGAGTAGATGTCGGCGCCGACCCAGTCGACGAAGCGCTTGCCGGGCCAGTAGCGCCCCGGTTGGTTGCCGGGGACGTAGGGCGAGCCGATCGTCTGCGGCGTCCACATGAAGGCGACCTTCGGGCGCTCGAGGCGCCCGCCCACGTTCTCGCGCCTGTAGATCCGGGCGTGGCTTCGACGAAGCCCGCAGGATGCGCGGCATGTGGCGCTGGCGAAGCTTGCGGTTGATCTTCTTTCGCTTGCCGCCGCGAACGATCAAGACGATTCGCTGCCAGGCTCGGCGAAAGTTGTTGAGGGAGTGGCTTCCGCCCTTCTTGGTGCCGTCGGCGTTGAAGGCACAGTAGGGGTTCCAGTAGCCGTTCATCTCCGGGAACAGGCGCAGGTACACGACCTGCTTGGATTTCGCGATCGACTGGTTGAGCCGCACGATGTAATGGTCGCCGCGCCCCTTGGCGATCTGCCGCGGGCTGATCCGCTCCGGCTGTCCCCCGGGGGCGGTGGAGAGGCTGAGCACGCCCCGGGTCCTGGTCTGGTGCCAGCGCTGTAGTGCACCCGAGGTCAGCGGCGTGTCCCAGTGGTAGAAGTCCTCGAGCACCGCGGGGTGAGCTCCCACCCGCTTCCTGAAGCGGTGGAAGTCCGCGTTGTTGGTGGTGTCGGAGACCCCGTGGAAGATCCGGTGATGGCGCGGTTTGAAGTTGCGCGCCTCCGCGGGGAGGGTGGCGGTCAGCAGCAGCGCGGTCGCCGCCACGACCACGGCCCCAGCCATCCGCGCCGGTCGCGGACGGTCGCGGACGGAGCCCGTACCCACCATCTGGCTTGGCATCGGCCCGTACCCTCTCCAACTTGAGCCGCCAGCGCAAGGCCCCGGACGGCCGCCTCGCTGCATACTGGGGGCGATGGAGATCGGCTCCGCCACCGAGCGCGACCTGCCGGCGCTGCTGCCCCTGCTGCGCGCCTACTGCGAGTTCTACGAGGCCGGGCCTTCCGACGACGGACTGAGGGCGATGGCCCGGGCGCTGGTCGCGGAGCCGGACGCCGAGGGGATTCTGCTGGTCGCCCGCGACGGCGAGGGGGCGCCGATCGGCTTCGCGACCGTCGGCTGGAAGTGGTCGAGCCTGCGCGCCGCGCGGATCGCCGTCATGGAGGATCTGTTCGTGGCGCCCGAGGCGCGGGGCCAGGGAGCCGCCGACGCCCTGATCCGTGCCTGCGCTGACCGAACCCGCGAGCTGGGCGCGCCGGTCCTCAGCTGGATGACTGCGACCGACAACCACCGCGCCCAGGCGGTGTACGCGCGGGTTGGCGCCACCGGCGGCCCGTGGCTCGAGTACGAGCTGGAGCTCACGTAGCGGAGCGGGAGGGATTCGAACCCCCGGGCCCTTGCGGACCGGCTGCTTTCAAGGCAGCTGCAATAAACCGGACTCTGCCACCGCTCCCGAATCGGTGCTCTCGCCAAGAGCGTAACCGGCCCGCCCGCGGCTTCACCGCTGGCCATAGGCTTCCTCGGCGATGGCCCCCGAGTGGCGAAACTGGACCGGCGATCAGCGCTGCTCGCCGGCGGTGGTCGAGCAGCCACAGACCCTCGAGGGGCTGATTGAAGCCGTCAGGCGGGCGGCGGACCAAGGCCTCACGGTTCATGCGCCCGGCTCGGGTCATTCCTTTACCGAGGCCGCGCTAACCGACGGAGCGATGATCCGGATCGAGGCGCTGAACCGCGTCCTCGACGCCGACCGCGACTCCGGCCTGGTCAAGGTTGAGGCAGGGATCACCCTGCGGGACCTCAGCGCGTTCCTTTGGGAGCGGGGCCTGGCGATGGAGAACCTCGGCGACATCGACCGCCAGACACTGGCCGGGGCGATCTCCACCGCCACGCACGGCACGGGCGCCGAGTTCCGGAACCTCTCCGCCCAGGTCGAGGCGCTCGAGCTGGTGCTGGCGGACGGGAGCGTGCTCGAGGTCTCCGAGCAGTCCGATGCCGACGCCTATCGGGCCGCGCGGGTCGGGCTCGGGGCGCTGGGGGTGATCTACTCGGTCACCCTGCGCGCGGTCCCCGCCTTCACCCTGCATCGGGTCGACGCGCCCAGCCCGCTCGAGGAGACCCTGGCGAGCATCGACGAGCTGGCGGCGCGCAACGACCACTTCGAGTTCTTCGTCTTCCCCCACACCGACACGGCGCTGACCATCGAGCGCAACCGCGTCGACGGCCCCCCGCGTCCTCGCGGGCGCGCCAGCGCCTACCTGAACGAGATCGTGCTCGAGAACTACGCCCTGGACCTGCTCTCGAGGGTGGGGCGCCGCTTTCCCTCCACGATCCCGCGGCTGGTCGGCTTCGCCGCGCGCCGGTTCTCGCACACCGAGAGGACCGACCGCAGCTACAGGATCTTCGCGTCGGAGCGCCGCGTCCGGTTCACGGAGATGGAGTACGCGATCCCGCGCCGGCACGGACCGGAGGCGGTGCGCCGGGTGCTGAGTCTGGCCCGTGAGCGCGAGCTGCAGGTGGGCTTCCCGATCGAGTTCCGGCTCGTCGCCCCCGACGACGCGCTGCTCAGCCCCGCCCACGAGCGCCAGACGGCCTATGTCGCCGTCCACCAGTACCGGGGCATGGCCTGGGAGCCCTACTTCCGGGCCGTCGAGCGGATCATGGCCGAGTACGAGGGGCGCCCCCACTGGGGCAAGCGCCACTTCCAGACCGCGCAGACGCTGGAGAAGCTCTACCCGCGCTGGCGGGACTTTCGCGAGGTCCGCGCCCGGCTCGACCCCGAGGGTCGCTTCTCGAACGCCTACGCGGACCGCGTGCTCGGCCCGGTCGGCTCCTAGAGGAAGGCCTTGCCGTCGCCGCGGTAGGTCGGCACCTGGTCGACGATCCGGTCGCCCTCCACGAGATAGAGCGAGCCGAAGCGCTCGCAGAGCTCGCCGGCCTTGGCGTGGCGCATGTAGACGCGATCGCCGACCCGCAGTCGCCTCGCCGCGAGCCCCAGCAGCGGCGTCTGCACCTCGCCCGCGCCTTCCTGCTTGTCGAGCTGGAGGCCCTCGGGCAGGTAGGGCTCCGGAAGGCGATCCTGCCCAGCGGCGCCGGAGGCGAGGTAGCCGCCGCCGAGCGCCGTGACCACGCCCGGGGCGGGGCGGCGGACGATCGGCAGCACGAAGAAGGCCGCGGGCGCCAGCGCCAGTGATCGATAGTGGTCGAACAGCACCGGGTCGTAGAAGCCGGAGCCGGCCGTGAGCTCGGTGACGACGCCAGCCGCGGCGGTGCGCGCCAGGCTCCCGGTCCCGCCGCCGTTCACGAACTCGAGCGAAGCCTGCTCGCGAACCGCGTCGACGATCCGCGGCAGGCGACTGTGGATGTCGCGCTCCGAGGCGGCTTGCATGCGGCGGATCAAGGCGCTGCGCAAGGGGCGGCCCGGGAGCCGGTCGCCGACGCCGGCGATGTGTCCCTCGTAGGCCATCACGCCGACCAGGCGGGTGCCGGGGCGTCCCTCGATCTCGGCCGCCGTGGAGCGGGCGCGCTCCGGAGTCCGCACCGGCGAGCGCTTGGGGCCGATCCGCGCCAGCTTTCCACCCAGCGGCCACCAGCCGACGTCGATGTCCAGGCAGACGCGGACCTCGGCCGGGCCGCCCCCGATCGCCGACTCGATCAGGTCGAGGTGAGGCGAGCTGTCGACCATCGGCACCGGCGCGCTGGCTGGCTCGGCGGCGGCCAGCTCGACCAGCTCGGCGAGCGCCTCGCGGTCGGCGGTCGGGTAGGCGACGACGATGTTCTCGAAGCCCTCCCGGGCGAGGAAAAGCGCCTCGGGCAGGGTGAACGAGAGGATGCCCTCGAAGCCCGGGTCGAGCTCCAGGATGCGGCGCAGGACGGCGACCGAGCGCACGGACTTGGAGGCGATGCGGATCGGCTTGCCGGCCGCCTGGGCGAGCATGAAGCGTGCGTTGGCGTGCAGCGCGTCGAGGTCGACGAAGGCGAATGGCGCGGTGATCGAGTCGAAGATCGCCTCGTACCGAGCGTGGAGCGCCTCGCGGTCGGCTGTGGGGGCCGCGATTGAGGGGCTGGTGCCGGTCGCACTCACCGCGGCGCGAGCGTATCTAGAATCGTTGCTCAGACCCCGGAGAGGTGGCCGAGCGGCTGAAGGCACTCGCCTGCTAAGCGAGTAGGGGGCGCAAGCTCTCTCGAGGGTTCGAATCCCTCCCTCTCCGCCTCCGCGTAGACCAGCGATCACTCACCGATGAGCCGCACCTCAAGGACGATCGGGGCCCTGGCCCTGCTGGCCCTGATCGGGGGGGCTCGTCGCCTGGGCGGTCCTCTCGGGGGGCGACTCCAGCGAGACGACCACGGCGTCGCGCCCGCCGGCCCCGGCCGCGTCGAAGCCGGCGCACGCGAAGCCGCGGCTCGAGCTTTCCAATCGCGGCCAGCCGATCGTCTGGCTCCGCCACGGCGCTCAGATCCCGATCCACAGCGCTCCGGGCGGCAAGGTGCTGAAGACCGTGCACTGGCGGACGCCGTTCGACTCACGGACGGTGCTCTCCGTGTTTCGCCACGTGGGCCAGTGGGCCGCCGTCCCCACGCCGCTGCTTCCCACCGGCCAGCTCGGCTGGGTGAAGCTCGATCCCTCGAAGCTCCGCGCGGGCTGGACCCCCTACGCGATCGACGTCGACCTCTCCAGGCGTTCCGCCCAGCTTCGGCGCGGCGATCGGGTGTTGCGCTCGTTCACGGTCACCGTGGGAGCGCCCGGCACCAGCACCCCGACCGGGCGGTTCGCGGTCACCGACATCTTCCGCGGCAATCTCAACCCGGCCTATGGGTGCTGCGCGGTCGCCACCACCGCGCGCCAGCTCCACCTGCCCTCGGGCTGGTTCGGCGGCGACCGGATCGCGGTGCACGGCACCAGCGGGCCGCTTGGCGTAGCCGCCTCAAGCGGCTGCGTTCGCGCGGCGGACGAAGACCTCAACGCGCTGGTCGACCGGGTCCAGCTCGGGTCGCCGGTGGTCATCCGGCAGTAGCGAGCTGCTCCTCGAGCGCCGCCTCCAGGTCGCCCGCCACCTGGTCGATGTCGGCGAACAGGTCGCGGTCGCCCGCCAGCCCGAAGAAGACGCCGCCGTCGTAGCTGACCACGCCGACGGACAGCGCGTGCCCCTGCGGCGACAGGGGCACGAACGGGTAGACCTCCACCATTCTGCGGCCCAGGAGGTAGAAGGGCATCTGCGGCCCCGGGACGTTGGAGGCGACGAGGTTCCAGGTCAGCGGCCGGGCGAGCACGTCGGCGAGCACGCGGTTGATGGTGGGCGGGGTCCAGCCGCTGGCCTCGATCACGAGCGAGGCGGCGCGGGCCTGCTCGGATTGCTTCACCCGGGTGGTCTCCTCGTGGACGCGCTCGAGCCGCCGCAGCGGGTCGGCCTCGCTCAACGGCAGCGCGACCATCAGGGTTGCGATCCGGTTGCCCAGCTCCAGGTGCTCGTCGGGGCGCCGGATGCTCATCGGCACCAGGGCCACGAGCTGCTCCGGGAGCGGCTCGCCGCGGCGCTCGAACAGCCGCCGCAACCCGCCGGCGACGATCGACAGGATCACGTCGTTGACGGTGGCGCCGCTCTCGGTGCGGGCGCGCTTCAGCGCGGCCAGTTCGGTGCTCGACGAAGCCGACCCGGCGGTCGCGGCCGATCTCCTGGTTCAGGAAGGTGGGCGGGGCGCTCGGCCCGCGGGCCGCCAGGTTGGCGAACCCCTCCGCGGTGCGCATGACGGCCGACGCAGTGCCGCGTGGCATGGTGAGCGCGCTGCGGGCCGTCTTGCTGGCGGCGCGCAGCCGCCCTCGGATCCCCTCCGAGGCGGCACGGACGAAGAGCATCTCCGGGCTGGGCTCGTCTGGGTCCCAGCGCTCCTCGCCGATCGGGACCTCGGTTCCCTCGGGGTTCGGGTCGAGCATGATCGTCCCCACGTCGACTGCCGAGACGCCGTCGACGAGCGCATGGTGCGTCTTCGAGATGTAGGCGTGGCGCCCGCCCTCCAGGCCCTCGACCAGATAGAGCTGCCACAGGGGGCGCTCCAGGTCCAGCGGCTGGGACATCACCCGGCCGACCAGCTCCCGGAGCTGGCTCATGGTCCCCGGGCGCGGCAACGCGGCGTGGCGGACGTGCCAGCGCAGGTCGAAGCGCGAGTCGTCGGCCCAGACGGGGTTCACGAGCCCGAGCGGGGTCGACCGGACCCGCTGGCGAAAGCGCGGCACCAAGCCGAGCCGCCCCTCGACGTGGTCGAGCAGCTCCTCGAGGGCCGGTGGGTCGCCTTCCATCAGGAGCGTCGCCCCGACGTGAACGTGGATCGGCCCCCGCTCGGCGAGCAGCGAGGAGACGTCGGAGGAAGAGAGGCGCTGGGTGCGTTCGCTGATCGCCCGAGCCTATCCCGCCCTATGCGCGGTGTGCTCGGCGTCTGGGTTCGGCTGTGATGTGTTCTGACCAGCTAAGCGGTGGTGGTCTGCTGCGGCCCGGGGCCGGCAGCGTGCTGGGCCAGGACGACGCTCGCCCACACCACCACGATGCCAGTAGCCAAAAAGGCAAAGAACCCGCCCGGCGTCAGGCCGACGATGCCGACCACCAGGGCCAACCACCCGAGCGGCCGCGGAAGGCCGCCGTGGCGCAGAACGGCGAGCGCGAGCCCCAGGTTGAAGACCGCGGTCCCAATCGCGAGCGGAAAGAAGAGATCGCTGTTGAGTGCGTTCAGGGTCAATACGGCGGAGGCCGGCAGCTGGTCAGCGGCGTCGCCGAGGGTGAATCCGATCCCGGCGAAGATTGACGCTCCGACCACGATCATCAGGCCGCCCAGCATAGCCACGGTCGAGAGTCCGCCTTCATCGCCTGCGACGGCCCTCAGAGTCCGGCGCAGCGACCCGAGGAAGAAGAGAAAGGCCACGCATGCGAGCGCCAGCAGCGCAGACGCAACCGATTGCTCGGAGTCGTTGTCGACGTAAAAGGAGACGATCGTCTGCGCTGAATCGTCGGTACCGGGTGTCTCGCCGCCAACAACGAAGGCAACGATCACGAGTACCACGAAGAGGATCCCGGTAAGCGGGCCGATCTGTTTGGCGTTCATTGACGCTCCCTGAGGTCGGGGGCAGGAACCGGCCCACCTTCTCACAGCCGGCGGTCAACAACCCATCCCTAGCATCACCTCGCTGCCAAACTTGAGCGCTTATGGCGAAGCGACGGCGGCATCAACGCAGGCAACCAGAGCCGACCTCGGACTACGCCGATGCCGAAGGCAACGTTCTCAGCCTGCGGCAGTCGCTGAGCGCCGGCACGATCGCCAAGATCGGCGAGGCGCCGGCTGGTGCGGCCTCCTCTCGCGACGACGCCTGGCGGCGGCGAGCCGAGCTGCTCTTCGAGCGGCTCGCCGTCCGCTGGGAGATCGCCGGGCTGCCGCTGACCGAGCAGGCGATGCTGCTGGGCCGCTACCGGCTGGCCGACGCCGACACGCAGCGCTGGGTTCGCGAGACGATCGCCGTCCACCTGGAGCGCCACATCCCAGAGCTGTCGGCACGGTGAGAAGCTGGACGCCCCGCCTCAGTGCCCCACGGCCGAACCACGGCCGGCGGCTGAAGGGTGGTTGGCGACGATTCGCAGCACCTCGTCGGCGTGTCGAGACACGAACGCGGGCCCGACGCCGCGGATCTTCGCGAGGGCCTCAACTCCACCCGGGCGCGAGGCCGCTATCGCCTCGAGGGTGCGGTTGTGCGCCACCGTGTAGGCGGGCTTGCCGGTGGCCGCGGCCAGGCGCCACGCCTTCAGCGCCTCCAGCAGGCCGGCGTCCGCGGCGGACAGCTCGGGGGCCGGAACCGCGGCCCGCCGGCGCGCCCGCGCCGGCCGGATCTCGATCGTCTCCGGGGAGGGCAGCCAGCCCTCTGGGTCGCAGACGTCGCAGCAGCGCCCCTCGGGCCGGCCCGGTTGGCTGTCGCCGAAATGGTCGAGCAGGCCGCGACGGCGGCAGGTCGCTGAGAAGCTGAAGGCCTCGACCGCCCGGTAGGCGCGCCAGCCGCGGTCCCTTGCCACCCGGCAGGCCGCGGCGGCGCGCCCTCTGTCGAGCGCGCCGTTCAGGCGCACGGTGAGCCGCCCGCCGGGAGCAGGCTCGACCGTGCAGGCGCCGGCGCGCTCGGCGATCGCCAGGCGGATCCGGTCCTCGTCCTGGCGGGGGTTGTCGATCACCAGGGCGCCGTCGGAGTCGGCGACGCGCTCCAGCTGCTCGACATAGACGGCGACCGCCTCCGGGTCGACGCTGCGCTGCTGGATGAAGCGCACCAAGCGCCCCAGGTCGGAGCGCCCGGCGAGCAGCACCGCGCGCGCGGGCCTGCCGTCGCGCCCCGCTCGCCCGGCCTCCTGGTAGTAGGCCTCGACGCTGGCCGGGATCGCCCAATGCCAGACGGAGCGCACGTCGGCTTTGTCGATGCCCATGCCGAACGCGTTGGTGGCGACGACGACCTCCGCGTCTCCCGACATGAAGCGATGCTGCGCGGAGGCGCGCTCATCCGGGGCCATGCCGGCGTGATAGGCAGCGGCCAGGACCCCCGCCGAGCGCAGCGACTCGGCGACCTCCTCGCTGTCGCGCCGCGTCCCGCAGTAGACGATCGCCGGCCGATTCTCGGCCTCCAGCAGGCCGTGCTCGAGCAGGCCGAGCTTGCGAGCCTTGGAGCCCTTGCCCTCGAAGGTCACGGTGTCGAAGGAGATGTTCGGACGGTCGAATCCCGAGCGCACGACCAGCGGCTCGCGCAGGACCAGGCGGCGTTCGATCTCCCCGGCCACCTCCGCCGTGGCGGTCGCGGTGCAGGCAACGACCGTCGGGCGGCCGAGTCGCTCGATCGCCTTGGGCAGCCGCAGATAGTCGGGACGGAAGTCGTGCCCCCATTCCGAGACGCAGTGCGCCTCGTCGACGGCCAGCAGGTCGACCTCGCGGCTGGTCACGGCGTCGAGGAAGTCGCTGGAGCCGAAGCGCTCCGGCGAGCAGTAGACGATTCGCGCTCGGCCGTCGCGGACCCGGGCGAGCGCCTCGCGGTTCGCCGCTGCGCCCAGGCCCGAGGCCACCATGACGACGGGATGACCGGCCGCGGTCATCCGGAGGCACTGGTCGGCCATCAGCGCGATCAGCGGACTGACCACGATGCTCAGCTGCGGCGAGGCCAGGCCGGGGAGCTGGTAGCAGAGGCTCTTGCCCCCGCCCGTCGGCATGACGATCAGCGCGTCGCGCCCGTCGAGCGCCGCCTGAACCGCCTCCCGCTGGCCGGGCCGGAAAGCCTGGTGGCCGAGGTGGGCCAGCAGCGCCTCCGGCGTCCGCTGCCCGCGATAGACGCGCGTCGCGGCGTCCAGCCCATCGAATCCCTCGAGCCCCTGCAGCGCAAGGGTTGCCTGAGCCTGCTCGAGCTGGGCCATCCCGCAAGCGTAGGGGCCGCCCCGGCACGAAATTGCGGCCAATGAGGTCGAGTTCGGCACGCCCGCGAAAAGAGGCTTACCCCTCTCCCCACGTTCGGCGGTTGCGGCCCAGGCTGATCGACCGCGGCCCAGGCTCATCGATGGTCGACTTGCGTTCCTCTATCCAGCGCAACTCGGCCATCGGCGCCTTGCGTCGCCTCTTACAATCGTCGTCCGGGTCACCCACCCGACCCGCGCCCGTAGCTCAGTTGGATAGAGCGTCGGTCTACGAAACCGAAGGTCACAGGTTCGAATCCTGTCGGGCGCGCTGGCTGACTCGGAAGCTCTGCCCCGCAAAACCGACGAAACGATCGGGCTCGACTTCGAGCGATGCATGGACGCCAGCAGGCACGGGCACGACTTCGGCTGCATCGCTGAGGAAGCGGGCTTTTGTCGGTCAGTCACGCCTAGCGGGACCCATCGCGCAAGATCCATCGCGCAGAGCGCGAATCGATCGGGAGGACCGTTTACATGCGCCGCGGAAGGCGGAACTATCGTGGAGCGGCAACCAAGGCGAAGCTGTGACGTCGGCTAGCGCCTTGCCGTCGGAATGCTGAACTGGCTGGCCTCGCGCCGTCGGGGCAGAGCTCAGGAACAAGTCCGAGAAGCAGATCGAGCGACTGCTTGGTCCCGCCGCTCGCCGGGGCCTTCCGGGGCACAAGCCCCGGCTGACCGGCAAGCCGGCCTAACAACTCAAGCATCTGCTTGAAAAGTCCAGCCCTCCGTGATAAGTTCAAGCAATCGCTTGATCAACTTCCTTTGGAGGACCAAATGGAAGTCGCACTCAGCGGCGGAACTAGGGCTTCCGGATCTACGTTTGGCGGAAGCGGGAGCGGCCGGTGGCGGCGCTCGGAGGCGCCGCGTTGCTGCTCGCGGTGCCACTCCGGCCGGGTCGACCTACGACCGGCCTGCGGACGTGGGCCTGTCCGACGCAGACGGCACCATCCATGACGCCAGCCGCGGCGACGAGACAAGCGCCGATCTGGACTCAGCGGTGGTCGACTCGGCGATTGAGGCATTCGCCGGCACCGGCAAGCCCTACCTCCACATAACGGGTGCGTGGGTCTATGGAGCCAACCCTTCGATCACCGAGAAGTCCCGATCGATGCGCCGGCGATGGTCGCCTGGAAGGAACCGATCGCCCAGCGCGCTCTCGATGCGGGCGACATGCGGGGAGTCGTCATCGCCCCCGGTGTGGCGTACGGCGACGGCGGCGGAGGCGTTCCCGGGCTGCTGCTCGGCTCTCCCCGCGACGACGCCGGCAACCTGATCATGCTCGGCGCCGGGCAGCAGCATTGGTCGACCGTCCACGTCGCGGATCTGGCCGATTTCTTCCGGCGCGCTCTGGAGGACGACTCGGCGCGCGGTCACTACGTCGTCGGCGATGGACTGAACCCGACGTGGCGGAGTTGACCGAGGCGGCGGCCGTCGCAACCGGCGCCCGGGGGTCCCGGGTACCACGAGGAGGCGCGAGCACGTCTGGGTGACGACTACGCCGAATCTGCTGCTCGATCTGGGGCGCGACGCAGCCAGAGCCGAGCCGAACTCGATTGGTGGCCGTCCGATCCGGGGCTGATCGACGAGTTCCGAAACGGCAGTTACCGCAACTCCATGAGCATCACTGAGACCCAGGCCCTGCCAGCCGGTAATTGGGCCGTCGACAAGACGCATTCCAACGTCGGCTTCGCCGTCGACTACATGGGGACCGGGTACGTTCAGCGACGTCGACGCGGGCGTCACCGATGGCACGCGAGGGGATCCGCAAGGTCGCATCGGTCCAGGTCAAGGACCCGAACCCGAGGCCCATCTGCAGAGCCCGGAGTTCTTCGACGCCGAGCGCAGTCCCGAGCTGACGTTCCGGTCCAACTCGATCGAGCGCGACGGCGACCAGGTCAGGGTCGACGGCGAGATCACGATCAAGGGCCACACGGAGGCCGTCGAGATCGCGGGCTCGATCTCCGATCCGATCGCCGACCACATCCGGTGGGGACTTTCGCCGAGCGAGGCGTGGTCGCCGCGACGAGTTCGGCTAGGGCCCGGGGACAGCCGTCGCGTGTGCTCCACGCGGTTTCCCATCCCCGGCAGGGCACCGTGACGGCTTCGGCAACGTTCCGCGCCCTTCTTGCTGAGGTCCAGTCCAGGCTCCCGGTGCGGCTCGTCGCCTGAGCGGGACGCGAATAGCGGCGAGGACGATGGGCGTAAGCTCATGCTCCCCTCCCTTCGCGCACCGCAGCCCGTGACCGAATGAACAGATCAAGCCCACTGAGAGTCCCGGAAAGCCCGGCGCTGTCGCCCTCGCAGCTCGCAAAGGTCGCCGACCTCGGCGAAGAGCGAACCGCCGACGCGGGCGATGTCCTCTTCCGGGTCGGCGATGATCGCTACCCGTTCATCACGATCCTCGAGGGCGAGGTCGCGATCCTCGACGGCGGCCGGCAACGAGGTCGTGCGGCAGGGTCCGTCGAACTTCCTCGGCGAGCTGAGCCTGCTGTCGGGGCAGAGCGCCTTCCTGACCGCCGTGGTCACCGAGCCCTTGCGCTACATCGAGGTCGACAGGGACGCGCTCCGGAGTCTGCTGTTCGACGACGAGCCGCTCAGCGACCTGCTGCTCGCGACTTTCATCGCCCGACGGGAGGCGCTGCAGCAGGTCGCAGGGCTGGGACTGGAGATCGTCGGCCCGCGTTCGTCCGCGGCGACGAGGCGGTTGCTCGACTTCGCTCGCAACAACCGACTGCCCCTGACCTGGCGCGATCCGGAGCGAGGAGATGACCCGGAAGCTGCGGCGCTCGTCGCCGAACTCGACCCCTCGAGCCTGCCGCTCGTGCGAATGCCGGGCGGTGCCGAGATGCGGGCGCCGACGTCCGGCGAGCTGTCTCGCGCGCTTGGGATCGGCCGCGAGCTCGCGCCACGTGAAGAGGTCGACCTGCTCGTGGTGGGCGCCGGCCCCGCCGGCCTCGGCGCCGCCGTCTACGGCGCCTCCGAGGGTCTCGACACGCTGGTCGTTGACAGCAACGCGCTCGGTGGCCAGGCGGGTCAATCACGCCGGATCGAGAACTACCTCGGCTTTCCGGCTGGGATCAGCGGGACCGAGCTCACGGGCAGGGCGGTCCTGCAGGCGCGCAAGTTCGGCGCGCGGCCGGCGACGCCGTACCGGGCGGTCGCGCTCGAACCCGGAAACGGACGGCACGTCGTCCGGCTCGAGGAGGGGCAGGAGATCGCCGCTCTCGCGGTGCTGCTCGCGACCGGCGCCGAATACCGTCGCCTTCCGGTCGATGGCCTGTCCGACTACGAAGGCTTGAGCGTCTTCTACGCCGCGGGCCCGCCAGAGCAGGAGCTCTGCGGGGCATCGCGCGTCGCCGTCGTGGGCGGAGGAAACTCAGCCGGCCAGGCCGCGGTCTGGCTCGCGCGCGGAGGCGCGCTCGTGACCCTGCTGCACCGCCGCGCGGATCTCCGCGAGACGATGTCGGACTACCTCGTGCGCGAGCTCGACCGCTACGGCGTGGCGGTCCGCGATCGCAGCGAGATCGCAGAGCTGCACGGGCAGCGCGGGCAGCTCGACGCGGTGACGCTGACGAGCGGAGAGCGCCTGCCGTTCTCGTTCCTGTTCCTCTTTCTCGGCGCGCGGCCCTGCACCGAGTGGCTGGACGACGCGGTCGAGCGCGACGAGGACGGCTTCATCCTCACCGGCAGCCGCCGTCGCGCAGCGACGATCTGCTCGAGACGAGCGTGCCCGGGGTCTACGCGGCTGGGGACGTTCGCGCAGGCTCGACGAAACGGTGCGCCGCCGCGGTCGGCGAGGGAGCCATGGTCGTGCAGTTGGTTCATTCACACATCCGCGAGCAGCGCGCGGCCATCCAGGGAGCCTGACGCGGATCAGGCGACACCTGGTCGCTGATCGCGACGCTGTCCGGCTGATCCTCGGATCCCTCTGCCGGTAATCAGGCGATCAACGAGCGCGCCCCGGCGGCCCGCACGGCAGCTGAGAGAGTCTCAACGTCGTAGGCGCCGTCGTGCCGGCGCTCGTTGATGAAAAAGGTGGGCGTGCCGGTCACCCCGCTGCGGTCGGCCGAGTCGACGTCCTCCTCCACCCGCGAAGCTCCCGCCTGCTCGCTGAGATCGTCCCGGAACCGCTCGAGGTCGAGGCCAAGTTGCTCGGCGTAGGCCAGCAGGTCGCGCGGTTGCAGATCGCCCTGGTGGTCGAGCAGAAGGTCGTGCATCTCCCAGAAGGCGTCCTGGTTGGCCGCCGCCTCCGCCGCCTCCGCCGCCAGCTGGGCGTTCGGGTGGACGTCCGAAAGAGGCAGGTGGCGCCAGACGTAGCGGACGTCTGCGAAGTCGGTGAGCAGCTCGCGGACAACCGGCTCGGCTCGGCCGCAGTAGGGGCATTCGAAGTCGCCGTACTCAACGACCGTGACCGCCGCCTCGCTGGGGCCGCGGATGTGGTCTCGCTCGGGATCGACGGGCACAGCGAGGTCCACCAGCGTCTGCGATGCGCCGAACAGGGCGCGAATCCGCGCCCGTCGGGGGAGCATGGCCGTGGCGCGAAGGACGAGCCAGGTCAGCAGGGCCGCGCAGGCCGCTGCGTTGAGCACGCCGAGCTTTGCCTCCTCGAGCTCCGGGCCATCGAAGGCGAGGGTCGCGATCAGCAGCGAGACCGTGAACCCGATGCCGGCGATCGCGCCACCTCCGGCGACGGCAGCCCAGCCGACCGGCGGGCGCAGCCGTCCCCGGCTCAGTCTCGTGACCAGCCAGGACATGCCGGAGATCCCGATCGGCTTGCCGAGTACGTAGGCGAAGAGGATCCCGAGGGTGATCGGCGAGGAATAGGCGCGGGAGAGAAAGTCGCCGTTGATCACGATGCCGACATTGGCCAGCGCAAAGAGCGGCACGATCACATAGCTCGTCCAGGGGTGATAGAGCTGCTGCAGGCGGGCGTTGGGCGAGACCGCTGCCCGCAGCCCCGCCCGCGCAGTCCGGGCGAGCTCGGGAGTCGGCTGCTCACGGAATCTGCGGAACAGGTCCGTCGCGCGCTCCAGCTCACCGCGCCCCGCCGGGTATGCCCAGGTCATCAGACCCACGGCGAGTCCCAGAACGACGGGATCGACTCCCGACTCGAACAGCGCCACCCACGTGGCTACGGCAAGCAGGAAGTAGACGAGGCCGTGGCGGATCCGGGCAGCGCGGGCGACGAACACCAGGCTGAAGATGCCGGCCGCAATCAGCAATGGCGTGAGCGCGACGTCAGAGCTGTAGACGAGGGCGATGACGGCGAGCGCGATCACATCGTCGACGACGACGATCGTGAGCAGAAATGCTCGCAGCCGATCTGGAAATCGTCGCCCGACCAATGCCAGCATGCCTAGCGCGAAGGCCGTGTCTGTCGACATCGCGACGCCCCATCCGTGGGCGGAGGAATGACCGCCGTTGATGGCCAGGTAGATCGCGACCGGGACGGCCATGCCACCGAGGGCGGCGAGAACCGGCAACGTCAACCGGCGCCGCTCGCGCAGCTCTCCGATGTCGAACTCGCGCCGCACCTCGAGCCCGACGACCAAAAAGAAGAATGTCATCAGGCCGCTGTTGACCCAATCGCGCAGGCTCTGGGAGATCCCCGAGTCGCCAATCCTGATCGAGAGGCGCGTCTCCCAGATGTCCCGGTAGGAGGAGAAGTCGATGTTGGCCCAGGCCAGCGCCGCCAGGGCCGCGCCAAGCAGGACGACGGCGCTGCCGGTTTCGGTGCTCAGAAACTGGCGCAGCGGCGTTTCCAGGCTGCGAGCCCAGGCCGTTCGACCGGTGAGGGTGCTGCGAACCCGCGACTGGGTTGGCCGGCGAGGCTCGCCGCTCACTAGCCTTCGAGCAACCCGGCCACCGCCGTGGCGAGCCGCTTGCCCTTAGCGGTCAGCCGGTACTCGGCGTGCGGCGGGCGACCCGAGACGAGCTGGCGCTTGACGATGCCCGCCGCCTCGAGCTGCTCGAGGCGCTCAGAGAGAGTGGTCGGTGAGACGCCGGGAAGCGACTGACGGAACTCGTTGAAGCGCGCGGCGCCGCTGGAGCAGGCATAGATCGTGCCCAGCGTCCAGCGCCGCTCCAGCAGGTCCGCAACCGCGCGGAGCTCGGATGGGACCGGGTCGCAGCTACGACACCGTGGCGACATCGGCTCCGTGCCCAGCGGGTTCCAGCGCCCCGTCGAGCACCTCGTCGATGCTCATCACCGGATGGAAGGTCATCTGTTCGCGGACCTCCTCGGGGACGTCGTCGAGGTCGCCCCGGTTTCGCTCCGGCAGGAAGACGTCAGTCAGTCCCGCCGCGTGGGCGGCAAGCACCTTCTGCTTCAGACCGCCGATCGGCAGTACCCGTCCTTGCAGGGTGACCTCTCCGGTCATGCCGACAGTGTGCTTGACCGGGCGGCCGCTGAGCAGCGACGCAAGCGCCGTGGTCATCGCGGTTCCGGCGCTCGGTCCGTCCTTGGGGATCGCCCCGGCCGGCACGTGGAGGTGGAACTCGCGCTGGAAGTCGCCGCCGTCGATGCCGAGCTCCTCGGCGTGGGAGCGCAGGTAGGAGAGCGCGATCCGCGCCGACTCCTTCATCACGTCGCCGAGCTGGCCGGTCAGCACCAGACCCTGGTCGCCGTCCATCGCCGTCGCCTCGATGAACAGCACGTCGCCGCCGGTCCCTGTGACCGCCAAGCCCGTGGCCACGCCGGGGGTCGCGGTGCGCTCCACCGACTCCTGGAAGAAGCGCTGCCGGCCGAGTGCGTCGGTGACCATGTCGGGGTCGAGGACGATTGACGCCGTGGCCTCGCCGGAGGCTATCCGCGTTGCGACTCTGCGCAGCAGCTTGCCCAGCTCGCGCTCGAGCTGGCGCACCCCGGCCTCGTGCGTGTACTCGGTAACGACCTTGCGCAGCAGCGCGTCGGAGATCTCGACCTCCTCGGCGCGCAGTCCGTTGCGCTCCAGCTGCCGCGGCCACAGATAGCCGCGGGCGATCGCCAGCTTCTCCTCGGTCGTGTATCCGTCGAAGCCGATCACCTCCATGCGGTCCAGCAGCGGTGCCGGGATCGTGTCGGTGATGTTGGCGGTGGCCAGGAAGACGACCTCGGATAGATCGAGCTCGACGTCGAGGTAGTGGTCGCGGAAGGAGTGGTTTTGGGCCGGGTCGAGAACCTCGAGCAGGGCGGCGGAGGGATCGCCGCGCCAGTCTGCCCCGACTTTGTCGACCTCGTCGAGCAGGATCACGGGGTTCATCGTCCCGGCGTCGCGCAGTGCGCGGACGATCCGCCCCGGCAGGGCGCCGATGTAGGTGCGGCGGTGGCCGCGGATCTCGGCCTCGTCGTGGATCCCGCCCAGCGAGAGGCGCACGAACTCGCGTCCGAGCGAGCGGGCAACGGACTCGCCGATCGAGGTCTTGCCGGTGCCCGGCGGGCCGACCAGGGTGAGGATCGCGCCGTTGGCGCGGCTCTCCTCGCTGGCGCCGCGCTCCTGGCGCAGCTTGCGAACCGCGATGAACTCGGTGATGCGGCGCTTTACGTCTTCCAACCCGGCGTGGTCCTCGTCGAGCACCTCGCGGGTGTGCTCGGGATCTAGCCGCTCCTCGGAGCGCTTCGACCACGGCACCGCCAGCAGCCAGTCGAGGTAGCTGCGGATCATCGACGACTCGGGCGACTGCTCGCCCTGGCGCTCCAGCCGCCGCAGCTCGCGCTCGGCCTGCTCGGCGACCGCCTCCGGCATCTCGGCCTCGGCGATCTTGCGCTCGTACTCGGAGATCAGGTCGCCTTCGTCCTCGCCGAGCTCCTTGCGGATCGACTCCATCTGCTTGCGCAAGAAGTATTCGCGCTGCTGCTTGTGGGCGCCGGACTCGACGTCGTCGCGGATCTTGCGGCGAACCTGGAGCTCGGCCAGCCGCTCGCGCTGCATCTGGACCGCGAGCTCGAGCCGGGCCTTGACGTCGAGGGCCTCCAGCAGCTTCAGCTTCTGTTCGCGCGAGAGATCGGGGCTGTAGCCGGCGGTGTCGGCCAGCGCGCCGGGCTCCTCAATGGAGCGCAGGAACGCGGCGATCCGCTCGTCGGCGCCGCGCAGCTCGAGGATCTCCTCGACCACGGCGCGGTACTCGCGCACAAGCTCACTGCTGCGCTGGTCCTCGGGGTTGCCGTCGTGGATCTCCTGCACCTCGACGCGCAACTGGTCGCCCTCGGTGGGCTGCGCGGCGCCCGCCAGCGCGCGATGCAGGCCGACCACGGTCGCCGCCCAGGCGCCGTTTGGCAGCTGGCCGCGCTCGATCACCTCGGCGACGACGCCGATGCGGCCGAAGTCGCCCTCTTGGCGCGGCAGCAGGAACACGCGCTCCTCCTCGCCTGTGTCGATCGGCAGGGTTGCCGTGAGAGCCGGGAAGACGATCGCTTCGTCAAGTGGAATTAGAAGAAGGGCCATGGTGATCCAGTTTCTGTAGTTAATCCATAGATAGGATAGCGAGTTAGTCGTTTGGTCCGATGCTCCGGGGTCCATGAGCGAGCGACGCCCCACTGACCCGGCTAGGGGCTAACCGTGGCCTTGGCCTCCTCGCCGGTTTCGATCTCGGACAGCTCGACGCCCGCGACCTCGTAGGCTTCCGGTTGGTCAAGCGTCTCGCGCTCCAACAGCGCGCGAGCCAGAGCATCGAGCCGCCCGCGCTCACGCTCGAGCAGCTTGATCACTTCGTGCTCGGCTCCGTCGACGATTCGCCGGACCTCCTCATCGACGAGCTGCTGGGTCCGGGGCGAGCCCGGTACCGAGCCGGGCAGCAGGGCCCCGTCCTGGCGGCCATCCGTGACGGCGATCGGGCCGATCGCGTCGCTCATGCCCCACCGGCCTACCATGCCGCGGGCGATCTGCGTCAGGTTCTGGATGTCCGACTCCGCGCCCGTGGTCAGGTCGCCGAAGACGACCTTCTCCGCCGCCCGGCCGCCGAGCGCCACCTTGATCTTCGCGATCAGATCGTCGCGGGCGTAGTTGAAGCGGTCGGCCTCGGGGGTGGCGAGGGTGACGCCCAACGCCTGGCCCCGCGGGATGATCGAGATCTTGCGCACCGGGTCGGCGCCGCGGGTGAGCATGCCCACCAGCGCGTGGCCGGATTCGTGGTAGGCGGTGCGTTCGCGATCCGCGTCGGTCATCACCACCTGGCGCTCGGCGCCGAGGAGGGTCTTCTCGATCGCGTCGGTGAAGTCCCGCTGCTCCACGGCGGCGTGATCGCGCCGAGCGGCGAAGAGCGCCGCCTCGTTCACGAACAGCGCGATGTCGGCGCCGGTCGCGCCCGGCGTTGAGGCCGCGATGCGGTCGAGGTCGACGTCGGGCGCCAGTGGCACCGATCGGGTATGGATCTTGAGGATCTCGACGCGGCCCTTGCGGTCGGGGGGGTTGACGGCGATGCGGCGGTCAAAGCGTCCCGGGCGCAACAGCGCCTGGTCTAGGACCTCGGGGCGGTTCGTCGCGCCCAAGACGATCACATTCGTGCCCGCCTCGAACCCGTCCATCTCGGTCAGGATCTGGTTGAGCGTCTGCTCGCGCTCGTCGTGGCCGCCGCTGATCCCGCCCACGTTGCCCGAGCGCGAGCGGCCGATCGCGTCCAGCTCGTCGATGAAGACGATCGCCGGCGCGGCCTCCTTTGCCTGCTTGAACAGGTCGCGCACGCGCGAGGCGCCCACGCCCACGATCGCCTCGACGAACTCCGAGGCCGACATGGAGAAGAAGGCGGCGTCCGCCTCCCCCGCGACCGCGCGGGCCAGCAGCGTCTTGCCGGACCCGGGCGGCCCGTAGAGCAGCGCGCCGCGCGGGACCCGCGCGCCGAGCTTCGTGTAGCGCTGCGGGTTCTTCAGGAAGTCCACGACCTCGACGAGCTCGTCCTCGGCCTCCTCGATCCCGGCCACGTCGTCGAAGGTGACTCGCTCCTGCTCGCCCGGCTTGATGCGGCGCGCGGTGGAGCGGCCGAAGCCGCCGAGCACGCCGCCCCCGCCCGCCCCCGCCTGGCGACGGTATAGCCAGACGAAGAAACCCACGAGCAGGATCGTCGGGAGGAAGCCGAGCAGGAGCGTGACCCACAGCGACCGGCCCTCGTCCGGCGCCTCGGCGTTGACGACGACGTTCTGGTCTGCGAGCAGCCTGGTGAGCTCGGCGGGATCGATGAAGGCGGGAACCTCGGTCTCGAAGCTCGTTACCGTCACCGGCTCGTTGTCGCCTGGCGGGTCGTAGGTCGCCTCGCTCTTCAGCTCGCCCTCGATTGATTCCTCCTGAGAGCTGATCTCGCTGACGTTGTCGGCCTCGACCTGGTCGACGAAGAACGGCTGGTAGGGCACCCGCTCGCGCTCCGCGGGGCCGCGGTGACGAACGAGATCACGAGGTTCACCGCCAGCAGCCCGAGCAGGAACGCGATGAACGTCCTGCTCCGGGGGATCATCGGCGGCTTGGACTCGGCGCGGTGCTCCGCGTCCGTCGGGCGCCGGATCCACGCGCCAGCCGGACGGGTCCGGCTTGCGAGGCGGCGAGCGCTCAGCGGGCGAGTCGGGGGCCAAGTCGCTCACTGTAGCTCGCCCGGTTGGCGAAATTGAACGACGACCGCCTCGGCTCCGGGAAACGGCGCCGCGCTTCGCTCGACGGCAGCGCGTGTAACACGCTGGTGTGTGAGTTACGCGGCGCCCGAAACCGGTTCCAATGAGACCCGCGACCCCGGGCGGCTACTGTGACGTCCGTGCTCGGCCTACCCGACCCCGTGCGCGCGTGTCTCTTCGACCTCGACGGCGTGCTCACCAAGACCGCGGTCGTCCACGCCATGGCCTGGAAGCGGATGTTTGATGACTACCTGCGCCGGCGGGTCGCCCGAACCGGGGAGGAGTTCGTCCCCTTCGACTCGGCCGCCGACTACGGCGAGTACGTCGACGGAAAGCCCCGTTACGACGGCGTGCGCTGATTCCTCGCCGCGCGTGGGGTCGAGCTGCCGGAGGGAGAGGAAGGCGATCCGCCCGACGTCGAGACCGTCCGCGGGCTCGGCAACCGAAAGAACGAGCTCGTCCAGCGGATGATCCACGAGCAGGGGTAGAGGCCTATCCGGGCTCGGTGCGCTACCTCGAGGCGGCGCGCGCCGCCGGCCTGCGGCGCGCCGTAGTCTCCTCGAGCACGAACTGCCACGACGTGCTGGTCGCAGCCGGGATCGAGGAGCTCTTCGAGGCTCGGATCGACGGGGTGATCGCCGAGCGCGACCGCCTTGCGGGCAAGCCCGCCCCCGATACCTACCTGGCCGGGGCGCGGGCGCTGGGCGTTGGGCCCGGAGAGGCGGCCGTGTTCGAGGACGCACTCGCCGGGGTCGCCGCGGCACGCGCGGGCGACTTCGTCTGCGTCGTCGGGATCGATCGCGTCGGCCACGCCGACGGCCTACGCGAGCAAGGCGCGACCGTCGTCGTCGAGGATCTCTCCGAGCTGCTGGAGCCGTCGTGATCCAGCACGCGTGCTTTTCGTGTGAGCCGTGGGAGGTTCGCGAGACCGAGCTCGACCTCGCGGTGCTCGCGCACACCGAGTCGATCCTCGCACTCGCCAACGGGCACATCGGGATGCGCGCGAACCTCGAGGAGGGCGAGCCCCACGGGCTCCCGGGCACCTATCTGAACAGCTTCTACGAGACCCGCCCGCTGCCCTACGCGGAGGGAGGTTACGGCTATCCGGAGGCCGGCCAGACGCTGCGTCAACGTCACCAACGGCAAGATCGTCCGGGCTGCTCGTCGACGACGAGCCCTTCGACGTCCGCGACGGCGAGCTGCGCGGCCACGAGCGCGGCTCGACCTTCGCGGCGGACATATTGTCTTGCAAACCGTCGTGGATCCGAAACCAAAACATCACTTGTCGATAAACCTTGAAGTATTGGGCATGCGACGGGCCTAGAAACCGAGTTACCCAGGACCCCGCAGCGATAATAATTTTGTCCGCACCGTACACCGCTCGCTCGGTCTCGACTATAACCCCTTTATCGGCCCGATCCGAAATCACGGAACGCACCCTTTCGTTGGTCTGAATCGTCGCTCCATGTCTTATTGCAAGGTCGAGTTGTGCTTTGATACAAATTTCCGGCCGCAGATACCCGGTTTCATACTCGAAATATCCGGCCTCGTTGGTAACGGCAAATTGCGGGTAACGTCTTCTGATATCTCGCGTCTCGAGAAATTTCGTGAGGTATGTTGAATCGTTTTGCGCACTGACTGGTCCGAGCTAAAAATTGCGGCGACCATGCATTATGATGTTACTTTGCCGGCTTTCCAAGATCAAACCTCCGGTAATGACAAAAGAAGAATATCCTTTCCCGCCTCGCGTTCAATTTCACGCCATAATTCGTACGAGCGCAGCGCGAGCGGTACATATTCATCACCCTCGCCGATGGCTTGCCGAGCGATGCGACTCTCTCCGTGGGAAGAACCGTAATGATGCGGCGGCGCAAATTGATCTATTGCCAAGACTCGATGGCCGCGCTTGGCCAATTGATACACTGCCGCACTCCCCGTCGCGCCAAGACCGAGAACCATCGTATCAAAATGTTTTTGCGCCATTCTATGTAAACCCTGCCGATTGAGGCGAGAACAATACTATGGGGTTTCCAAAGAGAGCGAGCATCCCCGACCGGTTAAGGATAAAGGAGAAAGATCCGAAGGTTCGCCGCTTATTCACCAAGCAAGTAAATACTGAATGCTAACGACAATTCATTCTGAGCGCTGCGGCGCTCTATTCGTCAAGTTCCGCGCGAGTTCGTCCAAAAATCCGCGTTGGCCTGACAATAGTTTAGTTGCCGCTTCATTTTATTGGGAACCATCCAGCCCGATCAACTTCCGGGAATACTCTGACGGTGACCGGAACGCGGCGGCCACTCTATTGTGAATGTATTGCTGTTGATCGCTGCGGGATCGCAATTCCCTTCAACCATCCATGCGTACACGAGCTTGCCGCCGCGTTGCTTCAGCGGCCGGAGCGGAATCAGCGCCGCATCGATAGCGCACCCCGTTTCTTCTCGAAATTCTCGCTTGGCGGCGTCGAGCGGATTTTCTCCTTCGACAAATTCACCCTTCGGTATAGACCACGCTCCGGCGTCCTTCTTGGCCCAGAATGGCCCGCCCGGATGAACGAGTAGAACTTGGAGCTCAGAATCATGAAACCGATACATCAGTATGCCGGCGCTTTGCTTCCGAGGCATACCCCAACCTAACATATTTGCCTATGGGGCGTCGGGACTTTAGCGGACGTTTCGAAAGTATGAGTGAACTATGAGGGGCCAGACGTGATATTTGGTTCTGCTGAAAAACCCTCCGTTCATCCTTCGAGAGCCCCAGAGCCGGTCCTGAGTTTATCGAAAGACCGAACGGAGGTGTTAACCGGTTGAACGACTTGAACGATTTGAACCGGCGTCAGTAATTATCGCCTGTTGCCTCACTCCTGCCGACACCTTGAACTTTGAACATTGAACTTTGAACCACCGTCATGGCGTAGCGGTTGGGCGCTTGAGTGTCACCAACATTATGCGGTTTGTGCTGGTTTGGTGGATCAGCAGGTTGCCATCCCGAGTCGGTCTCATGTGCCGCAAAATTCCGGCGTAAATGCCCCCGGAAGGTATGGCCCAGCTCTGGAATCGCTCAGTCTTAGGGTCGAATCGGACAAGCGCATCCGGCCTCTGCCCCGACTCATTGTACCAGACGATACCGTCCACCACCGCGATGGCATAGGGGTGTGACTTCGGCCCGCTGGGAGAGGGCCATTCCGTAACTTGGCCTGTGTTCGGATCCAACCGGCCCAGCCGACCCATAGCCGAATTCACGTACCAGATCATGCCGTCGCCCGCGATATCGAGGCGCCGCACGGTTGTCTTCGGATCGGGCAAGGCGTACTCCCGAATCGCCATCGTCTCGGGATCAATTTTCAGCAAGCAGGCGCGGCCGTTGCAGGATACCCAAGGAATGCCCTCGGCGCTCAGCTTGATACCATACGGCTGCGATTTTGGCGCCGGCGCCGTGACCAGCTTGATATCGCCCGTCGCCGGAATCAAACGGCCCACCATGTTGCTTCCCTGCAAGGTAAACCACATGGTCCCCTGCTTGTCGAAGACAGCAGTGTGCGGATCGCGGGCGGCCGGGTCGGGCATTTTGTACTCGGTGATCATGCCGGTGCGCGGATCGAGTTTGCCTATTGTCCCGTTGCCGTGCCCGGTATACCAGATGTTGCCTTCCCGGTCGGGTGTGATGCTGTGGGGCCGGGCCTTTTCCGGCAACGTGTATTCCCAGGTTTCGCCGGTATCGGGATTGAGCCGTCCAACGAGGTTGCCATATTGTCCGGCCCACCAGATTGACCCATCCGGCGTCTGCACCGGATCGCGGGTCCGCTGACCCAAGGTAGGCAGCTTCCATTCCCGAAACGTTATCGATGCCTCACCGGGCACCAACGTAGGTTGGCGATGGGTATTCGGTGGAAAATGCGTGGAGAGATATTTGGTTACCGTTTCGCCGGCAGGAGTTCCTGACAAATTGATCATTGTCTGGATCAATTCCCGCCACCCCTCTGGAGTATATCCAGAACTTCTCGTAATCTGGTTGGCCTGATGGCACGCTGTGCAGACGCCCTGAACCAGCTGCTTGCCATCTCCGTCGGGCAATTCGTTCTGCTGGCCCTGCGCTGTGAAGGGAATGACCATAAAGAAAAATACTCCTGCCAATGAAGTGACTGATAGTCTAGACATAGCCCTCTCCTCGGTTAAGTGAAACGTCCTGTACTTTGCATCATGTTGACGTGGCTGATCATCAACTATGTTGCTTACCTTCACACCTTCACGAGGAAAAAGTCAAGTTTCGAGTCGCAGCGCGGGCAACTTATAGTCCGCGGGCGGCAAAGAGTTTTTTGAACTCGCCGCCGTCGAGCCACATTCCGCGGCAATCCGCGCAAGCATCTAAGATCACCGAACGGTCCACCGAGCTGTACACGCGCAGCAACTCCGATCCATCCCGCGGGCAATTTCCCTTCTTTCCATCCAACTGCGCTTGGCTCCCGCCCCGGCTTAACGAAGCCACGTGTTTGGCATCCTCGCTGAGCAACTGGCTGAGCTCTTGCATATCGAACCAAATCCCATCGCAAGACGAACAACGGTCCACAGCCACTTCTTCCACTTCGAATTCCGCAAGAGTCTCAGTCTTACATTTTGGACATTTCATTTTCGCGATTGCTCACATTTCTACAATCACAATGGTTACCAAATACGCTAGTTGAATCGTTCATGCAGTGCAATATCGCCAGCGTGGTTTTATTCGCTAAAGCCTCCGTATAGCGGATCTGGCCTTGTCGTTACAATCTGCGTTGATTTGTATGCAGGAGTCTTATCCAGCCTCGCGTGC
>CAVUXC010000015.1:0-40807 GCA_963745365.1 uncultured Actinomycetes bacterium
GGTGCTCCGGCGGGAGGTCGAGTGGGTGTCGCC
Organism: uncultured Actinomycetes bacterium; assembly: GCA_963745365.1. Classification (GTDB taxonomy): domain Bacteria; phylum Actinomycetota; class Thermoleophilia; order Solirubrobacterales; family 70-9; genus AC-56. Next base: position 34 of record CAVUXC010000015.1, read on the forward strand.
GGCGGGCCAGGGGGTGGGGTCACGTCCGCGCGCCTCGTCGCTCGTCGAGAGGTCGGTCGCGGCGATCCTCTACGAGGTCTAGCTCGTCATCAGGCGGCTCGGTTCGTCATCCAGTCGGAGCTGGTCGCGTTGAGCCGCTGCCGGCGGCGATCGAGAACGATCGCCTGGATGCAGGCCGTCGGCCTCGGCCCGAAGCCTTCTCGCAATAACGAGCAGCGGGTGGTGCTCGTCCATGAGCACGACCGCGAGAGTGGGCTCCTGATGGCGGCCGGGATGGGACGATCTGATCGACGCGGGGCCGGAGGCGACGATCACGGCCGAGAGCAGCGCCGATCTCGGCCGCGTGACGATCGTGACCGACGTGCTCGAGCCCGGCGAGCGGCTTCGACTGGTCAAGTTCGTCGCCTACGGGTGGTCGGCGTCGCGAACCGTGCCCGCACTGCGCGATCAGGTTGCGGCCGCGCTCGCCGCCGCGCGACAGAGCCGGATGGGAAGGGCTTGCTCGACGGAACAGCGCGCGCTACCTCGACGACTTCTGGGCGCGCGCCGACGTCGAGATCGAGGGCGACTCGGAGGTGCAGCAGGGGCTGCGCTTCGCCCTCTTTCAGGTGCTTTCGGCGGGCGCGCGCGCCGAGGGGCGCGGCGATCCCCGCCAAGGGCCTGACCGGCAGCGGCTACGACGGCCACTCGTTCTGGGACAGCGAGATGTACGTCCTACCGGTGCTGACGCTACACGGTGCCGTCGGCCGCTGCCGACGCGCTTCGCTGGCGCCACTCGATCCGCTCGGACGCCCAGGCACGCGCGCAGGCGCTCGGCCTACGACGGCGCCGTCGTTTCCCTGGCGCACGATTCACGGCGAGGAGTGCTCGGGGTACTGGCCGGCAGGAACCGCCGCGTTCCACATCAACGCCGACATCGCCGATGCCGTGATTCGCTACGTGCAGGCGACCGGCGACGAGCGACTTCGAGCGCGAGGTCGGCGTCGAGCTCCTGGTGCAGACGGCACGCCTGTGGCGCTCGCTCGGCCACCACGATCTCCAGGGCCACTTTCGCATCGACGGCGTCACCGGCCCGGACGAGTACAGCGCGATCGCCGACAACAACGTGTACACGAACCTGATGGCGCAAGCGAAACCTGCGCGGCGCGCCACGTTGTCGAGCGACACCAGACAAGGCGCGCGAGCTCGACGTCACGCCCGACGAGATGGCCGCCTGGCGTGCCGCAGCCGATCGCATGCTGATCCCCTACGACGAGGCGCTCGGCGTTCACCCGCAGGCCGAGGGCTTCACGGACCACGAGGTGTGGGACTTCGCCGGCAACGAACCCGGAGCAGTACCCGCTGCTGCTGCACTTTCCCTACTTCGACCTCTATCGCAAGCAGGTGGTCAAGCAGGCCGACCTCGTGCTCGCCATGACATGCGCGGGGACGCGTTCACGGCCGAGCAGAAGGCGCGCAACTTCGACTACTACGAGCGGATCACGGTCCGCGACTCATCGCTGTCGGCCTGCATCCAGGCGGTGATCGCTGCCGAGGTCGGCCATCTCGAGCTGGCCTTCGACTACGCGGCCGAGGCGACGCTCATGGACCTCGGGACCTCGAGCACAACATCCGCGACGGACTGCACATCGCCTCGCTGGCGGGGGCCTGGATCGCCTCGGTCGCCGGCTTCGGCGGGCATGCGCGACCACGACGGCACGCTCAGTTTCAAGCCGCGGCTCCCCAGCCGCATCACCCGCCTCGGCTTCCGACTTGGCTTCCACGGCCGCCGGCTCGAGGTCGAGGTCTCCCACCGCCAGGCGCGCTACACCGTGCTCGAGGGGGCGCCGCTCGAGATCACACACCACGGCACCGCGGTCACGGTCGCTCCGGACGCACCGGAGACCTGTCCGATCCCGGAGCCGCCGTCGCTCGAGGCCCCGACGCAGCCAAAAGGGCGGGCGCCCGCCCGGCGCGGCGATGCGGTGCAATCCGCGTCCGGCGGCTGACGGCGTTTGCCCCCGAGTCGATCGCTCGGCCTGCCTGGCGCCCCGGGGCGCGAGCGGTTACCTCAGCGTCGCGAACAACTCGATCCACTGTTCCATGAGGCGGTCGGGAAGAAAGCGCTCTCTGACCCGTTGATGGCCGGCCTCCCCGAGCCTCGCCGCGCGATCGGGATCCAGCAACAGATCCGCAATCGCTCGGCCGAACGCGGCGAGGTCACGCGGATCGTCGACCAGCACGCCGTTGACGCCGTCCTCGATTTGGTCCCGGTGTCCGCCGACGCGGCTTGCGACGACCGGGCGGCGCTTCCACATTGCCTCCGTTACGCCGAGCCCAAAGCCCTCTTCGAGGCTCTTCTTGACGATCATGCTGGCCTGGCTCTGCAGCGCGTTGACGATCGCGGCGTTCTCGTCCAGGTCGCGCATGGGGAAGCGTGCCAGGTCGATCCGCGAGCGCTCGGCGCTCGGCAACAGCTCCCACTCGCGCTCGACCTCCCGGTAGACCTCCGCCGCCTCGGGATCGTCGGCTACGGCGCGAACCGGCGGGCCGGCGAGGATCAAGCGCGCCTCCACGCGATCGAGCACGCCGCCAGCGAAGGACTCCATCACTCCGAGCGGGTCCTTCAGCCGATCCCAGCGAGCGGCGTGGACGACGAGCGGATCCACGCCGACCCGGACGGGCCGACCCGCTCGCCGCACCGAGCAGCGGCGCCCGACGCGTCCCTCAGAGCCGTCGCGGCGATGGAAGACGGGCGGCGCGACCTGCCCGACGGGGTGCTCCGTGAGTCCTGCGCGGGCCAGGATCGCGCGGGCCGGGGCATCGTCCAGGGCCCGGTTCTTCGTCCCGCACGGATCGATGCAGGGAGGGATGACCACCACTCGGGCATTGCCCAACCGCGGCGCCGGGTCCGAGCGGCGGCTGAAGACGACCGCGTGGGCATCCGCTGCATACGGCCGCAGGAAGTCCTGGGCCGCCCGTACGAGCTCGTTTGGACGGTCGGCGCCGATGTGCGCCCTTAAGACGACGCTCGCGCCGCTTGCCGTCAGTGCGCGAGCGAGTCCGAGAGTCTGCGGGTCGTGCAGGACGACGATGTCGCCCGCACGCACCCGGCGCTTCAGCCATACGGCGCTCGGCGCCAGTGAGGTCTCATACAGCCGGCGCTCTCGCTCGCCGAGCTCGCCGCCGTCACCGGGATGCCCGTGGAGCAGGTTGTGGATCCGCTTGGTGAGCCTGAAGAACGCCGGGCGTGCCTGGATCACGGCCCAGCGCAGATCCAGCTCCGCCCCGCGCGCGTAGGGCAGCACGCCGCGGATGAGCTCGGCGACCCCGCCCCCGACCGCGGTCGAGTTGACCATCCAGACCGTCCTGCCCCGCAGATTGTCACGTCCGGCCCGCAGCGCCGCCTCAAGCCGCGCCCAGCCCTCCGGGGCGAGCACGGGCCGCAGCTGCTCCGGGGAGATCGGCGCGAGCGCAATCTCGACTGCGCCACGCGCCTGCTTCACGGCGCTGCTTGGCCCGACGGAGGCCGAGGGCTGTCGTGAGTTGGCGATTCGCCCTCGCCGGTCAGGCGGCTGCTACGGGAGCCTTGTTTGCCGTCAGCTTCACCTCGATGTTGCCTCGAGTGGCGTTGGAGTAGGGGCAGACTCGATGTGCGGCCCGGACCAAGTCGACCGCGCGATCCTCCTCAGCCACCGACGGCAGCGTGACGTCGAGCTCGACCGCGAGCTGGAAGCCGCGCTCCGCGGTTGGCAGCAGCATCACCTTGGAGTCGATCTCGACGTCGTCCGCGTTCATCCGCTGGCGCCGAGCGACGGTCCCCACTGCGCTCTCGAAGCAGGCCGCATAGCCGATGGCGAAGAGCTGCTCCGGGTTCGTGCCCCCTCCCTCGCCGCCCATCTCCGTTGGGAGCCGCAAGTCGACCTCGAGCGCTCCGTCTGACGTGCGGCCGTGCCCCTGGGCCCGCCCGCCGGTTACGTGCGCCTCGGTGGTGTAGAGCACCTTGCCCTTAGTCTCAACCCCGTTCATGTCTTGTCTCCTCTCATGGTGGTGGTCGCGGCGGCCCAGGCTGGTTGCGCACGCTGTGTTTGTCACTCGTCGACAACGTCGATGACCTCGTAGACGCCCTCGACCGGCTGGCTCTTGACGAACGCCGACAGGCGATCGACCCGCTGGGTCTCCTCGGCGTCGGCCTCCGCGCGCCAGCGCGCGGTAGTCGTCCTCGGTCATGTCGAACAGGCCGAACGAGATGACCTCGTCCTCGTCGCGGATGTTGCGCGCGTGGTAGGCGCGCTGGAAGCCCGGCGGCTTGCTGTCGCCCGGGTCCCACGCCCGCCGGAACTGGTCCCACGCGCCGGGCTTGAGGCGGCGGGCGGAGAACATGACGATCATCGTTGCTACCTCCTGAAGTTCGGGTTGGGGAGAGCCTATGCGCCTTCGGGTTCTCGAGGACGAGCGCCACGCCCTGGCCCGACCCGACGCAGACGCCGAGGACGCCGTAGCGGGCCTCGCGCAGGCGCAGCTCGGTCGCGAGCGTGAGGACGTAGCGGGTGCCCGACGAGCCGAAGGGGTGGCCGATGGCGACCGCGCCGCCGTTGGGGTTCAGGCGCTCGTCGGGGACCTCGAAGCCGTCGAGCTGGCTCGGCAGCTCGCGCAGGATCGCGACGGCGACCGACGCGTATGCCTCGTGGACCTCCCAGACGTCGATCTCCTCTGGTGTCGAGACCTGCGCGCGCCGAGCGCCTTCGGGATCGCGAACGCCGGCGCGATCCCCATGACCTGCGGGTCGAGCGCGTGGGTCGCCGACGCCACGACGCGCGCCAGCGGCTCGACGCCGAGCTCCTCGGCCGCCGCCGCGCTGGCGAGCACGACGGCGCTCGCGCCGTCGTTCAGCGGCGAGGAGTTGCCCGCCGTCATCTGGGTCGTGTTCGGCTGCGGCGGCAGCGCCGCGAGCTTCTCCGCGGTCGTGTCGTCGCGGATGCTCTCGTCGTGCTCGAACGTGCGCGCCGGCTGCTTGCGGGTGGCTTCGATCTCGACCGGCTTGATCTCTTCGGCCAGCCGGCCCGAGTCGCGGGCGGCGGCGGCGTGCTGGTGCGAGCGCAGCGCGAAGGCGTCGATCTCCTCGCGCGTCAGCTCGTAGCGGTCGGCCACGTTCTGCGCCGTCCGCATCATCTCGATGTAGGCATCCCGGGCGAGCAGCGCCGGGTTGGGCGGGCCGCCGGCGCCGGCCCACATCGTGTCGAGCATCAACACCGGCCCGCGCGGCATGAACGGCGCCTCGCCCTTCATGAGCGCCCAGCCCGAGCGCGACATCGACTCGACCCCGGCCGCGAGGCCGACCTCGAGCTCGTCGCTGCGGATCGCGTGCGCGACCTGGATCGCGCACGTCAGCGACGACGCGCAGAAGCGGTTGACCGTCGCCGCCGGGACCGAATCCGGGAAACCCGCGGCCAGCGCAGCCCAGCGCGCGATGTCGCCCATCCCCTCGTGCGCAGGGTTCACGCAGCCCGCGGCGATGTCCTCGATCCGCTCGAGCGGCACCCCGACCTGCTCGCACGCCGCGACCATCGTCCGGCCGAGCAGATCGTCGACGCGGATGTGCGACAGCGAGCCGCCGTAGCGCCCGACCGGCGTCCGCACGCCACCAAGCACGAAAGCATCGGTCATTGGGATGGTTCTCCTCGATCGGGGGTGGGATTGGAGAGCAGCGGCACGACCTCGCCCGCCAAGCGCTCCACCTGGCGGGGCGAGGGGTCGACGGGCCAGAAGACGAGCGTGTCGAAGCCGTCCCCCGCGAAGCCGGTGAGCGTCTCGGCCCACCACTCGGGCGGCCCGGCGAGCGGTTCCCCCGCCAGGTAGCCGACCGGCAGTCGCCTGCCGGGCGGAGTCCGGCTCTCGCCGATCACGCCCTGCAGGTTGAGGACCCGCCGGATCTGGCGCGGATCGCGACCGGCAGCCTCCGCAGCCGCGTCGATCCGCTCGTTACCCGCTCTCAGCTCGTCGGGGCTCAGGGCGCCGAGCGATGGAACCCAGCCGTCGGCCTTCCGCCCGACGAGCCGCAGCATGCGCGGCTTGAAGGCACCCAGCCAGATCCCGATCGGGTGCGCGGGGGGTGGGCCGGGGCGCCCGTCCGCCAGCCGGTAGTGGCGCCCTTCGAAGGACACGGAGCGCTCGCCGGACCACATCAGCCGGATCACCTCGATCGCCTCCTCCAGCGCGTTAACCGACTCGCCCGGGCTGCGGCGAGGGCCGCCCATCTTGGCGATGTGGTCCGGAAAGCCGCCCGCCCCGAGGCCGAGCTCGAAGCGGCCGCCGCTCAACACGTCGAGCGACGCGGCCGCCTTGGCCATCACCGCGGGCGGGCGCAGCGGCAGGTTCGCGACGTCGGTGAAGAACGAGATCTGCGTCTCGGCCATCAGCGTGGCGATCAGCGCAAATGTGTCGAGAAAGCGCCGCTGATACGGGTGGTCCTGGATGCCCACGAGCCCCAGCCCGCCCTCGTCAGCGACCCGCACCAGCTCCCGGCTGCGATCCAGCGCATCCGCATAGGGGACAACCGAGATCCCGAGCTCCAGCGTTCGTGCCCCGGCCACCGGTTACCGAGCGTCTGTCCAGAAATGCAAGTTCGTGGTCATTGCCGGTGGGAGCATGACCGTTTCCCGCCGCCTTCTCATCTGAGATTTCCCTAGTCCGAGTCCCAATCAAGCCGACCGGGGTGTGCGCGCGAGACCCGCGCCGTCGCGACGCGCTCGCGGACCTGCGGGGCGACGTCCTCGATGAAGGTCCGCAGCGTGTCGGGATCCAACCCCCTGAAGCCAGATCTGGCCTTGGCTTAAGAGCTCGTTCAGGTGACGGCCCTCATCGGGCGTCCTCCGCGCGGACGAGGCGTCCGCGGATGATCAGCTTGCTCGGGGCGCGCAGGATGCCCATCGGGCTCCAAGTCATGCCCAGGTCGCGGTGATCGGCGAGCGCGGTGGCCTCGATCTCGAACTCGCCGTCGACCGGAGTGACGGTGGCATCGACGTGGAGCGGGATGTGCTTGCCGGCCGCGTGCAGCCGCCCGCGGGCCTTGAGCGTGTCGCCGTCCAGCGTGGCGGCGTCGGCCTCGAAGCGGACCTGCGGGTGGTTGACGACGTCGAAGAAGTCGTCCGAGCGCAGGTGCTTGTCGCGCCGCTTCTGCTTGGTGTCGAGGCTCTCGGCGTCGATGACGAGCTCGACCGCCGGGCGGGCCGACAGGTCCAGGCTGCCCTGATAGCGGTCGAAGCGGCCCTTGACGGTCATGAGGCCGTAGAAGTGGCGCACGTGGAACTCGACGCTCGATCGCGCCGGGTCCAGGCGCCACATGCCGGTGGCAAGGCCGTCGGCGGCGCGGGTGTCGGGGACGGTGGGGACGGTGACGGTGTCGTTGCTCATGGGGAATTCCTTTGGGTTCGTTGTGCGCGAATCACGGATATCCGGCGCCCTCGGCGGGGCGGCCCGGAGCCCTGCCCTTGGGCTCGCGGCCTGCCGGCTCCGGGGGGCGTTCCTCGTCGTCGAGCTCACCCTCGAGCGAGATCCTTGGGAGCACACGGTCGAGCCAGGCGGGCAGTGTCCAGGCGCGGTCGCCGAGCAGTGTCATCACCGCCGGGGCCACCACCATGCGCACCACCAGCACGTCGATCAGGATCGCGGAGGCGAGCCCGAGGCCGATGGTCTTGACGACCACGTCGGGATCGGACACGAAGCCGAGGAAGACGCTTGTCATGATCACGCCGGCCGTGAGGATGAGCTTGCCTACGCGCGACATCGCCCGCACGACGCTCTCCTCCGGCCCCACTCCGCGCATGTACTCCTCGCGGATGCGTGACTGCAGGAAGACGTTGTAGTCCATCGAGAGGCCGAACAGGATCGCGAACATGAACAGCGGGACGAATGACACGATCGGCACCTCGCCGTCGACGCCCAACAGGCTGGAGCCGACTCCCTGCTGGAAGACGAGCACCACGACGCCGTAGGCCGCGGCGATCGAGAGCAGGTTGAACGCGGCGGAGACGAGTGGCACCCACAGCGAGCGGAACACCGCCATCAAGAGCAGCACGCTGAGCCCGACGACCATGGCGATGAAGATCGGCAGCCGGTTGGCGATCTTGTCGGCCAGGTCCTGGAGCGTCGCCGTGGCACCGCCCACGTAGACGTCCACCTGCGAGCCGCGCGTGGCGCCGGGGAGCACGTTGTCGCGCAGCCGGTCGACCAGCTCGCTGGTGCGCTCGTCCTGGGGCGAGCTCTTCGGGATCACGTTCAGGACCGCGGCGTCTCCGGCCGGCGAGGGCTGCGGCGGGGATACGAAGGCCACGTCTCGGTCCTCCGCCACGACCTGCCGGACCCGGCTCAGGGTGGTCTTGCCCGAGTCGTCAGTGGGCGTGGTGGCGGCCAGGACGAGCGGTCCGTTGAAGCCGGGGCCGAAGCCCTCGGCGAGCCGGTCGTAGGCGACGCGGGTGGTCGAGCCGGCGCTGTCGTTGCCGTCATCGGGCTGGCCGAGGCGCAGCGAGGCGAACGGCACGGCGAGCAGGACGAGCACGAGGCCGCCCACGATGGTGGCCACCAGCGGCCGGCGCGTGATCACCCCCGCCCAGCGCGCGAAGCGTTGCGAGGGCTCCACGTCCTCTGGTCGCTTGGGGCGCAGCCGGCGGGCGAAGGCCCCCATCAGCGTGGGCAGCACGGTGACCGCGCCCACGGCGACCATGGCGATGATGACCGCCGAGCCGATCCCCATCGCTCCCACGAAGGGGATGCCGGTGGCCAGCAGGCCGGTGATGGCCACCACGACGATCGCTCCCGCCGCCACCACCGACGTGCCGGCAGTGGCGTTCGCCACGCGCGCGGAATGGGCGACGCTGTCACCGCTCGCAAGCTGCTCTCGATAGCGCCCGACGATCAGCAGCGCGTAGTCGATGCCCGCGCCCAGCCCGAGCATGATGCCGAGCGTGGGCGCGAAGCTGGGGAAGTCGGCGAACGCGCTTGCGAACTGCAGCAGCAGCAGGCCGCCCGCCAGCGCGATCAACGCCGAGATCAGCGTGAGGGCCATCGCGGCGACCGAGCGGAACACGAGCGTGAGCACGATCATCGCCACCGCCACGCCGATCAGCTCGCCGACCGGCGCAGTGGTCTGCTCGGCCTGGTCCACGACCGCCCCGTTGCGGGAGACCTCGAGACCGGCGCGATCGCCGCGCTCGGACGCCTGCTCGAGCCGGTTGCCCGGCTCCCTGCCGAGCGCGGAGGCGGTGTCGTCGTACTGGACCGGCACATAGGCGATGCGCGCGTCCTCGGAAAGCTGGCCACTGTCCCTGGCGAACGGGTTGGGCGCGCTCGTCACGTGCGGCTGGGCGCCGATCTCCTCGATCGTCCGCTCGATCGCGGCCTGCCGCTCGGGCTCGCGAAGCGTGCCCGACTCCACCGCGAAGACGACGTTCGCGGTATCGCCCGCCGCCGCCGGAAAGCGCTCGTCCAGAAGGTCGATCGCGTTTTGCGATTCCGTGCCGGGGGTCTTGAAGTCGTCGACGAACGAGCCGCCGCCGGCGCCCGCCGCAAGGCCGACCGCGACCAGCACCACCGCCACGATCGCGAGTGAGCGCTTCCAGTGTTCCGCCGCCCAGGCGGCCAGGGTTCCGAGGAGGGGTGCCATCGCCGGACAGTAAAGCACATCGTGTGCGACTTTGCAATAGCTGCATACTTACTGGGGCTGTTTTTTTACACGTCATGCACCTTCGCTACTATTGCCACGTGCCACCGGGACTACGGGAACGCAAGAAGCAGCGCACGCGTGAGCAGATCATCGAGGCGGCCATGGGCCTCTTCGCCGAGCACGGCTACGAGGCCACGACGATTGCCGACATCGCGACCGCCGCCGACGTTGCGCCGCGCACGTTCTTCTCCTACTTCCCGTCGAAGGAGGCGGTCGTCTTCCACAACGTCGACCGCATACTCGACGGCTTGGCAAGCGCGCTACGCGACCGCCAGCCTGGCGAGACCGCCTTCGACGGGCTCCGGACCTTTATCGACGCGATGTTCGACGAGTGGACGGCCGAGGAGGACGAGGCGCTCCTGCGCAAGCGGCTGTGCCGCGAAGACGAGGGGCTGGCCAACTTCGAGGGCGGGATGATCGCTCGCATCCACGAGCTGCTGCTCGAGGCGATCGCGGACGATCTCGACGAGCCGCAGGACGCGCTACGTCCGCGGCTTGTGGCCGCCGCGGCGATGGCGGCAACGACGACCGCGGTCGAGTGCAGCTTCGACGAGAAGGCCGAGCAGCGCGTGCCGGGGGCCAAGGCTGAGGCGCTCGCCGTGCTCGACGACGCCATCCTCTTCCTGCGCGGCGGGATCGACGCGCTTCAGGACAAGTAGCGCACGCCGGTCACGAGCCGGCTCGGGCCTACGCCCACTCGGCCCTGTGGTGTAACGGACCCCTGTCCATTTCACGCGACGGGCGTACGTCGCGTCACGCGAACCTCAGCGTCACCTGATCGGCGGCGGAACGCCCTCTGCAGTGGCCGCCAGTACCGGGTCCCACTCGCAGACCGCGCAGGCGTGGCGGAAGGCCGACCGGGCGAATTCCAACGCAAGGGCATGCGGATCGGGGCTCTCGCGGATGTCCTCCCAGGCGAGCACGTACTCGCCGAGCTGCCCGTCCCAACGGGCCGCAGCTGGGCTGATGCTCGCGTCCGCAAAGTCATCGGGCGTCGGGTATGCGAAGGCGAATCCCGCTCACAGAGCGGGATTCCGTTTGCTCTCAGCCGTCCTAGATCTACCGCTGAGAACCGCTGAAAACCGCCAATCAGAGCAGCGCACTACAGCGCACCGTCAGCGCAGCGACGGCGCTCAGGACGCGATCGCGGCCTTTCTGGCCCGGGTGTTGGCCCGATCGAGATAGTCGTCGAGCAGCACGGCTGCCTCCTTCTCGGATCCGGGCATCAGGTGGCCATAGCGATCAAGGGTGATCGTCACCGCCGAGTGGCCCATCGTCGTCGACTTCTGGACGCTGACGTGCATCAACTGGCTGCGCACGGAGCCGTCGCGTTCACGTTCGGGTAGCCGAGATGGACGACTGGGTCGTAGTCGAGGTCGCCGGTAGCGAGCCCGAGGCCGAGCTGCTCTGCTCGGTCTTGCGTGGCGCCGGCATCGAGTGCCTGCCCCGGTTAACGAACAGCGGGGCCGGGGCGGGAGACGGGCTGGGCACCGTGGGGGCGCACGACATCATTGTCAGCCGGCAGGACGCGCAAGACGCACGCGAGATCCTTCACGAACCTCGATGAGCCACAGCGAATGACAGCCCGACCAAACCAAGCGTCGGCCGTACACAGGCTCAAGTGCGCGGACCTAATTTCGCGCCTATCGTTCGGAGCAAATTCGAACCGACGGAGGAAACATGAGCACCACCGACGAGCTGCTGAAGAACAACGAGAGCTTCGCGCAGAGCTTCAACAAGGGCGACCTGCCGCTGCCTCCGGCGCGGAAGATCGCCGTCGTGGCCTGCATGGACGCCCGCCTCAACCCCTATCCGATCCTGGGGCTCGAGCTGGGGGATGCCCACGTGATCCGCAATGCCGGCGGCGTGATCACCGACGATGAGATCCGCTCGCTGGCGATCTCCCAGCACCTCCTCGGCACCGAGGAGATCATGCTGATCCATCACACGGACTGCGGGATGCTGACTTTCAGCGATCAGGAGTTCGCCGACAGGCTCGAGGCGGAGACCGGCCAGCGGCCCGAGTGGGAGGCGCGCTCGTTCCCCGACCTCGACCAAGACGTCCGGGACTCGATCCAACGCATCAAGAAGAGCCCGTTCATCCCGCGCACCGACAGCGTGCGCGGCTTCGTCTACGACGTCGGCAGCGGCGAGCTTCGTGAGGTGAGCTGAGACCGCCTTCCCGATGACGGTCCGGTGCGGATGTTTCACGAGCGCGGTTGCTCCGGGCTGCGTCGACGTCAGTCGCCGGTCAACGAGACCGACGGCCAATCTACGAAACCGGAGGTCACAGGTTCGAATCCTGTCGGGCGCGCTCGACCCTAGGCCCTAAAGCGGCTCGGTTCCCAGCGCGAGCTGGCCGGGGTGAAGCGCCCTTGACCGCTGTGCCGGCGTTTGGGACCGGACCCGCTCGAGGGCGTCGGCGTAGGCGCCGTGATAGCTGCCGTTCAGCCTGACGTCATCGATGCCGTAGCCCTCTCGCATCGCTTGCTGCATGGTCGTCTTGAACTCGCGGCCGTGCCAGCGATGGGTGCCCGGGGACACGCCGACGAAGAGATGGACCAGCTCGTGCGCGAGTGTCTCCTCGGCGTCCCCCTGGCGCTGGCCTGGGAAAGCCGTCACCGAGATTCGCCACTCGTCCGGAATCGCGAATCCCAGCCGGCTCCGGGGCCGGCTCGAAGCGCGGCGAATGGTCAGGGTGGGAGGGCGTCGCCCGAGCGGCCCGTTCTCTCCGCCGAAGACGGGCAGTCGGCAAAGCCTGTCCATCTCCGTCTCCAGGTTCAGGCCGACCACCCGGTAATAGCCCGCCGGCCGGCGGGTGCTCACCTCCCGCTTGTCGCTGCGCGACGATCGAGCTTCCATCGGGCCGAGGATGTTCCAGATGGCGCCGGACTGCTTGCTTCTACAAAGCGGCCGAGTCCGGTCGCTCTGCTCAGCCAGCAGGGCCCGCGGCCCGGCGCAGGCGTCGCGCCAGCGCCCGCAGATGCTCGATCAGCTCCGGCGGCTCGTGCACCTCGACGTCGACGCCGAGCATCGCGATCCGCATCGCGAGCCATCCGAGGTCGTCGTCGCCGGTCCGGTACTCGCAGCTGTGCGCGTCGATCGGCTCGAACGTTCCCCAGTAGGGCGGCAGGCGGCTCGCGATCTCAGCCGCGGATGCGTGCACGGTGACGCGCGCCTCGAAGCGGCTCGGGGCGCCCGAGATGCTCCGCTCGACGTAGGCGGCGGCGTCCTTCGCCGGCAGCTTGCGCGCCGTGAACCGTCGCTCCGGTCGCCGCCGGCCGGTCGAGGCGGTCGACGCGGAACGTCCGCCAGTCCTCGCGGCGGCGGTCCCAGGCGACGAGGTACCAGCGGCGGCCGAGGTTGACGAGCGAGTGCGGCTCGACCTCGCGGCGCGTCTCGGTGCCGTCGCGGCTTCGATAGGCGAAGCGAAGGCACTCGGAGTCGCGGCATGCGGCGGCGATCACGGTCAGATGCTGGGGGTCGACGGTCGGGCCGGTGACAGGGGGCGCGATCGTCGCCGAGCCCAGAGCGCTGACGCGGCGGCGCAGGTGCGCCGGCAGGACCTGCTCGAGCTTGACGAGGGCGCGGATGGAGGTCTCCTCGATGCCGGTCACCGACGCCCGCGCGGCGGTGCGCAGCCCAACCGCGATCGCGATCGCCTCGTCCTCGTCGAGCAGCAGCGGCGGCATCGCGGTGCCGGCGCGAAGCCGGTAGCCGCCGGCCGGCCCGCTCAGCGACTCGACCGGATAGCCGAGGTCGCGCAGGCGCTCGACGTCGCGCCGGATCGTCCGCCCGGACACCTCGAGCCGCTCCGCCAGCTCGGCGCCCGGCCAGTCCCGGCGTGCCTGGAGCAGCGACAGGAGCTCCAGGAGTCGGCTCGAGGTCTCGCTCATGCGAATTTCATCGTCCCCGACATTGAGGACAGATCCTGACCTAAACAGCGTCTAGGGTGCGCGCGATCTCGTCAACGACGAAGGGAGCAGCCGATGCCCGAGCGCGACGGATACATCCCCGGCGTCCCGTGCTGGGTCGACACGAGCCAGCCCGACCCGGAGGCCGCGCGTCGACTTCTACAGCGGCCTGTTCGGATGGGAGTTCGAGGACGTGATGCCGCCGGGATCGCCCGGCAAGTACTTCATCGCCCGGCTTCGCGGCGGCGACGTCGCCGCCGTCGGATCGCAGCCCGAGGGCGCGCCGCCGATGGCGGTCGTGGAACACCTACGTCTGGGTCGAGAGCGCCGACGAGACCGCGTCCAAGGTGCGCGATGCCGGCGGCAGGCGTCGTGACGGAGCCGTTCGACGTCATGGACGCCGGCCGGATGGCGGTCTTCGCCGATCCCGAGGGCGCGGCGTTCTGCGTCTGGCAGGCGAAGCGAGCACAGGGGCGCGCAGGATCGTCAACGAGCCCGGCACGTCTGAACTTCAACGACCTCAACACCCGCGACCCGGAGGGCGCGAAGTCGTTCTACGGCTCGGTGTTCGGCTGGCAGACGCTCGGCCTGGACGGCGGCTTCGAGATGTGGACGCTGCCCGGCTACGGCGACTACCTCGAGCAGCGACGACCCCGGGCTCCGCAAGCGCATGGCCGAGGTGGGCGGCGCCGGAGGGCTTCGAGGACGTGGTCGCGAGCCTCAACCCGATCGCCGACGACCAGCCCGACACGCCGCCGCACTGGGGCGTGACGTTCGCGGTCGACGACGCCGACGCGATCGCCGAGAAGGCCGCGGAGCTCGGCGGGCAGGTGGTCGTTCCGCCGTTCGACGCTCCCTGGGTCAGGATGACCGTCATCACCGACCCGCAGGGAGCAACGTTCACGGCGAGCAAGTTCGTGCCCGAGAACAAGAGCCTGGCGGAGGAAGCCGACGCCGCGGTCAGCGGCTCGTAGACCGGCCCGCATGCCACGCTGGTCAGGGACGGCGTCGTCGAAGAGCTCGCCAGGCTGAAGGAACAGCCAGGCAAGGGGGCGGGGGCACGCCTTACTTCCCCGCCTTGGACGAGAGGATCAAGCTGGAGCTGGTCGAGACGCAGACCTTTGGCTCCCGCGTCGTCTACGTTCGCTGCCGGCAAGGCGTAGAGGAGCGGTAGAGTCCCCGAAACGAGCTCGGGCCTGCACCATCTTTGGGAACAGAGCGCCGCCCGAGGAGAGGACTGCTGTGAACGCGACCCATCCGGTGCACGAAGCCGATCTCGGTGCCCCTTCCGAAGCGCCGTCGGCGCCGGCGTGGATTGCGGACTCGCAGCTCCTGTCGCGCGCGTACCACCTGGCCGCGTCCGCTCACGCTTCGCAGCATCGCGCCACCGACGGCGCTCCGTTTCTGGACCATGTCGTTGAGGTCGCGACGTTGCTCCACGAGGCCGGCTTCGACGAGGAGCTGGTTACAGCCGGGCTCTTGCACGACGCCGTCGAGCGCGGGACGCTTACCGCGGAGCGCCTGCGGCGCGAGATGGGCGACGCTGTCTCGTTACTCGTCCTCTCCCTCACCGAGGACAGCTCGATCGAGTCGTTCGTCGAACGCAAGGCGGCGCTTCGCGAGCAGGTCAGGGTGTCGGGACCTCGCGCGATCACCATCTTCGCCGCGGACAAGCTCTCCGACATCAACGGGCTGCGCAGGGGGATTGACAGATTCGGCGATCAGATCGAGGCGCGGATGGGCACCACCGTCGAAGGCATGGCCTCTCACTACCGCGAGTCGGTGGAGATGATCGAGGCGGACCGACCTCGTTCCACCTTCGTTCCGGAGCTGCACACCCAGCTCCAAGAGCTGGGCAGCTACGCCGCCGCCAAGCGCTGAGTTCGCCTCACAGCGGCCCCGATGCTCAGGCGAGACGCCGCTCGAACGAGGTCTCCAGCGAGTGCTGCTCCGCCTCGCCGGGGGTCGTCTTCTCGAGCTTGATTCGGGCCGAGCGCCCGTCCAGCGTCACGGTCCCCACCTGGTTGTCGAAGTACGGGCCATTCAGGATCCGCCAGCGAAGGTCGGGGTCGGGGACGCCGGCGGCCCGCGCCAGGACCCGTGTGACCGCCGCCATCGCCTTCCCGAATGAGATCCTGATCACCTGTCGCTCCTTCGCGTCCAGCGGGTTGCGAAACGGCGAGCAGACCGCCTGGTAAACGCGGCTCGTGACGCCGCTTCCCCGCCGGAACGCCATCTCCGCCAGATAGGCGTGATGCACGTCGCCCGAGAGGACCACGATGGTCGCCGGCGCGGCGCCCTTATCGCCTGCTCCGACCTCGCGTAGTAGGCGGGTGAGGCGGCGAAACGAGATCCCGAACGCGGCCCAGTGGTCGAAGTCCACGGCCCGGCGCAGCTTCTCCATCAGACTCGCCGCCGGCTTCCCCCAGGCTCCGTCGCACACCGCCTCGCTCCAGGCCTCCAGATGGTGGTTGCCATGGGAGAGCAGGAAGGGGTCGGAGGTCGCCATCACCAGGTGGTCGAAGTCACCCTCGGCCTGCGCCCACAGCCACTCGCGCTCCTCGTCGTCGAAGATCGAGCGGCGTCCCTCCTCGAGCACCCGGCCGCCACGCGAGTCCATGACGATCACGCGCGTGCCGCAGAGGTCGCGGTGGTAGCTCCAGCGGATGCCCTCGCGGTCGTCGTAGGCCCGGTCCGCATAGTCACGAAGCACGGGACCGGCGTCGTGGCGCGACTCCTTGATCTTGGCGAGCGTCTCGTCCTCGGACAGCTCCCGGGGGGAGAGGTTGCCGAGATGCTGGTAGATCCAGTAGCTCATGAAGCCCGCCCGCACCCGCCTGTGCCACCAGGGCTGTGCGGTCCATCTCCCGTTTCCAGGAGTGGGAGATGTTCCAGTCGTCGCAGATGTCGTGATCGTCGATCACCATCGCCGTCGGAACGGTCGAGAAAAGCCAGCGGACATAGGGCTCGCTCCACGACTCGCGATAGAGGCGCGTGTACTCCTCGAAGTCGAGCACCTCCTCACCGGGGGCTCGGAGACGTCGCGCCGCGAGCGGATGAACTCGCGGGTCTCGAGCGACCCTTCGTCGACGTAGACCTGATCGCCGATCATCAGCAGCAGGTTGGGCCAGCGCTTGTCGGGGTCGCGAAGCAGCTCGTGCGCGTAGACGTGGAGCGCGTCAACCTCAGCTCCGTCGTCGTGCTCGTCCTTGGTGAAGATGTACGGCGGCTCCAGCGGCAGCGCGATCCGGCACGAGCCGAAGGAGATCCGCAGCTCCCCGTCCGGGTCCAGCGTGCGGATCTGGCTGGGCGGGAATCCGGAACCGCTCACCGGCCAGCGGCGCTCGCCGTCCAGCCTCACCTCGTACTCGTGGCGCGAGTTCGATTCCAGGCCCTCGATGCAGACGAGCGCGTAGTGGTGTCCGTCGACGCAGAAGGTCGGCTCGGTATGACCGAGCACCTCGACCTCGCACGCCTCGTCGGTCTCGACCCAGACCGTGGCGTCGCGCTCGCCCACGTGCCGCAGTAGCGGGCCTAGGATCAGCTCAGGCATCTAGTGGCCCACTAGCTCACTGGCGGCGGTCGCTTGCTGGGCTCGGGCGCGGCTCCGGGCTCTGCGATGAATGCCGATCTGCATCGCGAACAGGGCGCCGATGGCCAGGGTCGCCGCACCGAGCGACGGGATCACCACGGAGAGCGGGGGCTGCTCCTTCGCGATCAGGGTGATCGCGGCTGCGATCATCACCGTGCCCAGGGCGCCTCGCAAAAGCCCCTGCGGCACCCGTACCGCGAAGTGGGCGCCGAGCAGCACCCCCGGGAGCGAGCCAAGCAGGATGTTCCCGGCGAGCCCGAAGTCGACGTTGCCGCCGATCCAGTGGGCCAAGCCGGCCGCCCAGAGCAGGACCGCGGCGTGGTAGACGTCTGTGCCGACGACTCGCTGCGGAGTGAGGCGGAAGACCACGATCAAGACGATTGCGATCACCGTGCCGCTGCCGGCCGACGTGAGGCCGATGACGAAGCCGGTCAGCGCCCCGGTGGTGATCGCGGCGGCGATGTGGCGGCGGTACAGATGCATTGCGGAGCGCTCGGGAATCACGTCGCGAAGCAGCGTGCCCCGGACCAGCGTCGCGATCCCAACGACCAGCAGCGCGGCCCCAAGCATCCCCAATACGAGGTGGTTCACATCCTCCTCGCCGTAGGCGCTTTCGAGCACCTCGATGAACCACACGCCCGCGATCGCCGAGGGCACGCTGCCGACCGCGAGCCAGAAGGCGAGCCCGCGGTGGACCGTCTTGTGCTTCAGATGTCGCCAGCCGCCGGCCGTCTTGGTGACCGCGCCGTAGAGGATGTCGGTGCCGACGGCCGTCACCGGCGACACGCCGAAGATCACGATCAGGAGCGGCGTCATCAGCGAGCCGCCGCCCATGCCGGTCATGCCGATCAGAAGGCCGACGCCGAAGCCGAAGAGGACGATTACTGGATCCACCGCCCTGGGGTGTATCGAACGGTCGTCGCCTTTGCGCCGAGGGGAAGGCGCGTGTCTAAATCAAGCCACTGAGCTGCAGGGTGGCGCCGACCGCCCCGCAGCCCAGCACCACGTAGAGGACGGCCAGCTTGCCGTGCCAGCGGTTTAGCGCCAGGAAGCCCCCGACGGCCAGGAGCGCGGTGGGCACGTCCACGACGCTTGCCTCGACGATGTCGACCGTGACCGCGGCGATCAGGCCGATCACGCCCGCGGCGACGCCAAGCAGAAAGGGCCGGATGCGCTGGTTGTCCGCAACGGCGACCAGGAAGCGGTGAAAGAAGATCGGGAAGACGAAGGCCGGGATGAAGATGCCGAGCGTCATCGCCAGGCTCCCCGTCAAGCCGCCCGCGATGTAGCCCACGAAGGTCGAGAAGATGATCAACGGCGCCGGCAGCACGCCCCCCATCGCCAGGCCATCGACGAACTGGCTCTCGGTCAGCCAGTGGCGCCCGTTCACCGCAGCGTCGTGCAGGAACGGGATCACGGTGAAGGCGCCGCCGAAGGTGACCAGCCCGGCCTTCAAGCCCTCCCAGAAGATCTCGGCCGTGAGCGAGAGCGTGACCGTGCCGGCCAGCACGACCAGAACGGTCGGCAGGCCGAGGGTGAAGGAGTGGGCCCTGCCCGTCCAGCGGCGCGCGTTCGTCCACAGCTCGTACGCCAGCCCGGAGCCGAACAGGACCAAGGCGAAGCCCGCTGACGCAAAGAGGGTGAGCGCGAATGCCGGCGACGGCCAGCAAGGCCAGCGGGACATCGGTGATGAACGTCCGGCCGAGCCTGACGAGCGCGCGAGCGACGATCGCCCCAACCGCCGCCTTCAGCCCGTAGAAGAGCTCGTCGAGGTGCCCGGCCAGATCCGCTTCGACATAGAGGATCGACAGGCCCAGCATCAAGAGGAAGCCGGGCAACATGAAGCCGAGTCCCGCCAGGAAGCCCCCAAGCTTGCCGCCGCGAACGCGGCCGAAGTAGACGCAGAGCTCGTGCGCCTCGGGGCCGGGCAGCACCTGGTAGACCGCGAGGGTCTTCTTGAAGGTCTCCTCGGAGACCCAGCCCTCCTCGTCCACGCACTCGCGCTTGATCATCGCGATCTGTGCCGCGGGCCCGCCCCAGGCCAGCGCGCCGAACTTCAGGAAGCGAATGAAGATCGCGCTGGGCGAGTCCGCCGTTCTGACTGGGTCTCCTGGGATGGACATCGGGCTCGGTTCGACATCCCAGCAGCTTTGACCACCGCTCGTTGACGATCGCTCTGCTGGGTATATGAGCTACGCTGCAGGTGGACGGTCGGCCATGGAGGGTCATCCAAGACACGAGGATCCAGGAGCAACCCCCGCTCCGGAACGTGTCGATTCCTCGGATGCCACCAGGAAGCGCGTCTTCCTTCGGCTCGACAATGAACGCCGCTCGCTGGCCGCACAACGGCGCCGCCCGTGGCGCTTGAGGGACCGCTACGAGGATCTGACCCTGGTGTTGATGCTGGCCCGCCTGGAGCGCGATTGCCTCTCTCAGTCGCGGCCGGATCTGTCTGCAGGCGGCCAAGCACAGGGCAAGGGCGACGTAAAAAGGCAGCGGCTGGCCGACTGGGCATCGCCGTGGGGCGCGGCTCCGCGGATGAAGCTCGACGCCGATATCGGCCGGGTCGACGGCGCCCTGAAGAGAGTCGGTAGATGGCTATCGAGGCGGGCGGTCGCCAAGGCGCGGAGCAGAGCGCGCCTGCGTTTGGACGCGATCGCGGCCGAGCTGGAGGAGCGGGATCCGCATGGGCTGGCGGCTGCCGCCGGCCAGGGCAGGGCGACGAAGGCACCGGGCTTCGAGCGCCCTTCGCGGGCGCGGGTGGCGGCGATCGCGGGGCTCCTCTTGCTCGCTGCGGGCGCTGGCGCCTTCCTGCTTGCCACCCAGACGGCCAGTGGCCCGGGGGGCTCCGTCGACCGCCAGGGCGCGGTGGCGCGGGCAGGCCAGCATCCGGCCGCGCTCGACGCCCAGACCCAGAGCAGGATCCGGAGGTCGCGGTCGGGGTGCGAGGCAGCCCGCGAGTCCGCCGGACCGCCCGAAGGCTCAGGGCGGCCCCCCGGCGAGATCGCAGGGGGCCGGTCAGAGCGCTCCAGCGGCCTCCGAGGTAGCCCCTCCGGCGGCCGAGCCGGTTTCCGTTACGCAGCCGGCGGCCGCTCCCGCGCCGCCCGCAGCTCCGGCGCCCAGCTCGACCTCGAGCCGAGCAAAGAGCGCCGAGGGGGGCGGGGGCTGCCCACCCGAGTTCGGGTACGAGTGCTAGCCATGGGTAAGGACGTGCCAGGGAGCGGAGCGCCGGATTGCGACCAGCGCCCCGGTCACGTACGTCGCGCTCGCCTTGCTGGTGGCCGCAATCGCGTTCGCTGCGCAGGCGAGGGCCGGGCCATACGAGGCGATCCAGTGCGCGCCCCAGCGCGGCGCGGGCGACAGCGGATTTCACTTCTCGCGGAACTCCCCGGACTTTCACGGCGTCAGGGCGTGCTGGTCGGGCGACGGGCTGGGTGTGACTCACAACCGGAGCTCGACCGGGCCAGGGGGGTACGGGGTTTGGGTCGCGAAACCGCCGGCTGGAACCCACTTCATCCGCGGCAGGCTCGTGGCCCGCGGAAGGCGAGGTGGCGCCTACCGGCCAAGGCTGCTGCTGGGCGCCTCTACCCGAAGCGCGCCCCGGCCCATCGGTGCGCCACGCGCGCGTTTCAGGGTCTTCAGGTGGCGAGCCGGCAACAGGGCGGACCGCCTGATCGCCGAGCTGACCTGCACTCGGCGGACCAATCGCTGTCGCAGGGCCGAGAAGCCGAAGATCTACGTCAAGCAGGCGCGGTTTCACCTCTTCGATGCCTCTCGGCCGGCCGTGACCGGCTTGGGCGGTGCGCTGTTCGGCGCGCCCGTCCAGCGCGCCACGCAGGCGCTCGCGGTGAGGGCTCGCGACGTGGGCTCCGGCGTCCGGCTGGTCATGGTGCGCGCCAACCGCCAGCTCTTCGACTCCGTGGGGTCCAGCTGCAACATCGGCGCCGATCAGCTCGCCCTGGCGCTCAGCCCCTGTCCCAACTCGGTGCGCCGCGCCTTCTCCGTCAACACGCTCCTGCCGGGCTTTCACGAGGGGCAGAACTCGATCACGGTATGCGTCGACGACTACGCGGACGCGAGCCCCAACGAGCGCTGCGCGACGCGGAGGGCCCGGATCGACAACGACTGCCCCATCTCCGACCTGAGCCCGAGTCTCCGCGCTCGCTTCACATTCGCGGGCGGCACGGCCTCGAAGCGGGTGAAGTTCGGCCGGCGCCCCCGGGTCGTGGGCAGGCTCGCGCGGCCCTCAGATGGGCCGGGGCAGGGAGTTCTGGTCTGCGTCTCTGAGCGGCCGGCGCTCGCCAACTCGACCGAGAGGCTGGTGGGCCAGCCGCTTCGCACGAACGCCCGCGGCAGGGTCTCGGCGCGGCTTCCCGCCGGCCCCTCGCGGATCGTCTATCTCACCTACTGGCGCGGGCCGGAGCGGGTCGTGACCAGGGCGATCCGCCTGCGTGTGAAGCCGAAGCTGGGGCTTCGGACGCGCCCGCGCGGGAGGCTTCACAACGGGCAGACGATGACCTTGCGCGCCCGGCTGCGCGGGCCATTCCACGCAGATCGTGAGGTCCGATTCCTGGCCAAGCCGACGGGCGGCCGCTGGGTGCCCTTCTCCACCGACTTCGTGAAGCGGACCGATCGCGACGGTGTGGCGCGGGTCTCGCACACCTTCCGTCACGTATCCGGCACGCAGAAGTTCCGTTTCAAGGTGAGTGTCCGGCGCCAGGCCGGCTATCCCTACCTCGCAGGACACTCGCGCGTCAGGAGGAAGACGGTGACCGCGGGTTGAGGTCAGTCCGGCCGGGGCGGTGCGCCCCCGCGAGGCCGGGGGTCAGCGGCTGAGCGGGCGGTCGCCGATCCAGTAGCGGGGACCCGGGCCGTAGCGGGCTGCTCGATCCTCGGGATTGGCGAGCTTGCAGCGGTCGAGCGAGAGGCAGCCGCAGCCGATGCACTCGGTCAGGCCGGCCTTGAGGCGCTCGAGCTCGGCGATCCTGTCATCTATTCGCGAGCTCCACCTGCTCGAAAGGCGCGACCAGTCACGGCGGGTCGGCGCGCGATCCGGTGGCAGCTTGGCGAGCTCCCCGCCGATCTCCTCGAGGGTCAGCCCGACGCGCTGGGCGAAGACGACGAAGGCGATCCGGCGAAGCACCGGCCGCGGGTAGCGGCGGTGGCCGGAGCCGGCGCGCTCGGAGCCGATCAGCCCCTGCTCCTCGTAGAAGCGCAGGGCCGATGCGGCGACGCCGCTTCGCCGGGAGACCTCGCCGATGGTCAGCAGGTCCGCCATCTCGAGAAGAACATCACATCTTGCCCTTGACTTCAAGTTCACTTGAACTTGTATCTTTGCCCCAAAAGCGTCAATTCCCGCAGAGGAGGGCCAATGGCCAAGTCCCCGACAGCCACCACAGCAGCGTCAGCCAGCCAGCGCATCACCGAGGAGGTCACATCCTGGCCGGGCGTGGAGGCGGGCCCGGGCCGCCGCGGCGAGTTCGCCTTCAGCTTGGGCCGTCGAGAGCTCGGCCACCTGCATGGCGACCACGCCTTCCATGGCGGCTTCCCCAAGGAGGTGTGGAAGGAGCTGTTCGATCAGGGGCGCATCGACTACCACCCCGTCTTTCCGGGCAAGCCCGGCTACGCCTCTCGCAGGATCGAATCCGAGGAGGACGTTCGCGACGTGATCGAGCTGATCCGCCTGAACTACGACCGGGCTGTGGCCCACCACGGCCTGCCGGGCCGATGAGAGATTGGGTTTGCGACAGTCTCTAGTGACGACCCTGCAACAAGCAGACTTCAGAGGAGCCAGATGACCACGGACAGCACGCTCGCGATCGAAGCCACCGGCCTGGTCAAGGCCTTTGGCGAGTCCCGGGCGGTCGATGGCGTCGACCTGGCGGTCCGCAGGGGCTCCGTCTACGGCGTCCTGGGGCCGAACGGCGCCGGCAAGACGACGACCATCCGGATGCTCGCGACGCTCCTGCGCCCCGACGCCGGCTCGGCGCGGGTGCTCGGGCACGACATCGTCAGCGAGGGCGACGCCGTGCGGAGCCTGGTCAGCCTCACCGGCCAGCTCGCCTCGGTGGACGAGGACCTCACCGGGCGCGAGAACCTGGTCCTGATCGGCCGCCTGCTGGGGCTGAAGCGGGCCGATGCGAAGGTGCGGGCGGATGAGCTGCTGGATGCCTTCGGCATCGCTGACGCCGCCGGCCGGCTGGTGAAGAACTACTCCGGTGGGATGCGGCGACGGCTCGACATCGCGGCGAGCATCGTGGTCACACCGGAGCTGATGTTCCTCGACGAGCCGACCACGGGGCTCGACCCACGTTCCCGCAACCAGGTCTGGGACATCATTCGCGCGCTGGTCGGGGAGGGGACCACGATCCTGCTCTGCACGCAGTACCTCGACGAGGCCGACCGGCTCGCCGACGGGATCGCCGTGATCGACCACGGAAAGGTGATCGCGGAGGGGACGCCCAGCCAGCTCAAGAAGTCGGTGGGGTCCGGCTCGTTGCACGTTCGGCTACTCGACCCCGAGCAGCGACCCGAGGCCGAGCGCCTGCTCGCGCGAGAGCTCGGCTCCGTCCACCTGGAGCCCGACCCCGCGGCCCTGACCTGCCCCTGCCCGGACGCCGACCGCGCGGCCGAGGCGATTGCCGAGCTGGCTCGCTCGGGTGTGCGCATCGCCGAGTTCACGCTCGGCCAGCCGAGCCTCGACGAGGTGTTCCTGGCGCTCACCGGCCACCCGGCCGAGGAGCAGACCCCTGAGCAGGCGATCGCGATCGAGGAGGAGCAGGCGGCATGAGCACAACCCCGACGACAAGAGCTCCGTCCTCCTCCGACCCGATGGCGGTGGCGGTCGGCAAGGCGATCTCTTCCACTACGCGGCCGCCTCGCGCCAGCGCCCTCTCGGCTGCGCTCACCTTCGGCTGGCGGGGGATGCTGAAGGTCAAGCACGTTCCCGAGCAGCTACTCGACGTGACGATCACTCCGGTGATGTTCGTGCTCCTGTTCACCTACCTGTTCGGCGGCGCAATCGAGGGTTCGACGGGGGACTACCTGGACTACATCCTGCCCGGAGTCCTGGTGATGTCTGTGCTGTTCACCACCGTCTACTCGGGCGTGGCGCTGAACACCGACCTCACCAAGGGGGTCGTCGACCGATTTCGGTCGTTGCCGATCTGGCGCCCGGCGCCGCTGGTCGGGGCCCTGCTTGGCGACAGCGTGCGCTATCTGGTCGCCGGGACCGTAATCGTGGCGCTCGGGGTGGCGCTCGGCTACCGGCCGGGCGCGGGCCTCGGCGGCGTGGTCGCGGCCCTTGCCCTGGTGATCGTCTTCGCCTTCGGCCTCTCCTGGGTCTTCACGACGTTGGGCCTGCTGTTGCGCACGCCGAACGCGGTCATGAACGCCGGCTTCATGGGCATCTTCCCGCTGACCTTCCTCAGCAACGTCTTCGTCGAGCCCGAGACCTTGCCGAGCGCCCTGGAGGCATTCGTGAACGTGAATCCGATCTCGATCCTCGCCACCGCCTCGCGGGGCCTGATGGAGGGGACGGCGGCGGCCGGGGACATCGCCATCGTGCTGGCCACGGCCGCTGCGCTGACCGCCGTGTTCGCGCCGCTGACGAACCGCCTGTACCGCAGCAGGAGCTGAGTCACGTGAGCGCCGGCGCTCGCCCGGCCCGACTCCAGCGCCGCTCCCGCGTGGGGAGCTCGGCCAGCGGCTCCAGCCGGGCGAGCAGCTCACCGAGCACCGGACGGTCGTCCGGATCAGCGCTGAGGCAGGCGTCGATCAGGTCCGCGAGCGGGCGTGGGAGCCGCCGCAGCGAGCCGACCGGGACGGCTGTGCCGTCGAGCTGCGGGTAGTCCTCGTCGCCGCGATCGTCCGACCCCCAGGTGGGGCGGTCCTCGCCGGAATCCTCCTCGTCGCTCGCGGTCACCGACGGCTCGTCGTCGTCAAGCGGATCGCTCGGCTCGTCAAACGCGGGCGAGCCGGTCGCTGCCTCGAACAGCACGACCGCGATCCCCCAGACGTCGGCGGCCGGACCGAGATCGCCGCCCCGCGCCTGCTCGGGCGACAGATAGCACCAGGTCCCGATCCCCGCCGGGGCGGGGCCGGGAGGCCGGGCGAGGCTGAGGTCGATGACCTTCGCACGGCCGCCGTCGGCGACGACGTTCGACGGCTTCAGGTCGAGGTGCAGGAAGCCGCTTCGATGCAGGTAGCGGATCGCCGACCCGAGCTGGAGCCCGAGCTGGGCGAGCTCGGCGGGGGAGAGCTCGCGCCGCTCCTCCTCGATCATGTGGGCCAGGGTCTGGCCGCCGAGCGTCTCGAGCACGATCATCGGCGCCGGGTCGAGCAGCGTTTCGTATCCACGCACCAGGTGCGGGTGGCCGAGGCGCTCGAGCAGCCGGCCCTCGCGAATCAGCAGCGCGCGGGCGGTCGGCTCGTGGGCGCGCTCGGGCCTCAGGGTCTTGACCACGCAGCGGCAGCCACGCTCCTCGCTCCAGGCGTCGTAGACGTCGAGCCGCCGACCGCGGCTCAGGTGCTCGATCACCTCGTATCCCGGGGCGATCACCGTCCCGCTGGTAAGCGGCTGGCTGCTCACCGCACGCCCTCCGCGACGAGTGGCTCCGAGTCGCACGGCTCGAGCGGATCGCCCGCCAGGTGAAGCGCCCAGAGGCGGGCGTAGAGCCCTCCGGCGGCGACCAACTCCTCGTGGCGGCCGCTCTCGACCAACCGTCCGCGGTCGAGCACCGCGATCAGGTCCGCGTCGCGGGTCGTCAGCAGGTCGTGCGAGATCACCACGGTGGTGCGGTCGCGCATCAGCGTCCGCAGCGGATCGAGCAGGGCGGACTTCGCCTCGGCGTCCAGCCCGGTCGAGGGCTCGTCGAGGATCAGCACCGGTGCGTCGGCGATCAGCGCCCGAGCGATCGCCAGCCGCTGGCGCTGGCCGCCGGAGAGGCGTCGGCCGCGCTCGCCCACGTCGGTGTCGAGTCCCTCGGGAAGCTCGCGGATGAACTCCCAAGCGTCCGCCAGGCGGGCCGCCCGCTCGATCTCGGCCTCGGTTGCCCCGCGCCTGCCGATCGCGATGTTCTGACGCACGCTGCCGTGCAGCACGAGCGATTCCTGGAGCAGGATCGAGACGTTGTCGCGCAGCGAGGCCAGGGTGATCTCCCGCAGGTCGTTGCCGTCGAGGCGGATCGCGCCGTGGCCTGGATCGTCGAAGCGAAGCAGGAGCTTCGCGAGCGTCGACTTGCCGGCGCCGCTCGGCCCGACCAGGGCGACCGTCTCGCCTGGGGCGGCGCGCAGGGTGACGTCGCGGAGCGCCGCGGTCGACGCCCCCGGGTAAGAGAACCCGACCATGTCGACCTCGAGCGCGCCGCGGGCCGGGCCGAGCCGTCTCGCCCCCGGCTGGTCGGTGACGCGCGGCTCCTCGTCGAGCAGCTCGATCACCCGCTCGGCGCCCGCCAGGGCACGGAAGATCGCGTTCGCCAGCGACCCCAGCTCACGCACCGGGTCGAGGAGCTGACTCAGGTAGGCGACGAAGATCAACATCCCGCCGATCGTCAGGTCGCCGTTGGCGACGGCGATCGTGCCGAGCACGAAGACCGCCATCACGCCGAGGATCTCGATCAAATCGACGATCGGGGTGAACAGCCCGCGGATCCGCACCGAGGCGAGCTCGGCGCGGACGACGCCCTCGTTCTCGCGCCGGAAGCGGGCGAGCTCCTCGTCCTGGCGGTTCAGCGCCTGGACGAGCGCCGCGTTGGCGATCCCCTCCTCGGCGAGCGCGCTCAGGGATCCGACCCGGCGGCGCTTTTCGCGCGATGCCTGCTTGATCAGGCGCGAGAAGCTGCGCCCGACAACGTAGAAGAGCGGCACGACGACGAGCGCGACCAGGGCCAGCTTCCAGTCGAGGATGAACAGCGCACCACCGAAGAAGACGATCCGCAACAGCGCTGACAGCCCGTCGGCGACGCCGGAGAGGACGAAGCTCTCAATCGCCTGGACGTCACCGGTCACCCGAGCGATCAAGTCGCCGAGCCGGCGGCGATCGAGGACGTCGAGCGAGAGCCTGTGCAGATGCCCGAGCACCCGCACGCGCAGGTTGAGCAGGAAGCGCTCGGCGAGCCAGGTGGAGAGGTACTCGTCGCCGAAGGAGATCAGGCCGGCGAGGATCGTCAGGCCAACGTAGGCGGCGACGATCCAGGCGATCGGGCCGAGGTCCCCCGGCACCAACACCTCGTCGATGACGAGCTTGAAGAGCCAGATCTCCGCTGTGGCGATCAGCGTTCCGAGCGCGATCAGCGCGACCAGGACGGGGATCCACTTGCGGTAGGGCCGCGCATCCGGCCAGAAGCGCCGGAAAACGTCGCGCAGCGCCACCTGTGGCGCTGCTGCGACGATCTCCGGCCCCTCCGGTTGTGGGACCAGGAGGGCCTTGATTCGGTCTCGGAGCCGAGCTTTCACTCAGCTAGGTGCGGTTGCGACGCCTGCGCCGGGCCCGCCGACGACGCCGCCGGCGCCGTCCCGAGTTCGAGCCGCCGCCCGAGCCGCCGCCCGAGCCGGAGCTCTTCGCGCTTGCCCGGCTGGCGGGATACAGAGCCTGGAATGCCATCTCCGTTACCTCCTTGGTCGTTCGCCGGCCCCTCTTGTCGGGGCATTGGCGAGCTTGCAATTAGGAGGATGCCCCGCCGTCCTGAGCCGTCGCTGAGGCTGGAATTAGAAAGCTCTCAGCCACGGGCGGGCCCAGGTCCGACCACCGCGGACCGATCGCTAATCGCGCAGCCGGTATCCCATCCCGCGCACGGTCTCGATCACTTCTTCGCCGAGCTTGCGGCGCAGGTAGCGGACGTAGACCTCGACTACGTTCGACCCCGGGTCGTAGTCGTAGCCCCAGACGCGGGCGAGCAGCTGCTCGCGGCTGAGGACCTGGCCGGCGTGCTGCATGAACGTCTCCAGCATCGTGAACTCACGCGCGGTCAGGTCGACCAGCTCGCCTCCGACCATCGCCTTTCGGGTCCGTACGTCCAGCGTCACCCCGGCGGCCTCGAGCATCGTCGGCTCTGCGGCCCTGCCCTCGCGGAGCTGGACGCGGACGCGGGCGAGCAGCTCCTCGAGCCGGAACGGCTTGGTGATGTAGTCGTCGCCGCCTGCGTCGAGGCCCTCGACCTTGTCGTCGAGGTCGTCGCGGGCGGTGAGGATGATCACCGGCATCCGCTCGCCCCGCCGCGCGCAGCTCGCGCAGCACGCTGAGCCCGTCGGCATCCGGGAGGCCGAGGTCGAGAATCGCGAGGTCGAAATCCTCGTCGGTGGCGATCGCGGTAGCCGAGGCGCCGTCGCCCACGACCTTGGTCGCGTAGCCGCGCGAGCTCAGGCCCTTGTCGAGGAAGCTCGCCAGTCCGGGCTCGTCCTCGCAGATCAGGATCCGCTTCATCCGGTCACCTCCTCGATCGGGGTCCGCAGGTCAGCCGGGCCTTCGACCGGCACCGTGATCGTGAACCTCGCTCCCTCGCCGGGCCGGCTCTGGAGCTCCACGCGACCACCGTGGGCCTCGGCGATCGCCCGCACGATCGCCAGCCCCAGGCCGCTGCCCTCATAGTGGTGCCGCTGCCGCGGCCGCGTGTGAAGCGATCGAAGATCCGCCGCTCGTCCTCCGGCTGGACGCCGCGGGCCCGAGTCGCGGACCCAGATCGAGGCCTCGTGCCCGTTGACGGTGGCGCCGATCTCCACCTGTCTTCCTCGCTCGTGTGCTCGACCGCGTTGCGGGTCAGGTTCATCACCGCCTGCGTCAGCCGCTGCGGGTCGGCGACGATCGAGCGCCGGGTGGACACGTCGAGCCGCCAGTCGCGCTCCGCGAGGCCGCGGACCTTCTGCACCAGCTCCTCGCAAAGAGCGTCACCCGCACGGTCTCGAGCGTGAGGAAGTTCGGCTGGTCGGACTTCGCGAGCAGCAGCAGGTCGTCTACGAAGCGGCTCATCCGGTCCAGCTCGCCGGTGACCAGGCGAATCGTCCGTCGCGCTCGCGTCGGTTCGCCGGGTCCATCGGCCGAGAACAGCTCGAGGTGGCCGCGGACGACCGCGATCGGCGTCCGCAGCTCGTGGCTGATGTCGCGGATGAAGTCGCGTTGGCTCGCGAAGGCGATCGCCAGCCGGTCGAGCATCCGGTTGAACGTGCGTCCAAGGTCAGCGAGCTCGTCATCGCCCTCGACCTCGATCCGCCGGCTCATGTCGGTGCCGGTGATCGCGCGGGCGCCGTCGCGCAGGTCGCGCAGCGGGCGCCAGCACCCGACCGGCGGTGAGGAAGGCGGCGAGCGTGCCGAGGACCAGCACCCCGACGGCCACGGCGCCGACGATCCGCACCGCCTCGTCTACCTCGTCCCGCTCGCCCGCGGTGTAGTCGGCGACCACGAGACGTACCCGAGGGTCCTCCCCTCGATCTCGACCGGTACGGCGAGGTACTCGGCGGGGCCGATCGCCGTGTCGAGCTCGCCCGCTCGCTGGAGTTCAGCTGACGCCAGCGCGCTACCTCCTCGGGCGGCGGCGCGAAGTCGCCGACTCGCTCGCTGTTTCGGTACCTCGCCTTGCCCCTCCGCGGCACCGTCACGAGCTGCTCGCCCTCCTGGGCGTTTGCGCAGGCTGGCGTCGAGCACCTCCGCTTGGCATCGGCTTCGGCACGCCCAGTCCTGCCTTCGAGGTCCAGCCCGCGCACTTTTCCAACTGGTCGGCCTTCCTGTGTCGCCGGTCGAGCCGGCGACGATCAGCTCGACCTGGCGTCGCTCGGCGACCAGCCTGGGCGAGCAGCTCGATGGCCCTGCTGAACCGTCGGCCTGTTCGTCCTGCTCCAGCCTGGTCGGCGTCGATCCGCTGGTCAGAGCTGGTCGCCGCTGCTCTCGCTCGTAGCCGTTCATCAGCGCCAGATCGCTTCACTTCGGCGCACCACGGCGGGCGTCTCATCTCCGCCCAGGTTCTTCGTCCGGCAACGTCTTCTCATCCGGCTTCAGCGATCTGCCGACCACGCCGGACGAGAGAGGGCCGGGTCGCTTGCCGCGATCCGGCCCGCCTTCTGCTGATGCGCGGCGGTCAGACTAGAGCGCCGCGCACTGGTCCTCCTTGTTGCCCTGGACGACGTTGCCGCCGCCGGTCGGGCGCCGGGGCGTTCTCCTTGCACTGCAGGTTGCCGTCGACGCGGTTGTGCGAGATCTCGACCCCGCCGGTGTTCTGGAACGCCTGGATGTTGCCGCCGACGGTGTTGCTCGATCGCGCTCAGCGCGGCCTGTTGTCGTCGTACAGGATGTCGCCGGTGACGACGGCTGTCGCGCACCGTCGCCGCCCGGCCCTGGACGACCTGGACGCTGCCGCCGACCCGCGAGCCGCGCGACGCACGACGTTGCGGGCGTTCTCGCCCTGGACGTTGCCGATCACGCGCACCTGCGGCGCGTTCAGCACCGCGTTGCGCTCGACCTTGACCGTGCCCTTGACGCGGGTGCCGCTCAGCGTGCAGGTCGCGTTCTGCGGGACCCGCAGGTTGTCGACGGTGATCGCGCCGAGCGTGCCGCGGCAGACCCGCTCCTCGGCCTGCGCGGCCGCCGGCAGCAGCAGCGCCACCGACAGCGCCGTAGCCATGATGCCGGCCGCCATGCCATGGACGCCTTCACGCTCCGATTGTTTGCGTTCCCATGCTCATTCCTCCTCGTTTGCGTGTTCATTGGCTTCGCGAGGAGGCTCTCGGGTGCCGCTGAGGGGGACCTTGGATGGCGATGAGATTTCTCTCAGCGCGTTGCCCGCGCGTGGCGCTTGTACCAGCCCTCGCCGGCGAGCGTGCTACGGCGGATCCGTTCGCGCTCCTCGCCCTCCCGTTTGGTCTCGGCGCGGATTGAGGCTTCGACATCCACGTCGGCTCGGCGGAATGGGATGACCTGGACCAGCGGGGTTCCCCTTGTCGAGCGTGTGGACGCCGTCGGGCGCGATGGCGACAAACGGGAAGTTGACCGGCGACGTGTAGCTGTCCGTGTCCACCAGGCCGCTGAGCACCTCGATCACGCCGTTGGGCCGGTTTATGGGGGGGAGGAAGAGGCAGCTCCAACCCTTGGCCGTGCGGATCGTCCAGTGGTTGTGGAACTTCATCGGGGGACGAGGTTCGTAAGGGCTGCCGGCGATCTGGAAGGCACCGTGGTTGCTCACCATCTCCCGATCGAACTCCCAGCCGGCCGACACGGTTTGCCCGCCTCGGCTGATCTCCAGCCGAACGGGTGCGGCGAGCGGGACGATCCAGCCGGTGGATAGGGCGTCCACGAAGGGCAGGCATCGTTTCGCCGTGATGCCGTTGTTCGTTGCGGTCACCTGGGACTTGTCGATTCCCGGCAGCTGGCGAAACCAGCTGGGAAGGACGCTCCTGGCGGGCACGGGCTCGGCGATGACCCCTCTGTCCTCGGGCCTGCACGGAAGAAATTCGACAACGGGACGGGGCCGGAACATCGATTGCCTCCTAGCTCGAGTTGGAGCTGGAGTTGCTGCTCGAATTGGAGCTGGAGTTCGAGCTGGAGTTGCTGCTGGAGTTGCTGCTGGAGTTGCTGCTCGAGTTCGAGCTGGAGTTGGAGCTGGAGTTGCTGCTCTGGTTGGAGCTGGAGTTGCTGCTCGAATTGGAGCTCGAATTGCTGCTTTGGTTGGAGCTCGTGTTGCCGCTCGAGTTGGAGCTCGAATTGCTGCTTTGGTTGGAGCTCGTGTTGCCGCTCGAGTTGGAGCTCGTGTTGCTGCTTTGGTTGGAGCTCGTGCTGCTCGGAGCGGGAGCGACCGCTTGCGCCTGCCCGGCCGCACGGGCCGAACGTCCGCCGCGAATCTGCGGCGGCTTGCCCGGGGGCGCTTCCGCGATTTGCTGCGGGTTGCCATGGGACTCGAGAGAGATGCGTGCCCTCGTGGCCTGGTCGTCCTCCGATCGACTGAAGAGGGGATTGAACGCGGAACCCACCGCGATGCCGAGCGCCCCCAGCGCCCCGGCGTAGATGGCTCGGATCTTCCTGTTGAGCAATGTCATGTCGGCCTGCCTTTCTGGTTTCGGGCGGGGGCCATCGCCGATATTCACTTCGTCTGGACCCGATAATCCGGCCGAAATCTGAGTCAGCGATTAGAGGCGTATGAGACTTCTCTCAGTCACACCCCCCGTTAGGCTGGCCCCGTGCCTTCGGTCGACCCCAATGTGCACGATCGCTTCTTCCTCGCCCAGCGGTTCCGGCCGATGGTCAACCAGTACGAGGTCTCGACCCTGGGCGCCGATCGGAAGTCCGCGGGCGAGCCCGTCTGCTTCGTCGAGCAAAAGCGCATGAAGCTGAAGGAGGATCTGCGGGCCTTCACCGACGACTCGAAGACCACCGAGGTGTTTCGGATCAAGGCGCAGCAGGTCTGGGACCCCCGCGCCACCTATGACGTCACCGACCCGAGCGGACAGCCCGTGGGACAGCTCGGCAAGGTCTTCGGCAAGTCGCTGCTGCGCTCGACTTGGCGCCTCTACGACGCCGCCGGCAACGAGATCGGCTGGGCGCGGGAACGCAGCCTCTTCGTGGCGCTCTTCCGGCGGCTGGTGGGCTGGTTCCCGTTCATCGGCGAGTTCCTCGAGTTGCTGCCCATCCCCTACCACTTCGACTACTACGTCGGGGAAGAGCGGATCGGCGGCCTGGAGCGCATCCTCGGCCTGCGCGACCGCTATCGCCTCGACGTCTCGGGCAATGGCGAGCGCAGGATCGACCGGCGGCTCGTGCTGGCCCTGGCCGTCGGCATGGACGCGCTCCAAGCGCGGTAGCCCATGGCAACGCAGGGGGTCACCGTGCTCGAGATCGACACCCCGCACGGTCCCGCGAAGGCGCACCTGCACCTCGCCGCGAAGCCGCCGGCCGGGCTGGTGCTCGGCCACGGAGCCGGCGGAGGGGTGACCGCCCCCGATCTGGTGGCGGTCACCGACGTTGCCCGCGCGGCAGGATTCAGCGTCGCGCTCGTCGAGCAGCCCTACCGGGTGGCCGGGCGGCGCTCACCCGCTCCGGCCCGCCAGCTCGACGCGGCCTGGACGGCGGTCGTCGAGCACCTGCGCGCGGGCGAGCTGCGCGGCCTGCCGCTCGTCGTCGGCGGCCGCTCCGCCGGCGCCCGGGTGGCCTGCCGCACCGCGGCGGACAGCGGCGCGGTCGCGGTGCTCTGCCTGGCCGTTCCCGCTGCATCCGCCGGGCCGCCCGGAGAAGACCCGTCAGCCCGAGCTCGACGCCGTGCAGGTGCCGACGCTCGTGGTGCAGGGCGAACGAGATCCGTTCGGCATGCCGGCAGGCAGCGCGACCTGCAAGGTGGTCACGGTGCCCGGCAACCACAGCCTCAAGACCGACCTCGACGCCGTCGCCGCGGCGGTGGGGGAGTGGCTTCCGCGGGTCGGCCGGACAGCTAGTCCCGCCGCCGCATCTCAGAGGATCAGCTTGCGCTCCATGAAGCGGATCGCCAGGCGCCACATCACGAGCGCGAAGACGATCAGGAACGCGAGGTGCCCGACGTCCTCCCAGCCCTCGAAGCCGAAGACGGCGTGCGCGGACCAGCTCGACCGTGTGGTAGAGCGGGTTGAGGTTGCCGAGCACCTGCGCCCACGTCGGCAGCTCGTCGAGCGGGAAGAACGTGCCGGCGACGAGGAACATCGGCGTCAGCAGGCCGCTCTGCCAGTAGGAGAAGCTCTCGATCGCCTTCGCCTTGGCCGCGATGAAGATCCCGGTCGCACGCCCAGCCGAACCCGGACAGCGCGGCGATTCCCGGGCACCAGCAGCATGCCCCAGCTCGGGTCGAGGCCGAACGCCGACGGCCACGAGCATCGGCACGCAGCCGTAGACGCCGACCCGCGCCGCAGATCCAGAGCGCCTCGCCGGTGACCAGCTCCTCGGTGTCGACCGGCGCGGCGAGGATCGCGTCGTAGGTGTGCTGGAACTCGTACTTGACGAACGTCGAGTACATGGCGGGGAACGCGCCCGAGAACAGCACGGTCGTGGCCACGATCCCCGTGCCGACGAACTCGATGTAGTCGTAGCCGCCGACCGTCGCTGACCAGCGAGCCGAAGCCGAAGCCGAACGCCAGCAGGTAGATCGTCGGGTCGACCGTCGACGAGAAGGTCGACGAGCGCCAGAACGAGGAGTAGTTCACGACCTCGCGCACCATCACGCCCCGGAGGGCGGCGGGCTCGAGGCGGTGGAGGCGGCGCGTGCGTCGCGGCGACCGACGGCCATCAGGTGATCTCCTCGCCGGTCAGCAGCACGAAGACGTCCTCGAGGTTGGTCACCCGGCGCTCGCCGTCGAGGTCGACCTCGCCGTTCGCGTGGAGGATCGAGACCGAGGTGCCCGGTGCGGCGCGTGCGCCAGCCGCGCTCGCGCGCGATCCCCTCGACCTCGGTCAGGCGGGCGGGCGGCCCGTAGACCTCGATCGCCTCGGGGCCGGCGTGCTCGGCGATCAGCTCGCGCGGCGGGCCGACGGCGACGGCCTTGCCGTGGGACATGATCGTCACCTCGTCGCAGAGGCGCTCGGCCTCCTCGATGTAGTGCGTGCTCATCAGGATCGAGACGCCCTCCGAGCGCATCTTGTCGATCAGCGCCCACAGCGCCTGGCGCACCTGCGGGTCGAGGCCCGACGGTGGGCTCGTCGAGCAGCACGAGCGCGCGGCTGGTGGATCAGGGCGCGCGCGATCAGCAGGCGGCGGCGCATGCCGCCGCTGAGCTCGTCGACCTTCGAGGTCGCGCCGATCGCCGAGGTTGGCGATGCTCGAGCGCGCGCTCGATCGCCTCCTGGCGCTCGCCGGCCGGCACGCGGTACAGGTGCGCGAAGACGAGCAGGTTCTGCTCGACGGTCAGCGAGACGTCGAGGTTGTCGAGCTGCGGCACGACGCCCATCTGCGCGCGCGCCTGCTTGGAGTCGTCGGGCAGGCGGAAGCCGAGCACCTCGAGCTCGCCCTCGTCGGGGATCACCTGGGCCGTGAGCGCCTTCATCGTCGTCGACTTGCCGGCGCCGTTGGGGCCGAGCAGGCCGACGCACTTGCCGAACGGCACGTCGAGGTCGAGGCCGTCGACGGCGGTGATCGGGCCGAAGCGCTTGACGAGCCCGCGCAGCCTGATCGCGGAGTCCATCTAACTCACGATGCGGAACCGCAGGTATGACGTTCGCCACATACAGCCTTCCTCTGCAATCGGTCGGGACCGACCACGGATCATGCTCAACTCACGGAGTCGATGTCCCGTGCGCCGTGCCGCTGCGGCGTACGCCTCTTCCGGCACGGGGGTAGGTGAAGACCGACGGGCGGGCCGAAAGTCATCGGTTGCGCGGCGACGGCACCGACGGCTCAGGGATCCGCGGTGTCTACCCGCGCCAGGATGCGGCGCAAGGTGCGCAGATCGGAGGTCGAGAGGCGGGTGAGCGGCTGCGGGGGCTCGGCCAGGCGGCGGTTGAGCTCGTCGCGAAGCAGCGAGCCGGCAGCGCGTAATCGGCGATCCGCTTCAACGCGGCTGGTCGTCAGTCGGCGGCCTGCCGCTCGACCAGGCCGCGTTCCTCGAGCCGATCGACGATGCCGGTGATGTTCGAGTTGTCGCAGTGCATGGCGCCGGCCAGCTCGCTCATCGGCTGGCCGCGGCTCGGACAGCAGGCGCAAGACGATCGCCTGGCCGGGGTGCAGGTCGAGTTCCTGAGCGATGGCCGGGAAGCGCGGCTTGCCGTGGGCGAAGAAGAGCTTCGCGATCAGCGCCCGCACGCCTCGCCGGCGGGGCCCGACGACGGTAGTCGGAGATGTCGAGCGCGCGGGCCACCTCGGCGCCGAGGCGGAGCGGTCTCGACAGGGGCCGGCGTCGACGTCGCTTCACTCATTTCGGCTCCATGTTACTGTAGGACGTCAATAGTCGAGCTAGTCAAATATCGACCACCGCTGAAGTTGACCTACGCCAACAACAGCAAAGGATAGCGGCGGACCGGGCGAGAGTCGCGCCGGGCGATCGAGCTTTCTCCGCGCTCCCGGGTCTCTAGCCGTAGGCACAACAGGAGGCATACCGAACGTCGGAGCCTTCACCCGCTGGGTCCTCGCCCACAAGCGCACAGTCGTGTTCGGGCTTCTGGATCGTGCTCACGATCATCGGTATGATGACCTCCGGCGCGGCCAGCGACGCCATGGATCCGGAGTTCTCCGTCCCCGGCAAGGAGGGGTGGGAGACCAAGTCGCGACGCGGAGCGCTACGGCGACACGGGCGGCGACACGGCCCCGCTTGTCCCGGTTGTGACGCTTCCTGAGCGCGAGTCCGCCACCGCCTGGTGTGCAGGCCGACCTTGCGCGCAGGTCGACCAGCGCCTCAGCGAGGCGCTGCCCGACTCCCGCATCGCCTCCTACGCCTCGACCCGCGACGACGCCTTCGTCTCCGACGACGGGCGAACGACCTTCGCGGTCGTCTACCCGCAGCCCGACCCCGACTCGGCCTTCGGTGAGAACCCGAGGGCCGAGAAGGCGGCGAGCGGGGCGCTCGACGGCGCCACCGTCGCCGGTGCGCCGGTTCACCTGTCGGGCTTCGACGCCCTCGCCGAGGACAGCGGCGCCGATGACGAGGGCCCCGGTGTGCTGATCGAGGCGGTGATCGGGGGCTTCGGCGCGCTGCTCGTCCTCGCCTTCGTCTTCGCCTCGTTCCTGGCGGTCGTGCCGATCGTGATGGCGATCGTCTCGATCATGACCACCTTCCTGTTCCTGCTCGTACTGACCGAGCTGACCACCGTCTCGCCGATCGTGCAGTTCCT
This sequence comes from uncultured Actinomycetes bacterium, assembly GCA_963745365.1. GTDB lineage: Bacteria > Actinomycetota > Thermoleophilia > Solirubrobacterales > 70-9 > AC-56. The sequence continues at coordinate 37,002 of CAVUXC010000015.1, forward strand.
GATCGCGCTGATCGGCCTCGGCGTCTCGATCGACTACTCGCTGCTGGTCGTCTCACGCTGGCGCGAGGAGCGCGCGCACGGCCACGCCGGCGACGAGGCGGTTCAGTGGCGATGGAGACCGCCGGCCGTGCGGTCGTCTTCAGCGGGATCACGGTCGCGATCGGGCCTGCTCGCGCTGATCGCGCTGCCGTTGCCGTTCCTGCGCTCGATCGGCTACGGCGGGATGCTGATCCCGCTCGTCGCGACGGCGGTTGCGATCACCCTGCTGCCCGTCGTGCTCGCCAAGCTCGGCGCCCGGCTCGACTGGCCCCACCGCCGCACCGACGACAAGGCGAGCCGCGCCTGGACCCGCTGGGCGGAGGCGGTCTCGCGCCGTCGTGGGTTGCGGCCGGCGCCGGGATGGCGGTCGTCCTCGCCCTCGCATTCGCCGCCACTGACCTCCAGCTCGGCACCTCCGACGCGAACACGATCGCCAAGTCGGGCGACGCCAAGGAGGGCCTGACGGCGCTCGAGGACGCCGGCGTAGGCGAAGGATCGCTGCTGCCCCACGAGATCCTGATTGAGGGGAACAGCGACCCGAACAAGGTTGCGGCCGAGCTAGAGCGCGTGGAGGGGATTCACGGCGTAGTGGCGCCCGACAACGCCGATTGGAGGCGTGACGGGACCGCGCTGGTTGAGGCGATCCCGATCCCGGACAGTGGCTCCCCCGAGGGCGAGGCGACGCTCGAGAGCGTCCGGGAGCACCGCCCACGCGGTCGGCTCTGACGTCCGCGTCGGCGGCCAGCCAGCCGCCAACGACGACTTCATCGATGCCGTCTACGGCAGCTTCCCGCTGATGATCGCGCTGATCACGATCTCGACCTTCATCCTTTTGGCGCGGGCCTTCCGCTCGCTGCTTTTGCCGCTGAAGGCGATCCTGCTCAACATCCTCAGCGTCGCCGCCGCCTGGGGGGTGCTGGTGCTGGTCTGGCAGCACGGCTACGGCTCGGAGGTGATCTTCGGCATCGAGGCGACCGGCTCGATCCCGTCCTGGATGCCGCTGATGATCTTCGCCTTCCTGTTCGGCCTGTCGATGGACTACGAGGTGTTCATCCTCTCGCGGATGCGCGAGGAGTTCGACCGCACCGGGTCGACCGATTTGGCGGTCGTGCAGGGCATCGGACGCACCGGGAGGTTGGTGACCAGCGCCGCGCTGATCCTGTTCCTGACGTTCGTCGCGATGGCCTCGGGGCCGGGCACCGACCTCAAGATGCTGGCCACCGGCTGGGCGCCGGCATCCTGCTCGACGCGACGGTCATCCGGGCGCTGATCGTGCCGGCGGTGGTCTCGCTCATGGGCCGCTGGAACTGGTGGCTGCCGGAATGGCCTGCACGGCTGCTGCGGGTGGAGCCGTCGCTGCCGCCGCGGGCGGCGACCGGGAGGTCGGAAGCCTGCGACCAGCCGCACGTGCAAATCGAGCCCCACCGCGAGCGCCCCGAAGGCGACCAAGCTCGCCGGGTTGGGAACCAGTAGCGCAACCCCGGCGACGTAGACCAGCATGGCGCTGTAGATGGGGTTGCGCACCCAGCGGAACGGGCCGGCGGTCACCAGGGCGGTCCGCTCGCTCGGGATCGACTCCGATCCGCAGGCTGTCGCCCATCGACGACTGTGACCAGAGCAGCGCCGCGAGACCCGCAACGGATAGGGCGAGCCCAACACCAGCGAGCCAGTCGCTGTCGACAAGCCGCGTCGCGCCGAGGAAAACCTCGGCCACCGGTCCGGCGACAAACAGCAGCGCCAGGCGCCGAGGCGAACCGCATCCGCTCATGCCGGCTCCGCCGCTGATCGGCGAGCGTCCGGTGCGTCGCCTGTGAACCAAGCTGCGGAGGCCGACAGCCAGCAGGCCGAACAGCCCTGAGAGGCAAAGCGAAACCCACGCCATGCCGTGATTCAAGCAGTAGCGAAAGCGGGTCTCACCATCCCGTCCGCCTCGACGAGTCCGCCGCTCAAGCATGCGGCGCTGGCCGCCGATCTATTGAGAGGCAGGGGTGAATACGGATGGGGGACGTCTACGAGGCGGCCTGCTCGGGCTGCGGGTATCAGGCTGAGGAGCTGCGCGACGGTACCGGGCTGACCGGAACCTTCCTGGAGCCCATGGTTCGTTCCTAGTGCTGCTGCTCCTGGCCGAAACGCCTGGCCACCGCGGATTTCTACAGCGCCCTTGGGCCCGAGCTGAACGCCTGCCCGCAATGTGGTGGGCACCTTCTTGTCCCGTTGCCGAGGCGCACACTGGACGAGCAAGCCCTGACGGGCGCCTTCCGTTTTCGTCGCTGGGCCAAATGCCCGCGCTGCGGCGGCCGGCTCGCGGTCATCCCGACCGGCCACTGGGGATAGCGCAAGCCCCGGAATGGGCGGCCTATTGCCGGATACCTGGCAGGAAGCCGCCCAGGGCGGATCTACAGCGGGCGCGCGAGCACCACCCGGCACCCCTCTCCCGGCGCCAGCGTGATGTTGCGAATTTTCATGTGCTCCGGGCCAGTCGGGTGCGCTCAGCTCCGCCCGCTCGAGAATCGCCTTCAGCACCACGCGCATCTCGTACTGCGCGAAGGCCGCCCCGATGCAGCGGCGCACCCCGCCGCCGAAGGTAATCCAGCCGGAGCTGTCGACCTTGCCGTCGAGAAAGCGCTCCGGGCGGAACTCGTGCGGGTCCGGGTACAGGTCCGCGCGGTAGTGCAGCGCGGCGATCGCCGGCAGGACGAAGGTGCCCGCTGGCAGCTCGTAGCCGCCGATCCTCGCGGGGGCCTGTGAGCTTGCGCGCCACGTCCACGATCACCGGCCGCGCGCGCAGGGTCTCCTTGATCGTCGCGTCCAGGTAGTCGTCCTCGCCTGCCGCAATCGACGATTGCAACCGGTCCAGAGCCCGTGGCGTGCGGAGCAAGCGCTCCAGCGCCCAGGCGAGCGCCGTGGCGGTGGTCTCGTGCCCGGCGCGACCACGCCGAGCTTGTCGCGAAGCTCCTGGTCGCTCATCGGGCTGCCGTCGTCGTGGGGTGGCGGTCAGCAGCAGCGAGAGAACGTCGTCGTGCACTTCGCCGCCGGCCTCCGCGCGCCGCGCCGCGATCTCCTCGTAGATGAACTCGTCCAGGGCGGCGCGGGCCTGCTGGAAGCGCGACCAGGGGCTGAACCTGCCGAAGTCGCGACGCAGGACCGGGAGCTGGGTGATCAGGTCGGCCCTGCGGGCGAACTCGTCGACCAGCGCGGCGGCGCGCCTGAAGCGCTGATCGTCGCGCACGCCGAACACCGCACGCAAGGATCACCGCCAGCGTGATCCGCTGGGTGTGCGGGCGGAGGGCAAACGGCTGGCCGACCGGCCAGCTCTCCATGTCACGCTCGGTGATCTCGCGAATCAGCTCGCCGTACCGACTCACGCTCTCCCCATGGAAGGGCGGCAGCAGAAGCTTTCGCTGGCGCAGGTGCTGGTCCTCGTCCAGCGTCAGCACCGAGTTCGGACCCAGCGTCGGCTCGAGCACGGTTGCGTTGGCCTCGCCCGCGTGGAACAGGGCGGAGTCGCCGGTGAAGACCTGCTTGACGATCGCAGGGTCGGCCACGTAGACGATCCGGCCGAAGTAGGGGAACGACAGGGAGAAGACGTTGCCGTGGCGGCGGCGAAGGCGAGCAAAGAAGCCGATCGGGTCACGCGCGTAGCGGAGCCCTTGCACGACTCCTGGCAGGCGTGAGCCGGGCGGGAGGGCGGGCGCGGCGACGGTGGACTGGGGCCGGGGGCGCTACGTGCTCCATCTGATCGGTACATCTTCACATGCCGCCGAGGT
>CAVUXC010000016.1:0-82492 GCA_963745365.1 uncultured Actinomycetes bacterium
GACGCCTAAGAGCGCCGTCGAAGATCAAACCCCGCAGTTTGCGGAAACAGCGAGCGGGTCCTGGGCAGACTTCGTTTTGATTGTTACGTGAATCCGGAACGGTTCCGTGAGCCGATCTCGCGGAGCAGGAACCGTGACGGTCTGTGGAAGGAGGCTCCTATGGCCCAAGGAGCCGTTCGGGACATCGCGCGCGAGCGCGACATGGCGCTCCAGCGCCTCCAGGTTCTCGCCGCCGAGCTGCGCGCTCAGGAGCGGGCGCTGCGACCAACACCGGGTCGCCTTCGCGCCCCCGCCAACGAGCGCCTCTACCGCCGTCTGCTGAATGGCGAGCGCGGTAGGGACCTTCGGGCCTGAATTGGCGGAGATCATTGAACTACGTGACGCGATCACGGAGCGAATGGACTGTGGGGCCTCCCTGGATGAGGTCGAAGCGGAGCTGATCGAGTCCCAGGAGGACTTGGACGAGGAGGAGAAGGCCGCGCTGTGGCTGTTTGCCTGGTCGTCCCTCCCGCTCGTCCGCCCGCGGAGCACGGCGTAGCGGCTCGCCGTACCCGGCTCGAGGAGGGATCCGCACCGCCCCCGGCTAGCATCCGAGCAGGAGTGATGCCGGCCTGACCCGTTACACCTCAGCCACCGACGCCGACCGCCGGGCGATGCTCGACGCGATCGGCGTCGGCTCGATCGACGAGCTGTTCGCGGAGATCCCGGCGGACCTGCGGCTCGGGCGCCCGCTCGACCTGCCGCCCGGGCTCTCGGAGACCGAGTGCTTCGACCACCTGACCTCGCTCGCCGAGCGCAACGCACACGCCGACGCCGAGCTCTGTTTTCTCGGGGCGGGGATGTACGACCACTACGTGCCGGCGATCGTCGACGCGATCACCCAGCGCTCGGAGTTCCTGACCCCGTACACGCCCTACCAGCCCGAGGTCTCGCAGGGCGGCCTCCAGGTGATGTTCGAGTTCCAGACGGCGATCTCGGAGCTCTGCGCGCTGCCGGTGTCGAACGCCTCGCTGTACGAGGGGCCCTCGTCGGTGGCCTCCGCTGCCTACCTGGCGATCGGCGCCACCGGGCGCCGGCGCCTGGTGGTCTCGCGGGGCCTTCATCCCCACAGCCGCGAGACGCTGGCCACCTACGCGCGCGGCTTCGGCGCCGAGGTGGTCGAGGTGGGCCTCGAGGGCGGGATCACGGATGCCGAGCGAGCTGAGCGCCGCTCTGGACGCCGACACCGCCGCCCTGTTCGTCCAGAACCCGAACTTCCTGGGCGCGGTGGAGGACCTCGAGGCCCTCGCCGCCGCCGCGAAGGACGTGGGCGCGCTGACGGTCGCCTCGGTCGACGCGCTGACCCTGGGCGTGCTGCGGCCGCCCGGGGAATGCGGCGTGGAGATCGCCGTCGGCGAGGGCCAGCCGCTCGGCGGCACGGCTCGACTTCGGCGGTCCCTCGTTCGGCTTCTTCTGCGCCACGGAGGAGCACCTGCGCCGGATGCCGGGCCGGATCGCGGGGGAGACGGCGGACGCCGACGGGCGGCGCGGCTTCGTGCTGGCCCTTCAGACCCGCGAGCAGCACATCCGCCGTGAGAAGGCGACCCACAACATCTGCACTTCGCAGGCCCTGAACGCGCTCGGCGGGGTCATCTACCTGGCCTGGCTGGGCAAGCGCGGGGTGGTCGAGCTGGGTGAGCTGCTCGCCCAGCGGACCGCCTACGCCCGCGAGCGGCTGGCGGGGCTTGACGGCGTGGAGCTCCTGCACGAGGCGCCGGTGGTCCGCGAGTTCGCGGTGCGGCTCGATGCGCCCGTGGCCGCGGTGCTCGACCGCTGCGCCGAGGAGGGCATCGCGGCCGGGTACTGGCTGGGTAGGGAATACCCCGAGTACGACGACGGTCTGCTCGTTGCGCTCACCGAACGCCGGTCGCGCGCCGACATCGACCGCCTCGCCGATGCGCTCGACCGGGCGATCGCCGAAACCGCCGCCATGGACGGGTTATTGCCGGATAGCGGCAGAAAGCCGCCCCAAACGCAGGAGGTGACCGCATGACTGCGGGCTCCACCCCCTCGCCGCCAGCAACGGCCGAAACTCCAACCCCTCAGCAAAGGGAATCGCGCCACCACGATCTTCGAGCGCTCGGTCGCCGGTCGCCGCGCGGGAACCCTGCCGCCGCTCGACGTCCCTGAGCGCCCGCTCGACGAGCTGATCCCCGCGAAGCTGCTGCGGCAGCACGCCCCGGAGCTCCCCGAGGTCTCCGAGCCGGAGATCGTCCGCCACTACAACCGCCTCTCGCGCCGCAACTTCGACCTCGACACCGGCCCCTATCCGCTCGGCTCGTGCACGATGAAGCACAACCCGCGCCTGAACGAGCGGGTCGCCGCGCTGCCCGGCCACGCGCGCCTTCACCCCGCGCAGGACCCGAAGCGCGCCCAGGGGGCGCTGGAGCTGATGTGGCGCCTGGAGCGCGCCCTGGCCGAGATCTGCGGCCTCGAGCACGTCAGCCTCCAGCCCTCGGCCGGCTCCCACGGGGAGCTGGCGGGGCTGCTCCTGACCCACGCCTACCACGCCGACCGCGGCGAGCAGCGCACCAAGGTGCTGACCCCGGACACCGCCCACGGCACCAACCCGGCGTCGGTGACCATGGCGGGCTACGAGGTGGTCAAGGTGGCGACCGACGAGCGCGGTGGCGTCGACCTCGACGACCTGCGCTCCAAGGTCGACGACCAGGTCGCCTGCCTGATGCTCACCAACCCGAACACGCTCGGCCTGTTCGACGAGAACATCGCCGAGATCACCCGGATGGTCCGCGACGCCGGCGGCACCCTGTACTACGACGGCGCCAACCTGAACGCGATCATGGGCCACACCAGGCCCGGCGACATGGGGTTCGACATCGTCCACGTCAACCTCCACAAGTCGTTCTCCCAGCCGCACGGAGGCGGCGGGCCGGGGGCCGGGCCGATCGCGGTGTCGGACCGGATCGAGCCCTACCTGCCGGTCCCGCGCCTGGTTCGCGCCGAGGGCGAAGACGGCGCCACCCCCACCTTCGACCTCGACTACGAGCGGCCGAAGTCGATCGGCCGGCTGCGCGGCTTCGCGGGCAACTTCGGCGTCTTCGTCCGCTCCTACGCCTACATCCGCAGCCTCGGCGGCGACGGCCTCGCCGAGGCCTCGGAGACCGCGGTGCTGAACGCCAACTACCTGCTGGCGCGGCTTCGGCAGGGGCGGGCGGGCAGATACCTGCCGGTCGGCTTCGACCGACTGTGCCTGCACGAGTTCGTCCTTTCGGGAGCGGCCGCGAAGCGCGAGCTCGGCGTCAAGACGCTCGACGTCGCCAAGCGGCTGCTCGACTTCGGCTTTCACCCGCCGACCATCTACTTCCCGCTGCTCGTCGACGAGGCGCTGATGTTCGAGCCCACCGAGACCGAGACCAAAGAGGGCCTCGACGCGCTTGCCGACGCCGTCGAGGAGATCCTCGCGGAGGCCGAGCGCGACCCCGAGATCGCCCGCAACGCGCCCTACACGACCCCGGTCCGCCGCCTGGACGAGGCGAGGGCCAGCCGCCGGCCGGTGGTGCGTCAGCCGGTCGGCTGATCCGGCGGAGGCCCGGCCTAGAGCTTCTCCGGAAGCTCCTGCTCGAGCTCGAGCACCGGCGCGAACAGGTCGCCATGGGCGTCGATTCGCTCCAGCACCGCCGGCCCTCGAAGCGCACCGACTCGGGATCGCCGCCGCCGGCGAGCGCCTCGACCTCCTCCCAGCGCAGGGGGGTGGATGCCCACGGACGCTCCCGGCAGCGCAGCGAGTAGACGGCCACGGTCGTCTTCGCGCGGTCGTTCTGACTCCAGTCGACCAGCACCTTGCCCTTGCGAAGCTCCTTCTTTTGGCGCGAGACCACGAGCTTGGGCTCGGCGCGCTCCAGCGCCTGGGCGACCGCGCGGGCGAACGGCTTCGTTCGCTCGTAGCCGACCGCGGTGTTGAGCGGCACGTAGACCTGGAGGCCCTTGGAGCCGGAGGTCTTCGCGAACGACTCGAGGCCGAGGTTCGCGAACAGCTCGCGCACGCGCAGCCCGACCTGCGAGCACTCGACGATCGTCGCCGGCGCACCGGGGTCGAGGTCGAAGGCGATCACGGTCGGCGTCTCGGGGTCGGCGGCCAGCGACAGCGACGGATGGAGCTCGAGGGCGGCGAGCTGGGCCAGCCAGATCAGCGTCGCCCGGTCGTCGCAGACGATGAAGTCGAGCACGCCCGCGGTCCCCATCTCGATCGGCGCGGTGCGCACCCAGTCGGGGGTGTGGGAGGGAGCGCGCTTCTCGAAGAACCGCTGCGACTCGGTGCCGTCGGGAAAGCGCACCCGGGTCAGCGGTCGACCGGAGAGATGGGGGAGGATCGTCGTCCGCCACCCGCGCGTAGTAGTCGATCGCCTCGCCCTTGGTGAAGCCGGCCTTCGGCCACAGCACCTTGTCGAGGTTGGTCAGCTCGAGCCGGTGCCCGTCTACGTCTACTTGGCGGCTTTTGCCCTGCTTCGCGATTTCGACCCGGCCTTGGAGCTCTTGGAGCCGGAGCCGGAGCCGGACTTGGCGGCTTGGTCGTCCGCTTACGCCGCTTGGCGCCGTCGCGCTTCGATCCGGCGGCCAGCGGCTCTCCCTGGATCGCCGCCAGGCTCTCCTCGAGAGCCGCCATCAGGTCGGGCGCCTTGGTCGGCTTGGGCTCCTCGGAGACGGCCTCCACGACCTCCTCGCCCCGCGCCTTTCGCTCGATCAGCGCCACCAGCTCCTCGCGGTACTCGTCGCGGTACTTGTCGGCGTCGAAGTCGGTGCTCAGCGACTCGATCAGCTGCTGGGCCATCTCGAGCTCGCGCTTTGACAGCTTGCGGCCGTCCTCGGGGATCACGTCGCCGAGCTCCTCCGGCGAGACCACCTCGTCGGCGAACCGCATCGTCGCCATGGTCAGCACCTGGCCCATCGGCCGGATCGCGGCCAGGTGCTCGCGGTTTCGCAGCACGAACCGCGCCACCGCCACCTTCTTCGCGTCGGACATCGCCTTGACCAGCAGGGCGTAGGCCTTCTCGGCCCCCTTGTCGGGCCCCAGGTAGTAGGGGTGGTCGAAGTAGATCGGGTCGATCTCGTCGAGATCGACGAAGTCCTGGATCTCGATCGCGCGGGTCTTCTTGGGGTCGAGCTCCTCGAGCTCCTCGCGGGTCAGGACCACGTACTGCTCGGGCGCGATCTCATAGCCCTTGACGATCTCCTCGTAAGGGACCTCGTCGCCGTCGGACTCGGCGACCCGCTTGTGCCGGATGCGCGAGCTGTCGCTCGCCCGCAGCTCGCGGAAGCTCACCGACTTGCGCGACACCGCGCTGTACAGCTTCACGGGCACGTTCAGTAGCCCAAAGCTGATCGATCCGCTCCAAATGGCCCTAGCCATCGTTCACACTCAAGAGACCGTCGGAGATAACGAAAGTCATCGGTTCTCAGTTTCCCAACTTAGCGTCACTTCCTGGTTACCCATCGTCCCACGCCACGAATCTTGCGCGTCGCGGGCGCCCAGAGGGCCCGCCCGTTCCCGCTTGGCGCGTGCCTGAGGGTGGGCGCGCCGTCAGCGGGCGCAGCACCAGCCGCTGATCCGCGGGAAGGGCGGCTGGCCCGTGGCGCCGGGGTTGAACTGGCGGGAGACGTTGGCGACGGCGTCGACCCGCACGGGCCGCGAGGGACGGATGAAGAGCCACTGATCGGCGTCGCGCCGCGCCACCAGCAGCCATTCGCCGTTGGGTGACCAGGTCGGGTCCGTGATTCGGCCTGATCTGGAGAGGACGCGCCGCGGTGGGCCGCTGCCGTCGCGGCGCGTGATCAGCACGTCGCTGCGCCCGCCCGTCGCCCGCCGGATGAACGCGGTTCGCCTGCTGTCCGGCGAGATGCTGGCGCCGAGCGTCGGCCATGGCACCCTGCCGGTTGGTCGGCCGCGGGCGTCGAGGAACTGGGCGAACGAGGCCGTGCGGACGAGGAGGCGCTGGCGGTCGGGCGACCATTCGAGCCCTCGGATCGGGAGCGAATAGGGATGGCTTCGCCACAGCACCCGGTCGGCGTCGACGTCGCGAACGGTCACCCGGCCGCGACGATCCGCGTAGGCGAGCACGTTCGTCCTCGGCCCGATCGCGACCTGGCCTGGGGGCAGGGGCTCGCTGAGCGGCTTCCAGGCGGGCGCGACGGGGGGGACGCGGTCGACCAGCAGGCGGTCACCCGTTCCATCGCCGACGACGACCCGCAGCGAGCTGCCGCTCGCATACGCGACGCGAATGCCGGATGGCGACCAGGCGGGATTGCTGACCGGGCGCCGCGCGGCCAGCGACCAGCGCACCGTTCCGACCGGGTCCACGGCGGTGAGCTGGCGGCCACGCGTGACGGCGGCGAACATGCCGCTGGGCGACCACGCCGCGTCTCGGTAGGCGCCCAGCAGCCGCTGGGATCCGTCCTCGTCGACGACCCAGGGCCCCTCGCGCGAGCTGACCAGCAGGCGTCCGGAGGCCGGCAGCGAGGTCAGCGCCGGCTGGGCGTTCTCGGGGCCGGGCTCGACCACATCGTGGACCAGGTCGGCGACCTTGGCGCCGGCCGGGGTCAGCGCGATGCCGGCGATCAGGAAGGCCGCCGCCAGCGCGATCGCCAGCCGGTTCGAGGCGCGGCCTGACGTGAACGGGGGGCCGCGCCTCGAACGCCCCGTGCACGACCCGCCACCCGCGCTCCTCGGCCTCGCGCTCCTCGGGGACGGAGACCTCGCGCAAGCGCTCTCGGAGTTGCACCTCGGTCACCCCTCCTCCTTCAGCTGCCTGCCGAGCCGGTCGAGCGCCCGGCGAAGGCGCGAGTTGACCGTTCCCCTGGGAAGCTCGAGCGCCTCGGCGATCTCGCCCGGCGTGTACTCGAGCAGGTACCGCAGGACCACGACCGCGCGGTGCTCCGGCGACAGCGAGGCCAGGGCCGCGAGCACGCTTTCGGAATACGGCCGGCCACGCTCCGGCTCGCGGGTCTCGCCAGGCCACACGCCGTCGGCGTCCGGCTCCGACGCCAGCGCGGCCTCCGAGCGCAGCGCGCTGGCGCGCGCCCAGTCGATCGCACGGTTGACCACGATCCGGTGCAGCCAGGGGCCGAACGGGCGGCGGCGGTCGAAGCGATCCAGCGCCCTCACCGCCGCCAGGAACGCCTCCTGCGCGATGTCCTCGGCCGCGGCCTTGTCGTGAACGACGAGGTACGCCGCCCGGTGCGCCCACGGCCAGTGGCGCCTATAGAGCTGTTCGAGCGCCTCCCCGGATCCCCGCTGCGCGTCCCTGACCCAGCGGCGCTCACGCCGCCGGTCCGCAGCGGTCCATCTCGAGCGGATGGGGCTCGCGCCAAGCGGTATAGCGATGCTCTGCGCGCCCCGCTCAGGGGCCAACCGGAGCTCCTCAACCGAGCTCGGCGCCACCAGCGCTGGTTGCATCTTCGCCATCTTCCCTCGAAACGTGCAGGCGTAGCCCACCAACTGAGTACGAGTTCGACGCCCCTGCAGGTCCCTCCTGCACCACCAGGCGACATACGATCCCGGCCGATGGCTCAGGAGTGGTCGAGGATCGCGGCTGACGATGGGCAGGGTTTCGTCTTCCGGGAGACCGGGGAGGGCCCGCTCATCATCCTCCTCCACGGCTTTCCCGACACACCCCACGGCTGGGAGCGGATCGCCGCCGGCCTCGCCGACGCCGGCTACCGGGCGGTGCGGCCCTGGCTACGCGGCTACCACCCCGACACGATCGTCGAAGGCCGGCCGTATGACCTGGTCACGATCGGGTCCGATCCGATCGCCTTTCTCGACGGGCTGGGCGAGCAGCGACGCGATCCTCGTCGGGCACGACTGGGGCGCCTCGATGGTCTACGGCGCCGCGACCCTTCACCCCGACCGGGTGCGGGCGATCGTCCCGATCGCGATCCCGCACCCGACCCTGCTGCCGCGCAACCCGTCGACGCTCTGGGCCGCTCGTCATTTCCTCGCGCTGAAGATGCCGTGGGCCGAGAGCGCGGTGCGCCGCGGCGACTTCGCCTACCTCGACACCCTCTACCGGCGCTGGGCACCGAACTGGGTCGGCGCGGCCCGCGATCAATCCCTCGCCGACGTGAAGAGCGCCTTCGCCGACGAGCGCTCGCTGAGCGGGGCTCTCGACTACTACCGCGCCCTCTCGCCGCGGCCGGCCCCGGAGCTGGCGCAGCCGCCCTCGGCCCGCGGTCTCGTCGTCGGCGGAACCACCGACATCCTCGACGCCGAGCTCTATGAGCGAACCGCCGACCTGCTCGGCGCGGGCTCGGACTCGCTGATCGTGGAGGGCGCTGGCCACTGGCCTCATCGTGAGGGTGAAGAGGCCTTCCGTCGCCCGCCTGATCGCGTTCGCCGGCGAGGTCGATCAGGGCGGACGGCGCCAGCCGCTGAAAACGCGGATTGACTTCCTACGCCGGGACAGAGGAGATCCACGGGGCTCATGAAGGGCCCTCTCGGCGTTTCCGTCGCGCACCCGCGCCTACCGGACTTCGCCGGCCGCCAGTCGCTGGGTGCGACGTCGGTGATGTACGGAGAGCGCTCCGATGGCCCCAAGCACGACGACCGCCGCCGAAGCGATCAGCGACCACCGCACCCCGCTGTCACCCGAATTGCCCCGCTGACTCGCAGGGCGCGGGTCGCTCGGCTTGCTCACGCGGAACGTCTCCGTGTTGATTAGGGCGGTGGCCTCTTGTCTGTGGATGAGGGTCAGAAGGCCGCCGTCCGAGCTGATCCCCAGCCGGCCATTGTTGGCGCCCTGAACAGCGAAATGGGGCAGGTCGATGCACACGGCCCGTCCCTCGAGCGTGTCGAGGGCGTGGACGAATGGGTGCTTGCCGCCGCCGTCATAGAGGGTGTACGCCCAGCGGCCATCAGGACTGGCAACGCGCGTCAGGGGATAGCCGCGCATCTCGTCGCTCTCCTCGTTCGGGTCGACGATCGGTTCGGGCAGCAGTTTCCCTGTGACAGCGTCGAAGGCGCGCACTGCGTACTGGGTCGGATCGCTTGGCGACAGGTATTCGATCAGGTAGATGTGCGAGCCATCCGGTGAGATCGCGTCGAAGCTGAAGTCGCCGTGAAGCGTGAGGCGATCGCGCAGGACGAGGCTCTGGGCGTCCAGGACCGCCAGGTGAGTCTCAGGTTGCGGGAACCGCTTGCGCGGCTGGATGAGGACGAGCGTGGCCCCGTCGGCTGAGAGCCCACCGGGGGAGCCGTCGATCGCCACCGCCGGAATCACCCAGCGTCCCGAGATGGTCGTTGAGCGCAACACGCGTCCGTTCTGTCCCAGTGCACGAACCAGCGTCGAGTCGTCCTCTTGGCGGCGCGTGACGTAATGCTCCTTTCCGCTTGGCGTTGCGACTCCCGCGGGGTCCGTATAGACGCCGGGAATCGGAAGCCCATCGGCCGTTGCCGTGGCGGGCAATGCGCCCGCGATCACGAGCGCGACGCCGATGGTCACTGCGTGGAGCCTGCGATTCATCTCGTCCTCCTATCCCGACGCTGTTTGCACCTGGGCTACGAGGGAGGGCGACGATGAGGTCCCGGGAGATAATCACCCGATGCTGTTCGAGCTCGAGCGGGTGACGATTGAGCGGGACTCCAAGGTCGTGCTCCAGGACGTCACGGCGTCGCTGCCGAAGGGGGCGAGCTGCGTCGCCGGGCCGTCGGGGAGCGGCAAGTCGACCCTGCTTCGGTTGCTGAACCGGCTCGCCGACCCGGTGTCGGGGACGGTTCGCTACGAGGGGGCCGACGTGCGCGAGCGCGATCCGCTCGAGCTGCGGCGCGAGGTCTGCCTGGTCCCGCAGCTTCCGGCGCTGCTGGAGGGGACGGTCGAGGAGAACGTCCGTTTCGCCGCCGACCTGGCCGGGCGCGAGCCGGATGTCGCGCGCCTGCTGGACCTTGCCGGGCTCGACGCCTCGTTCGCTGAACGCGACTCGGGCAAGCTCTCGGTCGGGGAGCAACAGCGGGTGATGCTCGCCCGGGCGCTGGCCCTCGAGCCGCGGGTCCTGCTCCTCGACGAGCCAACCTCGGCCCTCGACGAGGGCGCGCGCGGCGCGGTGGAGGCGACCCTGCTGCACCTGCGCGAGCGGGTCAAGGTCTCGACCGTGCTCGTCACCCACGACCTGGACCAGGCGCGGCGCATGGCCGACTGGGTGGTGCGGCTCGACGAGGGGCGGGTCGTGGCTCAGGGCCGAGTCAAGGAGCAGCTCGCGGTCTGAGCAAGGAGCCGGCACGCCACCCTTTTCCGTCCGGCGTGGACGCGGTGTACGCGGCGACTGATCGCGGCGGATAATCCCCCGACGTGACCGGCCCGTCGATCCAGGTCAGCCTCGGCGACGTCGCGGCGACCTTGGCGCTGGTCGCCGTGGCGGTGGCGGTCTCGTTCTGGCGGCGGGCCGATCTCGAGCAGGACATCGGGATCGCGGTGGTGCGCTCGTTCATCCAGCTGACCGCGATCGGCTACGCGATCAACTTCATCTTCGACCAGGACAGCCTCTGGTTCGTGGTCGCGCTGATCGCGGTGATGGTGGTGTTCGGCGCGCTCCAGGCCCGGTCGCGGGCGAGGCAGGTACCCGATGCCTTCTGGGCGCTGCTGCTGGCGCTGGCGCTCGCCGCCGCGGCCACCCTGGGCCTGCTGGTCGCCCTCGGCGTCTTCGACCCCGAGCCTCGCTACCTGGTGCCGGTGGGGGGGATGGTGGTCGGCAACGCGATGACGGCGGCCGCCGTGGCCCTGAACCGGCTGGGCGACGAGGTCACCCGGCACGCGCGGGAGATCGAGGCCACCCTGGCGCTCGGCGCCACCTCCACCCAGGCGGCGGCGCCGATCGTCCGCCGCAGCCTGCGCTCGGGGATGATCACCGCTGGTCGACTCGACCAAGACCACCGGGCTGATCTTCTTCCCGGGGACGATGGTCGGGATGCTGCTCGCGGGCGCCGACCCAACGGACGCCGTCCGCCTCCAGCTGATCCTGCTCTACGCCCTGCTCGGCAGCGTCTCCCTGGCGGGGCTGATCGCGATCACGCTCGCGTACCGGAACTTCTTCACCCCCGCGCACCAGCTTCGCGAGCAGCCCGAGCCGTAGCGGTAGTGGGGCATTGGGAGCCCCCGTATAGTGCGCGCCCGCGATGGCGGAGAAGCGCATCTTCAGCGGCATCCAGCCGACCGGCCGCAAGCACCTCGGCAACTACATCGGGGCGATCCGCCAGTACGTCGAGGGGCAGGACAGCGGCGAGGCGATCTACTGCATCGTCGACCTGCACGCGATCACCGTGCCCCAGGATCCCGCCGAGCTTCGCGAGCGCCTCTACGACACCACCGCGATCCTGATCGCCGCCGGCCTGGAGCCGGAGCGCTGCATCCTCTTTCGCCAGTCCGACCTGACGGAGCACACGGAGCTCAGCTGGCTGCTCGGCACGGTGACCGCCTGGGGCGACCTCAACCGCATGCACCAGTTCAAGGAGAAGGCCGAGCAGCAGCGCGAGCTGGTCTCCGCCGGGCTGTTCTTCTATCCCGTCCTCCAGGCGGCGGACGTGCTCGCCTACCGGGCCACCGAGGTGCCGGTGGGCGACGACCAGCGCCAGCACATCGAGCTGATGCGGGACATCGCGGAGCGGTTCAACGCGCGCTTCGGCGACGATCCTGGTCGTTCCCGAGGGCAGGTATCCAGAGGTCGGGGCGCGGATCATGAACCTCCAGGACCCGGAGACCCGGATGTCGACCACCTACGGCTCCGAGCAGGGAACGGTCTACATCCTCGACGAGGCCGACACGGTGCGAAAGAAGGTCCGCAGCGCGGTCACCGACTCCGGCACCGAGGTCCGGCGCGGGCCCGGCAAGGCTGGGATCGAGAACCTGATCGAGATCCTCTCCGCGGTTCGCGGCGTCGCCCCCGAGCAAATCGAATCTGAGTTCGAGGGCTCGGGCTACGGCGACTTCAAGGCGGCCGTCGCTGAGGCGTTGGTGGACTACCTGGCGCCGGTCCGGGAGCGTTTCGCCCAGCTGCGCCCGGACGAGGCGGGCCTGGAGGCGACCCTGGCCGCCGGGGCGGAGAAGGCGCGCGCGATCGCCTCCGAGACGGTCGCCGACGTCCGCGAGGCGATGGGGATCGGGCCGGCGCGAAGCTAGCCGCGGCCGGGATTACTCTAGGCGCCATGCCGATGAGAGCCGCGGAGCTCGACCTCGACCTGGACGTTTTCGCGGGCCCGTTCGACCTCCTGATGGCGGTCGTCTTGCGCGAGGAGGTCAACCTCGCCGAGGTCTCGCTGGGCGAGATCGTCGTGGCGTACCTGGAGCACCTGGAGAGCGCCGGCGAGCTCGACCTCGACGCGGCGACCGAGTTCCTGGTCCTGATCGCCTCGCTCCTGGAGCTGAAGTCGCGGCTGCTGTTGCCGGCGGCCGAGGAAGACCTGCCGGAGCTGGGCCCGGAGGAGGCGGCCGACGAGCTCCTGGCGCGAGTGCTCGAGTACCGGCGCTACCGCGATGCCGCCGCCCATCTCTCCGGCCTGTTCGCCGATGGGCGCCGCTACCTGTACCGGTCCGCGCCGCTGCCCCCGGAGCTTCGGCGCGCCTCCCTCGACGCCGCCACCCAGGTGTACGAGCCGGTTCGCCTCGCGGAGGCGATCGGCGACCTGCTGCGCACGCCGCCCGCGCCCGACACCAGCCACATCCGTCCCACGGTCTCGCTGGAGCGGCGGCTGGCCCTGCTTCGCGAGCTGCTGGCGCGCCGGGGGCGCTTCGACTTCGACGAGGCGTTCGCCGACGAGGATCGGCTGACCCAGGCGGTGACACTGTTCGCGCTGCTGGAGATGCACAAGCGCGGCGAGGCGACCTGGACGCAGAAGAAGCTCTTTGGGCCGATCGAGGTGGAGGTGGCCGAGTGATCGAGATGGAGGTGGCCGAGTGACCGAGCTCGAGCGGACGATCGAGGCGCTCCTGTTCCTGTCCCCGGAGCCGGTGTCCGCCGCCGAGCTCGTCGAGGCCTGCGACGCCAGCGAGGCGCAGGTGGACAGGGCGCTCGACGCCCTGGAGGGGGCGCTCGCCGAGGGCACACGCGGCGTCGTCCTGCGCCGGGTGGCCGGCGGCTACACGCTTGCCGCCGACCCGGTTGCCGAGGACGCCGCGCGGCGGCTTCTGTCGAAGCCCCGCACGCCGCCGCTGACCCAGGCCCAGGCTGAGACGCTGGCGATCGTCTCCTACCTCCAGCCGATATCGCGCCCGGAGATCGCCCGCATCCGCGGCGTCTCCTCCGAGTCGGCGGTGGCGACCCTCACCGAGCGGGGGCTGATCGAGGAGTCGGGGCGCTCGCGCTTCGGCGCGGTCGTCTACCGGACCACGCCGCTGTTCGAGCGGCTGTTCGGCCTCAGCGGGCTGGACCAGCTTCCCGATCCATCCAGCTTCGACCCCGCGCCCGAGGACGAGCGCGAGCTGCGCGAGCGGTTGCTGAAGGCCGGCGAGCAACGGGCGAGCTGACTGCCAGTGGGCCACTAGGGGCGGTGCGCCTCGCCAAGTACCTGGCCCACTGCGGCGTCGCCTCGCGGCGCCGCGCCGAGGAGCTGATCGCCGCCGGCAGGGTCAGCGTCGGCGGGAAGACGGTCACCGACCCTGCCCGCGACGTCGACGAGTCGAGCGCGGTGACCGCCGACGGACGGCCGGTCACCCCGGAGCCGCGCGAGGTCTGGATGGTCAACAAGCCAGCCGGAATCACCTCGACGGCGCGCGAGCCCGGCCGGCGCCGAGCGGTGGTCGAGCTGGTGGACTCTCCCCGCCGCCTCTATCCGGTGGGCAGGCTGGATGCCGATTCGACCGGGCTGATCCTGCTCACCAACGATGGCGAGCTGGCCAACCGGCTCACGCACCCGCGATACGGGGTGGAGCGCAGCTACAGGGTGAAGCTGCGGCGGGCGGCCAGCGAGCCCCAGCTTCGCCGGTTGCGGCAGGGCGTGGAGCTGGAGGACGGGCCGACGGCGCCGGCCGCGGTGCGCCGGGTGTCGCCGCGCGTGCTCGAGCTGACCATCAGGGAGGGACGCAACCGGCAGGTGCGGCGCATGGTCGAGGCGGTGGGCAACGAGGTCGTCGAGCTGGCCCGGATTCGGTTCGGCCCCATCGGCCTGGGCAAGCTGCCCGAGGGGAAGGCTCGCCAGCTCCGCCCGCCCGAGGTCAAGCGGCTCTGGAAAGATGCTGGCGCTGATGAGCGATGAACAGCGCCTCTGGGCGGTCCGGGGAGCGATCAAGTCCGAGAGCAACGACGTCGAGGCGATCCTCAGCGCCACCGAGGCGTTGATGCGCGAGCTGATGTCGCGGAACGAGCTCGAGCCGGAGCGGATCGTGAGCTGCCTGTTCACGACCACAGACGACCTGAACGCCGAGTTCCCCGCGGTCGCCGCGCGCCGCCTGGGGCTCGAGGCGGTGCCGCTTCTGTGCACGCGCGAGCTGGACGTCCCGGGCGCGATGCGCAGCGTGATCCGCGTCCTGGTGCACTACTACGCGCCCGGGGACCACGCTCCGGCGCATACGTACCTGGGCAAGGCGCAGGGCCTGCGGTCGGATCTGCACGCGGCTCAGTAACAATCAACCGATGGGAGTCACCTTCGCCCAGAAGCTCGCCCGCCTGCCTCACTACGAGGCGGGGATGCACGAGGACGCTGCGCGCCGGGCGTTCGGCGCCGACGACGTCGTCAAGCTGGCCTCCAACGAGTCTCCCTGGGGACCGCACCCGGCGGTGATCGAGGCCGTCGCCGCGGCCACCAAGGGCCTTAACCGCTACCCCGACCAGCACGCCCGCCGCCTGCGCGGGCGGATCGCTGACCGCTTCGACACAGATCCGGCGCGGGTCGCGGTCGGCAACGGCTCCTGCGAGATCCTGCTCGCCGCCGCCGAGGCGCTGTGCGAGCCCGGCGACGAGATCCTCTTCGCCTGGCCGGCGTTCTCCATCTACCCGCACCTGGCGGCGCTCTCCGGGGCGCGGGAGATCCGCGTCCCCCTCGCCGATGGCTACGTCCACGACCTCGACGCGATGCTCGCCGAGGTCACCGCGGCCACCCAGCTCTTCTGCATCTGCAACCCGAACAACCCGACCGGGACCCACATCCCGGCGGCGCGGATCGGCGAGTTCTGCGAGCGGGTGCCCGACCACGTCACCGTGGTCCTCGACGAGGCATACATCGAGTTCCAGACCAACGACGATCCCGATGCCACCGTCGATCTGCTGGCGGGCTTCCCGAACCTCGTCCTCCTGCGGACGTTCAGCAAGGTGTACGGGCTCGCCGGCTTGCGCTGCGGCTACGCGCTGTGCTCGCCCAAGTTCCGCGCCGCGGTCGACGCGGTGCGCCAGCCGTTCAGCGTCAACGAGCTGGCCCAGACGGCCGCCGCCGAGGCGATCCTGCACACAGACGACGCCGCCCAGCGCGTCGAGCGAACCATCGTCGAGCGAATCTTCGTGGAGGAGGCGCTGCGGGAGCTCGGCCTCGATCCGCCCGCCTCCGAGGCCAACTTCTCCTGGATCCCGCTCGCCGACCGCGACGAGGCCGAGGTGGTCCGGAGCCTCGGCGAGGCCGGGATCGTGGTCCGGGGCGGCGAGCCCCTCGGCGGCCCCGGCCACATCCGCGTCACCTTCGGCGCCCGCGCCGAGAACCAGCGCTTCCTCGACGCCCTGGCGGCGGCGATCTGAGCCCGCAATTTGCGGAATCCGCCCGGCCGTGGTACAAACCCTGGTCGATGAACCGCGCGAGCAGGCTGGCTATCTCGATCGCCCCCCAGGGGCTGCGCCGGCGTGCCTGGTTCACCTATTCGCGATTTAGCTAGGCGTCCGGCCCGGCCGTTTCGGCCCGCCTCAGCAGGAGAGCTTCGCCGGACGCCGTAGCGCGCCCTACGCGGGCACCTGAACCGATTCGTACACAACTCCGAATGAGACTCTGAAAGGCTTACGACGATGATGATCGTGATGAAAGAGGGGGCGACCGACGAGCAGATCGATGCGGTCGTCGACCGGGTCGAGTCGGTGGGCTGCTCGGCCCACGTCTCGAAGGGCGAGCTGTTGACCGTGATCGGGGCGATCGGCGACCGCGACAGGGTCGCGGCGCTGGGGCTCGAGGGTGCGCCGGGGGTCGATCACCTGGTGCCGATCCTGAAGCCGTACAAGCTCGCCTCGGCCCAGTTCCGCAAGGGCGAGCGAACCGTGATCGACGTCGACGGCCGCAAGGTCGGCGGCGATCACTTCGCGCTGATCGCCGGGCCCTGCACGGTGGAGGGCCGCGACCAGACCCTCGAGGTGGCCCGGGTGGTCGCCGAGCACGGGGGCTCGATGCTGCGCGGGGGCGCCTACAAGCCACGCACCTCGCCGTACTCCTTCCAGGGGCTGGGCGTGGAGGGCCTGCGCCTGCTCCAGGAGGCGAAGGAGGAGACGGGGCTGCCGATCGTCACCGAGCTGATGGACGTCCGCGACGTCGCCGACGTGGTGGAGGTGGCGGACGTGATCCAGATCGGCGCCCGCAGCATGCAGAACTACTCGCTGCTGTCGGAGGCCGGGAGCACCGGGCTTCCGGTGCTGCTCAAGCGCGGCCTCTCCTCGACCCTGGAGGAGCTGCTGATGGCCGCCGAGTACGTGCTGAAGGAGGGCAACGAGAACGTCATGCTCTGCGAGCGCGGCATCCGGACCTTCGAGACGACCTACCGGTTCACGCTCGACCTGCTGGCGATCCCGGCGCTGCGCGAGCTGAGCCACCTGCCGGTGATCGTCGACCCCAGCCATGCGGCCGGGCGGCGCGACTGGGTGCAGCCGATGTCGCTTGCCGCGGCGGCGGCCGGCGCCGACGGGATCATCGTCGAGGTCCACAACGAGCCCGAGGAGGCGATCTGCGACGGTCCGCAGGCGATCGCCACCGAGCGCTTCGCCGACTACGCCGAGCAGCTCCGGGTGGTCGCCGAGATCGCCGGCAAGGAGCTTTCAACGGTCTAGTGGGCCGGGCGGCCCACTAGGTGGAGAGGGCCCGGCCAGACGATGAGAATCGCCGTCCTCGGCGTGGGGCTGATCGGCGGCTCGATCGGGCTGGCGGCGAAGCAGCGGCTGGACGCCCAGGTCAGCGGCTTTGATCCTGACCCCGCCGCTCGCCAGCGCGCGCTGGAGCGCGACACGGTCGACCGAGTGGACGACACGATCGCGGAGGCGGTGGGTGACGCCCAGGTGGTCTTCTGCGCGGCCCCCGTCCGGGCGCTTCCGGAGCTGGTCGCGGAGGCGCTCGCGTCGAGCGGCGAGCAGGCCGTGGTCACCGACGTCGGTTCCACCAAGGGCGCGCTGGTGGCTCAGGTGGGTAGCGAGGAGCGCTTCATCGGCGGCCACCCGCTGGCCGGCGCCGAGACCGCCGGGGTCGAGAACGCGCGCGCCGACCTGTTCGAGGGGGCGCGCTGGTACCTGACGCCGACCGAGCGCTCCGGCGGCCTCTTGTACGACCGCCTCCAGCGCGCGATCGCCGACCTGGGCGCCCGTCCCCAGGCGATCGACGCCGACACCCACGACCGGCTGATGGCAACCGTCAGCCACCTCCCGCATGTGATCGCCAACGTGCTCGTTCAGCAGGCGGCCGCGGCGGCGGCCGAGGAGTCCGAGCGCCTGCCCGAGATCGGCCCGAGCTTCCGCGACACGACCCGGGTCGCGGGGGCGAACCCGCCGGTCTGGGGCGACATCTTCGCCACCAACCGCGAGGCGGTGGCGCGCGAGATCGATTCGGCCGCCGAGCGGCTGCGCGAGGCGGCCGAGCTGATCCGGTCGGGCGACGCGGAGCGGGTCGGCGCCTGGCACGGCGCCGCACGCGAGCATCGCCGCCGTCTGCTGGAGGCCGACCTGGTCGGCGGCGAGCTGTACGAGCTGCGGCTCGGCGTCGACAACCGGCCGGGCACCGTCGCCGAGCTGGCCCTGGCGCTCGGCCGGGCCGGCGTCAACATCGAGGACATGGCGCTCTACCCGGCGCCCGACATGCGCACCGGCGCGGTGTCGCTCTGGGTCGCCGGGGAGGCCGAGGCCGAGCGCGCGGCCGAGATCGTGCGGGAGCTTGGACACAACGTGACCGTCACACGGTGACGCGCTTCGACCCCTCCGGGCCGTTGCGCGGCACACTGCGACCCCCGCCCGACAAGTCGATCAGCCACCGCGCGGCCCTGATCGGGGCGATGGGGGAGGGGGCGACGGCGATCGAGGGCTGGCTCGACGCGGCGGATACGCGGGCCACCCTCGCCGCGATTCAGGCGATCGGCGCGGAGGTCTCCGAGCTCGACTCGTCCAGGGCGGCCGGTGGCATCGATCTGCGGGTGGGCGGGATTGGGCTGCGTGGCCCGGGGGAGCGATTCGCCGCGGGCGCCGAGCCGGTCGCGCTCGAGGTGGAGAACGCCGGCACCTTGCTTCGCATCCTGCCCGGCTGGCTTGCGGGCCAGGACAGGGGCGCGTGGACCCTGGATGGCGACGATTCGATCCGCAGCCGTCCGGTGGACCGGGTTGCCGAGCCGCTGCGGATGATGGGGGGAAGGGTCGAGTGCCGCGACGGCCGCCTGCCGCCGCTTCGCGTCTGGGGCTCGGCGCTGCAGGGCGTCTCGTACCGGCTTCCCGTGGCCAGCGCCCAGGTCAAGTCCTGCGTGCTGCTCGCCGGCCTGCTCGCCGACGGCGAGACCCAGGTGGTCGAGCCCGCTGCGACTCGCGACCACACGGAGCGGATGCTGGCCGCGGCCGGAGCCGAGGTCGAGGTCACCGAGCTGCGGCCAACGGCGGCGGTGCACAGCGGCCCGCTCCGGCGGATCGCCGTGCGCCCGGCCGAGCGTTTGGCGCCGAACCGGATCTCGGTGCCCGGCGACTTCTCGTCGGCCGCCTTCCCCCTGGTCGCCGCGGCGCTCGTGCCTCAAAGCCGCGTCCGGCTCGAGCACGTCGGCCTCAACCCGACCCGGATCGGCCTGTTGGGGACGCTGCACCGGATGGGCGCCGCGGTGGAGGTGGAGGAGGACCTGACGCGGGGCGGACCCGAGCCCCGCGGCGCGATCGTCGCCCGCCATGGCCCCCTGGCCGCCACGCGGGTCCACGGCGACGAGGTGCCGCTGGCGATCGACGAGCTGCCGCTGGTGGCGTTGCTGGGCTCGTTTGCCGAGGGCAGGACGGTGGTCTCCGGGGCGGGGGAGCTGCGCCACAAGGAGTCGGACCGGATCGCGACCGTGGTCGAGGGGCTTCGCGGGATCGGGGCGGAGATCGAGGCGCTCGAGGACGGATTCGCGGTGCAGGGAACCGGCGGCCTTCGCGGCGGCACCCTGCAGGCGCGCGGCGACCATCGGCTGGCGATGCTGGGCGCGGTCGCGGGGCTGGCCTCGCGCGAGGGGGTGGAGGTCGTGGGCGCCGGGGCGGCTGCGGTCAGCTACCCGGGCTTCGAGGAGGATCTGCGCTCGCTGCTCGGTTGATACGGCCTACTGGTCCTGGCGGCTGGGGTGGCCGACGCCGGGCCACGGCGAGAGGAGTAGCAGCAGGCGTGCGTCCTCCGTCGCCCGGACCTCGCGCCGCTCGTTGGGATCAAACTCGGCCAGCAGTCCCGGCCCGCCGCTGGCGGCGTCGCCGCCCGGCCCGTCGATCTCGATCGCGCCCGAGACCACCAGCAGCCAGGCCCTTTCGTAGACCTGGTGCTCCCCGAGGCGTTCACCGGCCGGGAGGTGGATGACGATCGCGCGCCCCTCCACCTCGGAATCGAGGACGGCCGGACTGGAAGGTTGAACGTCCAGCGTCGAGATGTCCCAGCTCCGCATCGGCTCAACTCTATCCTCACCCGAATGGTCATCGCCATCGACGGCCCCGCGGGCGCGGGCAAGTCGACGGTCGCCCGGGCCGTCGCCCGCACCCTCGGGCTCACCTACCTCGATTCCGGGGCGATGTATCGCTGCGTCGCCCTGGCGGCGCTGCGCGCCGGGGCCAGCCTCGACGACGGACCGAGCCTGGGCCACCTCGCCGCTGGCCTTCAGGTGGCGCTCGCTGACGGACACGTGTCGCTCGACGGCGAGGATGTGACCGAGGCCATCCGCGCCCCCGAGGTCTCGGCTGCGGCCTCGCGGGTCTCGGTTCACCGCGAGGTCCGGGAGGCGATGGTGGAGCGCCAGCGAGCGCTGATCGGCGCCGGCGACTACGTTGCCGAGGGCCGCGACATCGGCACCGTGGTCAGCCCGGACGCGACGCTCAAGGTCTTCCTCACCGCCAGCGACGGCGAGCGGGCCCGGCGGCGCGCCGTCGAGACCGGCGAGGCGCTCGACGAGGTGCGGGCGGCGCAGGCATCAAGGGACGCCCGCGACAGCGAACGCGAGCACGGCGCCCTGCGCGCAGCGGACGACGCGGTTGAGATCGACACCACCGGGCTCGGCGTCGACGAGGTCGCGACGCGGATCGCGGAACTCGCCGCCGGGAGGGGAATAGGGCGATCGTGACCGCTGAACGCCTTCCCCAGATCGCGGTGGTCGGCTTCCCCAACGTCGGCAAGTCCACGCTGGCCAACCGGCTGGCGGGCGGACGCCAGGCGGTCGTCCACCGCGATGCCGGGGTGACCCGGGATCGCAAGGCGCTCGACTGCGAGTGGAACGGCCGCCGATTTCGACTCATAGACACCGGCGGCGTCGACCTCGCGGCCGAGGACTCGCTGTCCGTGGCGGTGCAACGCCAGGCGCGAGAGGCGATCGCCGAAGCCGACGCGGTGGCGCTGGTGGTGGACGCCCGCGCCGGACTGCGACAGGGCGACGCCGAGGTCGCCGAGATCCTCCGCCGCGGCCAAGTTCCCGTGGTTGTGGTCGCCAACAAGATCGACGAGCCCGGCGACGCCTATCTGGCGGCCGAGTTCCACCAGCTCGGCCTCGGCGACCCCCATCCCGTCTCCGCCACCCACGGGCACGGAACTGGCGACTTGCTGGACCAACTCGCCGCATTCGCCGACGGTGCGTTGGCGGGGGCTAGCGACGAAGCCGCGGTAGATGCACCGGTTGCCGTGGCCGTTCTGGGCAGGCCCAACGTCGGCAAGTCCTCGCTCGTTAACGCCTTCCTCGGCACCGAGCGGGTGGTGGTCTCCGAGATCGCCGGCACGACTCGCGACGCGATCGACACCGAGCTGGACTTCGGCGGTCGCCGGCTCGTCCTGGTCGACACGGCGGGGCTGCGACGCCGCACCAAGGTCGCCGGCACGGTCGCCTACTACGCGCAGCTTCGTTCTGAGCGAGCGGCCGGGCGCGCCGACGTGGCGCTGGTGGTCTGCGATGCCTCCGAGGGCGTCACCTCGGAGGACCTGCGGGTCGCCGAGCTGGCGATGCGGTCCGGCTGCGCCACGCTGGTGGCCTTGAACAAGTGGGACGTCGGCGAGACCGACCTGGAGGACGCGACCGCGAGGCTCGCCAAGCGCCTTCGCCTGCGCCCGCCGGTCGTCACCTGCTCGGCGCTCACGGGCCGCAACCTGCCGAAGCTGCTCGAGGGCTCGATCGAGCTCGCCGATCGTCGCGCCTCCCGCATCCCGACGCCGGAGCTGAACCGCTTCGTCCAGGACCTGCTCGCCAGCCGGCCACCGCCGGCCAAGCGGGGTCGGCGCCTGCGCCTGTACTACGCGGCGCAGGTGGAGCGCCGGCCGCCTCGCTTCGCGATCCAGGTCAACGACCGGCGCCTGATCGCGCGCGAGTGGGCGTTCCATCTCGAGAACCGCCTCCGCGAGGCCTACGAGCTTCAGGGCGTTCCCCTGGTGATCGACTTCGTCCCCCGCTCGGGCCGCCGTCGGCGACCTTCGACTGAGATTCACCAGCAGGCGATATAAGACTCGCTCGTGCGGCTTCCTCGTCCCCGACTGCCGCGGCCCAGCCGCCCTCGACTGCCGCGGCCCAGCCGCCCCAACCTGCGCCGGCCCGGCTGGCTTCGCCTGCCGCGGCCCCGGTTGGGGTCGATCGCCCGGGGGCTGCGGGAGGCGGGCTACGCGGTCGAGGACGCCGCCTTCGCGGCCGGGCGCGCCGCCCGGCGGGTGCCCGTGGCGATCGGGCGGGGACTCCGGGAGTTCTGGTTCGCCCTCTCGCTCCGGACCCGGCAACGCCTGGCCCTGGCGCTGGGCGTCGTGGCGGCGTTGACGCTGGTCTGGTTGGTCGCCGTTCCGGCGCTTCCCTGCGAGGCGCCGGGCGGCGAGAGGTGCCCCCCCGACGACGACGCGATCCAGCTCGTGAGCGAGGACGCGCTGGCGTACGTGCACGTCAACATCGACCCCGACACCGAGCAATACGAGGACGCCGCCCAGGTCGCCGACCGCGTCCCCGGGATCGTCAAGCAGGCCAGCTCCCTCGTCCTCTCGCAGCTGCCGGGGCCGGATGGCTCCTCGCCCGACTTCGAGCGCGACATCGAGCCCTGGTTCGGCGGCGAGGCGGCGCTGGCGCTCGTGCCC
The DNA here is from genome assembly GCA_963745365.1 of uncultured Actinomycetes bacterium. GTDB lineage: Bacteria > Actinomycetota > Thermoleophilia > Solirubrobacterales > 70-9 > AC-56. Next base: position 22,445 of record CAVUXC010000016.1, read on the forward strand.
GCTGGCGGCGGAAGCCTGGGCCAGCTGGTCCAGCTGCTCGAGGCCGGCGACGATGGCGAGGCGCGCGAGTTCGCCGATTCGCTCGCGGCGGGAACGCCGCGCTCGACCACCTACCGCGATGTGGAGGTGCAGGTCGATCGGCGCGGGCTGGCGACCGCGCTGACCGCTGGCTTTCTGGTGGTCGGCACCAGGAGCGGCGTGCGCGACGCGATCGACGCCGGCAGCGGCGCGAAGGGGACGGGCTCGCTGGCCGGCGACGAGGAGGCGAGCGCGGCGCGCGACGCCCTCCCCGACAAGCGCCTCGCCGACGCCTATCTCTCCCCCGGCGGCATCGCGGAGCTTGTCGCCAATCCGCGCGGGCCGCTGGCCACGCTCGGCTCGGTGATCAACCCGGATGCCAGCCAGGGGGCGGCGGCGGCGCTGGTGGCTGGCGACGACGGGCTCGACCTCGACCTTCGCTCCCAGCTCGATCCGAGCCGCGCCAAGCGGAACCCAGGCTTCTTCTCGGCCTTTCCTCCGTTCGAGCCGGACCTCGCCGGCTCGCTGCCGGGTGACTCGCTCGGCTACGTGGGCATCGGCGACCCCGGGACGACGTCTCAGCTCGCTGCTGACGCAGGCGAGCGCCACGAGCCGGGGTTGGCAGCGGCGGTCGGCGACCTGCTCGAGCGAGTGAGGAAGCTCGGCGAGGTCGACCTCGAGAAGGACCTCCTGCCCTCGCTGGGCAGCGAGGCCGCCATCGCGCTGCAGCCGGCCAGGAGAATCCCGTTCCTCGAGTTGATCGCCGCGGACGTCGACGCGGATCGGGCGAGCCAGGCGCTGGCCCGCCTTCAGGTCCCGATCGCCCAGGCGCTCAATCCCTCCACGGGCCTCCAGGCTCCCGTGGTCCGCGAGCACGAGGTCGGCGGCCTGACCGCGCACAGCGTGCGGCTCTCGCCCGCCGTCGACCTCACCTACGCGATCGAGGGGTCGACCCTGGTGATCGCGACCGACCCCGCCGCCGTCGAGCAGCTGGCAAGCGGCGATGGCGGCCTCGATGGGGAGGAGCTCTTCGAACGGGCGACCGACGGATTTCCCGGTGAGCTGTCGCTGCTCGGCTATCTGAACCTCGGGGGCCTGCTCGCGCTCGCGGAGAGCGCCGGACTCGGCGAGGACCCGGCCTATCTGAGCTTCGCGTCCGAGATCCAGAAGCTGCGCGCGCTCGGCCTGGCGGTCCAGTCGAGCTCGGACGAGCTCTCCACGGACGCTCGGCTGATCGTGGGAGTGACGGTGCGTCCGAAGCGGCGAAAACGGTCGCCGCCCTTCGCTACAGTCGCGTCCGAGATTCGATGACGATCGCGAACCTCTCCGAGCACGAGTTCCTGTTCACCTCCGAGTCGGTCACCGAGGGCCACCCGGACAAGATCTGCGACCAGGTCTCCGACGGCGTCCTCGACGCCGTGCTGGGCGACGACCCGAATGGTCGGGTCGCCTGCGAGTGCCTGGTCAACACCGGCCTGGTGGTGGTGGCCGGCGAGATCAGCACCGAGACCTACGTGGACATCCCCCGCATCGCCCGCGACACCCTGCGGCGGATCGGCTACGACCGGGCGAAGTACGGGTTCGACGCCGACACCTGCTCGGTGATCACGGCGATCGACGAGCAGTCGCCCGACATCGCCCAGGGCGTTAACACCGCCTACGAGGCGCGCACCGATCCCAACGACGACGACGAGCTGGACCGGATCGGCGCCGGCGACCAGGGAATGATGTTCGGCTACGCGGCGCGCGAGACGCGGGCGCTGATGCCGATGCCGATCCAGATCGCGCACACGATCGCACGTCGCCTGTCGGAGGTTCGCAAGGCCGAGGTGATCCCCTATCTGCGCCCCGACGGCAAGACCCAGGTGACGGTCCGCTACGAAAACGATCAACCGGTGGAGATCGTGAAGCTCTTGATCTCGACCCAGCACAAGCCGGACATCGATGGCGAGACGCTGATCAAGCCCGATCTGTGGGAGCACGTCGTGGAGCCGATCCTGCACGAGGAGTACAAGGAGCTGTTCACCGACAAGGAGCTCTACGAGAGCTTCATCGTCAACCCGACCGGGAAGTTCGAGATCGGCGGCCCGCAGGGCGACTGCGGCCTCACTGGCCGCAAGGTGATCGTCGACACCTACGGCGGCGCCGCCCGCCACGGCGGCGGCTGCTTCTCCGGCAAGGACCCCTCCAAGGTGGACCGCTCCGGCGCCTACGCCGCCCGCTACGTGGCCAAGAACGTGGTCGCCGCCGGGCTCGCCGATCGGTGCGAGGTCCAGGTCGCGTACGCGATCGGCGTCGCCCACCCCGTGTCGCTGATGGTCGAGACCTTCGGCACCGGCAAGCTTCCCCAGTCCGAGCTGATCAGGGTCGTCAGCGAGGAGTTCGACCTGCGCCCCGGCGCCATCGTCCGCGACCTCGACCTGCGGCGGCCGATCTTCCAGAAGACGGCCGCTTACGGCCACTTCGGCCGCACCGACCACGACTTCACCTGGGAGCGCATCGACCGGGTCGAGGCGCTCCGCGCCGCGGCCGGCCTGGAGGGCACCGCGGCCGAGGCCGGCGCGACGGCCGACGTTCCTTAGCCCGCGCGCCTCGGCTTCCTACTGGAGCCTGGTCGGAGCGGTGGGCTCGTCCCCGAGGCCCGAGGCCGGGGCGGCGTGCGTGGCGCGATCCACCTGCTCGACCACCTCGTCGGGATTCGCCACACCGGCGAAGATGAAGTTGTAGTCGTCGCCGGCGGCTGTGTCGAAGTCCACGTCGCCGACTTGGAGCGCGCGCTGAAGCAGCGACTGGTTGTAGTTGACGTTCTGCACGCGCTCCAGCCGGGTCTCCTGGATCTCGCGGGCGATGATGCCCCGCTTGATGTGCAGGCGACGGGTCGTGATCGTGTAGTGGGTCGTGATCCGCTTGATGAACCCGGCCAGGATGACGACCGCGACCCCGATCACCGCCACCAGGCCGACCAGGCCGGAGTCCGTCCCGCCATCGCCGATGCCGGTGACGATCGCGACCGCGAAGGCGGCGATCAGGACTCCGAGCAGGCCCTTGATGTAGAAGGCGATGATCGAGCGCCACGACGGATGCCCCTCGAACATCACATGCTCCCCGGGTGCCAGCCTCGGCGCCACGCCGCAAGCTTAGTGCGGCGAGCACGTTAGGCCCTGCGGCGTCCGCCGCCGCGCCTAGCTTCCCTGGGAATGGCGATCGCGAAGGTTGAGCCGCTGACCACCGCCCGGGCGCTGCGGGGCCCGTTCGACTACCGCCTGCCCGAGCGGCTGGGCGAGGTCCGTGTCGGCAGCGTCCTGCTGGTGCCGTTCGGCCGCCGGCGGGTGATCGGGGTGGTGGTCGCCCTCGCGGAGTCGAGCGAGCTGCCGCCCGAGCGGCTCGTGGAGCCCATCGAGGCGCTGGCGGCGGGTGCGACTCCCGAGCTCGTCCAGCTCGGCCTCTGGGTGGCCCGCGAGTACTGCTCCACCCCGGCTCGCGGACTGGAGCTGGTGCTGCCGCCCAGCGTGGGCCGAGGGGGGCGGGGCACGGGACCCAGGCTCCAGACGCTTGCCAGCGCCACCCACGCCGGCCGGGCCGCGCTCGGTGACGGGACGCGGCTGGGGCGACGCCAGCGCCTCGCGCTGGAGAGGCTGGCCGGCGGGGGCGACGCGGGCGGCGCCGAGCTCGGGGCGCACCAGCTCGAGGCGGACGACGGCGTCGACCGGCAAGCTCTGGGGCGCCTCGAGGCCCGGGGGCTCGTCAGCCTGCGCGTCGAGCAGTTCCTCCGGCGGCCTCAGGTGGTGGAGGTCGGCGCCCGATCGAGCCGGCCGTCCCTGTCGGCCGAGCAGGGCGCGGCGCTTGAGACCGTCGTCGCCGCGATGGATGGCGCCGCCGGCCGCGAGCACCTGCTCCACGGGGTCACCGGCTCCGGCAAGACCGAGGTCTACCTGGCGGCCACCGAGGCGGCGCTGGAGCGGGGGAGGGGCGTGATCGTGCTGGTTCCCGAGATCGGGCTGACGCCCCAGGCGATTTCGCGGTTCGCGGCGCGCTTCGGCGACCGCGTTGCGCTGCTCCACTCGCGGCTGGCGGCGGGCGAGCGCCGCGACGAGTGGCAGCGCCTGCACTCCGGCGAGGCGCGGATCTGCGTCGGCCCGCGCTCGGCGGTCTTTGCCCCGGTAGGCGACCTTGGCCTGGTGGTGATCGACGAGGAGCACGACGCCTCCTACAAGCAGGAGGGCGATCCGCGCTACGACGCGCGCGAGGTCGCCCGCCACCGGGCGGACCTGGCGGGGGCGGTGCTGCTTGCAGGCAGCGCCACGCCCCGGCCCGAGAGCTGGCTGGGACTGCCGCGGCTCGAGCTGCCGCACCGGGCCGACGGTCGCGAGCTGCCGCCGGTCGAGATCGTGGACCTTCGTGGCAGCTCGCCCCGGTCGGGCCCGCTTCATCCGCGCACCACGGAGGCGCTCGCCGAGGTCCGCGAGGCGGGCGGCAAGGCGATCGTGCTCCTCAACCGTCGCGGCTGGTCGCCGTTTGTGTGCTGCCGAGCCTGCGGGCACGCCTTCCAATGCCCGCACTGCGAGGTCTCGCTCGTCCTCCACAAGGGCGAGCAGCACCTTCGGTGTCACCACTGCGGGCAGGCCGAGCCGATGCCCGAATCGTGCCCCGAATGCAGCTCGGTCGCCCTCGCCCGCTACGGCGCCGGCACCGAGCGCCTGGCCACCCTGCTCGAGGGGGTGGTGGCGCCCCTGCCCGTGTTCCGGCTCGACTCCGACAGCGTCGGCCATGCGGGCGCCCATGTCGAGATCCTGCGCCGCTTCGATCAGGCGGAGTCGGGCGTCCTGGTCGGCACCCAGATGGTCGCCAAGGGACACGACTTCCCGGATGTGGTGCTGAGCGTGGTGCTCGACGCCGACGCGACGCTTCGCTTTCCCGACTTCCGCGCGGAGGAGCGCACCTTCGCGCTCGTCGCTCAGCTCGCTGGGCGCAGCGGGCGCGGCCAGCGCGGCGGGCGGGTGCTGGTCCAGACCCTGGCGCCCGAGGCCGCGGCCATCCGCCACGCCGCCGCCCACGACGCCCCGGGGTTTTTGGCCGGCGAGCTCCAGCGGCGCCAGGCGCTTCGCTATCCGCCCTTCTCGCACCTGGTCCGGATCGAGCTGACATCGGCCGACGCCGATCGCGCTCAGGCCCTTTCGGAACGGGTTCGCCAGGCGCTGGAAGGTGCGCTCCCCGAGGGCGCCGACCTCCTGGGACCGGCGCCCCGCTTTCGGCTGCGGGGTCGCCACCGTCGTCAGCTGCTGCTCAAGGCCGAGCACCGAGCGGGGGCGGTGACAGCGGTGCGCGACGCGGTCGAGGGGCTTGCCGCACGCCGCATGCTGCGCGGCGTCTCGATCAGCGTCGACGTCGATCCACAGTGACCTAGACTCGCTCCGATGAGCGATTCTCCAGATCCCACCGCCGTCCGGGAGGAGCAGCCGCTGAGCCCCGAGGGCCCCGGCGACGACGCGGACGCGGTTGCCCTGCTCGATCCCTCCACGCGCGAGCGCCGGTCGGCGGCGCTGGCCCATGTCCGGACCTTCGGAGACCCGGTGCTGAAGTCGAGGGCCACCAAGGTCACGAACTTCGGGCCCGAGCTCGCGCGCGAGGCCGAGCAGATGGTCTCGATCATGCGCGATGCCCTGGGCGTCGGGCTGGCGGCGACTCAGCTCGGGATCATGCACCGGCTGCTCGTCGTGCAGGCGGGGCTCGACGCCACGCCCACCGCGATCGTCAACCCGGAGTTGGAATGGATCTCGGGCGAGCTGGCGATCGCCGAGGAGGGCTGCCTCAGCTTGCCCGGGGTCGCGCTCGAGGTGGAGCGTCCACTGCATGCGCGGGTGCGAGGCCGCGATGTCCGCGGCGAGCAGCTCCTGGTCGAGGCCTCCGGCCTCGAGGCCCGCGTCCTCCAGCACGAGATCGACCACCTGGACGGGGTGCTGATCCTCGACCGGACGGAGCGCGAGCAGCGAAAGGGCGCGCTGCGGGCGCTGCGGGAGGGAACCTCGTACAGCCCGGCCTCAACGGACGGAACTCCAGCCGACGACGAGTGAGAACGGCCTACCTGGGGACCTCCGAGTTCGCGGTCGCGGTGCTGCGCCGGCTCGCCGCCTCGCCGCATCGGCCGGTCCTCGTGGTCGCGCCCCCGGACCGCCCCCGGGGGCGGGGTAGGAGGCTCGTTCCACCGCCCGCCGCCGCGGCCGCCGGGGAGCTCGGCATCGAGCTTCACCAGACGGACCACGTCAGCGACCCCGACTCGGTTGAGCGGATCCGCGCCAGCGGCGTCGAGGTCGGGGTCGTGTGCGACTTCGGGCAGCTGATCCGGGAGCCGCTGCTCTCGGAGCTGGAGATGCTGAACGTGCATCCCTCCCTGATCCCGCGGTGGCGGGGCGCGGCTCCGATCGAGCGCGCGATCATGGCGGGCGACGCCGAGACCGGGGTGACGATCATGCGGGTCGAGGCGGGGCTCGACTCCGGCCCGGTGGCGCTCGCCGAACGGACGCCCATCGAGCCCACCGACGACTACGGCGCGCTCTCGGCACGCCTCGCCGAGCTCGGCGGCGAGCTGATCGCACAAGCGCTGGACCTGCGCGCCGCCGGCCGGCTGGAGTTGGCCGAGCAGGACGAGTCGCTGGCCACCTACGCGGACAAGATCGCGCCCGCCGAGCGCCGCCTCGACCCGGCCCGCCCGGCGGCCGAGCTGGAGCGCACGGTGCGGGCGCTCAACCCGCACATCGGGACCTACCTGGAGCTGGACGGCGGGAAGCGGCTGGGCGTCGCGGCGGCTTCGGCCCAGGAAGGGACGCTGGCGCCCGGCCAGCTGGCCGCTGACGGCCATGCGCTGCGGCTCGGCTGCGGCGAGGGCGTGCTGCGCCTGGACGTGGTTCAGCCGCCTGGAAAGCGCCCGATGCCCGCCGATGCCTATCTTCGCGGCCACGAGATATGACGGTCACTGGCCCGCGCGGCGGGTCGCCTTCGAGGTTGTTCGCCGCGCCTTCGAGCATCAGGCGTGGGCGGACCGCGCCCTTCGCTCCGCGTCGGAGCGCCACGGCCTCGAGGGGCGCGAGCGGGCTCAGGCACAACGGCTGGCCTACGGGGCTGTTCAGAGGCGCGGCACCAGCGACCACCTGATCGAGCGTCTCGCCGACCGGCCCGTCTCCGAGCTCGACGCCCCCGCCCTTGCCGCGCTCCGGCTGGGGCTCTTCGAGCTGCTGTTCGCCGACGCGACCCCGGACCACGCCGCCGTCGACCAGGCGGTCGAGCTGGCCAAGGGGAGCTCCGGAGGGCGAAGGCAGGCGGCGTCGGGCTTGGTCAATGCCGTGCTGCGGCGCGCCGCTCGCGAGCGGGGCGAGCTGCTGGGCTCCCTCGATGACGCCACGCCTCAAGACGCCGCGCTGGCGCACTCCTATCCGGAATGGCTCGCCCGGATGTGGTTCAAGGAGCTTGGCCCCGCGGCGGCCCGGGCGGTGATGGTGGCGATGAACGAGCCCGCGGAGACGGCGCTGCGAGTGAACACGATCAGGGCCGATCCGAGCGCGCTTCTGAGCGAGCTCCGGGCCGCCGGAGACGAGGTCACGAGACCCGCCGCGGGGGCGCCGCTGGCGACGCCTGAGTCGCTGGTCGTGCGCGGCCGGCTTGGAGCGCTCACCCGCCAGCGAATGACCGAGGGCGCCGTCGTGGCCCAATCGCGCGGCTCACAGGCCGTGGTGGCGCTGCTCGACCCGAGGCCCGGCGAGCGGGTGCTCGACCTCTGCGCCGCACCGGGGATCAAGACCAGCGCGATCGCGGCGCGAATGCGAAACGAGGGCGAGGTCGTGGCCGTCGAGCTCGACCCCTCGCGGGCCCGCGAGCTTCGGGAGCTCGGCGAGCGGCTCGGCGTCGCCTGCGTCCGCGTGGTCGAGGCGGACGCCGCGAGCGCCGACCTCGGAGGCGGTTACGATCGGATCCTCGTGGATCCACCCTGCTCCGATCTCGGCACGTTAGCTTCCCGGCCCGACGCCAGGTGGCGGAAGTCGCCCCAGGCGATCGAGCGCCTGGCTGGGATTCAGGAGGCGATTCTGGCCCACGCGGCCACCGCTCTTCGCCCCGGCGGCCAGCTCGTCTACGCGACCTGCACGATCTCCGTGCGCGAGAACGAGCAGCGGATCGAGGCGCTCTGCGACAGCCATCGGGCCCTGAGCGCCGACGATCTAGGGGCCGTCCACCCGGAGCTGGCCTCTCGCCACCAGCCCCGCTTTCTTCAGACCAGGCCCGACCGCGACGGCACGGACGGGTTCTTCATCGCCCGCCTTCGCCACAACCGGGTCGCGCCCGGCTCGGCGGAGGAGCGCTGAGCCTGTGGCTTCAGAGAGCGAAGGGACGACGCTCGAGCGCCCGCTCTGCCCCGGCTGCCGTGAGCCCTGGCTGCGCCCGACCCAGCTGCCCGGCCGCTTCCGCTGCGTCTACTGCCTGCGGCGCTACGAGCTGGTCTCGCAGTGCCCGAACTGCGGTGAGCACCAGACGATTGCCCGGATGAGCACCTCCGAGGACATGCTCTGCCAGCATTGCGGTAACTCGATGCTGAGGTCGATCTGATGGAGGCTGCGACCGACAAGTCCCCGGCGGCCTTGCCCCGAGAGCTGTTCGCGGGCAGGCGGGTCGCGCCGTCGATCCTCTCCGCCGACTTCTCCAGGCTGGGCGCCCAGGTGGACGAGGTGATGGCTGCCGGCGCGCGGCTGATCCACGTCGACGTGATGGACGGCCACTTCGTCCCGCCGATCACCATCGGGCCGCTGGTCGCGGGCTCCATCGCCGACCAGGTCCACGAGCGCGGCGGCGCGCTCGACGTCCACCTGATGATCGAGCGCCCAGCGGATCAGGTGGCCGAGTTCGCGCGGGCCGGCGCCGATTGCATCAGCTTCCACTACGAGGCCGACGCTCACGCCAATCGCACCCTGGGGGCGATTCGCGAGGCCGGTTGCCTCGCGGGCCTGGCGCTCAACCCGGGGACGCCCGCCGAGTCGGTGACGGAGCTGACCCGGTCCGCCGACCTGATCCTCTGCATGTCGGTCAACCCCGGCTGGGGCGGGCAGCCCTTCATCGCCGCCTCGCCGGACAAGGTCTCGAGGCTGCGCGGCCTGGCGCCGGCCGCCGTGATCGAGGTGGACGGCGGCCTGGACGCGGAGACGGTCGGCGGCGTCGCCGAGGCGGGAGCGAGCCTGTTCGTCGCCGGATCCGCGGTGTTCGGCGACCCCGAGCCGGCGGAGGCGTACCGGCGAATCGCGGCGGCCGCGAGCGCCGAATAACTCCGCCGCCGCCTCGGGCTAGCCGACGGAGTCGCGGTAGTACGAGAAGGCTCGGGCTCGACCCGGCTGGCGCCCTAACCCGCGGCTACTCGTAGCCGCAGCCGAGGAGTCGGCGGAGTTATTCAGCCAGCTTCGTCCGCGGCGGCCAGCCGCGCCTCGAGCTCCTGCGGCGAGCCGGGCTCGACCACGTCCTCCGGGCGGGCTCGCGGGCGGCGGTAGAGGAGGTACAGAAGTCCGCAGAGCAGCGCCGCCGCGCCGGCGAACCCGACCTCGACGCGGCGGAACTCGTCCAGCACGGGCAGCAGGTTCCAGCCGATGAAGGCCAGCGCGCAGCCAACCCAGCAGGCGGCGGCCCGACGGACCTGGCCCTGGGCCAGCGCCGCCTGGCTCAGGGTCCCGGAGGAGAGGTAGAACCCCATGCCCGCGGTGACGATCAAGAGGCCGGCGCGGTCGTAGCTGAACTTGTCGCCGAAGGCGAGCTGCATCAGCTGCGGGCCGGCGATCAGCACGATCAGCCCGACCGCCGCCGCGAACACGGCTATCGCGCCAATCGTCATCCGGACGGAGAGCCGGAAGGCCTCGGCGTCGCGGGCGTCAGAGCTGGAGCGCAGTCGCGTCAGGTGCGGCAGCAGGCTGGTGGCCACCGCCTGGAAGAGGACGAGCGGGGCGCGAGCGATCATCAGCACGTTGAAGATGAAGCCCGCCGCGGCCGCCCCCTCGGAGGTCTTGACCAGCAGTGGCCCGGCGTTCAGGAGGCTCTGCTCGCTGATCATGATCAGCAGCACGGCGGCCGCGAAGCCACCGCCGGCGGCGAGCGTGAACTCGGGCTGGCCCGCTGCCGGCGCCGAGGGCGCCGCCGCGGCGCGGCTCCGGGCCATCGCGCGGCCAGCGAAGGCGAGCGGGACGACCGTGAGGCTGAGCAGCGGGGCGGCGACGATCCCCAGCGCCACCGCGGTCTGGCCGCTGGCGATCCCGACGGCGACCGCGAGCGCAAAGGAGACGCGGGCCGTGGACTCGGCGAGCAAGAGGACCGCGTAGAGCGTGAAGCGCCCGCTGCCGGCCAGAAACCCGCGTGCGAAGAAGCTGGCGCCGAAGGCGAGCGTGGCGGTGACCAGGATCCAGTACAGGGCCTCGTTGCCCGACAGGAGGTGGTCCTGGAGGGGGTCCCGGAGGGCGAGGGCAGATAGAGCGAAGGCGGCTGCGACGGCGAGCTGGATCCTCGCCGCGACGCGCAGCGGCTGCCCGATCGGCTGCTGGCGCGCCCCGCGCTCGGCGATCGTCCGCGACAGCAGCTGCTCGACGGGCCGGAAGAGGGTCGAGATGGTCATGAACACCGCCGACCACAGGACCACCACCTCTCCGTAATCGACCCGGTTCAGGTTGTGCGAGGCCAGCGAGAAGTAGACGTAGGTGAGAAGCCCCGCCGAGCCGATCCCGATCGAGAGCAGCCCGGCCGCGCGCCCGAAGCGCCTCGCCTCCGCCTCCGCTGCCTCGCGCGCCATCGGTCGGGCACCTTAGAGGCTGCCTCAAAAACCCAACCTCCTAGGGCGAGGGGCGTACAATCTGACTGACTGACCAGTCAATCACCAGAGGCCGCGCAAGGCGCGGGCCGGACCCCGGGCAGGCGGCGGCCTACGATCAGGCAGATGCCCAATGTGGTCACAGATCAGGACCGGCTTCACCTCCAACGGGCGCTGGAGCTGGCGCAGGGCGGTCGCGGCCAGGTCAGCCCCAACCCGCTGGTCGGCGCGGTGCTGGTACGCGACGGCGAGCCGATCGGCGAGGGCTTCCACGCCCAGCTCGGGGCCCCCCACGCCGAGGTTGCGGCCCTGGAGGATTGCCGCGCCCAAGGACACGATCCGTCGGGGGCGACGCTCTATGTGACGCTTGAGCCCTGTGCCCACCACGGGCGCCAGCCGCCGTGCACGGGCGCCATCCTCGCGGCGGGGGTGGCGCGCGTCGTGATCGCCTCGGAGGACCCGAGCGAGCAGGCGAGCGGCCGCGGGCCGGGAATCCTCCGCGACGAGGGCGTCGAGGTCCAGCTGGCGAATGGCCCGGAGGCAACCGCGGCAAGGCTCTTGAATCAGGCGTTTCGAAAGCACAGCCGCACGGCTCGCCCGCTCGTGCTGCTGAAGTCGGCCCTCAGCCTGGACGGCCGCGTGGCGACCGCCGGCGGCGACTCTAGGTGGATCTCCGGCGAGGCCAGCCGCGCGCTGGTTCACGGCTGGCGGGCGGAGTGCGACGCCGTCTGCGTCGGGATCGGCACCGCGCTCGCCGACGACCCGCTGCTCACGGCGAGACCCGCCACGGCCGGCGGCGGTCTTCGCCAGCCCATTCGAGTCGTCTTCGACTCCGGCGCGCGCCTGCCGCTGAGCTCCCGGCTGGTCGGTTCGATCGGCGAGGCGCCGCTGGTCGTGGTCGTCTCCCCGGCCGCCGCAGGCGAGCGGACCAAGGCGCTTCGCAGCGCCGGGGCCGATGTGATCGTCTGCGACGGGGATCCGCGGGCCCGCGTGACCGCGGCGCTCGCCGAGCTCGGACGGCGCCAGGTCGGCTCCCTGTTGCTCGAGGGCGGCCCGACCCTGGCCGGCTCCTTCCTGGATGCCGGCGAGATCGACGAGCTACGGCTGTTCATCGCCCCGATCGTGCTCGGCGGGGCCGGCGCGAGGCCGCTGGCCGGGGGCGAGGGCGCCACCGTGATTGCCGACGCCACGCCGGCCCTGGCGATGGACACCGAACGCTCGGGCGACGACCTTCTGGTCCGGGCCCGCCTGAGGGAGTGGTGAGGGATGTTCACGGGCATCGTGCGCGAGATCGGGAACGTCGAGGAGCTTCGGCGGAGCGAGCAGGGCGCCCGCCTTCGCGTCAGCGCCGGCCTCGCCGCGGAGCTGGCCGAGGGTGACTCGGTGTCCGTGAGCGGCGCCTGCCTGACGGTGGCCTCCGCCTCGAATGGGGCCTTCGCGGCCGAGGTCATGAATCAGACGCTGTCGGTGACCACTCTGGGAGGGCTCGAGCCGGGTGTCCCGGTCAACCTCGAGCCGCCGCTGCGAGCCGGGGACCCCCTGGGCGGCCACCTCGTCCAGGGGCATGTGGACGGGACCGGCGAGGTGACGGCGGTGTTGGCGGATGGCTTCGCTCGCCGTCTGCGGCTTGCGGCGCCGCCGGAGCTCGGCCGCTTCATCGTCGAGCGCGGCTCGGTGACCATCGACGGCGTCAGCCTCACGGTGGCGGCCCTGGCCGACGATGGCTTCGAGGTCTCGCTGATCCCCGAGACGCTGGAGCGGACCACGCTGGGAGGGCTGGCCGAGGGCGGCCAGGTCAACCTCGAGGTGGACGTGATCGCGCGCTACACGGAGCGGCTCATGCAAGGCTTTGGGAAGGAGAGCTGAATGGCAAAGAGCGCGTTTGCGTCTATCGAGGAGGCGATCGAGGAGATCCGCGGCGGCCGGATGGTGGTCGTCTGCGACGACGAGAATCGCGAGAACGAGGGCGACCTCACCCTCGCCGCCCAGTTCGCCACCCCCGAGGCGGTCAACTTCATGGCCAAGCACGGACGCGGGCTGATCTGCCTGGCGCTGACGCCGGAGCGCTGCGGCGAGCTGGAGCTCGACCTGATGGCGGCCAAGAACGAGTCGGCGTTCCAAACCAACTTCACGGTCTCGATCGAGGCGGCGGAGGGGGTGACCACGGGGATCTCCGCCCACGACCGCGCCCACACGATTCAGGTTGCCATCGACCCCAACACGAAGCCCGACGCGATCGTCCAGCCGGGGCACGTGTTCCCGCTCAAGGCCAAGGACGGCGGGGTGCTGGAGCGAGCCGGCCAGACCGAGGCGGCTGTCGATCTGACTCGCCTCGCGGGGCTGATCCCGTCCGGGGTGATCTGCGAGATCATGAACGAGGACGGGACGATGGCCCGGGTGCCCGACCTGATCCCCTACTGCGAGCGCCACGGGCTGAAGATGATCACGGTCGCCGACCTGATCGCCTACCGGCGACGGACGGAGAGGCTGGTCGAGCGGGTCGTCTCCACACGCCTGCCGACCGCCTTCGGGGAGTTCGCCGCGGTCGGCTACCGCTCGCTGGTCGATGACAAGCACCATCTGGCGATGGTCATGGGCGAGGTCCGCGGCCAGGATGACGTGCTGGTGCGCGTCCACTCCGAGTGCCTGACCGGGGACGTCTTCCACTCCCTGCGCTGCGATTGCGGCGAGCAGCTCGAAGCGGCGCTGGCGATGATCGAGCAGGAGGGCGCCGGCGTCCTGCTGTACCTGTCCCAGGAGGGGCGGGGGATCGGCCTGCTGAACAAGCTCCGCGCCTACCGGCTCCAGGAGGACGGTTTCGACACCGTGGACGCCAACCTGAAGCTTGGGCTCCCAGCCGATCTGCGCGACTACGGGATCGGAGCGCAGATCCTGGTCGACCTTGGACTGACCAGCATCCGCATCCTGACCAACAACCCGAGGAAGATCCATGGCCTCGAGGGATACGGCCTCTCGGTGGCCGACCAGGTCCCGATTCAGGCCGTGCCGAACCGGCACAACGAGGAGTACCTGCGGACCAAGCGCGAGCGCCTCGGGCACACCCTTCATCACCAGGGCCTGCCGCTCGACGAGGAGATGATCCACGAGGAGCGTCGCAACGAGGTCGAGCGCGAGGCGCTGGGGGCAAAGGAGTCCGAGCCCGAGGATGGCTGAGGAGTTCTCGGCCGCCGAGCGCGAGACGCTGGGCCGAAGCGAGTTCGCCGTCTGCGTCGGCACCTTCTACGGGGAGATCGCCGAGCGGCTCGTCAACGGCGCCGTCGAGGGCTTCTCGGCAGGCGGCGTCAGCGCGGCGTCGGTGCACACCTTCGAGACCCCCGGCGCCTTCGAGCTGCCGCTGGCTGCGAAGTGGTGCGCGGAGTCGGGACGGTTCGCCGGCGTGGCCTGCCTGGGCGCGGTGATCCGCGGCGAGACCGACCACTACGACTACGTCTGCGCCGAGGCGGCGCGCGGGATCCAGCGGGTCCAGCTCGAGACCGGGGTTCCCTGCGCCTTCGGCGTGATCACCTGCGAGACGATGGAGCAGGCGCTGGCCCGCTCGGGCGGGGACAAGCGCGACCAGGGCCGAAACGCCGCCGTCGCGGTGATGCGGATGGCGCTGGTTCGGGACGTGCTCCGTCAGTGACGGCTTTGGGGCGATCGCTACCATCCACCGCGCCATGGCCAAGGTGTGCTTCAGCTGCGGCAAGGGCCCCGCGTTCGGGAACTCGCGCAGCCACTCGATGGTCGCCACCCGGCGGCGCTTCAACCCCAACCTCCAGAAGGTCCGGATCCAGGATGGGGGCCGACCCCGCCGCGTCTACGTCTGCACTCGCTGCCTGAAGTCGAACAAGGTCACGAAGGCAGCCTGAAGTTAGACTCGCCCGGGCTAGCGACGAAGTCGCGGTAGAAGCGAGTCGATGCCCCCCTACGAACGCGCCCGAGCCCGGCGGCAGCGGAGCCGAAGGCGAGCAGCCGCCGGTTCATGACGGCCGACACCTCGATCGAGCGCTTTCGCCGGGTCGTCGAATCTGCCTACGCGCACCTCGAGCAGCGCCGCCAGGAGGTCAACGATCTGAACGTGTTCCCGGTGGCCGACGGCGATACCGGGGACAACATGGCGTTGACCATGCGGGCCGTGATGAGCGAGTTGGACGGCCTTGACGGACAGCCCATCGACAGGGCTGATCGCGAGGCGATCGTCCACGCCGTCGCCGGGGCCGCGTTGATGGGCGCCCGGGGCAACTCGGGCGTGATCCTGAGCCAGATCGTTCGCGGCGCCGCCGAGGAGCTGGCCAGCCGGCCCGGGGAGCTGGTCGACCCGGTGTTGGTCGCGGCGGCGTTCGCGAGCGCCGCCGACGCCGCCTATGAATCGGTGCGTGACCCCGCCGAGGGAACCATGTTGACCGTGATCCGTGAGATGGCGCATGCAGCTTCGCAGCACCTGGCGCACATGGACCGACAGCGCCTCTCCGAGCAGGCCGGCGACACGGAGCAGGACGAGCTGCTGGCCGAGGTGCTCGCGGTGGCGGCCAGGGCGGGGCAGGAGGCGGTTGAGCGGACTCCCGAGCAGCTCGAGGTGCTGGCCGAGGCCGGCGTGGTCGACGCAGGAGCGCACGGGCTGGTGGTGATCCTGGCGGGAATCGTCGCCGGGCTGCGCGGCGAGCTGGAGGCGGTCCCGGAGATCGCCCATCACGAGCCGCCGCGGCAGACGCGCCCTCACCACTTCGACAGCCGGTATCGCTACTGCACGAACTTCATCGTCACCGGACAGCGGCTCGACTCGCGCTCGTTCGTCAAGCGCCTGGAGGAGATCGGCGACTCGGTGCTGGTGGTCGGGGACCAGGCGACGCTGAAGGTGCACCTCCACACCGACGAGCCCGAGGTCGCCGTGGCCGTTTTCGAAAAGGCCGGCGACGTCCAGCGCCTCGACGTCGGCGACATGCGCGAGCAGATCGAGGCCCGCGAGCGCCGGCTGGCCCCAACCCGCACCGGAGTCGTCGCCGTGGCAGCGGGCGAGGGGCTGAAGACGCTGTTCCGGGCGCTCGGCGCGCACGTCGTCGATGGCGGCCCGACCCTCAATCCGTCCACCTACGAGATCCTGGCGGGGATTCACGCGGTCTCCGCCGAGGAGGTGCTGGTGCTCCCCAACTCGCCGAACGTGATCCTGGCCGCGCAGGAGGCCGCGAAGCTGTCCGATCAGCCGGCTCGCGTCGTCGCCTCGCTCTCCCAGCAGGCGGCGCTGGCGGCGCTGGTCGAGCTCGACCCGGAGCGCGACGCGGCCGACAACGCGGAGCGGCTGGAGTCGGCGCTGGCGGAGATCCGCTGGGGCGCGGTCGCGCCGGCCGCGCGCCCCGACCCGCAGGGCCGCTTCGTGCGCGGCGACGCCGTGGGGTTCGCCGGCGAGGAGGTCGTCGCCTGGGGAGGGGCGGGCTCGACGCTGTCGGCGACCATCGAGCGCCTCGCCGACGAGGTCGAGATCGTCACCGTGATCGAGGGGGAGGGTGCCCCGATCCCGCTCGATCAGCTGCCGCTCGAGCTTCCCGAGGGGGTCGAGCTGGAGCTCCACCGAGGCGGCCAGCCCCACTACTGGTGGCTCATTGCTGCGCAATGAACGCGCTGTTGGATGAAGTGTTAGAGGCTCACGGAGGGCTCGAGCGCTGGCGGGCGGCGCGCACCGTCCAGGCGCGGGTGCGCTCGGGCGGGTTCCTGATCCGCACCAGGGTGCCCGGCAACCGCTTCGCCGACTACCGGCTCACGGTCGAGGTCGAGCAACCGCGGGCGGTGATCGATCCGTTCCCCGAAGGATGGACAGCGCGGCGTCTTCGAGCCTGGGCGGGCGCGGATCGAGACCGATGCCGGCGACTTGGTCGCCTCCCGGGACGATCCGCGAGCCGCGTTCTTCGGCCGCGCGGGGCTGCGCCGCAACCTGCGCTGGGACGCTCTGGACTCGGCCTACTTCGCGGGCTATGCGATGTGGAACTACCTGACCACGCCGCTCCTCCTGACCCGCGACGGCGTCGAGGTGAGCGAGGGCGATTCCTGGGAGGAGGAGGGGGAGAGCTGGCGGCGCCTCGAGGCCAGCTTCCCCGACGGGCTCGACACGCACTCG
Organism: uncultured Actinomycetes bacterium; assembly: GCA_963745365.1. Lineage (GTDB taxonomy): Bacteria > Actinomycetota > Thermoleophilia > Solirubrobacterales > 70-9 > AC-56. The sequence goes on from CAVUXC010000016.1 coordinate 39,394, forward strand.
CGACGCCAGAGCTTCTACTTCGACGCGCAGGGCCTGCTCCGCCGCCACGACTACGTCGCGGAGGTCGTCGGGCGATGGGCAAGCGCGGCCCACTGCTGCGCCGACCACGCGCAGGCGGGTGGGCTCGTCTTCCCGACCCGCCGCTGGGTGCGTCCGATTCGCCCGGGCAACCGTTCGCTGCCCTTCCCGACCCTGGTCTGGCTCGAGCTCTCCGAGCTTCACGTCGACGGCGAGCACACGAGGATAGGGTGACCCATGGTGGCCGGATCGAAGCCCGTGCTGTGGCAGATCAGGATCTCTCACTACAGCGAGAAGGCCCGCTGGGCGCTCGCCTACAAGGGGGTCGAGCACGAGGTCCGGACGCCGCCGCCAGGGGTCCACATGCTGATCGCGCTGGCGCTGACGCGCGGCAGGCACAAGACCTTCCCCGTGCTCCAGCTCGACGGGGATAGCGTTGGCGACTCGACGGCGATCATCGCAGCGCTCGAGAAGCGCTTTCCGGAGCCCCCGCTTTACCCCGAGGACCCGGAGGAGCGACGCCGGGCGCTGGAGCTGGAAGAGTGGTTCGACGAGGAGCTGGGTCCCCCGATCCGGCTGCTCGTCTGGCACGAGGCGACGCGCGACCCCGAGCAGCTTGCAAAGGTGGTGACGCCGGACATTCCGGCGCCGCTCCGCCGGTTGCAGGGTGCTGCCGCTGTGACCGCCCGCTATGCATCGGCCTTCGCCAGGTTGCGCTACCGCGTCAGCTCAACCGAGTCCGCAGAGCTGGCGCGGGGCAAGGTGCTGGCGGCCCTCGACCGTCTGGAGGCTGAGCTGGACGGCAACGAGTATCTGGTGGGCGACCGCTTCAGCGTCGCCGACCTGACCGCGGCCTCGCTGCTCTATCCGCTCGCCTTCCCCCCGGAGGGGCCGCCTGTAGAGCCCCCGGCAGGCTACGAGCGCTTCCGCGCCCCGCTCGCGGACCGTGCCGGCTACCGGTGGGTCGAGGAGATGTTCCGGCGCCACCGCAGGCCGGAGCGAGTCCTGCCTGAGCCCGTTACTTGACCTCGACCACGGCCTCGACCTCGACCGGGACGTTGAAGGGAAGCTCTGCGGCCCCGATCGCCGAGCGAGCGTGACGTCCCGCGTCGCCCCAGAGCTCCAGGATCAGCTCCGAGAAGCCGTTGATCACCGCCGGCATCTTGCTGAAGCCCGGCGAGCAGTTGACGAGCCCCAGCGCCTTCACCCAGCCGCTGACGCGATCCAGCTCGCCCAGCTCCCGCTTCAGCGAAGCAAGGACGGCGAGCCCGGTGAGGCGCGCGGCCTCGTAACCCTGCTCGACGGTCAGCTCGTCGCCGACCTTGCCCCGGATCAGGACCTCGGCGCCGTCGGTGGGCAGGTGGCCGGAGACGTAGGCGGCCCCGCCGCTGACCCGGACCAGGTCGAACTTGAACTCGACCCCTGGGGGGGCGGCGAACGGCCTCGGCAACGCCAGCCCAAGCTCCGTGAGCCTGTCCTCGATCCGGCCCATGGCAGTGAAAGTTAGTTGGCGCCGAGCTAGCCGGGCGGGTTCCGGCCTCGCACCGCCGTAGCCTTGGGGCGATGAGCAGTGCGGTGGCGCGTCGGTCCGACCCTCCAGGCGCGGTCGCGCCCGCCGCCCCGGTGGGCTTCGCCACGCGCGAGCCCCAGGACCGTGAACGCCTTCGCTCGGCGGCGCTTCGCTCGGCGCCCCGCCCGAGCGTGCTCGAGGCTCCGTTGACCACGCTTCGCGGTGCCGGTCCCCGGCTGGCGGCCGCGGCGGCCGAGCTCGGCATCGAGACCCTCGGCGAGATGCTGCTGCACGTCCCGCACTCCTACCGGGACCGTGCCGAGCCCCGCCAGCTGTCCGAGCTGCGGATCGGGGAACAGGCGACGGTCGAGGTCGAGGTGCGCTCGGTGCGCCTGCGGCGGACCCGCCGCCGAGGCCTGGTGATCGTCGAGGCGACGGTGGCGGACGAGTCGGGCCCCGCTAAGGCGGTCTGGTTCAACCAGGCCTGGCTGGCGGATCGCCTGCAAGCCGGAACTCGGCTGCTCGCCTACGGCAAGCTCGACCGCTCCGGGTTTCGGGTCGAGGCGCACGAGTTCCTGGCGGGCGGCAACGGGATGGCGCAGGGCGGTGCGGCAGCGGGCCCGGCGGGCCTGCACACGATCGGCATCGTCCCGGTCCATCCGGCCTCGGAGCGGCTGCGCGCCCAGAAGCTGCGGGAGTGGGCGTGGCAGGTGGGGCCATTGGCGCGCCACGCGCTCGAGCCGCTGCCGGCGGAGCTTCGCGCCCGCCGAGGTCTGGCGGGCGCCGGCGATGCGCTGGCGATCGCCCATTTTCCGGACAGCCTCGGGGAGGCCGAACGGGCCCGGGATCGGCTTGCCTTCGAGGAGCTCTTCCTGCACCAGGCGGCGCTCGCCGCGCGGCGCCAGGGACGCCAGGCGAGCTGGCCCGGCATCGCCCTGGGCGCCCCGGGCGAGCTGGTCGCCCGCTGGCTCGAGTCGCTGCCCTTCGAGCTCACGGGCGACCAACGGAGTGCGATCGAGGCGATCGACGCCGACCTGGCGTCCGAGCTCCCCATGCAGCGCCTGCTGATGGGAGAAGTCGGATCCGGCAAGACCGTGATCGCCGCGTGCGCGATGCTGCGCGCCGTCGAGGCGGGTTTCCAGGCGGCGCTGATGGCGCCGACGGAGACGCTCGCCGAGCAGCACGCGGCGACCCTCGACCGGCTGCTGGCGGATCAGCCGGTCTCCTTCACACTCTTGACAAGCGCGGCGCCGGCGGCGCGGCGTCGTGAGGCGCTTGGCCGGCTCGCTTCCGGCGAGCTCGGGATGGTGGTGGGGACCCACGCCCTGATCGAGGCCGACGTCGCGTTCGACCGGCTCGCGGTCTGCGTGGTCGACGAGCAACATCGCTTCGGCGTTCGCCAGCGCGCCGCGCTGGACGCCAAGGGCCCCCGTGAGGCGGCGCCGCACACCCTCCACATGACCGCGACGCCGATCCCGCGGACCCTGTCGCTGACTGCCTACGGCGATCTGGACACCACCGTCCTTCGCGAGCTGCCGGCGGGGCGAAAGCCGGTCGAGACCTGGGTGGTGGCGGAGGAGAAGAGGGCCGGCGCCTATGAGTTCATCCGCCAGAGGCTGCGAGAGGGCCGCCAAGCGTACGTCGTCTGTCCGCTGGTCGAGGGCTCAGAGAAGCTCGAGGCCAAGGCCGCGGCCGAGGAGGCCGACCGTCTGCGCGCCGGCGAGTTCGCCGACGTCGAGGTCGGCCTGCTGCACGGGCAGATGCCAGCTCGCGAAAAGCAGGCCGCGATGGAGCGGTTTGCCGCCGGGCAGACCGACGTGCTGGTGGCGACGAGCGTGATCGAGGTGGGGATCGACGTCGCCAACGCGACCGTGATGCTGGTCGAGGGGGCAGAGCGCTACGGGCTCTCCCAGCTCCATCAGCTTCGCGGCCGGGTGGGGCGCGGCGAGCATGCCTCGCACTGCATCCTGTTTGCGGACGCCGCTTCGGAGCTCGCCCATCGGCGTCTGGCGGCGATCGAGACCGAGCGCGACGGCTTCAAGCTGGCCGAGGTCGACTTGGCGCTGCGAGGCGAGGGGGAGATCCTCGGCACCAGACAGCACGGCCTGCCGAGGTTCCGGGTAGCGGAGCTTCCCGACGACGTTGCGCTTCTCACCGAGGCGCGGCGCGAGCTGATCGAGCTGCTCGACCGGTACGGGTCGCTGGAGGCGCCCGAACTGGGGCCGTTGCTCCAGGCCGCCCGCCAGCGCTTCGGCGACGAGCGGGCCGAGCCGATCGCCGCGTAGATGAGGGTCGTAGCCGGCGAGCTCAAGGGACGGCGCCTGGCCGCGCCGCCGCGCCGCTCGGCGGTCGTTCGGCCGACCGCGGACCGAGTGCGGGAGTCGCTGTTCGCGATCCTCGGCGAGGTCGGCGGGGCCAGCGTCCTCGATCTGTTCTGCGGCACCGGGGCACTGGGCATCGAAGCCCTCTCCCGGGGTGCCGGCCGGGCGACCCTGGTCGACACCAACGTCTTGCTTGCCCGGCGCAACGTGAGCGAGCTCGGCCTGGACCGCCGCGCGGAGGTCGTCCGATCCGACGCCCGGCGCTATCTGCGACGCTCGCGGCTACGCTTCGACCTGATCTTCTGCGACCCGCCCTATAGACTCGCCGACCGTCTTGCGGGGGAACTCGACTCGCTCATCCCAGGACGGCTCGCCGAAGGCGGCCGCTTGATCTGCGAAAGCGCGGCGCGCTACCCGCTCGAGCTGTCGCTGCCGCTCGACGCTGAGCGCCGCTACGGCGACACCCTGATCCGGATTCACCGGGCGGGCGCCCGATGAGCGACGGGCGTGTGGCGGTCTGCCCCGGTACCTACGACCCGGTCACCAACGGGCACCTCGACATCATCGGCAGGGCCGCGAACGTGTTCGACCGCGTCGTCGTCGGTGTCGTCAACCAGCCGACCCGTAAGCAGCAGACGGTGTTCACCGCGGAGGAGCGAATGGCCTTCCTGAAGCAGGCGGTGGCGGCTCATGCCAACGTCGAGGTCGAGGTCTTCTCCATCCTCCTGGTCGACTTCGCCCGCCAGCACGGCGCAGGGGCGATCGTCAAGGGCCTGCGCGCGATCTCCGACTTCGAGTACGAGTTCGAGATGAACCAGCTGAACCGAAAGCTGGCGCCGGAGATCGAGTCGGTCTACATCATCGCCTCGACCGACTACAGCTTCCTCTCCTCGACCGGCGTCAAGGAGATGGCCACCTTTGGCGGCGACGTCTCCGACCTGGTGCCGGCGCCCGTAGCCGAGGCCCTGGCCGAGCGCCTGGGGCGGTAGGGGGGATCTTCACGCGCGGGCGGGAGCTTGCAATTCGGAGGCGAAATCACGACTATGTGCACGCGTTTCCGCCGCTCCGCGTAAGCTTTCACGATTCTCATGGACGTACTGGTTCTCATCGACAAGCTCGATGACCTGATCCACAACGCGCGGCCCGTGCCGCTCACGGATCAGGTTCGAGTCGACCGTGAGGAGATCTACGACCTCCTCGATCAGATGCGGGCGACGATCCCGGAGGAGATCAAGCAGGCCCGCTGGATCGTCAAGGAGCGCCAGGAGATGCTCGCCGAGGCGAAGCGCGAGGCGGAGCGCGTCGTCAAGGAGGCGCGCGATCAGCAGGCGCGCCTGATCTCCGACGAGGAGGTCTACAAGCAGGCGGAGCGCGCCGCCGAGGAGATCATCGAGGACGCTCGCGAGACCGAGCGCTCGATCCGGCTCGGCGCCGAGGACTACGCCGACGAGATTCTCTCCACCCTCGAGGTCAACCTCGAGAAGTTCCTCGCCGCCGTTCGCCGCGGTCGCGACCGCCTCGCCGGGCGCGAGGAAGAGCCAGCCGAGGTCGGCTAAACGATTCGCAAGGCGTCACTCGAGGACGTTCCGCGCCTCGCCGACGCCCTCGCGCACGCCTTCCAGACCGACCCCGGGTGGTCGCATCTGCTGCCACACGCGAGCGACCGCACGCGTCGCCTGAGGCTGTTCTTCGAGACCGAGCTGCGCGGGGTCGCCCTCTCGCACGGGCTCGTCTGGACCACGGACGAGGTGGTTGGCGGGGCGATCTGGGCGCCGCCGGAGGGTTGGCGGGTTCCGGTTACGGTGACCGCGCGGGAAGCGCCCGCGATGGTCAGGGTATTCGGCAGGCGGCTGGCGCTGGCGCTCCGCGCCAGGATGCGAATGGAGGGAAGGCATCCGCGCAAGCCGCCCCACTGGTACCTGGCGATCATGGGCGTCGCCCCCGAGTGGCAGGGGAGGGGCATGGGCTCCAAGCTGATGCACCCGGCGCTCGAGACCCTCGACGCTGACGGAACGCCCGCCTACCTGGAGGCAAGCACCCCGCGCAGCCGCGCGCTGTATGAGCGCCACGGCTTTCAGGTCACCGGCGAGTTCAACCTCCCCTCGGGCGGCCCCACCCTGTGGCAGATGTGGCGCGAGCCGGGGTCGTGACGGCTACTCGAGCGCCGTCTCGTGCGTCCCGGCCCGCCCGGCGTCCGTCTTCTCGTAGAAGCGCTCCAGGAGCGCCTTCGTCTCCTCCGGGTCGGCGCAGGTGTAGGCGTTCCAAGCCTCGGTGCGGAGCTGGAAGTCGAGCGGCTGGCCGATCACGTCGAGGATGGTCTGCTTCGCCGAGCGCACCGCGGCCTGGGAGTTGCGGAGGATCTGGCGGGCGACCAGCTCCGCCTCCTCCATCAGCTTCTCGTGCGGGACGACCTTGCTGACCATGTTGCACTGCAGGGCGCGCTGGGCGTCGATCGGCTCGGCGGTGAGGAGCATCTGCATGGCGACCCCGGCGCCGCAGGTGTTGACCAGCCTCACCAGGCCGCCGTCGCCGTGGTGAAAGCCGCGCCGCGCCTCGAAGGAGCCGAACATGGCGCGCTCCGATGCGATCCGGATGTCGCAGGCCATTGCCGTCTCCAGGCCGCCGGCCAGCGCCCAGCCGTTGACCGCGCCGATGATCGGCTTGTAGATCCGGTGCATGCCGCGGGTGAAGCCGTTCAGCCCCAGCTCGGCGATCTCCCGCAGGCGGCTGGGGCTCGCCTCCTCGATGATCGCCGGGATGTAGGTCTTCAGGTCGGCGCCGGCGCAGAACGCCTCGCCCTCGCCGGTCAGGATCGCCACGTCCACCGAGTCGTCGTCGCGGAAGTCGGCCCACGCCTCGATCATCAGCCGGTGCACGTCCGGGTCGATCGCGTTGCGCGCCTCGGGCCGGTTGATGGTCAGGCGGGCGATCCGGTCGCGCTTTTCGTACAGCAGCTTGTCGGGCATCTGGCTCCTCCTCGGTCGCGGGGTCGGCGGATCGTATGGCGCGGGCGGTACGCTTTCGACAACAGGCGAGTGCCGCTCCCTTCGAGGCGGCCTCGAAAGAGCCCGCCACAGCGCGGGCTCTTTTTCACTCGTAGACGGCGCGGATCACCGCCAGGTCGCCTGCCTCCCAGACGGTCTCGCCGCCGCACCACTCCGCGAGGTCCTCGGCCCGCTCGAGGAAGTCCACGCCCGGCTCGGGATCGAGCGCGTGCTCGGCCGCCTCCACCTGGTCGCCCAGCACCAGCGACCGCGACTGCTCCCTGACCCGGCGGAAGAGGTCGCGCTTCTGCCCTCCGGTCAGGTGGTGGACCGCGAGCACCGCGAGGACAAGGTCCCAAGGGCCGTCCGGAAGCGGGTCCTCCATCCTCGCCAGCCGGACCTCGATGCCCATCTCACGAGCCCGGAAGACCATCTCCGGGCTGGCGTCGAGGCCGGTCACCTCGGCATCCGGGTAGCGCTCCAGGAGTCGCCTGGTGGTCTCGCCGGTCCCGATTCCCAGCTCCAGGACCCGGGCCGGGGCCAGCGGGGTCGCGTTGATCGCGGCGTCCTGCAGCTCGTCGTAGCCCGGAAAAGCCGAGCGGATGCGGTCCAGGTAGGTATCGGGGTCGGAATGGAACTGGGGGGTCACGCTAACCTCGGATCTCCAGTGCCGTCGGGATATCACAGCATCGACCTGGCACGTTTCGCCCTGCGGCCCGGCGAGGGGCGCCGCCTCGACGTGGAGGCCGACCCCGGGCAGCTCGAGCTTGGCGGCGAGTGCTATGCGGTCGCCGGCGACTCCGTGCAGGCCCGCCTGGACCTGTCGCGGACGGCGGCCGGCTACGCGGTGCGGATGCGGTTCACCGCTCACGTCTACGGGCCGTGCATGCGCTGCTCTGGAGGGCGCCGACGTCGCGGTGGAGGTCGACGGCCGCGAGGTCGACCACCCGGGGACCTCCGACGAGGAGCTGCGCAGCCCCTACATCGAGGGCGACGAGCTCGACCTGAGCTCCTGGGCCCACGACGCCCTGGCGCTCGCCCTTCCCCTCCAGCCTCTGTGCCGGCCCGAGTGCAGGGGCCTATGCCCGGTCTGCGGCGTTTCGCTCAACGACACCGATCCGGCCGAGCACGATCACGCCCGCCGCCGGACCCCCGCTGGGCGAAGCTACGGGAGCTGGGCTCGGGGCTAGCGGCGAAGTCGCCGGGTCGATTCAGGCGGGCGCGGGCTCCGGGGCCACCAGCGGCACCCCGATCACCTTCAGGCGCCTCGTCAGCGCCGTGAAGGCGAAGCTGTTCACCTGCTCGGAGGTGTAGCCGAGCAGCTCCCAGTCGTTCGGGTCCTGCCCGGGCGGCACCAGCACGCCGCTGGCGATCGGGAGCAGCTCCTGGAGCGTGGCGCGCACGCGGTCCGCCAAGGCGCCGCTCTTGGCGCAGGCCTCCTTCAGGTACCAGCAGCCGTAGGCGACGTGGCGATGCTCGTCGCGGGCGACGTTCTTGAAGCCCTCCAGGAAGCCGGGCATCTTGCCGGTCTTCTCCCAGTAGTCGGTGATCGTCCACTGACCGGTCAGCGCCAGCGTTCCCTCGATCACCATGTGGTAGGCGGTTATGAAGTCGACCTTCGCCTCGACGTTGCTCGGGTCGGCGACCAGCCGCCGGTGCGACTCCACCAGTTCCTCGTCGAACAGCTTCACGAAGGCATCGTTGACGTTCTCGCGCACCCTCGCCAGGCGCTCGGAGATGTCAGCGTCGGCCAATCCCACGACCTCGCGGTAGAAGCGGTCGAAGAACTGCATGTGCCGCGCCTCGTCGACCTGCTGGGTGGTCAGGAAGGCCTCCTCCTGCTCGTCCTCGTAGGCCATCACGAGCCCGGAGAACTGGGTCGTCACCCGCTCCTCGCCAAGGAAGAACGCCGACATCCCCCACACGAACCACTCCCGCTCCTCCTCCGTGAGGTTGGCCCAGTCGTCCCTGTCCTGGGAGAAGTCGATCTCCTGGGAGAGCCACTGCTGGCGCTCCCAGAGCTCATAGAGCTGCTGCGGGCTGAGCAGCTGCACCCTGTCGAGCTTCGATTCGTCTGAGATCGTGGCGACGTCGCCCTGCTGGGTGAGATCGAGGAGGGTGGCTGCCATGGCTGCTCCTTCCGGTTGGATTGCGGGCGCGCCCAGGCGGCTCGGCGCCCGACTCAAAGGGCCTGCGGCAGGCTACCACCCCGCTGACACCCTGTCAGGACGCTATGTCTGACAAATCGACAGCGAGCGATTACCATGGCCGGGTGGCGGTGCTGTCGAAGGGAGTTGAGGCCGCCGAGCGGCGGCGCGAGGCGGAGGCGGCGTTCGTGGCCGCGACCGAGTCGCTGCTTGCCCGGGGAAGCTCCTACGCGGACCTCTCGGTGGAGCAGATCTCGGCCGCGGCGGGACGTTCGCGCACCGCCTTCTACGTCTACTTTCGCGACAAGCGCGAGTTGCTGATGAGGGCGACCGAGTCGGTCGCCGCCCAGCTCTACGACGAGGCCGACCGCTGGTGGTCGGGAGCCGACGGGCGGCGAGGGCTGCGCGTAGCGCTCACCGACATCCTGGGCACCTACCGCGACCACGCCGACCTCCTGCGAGCCGTGGTCGAGGCCTCGACCTACGACGAGCAGGTGGGCGAGTTCTGGCGGACCCTGGTCGGGAGGTTCATCGAGGCCACCGAGCGGCGGCTCGCGGAAGAGGGCGAGGGGCCAAGCCGGGCCGCCGGCAAGGCCTTCGCACTGGTCTGGATGACGGAGCGCGCCTGCTACCAGCAGGTGGCGAGCGGCGGGAGCCTGGACGATCCGAAGCTGCTCGACGCCCTGCTCGAGGTCTGGGAGCGCAGCGTCTACGGCTGACCGCCGCCGCTACCATCCTCGCTCCAGATGGCCGTCCCGAAGAAGAGGACCTCGCGCACGCGCCGCGACAAGCGCCGCGCCACCCACAAGGTGAGCGCGCCGCGGCTGAACGAGTGTCCACGCTGCCACAGCCCGCGGCTGCCGCATCGGGTCTGCCCGGTTTGCGGGACCTATGCGGGGCGCGAGGTGATCGAGCACGAGATCGCCGAGGCGGCCCCCAGGGAGACTGCGGAGGCCGAGGAGTAGCGAGTGAGGAGCGGGAAGGTCTACTAGGTGCCGACTGTGGCCCTCGACGGTTGTGGCGCCGAGCGAGGGCCCGAGGCAATCGTGGCCGGCGCCCGAGCCGCCGCGGCCGACGGGATCCGGTTGCGCGTCTTCGGCGACCCCGCCACCCTGGCCGCCGTGGAGGGGATCGGCGGCGCGGAGCTGGTGCCCGCCACCGAGGAGATAACCAACGCCGAGGAGCCGGTTGCCGCGGTGCGCTCCCGGCCGCAGGCCTCGGTCGTCCTCGCCGCGCGGGACGTCGCCGAGGGACGCTCCCAGGCGATGGCGAGCGCCGGCTCCACCGGGGCGACGATGACCGCCGCCCTGTTCGCGCTGCGACGCATGCAGGGTGTGCGCCGACCCGCGCTCGCCCTCCAGTTGCTCGTCCCTGGTCGCGAGGGGCCGCCCGTGCTGTTGCTCGACGTGGGGGCGAACACCGACGCCAGGGCCCAAGACCTGGTGCAGTTCGCCTACCTCGGCGCCGCCTTCAGCGAGGCGGTGCTCGGGATCGCACAACCGCGGGTGGCGCTGCTGTCGGTCGGCGAGGAGGCGACCAAGGGCTCGGCAGAGGTGGTCGAGGCGCACGCCAGGCTCGCCGGTGCCGAGGGGCTCGATTTCACGGGGAACATCGAGGGCCGGGACCTGCTGGGCGGGGTGGCCGAGGTGATCGTGACCGACGGGTTCACCGGCAACGTGGTCCTGAAGACGATCGAGGGAACGGCGAAGACCGTCGCCGAGGCGGTGCGGGCCGCGGCCCGCTCCGGGCCCGTGGCGGCCGCGGGCGGGCTCCTGCTTCGCCCCTCGCTGGGTGGCTTGCGCCGCCAGCTCAACCCCGACGCGACGGGCGGCGCGATCCTGCTCGGGCTGCGCGGCGTCGCCGTCGTGGGACATGGCAGCTCCGGGCCCGAGGGCATCGCCAATGCGGTGCGGCTCGCGGCGCGGACCGTCGAGGTGGGCGCCGTGGAGCGAACCGCCAAGCTGCTGGGGCGTGCCGGCATGACCCGCGGCGGGTTGCGCGGCTCGTCGCCGCCGGCCGGGATGCGTGATAGGAAGGAGCTGTGAGCAACGATGGGCCGAGCCGCGAGGACGTGTTGGTCAAGGTGCGGGAGCACCTGTCGGCCGAGCTCGAGGTGCCGCTTGACGGGATCGGTGAGTCCACTCGGTTCCGCGACGACCTCGACGCCGACTCGCTGGACCTCTACGAGCTGGTGATGGAGCTGGAGGACACCTACGGGGTCAGCATCTCCGAGGAGGAGGCGGCGAAGATCGAGAACGTAGGCCAAGCCGTGGACTTCGTCGTCCAGCGGCTGGGCGATCGCTAGCGCGCGGCGGGCGTGTCCCTGGGGATTCGCAGGCTCGGCCGGGCGCGCCGAACGGCGCCAGGCCGAGGGTCCGGAACGGCTCGCGGAGCTGATCGAGTCGCTGCCCGACGATCTGCGGCGCAGAGCCGTCACTCACTCCTCCTGGGTCGACCATCGGGCCGACTCCTACGGCCGGCTTGCCTTCCTGGGCGACGGCGTTCTCGGGCTGGCGGTGGCCGAGCACCTGTATCGGCGCTTCGAGCGGGCGGACATCGGCAGGCTGACCAAGGTCCACGGCCAGGCGGTCAGCGGGCGCGCCTGCGTCGAGGTCGCCGAGGCACTTGGCCTGCCGGCAAAGCTGCGCGAGGCGGCCCCACCGGACCCCGAGGGCGGGATCGACGCGGAGGCGCTTTTGGGCTCGGAGCGCGCGGTGGCTTCCGTCTGCGAGGCGATGATCGGCGCCTGCTACCTGCACCATGGCTTCCAGGTCACCGCCGAGGCTACGGCGGCTGCCTTCGCACCCCAGGTCGAGCTGGCGTCCGAGACCCTGCTGGACTTCAAGTCCGCCCTGCAAGAGCAGCTCGCCCGTGAGGGCGCCCACGTAAGCTACGAGGTCGTCCAGGAGACGGGCCCGCCCCACGACCGCAGCTTCGAGGTCGCCGCGCTGAGCGACGCAGAGGAAATAGGGAGGGGCGAGGGGCGGAGCAAGAAGGCCGCCGAGCAGGCCGCCGCGGCCGAGGCGCTGGAGCGTCGAGGGCGGTAGGAAGCCGGCCCGAGGCGACGAAACAGAAGACCGTCCGATCCGACAGCGAGCCTATCTGGGGCCGCGCAGCCGATTCCATGCACCTGAGCTCGATCACGATCAAGGGCTTCAAGTCCTTCGCGGAGCGCACTCGGCTCGTGTTCTCTCCCGGCGTCAGCGTGGTCGTCGGCCCGAACGGCTGCGGCAAGTCGAACATCACCGACGCGGTGCTCTGGGCCCTCGGGGAGCAGAGCCCGCTCGCGGTCCGCGGCCAGACCATGCAGGACATGATCTTCGCTGGCGGCGAGGCGCAGTCGCCCCGCCGCTATGCCGAGGTCGAGGTGGTGCTGGACAACTCGGATGGCGAGGCGGCGGGGAGCGAGTTCTCGGAGATCTCGATCAGGCGCCGGATGGAGCGCAGCGGCGAGGGCGAGTACAGGCTGAACGGCGCGCGCTGCCGGCTTGTCGATGTGATCGAGGTCCTCGCTGACGCGAACCTCGGACGCGAGATGCACTCGGTGATCAGCCAGGGCCGGGTGGAGGAGATAGTCCACTCGAAGCCCCGCGATCGGCGGCTTTTGGTCGAGGAGGCGGCCGGGCTCGGCAAGCATCGCAAGCGCCGCCGGCGGGCGCAGCTGAAGCTCGAGCGCACCCAGGACAACCTCGACCGGGCGCTCGACGTGGAGCGCGAGGCGCGCAGCCGGCTGCGCCCGCTGAAGCGCCAGGCGCAGGCGGCGGACATCCAGGCCCGCCTCGAGCGGGAGGCCGGGGAGCTGCGCGCGAGCCTGCTGACGGACGAGCTCCGCCTGCACTCGAGCGAGCTCGAGGGCGCCGAGCGCGACGCGGCAAAGGCCCGGGAGGCGCGCCAGGGCGTCGAGGCCGAGCAGGCGAAGATCAACCGCCGCCGCACCGAGATCGAGGAGCGGCTCGCCCATCGCGATCGCCAGCGAACCGAAGTCTGGGGCCGGCTGACGGCCCTGCGAGCCGCTCACGAGCGGCTCAGCGTCCGCGCCGAGGCGCTGTCGGTTCGCCGCGCCGAGCTGGCGGGGGAGCTCGAGCGGCGCCGCGCCGCGCTCGGCGCGCTCGCCGACGAGGCTCCTGCAAGCGGCGACGGCGTGGGCGATGACCCCGTGGGCTCGGGGCTGGGGCGGATCTCCTCGGCGCTCGAGGCGGCGGGCCAGGCCCTGGAGCGCGCCCGGGCGGCGGACGGCGCGAGCGTGCGGGCCGCCGAGGTGGCGAAGGTTCGCGAGGCGTCCGAGCGCGCGGCGCACGGCGCACGGCGGGTGGAGGAGCTCTTGGGCCGGCGCCAGCAGGACTCGCTGGAGAGCCGCGTGCGGGCGGCGACCGGGCTCCTGGAGCGGCTCGACGGGCTGCTCGAGGCGACGGCCGAAGCGCGGGCCGCCGTCGGTGAGCGCGCCGCTGGGCTCGAGCGCCGCATGCTCGACCAGCACGACACCGACGAGGTGACCACACAGCTGCGCGCCTGCTCTCAGGCGGAGGCGGAGCTCCAGTCCAGGTTGCATGCGATGGGCGAGTCGGTGACCGAGGCCGAGGTTCGCGCGACGCACCTGCGCGATCGGCGCGACGAGGCCGCAGCGGAGCTGGATCGGATCGCCCCTCGGCTGGGCCGCGAGATAGAGCCCGCGAGCGAGGCCCTGAGCGAATCCGAGCGCGAGGAGATCGAGCGAAAGCTCGAGCGCGTGGCGCGGCGCCGCGAGGCGCTGGGCCCTGTGAACCCGCTCGCCGAGCAGGAGTACTCCGACGCGCTCGGCTCACGTGGGCGAGCTGGAGGAGCAGCGCCAGGACCTGGAGTCGGCGCTGTCGGAGCTCCAGGGCCTGATCCGCGACACCGACCGCAAGATCCGCGCCGCCTTCGAGGAGACCTTCGAGGCGACCCAGCGAAACTTCGAGGAGCTGATCGAGCACCTCTTCCCCGGCGGCCGCGGCCGCCTGCGCCTGGTCGGCGAGCCCGGCCCCCGCCTGGTGCTCGGAGGCGAAGCCACCGACGAGGCGGCTCAGGGCGGCGAGCCTGCCACCGACCCCGCAGCGCCCGGAGTCGAAGACGAGGACGCTGCGGGCATTGATGAGGCGGCCGGCACTGGTGATGGCGTCGAGATCGAGGTCACCCCAGCCGGCAAGGCCACCCGCCGCCTGTCGCTGCTCTCAGGAGGCGAGAAGGCGCTGGTCGCGCTCGCCTTCGTGTTCGCCGTCTTCCTCGCCCGCCCCTCGCCCTTCTACATCCTGGACGAGGTCGAGGCGGCGCTGGACGATGCGAACATCGATCGCTTCCTCCAGCTCGTGCGACGCTTCTCGGGCAGGGCCCAGTTCGTGATCGTCACCCACCAGAAGCGGACCATGGACGCCGCCGACGTGCTCTACGGGGTCAGCATGGGCAAGGGGGGCGCCACCAAGGTCGTCTCCCGCCGCCTCTCGCACGAGGGGGAAGACGAGGCTGGGGCCGCCGAGGCCGCCGAGGCGGCCTGAGCCGCCTGGATAAGGTGGCGCGCCATGGCCACCTCCTGGCGCCGCCTTCGCGACAGCCTGTCGAAGAGCCGGCGGGCGCTCCAGGCGGAGCTCTCATCGAGCCTCTTCGAGCGGCTCGATGACGAGGCCTGGGAGCGCCTCGAGGAGGCGCTGATCCTCGCGGACGTGGGGGCGCGGACCACGGCCGACGTCGTCGGGCGGCTCGAGGCCGAGGTGGACGCGGGCAGCGTCGCGGACGCCGGCGCGGTGCGCGAGCGTCTGGTCGAGCTGCTCGCCGAGGTCGCCGGCCCCGGCGAGGCCCGGATCGACTTGTCAAGCCGCCCCGCGGTGGTCATGGTGGTGGGCGTCAACGGCACGGGCAAGACGACCACGATCGGCAAGCTCGCCTGGCATCTGCGAAACGAGCTCGGCCTGACGGTGATCGTCGCCGCGGCCGACACCTACCGCGCCGCCGCCATCGAGCAGCTCGAGGCCTGGGCCGAGCGCGCCGGGGCCGAGATCGTGCGCGGGACTCCGGGCGGCGATCCGGGCGCCGTCATCTTCGACGCGATCGCCGCGGCCCAGTCGCGCGGCGTCGACGTGGTGGTGGCCGACACCGCCGGCCGCCTGCACACCGACGCCAACCTGATGGCGGAGCTGGCCAAGGTGCGGCGGGTCGCGGCGAAGCGGCTGGAGGGCGCCCCGCACGAGTCGCTGATCGTGATCGACGCCACCACCGGCCAAAACGGCCTGCGGCAGGCGCAGGTGTTCGCCGAGTCCGTCGATCTGACCGGCGTCGTGCTGACCAAGCTCGACGGGACCGCCAAGGGCGGCATCGCGCTGGCGATCGCCTCTGAGCTGGGCCTCCCGGTGAAGCTGATCGGGATCGGCGAGGGGCTCGAGGACCTGCGACCGTTCGATGCCCGCGAGTTCGCCGCCGCGCTGCTGGGCGAGTAGCCGGCAGCGAGGTTCATTGTGTAAGGGCTCTAAGCTGGCTTGATGTTCGATCAGCTGTCCGACCGTCTCCAGGAGACGCTCTCCGGCGTTCGCTCGCGCGGCAAGCTGACCGAGGCGGACGTCGACCGGGCGATGCGCGAGATCCGCCTCGCGCTGCTCGAGGCCGACGTCAACTTCAAGGTCGTCAAGCAGTTCACCTCCCAGGTCAAGGAGCGCTGCCTCGGGGCCGGGGTCCTCGACAGCCTCAACCCCGGCCAGCAGGTGGTGAAGATCGTCAACGAGGAGCTGGCGGCGCTGATGGGCGGCGCCAGCCGCGACCTCGCCTTCGCCAGCTCGGGCCCGCACCGTGATCCTGATGGCCGGGCTCCAGGGCTCGGGTAAGACGACCGCCTGCGCGAAGCTCGCCAAGCACCTCGCCAAGGAGGGCAAGCAGGTCGCGCTGGTCGCCTGCGACACGCAGCGCCCGGCCGCCGTCGAGCAGCTGGTGACGGTCGGCAAGCGCGCCGGGGCCGACGGTCTACGAGCAGGGCACCGAGCGCGACCCGGTCGAGATCGCCGAGTGGGCGCTGGGCCAGGCTCGCGCCGCCGGGCGAGGACGTGCTGATCGTCGACACCGCGGGTCGCCTGCACATCGACGAGGAGCTGATGGACGAGCTGGCGGCGATTCGCAAGCGCACCAAGCCCCACGACGTCCTCCTGGTGCTCGACGCGATGACCGGCCAGGACGCGGTGAACGTGGCCGAGTCGTTCGCCGAGCGGGTGGACTTCGACGGCGTGCTGCTGACGAAGCTCGACGGCGACGCCCGCGGCGGCGCGGCGCTGTCCGTGAAGGCGGTGACCGGCAAGCCGATCCTGTACGCGTCGGTGGGCGAGAAGCTCGACCAGCTGGAGCGCTTCCACCCCGAGCGCATGGCCAGCCGGATCCTCGGCATGGGCGACATGCTGTCGCTGATCGAGAAGGCCGAGGAGGTCTCCGACGCCGACCAGGCCGAGGAGCTGGAGCGCAAGATCCGGCGCCAGCAGTTCACCCTCGAGGACTTCCTCCAGCAGATGCGCCAGGTGCGGCGCATGGGCCCGCTGTCCAACGTCCTCGGGCTGATGCCCGGCATGGGCAAGGCGATGAAGCAGATGCGCCAGGTGAACATGGACGAGCGCGAGCTCGACCGGATCGAGGCGATCATCCTCTCGATGACGCCCGACGAGCGCGCGCAACCGGACCTGATCGACGGCTCGCGTCGCAAGCGAATCGCGCGAGGGCTCCGGGACGACCGTGCAGGCGGTGAACCAGCTCGTCAAGCAGTTCGGGCAGATGCGCAAGCTGATGGCCCAGCTCGCGAAGGGCAAGATGCCCGACCCGCAGCAGCTGATGCGAGGCATGTAACCTGGTCCGCCGCAGATGGCCGTACGAATCAGGCTCAGGAGAGTCGGGTCGCGGAAGAACCCGATCTGGCGCATCGTCGTCGCCGACCGCCGCTCGCCGCGCGACGGTCGCACGATCGAGACGATCGGCCACTACAACCCGCAGACCGACCCGTCGACGATCGTGGTCGACGCCGAGCGCGCCCGGCACTGGCTCGACCCACGGCGCCCAGCCGACCCGCACGGTGGCGGGGCTGCTGCGCACCAAGGACATCGAGGCCACGGGCTCCTAGAGGGATGGCCGACGCCTGCGCGGAGCTGGTCGAGTTCCTCGCCCGGGCGCTGGTCGACGACCCCGACTCCGTGCGGGTCGAGGAGGTGGAGGAGAACGGGGACCTGGTGCTCGAGGTCAGCGTGGCGCGGCGACGACCTGGGCCGGCTGATCGGCAAGGGCGGGCCGGGTCGCCAACGCGATCCGCACCGTGACCAAGGCCGCCTCGACCCGCGCCGAGCGGCGGGTCCTGGTCGAGTTCGTTGAGGATTGACGTCTTCACGCTCTTCCCCGAGTGGTTCGAGTGGTTCCTCGGGCAGCGCCACGTGCGCAACGCGCTCCAGGGCGGCACTGAGATCCGCTTCTTCGACTACCGCGACACGACCCCGCTCGGGCGCAGGCCAGGTCGACGACTCGCCCGTACGGCGGCGGCGCCGGGATGGTGCTGCGGGTCGACGTCGTCGACGCGGCGCTGAACGCGCGCCTACGGCGACGCCGCCAGCGGCAGGCGGATCGTCCTGCTTGCCGCCTCCGGCCGCCAGCTCGACGACGCGCTCGCCGAGCGAACTGGCGGCCGAGCCGCGAGCTGGCCCTGCTGTGCGGGCGCTACGAAGGGGTGGACGAGCGCGTTCGCGAGCACCTGGTGACCGATGCCCTGTCGATCGGCCCGTACGTGCTCTCCGGCGGCGAGCTCGCGGCGATGGTGGTCGCCGACGCGGTGATCCGCAAGCTCCCCGGCGCCCTCGGGCACGCCGACAGCGCGGTCGAGGAGTCGTTCTCGCGAGGCGCTCGAGGGGGCGCCCGAGTACCCCCACTACACGCGGCCGGCGTCGTACCGGGGCTGGGACGTGCCCGAGGTGCTGCTCTCGGGCGATCACGCGCGGGTGCGCGAGTGGCGGCTCGAGCAGAGCCGCCGGCGGGCGGACGACCCCACTGACGGCTAGCACTCTCCGCTACTATTCTGCGGCCGCGCGGGCCTTCGCTGATCGGAGGCCCGTTGTGCGCCAACGGTCAGGCGTCGTCTCCGGCCTCACTCGGGCGGCAAGAGCCCAGGCGCCGCCCTCGAGTAGCCCATGAGCACGATCATCGAGAGCATCGAGCAGCGTCAGCTGAGGCGGGTGCCTCGGTTCACGCCCGGGGACCGGGTGCGCGTCCACTTCCAGGTCGTCGAGGGCACCCGCCGCCGAACCCAGGTGTTCGAGGGCGTCGTGATCGCCCGGCGCGGCAGCGGCGCCAGGGAGACGTTCACGGTGCGCAAGCAGTCGTTCGGCGTCGGGGTCGAACGCACCTTTCCCGTCCACTCGCCGAAGATCGAGCGGCTCGAGGTGGTCGCCAGGGGCGACGTACGGCGAGCCAAGCTCTACTACCTGCGCGGGCCGGGTCGGCAAGCGCGCCCGCGTGGCCGAGCGCCGCTGGGGGATCGAGGACGAGCTCGTGATCACGGCCGCCGAGGGCGAGGCGGTCGACTCGGAGGGCGTCGCCCAGAGCGAGGCCGAGTCGCGTCCCGGCGGCCGAGGAAGGCGAGGAGGGCGAGGAGGGCGACGAGGGCGAGGAAGCCTCGGAGCGCCGAGGCAAGCGCAGCCGCGGTGGCCGCGGAGCCCCGAAGAGCCCGAGGTCACTGACGAGGAGGAGGCGCCGCCTGAGCCCGAGGCCTCCGAGGAATCCGAGCCGCAGGCGAGGATTGCCGAGGATCGAGTCCGAGGAATCGAGAAAAACTGATCCCCAGGCCGACAACGGGGCGCGGCGCGTTCGTCGAGCTGGTGGTCATCGTCGCCCTGGCGATCGGCTTGGCGCTGCTGATCCAGGCGTTCGTGGTGAAGCCCTACCAGATCCCGTCGGAGTCCATGGAGCCCACCCTCGACATCGGCCAGCGAGTGCTGGTGAACCGGGTCGGCTATCACTTCAGCGATCCTGAGATCGGCGACATCGTCGTCTTCCATCCGCCCGCCGGGCGCGGAGAACGGACAGCAGTGCGGCGTCGAGCTGGAGCCCGGAGAGCCCTGCCCGAAGCCCACGCGAGGAGCAGTCGGACACCAACTTCATCAAGCGGATCGTCGCCAGGCCCGGCGACACGCTCAGCATCCGCAACGGACATCCAGTGGTCGACGGGGTGGAGGCGAGGAGGACTTCATCAGGCCCTGCGGAGGGCTGGAGCGACTGCAACTTGCCGCAGGAGATCACCATTCCACCCGATCACTACTTCATGATGGGCGACAACCGTGGGTCGAGCGACGACAGCCGCTTCTGGGGCCCAGTCCCCCGAGACTGGATCATCGGCGAGGCCTTCTTCACCTACTGGCCGCCCGACCGGATCGGGATCCCCTAACGGCAGCACGGGCCGGGCCCGGGCACGCCGGCGGCGCCGGGCCGCACGCCTGTTCCGCTTCGACCGCTCGCTCGGGGCGCGCTTCGTGGCCGGCGCCGACGAGGCGGGACGCGGCTCGCTGGCGGGACCGCTGGTGGCCGCGGCGGTGCTGATCGACTATCGGACCCTGAGCCGCCGGGACCGGCGCGCCCTCTCCGAGCTCGACGATTCGAAGCTGCGCAGCCCGCGAGGAGCGGGAGGAGCTCTACCCGCGGGTGGTGCGCGCGGCGGCTCGGGTCGCGGTCACGGTTCGCTGCGCCCCGGGATCGACGCACGGGGCCTCCACGTCACCAACCTGGCGGCGCTCGCCCGCAGCCTGGAGCGCGTCGCCGTGCCCGGGGCCGTCTGCCTGGTCGACGGGTTCTCGGTGCCCAGCTGCCGGTCGCCCACCGAGCCGTGGTCGACGGCGACGCCCGTAGCGCGGCGATCGCCGCCGCCTCGGTGGTCGCCAAGGTGACCAGGGACCGCTACATGTGCAGCGTCCACTCCTCCTATCCCCAGTTCGGCTTCGACGGCAACGTCGGGCTACTCGACCCCCGAGCATCGAGCGGCGATCATCGAGCACGGGCCCTCGGCACTCCACCGCCGCTCGTTCCAGTCGATCGCCTACAGCCAGCTCGAGCTGGCGGCTAGGCGGCTCAGTCGGCGGCCGCACCGCACGCGCTGGGCCGCACGGGCAACCGTCACGGTCACAGCCGGGGGCGCCTTCGGACGACTCCCAAAGGTGACCGCTCGCCGCTGCCGTTTTGGGACCGCTAGAACGCGCCGCGCACGTGCTCCCACTCGACGCGTGGCCGCGGGCGTCGATGCGGACGCCGACCACGTCGAAGCGAAGCGTGCGGTGCGGCGGGACCGAGCCGTCGTGGTCGCGCAGCCAGGCGAGCGCCAGCGAGCGCAGCTTGCGCCGCTTGCGGTGGCCGACCGCCATCGCGGGGCGCTCGGGCCCGGCCAGCGCGCTGGCCCGCAGTGCCTTGACCTCGACGAACACGAGCGCCCGCCCGTCGAGCGCGATCAGGTCGATCTCGCCGCGGCACGGAGGAGGTTCGGGCGTTGCGGGTGACGATCCGCATCCCACGGCCCTCGAGCGAACGGGCGACCAGCGCCTCCGCGGCGCGGCCCAGTTGCTGGCGCGCGGCTGACATCGGTGCCCACGGTAGGCGGGTCGTCCGCGCGCGAGGCTCGCAAGACGTGCCAACTCGGTGACGCTGGCTTGACGATCGGCGCGCCCCGTGCGATCCCAGCAGACGTAGCTTCGGCGGGTGCTCGCCAGCGCCCGCACGTTCGCGCTCTTGGGGATCGAGGCGCGCGAGGTTCAGGTCGAGGCCGACGTCGAGAGCGCCGGATTGCCGAGCTTCTCGCTGGTCGGGCTTCCCGACGCGGCCGTCAGGGAATCGCGCGAGCGGGTGCGATCGGCGCTCGTCAACTCGGGCTTCAAGTTCCCGATGCACCGGATCACCGCCAACCTGGCGCCGGCGGACCTGCGCAAGACGGGCCCCAGCTTCGACCTGGCGATCGCGGCCGCGCTGCTGGCGGCGTCGGGCCAGCTTGAGCGCGAGCACCTGTCGCGGATCGCGCTCGCGGGCGAACTGGCGCTCGACGGCTCGATCAGGCCGGTGCCCGGGGTCCTGGCGATGGCGGAGGCGGCGCGGGGGCTGGATGCGGAGGCGATTGCGGTCCCGGCGCCGAACGCGCCCGAGGCCGCCCTCGCAGGCGAGGGCGACCTTGCCCTGGCCGGCGGGCCGAGGGTGGTGCCGCTGGTCAGGCTCGAGCAGCTCGTGCTCCTGGGCACGGAGGATGAGCCGGTTTCTCCCCCGGGGCCGAGCTGGAGCGCCAACGGCGCCGGCCCCGCGATGCCGGATCTCGCCGACCTGCGGGGGCAGCCTTACCTCCGGTACGCGCTCGAGGTGGCGGCCGCCGGCGGGCACAGCCTGCTGATCGTCGGTCCGCCCGGCGCGGGCAAGTCGCTCGCGGCGCGCCGCCTACCCTCGATCATGCCCCCGCTCAATCGCCCCGAGGCGCTGGAGGTGCTCCGAATCGCGAGCGCCTGCGGCCGGCATCCTCGCCCGGAGGCTCCGCCGGTGCGCCCCTTCAGGGCCCCGCACCACACGACCTCGACCGCCGGGTTGGTTGGCGGCGGCTCGCCGCCGCGGCCGGGCGAGGTGACCCTGTCGCACCGCGGGGTGCTGTTCCTGGACGAGCTCGGCGAGTTCTCCCGCGAGGCGCTCGAGGCGCTGCGGCAGCCCCTCGAGGAGGGCCAGGTGACGATCGTTCGGGCCCGTCACGCGATCGAGCTCCCGTGTCGTTTCATGCTCGTCGCCGCCTCGAATCCCTGCCCCTGCGGCCGAGGCGAGCAGTCCGGGGAGTGCGAGTGTCAGCCGGCGTCGGCACGCCGCTATCGCGCCAAGCTCAGCGGGGCGCTCGCCGACCGGATCGACATCGCGATCACGGTCGAGCGCCCAAGCGCCGAGGAGATGGCAACGGCGCCCGGGTTCCGACTCGGCGAGCGTTCGAGAACGGGTGATCGAGGCCCGCGAGCGCCAGGAGCGCAGGCTTGGCGCCGGCCGCTGCAATGCGGAGATGAGCCTGGCGGAGCTGCGCGGCTCGTCCGCGATGAAACCGGAGGCGACGGCGCTGCTCGCGCAGGGCCACGCCCAGCTCGGCCTGAGCGGAAGGGGGCACGACAGGGTGTTGAGGCTCTCGCGCACGATCGCCGACCTCGAGGGTTCTGGGCGAGTCTCGGCGGACCACGTGGCCAGCGCGCTGAGCCTCAGGCGGCGGGGCCTCGATTGAGCGACGCGTGCAGCGGGGTCTGGACCCTCCGCCAGGGCGAGGCGGGCTATCCGGCCGCCCTTCTCGACCTGGGCGCACAGGCGCCGAGCCGGATCTTCGGCTGCGGCAGCCGGACGGCGCTCACCGAGCACGAGCTCGGCCATACCGTGACCATCGTCGGATCGCGCCGCGCGAGCTCGTACGGGCTGGGGGTCGCGGAGGAGCTTGGCAGGCTGCTCGCGGCGGCCGGGCTCGTGGTGGTCAGCGGGATGGCGCGTGGGATCGACGCAGCGGCTCATCGCGGCGCGCTCGCGGGGGGTGGGACGACGGTGGCGGTGCTGGGGGGCGGGGCGGACGTCGTCTATCCGCCCAGCGAGCGCCGCCTGTATCGGGACATCCTCGCGAGCGGCGCGGCGATCTCCGAGGCCCCGCCGGGCCAGCGCCCCGAGGCCGGCGCGTTCCCGAAGCGCAACCGGATCATGGCCGCCCTCGGGGCGATCACGGTGGTGGTCGAGGCCGCGCAGCCGTCCGGCTCGCTGATCACCACCAGGCAGGCGCTGAAACTACAGCGCGAGGTGGGGGCGATCCCGGGCCCGGTCACCTCCAGGGTGTCGGAGGGCACCAACAACCTGATCGTCGACGGGGCGGCGCCGATCCGCGGGGCCCAGGACGTGCTGGACCGGCTGCTCGGGCGTCGGGATCGAGGCGGTTCGGCGCTGCGGGCCCTCGCTGGAGCCGGAGCTCGCGCGGGTGGCCGAGGCCGTCGAGCTCGGAAGCAGCACCTGCGACGCGGTCGCCCTCGCGCTGGGGGCGCCGCCGCAGGAGACGGCCGTGGCCCTCGCCCGCCTGGAGCTGCTCGGCTACGTGCAGGCGGACGCCGCCGGGCGGTACGCGCGGAGCGCGCTGATCCCGCCGGGCGATGACGCGACGCCGGTAATACGCTCATCGGATGAGCCAAAGCGACCGCATCCCGACGTGCCTGTCGATCGCCGGCTCCGACTCCGGCGGCGGCGCGGGCATCCAGGCGGATCTGAAGGCATTCGCGCGCTGCGGCGTGCACGGGATGACGGCGATCACCGCGCTCACCGCGCAGAACACGGTGGGCGTCGAGATGGTCACCCCGGTGCCGCCGGAGATGATCGTCGCCCAGGTGCGCGCGGTCGCGGACGACATCGGGGTCGACGGGGTCAAGGTCGGCATGCTCGGCGACCAGCCGACGATCGACGCGGTGGTGGAGGCCCTCGACCTCGTGCGCGGCGCACCGATCGTCGTCGACCCGGTGATGGTCTCGCAGAGCGGAGCCGTGCTGCTCGACCCGAACGCGAAGGCGGGCCTGATCGAGCGCGTCCTGCCGCGAGCCACCGTGGCGACGCCCAACCTGCCCGAGGCGCGCGAGCTCGCCGGGCTTGGAGGGGGGGCGAGCCCCGAGCAGCTCGCCAAGGCGATCCAGGCGCTGGGACCGGAGGCGGTGATCGTCACCGGGGGCCACTCCGACGACGGCGCCGACGTGCTCTTCGACGGCTCGGGCACCCTGCGCATCGAGGGCCCGCGGTACCCGGAAGGCGCCTCGCACGGATCGGGCTGCACGCATTCCTCCGCTCTGGCGGCCTTTCTCGCCCGCGGGACCGAGCTGGCGGACGCGGCGCGCTGGGCGCGGGAGATCGCCGCCGAGGCGGTCGGCAACGGCCTCGCGGACCTTGGCGCCGGCGCCGGCCCCGTGGACGTGCTTGGGCTCGCGCGCCGCTGAGCCGCGACTAGGTCACGGAGGGCGCTGGCATAATCCGATTCGTGAAGCTCGTGCGCATGAAGCCTGGCCAAGGCGACGTGCTGCTGGCCGAGGGCGACCCCGAGGTCGCCGAGGACGAGGAGCGCCTGATCGAGGAGTTTCGCCGCCAACTCGACCTCGGGATGTGGGCGGCGGTGCCGACCGCCGAGGGCCCGCGGCACGAGGCGACGATGGTGCGCGACTTCTCAGAGATTCCCGAGGACACCGAGCGGGTCGTGTTCTTCCCGCCGGCCGCCGGCGGTTGACGCTCGTCCTCGCCACCTCGCTGATCGTCCTCGCCACGCTGGCGGCGGTCGGCTTTGGGCCCGCCTTGGCCGAGCGGTGGCGGCGCCGTCGAGCGCGCCGCGCCGCGGACCCGCCGCCGCCGGCATACGACCCCGGCCGGGAGCGTCGGGCGGAGGTGCGGGCGCGCGAGCTCCTGGGCTCGGTCGTCTCGGCCGAGGAACACGCGATGTACATGGAGCTCGGCTTCATCGCGGTCGCCGGCGGCAACGGCGACCAGGGCTACGGTTACCTGCTCTACCCGCACCGTCCGATCGTCGGCTACGACACCCGTTCCGGCGAGCTCTTGAACGAGTACTGCGTTGGCTTTCCCGATCGCTCTGAGCCCTCGCCCAGCCAGCGGCTGCCCGACGCCGACGACGTTCTGGCCAAGTGGATGTCGTTGCGGGCCGGTGAGCGGGAGCTGATCTCCGTGGCCAACATGCACGTGCCGGGCCGCCAGCTCGACCCCGGCCAGGTGGGCCGCGATCTGATCCGGTTGCGCGAGTGGCGAGCGCGGCGCGTCGCCGCCGCCGCATGACGCTCCCGCGCCCACGCTCGAGCGCCGTCTTCGACGGCCCCGACCGGGCCGCCGCGCGCGCCTAGATGAAGGGGATCGGGCTACGACGACGACGCGCTCGCCAGGCCGACGGTCGGGATCGCCAACACCTGGACTGACGCGATGCCGTGCAACTTCCATCTGCGCGGCCTCGCCGAACACGTCAAGGAGGGAGTCCGCGCCGCCGGCGGCACGCCGATGGAGTTCAACACGATCGCGATCTCCGACGGGATCACGATGGGCACCAGGGGAATGAAGGCATCGTTGGTCAGCCGCGAGGTGATCGCCGACTCGATCGAGCTCGCCGCGCGCGGCTATCAGTTCGACGCCGTCGTCGCCCTCTCCGGCTTGCGACAAGACGATCCCCGGTTGCGTGATGGCACTCGCGCGGCTCGACGTTCCCTCGCTGATGCTGTACGGCGGCTCGATCGCGCCCGGTCGCTTCCGGGGCAGGGACGTGACGATCGGCGACGTCTTCGAGGCGATCGGCGCTCAGGCGGCGGGCGAGATCTCCGCCGAGGAGCTGAAGGAGCTCGAGGACTGCGCGAGCCCGGGCCCCGGCGCCTGCGCCGGGCAGTTCACCGCCAACACGATGGCCTGCGCGTTCGAGGCGCTGGGGATCTCGCCCGCCGGCTCGGCGATGGTGCCCGGCCGCGGACTCGACCAAGGAGGAGGTCGCGGAGCGGATCGGCGAGCTGGTGATGCGGGTGCTCGCCGACGACCTGCGCCCCAGTCAGGTGATCACCCGCGAGTCGCTGGAGAACGCGATCGCCTGCGTCTGCGCCTCCGGCGGGTCGACCAACGGCGTCCTTCACCTGCTCGCGGTTGCGCGCGAGGCGGAGATCGAGCTCGCGATCGACGACTTCGAGGAGATCTCCAGGCGAACTCCGCTGCTCGCCGACCTGAAGCCGGGCGGGCGCTTCGTCGCCACCGACCTCTACCGCGCCGGCGGCGTGCCGTTGATCCTCAACCGCCTCGCCGAGGCGGGCTTGCTGCATGCCGACGTGCCCACGGTCAGCGGCCGGACGATCGGCGAGGAGGCCAGCGGCGCCGTGGAGGCGGAGGGCCAGGAGGTGGTGCGAACGCTGTCCAACCCGCTGAAGCCCGAGGGAGGCCTGGCGATCCTCCGCGGCAATCTCGCGCCCCAGGGGGCGGTGGTTAAGCTCGCCGGCACAGAGCGGAGCGGCCAGACCGGCCCGGCGCGTGTGTTCGAGTCCGAGGAGGATTGCTTCGGGGTGGTCAAGGAGCAGGGGATCGAGCCCGGTGACGTGGTCGTGATCCGCAACGAGGGGCCCGCCGGAGGGCCGGGGATGCGCGAGATGCTTCAGGTGACGGCGGCGATCGTCGGCGAGGGGCTCGGGGAGGAGGTGGCGCTGATCACCGACGGGCGCTTCTCGGGAGCGACCCGCGGGTTGATGGTCGGCCACGTCGCGCCCGAGGCGGTCAAGGGCGGGCCGATCGCGGCGCTTCGCGACGGCGACGAGGTGACGATCGACATCGAGGCCCGCCGGCTCGACGTCGCGCTGCCGGATGACGAGATCGCCAAGCGGATCGCCGACTACCGGCCGCCGGCGCCCCACTACACGAACCGGCGTGATGGCCAAATACGCGCGCAGCGTCTCCTCGGCCTCCGAGGGCGCGGTCACGAGCTAGCCGGCCAGAAACGTCTCCAGCACGCGGTTGAAGCGGGTCGGCCGCTCGAGCTGGGGCAGGTGGCCCGTGTCGTCGAAGATCACGGTTTGCGAGTTGCGCAGGCGCTGGGCGAAACCCGCCGCGTCCTGCGGCGGCACGACGCGGTCGTTTCGGCCCCAGACGATCAGCGCCGGCACCTCGACCTCGGTCAGCTGGTCGAGGATGTCGTAGCCGAACAGTCCCTGCACGGCGGGCAGAAAGCCCGGCCTGCCGGCGCCGTTGTGGAACTGCTCCAGCAGCAGCTCGCGGCGCAGCCCCTCGGGGTGCTGGAACAACCCCTTGAAGGTCGCCCAGCGAACGCGCGGTCTCCGCAGGCCGCGCTCTTGCAGCTTCAGCAGCAGCGGCGCCGCGGCCGTCGCCATCCGCGCCAGCGTCTCGGCGGGCTGGCGGCGCAGACGCGCGTGGGAGACCCCGGCGGCGGACACCAGCACGAGCTTCTCGAACCGGTCCGGCTGGGCGGACGCGGCCTCGGCCGAGATGAAGCCGCCCATCGAGTTGCCGACCGCGGCGCAGTCGCGCACCCCGAGCGCCTCGCAGAAGTCGTGCAGCAGGCGGCCGTAGCCCTCGATCGAGATCTCCCATTCCGGCATCGGCGAGTGGCCGAACCCGGGGAGGTCCAGCGCCAGCACCCGGTGCTCGCGGGCGAAGTGGGGGATGTTCTCCAGCCAGTTCTGCCACGACCCGGAGAGGCCGTGTACGAAGACGATCGGCATTCCCGCGCCGGAGCCCAGCTCGACGTAGTTGACCCGGGCCCCGTCGATCTCCACCTGGTGCAGGTGCTCGCGCCAGTCGATCCCGAGCCACTCCGGGTCCGGGTTGCCGTAGGGATCCGGGCCCTCGGCCGGCGTCGGGTCTGGAAGCGGGCTCGTGGGAGACGCGAAGGGGAAGAACTCCTCCAGCAGCTGCCCGACCAGGGTCGTGCCCGGCGCCTCCCGGCTTCGGGTGCTCACGCGTACCCCATCCGCTCCAGCACCGGGATCTCGTGGATCTGCGGCGGCTGCAGGTGGTCCCAGAGGATGCCGCGCGGCCGGTCGTGCATCCGCTCGACCTCGATCACGGCGCGAGGCGTCGCGATCAGGTCGACGGGCAGGTCGTGGTCGGTGGTCATCAGGTGCTCGCGAAGGATCTGGATCGGGTGCACGGTGGTGGCGACGATGGTGCTGGTCGTCGATCTTCCCGGCGTCGATCAAGAGCCCGTACTCGAGGTCGGAGAAGCCGCCCCCCTTACCGGTCCGCGCCCCGGTCAGGTTCACGGCCACCGAGCCGCAGAGCACGAAGTCGATCGCCGGCAGCTCCTCCAGCGCGACGACCCGCCCGTGGCGCAGCGCCCCCTTGATCGTCGCCGCCTCGCGGACCTGAGCCTTCGTGAGGCGCTTCGGATCCAGGAGGCGGAACGGGTTGTTGTCGCGCAGCCTGGGCACCGCCATCACCAGCTGCTTGCCGTCCTCCAGCGCCAGGCGCCGGGCGTGGGTCTGCGGGGAGTCGGGATTCGCCTTGATCACCTTGGCGCGCTTCCAAAGGCGGTGTGCGGCCAGCTTCTGGGCGGCCAGCTTGGCGCCGGCGAAGTTCGGGATCCGCCCCTCGGCCCCCGGAAACCGCGAGACCCCCTCGCGGTCCATCGCCCGCCATACGGCCCGCCGCACCTGGTCCTTGGAGCGCATCGAGGGAAACATATTCGCCGCCCCCGGGGGCCTGCGCCGCAGGATGACAAAATGACGCGCCATGTCCGAAGAGCACCGCACACCGCTGGGCACCCCGATCCCCACCTCCGGGGAGGACCCGGAGGAGCAGCCTGGGGCGCCCGGGTTGCCAGCGGCAGTTCGCGAGCGCGGCGCGACCGAGACCATGCGGGCGCTCCTGCCGGCGATCGAGCCGGAGCGGCGGCTCAACGACTGGGGCCGCTCGGAGCGGATCGAGGGCCTCTTCGACCGCACCCTGGTCGACTTCTTCTACCGCTACTGGTTCAGGGTCGAGGTGGAGGGGATCGAGAACGTCCCCTCGGACCGCGGGGCGCTGCTGGTCTCCAACCACGCGGGGGCCCTGCCGCCGGACGCGGCCATGATCGCCAAGGCGATCCGCGAGGAGCACCCCAATCCCCGGCCCCTGTACCTCACCGTCGAGCATTTCTTCAAGGGGTTTCCGGGGTTCTCGATGCTGATCCCGAAGATCGGCGGTGTCGCGGCGCACCCCGCGAACGTGCACCGGCTGCTGTGCGACGAGCGCCAGCTCGTGCTCGTCTTTCCCGAGGGCCGCAAGGGCACCGAGAAGCTCTACCGCGATCGCTACCGGTTGCGGCGCTTCGGTCGCGGCGGCTTCGTCGAGGCGGCGATGCGGGCCGAGGCGCAGCTGGTCCCGACCTGCGTGGTGGGGGCGGAGGAGGCGATGCCCGTCTTCGGCCAGGTGGACGTCCTGCGGCGGCTCACGGGGCTGATCTACTTCCCGATCACCCCGACCTTCCCCTGGCTGGGCCCCCTGGGGATGCTCGGCTACCTGCCGGCCAAGTTCACGATCCGCTTCCTGGAGCCAATCGACACCGTCGAGCTGGGTGGGGCGGAGGCGGTCGAGGACAAGGCGCTGGTGCAGACCCTGGCCCAGGAGATCCGCGCTCAGATCCAGGAGGGCCTCCACGAGATGCTCGCTGAGCGCAAATCGGTTTGGCTGGGATGAGCGCCGGCCAGGAGCTGAGCGGGGCGCTGGCGGAGCTGGCGGCGCCGAGGGACGAGCACACTCGCCGCGTGCTCGTCACCGGGCTCTCCACCTATTGGGGCAGCCGCTTGGCGCAGGCCCTGGAGAGCTTCGAGCACATCGAGGCGATCATCGGCGTCGACAGCCGGTCGCCGACCCGCGAGCTCGAGCGCACCGAGTTCGTGAAGGTCTCCAACCAGCACTCGCTGCTTCAGCGCATCGTGCGAGCGGCGGAGATCGACACGGTCGTCGACACCCGGCTGGTCGTCAACTCGCTGATGGCCTCACCCCGGATGGCCCACGAGAACAACGTGATCGGCACGATGAACATCCTCGCCGCCTGCACCGGCGCGGATTCGCCGGTGCGCAAGTTCGTCTTCAAGAGCTCCACCCACTACTACGGGTCCGAGCAGGACGATCCGGCGTTCTTCACCGAGGAGATGCGCCGGCCGCATCCGCCGCACTCGGCGCTCGAGCGCGACATCGTCGAGGCCGAGCAGGCGGTGCGCGAGTTCGCCGAGCGGAACCGGGATGTCACGGTGACCGTGCTGCGCTGCGCCAACGTGCTCGGGCCCGACGTGGACACCGCGTTCACCCGCATGTTCCGCCTGCCGCTGGTGCCGATGGTGCTCGGCTTCGATC
Organism: uncultured Actinomycetes bacterium; assembly: GCA_963745365.1. Taxonomy (GTDB): domain Bacteria; phylum Actinomycetota; class Thermoleophilia; order Solirubrobacterales; family 70-9; genus AC-56. The sequence continues at coordinate 69,209 of CAVUXC010000016.1, forward strand.
CGCGGCTCCAGTTCGTGCACGAGGACGACGTCGTGCACGCCCTCGAGCACACCGCCTTCCACGTCGCACCCGGCGTCTACAACGTGGCCGCCGACGGGGTGCTGGCGCTCTCGGAGATCATCGGCCTGCTCGGCAAGCGGCCCTTGCCGGTCCTGCCGCCCTGGGGCACGGGACTGGTCGCGGGTCCGCTGCGCCGGCTCGGCTTCCGGATCCCCGACGAGGTCGTCAACCAGCTGCGCTTCGGGCGCGGAGTCGACAACCGCCTGCTCAAGGCCACCGGCTTCCGCTACGGCTACACGACTCGCGAGACCGTGCTCAAGCTGGGCGAGCACCTGCGGCTCGCTCCGGTGATCAGGGGCGTCGAGCGGACGTACACGTACGAGCGCGAGGTCGAGGAGTTCCTGCGCTGGAGCCCCCACGTCCGGCGCGAGCGTTCCGGGGAACGCCGCGGCGTGGCCGCCGATCGCGAGCCGCTGGGCATCTAGACACAGGCCCGATCCGGCCCGGCGCAAGCCTGGTTGCGCCGCTTTGCTGGGGCCGAATCCGGGGGACCCTGGCCCTACACTTGCTGACACGCAGGACGTTCGTTGTGATGGAACGACTTCTTCACCGCGTGGGACCTAGGGTCCAGATTGCCCTCGCGGCCGCCGTCGGCGCGCTGCTGCTGCTGGCCGTGACCGCGTACGCCTTCGACCGCGCGAACTCGGACGAGATCGCCGACGGGGTGAGGGTTGGCGACGTGGAGGTCGGCGGGCTGTCGACCGACCAGGCACGCAAGCGGCTCCACGTCCGGCTGGCGGAGCCGCTCGAGAAGCCCGTCACGGTGACCTTCGAGGGAACCAAGTACACGCTCAGTCCCGACCGGCTCGAGCTGCGCGCGGACGTCGACGGCATGGTCGACGCGGCGCTCGACGCCAGCCGCTCAGACGGCCTCCCCACGCGGGTCTGGCGCTACGCGACCGGCGGCTCGGTCGATCGCGAGATCGGTCCCCAGCTCGCCTACTCGGCGGACGCGCTGGACGGCTTCATCGCTGACGTCACGGGGGAGATCAATCGCCCCGCTCGCGACGCCACGGTCAGCCCGACGCCCGCCTCGCTCAACGCCGTGCCCGCCCAGGACGGGGTCACGGTTCGCGCTGACGAGCTGCGCTCCCGCCTGCGGTCGGCGATCGAGAGCCCGGGACACAGCACCGTCTCGGCCCCCGCCGACCGGGTCAAGCCGCAGGTGACGACCGACGAGCTGGCCCAGGAGTATCCGACCTACATCACCATCGACCGCGCCTCCTTCCAGCTGCGGCTCTGGAAGAACCTGAAGCTGGCCAGCACCTACACGATCGCCGTCGGCGCGGCCGGCTACGAGACCTCCACCGGCGTCTACAACATCGAGAGCAAGCAGGTCAACCCGACCTGGTACGTGCCCGATTCGGAATGGGCCGGCGACCTGGCGGGCGAGGTGGTTCCGCCCGGGCCCGACAACCCGCTCCAGGCGCGGTGGATGGGGTTCTTCGCCGGCGCCGGGATCCACGGCACCAACGACGTCGGCTCGCTCGGCAGCGCCGCGTCACACGGCTGCATCCGGATGTCCGTTTCGGACGTGACGGCGCTGTACGACCAGGTCCCACTCGGCACCCCCATCTACATCGGCGCCTAGGCGCCTGCAAGCCGCTCGTCGCCGGCAGGCTTGCAATCGCGGCCGCCGAATCAAGCGCCGTGGCAAGTGAACCCGACGAGACTCAGGTAAGCCCCGACTGGGAGGCGGCGCTTCACCGGTTTCAGCGCGAGCTGAAGACGCGCGGCTCGTCGCCGCACACTCTGCGGGCCTACGGCGCCGACCTCGCCGAGCTGGCGGAGTGGGCGACCCGGCGGGGCATGGCGCCCGGTGGGCTCGCCTATCGCGACCTTCGGGCCTACGCTGCGGCGCTCTCCGAGCGCAGCCTGGCGCGCGCCAGCGTGGCCCGCAAGCTCGCCGCCGTTCGCAGCCTCCACGACCACCTGGCGCGCACGGGCGCCGCCGCCGCAGAATCCCGCCGAGCTCCTGCCCAGCCCAAAGCGGGGCTCGCGCTTGCCGCGCGTGCTCGGCCCGGACCAGATCGCGGCGCTGCTCGACCGCATTCCGGCCTCGGGGCCGCTGGAGGTCCGCGACAGAGCGCTGTTCGAGCTCGCCTATGCCTGCGGGCTGCGCGCCGAGGAGATCGTCAAGCTCGATCTGGATTGCCCCGACTTCGAGTCGGAGGCCCTGCGCGTGACCGGCAAGGGCGCCAAGACCCGCATCCTCCCGATGGGCGAGCCAGCCCAGCGAGCGCTGGAGCGCTATCTGGCGGCCGCACGCCCCGTGCTGGCCGTCGACCGCGCGGAGCGCGCCCTGTTCCTCTCGCGGCGCGGACGCAGGCTGTCCCCCTCCGACGTGCGTCGCCGGCTGGAGCGGTGGGTGCGCGAGGCGGCGGTCGCCGGCCACGTGTCCCCGCACACCCTGCGGCACTCGTTCGCCACCCACCTGCTCGAGGGCGGCGCCGACCTGCGTTCGATCCAGGAGCTCCTGGGCCATGCGAGCGTCTCGACCACGCAGGTGTACACGCGCGTCGAGCCGCAGCGGTTGCGCACGGAATACGCACGCTCTCACCCGCGAGCCTGAGCGCCGAACGGGTAAGTTTTCGAGTTTCGGGGGGCCAGAATGGAAACGAACGTCAAAGCCGTCGAGCTGAGGGAGCTGTGGCGGCGCTACAAGCAAGGCAACGACGAGCGGGCCCGAGAGCGGCTCGTGGTCGCCTACTCGCCGCTGGTCAAGTTCATCGCCGGGCGGATGGCCTCCGGGCTCCCCTCCCACGTCGAGGAGGGCGACCTGATCTCCTACGGACTGCTCGGCTTGATCGGAGCGATCGAGCGCTTCGACCCCGATCGGGAGATCAAGTTCGAGACCTTCGCGGTTGCTCGGGTCAAGGGGGCGATCATCGACGAGCTGCGCTCGCTCGACTGGGTGCCTCGCTCGGTGCGCGCCAAGGCGCGCGAGGTGGAGACCGCCCATGCGAAGCTCGAGGCCCAGTTGCAGCGCGCCCCGACCGACGAGGAGATGGCGGCCAAGCTGGAGATGAGCGTCGACGAGTTCCAGGATTCCCTGCTCGCGATCGCCAACTCATCGGTGCTGGCGCTCGATGACCTGTGGACGTTTGCCGACCCCGAGGGAGGCGGGGGCCAGATCTCCGTTCTCGACACCCTTCAGGATCCCGGCGCGATCGACCCGGAGGCCGAGGCCCAGGCGTCCGAGCTCAAGGACCGCCTGGCCGACGCGATCGAGTCGCTGCCGGAGCGCGAGCGACTGGTGGTCGCCCTGTACTACTACGAGAACCTCACCCTGCGCGAGATCGGCGAGGTGCTGGGGGTGACCGAGTCGCGGGTGTCTCAGCTTCACACCAAGGCCGTGCTGGCGCTTCGCCCGCGCTTTGCCGGGTCATCTCACGAGATCTGACCCACTCGGCCACTTTGCGGTGGCATATATTGCGTTGGGATGGCGCCTAGGCCGGCCGACCGGATCCGCAACGTCGCCCTGATCGGCCATCGGGGAAGCGGCAAGACCAGCCTCTGCGAGGCGCTGCTGTTCGAGGCCGGGGTGACCAATCGGCTGGGCCGGGTGGACGACGGCACCACCGTCTCCGACTTCGAGCCCGACGAGCAGGAGCGGGGGATGTCGATCGGGGCCAGCGTGGCTTCGTTCGAGTACGACGATCGCAAGATCAACCTGATCGACACCCCCGGGGAGCCGAGCTTCGTCGCCGACACACTCGCCGGCCTGCGCGTCGTCGATGCCGCGGTGGTGGTGGTGAACGCCGTGATGGGGGTCGAGGTCCACACCGAGCGCCTCTGGAGCCGCACCGACGCCGATCGCCTGGCCCGCTTGGTGTTCGTCAACATGCTCGACCGCGAGCGGGCCGACTTCTTCCGCGCGCTCGACTCCCTGAAGGAGGCCTTCGGCCCCCACGTGGTGGCCACCGAGATCCCGATCGGCTCCGAGCACGAGGTGCGCGGGGTGATCGACCTGATCGACATGAAGGCGTTCGAGTACTCGGGGGAGGGGAGGGGCAATGCCAGCGAGTCCGCGATTCCGGACGACCTGCAAGCTCAAGCCGAGGAGTACCGCGAGAAGCTGATGGACGAGGTGGCGGAGAACTCCGACGAGCTCATGGAGCGCTATCTGGAGGGCGAAGAGATCTCCCACGACGAGATCGTCACGGCGCTCAAGAAGGGCGTCACGGAGGGGCACCTGTTCCCGGTCACCTGCGGGGTGGCGACCAGGAACCTGGGGACGAACCGCCTGCTGGAGGCGCTGGTCGAGGATGTTCCCTCGCCGGCGATGCGGGGCGCGATCAAGGCGCTGGACGGCGACGGCGAGGAGATCGAAATCGAGCCGGACGCGGACGCCGAGCCCGTCGCCTACGTGTTCAAGACCACCGCCGACCCGTACACCGGGCGGATCAACCTGCTGCGCGTCTACTCCGGCGTCCTGCACTCGGACTCGCAGACCTTCAACGTCACCCGCAAGGAGAAGGAGCGGATCGGTCAGCTCGCCTCGCCGTGCGGCAAGGAGACCTCCACCGTGGACGAGCTTGGCGCCGGCGACATCGGCGCGGTCGCCAAGCTGCGCGAGACGCGCGCCGGGGACGTGCTGGCCACCAAGGACGCGAGCATCTCGTTCGCGCCCATGGAGCTGCCGGCGCCGGTGATGGCGTTCGCCTACGAGCCGAAGTCCAAGGGCGACGAGGACAAGGCGGCCGCCGCCATCCGCCGGCTCACCGAGGAGGACCCGACGCTCGACGTGCACCGCGACCCGGAGACCGGCGAGCAGATCATCGCCGGGCTCACCCAGATCCACGTCGAGGTGATCGTCGACCGGATGAAGCGGCGCTATGGGGCGGAGATCGTGCTGAAGCCGCCGAAGGTCCCGTACCTGGAGACGATCCGCAAGGCCGCCAAGGCGCACGGCCGCTACAAGAAGCAGACCGGTGGGCGCGGACAGTTCGGCGACTGCCACATCGAGATCGAGCCGGCCGAGGTCGGGACCGGTTTTGAGTTCGTCAACGCAATCAAGGGCGGCGTCATTCCCTCCGGCTTCATCCCCGCGGTCGAGAAGGGAATCTCGGAGGCGATGCAGCGCGGTGTGCTGGCCGGCTACCCGATCAAGGATCTGCGAGCGCGCCTCTACGACGGCCAGCACCACTCCGTGGACTCCTCCGAGATGGCCTTCAAGATCGCCGGCTCGATGGCCTTCAAGCAGGCGGCGGCCGAGGCGGAGCCGTACCTGCTCGAGCCGATCGTGAAGGTGGCCATCGCGGTGCCCGAGGACAGCGTCGGAGACGTGGTCGGGGACCTCAACTCCCGCCGGGGCCGCCCGCTTGGCATGGAGCCCAAGGGATCGGTTACCGAGATTCAGGCCGAGGTGCCGATGGCCGAGGTGCTCGACTACGCACCGGATCTGCGCGCGATCACGGGAGGCCGCGGCGACTACACGATGGAGTTCGAGCGCTACGAGGAGGTCCCCGCGCACATCGCCCAGAAGGTGATCGCCGAGGCGCAGGCCAAGGACGAGGAGCAGGTCAAGGCCTAACTCCGCCCGGCTTGGAATCCCAACCGGCATCCATGCCGGATTCCAAGCCGCCGGGTTGTGGCAAGAGCTTGCCCACCTCGCGCGGCGCTCGTTGCTACGTTGAAGCGCGTGCCGGATCAGCACGACCCGTTCCCCATCTGCGCCGTCTGCGGGCGGACCATTCTCAAGGGCGAGCAGGCACACGAGTACGTGAACCCGCAGGGGCAGCGCTTGGGCGTCTGCGTCCTGTGCCGCTCGCGCGCCGAGTCGTCCGGCTGGATCCCCGCCGAGCTGGCCGGCGCCGGAACGTATGCGCCGCCCAGCCGCGCCCGGCGCGGGGAGGCGCTTCGCAAGCGCCTCGAGCGAGCGGCGTCCCGCGCCCGCTCGAGCGCGCGGGGCGCTCGCCGCGAGGTCCCAGCCACGGAACCGGGCGCCGAGAAGAACGGGGGGCCGCAGCATTCCGCCAAGCCGCAGAGGGCAAAGCCCAAGCGGCCGGCACCGGCGAAGCGCGAGCCGGCGCGTCAGCCCGCCGCGGAGGCGGCGCCCAAGAAGGCTCGCGCGCGCCGCGGCCCCGAGGCCCTCATGCGTCGCGCCGTCGAGCGGTTCAACGACAGCGACGGACGCCGCAAGGTCGCCGGTTTGGTCCGCTCGCTCGGGGAGCCGCGGGCCGCCGTACGCCCGGACGCGAGCCGCCAGATGGCGCTCGTCACCGTCGCCTGGGAGATCTCCTGGTACCAGTGGGAGGTGATCGCCGATGGCCAGGGCGAGCCGGTGCGCGAGGTCGCCAAGGGGGACGAGGTCGCCGAGCTCTCCGATGACGCGCAGGCCTGGAACGCGGCCGTCGCCGACGACGGCGCGCTGCGCCTGCAGTCGACGTCGCGGCGTCGAAAGCCGTCCGGCAAGGAAGCTTGAGCGGGCGACTGGTCGTCCACGTCGACGGGGGCTCGCGTGGAAATCCCGGCCCGGCGGCGATCGCGGCGGTGGTCGCCGCGCCGGACGGCGAGATCCTCGAGGAGGACTCCGAGACGATCGGCCCGGCGACCAACAACGTCGCCGAGTACCGGGCGCTGCTCTTGGGGATCGAGCGGGCGCGCGCGCTCGGAGCGGGCGAGATCGAGTTGGTCGGCGACTCGGAGCTGATCGTTCGCCAGGTCCGCGGCGAGTACCGCGTCAAGGACGCCGCCCTGCGCGACCTCCACGCCCGGGTCCGCGAGGCGCTCGACGGCTTCGAGCGCTGGTCGATTCGCCACGTCCGGCGCGAGGAGAACGAGCGCGCGGACGCCCTCGTCAACGAGGCGTTGGACGCGCGTCCGCCGAGCGGCTCGGCTGGCCCTGGCTAGCGGGAGCGCTGTCTAGAATCCCTGCGGCGCGGCTGTAGCTCAGTTGGCTAGAGCGTCTGCTTGCCATGCAGAAGGTCGTGGGTTCGAATCCCATCAGCCGCTTGCCCTCGAATCCCGCTTGGGAATGGGGAATCGACGAGCTCGCGCTGCGACGCCTCAGCAGCGCCCGCACCCGCCGCATAGGCGTCTGGTGCCCATTGGTGCCCATTGGATCGCGATCAAGCCGAGGAGGGCCGAACCGGCCTGGCCTGTCGCGAGATACTGCGCGGGCGATGTCGCACGAGAACGTAGATGTGCGCAACGAAGTCGTGCGACGGGGTCTCTCGGCCTTCGTGAGCGACACTGACGCGTTCCGGGACACCCTCCATCCCGAAATCGAGTGGCACGGGATTGACACAAACCGCAGGCCCAGCAAGGGCATCGAGGCTGTGATCTGGGATAGGAATCAGTGGCTCGACACCTGGGACGAGCACCGGCTTGATGTGGAGGAGGTGGTGGAGGAGGGTGATGATGTCGTTGCCTTGGTCCATCTAACGGGCCGGGGTAAGGCCAGCGGGGTCGAGGTCGACGTTCGCTTCTATGCGCAGGTCAAGGTGCGGGACGGCAAGATCGCCTACGTCTATGACCACGAGGACAGGGACACCGCCCTCAAGGCCGCCGGGCTTTCGGAGTAGGCGATGTCGCAGGAGAACATCCAGACCGTCCGCGACGCGGCTGCGGCCTTCAACCGTGGGGACGTGGATGCATGGCTGGAGTACTTGGCGGACGACATCGACTACCGGGCGGTCGAGGGTGCACTCGATGACCACGGTCCGATCCACGGCAGGGACGCTATGCACACCTACGCGCAGGACTGGCGCGACACGTTGCGCGACACGTTCGACGATTTGAGGGTCGAGCCCTTGGAGCTCATCGACGCAGGAGACGACAAGGTCATCGCGGTCACGAGGGGCAGCGGTCGCGCCAAAGTCAGCGGCATCGAGATGGGTCTGACCTTCGCTGTCCTGTACACGGTCCGAGACGGGAAGATCGTGCGGGGCCGCGAGTACTGGACACGTGACGAGGCCCTCGAAGCCGCCGGACTGAAGGAGTAGGCGATGTCGCAGGAGAACGTGGACGCCGTGCGGAGTTCGATTGAGGGCTGGAATTGCGGTGACCTCGACGCCTGGCTGGGATCGGCACACCCCGACGTCGAGTTCCGGCCCTCCGGCGTCTACTTGGGAGTGGACCCGATCTACCGAGGGGTTGCCGAACTGCGTCGATTCTGGACCACCTTCCGGGAGCCCTGGGAGTCGCTTCAGGTCCGTATCGATCAAATGCGTGAGGTTGGCGACGACGTCGTCATGCTGGGCACCTTCGACGGTCACGCGCGCGACGGGATGAGGGTCCAGCGGGAAGTCGCGTGGGTCTGGCGATTCGTCGACGACCTGTGCGTCCGCGCGGATGCGTACGGAACCTGGAAGGAAGCCCTCGAAGCCGCTGGGCTTTCGGAGTAGGCGATGGCGGAGGCGAATGTGGAGATCGTGCGGCGCTTCTACGAGGCGGGACAGCGATCCTTCGACGCCTACTGGGAGAACCCAAGGCCGAGCGCCCCTGCACTGGAGGCAGGAGATGATCTCGACCCCGAAACCGAGGCGGTGCTCGCCTTCCTCCATCCCCAGGTTGAGTACAACGCCGTCCCCGCCGCGCTGGAGGGCGGTACCGCCCGCGGCCATCTCGGCTGGTTGAAATCCTGGGATGCGTTTCTGGGCGCGAGCGAGGACTTCAGTTTTACCATCAATGAACTGGAGGACCTCGGAGGCGGTGAGGTGTTCATGGCGGGCGAGATCACCGCCAAGTGGAAGGGCAGCGGGATGACGCTGACCGAACCCCGCTTCGGCGTGCTCGCCCTTCGAGATGGACTGATCGTGCGCGTCAACGCCTACCGCGACCGCAAGGAAGCCCTCGAAGCCGCCGGGCTGCGGGAGTAGCTGCGGAACCTGAGTACGGCCCCCTTAGCTGCCCGCAGAGAAGCCCGGGAACTCGATGGTTCCTCCGCGGATCGCTTGACCATAGATCGCCCCATGTCGCCCCGTTAACGACCCGGGTTCCGCCGTCGCGGGCGCGCTGCGCAGCGGTCCACAGGGTGGCCAGGCAGCCCTGGGCTCGTCCTAGGGCACACGCGCAGCCAGCGCGAGATACTGCGCGGGCGATGACTGACGAGGAGATGATCGCTGCCCTGCGGCGACTCCACGACGCGTTCAATCGCGGCGACTTCGAGGCCGTGGTTCAGCTGGTCCATCCCGATATTGAGCTTGTCCGTCCAGGGGGCATGTCGTCGGTCAAAGGCAGCGCCGCGCTGCGCGAATGGATGGAGCCGGACGCCTTCGAGGAGCAACGCATTGAGCCGCTCGATTTCAGGGTCAACGGCGACAAGGTCCTCGTACGCGAACACGTCACGGGCCGAGGCGCCGGTAGCGGGATCGAGGTGGATTTCGTCAACTGCATCGTCTGGACGCTGGACGATCACGGCCTTGTGAAGGAGGCTCAGGGCTTCCTCCCCCATGAGGAAGCCGACGCCCTGAAAGCCGCCGGACTCTCGGAGTAGGCGATGTCGCAGGAGAACGTGGAGATCGTGCGGAGGGTTTACGAACACTTCGACGCCACGCACACAGCTGACCTTGGGAGGTTGGCCCCGAACGTGGTCTGGGACCTGTCGAACTTTGAAAGCTGGCCCGAGCGCCCGCTCTACGAAGGCCACGAAGGGGTGCAGGAGTTCATCGGTGACTGGCTGGAGCCATGGGACACGTACGAGCACGACCTTGAGGCCCTTCACGATGCGGGTGACGACGTAGTGGCCATCGTGCACGTGTCCGGCACTGCCAGCATGAGTGGGGCTGCGGTTGAGATGCGAGTCGGACATGTCTGGGCTCTGATCGACGGCACCGTTGTGCGAGCCACGTTCTATTCCGACCCCGCAAAGGCCCTCGAAGCCGCCGGGCTGCGGGAGTAACCGCGCTTCCCGAACTCTGCGACGAGCGGAGGTGGGATGATGTGTCCGACCGAAACGTGGGAGGACAATGATGGGCGACGCACCTCGCAAGCTCACCCCGCACAGGAGCTCGACAGGCTTTGGATCGATCAAGCAGGTGAGCGTCGCCGTGTCGATTGGCTTCCCGCTCCTGGTGGTCGGGGTGCTGATGCTGGCTCTGCTCGTCGTCTCCTGGGTCGGAACCGCCACCTTCCTGATGATCCTCGCTGGTGGGTTGGTCGTGGCCGGAGTCCTAGCAGCGGCCTCCCATCGAGTCCTCTGACGTCGGCCTCGGCCCTCGAAGCCGCCGGGCTGTCGGAGTAGGCGATGTCGCAGGAGAACGTGGAGGTCGGCGAGCCCGTGAGGAGGCTCCTTGCCGCATTCAACAAACGCGACTGGGGTGCGTTCTCCGCGGAGCTTGACCCTGAGGTGGAGTACATGCCCGTCGAGGAGCACGCCGTCTACCGCGGCCCGGAGGCAGTCAGTCAGTACACGCAGCGGTGGCTTGAGGCGTGGGACACGTTCTCGTTGGAGGCGGAGGAGGTCGAGAGCACACCGGTAGAGAACCGTGCATTTAGCGCCATACGCCTCCGGGGCGCGGGCAAGGGGAGCGGAGTCGGGATCGACCAGCGAGGCTTCTGGGTTTACGAGTTGCGCGGCGGCAGGCTCTACCGCATCAGTGAGTACAGCGACCGAGCCGAGGCCCTCGAAGCCGCCGGGCTCTCGGAGTAGGCGATGTCGCAGGAGAACGTGGAGATCGTGCGCCGCGTAAACGAGCTCTTCTCGAAGGGAGACCTGGATGGATGGGCCGAGCATTGGGACCCTGAGGTCGTCGTGACGCCGCCAAAAGGCTGGCCCGAGGGAGAGGAGCCGCAGGGGATCGAGGCGTGGAGGCGGCAGGCTGAACGCTTGCGCGACTCCTGGGAGGAAGCTCGTGTCGAGGTGGACGAAATTCGTCCGGTCGGCGACGACCGGGTGCTGGCCCGGTTTCGCTACGTAACTCGGGGCAGGGACACCGGAATGTCCTTCGACACGCCGATGGCAGCCGTATTTCTCTTGCGAGGCGGAAGGATCGTCCGCGCGCGGTACTTCTGGGAGTACGACGATGCCCTCGAAGCCGCCGGGCTGCGGGAGTAGGGGGGGCCATGCCTGCGAGGCTGCCGAGCTCGTTCCGAGGCACGTGTGTCGCAGGGCTCCGGGAGGCGCGGCGACAGACCTGGTGTCCACCAAAGACGGGAAGTCTGACTCGTGCGGTGGCTCAAGCCAGCGAGTCGATCCAGCGGTCTAGGCGGCGCGCCTCGCGGACAATCAGCTCGGGTTCGCGGAACGTGTTTGTTAGCAGCATGATCCCCTGATAGGAGGAGATCATCGCGACCGCGAGGTCGTGCGCGTCGCGTCTGCCCATCGCCCGGAACTGCTGCTCGGCCCAGTCGATAAACAGCTGCATGAGCTTGCCGGCGGCGCGCTCGAGATCGTCGTCGCGCTTGTTGAGCTCCGAGCACAGAGTCCCATGAGGGCAGCCGTAGAGCGCGGCTACTTCGCGCTGGTCCGTGAGCGCGCGCACGAGGGCCTTCAGCCGCGCCTTGGGAGTGCGGCGGCGATCGAACGACGCGAGCATCGTCTGGATGTGGTGCGCATTGGCGTCGATCGCCGCCTGCACGAGTTCGTCCTTGGTCTTGAAGTAGTAGTAGACGTTGCCCACGGGCACGTCCGCCGCTTGGGCGATGTCCGCGAGCGTCGTCTTCTCGACCCCCTGCTGATGTAGGAGCAGGCGCGCACCCTCGACCAGCCGCTGGCGCTTGTCGGGTAGGGGGTGCCCGTGCCTCGTCCTGAGGCCGAGCCCACCGCCACCACGGTTGCCGTCTGAGTCAGTCATCTCACTAGGAGGATAGCGCGGCCTCACGGGATCTGCTAAGTTAGTTAGTCCACTAACTCAGACCCACCCACGCCACACGACAAGGAGACCCACCATGAAGTCCATGCTCCAGATCCGCCTCAACCGCGAAGGGAGTGCCCGATGAGATTTGACGACAAGGTCGCGGTGGTCACCGGTGGCAGCAGCGGGATCGGCCTCGCTGCCGCGCAGCGGTTCGTGGCGGAGGGCGGCTACGTGTTCATCACCGGCCGGCGGCAGTCCGAGCTGGACAAGGCGGTCGCGACAATCGGTCACCAGGTGACCGCGGTGCAGGGCGATCTGGCCGACCTGGACGATCTCGATCGTCTGTTTGCGACGGTCAGGTCGGAGAAGGGCGGGCTCGACGTCATCGTCTCCAGCGCCGGGTTCATGGAGTCCATGACGCTCGAGCACGTCACGCCCGAGCACTTCGACAGGACCTTCGCGGTCAACGCCCGCGGCACGCTCTTCCTGGCTCAGAAGGCGCTCGGGCTGCTGCGCGACGGCGGGTCGATCGTGCTGATCTCCTCGACCGCGCACCGGAGCGGCGTGCCCGTCTTCACGACCTACTCGGCCAGCAAGGCCGCGATGCGGTCGTTCGCCCGCACGTGGGCGGCGGACCTGAAGGAGCGCAACATCCGCGTCAACGTCGTGAGCCCGGGCCCGGTCGACACGCCGATCATTGACGTGGTGTTCCCCGACAAGGCGGCCGCCGACGCCATGCGTGCCGATTTGGCGGCCGCCAACCCGATGGGCCGCATCGGCCGCCCGGAGGAGATCGCCGCCGCCGTCCTGTACCTGGCGTCGGACGAGGCGAGCTTCACCAACGGCGTCGACCTGGTCGTCGACGGCGGCCAGGTCGAGCTGTAGCCGTGGCCTCATCAAGTCAAACCAGCACCACGCACAACACCCGACGAGAAGGGAACGATCCATGTCCAGCACAGACTCACACGGCACGCCAATCGGAAGCCCGATGGTGATGAATGCGAAATGGACGAGCGACGACGTGCCCGGCCAGCAGGGACGGCTAGCCGTGGTCACCGGCGCGAACACCGGCATCGGGTTCGAGACCGCCCAAGTCCTCGCCGCGCGCGGTGCGACGCTAGTCCTGGCAGTGCGGGACATCGAGAAGGGCGAGCGCGCCGCCGCCCGCATCGCTGAGACCGCACCTGGCGCGAACGTCATGGTCCAGCGTCTCGACCTGACCTCGCTGGACTCCATCCGCGCCGCCGCAGACGAGCTGCGGGCCAAGCACCCGAGGATCGACCTGCTGATCAACAACGCCGGGGTGATGCTCACGCCCAGGCAGACCACCAGCGACGGGTTCGAGCTGCAGTTCGGAACCAACCACCTGGGGCACTTCGCCCTCACCGGGCTGCTGCTCGAGCAGATGCTGCCGGTGCCGGGCTCCCGGGTGGTGACGGTCAGCAGCATCGTGCACCGCGCCCGAGCCCGGATCAACTTC
>CAVUXC010000017.1:0-332644 GCA_963745365.1 uncultured Actinomycetes bacterium
GGGCAGGATCCCCGGGGTGACGCGGATCAGGACGTCCTGGGGGCGGTCCAGCACCGAGTCGAGGCGGGCGATCTCGTCGAAGGAGTCGACGATCAGGTGACCGACGCCGGCCTCGACCGCGTAGCGAAGCTCGGCCTCGGTCTTGTTGTTCCCGTGCATGTAGATGCGGGCCGGGTCCAGGCCGGCGCCCAGCGCCATGTGGAGCTCTCCGCCCGAGGCGACGTCGACCGACAGCCCCAGCCCGGCGCAGAGCCGGTAGATCGCGCTGACCGGTGCCGCCTTGCTCGCGTACAGGACCTCGAAGTCGTCGGTGCGGGCACCGAAGGCGTCCAGGTAGGCGCGAGCCCTGGCCCGGATGTCGTCCTCGGCGTAGATATAGGCGGGCGTGCCGAACTCGGCCGCGACCTCGACCACGTCGCAGCCGCCCACCTCGAGATGGCGGCGCTCGTTGACGCGGCTCCCGAGGGGGTACACGGGCGAGCCCTCGACCAGCAAGCTCTCGGTTGTCGCACTCATGCGGACTGCCATTCTGACGGGGGAGCACTCACCGGCGCGCGTCACGAGTAGGTTGCGCAATGCGATGAGCAGAACGGTGTCCGGGCCGAGCCAGACGGGGGTGCACGAGAGGCGGCCGTACATGCTCTGGCTCCCCGAGTCGCCCCCGCCGTGGCCGGCGATGGTGATCGTTCACGGCGCGGGGTCGCGCAAGGAGAACCACGGCGACTTCGGCCGCGCCTGCGCCGCGAGCGGCTGGGCGGCGCTGGGGTTCGACCAGCGCGGGCATGGGAGCTCAGAGGATGGGATGAGCCCTGCGGCCCTCGGCGACGTCGGCACGATGGCGCGCTTCCTGGCCGGCATCGAGGGCATCGACGCGGCGCGGGTCTGCGTCCGCGGCTCGAGCATGGGTGGCTTCATGGCGATCCAGGCCGCGGCGAGCCTGGACTCGATCGCAGGCGCGATCGCGATCTGCCCGGCTGGCGCGGACCACCTGCGACGTGGGCTTCGCGCCGGCACCCTCGAGATGCGGATCGATCCCGGCACGGCGACGGCGCTGGAGGCATGGCTCACCGAGCATGACCTGGGCCAGGCGGTCGAGCTGATGGGCTCCAAGCCGCTGCTGCTGATCCACGCCCGAGGGGACGACCAGATTCCATCGGATGCTTCGGAGCAGCTGTACGCGCATGCCCGCGAGCCGCGCAAGCTGATCCTGATGCCGGGTGGCCATCATCGCTCCGCCCAGCACGACGCCGAGCTCCACGGAGTCGCGCTCAGGTGGCTGGAGCGAAGCCTTCGGTCGTCAAGCCACTAGGTGGACGGGTTCCTGCCGGTATCCGGCAATAAGCCGCCCATTCCGGCGGTCGTAGGCCCGAGTAGGGAAGTCGCTGGCCCGACCTAAGGAAGGTTGGGCAAGTTCGGGAGATTCGGCCGGTTGGGAAGCGCGGGCGCGTTGGGCAGGGAAGGCCGGTTCGGCAGCGCTGGCCGGTTCGGAAGCGATGGCAGGTTGGGGAGGGCGGGCCTGTTGGGAACGGCGGGGCGGTTGGGGACGTTGGGAACGTTGACTGGGGGCGGGTTGACGCCTCCGGGCGGGTTTGGGATGGACGGCAGGTTGGGCACCGACGGGACGCCCGGAGAGGGAACTGATGGCGGGGACACAGACGGCGGCGTGACGCCGGGCGGGGTGGCGCCGGGGCCGCCCGGATCGATGGGGCCGCCGCTGCCGGGGTTGGTTGACCCGCCGCCGGCTGACCCGCCGCCGGAGGAACCGCTGCCGGAGGCGGACTTGACGCCGGCGGGTCCGCCGGCGCGAGAGTCGCCGCCGAAGGGACCGCCGCTCCGGTGCGCACCGGCGCCCGGATCTCCGGCCACCGCCCCCCGCGCCGCCCCGAGGGCGGCCGCGGCGGCCGCGGGCGGCGTGCTGCCATTCGAGCTGAGATAGGCGACGCCGGCGTCGTTGCTCGAACCGACCAACGGGAGCCCGTTGAAGGCCACGAAGGCCGCCAGCGAGAGAAAGGCCACCACGGCTCCGGCGGTCAGCGCCGTGGTGGCGCCAGCGCCGATCAGGTAGGCGCGCAGATGAGCCCGCGGGTTACGAAGACGCGAGGTGCCCTGGGCGCGCGGAGTCGTGTGGGCGAGGCCTGCCATTCGACTCGAAGCTACCCCGATCAATCGGGCGCTAATCGGCCATCCGGCGCGCCTACCCACAAGCCCTAGCCGGCTCCGTGGAGTTTCCGGCCTGGCGCCGCCTTCAACGTCAGATTTACTGCAGACGGGTTACTACAGAGCGCGTGCTCTCAGCGGCCGAGCAGGCTTCCGGCCCGCCCGCTGCCGAGCACCCGGTCCGCGGCGCCGCGCACGGCGCCACCAGCCTGGCCCCCCAGGCCCGAACGCCCCGGGGCCCCCCCGGCCTGGTTGGCGGCGCCGTCCGCCGCGCCGGTCGCGCCCCCCGTCGCCCCGGACAGGTTGGTGCCCGCAGCGTTGTCGACGCCCTGGACCGCGTCGGCGACAGAACCGGAGGTCGAGGGCAGCGGCGGAACGTTGATCGGCGGCGAGGTGACATCCCCCGGCGAGGTCGAAACACCGGGTCCCGTGGGACCTTGGCCGGACGAGCTGGTGCCGGACGGACCCCCGCCGGAACCGGAGCCGCCGGAGCCGGCGGCCGCGGCGGCCGCGGACCTGGCGGCTTGACCTGTCCCGTCGGAGGCTGCCTTCCTCGCCACGGCGCCGGGGCCCGCCCCGAGGGCGGTCGCCGCCGCCCCGGGCGCGACGCTTGGGTCGAGGTACGCCGCCCCAGCATCGTCGCTCGAGCCTCCGAACGGAATTCCGTTGAAGGCGACGAAGGCCGCCAGCGAGAGGAAGACGATGAGAGCGCCAGCGGTCAGCGCGGCGGTGGCGCCAATGCCCACCACGTAGGCGGGCAGGTGGGCGCGCAGATGCCCGAAGCGCTGACTCGATGCGGTGTGTGTGTAGGTGGTCATCTCGACTTGCTCCCGGGATCCCGGATGGCCGAGAGTACCTGGGCAAATCGCCCGCTGAGCAGGTCAAATCCGGCTCTACCAAGGTGCCGTAGAGAGTTCGATGAGCTTTTGGCGGCTTCGAGTCGGTTGGCCGCCCAACCTCTTCTTCAGCCCTTAACCCTTGGGCCTCCCAGAGCGACTTCCACGGTGAAGAACGCCGCGCGCCGATGCGGCCCGGCACCGAGCACCGCGTGATTGTGAAAGGCGCTCTTAGAGGTAGCCCATCGGGTCAACGGGCGACCCGTTGACCCGGACCTCGAAATGCAGGTGATCGCCGAAGCAGTGGCCCGTGCAGCCCACCGAGCCGATCACCTGGCCCTGGCCAACCGATTGGCCCGAGGACACCGCGTAGGACGACTGGTGGGCATAGCAGGTCGAAACGCCACCGCCATGATCGATGCAGGTGTAGTTGCCGTAACCGCCGGTGACAGCGGCGAGCACGACGGTCCCCGAAGCGGCAGCGCGTATCGGGGTGCCGGCAGGCACCGCGATGTCGACCCCGGCGTGCAGCTGCCCCCACCGCATGCCGTAGCCGGAGACCACGGGGCCGCTCACCGGCCAGATGAACCCGGACGCGCTCTCGCCCTGGATCGGCCCGGCGGGCTGAGCCGGCACGGGCGAGGAGGCGGCTTGAAGCTGCGCCTGGATCTGGCCCTCGAGGTCGCCGATATCGCCCTCGAGTTGATGCTGATGCTCCTCGACCTGCGCCAGAGCCTGCTCGTCCTGCTGGCGGGCGGCCGCCAGGTCCCCTTCAAGGCTTTCGAGCTCGCTCCGCGTTCGCGCGAGCTCGTCGCGCTTCGCGGCAATCTCGTCGCGCGCCGCCCGCACCCGCTCGACCGTGTCCTTGGTCTCGTTGCGAAGGTTGCGGACGCGCTCGGCGATCGAGGCGTCCTGGGACTGGATTCGCTGCAGGTACTCGTAGCGGCTGAGCAGGTCGTCGAACCCCTTGGAGCTCAGGATCACCGTGAGGGTGTCCGGACGGCTCGACTGGTAGATCGCCACCAGCCGCTCCCTCAGCACCTTGATCGAGCGCTTCAGGCGGACGCGGAGGACTACGAGCCGATCCTTTGCCCGCTTCAACTCCGCTTCCTTGCGGTCCAGCTCGGCCTGGACGATGGCCTCGCGGTTGCGAAGCGTCGCCACCTCTCCGCGCAGCTGGTCGATCCTGTCGCCCAGCCGCTGAATGGTGCTCGACAGCACCCCCTCGCGCGAGTTGGCGTGGTCCAGCTGCGCCCGCTTGGAGTCCAGCTGAGACTGGAGGTCCTGCGCGGGAGCCCCCGCCGCGACCGCGAGCACGGCCACGGCCGCCACCAGGGCGGTGAGGGCGCTCACCGCCACGCGGGGTTCCGGGCGTACTCGACTGTTCGGGGCTCTCATGTCTTCCTCGCTGGCCTGCGGGGTTAGCTGACGGGCTCGCGCTGAGGAGTCGCGCTCGGCCCCCTGGACCGCCTGGGCCCTTGGACCTTTCGCCCCTGGGGATTTGGTTCCCCCGCTCCGCCCGCTCAGTCGCAGGCGAATTCGGCACAAATGTGAGGCGGCAGGGTATCAGCCGCGAACTGACTGTGAGCGGTCGTTAACAGTCTTTATCCCTGCTGCAAGGGGACTTTCACCGCACGAACCCACGTCACGCCTCTAGGTCTGAACCTCCAGCAGCGCACTCTCGTCGGCCTCCTCCTCCATCTGGAGGGTTGTGTGCTCGATCCCGTAGCGGTCCCGCAGCACGAACTCGACCTCGCGCCGGGCGCGGTCGCGATCTCCCCCACGGGCGACGACCACGTGGGCGGCAAGCGCCTCGAATCCCGGTGTCACCGACCAGACGTGTAGGTCGTGCACCGCCCGCACGCCGTCCACCGAGCAGATCGCCTGGGCCACCGCTTCCACGTCCACGCCCGGGGGCGCGGCCTCCATGAGGACGTCCAGCGGCTCGCGCACCAGGCGGACCGACGAGGCCAGGATCAGGACCGCGATCGCGATCCCCACCAGTGGGTCGATCGGCCTCCAGTCGGTGGCCAGGATCACGGCGCCCGAGACGATCACCCCCAGCGAGCCGAGCGCGTCCGCGACCGAGTGGCGGAGGACCGCCTCCAGATTGAGGTCGTCCCGCTGCCCCCTGGCAAGCACCCAGGTGGCCGCCGCGTTTCCCGCCAGCCCCGCCACCCCCAGGATCAGGACCCCCATGCCCTCCACGTCCGGAGGGTCGCCCAACCTGTCAACGGCCGTGACCACGATCACCACCGCGACCGCCACCAGGGTGAGGCCGTTGAGCAAGGCGGCAATCACCTCGCTGCGCTGATAGCCGAACGTGCGCCGTGGTCCGGCGGACCGGGCCGCCAGTGCCCCCGCCAGCAAGGCGAGCCCGATCGCGCCGAGGTCGGAAAGGACGTGGCCGGCGTCCGCCAGCAGAGCCAGGGAGCCCGTGAGGATGCCGCCGACCACCCCCGCGACGATCAGCGCCGCGTTGATCGCCGCGGCCACCAGCATCCGTCGCCGGTTTTCCGCGCGGCGGGCGACGAGCGCATCCGGCCCATCCGGCGCGGCGCCGCGCTCGATTCCCCGGCCCTGGCCGTGGGCGTGGGCCATCACCCGAGCTTACGGACTATCCCGGTGGTGCTCGCCGCCGCAAGGACCGCCGCGTTGGGCGGCCGCAAACCTTCGCGGGGCGGGTCAGGCGGCGCTGGTGGCCCGCTCCTCAGCAGGCTGGCCGGCGCCGTTCTTCGACCCGGACACCGGGACCGCCCCGTTGCCCGAGGCGCCGGCCCCGTTTGAAGAGCTGGGGGCGGATGCGATCGCCTCCGCGGCGACCTCGACGCCCTGCTTGAGGCGCTCGCGGTACTCGGCCGCCTGCATCCGCGAGATCACCATGCGCTGGACCTCAGCGGTGCCCTCGAACAGTTGGTAGATCTTCGCGTCGCGGAAGAACTTCTCCAGCGGGCAATCCGTGGTCTGCGCGTAGGGGCCCACCAGGTCCATGCAGGTGCTGGTGGCCCACATGGCCACGTCGCCGCCCTTCAGCTTCGACATCGATCCCTGCCCCCCCGTCATCGGGATGCCGTTGCGGCCCATCCACGAGGCACGCTGGACAAGTAGACGCGCCGCCTCGATCTCCGTGGCCACGTCAGCGAGGCGCTGCTGAATCGCCTGGCGCTGGAGCGGCGGCTTGCCCGCCGTCGAGCTCTCGTCGAGGTACTCGGCGACTGGGTCCTGAATGCCACCGGCGTCGAGATGGGAAAGCGTCCACTCGTAGGCGGCCTGGGCGATCCCGAGCGCCGACGCGCCCACCACGGGCCGGGTCAGCTCGAAGGTGGCCAGCGCGTTGGAGGCGCGGCCGCTGGACTCGCCGGAACGGGCCCGCTCGAGCTTTCGCTCCAGCTTCTCCATGCCGCCGAGCAGGTTCTCGATCGGGACGCGGCAGTCCTCGAGGATCACCTCGGCGGTATGAGAGGCGCGAATCCCGAGCTTCGACTCCTTCTTCCCCTGCTTGAGGCCCGGCGTGCCCTTGGGGATCACGAACGATGCCTGGCCTCGGTGGCCGAGATCCGGGTCCACCGTGGCGACGACCACGTGGACGTCCGCGATGCCACCGTTGGTGATGAAGACCTTGGTGCCGTTGAGCACCCACTCGTCGCCGTCGAGCTTCGCTGTGGTCCGGAGGCTCTTGACGTCGGAGCCCGGCCTGCGGCTCGGTGACGGCGTAGGCGCCCAGCTTGACGTCGCCGTCCGGCCCGAAGCACTCGGGGACCCACCTGGCGATCTGCTCGGGTGTGCCCGACGCGGCGAGCCCGGCGGCGGCCAGGGCCGAGCCCGAGATCGCGAGGGCGATTCCGGCGCAGCCCCAGTGAAGCTCCTCGGCGTAGATGACGGAGATCTGGCCGTCGGCGTCGTTGGCCATCCGCTGGAGGTGCTCCATCCCGTGCAGGCCCCACTCGCGAGCCGCGGCTATGACCTCCCATGGGGTCGATTCCTCGGCGTCGTGCTCGGCCGCCACGGGGCGGATCACCTCGGTCGCGAAGCTGCGACACAGCGCCTGGAACTCCCGTTGCTCGTCGCTCAGTGCGAAGTCCATCTGCCCTCCGTCCTCGCCGCCGGATACGCCGGCGATGCCGGCAGCACCGAAGCTCTCAGTTGTCCGATTGACTGGTCAGTCAGCCAGTGGCAGTCTACTCCCCGCCAATGCGGAACGCGTCGGTTTGGCGGCCGGCGGCGGCCCGAGGGCGGCGGTATGTTCACGCGGTGGCCGTCGATCCGCAGACGACGCCTCGCCCTGGCGGCGGGCATCCTGGTTGCCCTCGGCGGGGTCGGCGTCGGCGCCTACCTCGTGATCGACTCGCTGAGCGGCGACGAGGAGCAGTCGGCGCCGGCGCCGGCGCCGAGGGTCGTCATCCACGAGCAGGAGCCGGCGGCGGCAGAGGACCTCGGCTTCCCCGCCTTCGCGACCAAGAACACCACCCGCGTCTCCGGCCTCGACCCCGTCGCGGACGCCGCCGGAGTCGCGCTTGCCGTGTTCCCGTCGACTGGCGGCGTCGAGCGCCCCGCGGCGGTCAGCCTGGTCCAGGACGACGATTGGCCCGCCGGGCTCGCCGCGGCGAGCCTCGTGGCCCAGCCGATCCGCGCCCCGATCCTTGTCACCGGCAGCGACGAGATCCCCGACTTGACCGCGGACGCCCTGGCCGCCCTCGGCCCCCGTCGGCTCGGCCCAGACCGACGGAAAGCAGATCTTCGCCCTCGGGTCGGCGAGCGCTCCGCGCGGTCTGGTCGCCCAGCGGATCACCGGGCGCAATCCGGCCGAGATCGCCGCCGAGGTCGACCGGCTGCGCCAGAGGCTGACCGGCGCCGACCCGCAGCACATCCTGCTGGCGAGCTCCGAGCAACCGGCTTTCGCGATGCCCGCCGCCGCCTGGGCGGCGCGCTCAGGCGATCCGGTGCTCTTCGTAAAGGAGCGGGCGGTGCCCAAGCCCACGCTCGACGCGCTTCGCCGCCACCGAGGGCGTTCCCGTCTACGTGCTCGGGCCCGCCCTCGGTGATCTCCGACAAGGCGCTGGAGGCGGTGCGGAAGGTGGCCCCGAGCGCGGAGCGGATCGACGCCAGGGAGGATCCGGTCGAGAACGCGATCGAGTTCGCGCGCTACGCGAGCGGAAGCTTCGGCTGGGACATCAACGACCCCGGCCACGGATTCGTGATCGCGAGCGGCTCCCGGCCGCTGGACGCCGCCGCCGCCGCGCCGCTGTCCGCCAGCGGCGCCTGGGGGCCGCTGCTGATCACGGAGGACGCGGCCCAGGTTCCCGCCGCGCTGAGCGAATACCTGCTCGACGTCAAGCCCGGCTACGTGGACGATCCGACGCGTGCGGTCTATAACCACGTCTGGGTGATCGGCGACCAGGAAGCGATCTCGGTCGACTTCCAGTCGCAGGTCGACGAGCTCGCCGAGGTCGTAGAGATAAGGTCCGGCCGCGGGGCTCAACTGGGCCCGCTGCCCGGTACGCCGGAGCACGAGCGGGAAAGGCCGTGAGAGCGACGAGGAGCGACAACCCGTGAGCGAGGCCGAGCGACCCGACCGGCTGGCGAGCGGACGCCGGGTCACCGTCGAGGAGATCCGCGCGCTTGGCCGGACCCGCCACGCCCGCACTTCGCGCTTCAGATCCGCAACCGCATCCGGCGTCTGATCGAACGGCTCCCGGCAGACGACCCGACGCGGATCGAGGGCGAGCGTCAGATGGAGCGCCTCACCGAGCTGGCGCGGCACTCGGGCGAGCCGCGGGGCATCGGGCCGGGCGCGCCGGCGGCCCACTGAGTCGGGGGGCCTGCATGGCGACCGCCCAACGCCCGAGCGCCGAGGCAATTCGCCGAGCCCGCGGGCTGCTGACGGCCGAGGCGGCCGCGACCGCCACGGACTCGCAGGCGAGCGCCGCCGGCTACCTCGACCTGCTCGGCGATGAGCTGGAGTCGACGGGCGCGGTCCAGGACCTGATGACCACCCGCCTGGTGCCGGCGATCTACGAGCGCTACTGGCGCCCCGCGCTGGCGCGGGCCTTCAAGGGCGTGACCGGACCGGGAATGGCCGAGGAGGTGCGGATCGCGCGGCTCCTGCTCGGCCTGGGGCCTGGCGACGTGGTGCTCGACGTCGCCTGCGGGCCCGGGAACTTCACGCGCGAGTTCGCGCGAGCAGTGGGCGAGGGCGGCCTGGCGGTGGGAATCGACGCCTCGCCGACGATGCTCGCCCGCGCCGTCGCCGAGCTCGAGGCCGCCGGCCTCGCGAATCTGGCCCTGATCCGCGGCGACGCGACTCAACTCCCGTTCGCAGACGGCGTCTTCGACGGCCTCTGTTGCTTCGCCGCCCTGCACCTGTTCGCCGATCCGTTCGCGGCGCTCGACGAGATGCGGCGGGTGCTCGGCCCCGGCGGGCGGATCGCGATCATGACCTCGGTGCGCCGTCAGCTGACCCTGCCGCCGCTGAAGCCGCTGATCGAGCGAGCCGGCGGCATGCGCGTGTTCGAGTCGGACGAGATCGTGGACGCGCTCCAGGAGCGGGGATTCAGAACGTCCGCCAGCGCCTCGCCGGCCTGGTGCAGTTCGTCGGCGGGCGGCGGGCCAGCGCTCGATCACGCAGTGGATGAGCTAAGCGGGCGTCAGGCCCCGGGGGCGAAGGCCTCCACGATCAGCCGCTGATACTCGGCGATCTCGTCGGGCGAGATGAAGTAGGACGGCGGCGTCAGGAAGACACCGTCGCCGCGCTCCGCCACCTCCGCCACCCGCGCTCGGACCTTGTCGAGCGGGCCGGCCGCGCAGTAGGCATCGACCATCTCGTCCGGGACATGGGAGGGCATCGCGGCGAAGTCGCCGGCCCGGAACGCCTCGCCCACCGCGGCGGCCGCTTCGCCGAAGCCGTGCATCTCCCAGAGCGGCGCGTAGGTGCGGACGGTGGCGTAGAAGCAGATCGTCCGGCGTGCGGCCTCGTAGGCGGCCTGCTCGTCGTCGGAGATCGCGCAGCTGACCGTGGGGATGAAGTCGAAGTCGCTGCGGTCCCGGCCGGAGCGCGCCAGCCCCTGCTCGAAGTTGGCGACCAGCACCTCGTCGAGCCAGCGCAGCGAGCAGATCGGGTGACCGATCAGGCCGTCGGCGCAGTCGCCGGCCATCCGCGCCATGCCCTCCCGCACGGCGGCGGTGTAGATCGGCACGGCTTCGCGGGCCGGCGGGTGCGGGCGCACCCAGCCCTTGATCTCGAGCTCGTGGTAGTCGCCCTCGAACCGGATCGGCTCCCCCGCGTGGGCCTTCTGCATGATCAGCCGCACCGCCTCGACCGTCTCGCGCAGGTGCGGCGCCGGGCGCCCGTACTCGACTCCGTGCCAGGTCTCGTTCAGGCGCTTCACCCCGGCGCCGAGGCCCAGCCGAAAGCGCCCGCCGGACATCTCGTCGATGTCGAGCGCGGTGACCGCGAGGATGAACGGGCTGCGGGTGAACGCCCAGGCGATCCCGGTGCCGACGGCGATCCGCTCGGTCGCGGCGGCGATCCAGGTCGCCTGGGTGACCGAGCTGCGAAACAGCTCCGGCGCCCAGACGCATTCGATCCCCGCCTGCTCGGCCTCGCGGGCCTGCGTCAACGAGGTCGTCGGCCGTGATGCCGAGCGCCGCGATCGAGATCCGGTCCAGGGCGCTCACGATCTAGTGGGGCCTCTCACTAGCCGGGCACGTTGTCGAGCGATCGCCATAGATAGAGACAGGCGAGCGTCGGTGGGGACGCCAGGGCTCGGCGATCCGTTCGAGGTCATTCGGGCCGGGCAGCTCGTCGAGGCCGTAGGCGATCTGCACCGCGCGGCGGATCCCGAGGTCGCCGGTGGAGACGACGTCGGGCCGGGCGAGATGGAAGATCAGGAACATCTCCGCCGTCCAGGCGCCCACGCCCTTGATCTGGATCAGCTCCGCGACCACGTCCTCGTCGGGAAGCCCCGCCAGCCGCCCCAGATCCAAGCCGCCATCCTCGATCCGCTCGGCCAGGTCGCGAAGGAAGCCGACCTTGGACCACGAGAGGCCGGCTTCGCGAAGGGACTCAGGGTCGGCGGCGAGCAGCTCCGCGGGCGGCGGAAAGGAGCCGTCGAAGGGTGCGACCAGGCGCTCCCAGATCGAGCGCGGCCGCCTTGGTCGAGAGCTGCTGGCCGACGATCGCCCGGGCGAGCGCCTCGTAGGCATCCGGGCGGCTGCCGCGCCGGTCCGTGTCCGGGTCGATCGGGCCGCGCGCGTCGATCAGCCCCCGCATCACCTGATCGACCGAGCGCAGATGCTCGTCGCCGTCAGTCAAGCGGCGGTTGACGTCTCAGATCTCGCTGGATGAGGGTCCCGGTGCCGAGGCCGCCGCCGCAGCACATCGTCACGAGGCCCCACTCCTTGTCGGAGCGCTCCAGCTCGTGCAGGAGCGTCGTCACCAGGCGGGCGCCCGTCGACCCCAGCGGGTGTCCGAGCGCGATCGCGCCGCCGTTCACGTTCACCCGATCCATGTCGGGCTCGAGCTCGCGCCGCCAGGCCGCGACCACCGACGCGAACGCCTCGTTGATCTCGATCAGGTCGAGGTCTCCGATCTGCATCCCGTTGCGGTCGAGCAGCTTCTTGGTGGCGGGGATCGGCCCGGTCAGCATCATCACCGGGTCGACGCCGACCGTTGTCTCGTCGGCGATCTTGGCACGGGGCTTCAGGCCCAGCTGGTCGGCCTTCTCCCGCGTCATCAGCAGCACTGCCGCGGCGCCGTCGGAGATCTGCGACGAGTTGCCGGCGGTGATCTTGCCGTCCTCCTTGAAGGCGGGCTTCAGCTGCGCGAGCTTCTCGATGCTGGTGTCGGGCCGGATGCCCTGGTCGGTGACGTGGGTGTCGCCGTTGACCTGGAACGGGATGATCTCCCGCTCGAAGCGGCCCTCCTCGGTCGCCTTGGCGGCGAGCTGGTGGGAGCGCAGGCCGATCTCGTCGAGCTCGGAGCGAGGGATCTCCCACTTGTCGGCGATCATCTCCGCCGAGATCCCCTGCGGGACGAGGTTGTAGCGCTCGAGCAGCTGCGGCGAGAAGGCGAAGCCGTGCTCCTGCTGGACGGACATCCCGTCGGCGAACGAGAGGTGGCCCATGTGCTCGACCCCCCCGCCGATCACGGTGTCGTGCACGCCGGAGGCGATCAGGGCGGCGCCGAAGTTGACCGCCTGCTGCGCGGAACCGCACTGGCGGTCGACCGTCGTCGCCGGAGTCTCGATCGGGAGGCCCGCCTCGAGCCAGGCGTTGCGACCGATGTTGAGGCCCTGCTCGCCGAACTGCTGCACGCAGCCGGCCACCACGTCCTCGACCTCGGAGGCGTCGATCTCCGGCGCGGTCGACGACCTCCTTGTACACCGTCGACAGCAGGCTGGAGGCGTGGACGTCCTTGTAGTAGCCCTTCTCCTCGTGACCGCGGCCGATCGGGGTGCGGACCGCCTCGACGATGACCACCTCGCGACCCTGGAACTTGCCGTTGCTCGCCATCCGGGAATGCCTCCGTTCGGTCGTTTGAGATGCCTCAATGGACGATAGCCGATCGGTTGACTGACCAGTCAACCAGGGCGACGGACCGCCGCGGCGCAGCCGCTACTTGGAGAGCTGCGGCAGCGCGACCGAGAGGTTCGAGACCTGGACCGAGAAGGTCGAGTTGCTGGCCTGGTAGTAGGGGGAGTCGCGTCCGAGGAGCTGGAGCGCGACCCGGTGGCCTTCGCCGAAGCGGTAGCCGTTGCCGTGGAGCTGGAAGGTGATCCGCCCGCTCTGGTCGTTGCGGAGGGCGTAGACGCCGCGGTCGACGAGGCGCTGCTGTCCGTTGGGCATCAGATCCCACAGCCTCGCCGCGATCTGGCCGAACTGGCCCGTCGTGGAGATCTGGGCCCGCACGGTCGGCCTGCCGAGCATGGTGAAGGGGCGGTCGAAGCGGTGCCTGTAGGTGGCGCTGTTGCCCTCGTTCACGATGTCGATCGCCTTGCAGGAGTCGGTGGTGCCGCCGATCGGATCGAACTCCGCCGCCACGTTCTGGTTGCCCGCCGGTGGAGGTGAAGGTCTTCGCGGCGTTAGAACCGAACACCACACTCCCGTCGTGGAGCGCCTGCCAGCTCGAGGCCTTGAACGGACCTCCATCGGGGGCGCTCGCTGGACAGGTCTGGGTGAAGGCCGTGACCGAGCCCGGCTCCGGGGGGCCGCCGCCGCCCTTCAGGTAGGCGTTGAAGAACCGCGCCGCCTGGCCGAAGAAGCGCTCGTTCGTAGCCGCCTTGTTCGAGCCGCGGCTGTGGCCGATGTCGCCGAGCTGGAGGCTGACCGGGAAGCCCGGGAAGCGCGAGCGAAGCAGGTTGTATGCACGAAGGGCGTGCGGAGCCGGGAACAGGTCGTCCGTCCAGCCGTTCTGGATCAGCAGCGGCGCCGGCTTCGAGGCACGCGGGAGGAAGGCCAGGCTGTAGGCGCTGTTGTGGTCGTAGATGCCTCGCATGGCGGCCAGGGCGTCCGCGGAGAGCGGCTTGCCCGCCTGGATCTCGGCGAAGTCCAGGGGAAGGTTGGCGTCGCGGTCGGTGCAGGGGGTGGAGGCCGGCGCCGTCCCGCAGTAGTAGCCGCTGGCCGAGCCGAGGGCGTAGAGCCCGCCGATGTAGCTCTGGATCGGAACGCCCACCGGGTGCAGGCTCTGCCCGTACGGCGCGACCTGGGTGTCGAGGAAGCGGCCGTTGGGGATCAGGGCGTCGATGAGGTCGGACCAGGGCCAGCGCGGGAACGCGGCGGCGATCCTGAGGGCCTTTCCGTCAGGGCTTCGCCAGGGCGCGAGCTCGCCGTTTCGCCTGCGGATCTGATCGCGCAGGAAGGCGAGCTCCATGCTCTGCCCCCCTCCGTAGGAGACGCCGGTGACGCCGATCGCCTGCGGCTTGACCAGGCCCTCGTCGGCGAGCAGGCCGAGCAGGTGCTGGGTGTCGCGCGCCTCGTAGCGGGTGTCGGCGAGATGGATGTAGCCCTTGCCGCACGGGACCGGAATGGTCGGGCGGCGGCGCTCCTCCGCAGGAGTCGCCGAAGCCGCGCGCGGTGTAGTTGAGGACCGCGTATCCCTGGCGGGCGAAGTAGGTGTTGCTGTAGCCGCCGCCGGGCGAGGTCGACTCGAAGCTGGTCTTGCTGCCGCCCCAGCCGTGCAGCATGACGATGGCCGGAAACGGTCCGTCCCCCTGAGCCGGAAGGGTGACGTCGACGTCGAGGGGAACCCCGTCGAAGGTCGGAACCCGTTCGGCGCGGTCCGTGGTGGGGCAGAAGCGCACCCCGTTCTGGGCCTGGCACGAGTGCCCGAACGGCTGCGGCGGCGCGGCGAGCGCGTCGGCGGTCAACCACAGCGTGGCGATCAGCATCGCCACAAACGCGATGAGCCACCGGCGCCTAAGTGCGCCGGACTCTCCGACTGCCCCTCCGTGCACGAGTCGAGCATAGCCGAGGCGACCGATCGCCGCCGCGGATTGCTCAGTGACCGCTACTGACTGGGGAGCGGCGAGCCGGCGGCGAACAGGAACCAGATCGCCATCGCGGCGCAGGCCAGCAGCACCGAGGCGAGGATGACGGCCTCCAGCACGTTCATGCCGCCCGGGTCCGGGCGCGCATCGCTGAGGCTCTTCCGCCATGCCGGCAGATAGCGCGTCGGCAACTTGGCGGTGCCCGTGATCCGCACGTAGAGGCGGTTCAGCCGCGACAGCACCCAGGCCATGGCCAGGATCGAGCAGACGATGCCGACGAAGACCAGCATGTACGGGCCGCCCGAGGGCTGCTGGGTGTCCGTGATCATCGACCCGATCCAGATCCAGCCCCAGGGGATCACCGTCCACAGCGAGAAGGCGCCGAGCACCATCACGGCCACCACGAACGTGGCGGCCAGGCTGGCGCCGGCCGCCGGAACATGTCCCCTCGCATCCTGCGCCATGCACGCAGGGTACGCCGCCGCGGTCCTCGGCGTAGAGCGCCTTTCACAGAGGCCTGCCCGACCGGCCCGGTCCGGCCAGGGGCGTGATAGTAACCAGCGTCGGGTGAGCGGCTCGGATGGATACAGGCGCCCGGCGGTGGCCGGCAGCGGGGTCATCGGCTGCTCCCTCGCCGCCTGCGCGACGGCGCTCGGCGAGGTCCGGCTGTTGGCCAGAAGCGACGTCTCGGCCTGGCGCGCAGAAGAGCGCGCCCGGGCGGACTGCTCGAAGGTCGAGGGAGGGATGCCGGATCGGATCCGGGTGACCACCGACCCAGCCGACCTGTCCAACTCCGACGTCGTGGTGGAGGCGGTGATCGAGGACCTCGACGCCAAGGTCGAGCTGCTCCGTGAGCTCGGCGAGTTCTGCCCTGAGGCCGACCTGGCGAGCACCACGTCGTCGCTGCCGGTGGTCGAGCTGGGGACGCGTAGCGGCCATCCGGACAGGGTGTTCGGCTTCCACGTCTTCAACCCGGTGCAGCGGATGGAGCTGGTGGAGCTCTGCATCCCGGATCGGGTCCGCGATGGGGTGCGCAAGCGCGCCCGCGGCTGGGCGAGGGCGCTCGGCAAAACCGTGATCGAGGTTCCCGATCAACCCGGCTTCGTCGTCAACCGCTTGCTGTTCCCCTACCTGTTCGACGCGGTGCGTCTGATGGAGCGCACCGGCATGGAGGCCGCCGATGTCGATTCGTGCATGCAGTTGGGCGCGCGCTATCCGATGGGGCCGCTGCGACTGCTCGACTTCATCGGGCTCGACGTCGCGGCGTCGATCGGCGAGAGCCTCTTCAGCGACACCGGACGAGGGCCGATACCGCGCGCCCGGGCTGATCGAGGAGCTGGTCGGCAAGGGCAAGCTCGGCCGCAAGAGCCAGGCCGGCTTCTACGACTACGACTGAACCGCTAGGCGGCGGTTCGCTTTTGCTTTCCAGCGAGGTCCCAGATCACGTCGGCCTCCGAGATCCCCTGGCGGCGAGCCGTCTCGCTGACGTCCTCCCACGGAAGATGCGCATCGGGGAGCTCATCCCATCGGGCCAGGTCGAGCGCCTCCAGCGCCCCCCGGAGGGCGGGTCCCAGGTGCTCCTCGGCGCGAAGAACGGCCTTCAGGACCTCTAGCTGTTTGTCGGTGAGCTTCAGTATCCACATGGTTGCCCCTTTCCTAGAGAGCCTGACGGCCCGCAAACTAGAGCCGTTCGCGGACGGAAGCAGGGGGGCCTGAAAGCCGCTAATTGCGGGTCTGAGGCTCGCTGCTGCGCGCCTGCCGGGGGAATTCGCCGGTCGCTGACCGCGTGGATACGAACAGCCACGATGCGGTTGTCGCGCACCGACTCGACCCTGACCTCGTAGCCGTTGGCCACGATCCTGTCGCCTCGCTTCGGCAGGCGGCCAAGCTCCGAGAAGACGTAGCCGCCGATGGAGTTGAAGGCGTCGGAGGACACCGGAAGCTGAATGCCCGCGTCCTCGAGGTCGCCCAGCGAGACGTGCCCCCGGACGTACCAGTCGCCATCCGTGAGCTGCCGCATCGAGTCGGCCCGGGGGTCGGTCTCGTCCTCGATCTCCCCCACCACCTCCTCGAGGATGTCCTCGACGGTGACGATCCCCATGGTGCGGCCGTACTCGTCGGAGACCACCGCGATCGAGCTGCGCTGGCGCTGCAGCTCGGCGAGCAGGTCGTCGAGTGGCTTCGTCTCGGGGAAGACCGGCACCTCGCGGATCGCCGGCTCGATCGAGGTGTCCGGCCCCGCGTTCATGTACAGGCGGGCGAGGCTGTTGTTGTGGACGACGCCGCGCACTCGGTCCGGGTTGTCGTCCTCGATCGCGATCAGCCGGGTATGGCCCGTGGAGACGCAGCGCTGCAACGCGTCCTCGACCGTCTCCGAGGCGTTGACGGTGATCACGGCGGGGATCGGGGTCATCACCTCGCGCGCTTGCTGCTCGTGCAGGTGGAAGACGCCGCCGAGCATCCCCGCCTCTCCCGGGTCCAGCGAGTCGCCGGTGCGCGATTGGGCCGATTGGCGAATGATGGCCCTGACGTCCTCGGCAGTGTGCTGCTGCTCGAGCTCTCCGGAGCGCACGCCGAACAGACGCACGACCGCGTTCGCGATCTTGGTCAGGGCGACGGTGAACGGGCCACTGAGGGCGCGGAACGCGGCAACCGGCCGGGCCAGGACCCGGGCCGTGCCCTCCGGCCGGGTGATCGCCAGAATCTTCGGCACCTGCTCGCCGAGTGAGATGTGGATCGAGGTCACCAGGGTGAAGGCGATCGCCACCGAGATCGCCACCGCGACGCCGTGGGAGATGCCGCCGAAGATCGGCTCGATCAGGCGGGCCAGTGACGGCTCGCCCAGGAAGCCGATCCCGATCGAGGCCATCGTGATCCCCACCTGGCATGCGGACAGGTACTCGTCGATGCGGTCGACCTGCGCCAGCGCCTGCTCGGCGCCGCGCGCGCCCTCGGCGACCAACGCCTCGAGCCGCGATCGCCTGGCCCTGACCAGTGCGAACTCGGCGGCGACGAACAGCCCGTTGATCACCACGAGCAGCAGCAGGACGATGAGGAGCAGGACGCTCACGGTCGTGCGCCTGCGCAGTGGGCTGTGCACGCCCGCGCCCGCGCCCGCCGGCGGAGCCGAGGAGCCGGCGTATGTACTTGGTACTTCGAGGAGGGTGATCGTCGCCCATGCGAGGACGCCCGAAAGGTACCAGCCACCCATGAGGCCGTCTAGGTGCTCCGCGGCCCCACGTGTCCCGGGAAGCAGCCGAAGTCCCTGCGGCGGCCTGGGAAGCCCGAAGTCGTCGGCCCGGCGCACGAGGTGCGCCGCCGCGCGCTCGCACACGGCCGAGATCGTCAGCGACGGATTGACGCCGAGGCTGGTGGGGATCACCGACGAGTCCATGCAGAAGAGCCCCTCGTGGCCGAACACCTCGCAGCGGTGGTCGACGACTCCGAGCGACGGCGCTGTGGCCATCCGGCAACCTCCCAGCGGGTGGGAGGCGTAGACGCCGGGCGTCTCGGCGAGACGCAGGAACCTCCCGACGCCCCGGCGCTGGGCAATCGACTTGATCGCCTGATCGGCCGCCTCGCGAACCGCGATCGACTGGTCGGAGAGCTCGTAGTTGAACAGCCCGACCCCGACTGGCCGCCGGGTTCGGCTGCACGTGGCCGCCGCCCGCCGGGCGGCACGCGCGAAGAACTCGCCGTCGTGCGTGTCCTCGACCATGGCGAGGATCTCGATGTGGTCCGACCAGTTCGAGATCGAGCGCTTCTTCTGGCGCCCCCACCACGAGGGCTCACCTCCTGGCGCCCGCCCGTCGGCGTAGAGGAAGTTCGTGAGCTGCGAGAGCAGGATCTCCTGGAGGGTGAAGCGGGTGCCGTCGTGCCGGCGGCCACGCCTGCCGACCCAGTAGTCGTAGCTCATGGTCGTGATCGGCTGACCGTTGTGGAACTGCGCCGTAGCCCGGCAGGCCGAGCACGTCGCGAACCTTGCCGGCGTTGATCTCGATCGCGGCGATGTGGTCGCCGTTGACGCCCAGGTGCTTGCCGAGCGCGGGCGACGAGCGACGGCAGGGGACCCTCAGCCTGCGAGCGCATCAGGATCGGGGTGGTCCCCATGGCGCCTGCGCACAGGATCAGCACCTTGCACTCGATGTCCTCGAATGTTCCCTGCCGACTGCTTGGTCTGTGGGTTGACCCTGTTTCCCTTCACGATCCACCGGTACGGGCGCGCGTTCGACCCGGCTACGTAGTTGATCTGAACCAGGGGGCGAACCTCAACGCCATTGCGCTCGGCCGAGGCCAGGTAGTTGGTGATCAGCGAGTTCTTGGCCCCGAACACGCAGCCCGTGTAGCACCACTTTGCGTTGACGCAACGCTCCGGGCTGATCGCCAGCGGCACCCGGTCGCAGGTGTAGCCGGCCTCGCGGAGCATCGCCGCCCAGATGGCACCCGACTTCGAGACCCGGTCCCAGCCGGTTGGAGCGACCCGCAGCCCCTGCTCGGCGCGCCGGTAGTAGAGGTTGAGCGCGTCGCGGCTGATCTGAGCCGGCCACATCCGGCGCCGGGGGCCGTCGCCGGGGCGTGCGTCCATGCGCTCGAAGGTCTCACGGGGGGCGCGGAGGGAGGCCGCCAGGTACAGGTTCGAGCCGCCGCCGACGAGGTTGGCGATCACGATCTGCGCGCCCTGGCCCTGGATCAGCCCGTAGATGTTGGAGAGGTGGTCGATGTCCATCGACTGGCGAAAGTCCGGTGTCCCTTCCGCAGCCCCCGCTCCAGGACGACGATGCTGGGGTCGCGCTGGGCGGCGCGGTAGAGCTCGGCGAGGCGCCAGGCGGCGATCGCGCCGCCGAAGCCCGAGCCGACGATGCACACGTCGACCCGCTCGGCCATCAGGGCAGGGACCCCGTTCGGGTGCGGCCACGGTTCAGTCGGCGGCCGTAGGAGAAGTCGTCGTAGCCGTGCGGCGCGGTGCCGGGGTGGCCCATCACCCGGTAGCCCGCCGAGTTGTCCCTGGTCGCGTTCTTGACGTTGGCCGCCGCGCAGAAGGCGCAAAGGCGACGGCGGCAGCCGCCTCCCAAACGCTGGCGGGACTCGGTTGGAGAAGTCGAGCCCCCGCAGGCAGACTGTCTCGCGGTCCTCGTAGCGAAAGGTCCAGAAACTGGCCGCCCTGGGCGAGGGAGAAGCTCTCGAGCTCGAGCGAGGAAGGCCGGCTCCAAGGCGTCGAAGCCGATCTTCGGGTGGTGGGCGAGCAAAAGCGCGTCGGTGAACACCGCGCCGTGCTCGGAGTCGACCCCGGCGATCGCCTTGCGGTGGATCGGATGGCCCAGCTCGGTCTTCAGGCCGCGGACCGGCTTGCCCGGAATGATCGTGTCGAAGAAGGCCTGAAGCGTGGCGTCGGCGAGCATCGGCGCCTGAGCGAGCGCGGAATCGGGCCTGGCCATCCGCTCGGCGAATGGGAGCGCCCCCAGGACTACCGATCCAAGGCCCAAGCCGGCCGCGCGACCGATGAAGTCGCGGCGCGAGAGATCGGCAGCGAGCTCGTGGCGCACCGCGCCGGCGAGAGCTCTGCCGTCCTCATCCATCGAGTTGGTGACCTCCTCCGTCGGGACGATGCACCGAGCCTCGCCCGCCGGTAGCCTAGTGCCTCGCCCGTGAGATCGAGGGGTTGGATCGCGCTCGGCACGGCGGTGGCGTTGCTGGCTGTCGCGGCGCCGGCTGCGGCTCAGCAGGGTGAGCCGTTCCGCCCCTGGGGCGGGCGAATCGCGTTTCACTGCGAGATCCAAGACGTCGGCACCGGCACCGACTACCCTCGCCCGCACGCCGACCCCTTCTGCGTCGAGTACGACAAGACGCGCCAGAACGTCACCAACTTCGGCTTGGTCGACTTCCTCGCCAAGGAGCCGGCGCGAGTCGCGATCGCGACGCCGAAGTGCTTCTACCACCAGCGCGACCACTGGACCGGCTCGATCGTTCAGGGCGGGGAGCGGAAGCTCTGGCACTGGGACGGCAACTACTTCTTCGACAAGGCCAAGGGGATCGGAGGCGTCAGCGTTCACAACTTCACGGTCGGCGGCGTGCGGATGGACGTCAGCCGGTTCGCGCCTGAGGACATGAAGCCGTACTTCCACTGGGGGGGCGGTGGCGGCGTAATGCTCCGGCGCGTGACGGGCCGGTACCCCGGCTGCGCAAGGATGGTCGACACGGACGCGGAGCGGAAGCGCGTCTACCGCGGGTGGTACCGGCGGGCCACGGGCTGACCGATCGCCGGCCCCGAGCAGGACCAGACTCCCTACCTGGACGCAATTGTCGGGTACGCCAGGCGCGGGCCCGGCCGCTTCCACGTCCCCGGCCACAAAGGGGGACATGGCGCGGACCCGGCGGCAATCGAGGCCTTGGGACAGGCGGCGCTGGACCGCGACATCCCGGCGGGGATCGAGGGCATCGACATCGGTCCCGACTCGCCCTTTCAGCTGGCTCAACGGCTCGCCGCCGCTGCCTGGGGGGCGCGGCGCAGCTGGTTTCTGATCAACGGCGCCTCGCAGGGCAATCACGCCACCTGCCTGGCGCTTCGCCACGACGGCCGCAGCGTGGTCGTCCAGCGCAACGCTCACTCGAGCACGATCGACGGGATCATCCTGGCCGGGCTGGAGCCGACCTTCGTCGCACCCGAGCTCGACGCCCAGCTCGGCGTCGCCCACTGCCTGACCCCGGAGTCGCTGGCCGAGGCGCTCGACCGCACCCCGGACGCCGTCGCGGCGTTGACCGTGTCTCCCACCTATTTCGGCGCGGTCGCCGATGTCGCTGGGCTGTCGGAGGTCTGCCGCGACCGAGACCTGCCGTTGGTTGTCGACGAAGCCTGGGGCTCTCACCTGCGGTTCTCGCCGCTTTTGCCCGCGAGCGCGCTGGAGTGCGGCGCCGACCTCGTCCTCTCCTCCGTGCACAAGCTGCTCGGCAGCCTCACCCAGTCCGCCATCCTCCACCTCGGCCCGGGCGGCGTGCTCGACGAGGACGTGGTCGACCGCTGCGTGACCCTGACCGAGTCGACCAGCCCGAGCGGGCTGCTGACCGCGTCGCTCGACGCCACCCGCCGATACGCCGCGGTGCATGGGGCGGAGCTGCTGGCGGAGACGCTGGCGGGAGTCGAACGCGCCCGGGCCGAGGTGCAGCAGATAGAAGGGCTCGAGGTCCTCGACGAGAGGTTGGTCGGTCGTCCGGGGGTCCACGGCTGGGATCCCCTGCGCCTCTCAATCGACGTCCGCGGCACGGGCAGCACCGGCACGCGGCTCGCCTCGCTGATGCGCGAGCTGGACGACGTCAACCTCGAGCTCGTCTCCGAGAACGTAGTCGTCGCCGTCTTCGGCATGGGAGAGGACGCCACCCGGAGCGCGGCGCGCCTCGTCACCGCCATGCGCAGGGCGGTCGAGGCACTGGGGGCCGAGGCCGAGCTGCCGAAGCGGCCATTCACGCCGCCGCCGCCCTGGGGGAGCCTGGAGGTCCCGCCGCGCGATGCCTTCTTCGGGCCGCAGGAGGTTGTGCCGTTTGATCAGGCGGTAGGGCGCGTCGCCGCGGAGTCGCTGGCCGCCTATCCGCCGGGCATCCCGAACGTCCTGCCCGGCGAGCGCCTGACCCAGGAGACCGTTGACTACATTCGCGAGGTGGTCGAGCATGGCGGCTGGGTCAGGGGGGCCGTGGATCGAAGCCTGCGCACCATCCGGGTGGTCAGCGAGTGAGCGCCGGCCCGACGGGCGCGATCAGAAAACGCTGCTCCGCGATCCGCTCGACGCGGGTCCCGAGGGGCTCGCACGCCCGCGCCAGCCGCTGTCCGATCCATCCCGCCTCGGGGCCCGCGGCCAGCCGGGTGCGGCAGTGGTCGAGGGCGAGCCCGACCAGCTCCAGCTCCGCCTCGGGATCGCCGGGCCTCCAGATCGCCAGCACGCCGAGGTCGTTTCGGAGCGTGCGGTCGACCACATAGTCGTCGAGCGCGTCGCCCAGGTCGTAGAGCAGCGGACCGCGCCGACCCCACCCGGCGCCGTGGAAGACGTGCGCCGAGTGGCCGGCGACCAGATCGGCACCGGCCTCCTGCAGCTCGGCGGCCGCCCGCCGCTGCCAGCTCGCCGGCTCGGTGGTCATGTTGGGGCCCCAGTGGGGAAAGGCCACCACCAGGTCGCACTCCCGCTCGAGTCTGGCCAGCTCGCCGGCGAGCCAGTCGGGAACGGCGCGTCGCAGGTCGCCGTGGGCGATCCCTGGCGAGTCCCGGCTGGCCGCGAACTCGGGCGGGTGGTCGGAGACGGCCACCAGCCCCAGCCGATGCCCCCCGGCCTCGACGACCACGCCCCGCCGCGCCTCGGCCTCGCTGTGGCCCGACCCGGCGACGGCGATCCCGGCCTGGCCGAGCAGGTCGAGCGTCTCCACCAGCGCCTCGGTCTCGTAGTCGAGCGCGTGGTTGTTGGCGAGGCCGGCCGCCCCGACGCCGATCGCCTGGAGCGAACGCACCGCTTGGGGCGGCCCGCGGAAGAAGAAGGGCTTCTGCCGAACGCGCTCCGTCGGTGCCCCGCGAGCCGAGACGCAGCACTCGAGGTTGCAGATCACCAGGTCGCAGGAGCGGCACAGCTCGCGAACCTCGGGCGCCCAGACCTCCTCGGGCGGGATCTCGGCGAGCCGCTCGGCGACGGCACGCCCCAGCATCACATCGCCGAGCAGTGCGATCGTCGGGGTCACACAGCCCGGCAGTGGCTACCCGCCATGCACGGCGTCGCCGCCGTATTCCTCCAGCGTGTTGCCGATCGGTGGGATCGGGTTGTCGCGAATGATTCGCGCCATGTGCAGGAGGTTATGCGCGCACCAGGAGCTCGTCCGCTGGGTGTACGCGTGCTCGGGGCCACCGGCGTCGAGGTAGGAGGGGCCGGGGCCGGCATCGCCGACCCAGTAGGTGTCGGCGTTGGGCGGCACCACGCAGCCGAGATGGGTCATGTTGAAAAGGGTCGACTCGGCGCAGGCGTGGGCGCCGTCCTCGTTGCCGGTCACGACCACGCCGGCGACCTTGTTGTAGAGCGGATACTGCCCGACCTCGTTGCGCTCGTTGTAGGTGCCGTCGAGACGCTCGATCACGAGCTGCGCCACCGACGAGCGGTGCCCAAACCAGATCGACATGCCAACCAGCAGGATGTCCGCCGCCTTGATCTTGTCGAGGACCTGCGGCCACTCATCCCCGTCGCCCTCGTCTGAGGTAACCCCGAACGAGATCGCGTAGTCGACCGGACGGAGCATCTCGGTCTCCACGCCATGCTCGGAGAGCAGGCCGAGCACCCGGCCCATCAGCGCCTCCGTATGCGAGGTCTCCGGTGACTTCTTCAGGGTGCAGTTGATTCCAAGCGCCGTCAGCCCGGCGCCGGCGTCCGCGTCCAGGTCCGCCAACTTCCTCTCCTTCCCTCGGCTCCCGAGCCGTCTTGCCCTTCTGGCTCACAACATATCCGCAGTCCCGCGAGCGGCGGGATCGTTTCGCGGTCGTGTCAACACGCGGTCGTGTCAATAGCCTTCGGGCGGTGAGCGCGTTCGCGAAGCTCGCCGACCTGCCGGTGGAGGTCTCCTCGTATGAGCTCGAGGGCCACGACCGCGAGTACGGCTCCTTCACCCGCCCCTCGACGGTCGTCCGGCTGCACGGCTCCGGGCAGGAAGGGATCGGGGAGGACGTCGTCTACGACGTCCTGGACCACATCGCCCACCGCGACGCCGGGCCGGTCCACGACCTCAGTGGCCCGAGCACCCTGGGCGCGCTCTGCGAGCTGCTCGCGGGGCTCGACCTGTTCAGCTCCGCGGCGCCGGAGCGCGAGTCTTCGCGCCACTACCGCCGCTGGGCGTACGAGAGCGCCGCGCTCGACCTCGCGCTGCGCCAGAGCGGCGTGCCGCTGCACGAGGCCATGGGGCGCGACCCCGGGCCCGTCACCTTCGTCTGCTCCACACGCCTCTCTCACTTCGGGGACAAGGACGCTCGCTCCACCACCGAGCCGGTTCGCCGGCGGCTCGACAAGTACCCGACCCTCCGCTTCAAGCTCGACCCCGAAAACGACTGGGACGCCGAGTTGATCGCGGAGCTGGCGGCGATCGCGGGCGTCGACATCCTCGATCTGAAGGGGCTCTACAGAGGTACCCCGGTCGACGTCGAGACCGATCCGGAGCTCTACCGCGCGGTGGCCGAGGCGTTCCCGCACGCATACCTCGAGGACCCCGATCTAAACGACGAGACTCGGCCCGTGCTCGAGCCGCACGCCGACCGGATCACCTGGGATGCGCCGCTGAACTCCCTCGCCGACATCGAGGCGCTGGGGCGAAAGCCGCGGACGATCAACTCGAAGCCGTCGCGCTTTGGCTCCCTGGGCGAGCTGTTCGCCGTCTATGAGCACTGTGAGCGAGAGGGCATCGCGATCTACGGCGGCGGACAGGGAGAGCTGGGCCCCGGCCGGGGCCACATCCAGTACCTGGCCTCGCTCTTCCACCCCGACACCCCCAACGACATCGCGCCCTCCGGCTACAACGACCCGGCGGTCCCCGACGGGCTGCCCTCGAGCCCGCTCGACCCGGCGCCCTCGGCGACCGGCTTTCGCTGGGGCGAGTGGGCGGACCGCTAGCCTGCGGCGGGAACGAGACTAGGAGTTCCGATGCCACAGAAGCCCTTCGCCGACGCGCTGAACGAGCAGATCGCCAACGAGTTTGGCGCCCACCAGCAGTACATCGGCGCGGCCGTCTACTACGAGTCCGAGACCCTGCCCCGCCTCGCCGCCTTCTTCTACCGCCAGGCCGTCGAAGAGCGAAACCACGCGATGATGATGGTCCAGTACCTGCTCGACGCCAACCAGGAGGTCCGGATCCCCGACATCGAGGCGAAGCTGACCCGCTTCAACGACGTCGTCGCCCCGGTGCGGATGGCGCTCGAGCAGGAGCAGGTGGTCACCGAGGAGATCAACGCCCTGTTCAAGCTCGCCCGCGAGAACGGCGACTACCAGGCCGAGCAGTTCATGCAGTGGTTCGTCAAGGAGCAGGTGGAGGAGGTCTCGACCATGACCGACCTGCTGACCGTGGTGGAGCGCTCCGCGGACAACGCCCTCTTGGTCGAGGAGTACCTGGCACGGGAGAAGCTCGGCGAGGGGCAGGCAGACCCCACGGCCCCGCCGCCCGCCGGCGGCGCGCTGTAGTGGCCCACTAGTCTGAGTTTGGGGCTATGACCGAGATCTGCACCCACCTCGACCAGATCCACACCGAGCCTCCGGAGACGGTTGCCGGATGCGAAGACTGCCTCAAGATCGGCGGCCAATGGGTGCACCTGCGGGCCTGCCGTAGCTGCGGCCACGTCGCCTGCTGCGACTCCTCTCCGAACCAGCACGCCTCAAAGCACGCCGCCGCCAGCGGCCATCCGATCGTCAGCTCGCTGGAGCCGGGCGAGGACTGGTCCTGGTGCTACGTCGACGAGGTCGCGTTCGTCGTCGAATCGGGCGCCTGATGGCGCTCTGGATCTTCGAGCCCGGCCATACAGCGATCGAGTTCCGCGCCCGCCACATGATGGTCACCTGGGTGCGAGGGCACCTCAAGGACATCCACGGCCAGATCGACTTCGACTGGGATGCGTGCCTTGACGCCACCTTCGAGGGGGAGATCGACGCCACCAAGCTCTGGACCGGCGAGCCCGTTCGCGACGAGCACCTGCGCAGCGCCGACTTCTTCGATGTCGAGCACCACCCCAGGATCACCTTCAGGGGCAGCTTGGTCGAGCGCACGGGCGACACCCACTTCAAGGCCGCGGCCGAGGTGACGATTCGAGGCAACACCAGGACGATCGAGTTCGACGTCGCCTACCTGGGCCAGTGGGAGACCCCGTTTTGGGTCGGCGACGAGAACCGCGGCACCATGCGCCGGATCGGCTTCGAGAGCCGGACCAGGGTCAACCGGCACGACTTCGGCGTCTCCTGGCAGGACGAGCTGGCCGGCGGCGGGCGGCTGGTCAGCGACGAGGTCGACCTGGTGATCGACGTCGAGGCGATCCACGCGGGCGATCTGGAGAAGACAGGCGCGATCGACTACTACCGCTGAGCAGCCCCTCCGGACCGTGGCAGGTCGCCCTGCTAGCGCGTCTTCACGGCAACCAGCGAGATGCTCTCGACCTCGTAGGTGCTGCAGGCCTCGAGCGCCCGGTCTGAGATGAAGCGGTAGTCGTTCTTCCGCACCTCTTTCACCTGCAGGCCTTGTGCCTCGACCGCGTTCAGGTAGTGGCTGCGGGGGATCGCCCCGGCGACGCAGGCGGCCCATAGCTCGACGTTGCGCCTGGTGCGCTCCTTGAGCGCCCGGCCGCTGACGATGTCGGCGATCGCCAGCCTGCCGCCGGGCCGCAGCACCCGTGCCGCCTCGGCGAAGGCCAGGCCCTTTCCCGGCGAGAGATTGATGACACCGTTCGACAGCACCGCGTCGAAGCTCGCGTCGTCGAAGGGCAGCTCCTCGATGTGAGCCTCGACGAGCTCGACCTGCGAGAACCCCTCTCGGTCCCGAATCCGCGTCGCCTTGTCGAGCTGCTCATCGGTGATGTCCACGCCGACGACGTGGCCCGACTCACCCACCAACACCGCCGCGCAGAAGACGTCGGTACCCGATCCCGAGCCGAGGTCGAGCACGTCTTCGCCAGGCTGGAGGGCGGCGAGGTCGAGGTGGTGCCCGACTCCCGCGAAGGACGCCAGGGCGTCGGCGGGGATCCCGTCCAGGAGCTCGGCGGGGTATCCGAGGCGCTCGGCCAGCCCCCTTCCGACCTCGAAGTGGAGCTCCGCCTCCTCCTCGCGGGCAACGTGCCGGTACATGTCCTTGACCTCCGCCTCCAATCGCTCGCCGTCCACGATCGAGCTCGCGTCGAGCTGCGGCAAGGCCTCCGCTTGGGCCATCTCGTCCACCGTCACGGTGACCTTATCCCGATGCGAAACCCTTTGAGGGAGGGCCACCGCGCGACGGCGGTCCGCTGCCATGACTACAAGTACCGTGCCCCCGTGCCACAGGATCAGCGAACCCGGCAGGGCTACCTGCTGGTGGCCGACATCTCGGGCTACACGGCGTTTCTGACCGGGACCGAGCTTGAGCACGCCAACGCCATCGTCCATGAGCTGACCACGCTCATCCGCGAGCGGCTCGCGCCCCCAATGCGCTTCGTAAAGCTCGAAGGCGACGCCGTCCTCTGTTACGCGGACGCCGCGTCGTTCCAGGACGGCGAGCGGCTCGTCGAGCTGGTCGAGGCCTGTTATTTCGACTTCTCCAACCGCCTCCTGGACATGACCCGCTCGACGACCTGCCGCTGCGACGCGTGTGCGGCGATCGGCTCGCTCGATCTGAAGTTCGTCACCCACTACGGCAGCTTCGTGGTCGAGCGCGACGGAGAACGAGAGGATCTCGCGGGACCGGACGTCATTCTCGTCCACCGCCTGCTGAAGAACACGATCAGCGAGGGTGGCGGACCCCAGGCCTACGCGTTCCTGACCGACGCCTGCCTGCAGCACATGCCCCAGTCATTCGACCTGCCGTCGCACAGCGAGTCCTACGAGTCGTTCGGCCGGACGACGGGCGGCGTGCACGACCTCGCGCCTGTCGTGGCCCAGATGCGGGACGCCCGCCGCGTCTACATCGGCTCGGCGGACGCCGACGTGGAGATCAGCTTCGGCGAGCATCCCTGTCCACCCGCGGTTCTCTGGCAGTACTTCGTCGATCCTGAGAAGCGGTTGCGCTGGCAGCCACTGCAGACCGCGATCGAGAACCAGCCGAACCAGCAAGGAAGGCTCGGGACGGGGGCCTCGAGCCACTGCGCCCACGGGGTCGGCGGCGACGCGCTGCGCGAGTACCTCGACTGGCGCCCGTACAGCTACTTCACCAACCGCCTCACGCCGTTGGGTCGAGGGCCTCTCTTCTTCCCCTGCATCGAGACGTTCGAGTTCATCCCTACCGAAACCGGAACGAGGGTCGACTACAGGGTTCGGCTGGAGGATTGTGGACCGTGGACGCGGCTCCGGTTCCGGATCTCCCGGCCGGCAGGGCGCAGGGTGCTGAGCCGGTCACAGAAAACGCTCAGGAGGATCCTCGACGAGGACGCCGCCGCCGGACAGTAGCCAGCCCGCGCGCTTCTGCTTCGCGCGGAGGCTGTCGCATAAACATCGAGGCCGGGAGGCGAAGATCCGGCCCGACGGTTAGGCTCGCACCCGCTCAGCCGGCCAAAGGAGGCGTTTTGAAGCTCGTGATCGGCATCGTCCGACCGGAGAAGGCGAACGACGTATTGGAGGCCCTCTATCGCGCGGAGGTGCGCGGGGTCTCCCTGAGCCGGGTCCAGGGGCACGGAGGCGAGCTGGACCGGGTCGAGACCTACCGCGGCACGACCGTGCAGATGGGGCTCGCCGACAAGGTCCGCTTCGAGATCGCCGTCTCGGACCCCTTCGTCGAGCCGACGATCGAGGCGCTGTGCGCGGGCGCCCGCACCGGCGAGGTCGGTGACGGCAAGATCTTCGTCGTTCCCCTCGAACGGGCGGTGCGGATCCGCACCGGTGAGACCGACCACGGCGCCGTGACGCCGGTCGCAGGCTGATCGGGATGCCGAATCTGATCGCACAGGCGGCGCCGATCGACACCGGCGACACGGCCTGGATGATGGCCGCAACGGCGCTGGTGCTGATGATGAGCCTGGCGCTGGGCCTCTTCTACGCGGGCCTGGTGCGCTCCAAGAACCCGCTCAACACGTTCATGATGTGCATCGCGGCGATCGCCGTCGCCACCGTCACCTGGGCGGTAGTCGGCTACTCGTTCGCCTTCGACGAGGGCAACGACATCATCGGCGGCTTCGACCACGCCTTCCTCAGCGACGTCACCCTCGAGCCCCGTGAGGGGTCGACGATCCCCCATCTGCTCTTCTTCGCCTTCCAGGCGACCTTCTGCATCATCACCACGGCGCTGATCTCGGGCGCGGTCGTCGAGCGGATGCGCTTCAGCGCCTTCCTGGTCTTCGCGGCGCTGTGGTCGGTGCTCGTCTACGCCGTGCTGGCCCACTGGGCCTTCGGTCCCGGCTGGCTGCTTGAGGGCGGAACCCTCGACTTCGCCGGCGGCGTCCCGGTCGAGATGGGCTCCGGGTTCTCGGCCCTGGCGGCGGCGCTGGTCGTCGGCGCTCGCAAGGACTACGGGCGGCAGGCGCTGCTGCCCCACAACACCGTCTATGTCCTCGTCGGGGCCGGGCTGCTGTGGTTTGGCTGGTTCGGCTTCAACGGCGGCAGCGGCTTCAACACCGGGGCCAACTCGGTTCTCGCCTTTACCAACACGCTGCTCACGCCTGCGACGACGCTGCTGGTCTGGTTCGGGCTCGACGCGATTCGCGGTCGCAGGGTGACCGCGGTCGGCGCGGCGACGGCGATCATCGTCGGCTGCGTCCTGATCACTCCCGCCGGCGGCTTCATCAGCCCCGGCTACGCGATGCTGCTCGGCGCGCTGGGCGCCCTGCCCTGCTACGCGGTTATCGCCTGGCGGCCGCGGACGCGGGTCGACGAGACGCTCGACGTCCTCGCCGTGCACGGGATCGCCGGCTTCTTCGGGATCCTTTTCATCGGCTTCGTCGCCCAGGTCGGGTGGAACGGGGTCTCGGACGGTCTCTTCTACGGCAACGCGTCCCAGCTCGGCGACCAGGCGCTGGCGGCGCTGGCGGCGCCCGCCTATGCCTTCGGCGCCACCTACGTGCTTCTGCGGCTGATCGGAGCGGTGATGCCGCTGCGCAGTAGCGAACGCGAGGAAGCGCTGGGGATGGACGTCGTCTACCACGGCGAGGAGGCCTACGCGAGCGGCGAGGGAGCGATCCTGATCACGCCGGAAGCCGGCGCCGAAGAGGAGGCTCCGGTCGCCCAGCCCTGAGCGGGAGCG
Source organism: uncultured Actinomycetes bacterium (assembly GCA_963745365.1). GTDB lineage: Bacteria > Actinomycetota > Thermoleophilia > Solirubrobacterales > 70-9 > AC-56. Next base: position 30,383 of record CAVUXC010000017.1, read on the forward strand.
ACGGGACTCGAACCCGCGGCCTCCGGCGTGACAGGAGCAACGGCGGGGACCCGTCAGAGCGGTCGTTTACCGCATTCCCAAGCGGGATGATTCATCTGCCGCCACAGTGGTAGGCGGGCGTCAGATGGCCGCAGTTTGCGGACAATCACTTGTGATTCGGGCACTGGTGCCCAATCGTCGCGCCACCGCACCCCTGCGCGGTGCCGGGCCCACGGCGGTAGAGCTGCGGGCGCCCTACCTCTCGCGCGGTGACGGTGAAGGCCCGACCGGAGCTCAGCGGCACCACGTCGCTGAAGTCGCCGCTGCGGAAGGGACGGTTGCCGATCGCCGCCTCCCAGCCTTCGGAGGCGTGGACCGTGACCGTCACCGGCCCGTCGTTGCAGCGGACGACGTAGTCGTGGATGCGGGGCCCGAACTTCGGGGAGAGGCTCGGGGCGCTACTGAGGCTCACTTGCCCGGATGTGGGGCCGCCGCGGCGCTGGCACCGTAGAGCCCGGCGATCAGGAGCGTCCCGGTCGCCCACAGCACCAGACGACGCTGACGGTTCCCTGACATCGAGCTGATCGTACCGGCGCGGTGCTTGAGGTCGAACTTAAGGCGTGGAATGGAGGAGACAACTGCGACCAGAGCAGTTCTGAAGCTGGTGCAGGTGGTCCGCGAGCTGGGCCATGACCGATGCGTAGGCGGGGCCCTGGTGGCGGCTCCGGAGCTCGAACGGGTCCTTGTGCAGATCGTAGAGCTCCTTCTCGCCGGTGCTGTGCTCGGCGTACATGTAGCGCTCGGTCCGGATCGCCTTCTGCCGAAAGCGCCCACGCTCGCTCTCGATCAGCAGCTCGCGTCCCCCCTCGAGGCCCGGCTGCTGCGCGACCGGGATCAGCGAGCGCCCGTCCATGACCAGGCCGGGCGTCGCATCCGCCACCTCGACGATCGTCGGCGCTAGGTCGGCGTTGATCGACAGGTCACGGACGTGCACCCCCCGCGGGATGCCCGGCCCGCGGACCTGGAGTGGCACCCGGATCGACTCCTCGTAGATGAGCTGCTTGCCTCGAGTGATTCGGTGCTCGCCGTGGAAGAAGCCATTGTCGGAGGTGTAGACGATAAAGGTGTTGCTGAGCTCGGCCTTCGCCACCAGCGCCTGAACAATCTTCTTGACGCCCTCGTCGACCGACAGCAGCGATTCCAGCTCGCAGCGGTACATGCGCCGGATCTCCGCGATCTGACTCGCGTTCAAGAGCGGCAAGGTCCGGATCTGGGCGGGCTTGTCGGAGACGCCGGGCTCGTTGAAGTTCGGGGGCCTCGGCAGCGGCTCGGAGTCGAAGACATGGGCGTGGCGCGGCGCCGGCTTTGCGGTGAGGGCGCCCGAGCAGTCGCTAGGCGGGTTCGGGTTCGGGTTCGGACCGCCGAAGTGCGGGGCTGTGTAGGTGAGCCAGAGGAAGAACGGCCGTGCGTGGGAGGCGCGGCGGTCGACGAAGTCGACCGCCTTTTCGGTCAGCACGTCCTGCTTGAAGTCGGCGGGATCCTGACCGTAGCGGACCAGGGTGCCGCCCTCGTTCAGCGTGTAGTTGTAGACGCTGTTGTCGTCCGGAGCCGCCGCGTACCACTCCGACCAGCCGGGTGGGACCGGCGGGTCGTTCGAGTAGCCGTTCAGAAGCTTGCCGATCATGGCGGTGTAGTAGCCCGCCTCCTGGAGCCAGACGGCGAGGTTGTTGTTTCCGTGTAAGGCGTGGAAACGCGGGAACCCACCGGTGGGACCGTCATTGAGTCTGACGCGGTGGTTGTGTTCGTACTGGCCGGTGAGGAAGGTGGCTCGCGAGGGGCAGCAGAGGGAGTGGTTGACGAAGCTGTTCTTGAACGTCGCCCCCTTGTCCCCGATCAGCGCCTTGACGTTGTCCATTACCCGCATCGATCCCAGCGTCTGGTCGTCGGTCTCGATCACCACCACGTTGGGTCTTCCCTGCGGAGCCGCCTGACCGAGGCTCGCCGGCGGCGTGCCGCCGGAGCCGGCCACCCCCACCGCCCCGGCCACGCCCATCGTCGCGAGGACCAGCAGGCGGAGGCGCTTGCGCGAGAGAAGCCTGGACATCGATCCTCCTTCCGGAGCTCGCCACAGCTCCTTGGCGAGCCCACCGACCGTCAAGTCCACCCTACACCCGTGCGCGGTGCGCGGTGAAGCTAGAACAGCTGGTTCGTCAGCCGCATCCCGACGAACACACCCATATTCGCTCAGTGGGCCTGCCCCGTTTCGGTGGACAGGTTCCGGTTTGGATTCAAGCCGCTTCCTTTGCTGATTGAGGGAGAGCCTCTAGAACTGCTCGGGCTCATAGTTGCCGAGCGTCGTGTCACTCGCCAGCGGTTTTGGAAAACCTCGATCCACTCGAAGATCGCGGCCCTCGCGTCGGCTTCGGTCGGCCACGAGTAGCGGTTGACCAGCTCGCGCTTCAGGGTCGAGAAGAACGACTCGATGACGGCGTTGTCGAGCGCCGAGCCTTCGACCCCATCGAGCCGTCGATCCCCGCCTCGCTCAGTGGCCACGCCCGCAAGTTCGCCCGGGTTGGGGATCGTCGTGGCCCTGATGCCTAGAAGGCGGGGTGGATGGCGACGAGCTGTCCTTCGCCGGCGCAGCTGTGCAAGGCCGCCGCTGCGGGAGGCACAGACGCGGCTTCCCCTTCGGGTGCTTCACTTTGCGCCCTGTGGCGGTGGTTGCCCGCCGGGCCTCAGCCGCTCAGCCTCCCAAGTAGCGAGCTACCGCAAAATCGTAGGTTAGATCCGTGCCGAGGCCATACCCGGCCGCGACGATCTTGCCGTTCGCCTGGATCGCCACTTCGCTCGCCCCGTCGGCGGAGCCCCCGAAGTCGGTCGTCTGCTTGCCGTCGCCGGAGAAGCTCGTATCGAGCGAGCCGTTCGGGTTGTAGCGGGCGAGCGCGAAGTCCCCGCCGCTCAGGGAGGGGCCGCTACGCCCGACCGCGACGATCTTGCCGTCGCCCTGGAGCGCCATCCCGGTCGCAAAGTCGGCGGCCCCGAAGTCGGTCGTCTGCTTGCCGTCCCCGGAGAAGCTCGGATCGAGCGTCCGTTCGGGTTGTAGCGGGCGAGCGCGAAGTCGCCGCCGCCGCCGACCGCGACGATCCTGCCGTCCGCCTGGAGCGCCACCCCGGTCGCCTGGGTCCCGAAGTCGGTCCTCTGCTTGCCGTCGCCGGAGAAGCTCGTGTCGAGCGACCCGTTCGGGTTGTAGCGGGCGAGCGCGAAGTCGCCGCCGCGGGCCCGCCACGCCCGACCGCGACGATCTTGCCGTCCGCCTGGAGCGCCACCGCCCTCGCCCCGTCGTCGGAGCCCCCGAAGTCGGTCGTCTGCTTGCCGTCGCCGGAGAAGCTCGTATCGAGCGAGCCGTTCGGGTTGTAGCGGGCGAGCGCGAAGCCTCTGGGGAGGGGGCCGCCACGCCCGACCGCGACGATCTTGCCGTCTCCCTGGAGCGCCACCCCGGTCGCCAAGTCGGAGCCCCCGAAGTCGGTCGTCTGCTTGCCGTCGCCGGAGAAGCTCGTGTCGAGCGAGCCGTTGGGGTTGTAGCGGGCGAGCGCGAAGTCGCCGCCGTGGCCGCCGCCGCCGACCGCGACGATCTTGCCGTCCGCCTGGATCGCCACCCCCTCGCGCGCCGGTCGACGCCAGGGTTGAAGCCCCCGAAGACGGTCGTCTGCCTGCCGTCGCCGGAGAAGCTCGTATCGAGCGTGCCGTTGGGGTTGTAGCGGGCGAGCGCGAAGTCGCGGGCGCCGACGGCGACGCCGGTTTCGCCGACCGCCACGATCTTGCCGTCCGCCTGGATCGCCACCGCGCTCGCAGAGTCGAGGCCCCCGAAGTCGGTGGTCTGCCTGCCGTCGCCGGAGAAGCTCGTGTCGAGCGAGCCGTTCGGGTTGTAGCGGGCGAGCGCGAAGTCGCCGGTGTCGGTGCCGCCAGACCCGACCGCGACGATCTTGCCGTCCGCCTGGATCGCCACCCCGTTCGCCCCGTCCGTGCCGCCCCCGAAGTCGGTCGTCTGCCTGCCGTCGCCGGAGAAGCTCGGATCGAGCGACCCGTTCGGGTTGTAGCGGGCGAGCGCGAAGTCGCCGCCGGGGCCGCTTCAGCCGCCGACCGCGACGATCTTGCCGTCCGCCTGGATCGCCACCCCGTTCGCCCGGTCGACGCCCCCGAAGTCGGTCGTCTGCTTGCCGTCGCCGGAGAAGCTCGTGTCGAGCGAGCCGTTCGGGTTGTAGCGGGCGAGCGCGAAGTCGCCACCGTCGGCGCCGCTTGGCCCGACCGCGACGATCTTGCCGTCCGCCTGGATCGCCACCCCGTTCGCCCGGTCGAGGCCCCCGAAGTCGGTCGTCTGCCTGCCGTCGCCGGAGAAGCTCGGGTCGAGCGAGCCGTTCGGGTTGTAGCGGGCGAGCGCGAAGTCGCCGTCGGCGCCGCCGCTCGCCGACCGCGACGATCTTGCCGTCCGCCTGGATCGCCACCCCGTTCGCCGTGGTCGAGGCCCCCGAAGTCGGTCGTCTGCTTGCCGTCGCCGGCGAAGCTCGTGTCGAGCGAGCCGTTCGGGTTGTAGCGGGCGAGCGCGAAGTCGTCGCCGCGGGCCGCCGTCCCGACCACGACGATCTTGCCGTCCGCCTGGATCGCCACCCCCCTCGCCCCGTCGAAGCCCCCGAAGTCGGTCGTCTGCCTGCCGTCCCCGGAGAAGCTCGTGTCGAGCGACCCGTTGGGGTTGTAGCGGGCCAGCGCGAAGTCGTGCGCCGCCGCGACACCGGCTTCGCCGACCACGACGATCTTGCCGTCCGCCTGGAGCGCCACCCCGCTCGCCCGTCGAGCGCCCCCGAAGTCGGTCGTCTGCTTGCCGTCGCCGGAGAAGCTCGTGTCGAGCGAGCCGTTCGGGTTGTAGCGGGCGAGCGCGAAGTCGCCGGTCGCCGGCGAAGCCGACGCCGGCGCCGACCGCGACGATCTTGCCGTCCGGCTGACGCACGGTCGCCGCCGCTTGGCTGAGACCGGAGCGGAACGTCTGTCCTCTGCTTGCCGTCGCCGGAGAACGTCGGGTCGAGGTCCCCCGGGGCGGCTTTGGCCCCCGCCGAGAAGACGACGCCGACCACCATCACAGCGACGAGGACGGCGGCGCTTCTTAGGGGCCTTCGCGCGCCCATCCTCTCAGCCCCATTTTCGCGGGGTGGGATCCAGGTTCGCGGCCGATTCGATCGCCCTTGCCATCGGGCCAAGCCCGCCGGCGGGGGTCGGCCAAAAGGCGCTTCACCGCGGGCCGCCGCCGGCTCTGCGTCCGCCGGCCCTGCGCCCCCTCCATGCTCACTCCTTTCCCCCGCCGTTGGAGACTTCCCCCAACCTACCACCGGAGCCGCGGGCGATCAACGTGCCGGCTCGAGAGCAGGTGGGGCGCCCCCGGGCAGGGGCACGGGGCCGAGGCGCTCGGCCGGGCCCCCGAGCACGCAGCCGATCGGAACCGGATCGGCTCAGCGGCGCTCGGGGTGAACTTTCATGGCGGAAAGGGGGGCAACGAAGAGCGGGAGCGACGGGACTCGAACCCGCGGCCTCCGGCGTGACAGGCCGGCGCTCTAAACCAACTGAGCTACGCCCCCGAGAAGGGTTGATTCTACGGAGCGCCGGCCCTCGCGAGCCGCCGGAATAGGATTTCGGGATGAGCCTCATTCACGAAGCCGCGGCGAGGTTCAATCGCCGCCAAGCCCTTGCCGGAGCGGGAGTCGTGACGCTCGGCAGCGTCCTCGCCGCGTGCGGCGGGGGCGATGAGACGGCCGAGGTCACGACGACCGACGGCGGAACCGCCACCGTTCGACCGAAGACGGACGGGCGCGCCACGGCGGCCGACCTCTTCGACGAAGCCGCCTCGTGCTCGCTGACGCCGGAAGAGACCGAAGGCCCCTACTACTTCGACGTCGACAAGATCCGCAGCGACGTCCGCGAGGATCGCGATGGGACGACGCTGCGCCTGGCGTTGCGGGTCCGCGACGCCACGAGCTGCGAGCCGATCGAAAACGCAGTGGTCGAGATCTGGCACTGCGACGCGCTCGGCATCTACTCCGGCTTCGTGGCCGCCTCCACCGGAGGCGGCGGCGCCGCGGACGACGAGACGTTCCTGCGCGGCGCTCAGGTGACCAACGGCGACGGGATCGTTCAGTTCAGGACCATCTATCCAGGCTGGTATCCGGGTCGGACCGTCCACATCCATGCCAAGGTGCACCTTGACCGGACCAGCCTGCTCACGACCCAGCTGTATTTCGACGACGCGTTCACCGAGCGGATCTACGGGAACGCGCCGTACTCGCAGGCCACGGGACGAGACACGTTCAACTCCAGCGACTCGATCTTCGACGAGTCGCTGCTGCTGACCCTCACCGGCGACGGCGACGGCGTCACCGGCGCGATGACGTTCGACGTGGAGAGTGCGTGAGGGTCGTCAGCTATCGCTCCGAGCGGGGGCTGCGGGCGGGGCTGCTGAGCGAGGACACCGTGGTCGACGTCTGGGACGCCCTCGGCGGCGACGGGCGCAGCGTCCGCGACCTGCTCGCCTCCGGCCGCCTCGCGGAGGCGGCCGAGGTCTCCGGCGGCGAGCGGCTGGCGCTTGCCCGGGTCGAGCTCCAGCCGCCGATCCCCGATCCGGAGAAGATCGTCTGCATCGGGCTGAACTACCGCGCCCACGCTGCCGAGGCCGGGATCGAGCCACCGCAGTCGCCGACCTTCTTCGCCAAGTTCCGTAACGCGCTCGCGCCGCCGGGCGCCGCCGTGGCCTTGCCGCCAGCGAGCGCCAAGGTCGACTTCGAGGCCGAGATCGGGTTCGCGATCGGGCGCCGCGCCCAAGGCGTGGCGGAGTCCGACGGGCTCGATTACGTCGCCGGCTACATGCTGTTCAACGACCTCTCGGCCCGTGACCTCCAGTTCGCGACCCCGCAGTGGATGCCGGGCAAGGTGTTCGACGGCTCGGCGCCCTGCGGTCCGGCGCTGGTGACCCCCGACGAGGCGGGCCCCGATGATCGGATCTCGTTCTCGCTGACCCTGAACGGGGAGCAGATGCAGGCGGCGTCCACCGACGACCTGATCTTCAGCGTGCCGGCGCTCGTCGCCCACCTGTCCGGGCTGATGACGCTCGAGCCCGGCGACATCGTCTCGACCGGGACGCCGGCGGGCGTCGGCAGCACCCGAGAGCCTCGCGTCTGGCTGAAGCCCGGCGATGAGATCGAGATCAGCTCGCCGACCCTCGGGCGGCTGACGACGACGATCCGCTGAGTCCCTCACCGCGCTGCGCGACGAACAGGGCCGCCAGCACCAGGGGCAGGAACCAGACGACGTAGAAGTAGAACCAGTGCGTCGCCCCGAACTGCACGGCGATCAGCACCGCCGCCGCCAGCGCGGCGACCTGGGCGGGGGTCTTTCGCGCCGGCCACAGCGCCACGGCGAAGGCGAGGGCGATCGCTCCCGCCCGCGCGACCGGCCGCAGGAAGTCCAGCGAGGGCGCCAGGCCCCAGGCGCTGAACGGCGAGCTGCGCGAGGCCTGGTAGCCGAGCGTGCGATCGTAGAGCTCTCGCAGGCCGCCGTCGGGAAGGAAGGGCAGGATCAACAGGGCGCTGACCGCGAGGAAGGCGATTCCGAAGACGACCGCGGAGCGCCACCGGCGCTCGCCGGTGCCGGTCGCGAACAGGGGCGCCAGGGCAGCGGGCCCGAACTTCGCCGCGGACCCCAGCGCCGCGATCGCCCCCCGGGCGGGCGGCGAGGCCAGCACCAGCATCGCCCCCACCCCGATCGCGGCGATCAAGCGAGTCGTTCGCGTTCGCGTTCATCGTGTAGAGCGTGAACGGGTAGGCGAGCCAGCCGAAGGCGAGCGCGATCCCCAGCGTCCTGCCGTGCTCGCCGGGGCGCAGCCGCCGGCCCAGCGCCAGCAGGCCGAGCGCCGTCAGCAGGTCGAAGGCGATCGCCGCCGCGTGGGCGGCGGGCACGTCTCCCCAGTTGCCGTGCCACGGGAAGACGGCCTCGAACGGCACGTAGGCGATGTAATTGAGCGGCCCGTACACGTCGCCGCGGATTCCGACCCCGGGGGCGAAGTCGCCGTCATAGAGCTCCTCGCCGTGACTGATGCGATCGGCCCCGACGACGCCGGCTACGCCGATGTCGATCACCTGCGAGTCGGCGACGTTGAGTGCGATCCGCGCGCCGACGAGGACGACGGCGCCGATCGCCAGCCAGCTCACCGGAAGCACCGGGATCAACGGGCCCGGGCGATCGCGCGGGCGGAACCCCGCCCACAGCATGCGCACGAAGGACGTACCCCAGCACCGGGTAGGTGAGCGGCACCGAGGCGGTGATGTCGCCGCGATTGAAGAACAGCAGCGAGACGCCGAGCCCGAGCAGCACCAGGAGGTCGAGGTGGAGGAGGCGGAAGGGGCGCCGAGGGTCGATGAACGGCGACAGGAACAGGAGGCAGAGCGGGCAGCCAGACGTAGGGGGCATTCACCTTCTGGGCGATGGCGCCGGAATAGCCGCGGGCGAGCGGCGCGTCGAGCTGCTGGTCGTGCCAGGCACCCAGCACCCGGCCGCTCTCGTCGTCGACGACCGCCTGGGCGACCTCGGTGCGGCTGGGCCCGGTGCCGGTGAAGTAGCTCACCTGCCAGTCGCCACCCCGCTCGAAGGCGACCGGCCGCATCTGCGGGCTCTCGGCGCGTTCGTCGCGCACCGCCTCGGCGCCGTCGGCGATCCGGATCGCCTGCCGCCCGCTGAGCTCGAAGCCGGCGGGCGGGCGCCGCTCGGAAGAAGGCCTGACGAGCGGCGGCGGCAGCTCCCCGCCGAACGGCGGCTCGCTGGCGAAGTCCTCGTTCGCGACTCGCCGGCGCCGGCGCCACCAACGCCACCGCCAGCGCGGCGAGCGTGGCGATCAGCAAGTCAGGTGAAGCGCCGCCGCGACGGCCGCCGGGTTTCGGGTCTCGAGCTCCTCGAAGCGGGCGACGGCGTCCTCCGTGGGCAGCGCCTCGACCTTCACCCCGCGCCTGGAGAGCGCCTCGATCACCGACGGATCGGGCTCGAGCCGGCTCGAGTGTCCGCAGCCGACGATCAATCGCTCCGGGAGCTCGTCGAGCACGTCCTCGAGATCCTCAATCACCAGGGAGTGTCCGTCCCGCCGCCACCAGTCGCGCAGCACCCGGTTCGGAAGCACGATCACATCTCGATTGAGCTCGACGCCGTCGATGACGACGCGCCCGGGGCTGTAGTTCTCAATCCGCGCCACGATCGGCCTTCGACTCGATCGTAGCCGGTGATGGCTCGTCGCCCGGGAACGGCCTCTCCCCAGTGGGCGCGGGTCCGCCGAGCAGGCCGACTCGGAACAAGAGCGCGTCGGCGTCGGCGCGTCGAGCGGCTCGGAAAGCAGGTGACCCTGCCCGAGGTCGCAGCCAAGCTCCGAGCAGTCGCTCGCGCTGCTCGGGTCGCTCGATTCCCTCCGCGATCACGGCGAGGCCGAAGATGTCGGCCAGGTCGACGATCGCCCGCAGCAGGGCCGGCTCGTCGTCGGGACGGCCGATGCCCTCGACGAAGGACTTCTCGATCTTGAGCGCGTCCAAAGGCATCCGGCGCAGGTACCGCAGCGAGGAGTAGCCGATGCCGAAGTCGTCGATCGCCAGGTCGACACCCAGCCGCTTCAGCGCGTCGAGCTGCTCGATCGCCGCCTCGAAGCTTCCCATCAGGGCCGTCTCGGTGATCTCGAGGGTGAGGCCGGGAGCGTCGAGCTGGGAGGTGGCGAGGGCCTCCGCGACCTCCTCGACCAGCCCCGGCTCGCGAAGCTGGGCGCCGGAGACGTTGACGCCGATCCGCAGCCCCGGATGGCCCGGGTACTTGGCGCGCCACAGCGCGCCTTGGTGGCACGCCGCTCGCAGGACCCAGCGGCCGAGCTCGCGGATCACGCCACTCTCCTCGGCCAGCGGCACGAACTGCTCCGGCAGCACCAGGCCTCGCGTGGGGTGCCGCCAGCGGACCAGCGCCTCGACTCCGGCCACAGCCCCGCTTCGCAGGCTGAAGATCGGCTGGTAGGCGAGCACCAGCTCGTCGCGCTCGATCGCCCCCTTCAGGTCCACCTCGAGGTCGAGCCGTTCGACGATCGCGGTGTGCATGCTGGGCTCGAAGATCGCATACCGCCCCTTGCCGCGATTCTTGGCCCGGTACATCGCCAGGTCGGCGTCCCGCAGGAGCGTCTCCGCCTCCTCGGTCCCGGTCGCGATCCCGATGCTGGCACTGATGAAGAACTCACGCTCCCGCAAGCTCGAATGAAGGCTTGAGCGAATCGAGCAGGCGCTGCGCGGCTCGACCTGCGTCGCCTGGCTCGCGAAGCTCCTCGAGCAGGACAGCGAACTCGTCGCCACCCACACGGGCGATCGTGTCCGTGGGCCGCAGGGTGGCCGCAAGCCGCTCGGCGACCAAGACGAGCAGGCGGTCGCCGGTGCGGTGTCCGAGGCTGTCGTTGACGGTCTTGAAGCCGTCCAGGTCGCAGAACAGCACGGCCACGGGGGAGTCGGTCCGCTGGGCGCGAGTGACGGAATGGCCGAGGCGGTCGGCGAACAACGATCGATTGGGGAGTCCCGTGAGGGAGTCGTGAAGCGCCTCGTGGACCGCTTCCTCGACGGCCCGGGTGTGGTTCAGCGCCAGGCTGGCGTGCTCGGCGAAGGAGAGCAGCACCTGCTGGTCGCGCGAGCCGTACTCGCGCCCCGGCTGGCGCGAGCCAACGCCCAGGCTGCCGATCGCGATGTCCGCTTCGTGCACGGGCGCGGCCATCGCCGCCGTCAACCCGTCGGCGGGGAAGTCGCGGGTCGCCTCAGGCGACACGAGCCCGCTGACCGCATCGGCGAGGACCACGCCACGTTGGCGAATCGCACGACCTCCGAGCCCGGCGGCGATCGGTTGGTGGCGGCGCTCGGTGAGCAGGTCGGCGTTGGCGCCAATCGAGGCGACCAGCATGGTGTGGGACGGATCGTCGGGATCGGCCAGCGCGAAGCACCCCCACCTCGTCGCCGAGCAGCTCGCAGGCTCCCTCTAGGCGGCCTCCAGCACCTCGTTGACCGGAAGCCGGTCGACGATCCCCCGCTGGAGCTGCGCGAGTCGCTCCAGCAGCACCTGACGCTCTCGCAGCGCCCCGAGCAGGCGCGCGTTCTCGCTCGCCTGACGCTCGGAGCCCGAGCGCAGGGCGCGCTCGTTCTCGAGCAGCCTCAGGTTGCGCAGCCCCAGCGTCAGCACCCGGCCCATTCCGCGCAGCAAGCCGAGCTCTTCGCTCTGGAATGGCTCCTCGGGGTCGCGAGCCACGACCAGGTGCAGCGGTCGCTCGTCCTCGAGCGGCACCGCTATCGCCTCGCACTCCCCCGCGCCCGGCACCGCGAGGGTCCCCCTGCTTGCGTCGGCCACCGCGACCAGCGACTCGGTCGGCACATCGCCCGCCGCGAATCCAACCGCGGCGATCACCCCGCCGCCTCGCACCAGGGCAACGGCCCTGGCATCGAGCACCTCCGCTACGCGCTCGATTCCTCTCCTCGTCGCCGTCCCTTCGTCGTTGAAGGAGGAGATCAGTGCCAGGAACTCCGCCAGCTGCTGGGTCGGCCAGCTCGCGGTCGCCTGCTCGGCGCCGGCGCCCTCTGGTCGCTCGGACCGTCTGCGCCTGGCTCTGCCTGGCCGCATCAGCTCACCACCGCCATCACCACCAGATCCTCCCACCAGCCGGTCCGAACCGCGCCAGTGAGGATGGCCTCGCGCGCCACGCCGGCTGGCGCTCGGGCTCTACCGCTCCGGCGGAGTCGGGATCTCGTAGCGCAGCGCCGGCAGCGAGGCCGAGCGCGGTGCGCCCGGGGCGGCCTGGCGCTTCACGCTGCGACGCGAGCTCCTGCTGGACCAATCGACCATCCGCGGCGTCACGTCGAGCAGCGCTCGCCACGTTTTGGGCCCGATTCGGCCGTTGTCGGAGTGGCCCTCGGCACGCTGGAAGCGCTTCACCGCGCGCCGGGTGATGTCGCCGAAGTAGCCGGTCACCGGCACCGATCGGCCGGCGCCCCTGCAGGTGCTCCTGCGCCCAGACCACGAGGTCGCCGCTGCTGCCCTTCGAGAGCACCGGGTAGCCGTCGCCGGCCCGGCCCGCGCCTGAGACGCGGCCCTTGACGTCGCGCCCCAGCGCCCGCCACTCGCGCTTGTTGGTCTCCTGCCATGACCACCAGCTGACGCCGCGGAAGTCATACGAGTTCGCCATCCGCCGGAACCGCCGGAGCTGACGGATGGGCGGATGGTCGTAGGTCTGCCCGAGCGGGTAGATCCCGCGCCGGTAGACGCGGTTGACGCGGAAGGTGTGCTCGTAGCCCTGGCGGACCGTGACCCCGATCGTGTGCCAGTAGAGCTGGGGCAGGTTGTAGCGCGCTCCGCCCGGCCCGAGGAAGACCGAGTACGGGAGCCCGGGGTGATAGTCGACGTAGGGAAAGCTGGTCAGGGCGGTGGGGAAGCCGGCGCCGATCCTGTGGCGCAGCTTGTCCACGTAGGCATCGGCCGCGCCGTAACGGCCCTCGTAGGTCGACTCGGCGTCGATCACCAGGCAGTCGGCGCCCTTGCGGACCGCCGCCGCGCCGCGCCGCGCCTCGGCCCCGGGATGGATGCCGTAGACGAATTGCCAGCCGCAGACGCGCAGGTTGCGGGCATGCAGGTAGGAGACCAGGGCCCGGCTGAACTGGCTCCAGGCGCTGCTCCCGTCGGAGCTCTTGATGTAGATGGTCTCGATCCCGCGGCGGTGCGCCTTGCGCGCGATCTTGGCCAGATCGCCGCCGCTCGACTGGCTCACGTACCAGATCCACATCCCGTCGCCTCGGTAGGGGTTCGGGGAGCGCGCCGCCTGGGCGAGTGGGCAAGGCGCTCGCGCCGGCGACCAGAATCGCGGTCGCCACCGCCGCAAGCTTCCCGCGTCGTCTCGGGTTGGTGCTGGGAGCGTCCATTTCTCCTTCCCGGGGAACGGAAACGTGCTGGCCCTCCCCCCAGCGCCTCGGCGGGAGTATGGCGAGATTGGGCGCCTCGTGCCCGCTATCGGCAAGCGGGCCCTATCGCATGAGTGGCCCGCTAACCCCCGCCCAGCAGGTTACCGAGCGCGCCCTTCGCGCCCGAGCCGCCGGCCGCGACGCGTCCCTCGGAGGGCTGTATCAAGAGCCAGCCGGAGCCGGAGAACGACATCTGGATGGTCTCGCCGGAGCCGCGTCCGATGAAGGTCTTCAGGTTCGACGTCGGTCTTGACCGAGGTGGACAGGCCGCTCGACCAGGTGATCGCAGCCTGCGGATCGGCGAAGGTCTGCTCGCCGTCGATCTCGATCAGCACCGGAGGGCCGTCGGAGACCAGGGCCACCCACCCGGTGCCGCCCAGCTCCATGTTGTAGAGGCCGCCCGCCAGGGCTCCCGAGGCGCCCTCGACGCGCTTGATGTCCCAGTCGATGCCGGCCTCGAAGGCCGAGCACGTTGGCGCCGTTGGCGGTGATCCGGTCGTCCTCGAGCTTCAGCAGCTGGATCTCCTGGGCCATGTCGGCCAGGAACACCTCGCCGCTGCCCGAGATCTTCATCAGGTCCGTGCCCTCGCTGGTCATCGCCTTCTTGATCATCCGCGAGACACCGCCGGAGCCCGCATGCTCGAACCGGACGTCACCCTGGTAGGCGACCATCGAGCCCAGCTTGGCCTGGATCGTCACGTCCGCCAGCTCGACCTTGAGCAGCTTCGAGTTCTGGAGCCGGAACGACTCGCCCCCCTCGGTCTCCTTGAACTGCGCCAGCGCCTGCTCTACCGACATCGTGTCTCCCTTGGCTTGTGTTCTTTACTGACTCGGTTTCTTACGGAAGATGGGCGGTGCCGGGCTCGAACCAGCGACCTCCTCGGTGTAAACGAGGCGCTCTCCCAACTGAGCTAACCGCCCGGATCGTGTGATTATGCCGGCGTGAGGATCCTGGCTCGCGACCAGATGGCCGGGCTCCTCGAGGCGATCTGGCCTCCACCCTTGGCGCCCTCGGTCTCGGGGCGCTGACGCTGCACAGGCGGACCGCCTGAGCTTCGGCGGCTACTCGGTGGCCGTCGGCGGGCTCGATGGATTCGCCACCTCGATCCCCAGCCGCCGGTAGGCGGAGACCGAGTAGGCCCTGGGGCGGGCGTGCAGGATCGGATCGTCCGAGAGCTCGATGCCGTCGACAATCCGAATCGGGTCGAAGACCTCGATGTGGCCGTCGGACTCGGGGTCGTCCACGATCTCCGTGATCTCGAGCCGCCCCGCGGCGATGAGCTCGCGGTCGTCCGGCCAGACGGCGGTGGGGTCGTCGATCGAATCGCCGTCGGCCGGAATCTGGAGCAGCAGCTCGAACCCGGCGGGGCCGCCGCGAAGGCGCTCGGCAAGCTCCTCGCGAAGGTAGTCGCGTCCGCGCTCGCGGGCCTCGTCGTCGGGGATCAGAGCTTCACCCGCCTCCGGGCGCCAGCGGTAGCGAACCCAGGTGCCCTGGCCGGCGGCGTCGAGGAACCTGAACGAGTGTGGTGAGCGGTATGTGAGCTGGACGAGGCTCGCGGGAGGCTCGGTACCTATGGTTGCCTGGATCGCCGGTTGAGACTCCGGATGGGCGGCGAGGAAGGCGCCCAGCTTCTCCATGTCGGGCTGTCCGGTTTCGGGGTCGGGGCGGCGAAGTCGCAGCAGCTCGAGGAACTCGTCCGGGGTCCGGGTCACGAAGGCGGGGTTGGTGGTCCCGAGGATGTCGGCCTCGTCCCCGGTCTCGGGACGGAGCTTTACCGCCATCCCCCGTGCCTCTCGCCCCGCGTCGTGCGACTCCGGGTCGCCGCTGCCGTTCGAAAAGCGGATCAGCGCGGGAACCAGGTTGCCCTGGAAATGGGTGGCGCGGCAGAGCCGGCCAGCCTCGGCACTCGGCGTGAAGCTCCCCTCGCACCAGGTGCCCTTGGCATGCAGCGCCCGGCGATGGGGGTGCGACCCGTAGATGGCGTTCGCCGCTTCGATCAGCTGCTCGTAAAGGTCGCCGCCGTGGGCCATCGTGCCCACCGTATCCGACCGGCGCCCACCTCCGGGCACCGGATAGCGTCTCCGCCATGGAGCTCGGGATCGCCGGGAAGACCGCGCTGGTGATGGGCGCCAGCCGCGGGATCGGCAGGGCGATTGCAGCAGCGCTGGCCGGCGAGGGCGCCAGGGTGGCGATGGCGAGCCGCTCGCGCGAACGGCTCGCCGAGGCGGCCGCCGAGATCGAGGGCGAGACGGCCGTTCTTGTGGCTGACGCCTCCGATCTCGATCGTCTCGCGGCCCTGCCGGAGGAGGTCGAGGAAGCGCTCGGCCCGGTCGAGATCCTGGTCACCAACACGGGGGGTCCGCCGCTCGGCGGAGCGCTCGACCATCCGCTGGCCGAGTGGGAGCAGGCTTACAGGTCGTTGGTGCTCGGGCCGCGAGCGCTGATCGAGGCGGTGCTGCCGGGGATGCGCGAGCGCGGCTGGGGAAGGATCGTGAATGTCGGCTCGAGCTCGGTGCGCGAGCCGATTCCCGGGCTGGCGCTCTCCAACGCGCACCGGATGGCGGCCGTCGGCCTCTTCAAGACGCTGGCCGGCGAGGTCGCCGCCGATGGAATCACCGTCAACACGGTCGCCACCGGCCGCTTCGCCACCGACCGGCTGGCCGCAAACTGGGACTCGTGGGAGGAGATGGAGCGCCGCGCTCACGAGGGAGTCCCGGCGGGGCGCCTCGGGAGGCCCGAGGAGTACGGCGACCTGGTCGCCTTCCTGTGCTCGGGGCGCGCCGCCTACCTCACCGGGACCGTGATCCCGCTCGACGGCGGGCTGCTCCGTTCGACGTAGCAGCGCCCGCCCGCTCTTTACCAATCAGCTACGGCAGCTTGCGCACAGGCCCACCGCCTCGAGCGTGTGATCCGTAACGAGGAAGCCCTCGGCGGCGCTGGCACGCCCGAGCCAGGGACCGAGGCGACAGTCGGTCAGCTCCACAACCCGGTGGCACTTGGAGCAGACCAGGTGATGATGATGCCCCGCGCCGCACAGGCGGTAGCACGTCTCGGCGCCGCCGTGGGGTAGCGCGTCGATCACGCCAGCGGTGGAGAGGTCGTGGAGAGCGCGATAGACCGTCGCCAGGCCGATCCGCCTGCGCCGTGCCGTGAGCCGCCGGTGGATGGTCTGGGCCGTCGCATCGTCTGCCTCGCGAGACAGCTCGTCCAACACCGCAACCCGCCCGCGCGTCGGGCGGATGCCCGCGGCGCCCAGCTGCTCTTCGAGCCCCTGGGGCGTGTCTCGGTCTCGCTTCCCCATCGGATGTGTATATTAGCGCCGTAATGAGAATGAGAATCATTATCGCCTCCGCCCTGTTCATTCTCGTCACCGGAATCGTGATCGCCCTGGTGGCCGGGGACAGTGATCCGTCAAGTGGGCCCCAGGAGACCGTAGCCGCCAGCTTCTACCCGCTGGCCTTTGCCGCCGGCCAGATCGGTGGCCCATCCGTGGAGGTGCAGAACCTGACGCCTCCCGGCGCCGAACCGCATGACCTCGAACCGAGGCCTCAAGACGTCGAGGACATTCAGTCCGCCGACCTCGTGCTCCTGCTTGGACAGGATTTCCAGCCCTCGCTGGAGAGGGCGGCCGGGAACGCGAGCGGCGAGGTGCTCGAGTTGCTGGACACCCCCGGGCTCGATCTGAAGGCCGGGGATCCGCACATCTGGTTGGACCCGAGGCGTTTCGCGACGGTCGGCGCCGCGATCGGTCGGGCGCTGGGAAGAGAGGCGGCCGCACGCTCCTTCGTGCGACGCCTCGAGGCGCTCGACCGCGAGTATCGCGTGGGCCTGTCCGCTTGCAGGCGACACGACGTCGTAACCAGCCACGAGGCGTTCGGCTACCTCGCGGACCGCTACCGGCTGCGCGAGGTGGCGATCAGCGGCATCTCGCCCGAGGCAGAGCCGGCGCCGGGCGACCTGCAGCAGGTGATCGAGGTCATCCGCGATACGGGCGCTACGACGGTGTTCACCGAGCCCCTCGTGTCGGCCAAGCTCGCTGAGACCGTTGCCGCGGAGACCGGGGGCACCACGGCGGTGCTCGATCCGCTCGAGGGGCTGACGCCGGAGGAGGAGAGCGCGGGCGGCGACTACTTCACAGTCATGCGGCGGAATCTCGCCATGCTCGAGAAGGGACTCGGATGCCGGTAGTCAGCGTCAGCGGAGTTCGATTCGCCTATGGCCGGGGCCCCGCGGTCCTAAGCGGCATCGATCTCGTGGTCGAGAGGGGCGAGTTCGTCGGCGTGGCCGGACCCAACGGAGGCGGCAAGACCACTCTGATGCGACTGATCGTGGGACTCGACACCCCCACCGCTGGGCGCGTCGAGCTGTTCGGCTCTCCGCCGCAGCAGTCCCACCGGCACTCGCGGGTGGGGTATCTGCCGCAGCGTGCCACGCTCGGACTCGACGCTCCCATCACAGTCAGGGAGCTGGTCACCGCCGGTCGCAGCCCGCTTCGCCGCATGCTGCGGTCCCGCAGCGCGAGGGACCGGCGGGTAATCGATGAAGCCATCCAGCGGGTGGGCCTTGGCGCGATGGCGGGCTGGACCCTCCAGACCCTGTCGGGCGGACAGCGGCAGCGAGCATTCATCGCAAAGCTGCTCGCGGGCGAGCCGGAGCTTCTCATCCTGGATGAGCCAACCGCCGGCGTGGACGCCGCAGCGCAGGAGGCCCTTGCTGTTCTTCTGGACCGGCTTCGCCGCGAGCTCGAGGTGACGATTCTGTATGTCTCGCACGAGTTCGGGGCAATCGAGCCGTATGTCGGGCGGCTCGTGGTCGTGCGGGGCAACATCGTGTTCGACGGTCCGCCGCACGCGCTCCCGCAGCACTGGCACGATCCTTCGCATCCCCACGGCGACCTCGACGATGTCGCTGCTTGACCTCGAGTTCATGCGCCTGGCGCTGGCGACCGGGGCGGTGGTCGGAATCCTTGCCCCTGCGGTTGGCTTCTTCCTCGTCCAGAGGCATATGAGCCTGATAGGCGACGGGATCGGCCACCTCGCGTTCGCCGGCGTGGCGGCGGGCTACCTGTTCGGGATCTCTCCGGTCGCCACCGCACTAGTTGCATCGGTCGCCGGCGCGATCGGGATCGAATGGCTGCGTGGCACCCATCGCACGGCCGGGGACCAGGCGCTGGCACTCTTCTTCTACGGCGGGATCGCGCTGGGAGTGGTGTTCGTCTCCGCCGCCGAGGAGCTCAACGCCAACCTGTTCACGTTCCTCTTTGGCTCAATCCTCACGGTCACGCGGGGGGACCTCGTTCTCGTCGCGGCGTTGGGGCTCACCGCGCTGGTGACGATCCTCACTCTGTACGGCGGGCTCGTCGCGGTTGCGATCGACGAGGAGGGGGCACGGGTCAGCGGGATCCCGGTCCAGATGCTCAACGTGGCGCTCGCCGCGCTCGTCGGGCTGACGATCGCGCTCTCGATGCGCATCGTCGGCATCCTCCTGATCGGGGCCTTGATGGTGTTGCCCGTGATGACGGCGATGCGTTTGGCCAACAGCCTTCAGTCCGCGCTCGCCATGTCGATGGGCATCGGCCTCGTCGCGGTGCTGGCCGGCCTGGTCATCTCGTATTACCTGAACCTCGCCCCCGGCGGTGCCATCGTCCTGCTCGCGGCGGGGCTGTTCGGGATGGTGGCCGCGGGCGACGCGATCCTCACCGCACGTCGCGCCTAGATCTCGATCAGGAAGCGCTCGCCCCCGGCCAGGGAGGAGCGACCCACGCTCCGGCGAAGCCCAAGTCGTGGCGCGGGACGATGCCGATCGCACCAGCCCTGACGAGCCGTTGTGGAAGGACCTCGATCGGGAGGAGGACCCGTTCGCGGACCTCGATCGCCCAAAGCGCCGCCGTTCTCACCGCTCCGGGATGCAGGCCACCACCCTGGCGCGAACCGGGGCAGGCCGCCTGTTGATCGGGGCCGTGGCCGCCCTGCTTGGCGCCACGATCGTCGGCTTGGTGGCCCTGTGGCCCGGCTCCCCCGAGACCCAGGGGCCGTCGCAGGCCTTCGGGGGCGCCTCGGTGCAGGCCACCGTCGACCGCGCCTATACGGTGCCCTGCTCCGGTCCCGTCGAACAGGAGTGCCGCCGGATCGACGTCACGGTCAGCGAAGGGCCGGACACCGGCCAGGCGAGCACGATCACGCTGGGGCCGGCGGCGGTGACACCGAGCATCGACGGCGGCGCCAAGATCCGCGTGGTCCATGTGGACGTGCCCCCGGGGGCCAACCCGGGGCAGGTCGAGCCGTACCAGTTTGTCGACTATGACCGCAAGGGATCGCTCGCCTGGCTCGCGGTCGGCTTCGCCCTGCTCGTTCTGCTGCTCGCCCGCTGGCGCGGTCTGCTGGCGCTGATCGGGCTGGGGCTGAGCCTGCTGCTGGTCACCAAGTTCCTCGTTCCGGCGATCCTGGAGGGATCGTCGCCGTTGCTCGTCTCTCTGACCGGCGCGCTTGCCGTGATGTTCGTGACCCTGGGCCTGACCAGCGGAGTCGGTGCTCAGAGCCTCGCAGCGGCGCTCGGAATCGCCGCAAGCCTCCTCCTCGCCACCCTTCTCGGCGACGCCTACGTACAGATTGCCCATCTGGACGGGTACGCAGGCGAGCTTTCGACGGTCCTCGGGCAGTCGAACGTGAACGTCTCGCTGGAGGGCATCGTGGTCGCCGGGATCGTGGTCGGCGCGCTGGGCGTCCTGGCGGACATGGCGGTCACCCAGGCCTCGGCGGTGATGGCGCTGCGGCGCGCCAACCCGTCGCTCCCACCGCGCGAGCTCTACAGGGGCGCGTTCGCGGTCGGGCGCGATCATCTCTCCGCCACGATCCACACGCTGGTGCTGGCCTACGTCGGCGCCGCGCTTCCTCTGCTGCTCGTGCTCCAGTCGAGCGGCGTCGGCACGGGGGACGCCATCAACACCCAGGACGTGGCGGAGCCGATCGTCGCGACGCTGGTCGGCTCGATCGGCCTGATCGCGGCCGTACCGCTGACCACGGGCCTCGCCGCCATCCTGGTCGCGCGGGTCCCAGCTTCAGCGCTCAGCGGACACAGCGGGCATCAGCATTAGAGCAGGCGTTCAAGCAGCGGCTCGGGCGAGCGTGCCGCGATTGGCCTTCACGGCCAGCCACACCGTCCCCACCGCGATCATCGCCAGGCTGAGCAGCTGAGCCTGGGTGAGTCCGACGACGACGACGTCGTTGCGCCGGATGAACTCGACCAGGAAGCGCTCGCCTCCCGCCAGGACGAGGTAAAGGGCGAACAGGACCCCGGCCTGAAAGCGGTCGCGAAGCCGCCACAGGAGATAGGCCACCAGCCCCATCGAGAGGGTCTCGTAGATCGGCGTCGGGTGGACCGTCTCGTCGATCGGGTCGGTGCCGTCCGGGTAGGCCATCGCCCAGGGGCCGTCCCAGGCCTCGCCGTAGTCGCCGTCGCCGGACAGCTGGCAGCCGATCCGCCCGATCGCGTAGCCGAGCGCCAGTGGCGCCGCACAGAGGTCGAGCAGGGCCAGGCTGAGCATGCCGCGCCGCCACGCCCACAGCCCGACGCCGATCGCGCCGCCGATCGCGCCGCCGTACCAGACCAGGCCCGAGCCCGAGAAGAGGTTGCCGAGCAGGTCGTCCTTGACCGAGTCGTAGTTCTCGACGATGAAGTCGAGCCGCGCCCCGACGACGCCGCCGACCAGGGCGCAGACGATCACCTCGTATGCCCAGTCCGGGGGCTTGCCCCACTCCTTGAGGCGCCGGGCCAGGAGCGCGCCGGCCGCCACGAAGGCGAGCGCGAACATGATCCCGAAGGTCTGGAGGGTGATCGGGCCTAGATGGATCTCGGGCTGCATGCGCTGGGCGAGGCGAGTAGCAAACCACAGAGAGGTCCTTTCATCTATTTGTCACCTCTCTTTCACGGGCCTCTCACCCCGCTG
Source organism: uncultured Actinomycetes bacterium (assembly GCA_963745365.1). Classification (GTDB taxonomy): domain Bacteria; phylum Actinomycetota; class Thermoleophilia; order Solirubrobacterales; family 70-9; genus AC-56. The sequence goes on from CAVUXC010000017.1 coordinate 51,345, forward strand.
CCGTAGACCTCGCATTGAGAAGTCCACCGGCCGGCCGGTCGGTGGAGGAGTCAGAAGTAGAAGCGCCGGTACAGCCGGCGCGGAACAGGAAGGAGCGGGCCATGCACCTCGTCCACCAGTGCTCCAACTGCGGCAGCAACGTCAGCCCCGAACTTGGAGTGGCGACGGCCGTCACGGTGCAACACCGCAAGTGCGCCGACCTGTTCGGCCTCGGCACCCACGGGCTGCCGATCGTCATGCCGATCGACCACGCGATCCGGCACCGTCCCCTTGCCGTCGCAGGCTTCGAGGCCCGAGTAGCGGCCGAGTAGCCCCGACGCGGATCGAACGCGCGCTTCCAGGACGAAAACCTGGCGTGCTGCCACTACACCACGGGGCCTTGGGTTCGACTCACGCGTTAACAACGCCAAGTCTAGGTCTCTCTATCCATGCCATCCGGTATCGCAGGTAGGCTACGAACATGTGTTCGTATGGCGTCACCTGGGTATCGCGTGAAGCCGAAGCCCGCTGAGAAGCGCGAGGCTCAGCGCCTGCGACGTGAGGACGGGCTGCCGCTGAAGCAAATTGCTGCGCGGCTCGGGGTTTCACTCTCGACCGTCAGCCTCTGGGTCCGCGACATCGAGCTCGACCCAGCCCACCGCGACCGGAACCATCGACGAGCCGACGCGAAGCGCGCCACAACATGGACGGATCTCAACCGCAAAAAACGAATCGCCTATCAGCAACAGGGAAGGGCACGGGCGCTCGAGGGCAACGCTCTGCACCAAGCAGGTTGCATGCTGTACTGGGCCGAGGGAGCGAAGACCCGAAACTCGGTTACGCTCGCGAACTCGGACCCTCACCTGCTTAGGTTCTTCTGCGAGTTCCTACGAGAGTCGATGGAAGTCACGCCCGAGGACTTCCGCGTCTCATTGAACGTCTATCTCACGAACGGCCTGACGATCGAGGAGATTGAGGACTACTGGCTCTCGAACCTTGATCTCCCGCGCTCTTGTCTCCGAAAACATGCGATCAATTTCAAGCCCACGTCGAGCAGCGGCTTGAAACGAAACAGGCTTCCTTATGGCGTTTGTACCGTCCGGGCGATCGGCGGCCGGCGTTTGGTCCAACACATCTTCGGCGCCATTCAGGAGTACGGCGGGTTCGAGGAGCCGCGCTGGCTGGACGGGCCGCCGATCAAGCGACGCTCCCATAAGAAGCGTCCTGTGGAAACGGCATCGGACTAGGCCCTGTCGCGCCGTTCGAGGTTTGAGCCAGCGCGTTGGCGGGAACTGGGGGGTAGGTTTCCTTCGGGGATAGGGCGAAACGGACGACTTGATGAAGCGATTGCTGCTCGTGCTGGCCTTCGGCGTCGCACTCGCCGTGCCCGCATCCGCGCTGGCCGGCCACGGGCTGAGGGCGGCCGCCCGCGCGCTCGACCACCCTGCGCCCACCTTCAACCCCCCGCCGCCGCCCTCGACCGACTTCAACTCGGGCGGCCCCGGCGCCCAGTGGGAGCTGGTCACGACCGTCGCCACCGGCAACCCCCATACCGACATCGACTTCTTCACCCAGGACGGCGAGACCTACCTCTCGGCCGGAACGCTCGGGATCGGCCCCAACAGCGGGGGACAGACGATCGTGCAGCTCACCGAGGGCGGCGACGTGAGCCCCAGCTACGTCGCCGGCCACCCGTCGGCCGACTGCATCTCAGACCCCAACGCCGCCCTCGGCCTCCAGCACGACATCGAGGCGACGCCGAAGGGCGGGGCGCCGCTCAACATCCGCAATCCCTTCGCCGACACCAGCGACACCCAGCTCCTGATCGACGCCACCGACGCCCCGGGGCGCTGCCACGACCAGGGCACGGCCGGCTTCTCCGGCGCTCCGCAGGGCGGCCTGGAGATCATCGACGTCAGCGACGTGGCCAACCCCGTCGAGATCGGCCTCACCAGCCACATCGGGGAGGCGCACACCGTCAACATCGACCCCAAGCGTCCCCACATCGCCTACGCCGTCACCTCTGACGCGGTCGGCGTGAACGCTGCGGGAACTCGCGGCAACGAGGACCCCGCGAGCTCCGACCGCTTCGACCTCGACGGCTTCGAGGTGGTGAACCTGCGCTCGTGCATGAACTTCCCGCCCGGCACCACGATCGAGCAGAAACGCGCCAGCTGCCGGCCGACGGTCTACCGCTACCGCTACCCGAACACGCGCATGTCGCTCGGCCACACGCTGAAGACCGGGTCGAACGCCATCTACGGCTGCCACGAGCTCGAGGTCTATCCAGCCGACTGGCTCACCTGCGCCAGTGGCAACACGCTGATCAAGCTCGACATGAGCGGCGCCTTCAACGACCGCGGCACGCCCAACGACTTCTCGGACGACAAGCCGCGCGGCACGCCGCTGCCCTGCCGCCTGCGCGCCAGCTCGACCGCCGGCCCCCTCACCACCGGCGCCCAGGTGGTGGACTGCGTCGACGGCCGCGGCGCCGGCACTGAGGACCTGACCGTCCCCGCCTGGCTCGAGAGCGGAGCTCCATCGCTTCGGGGCGTGCGCTGGCTCGGCAGCGTCTACCACCAGGGGCGCGGCGCGGGTGGCGCCGCCACACCGGCTTTCGACTCCACCCAGGACATCGACTTCAACCACGAGGCCGAGCTGAGCGGCTCTGGCCGCCTGCTGATCGCCACCGACGAGCGCGGCGGCGGCGTGCTGCCGCCGGGCGCCGCCTGCAGCCCTGCCACCGACGTCAAGTCGGGCAACGGCGGCGTGCACTTCTATCGCAACGCCGGGAAGACAAAGGAACCCCCCAGCTCGCCCCAGGACGCCTTCAGCGCCTACGCCCGGACGCCCACCGGCGGCAAGGCGATCTTCCGGGCACCGATCCGAACCCAGCCGCAGGGCAGCCTGTGCACCGCGCACGTGTTCCAGCAGATCCCCGGTCAGAACCGGATCTTCATGGGCTGGTACTCGCAGGGCACCCATGTCCTGGACTTCATCGAGCGCCCCAGCGGCAGGGTCGAGCTGAAGGAGGCCGGCTGGTTCATTCCGGAGAACGCCAACACCTGGACCTCCCACGTCTTCGACTGGCAGCGAAACCCCAACGGCACCTACACCTACTGGGGCGCTACCGGCGACTTCAACCTGGGGCTCGCCGGCCGCAGCGCGATCGACATCTACAAGGTCACCCTGCCGCCGCCCCCGCGGCCCTGCACCGGCTGCCCCTGAATCGCGACCAGATCGCCGAGACGACCTGCTGACATACGGCGGGGCCTAGCCGGTCGCGCAGGCGCGCCGACCGCGCGCGCGCCGAACCGATCGCCGCCCTGCCAGCCCCAGGGAATGCTCCAACTCGGTCGCGGCCGCCGGCAGTAGCGTGCGCAGCTCGCCGGCCTCCGGGAGCGCCACCGGATCCACGTAGGCGGCGAAGTGGATCGAATCGCGGTAGGTGAGCGCACCGATCGCCAGCGCGTGGCCATCGCTGATCGGGATCACCGGGTAGATGGCCTCCACCTCCGCGCCGGCGACGAACAGGGGCAACCGAGGTCCGGGGACGTTGGAGACCGTCAGGTTGTACATGCGGGGGCTGGCCGCGAGCCGCGCCGCCCGTTCCTTGAGAAAGCCCGGTAGCTGCCCGACGGTGCGAAGCAGGGCATCGCTGCCCGCGATTCGCCCCGAGCGCTTGAGCTCCGAGGTCTGGGTGTGGATCCGATCGAGGCGAGCCGCGGCGTCGGGCTCGTCGAGCGGCAAGTCCACGAACGCGAACGTGATCCGGTTGCCCGCGGCCGGCTCCTCCTCCGACCCGCGAACGCTCACCGGGATCATCGTCCGAAGCGGGGCGGGTTGCGCGTCCACGAGCGCCGTCAACCTGCGCAGAGCGCCCGCGACTACCGCGAGCATCACGTCGTTCAGCGTCACCTCTCGCGCTCGCTTCAGCCTCAGGAACCGTGCCAGCCCAAGGCGCCGGACCACCAGCGCTCGCTTGGGGCCGGTCGGCGGATTCAGGAAACGAGGGGGGCGCCGGCCGGATCACGTCCTCGGCGAGCGAGAGGGCGGCGCGCCTCATCGTCTCGCCGAGCCGCAGGCTCCTCTCCGGCGCGAGCCCCATGGTCGCCATGCGGCGCGCCATCCTAAACTGCTCGAGCGCACCGTCGGCGACCGAATCCACCGCCAACCGCAGCGGCGGGTCCGCGGGCTCGGGCCTCCAGTCGGCGGGCTCCGGCAACGCCGCGTCGGGCGCCAGGTCGAAGAGCAACATCCCGAGCTCCACCGCGGCCAAGCCGTCGACCATCGCGTGGTGGACCTTGCCGAGTACCGCGGCCCGCTCCGCGCCTACCCGCGGGACCACCAGGATGCTCCACAGCGGCCGGGAGCGGTCCAGCGGCTGACTCAGGAACTCGCCCGCAAGGCGGCTCAGGCTTCGCTCGTTCCCAACCCTGACCCCTTCGTGAGCGACGATGTGCCGCTCGAGCCGGAATCCCGAATCGTCGGCCCAGATCGGCTCGCCCAGCGGCGCCGCACGCACGCACTGGCGAAACCGCGGGGCCAGATGCAGACGAGCGGCAACGCGGTCGGCGAGCGCACCCGCGTCGAGCCGCTCTTCACCCGGAGGCAGGCGGAGGCTCGAGAGCCAGCCCACATGCATGTGCGCGGTGGGCGTCTCGATCCGCAGAAACGATGCATCGAGCGCGGAGAGCCGGTCCATCACACAAGGATGGGCAGCCCGGGCGCGAAGCGCACTGGCACCGGTGTCGAGAATCCGCCTCTCGCAACCCTCCCTGTTGTCGAACGGAAGCGTTAGCCGACCAGGAGCTCGAGCAGCGCCTTTTGGGCATGGAGGCGATTCTCCGCCTGGTCCCAGACGGCGGAGCGCTCGCCGTAGAGGAGGTCCTCGGTGATCTCCTCGCCGGGGTGGGCGGGGAGGCAGTGGAGGACGATCGCCCGGTCCGAGGCTTCCGCGAGCAGGGCGGCGTTCACCTGGAACGGAGCCAGATCGGCGCGACGGCGCTCGGCCTCGCCCTCGTCGCCCATGCTCACCCAGACGTCGGTGTAGATGGCGTCGGCGTCTTCTGCCGCCTCGCGCGGGTCGCCCGTGTCCAGCGCCGCCAGCCCCGGCTCGATCCGGTAGCCCTCGGGAGAGGCGACCCTGACCTCGATGCCGGCCGTCCTGCCGACCAGGGCCAGCGAGCGCGCGACGTTGTTGCCGTCGCCCACGTAGGCAATCCGCACGCCGTCCAGGTCCCCGAAGCGCTCCCGCAGCGTCAGCAGATCGGCCAGCGCCTGACACGGGTGGTGCCCGGGCGTCAGCCCGTTGATCACCGGCACCGCGGCTCCGCGGGCCAGCTCCGCGACCACCTCATGCGAGCCGGCCCGCACGACGATCGCGTGGACGTAGCGGGACAGGACGCGCGCCGTGTCGGCCACCGACTCCCCTCGCGACAGCTGAAGCTCGTCGCCACGCAGGATCAGCGGCGTGCCGCCGAGCTCGGCCACCCCGACCTCGAATGAGACCCGCGTGCGCGTCGATGGCTTCTCGAACACCAGCGCGATGCTCTTGCCCGCCAGCGCCTCGGTCCCCCCGCCCCTCGACGCGCCCCGCCTTCAGCTCCAGCGCGCGGTCCAGCAGCGCGCTCAGCTCGTCGCGGGTGAGCTCCTCGCCCGTGAGGAAGTCGCGTGCCATCGGAGGCGGAGCATGGTACGCCGCTGACCGCCCCGATACTTCAGGCGTGGAGATCGGCGCCATCACCTGGAATCTCTTCCACGGCCGCGACTTTCCGCCCGACCCGGCACTTCACACCTGGCGCTCGCGGCTGCGGCGGACGACCGAGCGCAACGCCACCCACGTCCAGGTGAACCGAGAGCTGTTCAGGGAGTTCGCTCAGGTCCTCTGCGCCGCGCGTTGGGATGTCGCCCTGCTCCAGGAATGCCCGCCGCGCTGGTCCGCCGCGCTGGCCGCCACCTGCGAGGCAGACGCCCAGCGCTCGCTCACCTCACGCAACTGGCTCCGTCCCCTTCGCGACATCCTCGCCGGCTGGAACCCGGACCTGCTCGGCTCCTGGGAGGGCGGCTCGAACCTGACCCTGGTCAGAGGGCCGGCCGGGGGGCTGCTCGACCGCCAAGACGTCGTGCTTCGCCGCCGTCCCGAGCGACGCACGATGGCCTTCGCCAGGCTCGCCTCGGGGCTCTGCGTGGCGAACCTGCACGCGAGCACGAGCCCCGCTCAGGCCGCGGCCGACGTGCTGCCACGCCGTGGAGACGGCCGTCGCCTGGGCCGGCGAGTCGCCCTTGATCCTCGGCGGCGACTTCAACCTGCGGCCCAGCCAGACCCAGCTCTTCGAGGAGCTGGCGCAGCGATTCGGCCTCACCGCCCCCACGGGCCCCGATGCCATCGACCACATCCTCGGCCGAGAGCTCGAGATCGCCGACCCGCCTGGCGTCTGGCCGCCAGAGGCGCGGGAGCTGCCCTGCGAGGGCCTGCGACTGCGTCTCAGCGACCATGCTCCGGTCGAGGCGCGGTTCGCCACCCGGGATGGTTAACCCACGCGTCGGGCGGGAAATGAGATAGTCAACCCGCCCAGTCAATCGCGGGAACACGAAGAAGGAGATTCGATGGCGACGAGATCGGGCGGTTCCAGGTCAGGCAGATCGAGCGGATCGAGGTCGGGCGCCAAGCGCGGCGCCAGCGCTGCTGGCGCCAAGCGCGGCGCCGGCAGCGCACGGACGACCTCAGCCCGGCGCCCCGCCGCAACCGCGCGCGGCGACAAGAGCGTGGAGGCGTTCCGGGATGCGCTGGAGCGAAGCGTCACCCTGTCGCGCGATCGGCTCCAGGAGGTCATGGACGACGCGGTCCGGCGCGGCCGGATGACCCGCGACGACGCCAACGAGCTGGTCAGCAGCATCGTCACCCGAGGTCGTCACTACACGGACGACCTGGTGAAGGAGCTCGAGCGCCTGCTGGACCAGGCCCGGCGCGGGCTTCAATCGAGAACGGGTCCGACGCGACGCCGCGCAACCCAAGCCGCGGGTCGGGCCGCCCGCGCGGCGCGTGACGCCGCGGACACGCCGCTGGCCCAGGCCGATCGCCTGCGCCGGCGGGCGGGAGTCTCCGCCGGGGGGCCGATCACGGCCTACGACCAGCTGACGGCGGCCCAGGTCAAGTCACGGCTCGGCGACCTGAGCCCGGCCGAGCTGCGCGAGCTCCGCACGCGCGAGCAGCGCGGCAAGGCGCGCAAGGGCGTGCTGACCGAGATCGAGCGCCGGCTGAAGTAGACGGCTAACGCGGCAGCGCGTCGACGTCCAGAGGGGCTGCGATCCCCTCCCACTCGGGGCGGCCAGCTCCGGCTCGTCGTCACCCGGCCGGCCGGGTGAGCTCGGTGGCCAAAACGGTGAGGTCGAGCTCTCCTCCGAGCGTCTCGGCGAGCAACTCGGCGGCGTCGAGGTGCTGGCCGTTGCGCCATAGAGAGCGCAGCCACTCCCCCGCCTCGGGAGACGCGTGCCAGCCCGGACCGAACCGCTTCTCGAGCGCTGGTCCGCCAATGGGTCTCGAGCGCCCACGCCCGCAGGTAGCAGGCAGCGTAGAAGCCGCCGTCGACGTCCGCCAGCCAGGTGGTCCGCGGCCAGGGGACACGGGTCGCCTCGGTGAGCAGCTGCGCGTAGCGGCCAGGCATCGCTGAAAGGGAGGCGGATGGGCCGTGCAGCTCGAGCTCGTAGGCGAGCTTGGCCGCATAGCGGCGAACGAACAGCAGCTTGACGGCGCGGGCGTGGGCGGCCGCCGGCCCGGGGTTCTCCAGCCCGAGCCTGCGGCGAAGCCAGTCGCCGTTTTCGGTCAGGTGCTCGACCAGGAACGCGAACGACTCGGTCACCGAGTTGTCCCCCAGATGCCGGTACTCGAACGCCAGGCCGGGGTCGGTGTTCGCGTAGTGCTCGGTGTGGCCGCCCTCGTGGAACAGGGCGTCGTAGTCGTTTCGCCCGCCGGTCGGCGCGATCACCAGGTGGACCTCGTCGGGCACACGGGGGGCCGAGCAGAAGGCCCGAGGCGACTTGGTCCGGCGGGGCTCGGCATCGAGGTGGACATTGGCTTGGCCGCGCAGGTCGATGCCGAGCCCATTGAGGGTGTCCGCAAGGGAAGCGACCAGACGATCGGCAGGAAACACCGGGTCGAGGTGCGCGGCGCGAAAGAAGCGGGGCAGGTCGGAACGGCGAAGCTGCCCCAGCGCAGACAGCCCCGCCCGCTCCAGCTCGGGATCGGCGACCGCCGCGTAGACATCCTCGGTGGCCTCGAGGAAGGCGGCGGCCTGGCGGGCCAGCGCCTTCGAGGTCGATCGCGCGCAGCTCGGCGTAGGCGGCGGCATAGGTCGGCCAGCCCAGCGCCCGGCAGAGCTCGTGGGAGCGCTCGAGCGCCGCGCGGTGGAGCGGGTTCAGCCGCTGGTCGAGGACGGCGTTGCGCGCTTCCTCGAGCGCCGCCTCCGCTCCGGCCCCGGCTCGTTCGCCTGCTCGATCGGCACCGCGCGGTAGGGAACCGCCCCGTCGCCCGGGTCGACCTCGAGCGACGCCTCGAGCCCGGCCAGCTCAGCCGCCTCGGAACGGGTCTCGAGGCCGAGCGAGCCCGTCGAAGGCGAACTGGAGCAGGTATCGAAGTCGGCGCCCCTCGTCGTCGCCGGTGGCGGCCCCGGACAGCTCCCTCAGCCGCTCCACGTGCTTCCTCGCGAACAGGTCGGCGTAGCTCTGGTAGATGGGCTCGATCTCGAGCTCCGGCTTGTGACCGGCCAGGTGCAGGTAGTACTCGCGGCTCGAGCTCCTCGCAGAATCGTTCCGCCCGCCGCCGGTACTGGTCGAGGTCGAAGCTCAAGGGACTGCAACGATAGGAGCGATGACTCCGCCGGCGACAGAGAGGGCTCCGCGACCGAGGCAGGGCGAGGAGCTCGTGCTCGAGGTCGACTCGATCGCCCAGGGCGGTCGCGGCGTGGCCCGGGCGAACGGCTATGTCGTCTTCGTCTCGGGGGCGCTGCCCGGCGACCGGGTCCGCGCGCGGCTGACCAGGGCCAAGCGCGACTTCGGAGAGGCGCAGGCCGTCGAGCTGGTCGATCCCAGCCCGGACCGCATCGCCGACCGATGCCTTCACGACGGCGAGCCCTGCCCCGGCGCACCCTGGCAGGGGTTGCCCTACGAGCGCCAGCTCGACGAGAAGAGCAAGCAGCTCGACGCGGCCCTGCGCCGACTCGGGCGGCTCGAGGGCTTCGAGCTCGAGCCGGCCGAGCCCGCCGCCCAGGAGTGGCGCTACCGCAACAAGCTCGAGTACTCGTTCGGCGAGCGCGACGGCCGCCTGGTGCTCGGCTTCCACCGCCGCGGCAGCTGGGCCGAGGTGATCGACATCGAGGACTGCTTGCTGGCCTCGGAGCGCAACAACGCGGCACGCAACCAGGTCCGCGAGTGGGCGCGGCGCGAGGGGATTCCCGCCTACGAGCGGCGCCGGCAGCTCGGGGTGCTGCGCAATCTGGTGGTCCGCGAGGGCCGCCGCACCGCGCAGCTCCAGACTCGGCTGGTCACCGCGAGCTCGAGCTTCGCGAAGCCGCCCGTCGATCTGCACACCGTGGTCGAGGGGCCAGGCGGCGGCACCGATGGGCCGACCGGCGTGCTCGGCGAGGAGTTCCTCGACGGAAGAGCTGGCGGCGCCTCGGTTGCGAGTCGCGCCCTCGGCCTTCTTCCAGACCAACACCGAGACGGCGGAGCGCCTGTACGCAATCGCCGCCGACTACGCGGGGCTCTCCGGACGCGAGCGGGTCTTCGACCTCTACTGCGGAATCGGCACGATCGGCCTCACGCTCGCGCCCCAAGCAGGCGAGGTTTGGGGGATCGAGACCGTCCCCGAGGCGGTCGCCGACGCCGAGGAGAACGCGCGGCGGAACGGGATCGCCAACGCCCGCTTCATCGCCGCCGACGTGCGCCTCGGAGTTCGGCCCCTGCTCGAGCGGGCCGGGCGCCCCGACGTGGTCGTCGTCGATCCGCCCCGCGCCGGGCTCTCGAAGAAGGTGGTTCGGCGGGTGATCGAGTGCGGGGCGCCGCGGATCGTCTACGTCTCCTGCAACCCGACGACGCTGGCCCCGAACGCCGCGCAGCTCACCGAGGCCGGCTATAGGCTCCGGCGCGTGAGGCCGGTGGACATGTTCCCGCAGACCCCGCACGTCGAGTGCGTGGCGCTGCTGGAGAAGTGAGCCAGGATCGCGCCTTCGGGGTCGCCGCCGGGCTCGACCCGGAGGTGGCCACGCCCCTCGCCGAGCGCTGCGAGGGGCTCGGCTACTCCTCGGTCTGGTCCAACGATCACCCGGGGGCCAACGGGCTCGACACCCTGGCGGCCTTCGCCGAGGGCTCCGAGCGGCTCGAGCTGGGCGTGGCGGTGATGGCGCTCGATCGCCACCAACCGGCGGAGATCAACGAGATGATCGAGCGGCTGGGCCTCGACCGCGAGCGTCTCTGGATCGGAGTCGGCGCCGGCTTCTCCGAGCGGCCGCTGACCACGATGCGCAACGCTGCTGGGGACGCTGCGTGAGGCGATTCCCGGCGTCAGGCTCGTGCTCGCGGCGATGGGCCCGAAGATGTGCGCGCTCGCCGGAAGCGCTTCGACGGGGCCTTCTTCAACTGGATGACGCCCGAGTTCGCGGCGGGCGCCCGAGACCACGTCCACGCCGGCGCTCGCGAGGCTGGTCGCGAGCCCCCGCCGGTGCTGGGCTACGTGCGCACCGCGGTCGGCCCCGACGCCGCGGAGCGCCTCACCAAGGAGGAGTCCTTCTACCGCGACCTCCACGACGGCTATCGCAACCACTTCGCGCGCCTCGACGAGCCGCAGGGCACCGTCGGGGTCGCCGCCGCCGACCGCGAAGCCGCTCAAGCGGAGCTCGACCGCTACACGGCGCTCGACGTCGTCGTCGTGCGGAGCCTGGCGAGCGCCACGCTCGAGGCGATGGCGACGCTCGCCGAAGCGGCCGCGCCGCCGACCTAGTAGGGGGTCTAGCCCTCCTCGGACTCCTCGTCGCCGATCGCGATTGCCTCGGCGGCGCAGGTGGTGCAGAGCGCGAGGCTCGACCCGTCGTCGAGGATCCGCTGCTTCTCCGCGGCGGTCAGCGTCGCGCCGCAGTTCTCGCAGCGCTCCGGCAGCTCCTCGATCGTCCGCTCCTCCAGTCCATGCCGTGGAGCCTAGTGGGACGGCTGGCTAGTACGGCGGCAGGTCCGCGTACCAGTCGCCGAGCACGCGGAAGGCCGCCCAGAACTCGCGCTTGGACTCCTCCGAGTCGAGCGACTCGTCGATCTCGGGGACGTACAGGGCGTCGATCGTCGGCGTCAGCCCCTGGATCTCCCCGGGGCGCGGCGCGAGCGTGCTCGAGAGCGGCACGTCGACCTCGTTGAGGGTCTCCAGGGCGCGCTCTCCCATCACCACGATCATTCGCGGCTGCACGATCGCCAGCTCCTCGACGATGCGCTCGACGCACTCCCCGCCCGCCAGCGACGGGTCTGAGACCGGGCACTTGACGCAGAGCGTCCCGTAGACGACCAGCGGGATCGATGTTGAGGCGCTTGAAGCTCTTGCGCAGCGCGTTGCCGGCGCGGCCGTAGAACGCCACCCCCTCCTCGATCTCCGCAGCGGTGGGCGCGAACTTGAGCAGGAAGACGTCGGCCTGGGGGTGGCCGGAGCCGAGCACCGGCATCAGGTTGCCGCGCGGGCAGTGGGAGCACTCCTGGAGGCGGTGGGTCAGCTCGTTGAGCTCGCGAATCGCTCGCTCGAGGTACTTCTCCTGGATCTCGTCGTCTGTCGTAGGCAAGCCGGCTCCTCGTTTGGCCCCGGTGGCTGGACCTCGGGCAAGCGCCTTCTTTGACGGCCCCGGCGCGGCTCCTTCAGCGTGCATCACCGCTTGCCTCGCAGCCCGCCGGCTCCTCGCCCGCCGCGAGGCCGCGGAGCGGCGCGTCCGCGGCCGGCCGCCCTTGACCGGCCGGGCACCGACCGAGGCGCCGGCACGGCGCGCTCCGCTCGCTTTCGAGGTCTGAAGCAGCTTCAGCGCCTGGACATAGATCAGGTTCTTGTGCTTTCGGACGATGTCCGCGTCCCGCATCGCCTCGAGGAACTCCTCGGGGCCCTCGAAGTCATGCACCCGGATCATCACGCTCCCGAGGCCCTGGGCGACGTGGCTGTCCGAGCCGGCGCCGGGGACGATCCGGTACTTGGCGGCGAAGCGCTCGGCCTCCTCGTTGAACGCGGTCAGCGCGACCCGCGGGTTGAACACCTCGAGGATGTCGATCTCCTCGACCATCGCCAGGAGGTGCTCGTAGTCGGGCACCGAGTGGAGCCGGTCGAACGGGTGGGGCACGTAGACGAGCCCGCCCTGGCGCCGGATCTCGGCGATCGTCTCGGCCATCGTCATCCCCCGGGGGATCTTCTGTTCGAGGAAGAGCCCGATCACCTCGCCCTGCTCGGCGGTCTTCACCTCCTCGGCGACGATCACCTTGATCCCACCCATCTGCTCGGCGACCTCGCGCGCGGCGAGCGCGCCCGAGATCTCGTTGTGGTCCGTGATCGCGATCGCGCCCAGCCCTCGGTCGCGTGCCGTGGCCAGCAGCACCTCGACCGGCGTGGCGCAATCCGGCGAGTGGTCCGTGTGCATGTGGAGGTCGACGTGGATCGAGCGCCGCCGCGACAGTCGCCCGCGCAGCGCGGGGTTGCCGCGGGGGTCGTGGCGGCGAGCGCACAGCGGCAGGTAGATGTCCTCGAGCTGGCCGACGACCGCGCCCCAGTCGGGGACCGCGTCGCGCCCTCCGCCGACCAGCTCGCGACGCAGCCGAGGCTCCGCGATCAATCGCTCGAGCTGGCCAGCCAGGGTGATCGCGTCCCCGGGCGGGAACAGCAGGCCGCGCTCGCCGTCGCCGACCAGCTCCTCGTACAGCGAGAGGCGGGAGGCGACCGGGACCGTCCCGGAGGCGAGCGCCTTGCGGACCAGGCCGGGAGCCACCCGGGGCCCGCCGGAGGCGACGCAGGTGACGTCGGCCGCCGCGATCAGCTCCTCCGGGCGACGCCTCGCCAGGGCCGACGGTGTGAACCCGGTCGCGCAGCCGGCGCGCGATGCGGATCTCGTCGCTGCTGGAGAGCAAGACCGCCGCCTCCCAGGCAAGCTCCAGCGGCAGGCGGCGGAGCGCTCGGAGGAACAGCCGCAGCGCGCCGCGCTCCTCCTGAAGGCAGAACGCGATCCGCACGGGCCGCTCGCGATCCGCCTCCGAGACCGTGTCGACATCGCGGCGCCGCGGCCACCAGCCCTCCACTCCCCGGTCGGCGCCCGGGCGTGACCAGCTCGTAGGTGCCGGGAAAGAAGCGCTCCATCAGGTCCGAGGTGGTGCGGCAGCTCGCCGTGCGCGCGTCGAGCCGGCCGAAGAAGATCTCGACCAGGGGGCGCGCCACCTGGGTGGACAGGATGCGCTCGCTCGGCTCGTGGAAGCTGCCCACGTTGAGCGAGCGCGAGTGGCGAAGCGCTGCCGATGCCGCGCTGGGCGCGAACGGGTCGTGCACGTGGACGATGTCGAACTCGACCCCGCCGAGCAGCTCCTCGAGCGGGCGGCTGAGGTCGATCGGCACGGGGGCCGCGCGCGGGGCCGGGCCGCGCGGCATCGCCAGGCTGGAGCCCACCGACAACACCGGCGGTCCGCCATCGCCGCCGGCCGTCTCCCCCTTCCAGGAGCCGTCGAACAGCGCCGCGGGCCGCTCGCGGGCGGCCCGGATCTGCCGCCGAGACTCGCGAACCGCGGACCGCGAGGCGGCGGGGGCCGCCACCACGACCCTGTGTCCCCGCTCGGCGAGGCCGGCCGAGACCCGGGCCACGAACTCGTTGACCTCGTGCGGCGCTCCCCATGGGTGGGGGCTCACCTGGGCGATCGAGAGGCGCTCGGAGGCCACGGGGGCAGGATAGAAGCGGCGCGGCCCCGCGGCCATCGAAGCCGGCCGGGCGGCTCGCCCGGTCGGGCTATGCCTCGGTCTTGAGCTCGGCGGCCTGCTGCCCGGCGACCTTCCGCGCGTGCTCGCGGATGAACTCCTCGGTCAGCTCGCGCGCCTCGTCGTCGGGTCGCTGCGTGTGCGGCGACTTCATCAGGTAGCTCGACGGCCCGTCGAGCTCGCCCGCGATCCCGTTGTTGAGCGCCAGCTTCAGGATCCGCACCGCGTCGATCACGATCCCGGCCGAGTTCGGCGAGTCCCATACCTCGAGCTTCAGCTCGAGGTTCAGCGGCACGTCACCGAACGAGCGTCCCTCGAGCCTGATGTGGGCCCACTTGCGGTCGGTCAGCCAGGCGACGTAGTCGGAGGGGCCGATGTAGACGTCGTCGGCCGGCAGCTCGTGGCCCATGATCGAGGTCACGGCGTTGGTCTTCGACTCCTTCTTGGAGGCCAGCCGCTCGCGCTCGAGCATGTTGTAGAAGTCCATGTTGCCGCCGACGTTGAGCTGCGAGGTGCGCTCGAGGCGCACGCCGCGGTCGTGGAACAGACGCGCCAGCTGACGGTGGACGATGGTGGCGCCCACCTGCGACTTGATGTCGTCGCCGATGATCGGCAGGCCCGCCTCGCGGAAGCGCTCGGTCCAGTAGTCCTCGCGGGCGATGAACACGGGCAGGCAGTTGACGAACCCGACGCCCGCCTTCAGCGCCTGCTCGACGTACCACTTGGTCGCCTGCTCGGAGCCGACCGGCAGGTAGCAGACCAGCACGTCGGCCTTGGTGTCCTGGAGGATGCCGACCACGTCGTCGGTTGGGCCGGGGGCCTTGGTGATCTTCTCCTTCAGGTACTTGCCGAGCCCGTCATGGGTCATGCCCCGGTGCACGGGAACTCCAAGCGGCGCCACGTCGGCGAACTTGATCGTGTCGTTCTGGCCCGACCAGATCGCCTCCGACAGATCCTTGCCGACCTTCTCGCGAGTCGATGTCGAACGCGGCGACGAACTCGATGTCGCGCACGTGATAGCCGCCGAGGTCGACGTGCATCAGGCCGGGGACCAGCTCGGCGGGGTCGGCGTCCCTGTAGTAGGTGACGCCCTGGACGAAGGCGTTGGCGCAGTTGCCGACGCCGACGATCGCGACGCGAACCTTGCCGTCGTCGATGCGGTGGCCGTTGGTGCTGGCGCCATCGTGTCCTTGATCGTGTTCGGGGCTCATGCGTGCGAAGTCCTCCTCGCGGCGGGGTCGGGGTGTCCTACTACCGCCGTAGCGACCCTGGGGTTACACCTCCTCCAGGGCGCTGAGCTGGCGGCGCACGTGCCACACGCGCTGCCCCACGGTGAACGCCGTGAGCGCGCCCATAGCGTAGATGGCCGGGGCCAGCAGCTCGATGTCGAGCACCCCCGCCCCCTTTGCGAACACCAGCCCGATCGAGAGGATGACCACCCGGACCGGCCTGGTGGCGATTCCAACCTTGCACTCCACCCCGAGCGCCTCGGCCCTGGCGCGCGTGTAGGAGACCATCAGCGAGCCGAGCACCGTGATCACGCAGGCCGAGGCGGCGATCGCGTCGCCGAGTCGGCGAAGTACCAGGCGACGGCGGTCAGCACGATCCCCTCCTCGATCCGGTCGAGGGTCGAGTCGAGGAAGGCGCCGAACAGCGTCCCCTTGCCCGACATGCGCGAGTACCGGCCGTCGAGCGTGTCCATCACCGAGCCGACGATGAAGGAGATGCCGGCGAGGAAGAAGAGCCGCTGGGTGACCAGCACCGCGGCGGCCAGGTTGAGGATCAGGCCGCTGACCGAGATCGCGTTCGGCGTCAGGCGCGACTCGATCAGCCGGCCACGCGCGTAGGCGCGGAACGACGCAACACCGGCCCCCTCCTCGGCTCCGCCGGGGGCCTGCCGGCACGGCGGGATCCGGGCGTCAGGCGGGTGCCTCGTCGGCCGCCTCTGCCCGCCAGGACCAGGCGTGCGGGCGCAGGCGCGCGAGTTGGTGCGCCGAGACCGCCGCCAGGCAGGCCACCGCAGCTCCCGCGGCGGCGTCGAACCAGTAGTGGTTCGCGGTCACCGTGATCACGAAGAAGACGAGCAGCGGGTAGCCGGACCACAGGGCGCGCGCCCAGACGCTGCGCACGAGGCTCATCGCCGGGATGGCGATCATCAGCGAGAAGGCGACGTGCATGCTGGGCACGGCCGCGTACGGGTTGACGAGCACGCTGTTGACCGCGGAGTCCTGATTCATGTTCGTGAACGCCGCGATCGTGTCGGTGAACCCCGCGCCCGGGAACATCCGAGGTGGTGCCGTGGGGAACAGCGCGTAGCCGATCAGCGCCAGGCCCATCGCGACCAGGAACATGTTGCGGACGAAGTTGAAGTTCTCGTTGCGAAACAGGTAGAGCCAGGCCAGAAACGAGATCGTGACCACGAAGTGGCTGTTGAAGTACATCCAGTTGGCGATCTCGATCAGCCACTGATGGGCGAGGAACGCCTGCTGGAAGCCGGGCTCGAAGAAGGCGCCCAGCGAGCGCTCCAGCTCGCATCACGTGGACGCCGTTGGCAAACGCCACCGCATCCTTGCCGTCGGCGATTCCACGCACCAATTGGTAGCCCTGGTAGGCGACGAAGAAGAAGGCGAGCTGGCGCAGCAGGTCGCTCCAGCCACCCGGCAGGCGTCGGCTGATGCCGCGGACGAAGCGGGGCACGATGTAGACGAGACGGGGCACGGAGTTGCGAAATTGTAAATGGGAGAGCGTCAGATGCCGCGCCACGCCTTTCGCCGCGCGGCGGATCACACCTGCCAAGGTAGGCCTGAGATGAGCTGGAAGCGCCCTTCCAAGCGCCGAGTCCGCGCGATCCGCGACCGGCTGCGCCAGCTCTATGGCCGGCCGGTTGACCACCCCCACGGAGATCCGGTGCACGAGCTGGTGAAGACGATCCTCTCCCAGAACACGAGCGACACCAATCGCGACCTGGCCTACGGCCGGCTGCGCGACCGGTTCGACACCTGGGAGCAGATTCGAGACGCCCCGGTGGCCGAGGTCGCCGAGGCGATCCGCCCGGGCGGACTGTCGGTGACCAAGGCGCCGCGGATCCAGGCGGCGCTGGGCGGCTCCGGCGATCCGATCGACCTCTCGTGGCTGCGCGACGCGCCGCGCGGCGGAGGCACTCGACTTCTTGACCTCGCTGCCGGGCGTGGGACGCAAGACGGCCGCCTGCGTCCTGCTCTTCTCCTTCGGGCGTCCCGAGATCCCGGTGGACACGCACGTTCACCGCGTCGGTGGGCGCTTGGGACTGATTCGCGACGGCGCCTCGTTCGACCAGGCGCACGACGAGATTCTGCGCGTGATCGACCCCGAGGACGCCTACGAGCTGCACATCAACCTGATCGGCCACGGGCGCGCCGTCTGCCGGCCGAGGCCGCGGTGCGAGCAGTGCGCGCTGCGCCGCATGTGCCCCTATTGGCGACGGCTCGCCGCTGAGCGGCGTCGGCGATCTGACAGCTGAGCGCGTCACACCGTGGTCCTGGGCCAGGGTCTAGACTGGGCGCAGAGGAGGGGGTGCTTGCCAGACGCCGGCCGAAGGCGGATGCGGCTCCCCCAATAGCCAGGAAGAGGAGGCCATCTTGAGTGAGGATGCATTTGCCCGCCCCGTCGGTGCCGGCTCCGCGCTGCGCGCGCGGCTGGCAAGGATCGCCCTGCTGAGCGCGCGGTCGCGGCTCTGTTCGCGCTGCCCGCGGCTGCCCAGGCCCAGGACGGCAAGATCAAGGTGATGACCCGCAACCTGTATCTGGGGGCCGACCTGGGCCCCGCGCTCAACGCGACGCGCAGCAACGAGTTCATCGACGCGAACGGGCAGATCGTCCGCGACGTCGACACCAACGACTTCCCGACCCGGGCCCAGGGGCTGGCCCAGGAGATCCTGAGGAGGAGGCCCCACCTGGTCGGGCTCCAGGAGGTGCCCCTGTGGCGGTACGGGCCCGTCAACGACGGCGCGCCCTTCAGCTGCGACGGCGGGCCGGACGACGACCCCCCATACGGCTGCAACTTCACGGCCTCGACAGTCCGGTACGACTATCTGAGGGCGCTGATGAGGGAGCTCAACGAGGGCCAGCGGCGTTACCGGGTGGCGGTCTCCCAGCAGGAGTTCGACTTCGAGGCGCCAACCGACTACAACGGCGTCCCCGGCGACGGCGACGCGCCAGGCGCCAACGACAACGGCGAGGAGAACGACCGGCTGACCATGCGCGACGTCATCCTCGCGCGCGTGGGCCCAGACGTGAAGACCACGAGGGCGAGGACGGGACACTTCGACACCCTGTACGAGCCCGTGATCGCCGGCCTGGTCACCGTGCACGTCATTCGCGGCTGGACCGGGGTCGACGCGAGGATTGGCAACGCTCCCAAGTTCCGCTTCGTCAACACCCACCTCGAGGCGTTCGGCGACCCGACGATCCGCAGGGATCAGGCAAGGGAGCTGGTCAGGCCCGGGGGCCCGGCGAGAGGCGACCTCCCGGTCATCCTCCTCGGCGACCTCAACTCCGACGACGACACCGTCGTGGGCGACGACCGGCTGGCGTACCAGGCGCTGACGCAGGCCGGGTTCCGCGAGCGCAGCACGAACGACCCGCTGAGCTGCTGCCTAGACGCGGACATCATCACGGAGGGCGGCGGCGGCGACATCAGCCACTTCGACCATCAGGTCGATCACGTGATGACCGACGCGCCGGGCAGGGTGCAGCTCCTGAGCTCGGCGGTGACCGGCCTGACGCCGGTGAACGGCTTCTGGGACTCCGACCACGCCGGGGTGTTCAGCAAGTTGCGCCTGCGGTAGGCGCCGCCGGCGCGGGTTCCGCGTCGAGGAGTGCTGAGGTTGACGGTGCCTCCTCCAGCCTCAGCGCCTCGGCGCGGAGCTCGGCCGGACGATCGGTGCAGACCGCGTCCGGAAGCCCCAGCTGGGTGACCCGGGTAAGCAACTCGAGGTCGTTCACGGTGCCGGTGCTGACGCTGAGTCCGGCGAGGCGGAACACCGCGACGAGCTTCGGCGCCAGCAGGAAGTGCTCGACCGAAACCCCCGTGACCCCACGGCTGACGGCCCAGGCGGCGAGGGCCTCCGGCGCGTACTCGGCCCAGACCACGAGGCGCGATCGCAGGCCGTAGGCCGCGGCCGTGGCGCAGGCGGCCGAGTGGAAGCTGATCAGCTCGAGGCGGTGGCGCTCTTCTCCACGCCGGTAGCGCTCGCAGAGGATCTCCGCCGTGCGGCGGGCCAGCTCCGGGTCGGCGTGCGCCTTGACCTCGACCTGGATCGGCAGGTCACTGGGGGTGGCGGCGAGAAGCTCATCCAGCGTCAGCGGCCGCTCGGCCGTCGGCTCGCGGTCACGATCGAGGATCCGAGCCCGGAGAATCTCGGCGGCGCTGCGCTGATGCGCCCAGCCGTCGAGCGTGGTGCCCAGCGGGAGGAGCGGGTCGTGAAGTAGGACGAGCTCGTCGTCCGAGGTCAAGCAGACGTCGGTCTCGAGTCCGTCAACGCCGGCCGCCAGGGAACGGGCCAGGGCCGTGGCCGAGGAGTCGGGCCCATAGGCACGACCCAGGCGATGTGCGTAGAGCGGCGGGATTGACATACGAACATGGCACTAAACGCCGGCCCCGCCGGTGTTACGCGAGTGTGACCGCGTCACTCGCCGGCGACCAGCGTGCCCGATGATCCGTGGGTGGCCGTCGATCATCGGCGTGTCGACGATCTCCACCCGGCCAAACCCGGCGTGGTCGGCGAGGCGAGCCAGGCTCTCGCCGGTAAAGCCCCAATAGACATAGTCGTCGCGGGCGTAGACCTCGCCCGCCTCGTAGACGTGCATGTCCGCCTCGTGCTCCAGCCCAGGGTTGGCGACCCCGTAGGTCTCCAGGAGCACGTGACCACGGCCCGCGAGCCGGCGGCGCAGCACCTTGAGCAGGCCGAGCGGGCTCTCGACCCGGTGCAGGATCCCGAAGCAGAAGATGACGTCGAACGGCTCGTCGAGCTGGTCGAGCTCGAACGCGTCGAGTCGCCGATACTCCACCGCGGAGTCCAGCAGCTCGGCGATCGTGCGGAAACCCTCGCCGCCCTCGAGCTCGACGCCCCATCGAGCCAGCACCCAGTCGCGGTACTGCTCGTTGTCGACCGCGACCACGCGCCGCGCCCCCCGGGCCTCGGCCAGGAAGCCATAGAAGCCGTCGAAGGTCCCCACGTCGAGCACGCTCTTGCCGCTGAAGTCGTCGGGCAGGACGGGGATGCGGTAGCGGTGGTCGCGGGCCACACCCGGCGTGTACACGGCGCCCCCGTCGAGCGAGAAGGTGTGAAACCACAGAGGGACACGCTCCAGCGCCGCGCGGGCCGTCTGGACGTCGGCGCCGATCGGCAGCAGGTCGGCCACCGCGCGCTCGGCACGGGTGGGCTGCGGTACTCGTTCGCGGATAGCGATCTCCTCTTGCGTTGCCATCACCGGATCCAGCACTCGAAGCTAGGTATAGCGCAGGCCGGGCAGAATCCCAAATCGGCGCTCCGCCGCCGAGGCCGACCGGGCTATCGGCCCCGAGGCTGGCCGGGCTATCGGCGGCCGCCTGGCCGTTAGTATCTCGGCGCCACCGGGGCTCCGAGCGGCGTCGGCGGAAGCGAATGAGCAAGCGGCCCTTCGTCATCTTCGGCATCTTCGCGGTCATCTGCCTGGTCGTGCTGCCCTTCTGGGCCCTCGACAAGGTGGGGTCGAGCGACGCGTCGCCAGAGGGCTCGGTGTCGGCCTCGGAGCAGCAGGGGCTCGAGCTGTTCCAGATCAATTGCGGCGCCTGCCACACCCTGGCCGCGGCCGGCACCGACGGAGTCATCGGGCCCGATCTGGACCTGCTGCTCGGCAGCGCCGCGAAGAGCCCCGACACGGTGAGCGGCAACCGAGAAGTTCGTCTACAGCGCGATCGTCGAGGGCAGGTGCGGCAGGATGCCCAAGGGGATCCTCGAGGGCGCCCAGGCGAAGGCCGTCGCCCAATTCGTGGCCGACAACGTCCGCTACATCCCCGGGCCCTGAGCAACGACTCCCATTCCGGCCATCGCGGCTCTGCGGAGCCGCGTGAGGCTGGGTAGGGGCAGGGAAGCGGACGCTTATGTCTTGGTGCCCCTACAGCGGGCCCAAAGTCATAAGGACTGGTCCGGAGGGCGCTGCCCCTCCCCCTCGGTGCCCCTCTTTTGACCCCGGGAGGCCCTTGAACCTCGCGGCACATCTGCTAGCCTCGGACTCAGATTTCTTGTAGGAGCGATTCAGAAGGAGGCCCAGTGGCAAAGACCATCGGCATCGATCTCGGGACGACCAATTCCTGTGTAGCCGTGCTCGAGGGCGGCGACGCGACCGTGCTCGAAAACGCCGAGGGAGGCCGCACGACCCCATCGGTCGTCGCCTTCGCCGACTCCGGCGACCGCCTGGTCGGCACGGTGGCCAAGCGCCAGGCGGTGATGAACCCGGAGAACACGATCTTCTCGATCAAGCGCTTCATGGGCCGCAAGGAGGCCGAGGTGAAGGAGGAGGAGACGATCGTCCCCTACAAGGTCGTGGCCGGCCCCAACGGCGACGTCCGCGTGGAGGTCCGCGGCAAGCAGTACTCGCCGCCGGAGATCTCGGCGATGATCCTTCAGAAGCTCAAGGCCGACGCCGAGGCGAAGCTCGGCGAGACGGTCGACTCGGCGGTGATCACCGTGCCCGCCTACTTCAACGACGATCAGCGCCAGGCCACCAAGGACGCCGGCAAGATCGCCGGGCCTCGAGGTGAAGCGGATCATCAACGAGCCGACCGCCGCGGCGCTCGCCTACGGCCTCGACAAGGAGGGGGCCGACCAGACGATCCTCGTCTTCGACCTCGGCGGCGGCACCTTCGACGTCTCCGTGCTGGAGATCGGGGACGGGGTGTTCGAGGTCAAGGCGACCGCGGGGGACAACCACCTCGGCGGCGACAACTGGGACAAGGCGATCGTCGAGTGGATGGTTGCGGAGTACAAGCGCGACCAGGGAATCGACCTCTCGGCCGACAAGAACTCGCTGCAGCGTCTGTACGAGGCGGCTGAGAAGGCCAAGATCGAGCTCTCCACCACGCAGGAGACCCAGATCAACCTGCCATTCATCACCGCCGATCAGAGCGGGCCGAAGCACCTGGAGATGAAGCTCACCCGGGCGAAGCTGAGCGAGCTCACCTCCGAGCTGCTCGAGCGGATCGTCTCGCCCGTCAAGCAGGCCCTGTCCGACTCCGGCGCCCCCGACATCGACCACGTGGTCCTGGTCGGCGGCATGACCCGGATGCCCGCGGTTCAGGAGAAGGTGAAGGAGCTGACCGGCAAGGATCCGCACAAGGGCGTCAACCCGGACGAGGTGGTGGCGATCGGCGCCGCGATCCAGGCTGGGGTGCTCGCCGGCGACGTCAAGGACGTCTTGCTGCTCGATGTCACCCCGCTGTCGCTGGGGATCGAGACCAAGGGCGGCGTGTTCACGAAGCTGATCGAGCGCAACACCACGATCCCGACCCGCAAGTCGGAGATCTTCTCGACCGCCGACGACAACCAGCCCTCGGTCGAGGTCCATGTCCTGCAGGGCGAGCGCGAGATGGCCGCCTACAACAAGTCGCTGGGCAAGTTCCAGCTGACCGGCATCCCGCCGGCTCCCCGCGGCGTGCCGCAGATCGAGGTTGCCTTCGACATCGACGCCGACGGGATCCTCAGCGTCTCGGCCAAGGACCTGGGCACCAGCAAGGAGCAGAAGATCGAGATCAAGGGCGGCTCCGGGCTCGCAGAGCAAGAGGTCGAGCAGATGATCAAGGACGCCGAGTCCCACGCCGAGGAGGATCGGCGCCAGCGCGAGCTCGCCGAGGCCCGCAACCTGGCCGAGAACGCCGCCTATCAGGCCGAGAAGCAGCTGGAGGAGCTGGGCGACCAGGTCGACTCGTCCGCCAAGGCGGAGATCGAGAAGGCGATCGCCGACGTCAGGGGTGTGCTGTCCTCTGACGACGCCGAGGCGATCAAGGCGAAGACCGACGCCCTCCAGGCCGCCTTCCACAAGGTGTCGGAGCAGATCTACCAAGCTGCCGCCGAGCAGCAGGCCGCCACGCAGCCGGCGGGCGGTGACGGTGCCTCGGCGGACGGGAGCTCCGCGGAGGCCGAGGAGGAGGTCGTCGACGCCGAGGTGGTAGATGACGAGCGCGCCTAGACCCGCAGGCGCGCCCGACGAGGAGCGCCGACCGGCCGGGGCGCCGGGAGAGGAGCAGGTAGGGGACGCGGCCGGTCAGGAAGAGGCCGCAGTGGACGGGTTGTTGCCGGATAGCGGCAGGAACCCGTCCCGAGGTCGATAGCGGGTCGGCCGCCGCCGTTGACGCCGACTTCGATGCCCTACTTGCAGACGTCCGGCGCGAGCGCGACGAGTATCTGGAGATCGCTCAGCGCGCCCGCGCCGACTTCGAGAATTACCGGAAGCGCGCCGCGCGGGAAACGCAGGAGGCCGAGCGCCGGGGCAAGGCGGAGCTCGCCCGACGAGCTGGTGCCGGCGCTCGACAACCTGGAGCGCGCCCTGCGTGCCGCGGGGATCGACCCGGAGACCGGGACCTCCGGTGAGCCGGGGGAAGCCCCCAGCGAGGAGGTGTCCGCTCGCGAGGCGCTGGCCCGCGGGGTGGCGCTCGTGTACGGGGAGCTGCGCGCGGCGCTGGAACGCGCCGGCGTCGAGACCTACGATCCAACCGGCGAGAGGTTCGACCCTGCAACCTCTGAGGCGCTGTCGGTGCGCGCCGGGGGCGACGGCGTCGATTCCGGAGTGGTGATCGAGACGATCGATAAGGGTTACCGCCTCGACGGCCAGGTGCTGAGGGCCGCGCGGGTGGTGGTGAGCGAGTAGCAAGTGGCGCCGCGCGACCTGTACTCGGTGCTCGGGGTTTCCCGCGAGGCGACTGCGGACGAGATCAAGCGCGCCTACCGCAAGCTGGCGCGTCAGTACCACCCCGACCGCAACCAGGGCGACAAGGAGTCCGAGGAGCGCTTCAAGGAGGTCCAGGAGGCCTACGACACGCTGTCGGACCCCGAGAAGCGCAAGCAGTACGACGCCGGTGGGATGTTCTCCGGCTTCGGCCCGCGCGGCTTTGGCGGCGGCGGCTTCACCTCCGACCTCGGCGACATCTTCTCGACCGTCTTCGGGCGCCGGGGCGGCGTCCGCCAGGCCGCGGTCCAGGGGCGCGACCTGGAGACCGAGGTGCGGTTGTCGTTCGAGCAGGCGATGGAGGGGGTCGAGGTCGCGGTGACGGTGCCCAAGCATGCGACCTGCCCCACCTGCCGCGGCAGTGGGGCGAAGCCCGGCACCTCGCCGATCGTTTGCCCACGGTGCGGTGGGCGGGGCATCGACGCCGAGAGCCAGGGCTTCTTCTCGATCAGCCAGCCATGTCCAAGTTGCGGCGGACGCGGCGAGGTGATCGAGAGCCCCTGCGAGACCTGCGCGGGCTCCGGGCTGACCATGCAGCGCAAGCGCTACCGGGTAAGGGTTCCCGCCGGGATCCGGGACGGCAGCCGCATCCGCGTCGCCGGCAAGGGCGAGGACGGGCCCCGGGGCGGGCCGCCGGGCGATCTCTACGTGATCACGCGGGTCTCGCCGTCGCCGGTCTTCAAGCAGCGCGCCGACGGCAACCTCGAGGTGACGGTGCCGATCACGATCGCCGAGGCGATCCAGGGGGGAACGGTCGAGGTCCCGACGCTGAGCGGGACCAAGCGGATTCGCGTCCCGGCGGGGACGCAGCACGGGACCGTGCAGCGGCTGCGCGGCGAGGGGCCGCCGAGGCCAGGCGGGCGCGGGCGCGGCGACATCCTCTACCGGTTGGAGATCGAGGTGCCGCGCGACCTGACCCGTGAGCAAAAGGAGGCCCTCGGCGACTTCACCGAGGCCATGAACGACCATGATCCGCGCGAGCGCCTGCTGCGCGAGGCGTCCGCCCGGGAGTCCAGAGTAGGCAAGTCGTGACCGACGGTGGGGACAGGAAGCCGCGCCGCAGGCTCGCCAAGGCCGAGCGCAAGGCCGGGTTCGACGAGCAGCGCGCCGTGTTCATGATCTCCGTCGCCGCGGAGCTCGCCGAGATGCATCCGCAGACGCTCCGCATGTACGAGGCCCGGGGGCTGATCGCCCCGAAGCGATCGGCGAAGAACACCCGCCTCTACTCGTTCGAGGACGTCGAGCGGCTGCGCCGCATCCAGCGGATGACGGCGCAGGAGGGCCTCAACCTTGCCGGGGTGGAGACGGTGCTGGAGCTCGAGCGGCAGCTCGCGCGGACCCGCCAGGAGCTCGGCAAGATGCGGGAGCGGGCGGCCACGCTGGAGCGCCAGATGCTGGCCGAGATCGAACGCGTGAAGCGATCCTTCCGAGCCGAGATCGTCCCCTACGGCGCCTACGACGCCAGCGAGATCGTTCCGGCGAGGGAGCAAGTCACGACAGCGCTGATCCCGTCGTGATCCCGATCGAGCGTCGCCGCCGCAAGGCCAACGGCCTCTGGCGACTAGCAGACATCGGCGACTCTGCCCGGTCGACCGCGTAGTCGTGCGAAGGCTGCGTCGGTGAGCACGGCGAGCGCCAGCGGCCGGCTCGTTGCGAAGCTCCGCGGCCTGACGACGAGGCAGCGGCTGCACCCCCCGAAGCGAACCTGCCAATCGGCCTGCGGTGCGGCGGTCCGCCCCACCGCTGCGACCCGGTGACGCTTCCCAGCAGGCCGAGCCCGAACTCACGATGCGGACCCGCCAGCGCGTCGTCGAGCCGCCACATGAGGCGCGCCATGTCCTCGGCGGTGACCTGGGCGTTGCCCCAGTGGCCAGCGACGCTGAAGCTCTTCATCCCGGTCCGGCGTGCAACCTCGTACAGCCCCGCGTCGCCCACCCGGTAGTAGATCTCGTCGGCGGCCTCGTTGTCGCTGATCGTGATCATCCGGGTCAACAAGGCACCGGTGGCGCCGTCAAGCGGAAGGCCAGCGGCCTCGAGGCGCTCCAGCTCCGCGGCCAGCAGCAGCGCCTTGACGACGCTCGCCGAAACGTAGGCCCGCTCGCCCTCGAAGCTGTGCATGCGACCCTCGGAGTCGATCACCGCGAGCGAGACGAGGCCGCCCCGTTCGCGGGCGTAGCGCCACGCCACGTCGATCGCACTCGCAGCGGGGAGCACCGGCGAGTCGTGGGAGACGACGGCCGGCCCACGGGCGGCGGATCCCGCCGCCCCGGCTCCGGGGCTGCTCGCGTCCAGGTCGAGCTCGGCCGCCGCGACCAGAAGCCACGAGGCGGCGATCACCGCGCCCAGCGCCGCCGCCCGATGCCACCGCACGCCTGTCGGCCGGCGGCTGGCGGCGCGACGGTCGCGGGAGCGCCGAAGGCTTCGCTCGAAGCGCTCCAGCTCGGGGTCCCGCTCGACACTGATCGCCCCCGCACCCTGCCGCCCGCCGATCCGCGGAGCATCCTGGCTGCGGGTCGGCGGACTCATCAGGACCGCCAACCTATGTGTTGGGGGGCTCTCCGCTTGCTAAGCGGGTGTGAAGCGACCAGGTTAAGCGCGGCGGTCTCGGGGAAGCAGTAAGGGGCCGGACGATGCAGTTCTGGCGACGCGCTTCGACCGGGCGCATATCTGAGCCTAAGCGACTCATATTTCTTGCTTGCCTCGTTGTAACCCGCTAAGCTACCCGACATGCAGCCAGACCGTTTCACGGTCAAGTCCCAGGAGGCCGTCGCCGCGGCCCAGCGGCTCGCCTCCGAGCACCGCAACACCGAGGTCGCCCCGGCACACCTCTGCTCGCGCTGCTCGATCAGGAGGAGGGGCTGGTGGTGCCGGTGCTCCAGAAGCTCGGCGCCGACGTCGCCTCCATCCGCCAGCGCACTGTCGGCGCGATCGAGGGCCTGCCGAGCCTGAGCGGCGATGCCGAGCCCGACCTGCGCCCTTCGCAGGCATTCGTGCGGACCCTCCAGCGGGCGGAGAAGGAGATGGCCGGGCTCGGCGACGAATACATCTCCACCGAGCACCTCCTGCTCGCCCTCGCCGACAAGGCCTCCGGGCTGGCCGACCTTCTCCCCGACCGCGCCTCGCTCCTGAAGGGGATCTCGGAGGTCCGCGGGCCACACCGCGTCACCTCGCCGAACCCCGAGGACACGATGCAGGCGCTGGAGAAGTTCGGCCGCGACCTCACCGCCGAGGCGGAGCAGGGCAAGCTCGACCCGGTGATCGGCCGCGACGAGGAGATCCGGCGCGTGATCCAGGTGCTGTCCCGGCGAACCAAGAACAATCCGGTGCTGATCGGCGATCCCGGGGTGGGCAAGACGGCGATCGTCGAGGGCCTCGCGCAGCGGATCGTCGCCGGTGACATCCCCGAGAGCCTTCGCGACCGGCGCGTGATCGCGCTCGACATCGGCGCCCTGCTCGCGGGATCCAAGTACCGCGGCGAGTTCGAGGAGCGCCTCAAGGCGGTGCTGAAGGAGATCCAGGCCGCCGAGGGCCAGATCGTCCTGTTCATGGACGAGTTGCACACGATCGTCGGCGCGGGCGCCGCCGAAGGCGCCGTGGACGCCGCCAACCTGCTGAAGCCAATGCTGGCGCGCGGGGAGCTGCGCGCCGTCGGCGCCACCACCCTCGACGAGTACCGCAAGCACATCGAGAAGGACGCCGCCCTGGAGCGCCGCTTCCAGCCGGTGCTGGTGGGCGAGCCCGACGTCGGCGACACGATCGCGATCCTGCGCGGGCTGAAGGAGCGCTACGAGGTTCACCACGGGGTGCGGATCTCGGACGCGGCGATCGTCGCCGCGGCGACGCTGTCGGAGCGCTACATCGCCGACCGCTTCCTGCCCGACAAGGCGATCGACCTGATCGACGAGGCCGCCTCCCGGCTGAAGATCGAGATCGACTCGATGCCGACCGAGATCGACGAGGTGGAGCGCCGCATCCAGCAGCTCGAGATCGAGCGCGAGGCGCTGAAGAAGGAAAAGGACGAGACGTCGATCGCCCGCCGCGAGGCGATCGAGGCCGAGCTCGCCGAGCTGCGCGAGCGCTCCGGCGAGATGAAGGCCCGCTGGCAGAACGAGAAGGGGGCGATCGAGGCGATCAAGGAGGCCAAGGCGCGGCTCGAGGAGGCCAACCGCGAGGCGGAGCGCGCCGAGCGCGACGCCGACCTGGAGCGCGCCGCGACCCTTCGCTACGGCGAGATCCCCGAGCTGGAGAAGACCGTCGCCGAGCAGGAGGCGCGACTCGCCGAGCTGCACCGCGACGGCGGCTCGATGCTGACCGAGGAGGTGACCGAGGAGGACGTCGCCCAGGTGGTCTCCAAGTGGACGGGCATCCCGGTCTCCCGCCTGATGGAGGGCGAGGTCGAGAAGCTGATCCACATGGAGGAGCGACTCCACGAGCGGGTCGTGGGCCAGGACGAGGCGGTGGAGGCGGTCTCCAACGCGCTGCGCCGGTCCCGCGCCGGGCTGTCTGACCCCCACCGCCCGATCGGCTCTTTCCTCTTCCTCGGACCCACCGGAGTCGGCAAGACGGAGCTGGCCCGCGCGCTGGCCGAGTTCATGTTCGACTCCGAGCAGGCGGTGGTGCGGCTCGACATGTCCGAGTACATGGAGAAGCACACGGTCGCGCGCCTGATCGGCGCTCCGCCGGGCTACGTCGGCTACGAGGAGGGCGGCCAGCTCACCGAAGCCGTGCGGCGCCGTCCCTACGCGGTCGTGCTGCTGGACGAGATCGAGAAGGCGCACCCCGACGTCTTCAACGTCCTGCTCCAGATCATGGACGACGGGCGGCTCACCGACGGCCAGGGGCGCACGGTGAGCTTCACGAACACGATCCTGATCATGACCTCGAACGTGGGCTCGGCGGAAATCGCCGGCGAAGCGAGTCGACGAGACGAGATCCGGGAGCGGATCGAGGAGATCCTCGCCACCACCTTCAAACCCGAATTCCTGAACCGGGTCGACGACATCGTGATCTTCCACCGCCTCAGCCGCGAGGACCTGAGCCGGATCGTCGAGCTCCAGGTCGAGCAGCTGGCCGGCCGGGTGCGCGAGAAGGGGACTCGAGATCGAGCTCACCGACGACGCGCGGACCCTGCTCGGCAACCTCGGCTACGACCCGACCTACGGCGCCCGGCCGCTGAAGCGGGTGATCCAGAAGCAGCTGATCGACCGCCTGGCGCTGAGGCTGCTCGAGGGCGAGTTCCGCGAGGGCGACACCGTGCGGGTGGACGCGGAGGGCGGCGAGCTGGTCTTCGAGAAGGCAGAGGCGCGGGTCGCCGAGCCTGCTTAGCGGAATTGACTTCTCGTTGCGGGTGGGTGTAGGGTCGGCTTAACCGCGTGACGATCGTCGCGCGGCGCCAACACCAGGAGATCAGTTGGACGGCCACCAGAAGTCGGGTCTGGCGCGGTTAACGTCCCAGGGAAGGGCCCGTGTAGCTGTCCTTGCCCTGGCCGGGCTCGGGCTCATCGCCCTGGTTCCCGCGCAGGCGAGCGCCGCGGTCAGCTTCACGCCGCAGACGAGCCAGCCGGCCGGCAACGGCGCCCGCTCGGTCGCGGTCGGCGACTTCAACGCCGACGCCGACCCCGACCTCGCGGTCGCCAACGCCGACTCCGACAACGTCTCGGTCCTGCTCGGCGGCGCCGGGCGGGACCTTCGGCGCGCAGACCGACTTCGCCGTCGGCGACGGCCCCGCTCGGTCGCGGTGGGCGACTTCAACGCCGACGCCGACCCCGACCTCGCGGTCGCCAACGCCAGCTGCCGACAACGTCTCGGTGCTGCTCGGCGGCGCGGGCGGCGACCTTCGGCGCGCCGACCAACTTCGCCGTCGGCGACCGGCCCGCGCTCGGTCGCGGTCGGCGACTTCAACGCCGACGCCGACCCCGACCTCGCGGTCGCCAACGCAGACACCGACAACGTCTCGGTCCTGCTCGGCGGCGCGGGCGGGACCTTCGGCGCCGCAGACCGACCTTCGCCGCCGGCGACAGCCCCACGTCGGTCGCGGTCGGCGACTTCAACGCCGACTCCGACCCCGACCTCGCGGTCGCCAACCAGCCTCTCCGGCAACGTCTCGGTCCTGCTCGGCGGCGCCGGGCGGGAGCTTCGGCGCCAAGACCGACCTTCGCCGCCGGCGACGGCCCCGATCTCGGTCGCGATCGGCGACTTCAACGCCGACTCCGACCCCGACCTCGCGGTCGCCAACCGCCGGCTCAGACAACGTCTCGGTCCTGCTCGGCGGCGCCGGGCGGCGGCTTCGGCGCGCCAGACCACCTTCGTCGTCGGCGACGGTCCCGCCTCGGTCGCGGTCGGCGACTTCAACGCCGACGCCGACCCGACCTCGCGGTCGCCAACCAGACCTCCGACAACGTCTCGGTCCTGCTCGGCGGCGCGGCGGAGCCTTCGGCGGCCCAGACCACCTTCGCCGTCGGCGACCTCCCCCGCTCGGTCGCGGTCGGCGACTTCAACGCCGACTCCGACCCGGACCTCGCGGTCGCCAACTGCAACGCCGACAACGTCTCGGTCCTGCTCAACACGTCGCAAGCCGGCGGTCACACTCAGTCCCGCGAGCCTCGGCTTCGGCTCGCAGACGCTCAACACGACCAGTTCCGCCGAAGGGGGTCGTGGTGTTCAACACCGGCGACAACCGGCTGAAGATCACGGACGTCCGGGTGCGTGGGGCGCGAATCAGCTCGACTTCAGGATCGTCGAGCGATGACTGCGAGGGTGCGACCATCGTGGTCGGCGATAACTGCGTCGGTCCGGCGTCACCTTCAGCCCCGAGCGCCGCGGGCGCCCGCTCGCGCCTCGCTGCGGATCACCGACAACGCGCCGGCAGCCCCCACACCGTGCCGCTCACGGGGACCGGCGCCGTCCCGCAAGTGCGCGGGCGTCAGCGCGACGATCGTCGGCACGCCGGGCTCCGACACCCTGGTCGGCACGGCCGGCAACGACGTGGTGGCGCTGCTCGGAGGCGACGACAGCTTCTCCGGCGGGAACGGCAACGACAGCGTCTGCGCGGGCTCGGGGACCGATGACGTCCTCGGGGATGCAGGCACCGACACCTTGAGGGGCCAGGGGGGCGACGACGACCTGCGCGGCGGCGCCCAAAACGACACCGCGCGCGGGGGCTCCGGCGACGACGATCTCTCCGGCGGCACCCAGACGGACGCCTGCCACGGCGGCTCGGACATCGACACCACCGACGGAACCTGCGAGACGGTCACCAACGTCCCCTGACCGAGCCTGATCGTCTGAACCCAGCCCCGGCAAGCGGGGAACCGATGTCCCTAGAATTGCGGCCCGTTTGGGTCAGCGCCCTTTCCCGAGTACACGGCCCTTCCCCGAGTACACGATGACCGCGACCACGAAGCTTCCTTCCTACAGTCGCAACACCAAGCGCTACCGCCGGCTCAGGTCCTTTCTCGACCGCCTGCGAGCCGACTGCGGCTCCGAGCCGCTCGCGTGGATCGCGCTGCCGACGCTCGCGGTCCTGGGACGTCCGCGGGCGCTCGAGCGCCACCCTCCGCACCGCGTCCGCCCAGAGGAGATCCCGAAGCTGCGCGAGCCCCGGCGCGGCCAGGAGCTGCCAGCCTGGTCGGTACACGGTGAGTGCCTCATCCTCGCCTCCACGGTCAACCAGCGTCGCGCGCTCGAGCCCGTCTGGGCGCATTTGGGCCCGCAGAGAACCCAGGACTCGGTGCAATTCGAGCCCGACGCCGACCGGGCGGATGAGCTCGCGGCGGGCGCCGAGGAGCTCGCCGAGAGGTTCATCGTGGCCGCCAAGGGCGAGACCTTCCGGCTGCCGCTCTCCCCGAAGCGCCTCTACCGCCAGCTGTTCAACTGCGCCCATGCGTTCGCCTACTTCGAGGCCGCGCTGCAAGCCGTGGCGCCGCGCGCGGCAGTCGTCGCGAGCACGCACTCGACCCATTCACGGGCGCTGATGCTCGCCGCGCGGGAAGCGGGAATCGCCACCGTTTACATCCCGCACGCCCCGGTGATCTCCGATGCTCGCCTGGTGGACCTCCCCGTCGACTACGCGGGCTTACGGGGCCCGGGCGAGATCGACTACTACGAGGCGCTCGGGGCGCCGGGCGGCCGCCTCAAGGTGGTGGGAAACCCCGCGATAGGCGAGCAGGGCCCGGGGCCCGCGACCCCGCGGGTGCGCGAGCCGGTGCTGGCGACCGGGGCGGACGACCCCGTAGCTCTTCAGGCCACCATCGAGCTCGCCCACGGCGTTCTCGGCGAGCGCTGCGTGCTCTCACCCCACCCCCGGACCGATCACGACTTGCTTCGCAAGCTGATGCCGGACGGGTGGCAGCTATGGGAGGGACGTACCCTCGATCTGCTCCAGCAGGATCCACCGGCCCTCCTCCAAAGCTCTAGCGGTGTCGCGCTCGAGGGTCTGGGGCTTGGCATCCCGACGATCGAGCTTGCCTTCCCGAAGACGGAGCCCAACTACCCGTTCCTCCGCGATCCGCCAGTGCTCTTCGCCTCGGACACCGAGGAACTGCGCGCGGCTCTACGGCATGCCAGGAGGCTCCGCCGATGGCCCTGGCGCCGAAAGCGGCTGGTCGAGTGGGCAGAGAGGTGGGTCTCGGCCACCGGCGAGACGGCGGCCACGGCGGCGGCGGACCTGCTCGAGCATGCGGCCAGGACGGGCCCCCATCCCGAGGGGCCGATCTGGGATGCCTGGTCGTCGGCTGCCGAGCCAGATCCGCACCGGGAGCCGGCCGCGAGAGCGACCGCTGCCGGCAACCGCTGAGCCTGTCCCCGCTAACCCGCTGGGAGCTGCTCGACGGTCTCGCGCATTGTCGGCCAGGTCCGCTCGATCTCCTCGACGGCTCGCTCACTCGCCGCCCACCGGCTTCTCTGCTCGGAGTCGAGCACCGCGTCGACGGCCCCGGCGAGGCCGTCCGCGCCCGCGCGGAGGTCGTGCGGGTCCGCGAAGGTGACGGCCTGGCCGCGACCGCGCCCGTCCTCCGCGATCAGCAGGCTCGGGCGGCGCCGGCTGAGAGTGCCGAGGTGGGCGTGCACGCGGTACCCAACGTGTAGATCGACCTGACCGTACAACTCGAGGGCAGCGAGGTCGCGACTCGCATCGACGACTCGGTAACCGAGCCCCCGAGCGAGCGCTGCGGTTGCCAGGCGCTCCCGGGTCGGAGTCTCGGTCTCGAACTCCGCCCGAAGCCCGCGGTGGAAGACGCAATAACGCTCCGCTCGTGGATAGCGTCGGCGGAGGCGGCGAAGCAGGGAAGCGACCTCGCGCAAGCCTCCTGGCCTGCGCCGAGCCGCGGGCGTGAAGGCCAGGCGACGGACCCGGTCTGCGGAGTGCAGGGGCCGGCCCATGCTCGGGAGGTGGTACCAGGCAAAGCAGCCCGTCGTTCGGACCTCGCCCACCCCCGCACGGCGGACGATCTCCAATGACAGCTCGTCGCGTACGCCGCTCCAGCCGATCCGCGCGTGAATCGCCCGCAGCGCCGCCAGACTCTTGCGGCTGAACTTGAACCGCTCGGGGTGCTCAGCCGGCGTGCCGCTCCAGCCCAGCGCCACCGGCAAGACCGGAGTCGGGTGGGCATCCAGGTCGTTGACCATGGCGAAGATCCGCGGGTGGAAGCGGCGGGCGAGCCCGGGACCGCCACATAGCACCACCGCATCCGCCGAATCGAAGAGGCCGGGATCGACGGGCTCCCAACGGGGATGGATCACCAGGCGCTGAGCGGGCCGCAGATGCCGCAGGATCTCCAAGCCGCGCTCCCGGATCAGGAAGTCGCCGGCGTTGACCTTGGCGCCGTGGAGGACAAGCAGCATCGAACGCGGCTAATGGCCTATTCGACGTCTGACTCGCTGAGCACCGTGCCCTCGACCAGATCCCGGCGCGCGCGTCTGCCGATCATCCGATCGACCTCATACGGCGGGATTCCGGTACCGGGCCGCCTGAAGCCCAGGTCCTCTCGCTGAAGCTCCTGGCCGGCTGCGACCGCGCGGGCCAGCACAACCGAGCGGCGCGCGTTCACGCGCGCCGGGCGCTCGCTGTCGCGCACCCCGATCCAGCTCCTGCCGCGCAGCACCGATGCCCTGGTGCAGGCACCCACCATCTC
Organism: uncultured Actinomycetes bacterium; assembly: GCA_963745365.1. Lineage (GTDB taxonomy): Bacteria > Actinomycetota > Thermoleophilia > Solirubrobacterales > 70-9 > AC-56. Next base: position 85,382 of record CAVUXC010000017.1, read on the forward strand.
GGCCAGCTCCGCCGGGTCGACGCTGATCGCATGATCTGGGACCTCGCCCAGCCGCTTGTCGAGCGTGTAGTGCTTCTCGATGCACACGCCGCCGAGCGCTGCCGTCATCCAGGCGCCCGCGGGCCCCAGGGTGTGGTCGGAGACCCCGCACAGATACGGAGCGAGCTCGCGCCTGAACGTCTCGAGGCGAGCGAAGTCGGCGTCCTCGTCGGGGGTCGGGTAGGTCAGCGTGCAAACCAGCGGCACCAGCCGGTCCGGGCCGAGGCCGGTCCACTCGATCGCCCGGCGGATCTCCTCGAGCGTCGCCGCCCCGGTCGAGAGCAGCAGGGGCTTGCCCGTTCTCGCGACGGCCTCCAGCAGCGGACGGTGAGTGATGTCGGCGCTCGCCATCTTGTAGAGGGGGGCGCCGATCCTCTCCAGGGCCTCGACCGCGCTGAAGTCAAACGGGGTGGCGAAGAAGACGATGCCAAGCTCGCGACACGCAGCTGCGACCTCCGCGTAGGCGCCGTAGTCGAGATGGTCGGAGAGTTGAAACGCCTCGTACTGGGAGTTGGTGCCGATCTCGTCCGACCAGTACTTCGGCGAGTCGCGCACCGCGATCTCGTCCGCCTTGTAGAGCTGGAACTTGACCGCCCACGCTCCGGCCTGCGCCGCACGGCGGCACATCTCGATCGCGCGCTCGATCGAGTTGTTGTGGCCGACGCCCGCCTCCGCGATCACCCGGCAGGCGCCCTCTCGAAGCGGCTCTCCTCCGGCAACCTGGACCTCCACCGCGGTCTGGGGAGCCTGGGCGCTCACAACCCGGCCAGCAGCGCGCGGATGCGGTGGCCGATCCGCGCCGCGCCGCGATCGTCCATCGACGCACGCAGCCGCTCGGAGAGCTCTCGCCGCAGAGAGGCGTCGGCGAGCAGGCGCCTGATGGTCGCGACGATATGCGCGTCATCGACCAGCGAACCGATCCCGAGGAAGACCACGCCGGAGTCATAGCCCAGGTGGGCGTGGGTCGCCTCGCGCGCGTTGGCCGCGAGCACGGCCACGGGCGTGCCCGTGGCGGCCGCCTCGTACACGCTTCGCCCCGCCGAGGTGACCGCCAGGTCCGCCTGAAGCATCTCACCCGCCATGCTGACTGGCTGCTTCGCAACGCGGACGGCCTGCGGATAGTCCTCCGTGGAGGCGCCCGGGGCGGGGACCACGCAAACCTCGACATCCGGGAGATCGCTGGACAAGAGCTGCGCGCAGCGCCGGGCGAGCCCGGACGGGTCGGTGCCGCCGAAGGTAATCAGGATCCGCTCCGCGCGCTCCCGAATCTGTCTCGGCGGCAAATTCTTGAACTCACTGCGGAGGGTCGCGTACTCCGGGCCCCACGAGCCGTTGACGGACCCGTCGTCCCTCACCGGGTAGAGAGCGTTCACGACCCAGTCGGCAAAACGCGTTCCCTGGCCCAGGTCCTCGACATTGACCACGCGGTACCCGGCCGCCCGCTCGATCAGGACCTCCTCCTCGCTGGTGTCGAGGACGTCGTTGACGACCAGGTTGGGCGCAGCGGCCAGCGCCGCGAGGTCGCTGGACAGGTCCGACTCGGTGCGGTGCTCGTAGCCGTGTTCGTCGAGCAGCTCCGCCACGAACGCATCGCAGTCGCGCAGCAGGAACCGGAGACGATGGTCGGCGAGCTCGTCGGCGAGTTGCACGCAATGATGGAGGTGCCCGGATCCGACGCGCCGGTTGGCGCAAATCCGGAACACCACTGTCCCGCGCGCCATCCGGCTGCGAGCGGCCATCAGGTCCTCGTTGGTGTCGATGTCGAGGCCCTCGTCGAATGGCACCTCGAAGAGCTCGTGCCGACCAGTGACGAGCTGGCGCCCGGAGCGCAGCGCGGCGCCGCGGACCAGCTGGATGCCCCCGGTTTCCCGGACAACGGAGTGGTTGGCGTACTGGCGGTTGACGCGTTCGTCGAACAGCGGCCGGGGCTGGGAGCCTGCGTCTGCTCTGTCGATCCAGAACAGGTGTGGCTCGCGCACGCAGGCAGACAGCGAGTCGGCGCCGCTGGCGCGAAAGCGGGCGACGGCGGCGCGGAGCGTCGGCCGCGACTGAAACGGGGACGTGGGCTGGAACACCCCAACGTCGCCGGTCCACTCGAGCTCGTCGGCGAGCGCGGCGGCCACCTCCGAGACGGTGGAGTCCGGCGCGGCCAGCTCAGCGGGGCGGCGATGGGTCTCGTAGTCGTGCAGCTCGGCCCAGCGCAGGATCTCGGGGGCCTCGCTCGACAGGACCAGGCGCTCCGCGATCTCGGCCTCGCGCAGGGCCTCCAGTGTGTGCGCGATCAAGGGTTTTCCCGCCAACGTCCTCATGTTCTTGCGAGGCACGCCGCGGCTTTCCCCCCGCGCCGGCACGATCGCAAGGAGGCTCGGGAGCTCCGGCTCGGTCATCGGCGTGAGTCTGTCAAATCTCAGCCGCGCCACTGCGTGGCCTGGGGCGGGATTACGCTGCACCACTCATGCACCCCCACCCGACTTGGGACGCACCGCTCGAGGCTCCGGAGTGCCCCGAGAACTGGTCCACAGGTGCTCCTGATTTCGTCGGGATCGGAGCGCAGCGCTGCGGGACAAGCTGGTGGTACGCGGCGGCAATCCGGTCCCACCCGCAGGTCCAGCGCCCGGCCCTGGGAAAGGAGGTGCACTTCTTCGATCGCTTCTGGCGCGGCGAGGCGCCGCCCGACCTCGCGGCGCGCTACGGGGAGCTCTTCCCGCGACCCCCCGGGAAGCTGACCGGGGAGTGGACCCCGGGCTACATGGCCGACTTCTGGACGCCGGCGCTGCTCCGACAGGCGGCCCCCGACGCCCGCCTTCTCGTCATGTTGCGCGACCCCGTCGAGCGCTACCGCTCGGCGCTTGCGTTCGTCCGGCGGCGGGCGGTCGAGCGACGCCAGGAGCTGCAGCCGGCCTCGCTTCGCGAGGCGATCTGGCGCGGCTTCTACCACCAGCAACTTCGCCGAGTGCTCGAGCTCTACCCCCGCGAGCAGGTGCTGGTGCTCCAGTACGAGCGCTGCGCCGCCGAACCGATCGCCGAGCTGGAGCGGACCAGCCGGTTTCTGGGCCTCCGCTCCCGCCGGCGCCCGCCCGAGCGCCTCGTCGCGCGAGCCGGCTCGGCGCAGGCCAGTCCGCCCCTGGAGGAAGCGGCTCGGCGCGAACTGACCGCCCTGTATCGAGAAGAGGTGCGCAGGCTGGTGGAGCTCGTACCGGAGATCGACCTGGCGCTGTGGCCCAACTTCCGGGACTCGGCCTCAGCGTGAAGGACTCGCCTGGCCGCGGACCATCGGCCGGACGATCGGCGGCGCCTTGGGCAGCAGGTCACGAGCGAGGCCCGCGGTCTCGAGTCCCGCGGCTCCGAGCTCGGCGACCGTGTCGCGGTTCGGGTGGCAGCCTGCGCCGAGCCACCCCCAGGGGCGCTCGAGGCGATCCTGCCAGCGCGCGAGACCGCGGTCGTCGGCGCGAACGTGCTCGAGGCACAGGAAGCGGCCCTCCGGCTTCAGCAGGCGAGCGATCTCCCTGGCGGCGGCGGCCGGCGATTCCACGGAGCAGAGGACGAGCGTCGAGACCACGGAATCGAAGCTCCCATCCTCGAAGGGCAGGCGTTCGGCGGGCGCCTCCACCACCTCGACCCGAGCCGGCGCGGGCGGCTCGTCGTCAAGCCGCTTGCGCAGCCGCCGGGCCATGTAAGGATCGGGCTCGGTGAGCACCAGCTCGGTGACCGCGTCGGTGTAGTGGGCGAGGTTGAGGCCGGTCCCGGCGCCGAGCTCCAGCGTCCGCCCCCGTGCCCCGGCCAGGAGCTCCGCCCGCATCTCCCGCAGGCCGCCGCGCTCCGTGCCCCTCAGCATCAGGTCATAGAGGCCGGCGAAGATGCGATGCCCGCGCAAGGTAGGCTCAGCCTAACCCAGTCGAAAGGAGGATGAAGATGCCCGTCTTCATCATGCTGACCAGGCTGACCTCGAACGGCGTCAAGACGATGAAGGACAACCCGGGGCGCGTCCAGGAGGTCAACAAGGAGGTCGAGCAGCTCGGCGTCAAGGTCCTCAACCAGTGGGCGACGCTCGGCGAGTACGACTTCGTCAGCGTCGTCGAGGCGCCGGACCAGACGACGATGGCCAAGGTCTCGGTCGAGCTCGGCTCGCGCGGCACGACCACCAACGAGACCATGGCCGCGATCCCGGCCGAGGAGTTCACCAAGGCCCTGTAGCGAGCGACCGGGCCGGCGCCTGCGATGAGGATCCTCGTCGTCGGCGGGGGCGGGCGCGAGCACGCGATCGTCCGTGCCCTGGCGCGGTCGGCGCGTGCCCCGGAGCTGCTCTGCGCGCCCGGCAACGCCGGGATCGCCGCCGACGCCCGCTGCCTCGAGGTCGGCGCCGAGGACGTGCGCGGGGTGGTCTCGGCGGCTGCGGCCGAAGGCGTCGACCTGGTGGTCGTCGGCCCCGAGGCGCCGCTGGTCGCCGGGCTGGTCGACGCCCTCGAGGCGGCGGGGATCGCCGCCTTCGGCCCTCGCGCCGAGGGGGCGCGGATCGAGGGGTCGAAGGTGCACGCCAAGGAGCTGATGGCGGCGGCGTCCGTGCCCACCGCTTCCCACGCGGTCCTCCGCTCCCGGACCGACGCGCTGGAGCACCTGGCCCGCGCGTCCTATCCGGCGGTCTTGAAGGCCGACGGGCTGGCTGCCGGCAAGGGAGTGATCATCGCGGCCACCGAGGCCGAGGCGCGCGAGGCCGTGGACGTCTTCTTCGTCGAGCGTCGCTTCGGCGACACGGAGGTCGTGCTTGAGGAGCACCTGGAGGGCGAGGAGCTCTCGGTGCTGACGCTGTGCGACGGCGAGAACGTGGTCCCGCTGGCTCCGGCCCAGGACTACAAGCGGATTCTCGACGGCGATCGGGGGCCGAACACGGGTGGCATGGGCAGCTACTCGCCGGTCCCCGGGTTCGACGCCGCTCGCACCGAGGAGATCGCCGACGTCGTCCATCGGCCGATCGTCGACCTCCTGCGCCGTCGCGGAACCCCCTACCACGGCGTGCTGTACGCGGGACTGATGATCACGGCGAACGGGCCGAAGGTGCTCGAGTTCAATTGCCGCTTCGGCGATCCCGAGACGCAGGCGGTGTTGCCGAGGATGCGATCCGACCTGGTCGAGCTCTGTCTTGCATCGCGAGAGCGGGGCGGCCTGAAGGGGACCAGCGCCGAGTTCAACGAGGAATGGGCGGTCACGGTGGTCCTCGCCTCCAGCGGCTATCCAGCGTCATCCTCGAAGGGAGACGTGATCTCGGGGCTCGCCGACGTGGAGGCGATCGAGGGGGTCGAGGTCACGCACGCCGGAACGGCTACCGAGGACGGCGAGGTCGTCACCGCCGGCGGCAGGGTGCTGAACGTGACCGCGCTCGGCCCCACCCCCGGCGAGGCGCGCGACCGCGCCTATCGGGCCGCGGGGCTGATTTCCTTCGAGGGCATGCAGATGCGTGGCGACATCGCGGCTCGAGCGGTGGAGAGAGCTGCGGCGGCTTAGGTACCAGCAAGCCGCCGGATGCCGCGCGAGAATCCGCCCGGAACCGAAGGGAGAAGATCGATGGAGATAGCGGAGCCCGAGCGTCCGAACGGCCGCGAGACCGAGACGGCCACCGCGGAGCCGATGCCCGAGGTCGAGGCGGCATTCGAGGAGATCGAGGTCGACGCGCCCCTGGTCGGGATCATCATGGGCTCGGCCAACGACAAGCCGAAGATGCAACCGGCAGGCGCGGCGCTGCACGAGGCTGGCATCCGCTACGAGGTTCGGGTGATGAGCGCGCACCGCGACCCGGAGCAGGTGCGCGAGTACTGCCACGCGGCCCGAATGCGGGGCCTGAGGGTGATCATCGCCGGCGCCGGGATGTCGGCCGCGCTTCCGGGGGTGGTGGCCGCCCACACCGACCTGCCCGTGGTCGGCGTTCCGCTCACGGGCAAGAGCCTTGGCGGCCTGGATGCCCTGCTGTCGGCCGTGCAGATGCCGCCCGGTGTTCCCGTTGGCTGCGTTGCAATCGACGGGGCCAAGAACGCCGGCCTGCTTGCCGCGCGCATAATCCATGCGTGATTGAGCGCTACACCCGCCCCGAGATGGGGGCGGTATGGACGGCCGAGCGGCGAATGGAGGCCTGGCTGGAGGTCGAGCTGGCCGCTCTGGACGCATGGGCGGCGGAGGGCCGGGTGCCGCCCGAGGTGGCCAAGGCCTGCCGCGAGCGCGCCTCGTTCACCGTGGAGGCGGTCAACGAGCGCGAGCGGACCACCGGTCACGACGTCGCCGCCTTCGTCGACGTCGTGGCGGCAGAGGTCGGAGAAGAGGGCCGCTGGCTCCACTACGGCCTGACGTCGTCGGACGTCCTCGACACTGCACTGGCCCTACAGCTCCGCGCGGCGGGCGAGATCGTCGTCGCGGGAGCGCGGGCGGTTCGCGAGGCGCTGGTCGAGCGCGCGTTCGAGCATCGCGACACGCTCTGCGTCGGCCGCACGCACGGGGTCCACGCCGAGCCCACCACCTTCGGTCTGCGGCTCGCCGGCTTCGCGTTCGAGGCCGACCGCAACCTTGCCCGCCTCGAAGACGCCTTCGAGCAGATCGCCGTCGGCAAGCTGTCGGGCGCGGTCGGCACCTACGCGTCCGTGCCACCCACCGTGGAGCGCCGGGTGATGGAGACGCTGGAGCTTCGCGCCGAGGACGCCTCGACCCAAGTGGTGCCGCGCGACCGGCACGCCGTGGTCCTGGCGCGAATCGCAATCGCCGGCGCGGGGCTGGAGCGCTTCGCGACCGAGGTTCGCAACCTCCAGCGCACCGAGGTGCGCGAGGTCGAGGAGCCGTTCGGCGCCGGCCAGAAGGGTTCCTCGGCGATGCCGCACAAGCGCAACCCGATTCTCTGCGAGCGGATCACCGGGCTGGCCCGGGTGCTTCGCGGATACGCGCAGACGGGCCTCGAGAACGTCGCCCTGTGGCACGAGCGCGACATCTCCCACTCGGGCGCCGAGCGAGTGGTGCTGCCGGACGCCACGATCCTGCTCGACTACATGCAGCACCTCGCCTCCCGGGTGGCGCGCGAGATGACGGTGCACGCCGACCGGATGCGCGAGAACCTGGAGCTCACCCACGGCGCCATCCACAGCCAGCGAGCGCTGACCGCCCTGGTGGAGTCCGGGATGGACCGTGACGCCGCCTACCGGATCGTCCAGGAGTCGGCGCAGCGCGCCTGGGACGAGGGCACCAGCTTCCGGGATCTGCTCTCTGAGAAGGCGCCCGACCTGGACCTAGATAGGGTCTTTGACCCAGGCGCTTACCTGGCGCACGTGCCCGAGATCTTCGAGCGGCTTGAGCGGTTGCGGGACTAGGCGACCAACGCGCTCAGGTGAGCGGGCTGGCGACCGACCAGGATCGCCGGGGTGCCGTTGCGCGGCGACAGGGTGACGTTTCGGCGCACGATCGGCTCGGGTCGATCCGTGGCCGGACGGAGCTCGGCCTGGCCGAGGATCGTGGCCAGCACGACCCGCATCTCGAGCTGGGCGAAGGCGGCGCCGATGCAGCGGCGCGTACCGCCCCCGAACGGGATCCAGCTGTACGTATCGGGGCTCCCGTCGAGGAACCGTTCGGGGCGAAACGCCTGCGGCTCTGGGTAGAGGTCAGGGCGAGTGTGGGCGAGGTAGATCGCCGCCATCACCACGGTCTCCGCGGGCAGCTCGTAGCCCCCGAGCTCGGCCGCGGCGGTCAGCTTGCGCCCCACCCACGGCACCACGGGGCGAATGCGAAGCGTCTCCTCGACCACCGCGTCCAGGTAGGTCGTGGCCGCCCTCCGCGACCTCGGCCCGCAGGCGCTCCAGCTTGTCCGGGGCGCGGAACAGGAGGTCGAACGACCAGGCGAGCCCGGTTGCCGTGGTCTCGTGGCCGGCCATCAGCAGGGTGATCAGCTGGTCCCGCAACTCGGCGTCGCTCATCGACGAGCCGTCCTCGAAACGCGCTCCCACCAGCAGCGAGAGGATGTCGTCGCGGGAGGCCAGATCGGGGTCGGCGCGACGCTCGTCGATCTCGGCGAGCAGGATCTGGTCGGTCTCGGCCAGCATCCGCGTGACCCCCCGGTAGGCCGGACTGCGGCGCAGCCGGCCGACGGTCATCCCGATTGCCCGGGGAGACCGGGTGGTGGCCAGGATCCCAGCCAGGTTGCGGCGCAGATCCTGCCGCCGTTCGTCGTCCTCGACCCCGAACACCGCGCTCAGGATCACCTCGAGAGTTATCGACTGCATCCGAGGATGGAGGGGGAAGGAGCTCCCCAGCGGCCATGAGGACAGCTCCCGCTCGGTCGCCTCGGCCATCACCCTCTCGTAGGCCCGCATCCGCTCGCCGTGAAAGGGCGGCAGCATCAGCTTGCGCCGGCGTAGGTGCTCGTCGCCCTCGAGCAACAGGACGGACCGCTGCCCGAGCACGGGCGCGAGCACGATGTTGCGACCCGGCGCGATCGTGTTCTGGCGGTCGGCCCCGAACAGGCGCTTCAGGGAAGGCGGGTCGGAGATGAAGACGATCGGCCCGAGGCCGATGATGCGGGCGCTGAAGGTGTCCCCGAACCGCCGCCGGCAGCGCTCGAAGAACGAAACCGGGCGGCCGATCAGCCGCGCAGTCTGAAGCGCCGCGGGCGCCCTCGGCCCCGGGGGAAGCGTCACCGCGTGCGCGCGAACCGCTCAACGGCGGCCAGAAGCTCCCCGATCTTCTCCTCGGCCTCGCTGCCGCCCCGCTCGACTGCGTCGCGAACGCAGTGGTTCGTGTGGTCGTCGAGGAGCTTCAGAGCGACTCCGTCCAGCGCCCTTTCGACCGCAGCGATCTGGGTCAGCACGTCGATGCAGTATGCCTCCTCGCCGACCATCCGGCGCAGACCGCGCACCTGGCCCTCGATCCGCGAAAGTCGGCGTAGAACCGCCTCCTTGTCGTCGACGTAGCCGGGCGCGGCGGTCTGGTTCATGGCTGGAGTATATAGGGGGAGGGGGTATCCAGCTGCCGGAGGCGTTGTTAGCATCGGCCGGGTCGTATGCCCAGCGCCCTAGCCGAGCTCTCCCTCCACTCCAGCGGCAAGGTCCGCGAGATCTACGAGTTCGACGGCGACCTCCTGATGGTGGCCTCGGATCGGATCTCGGCATACGACGTGATCATGCCCAACCCGATTCCCGACAAGGGGCGGGTACTGACGCAGATGTCGCTGTTCTGGTTCGAGAGCACCGGCGGGATCTGCCCCAATCACTTCCTCTCGGAAGAGGTGCCCGACGAGGTCGCGGGCCGGGCGATTCGCGTGCGGCTGCTGGACATGTACCCGGTCGAGTGCGTCGTGCGCGGGTACCTGTCGGGCTCGGGGTGGCGCGAGTACCGCGAGTCCGGCTCGATCTGCGGGATCGAGTTGCCCGCCGGGCTGCGAGAGTCCGATCGCCTCCCGGAGCCGATCTTCACCCCCGCGACCAAGGCCGAGGTCGGTGACCACGACGAGAACATCGACTTCGAGCGCGCCGCCGAGATCATCGGCGACCGCCCCCTGATGGAGGACCTGCGGCGAGCCTCGCTCGAGCTCTACCAGCACGCCTCCGAGCACGCCGAGCAACACGGAATCATCCTCGCCGACACGAAGTTCGAGTTCGGCGCCTCGCCAGGAGCCGAGGTGGTGCTCGGCGACGAGGTCTTCACCCCCGACTCCTCGCGCTTCTGGCCCGCCGACGAGTACGAGCCCGGCCGCCCGCAGCGCTCCTTCGACAAGCAGTATCTGCGCGACTGGCTCGACCAGGTCGGTTGGGACCACACTCCGCCGGCGCCGGAGCTCCCGGAGGAAGTGGTCGTGAACACTCGCGCCAGGTACCTCGAGGCGTACGAGCGGATCACCGGGCGATCACTCGACTAGCCGGTTACTCGACCTCGTAGCCGAGCTTCGCGAGCAGCTCCCCGGCAACCGACTCGAACACCTGCCGATCCGCCGGGGACATCTCCGTGCGCCAGCGCCCCACGCGGCTTGCACGCGGTGGCTCGGAGACCAGCTCGTGCTGGCGCGTGCGCTCCTCGGCCGTGATCGTGCCGCCGCCGAGCGGCTTCAGCTCGCGGACAACCTCTTGCATGCGCTTCTCGGCCCCGCGGTGGTAGTTGAGCATGGCGTCGTCCCACGGCAGGTCGACGAAGCCGGCGACCTCCCGAAGGACACGCTCGGGATCCGCGACCAGGTCCTCGTAGCGAGCCTCCACGTAGGTCCCGCGCGCCAAGCGGCGTGCCCGCCGCCGCGCTCTGCTCAGCTCCTCCACCCACTTCCATGCCGACTCCGCGATGCCTTCCGGCCCCCAGCTCACGTCATTCAGCGACAGCGCGACGTCACGGCCGTCGCGGATCAGGTGGATGAAGCGGGCCTCGGGAATCCCGCGCTGGATCCGCAGCGCCTTCCACGTGTACGGTGGCGACTTGTCGCCCCAGCGCGGCTTTCCCTCCCGGGCGGCATAGGCCTCATAGAAGGATCGCGCCGCATCGCCGGGCGTCAGCGGGTCGCGCTGCGCGAGGCGCCGGCGAAGCTCCTCCGGGTCGAGGCCCATGTCTCCCCAGCGGGGATGGGTGGTCATCAACTCGAACGCCCGCTCCCGCAGCTCCTGCGTCGTCGCCTCCTCGGCGATCCAGCGCTCGCAGTGCGAGATCAACTTGGGCACGAAGTGCGTCTCCGGGGGAATCGCCAGCTCCGGGTGGGCATCCAGCATCAGCCGAAGCAACGTTGTCCCGGAGCGCGCCACGCCGACCACGAACGGCGCCGGTACGAGGTCGCGACGCCCGTCCCCGCGCCGCACCCAGCGGCGGATGCTTGCGAGCGGTCCCATAGCGACCGTTACTCTTACACGTCTCGTGGACTTCCTCAGGCCTTGGAACGCGCCGCTGGAGATCCCCGAGTGCCCGGAGGGATGGACGACTGGGCCCCCCGAGTACGTGGGGATCGGCGCGCAGCGCTGTGGCACGAGCTGGTGGTACGACGCCATGCGCCGCCATCCCGAGGTCGAGCGCTCGCCGCTCGGCAAGGAGGTCCACTATTTCGACCGCTACTGGCAGGGCAATGCGCCCGACGACATAGCCGCGGAGTACGCGTCCTTGTTTCCGCGCTCGCCTGGCAAGGTCGTCGGCGAGTGGACCCCGCGCTACCTCGCCGACTTCTGGACAGCACCGCTGATTCGCAAGGCGGCGCCCGACGCTCGCCTCCTGGTCATGCTGCGCGACCCTGTGGCTCGCTATCGCTCCGCGATCGCGCGCCTGCATCGGTTCGCCGAGGATCGCGGCAACCGTGTCCTGCTCGCCTCGGTGAGCGACGCGACCTGGCGCGGCTTCTACTACCAGCAGCTTCGCCACGTGTTCGACCACTTTCCCCGCGAGCAGGTGCTGGTCCTGCAGTTCGAGCGTTGCGTCCAGGACCCCGTGGCGCAGATGGAGCGCACCTGGCGCTTCCTCGGCCTGGAGCCACCGGAGAAGATCCCCCGCCGGCTGCTGAAGCATAAGCAGGCCGCCCGGAGCACTCCGGATCTCCTGCCCGTGATCAGCGACGAGCTCGCCGGGCGTTACCGGGAGGACGCCGGACGGCTCGCCGAGCTCTGCCCCGAGATCGACCTCTCGCTGTGGACACGCGTCGCCGGCGAGGCTCGAGCTCGGCCAGCGGCCACAGCGTCGGTCGGTGCGCTGTAGAGCGCAGCCTGCCAGGGAATGACGATCGCGATGCGGCTCGTGATGACCCTGAAGGTCCGCGACGAGGAAGACGTCATCGAAGACAACCTGCGCTTCCACCGGGCGCTGGGGGTCGATTTCTTCGTCGTCATGGACAACGGCTCCGTGGATCGGACGCCCGAGATCCTGGCGCGGTACGAGGACGCCGGGCTCGCCCACGTGCTGCGGGACGAGAGCGACGACCTCCGAGGCCTGGGCGCAGAGTGGTTCACGCGAATGGGAAGGATGGCGGCGTCGGAGTTCGACGCCGACTGGGTGATTCACAACGACGCGGATGAGTTCTGGTGGCCGCTGACCGGCGACCTCAAGCAGGCTCTGACCGCCATTCCGGAGCAGTTCGGCGCCGTCGTGGCCCCGCGCACCGAGTTCGTCGGCCGGTCCGACGGCCCGGGCTCGTTCGCCGAACGGCTGGTGGTGCGCGAGGCGCGATCGAGCCTGCAGCCCAAGGTCGCCCACCGCGCCGATCCGGACGTCGTGGTGCTCCACCGGGGGGCCCACGACGTCGCGTCGGCGGCGAACGGCGACCTGTGGCGGGCGCTGCGCCCGCCGGGCAGGGCGGTCCATCGCAGCGTCCGCAGGGTCGGCGACGAGCCAGGCGAGGGCGAGGACATTCGGCTCGTTTGGGCACCGACCTGGCCGCTTCGCATCTTCCACTTCCCGCTGCGCTCCTTCCAGCAGTTCCAGAGGCGGACGGAGATCTCGCTGCGCCACGGCGGGTTCCGCGACTCAGGCCGCTTCCGGCGCCTGCGCCGGCACTATGAGGAGGGTCGCCTCGAGGAGCGGTACGCCGAGCTGATCTGGGACGACGCCGCAATCGAGGAAGGGATCAGCGACGGCCAGCTGGTCCGCGACGAGCGGCTTGCGAACCTCCTGCCGCGCTGTCCGGATCCGCTTGCGAGCGGTGGCGCGGCCGAGGTGCGCGTGGCCCCCGAGCAGTCCCAGCTCGAGCGCGAACGGGCCGAAGTGGAGCTCGACGCGATGCGGCTGATGACCCGCACGCAGCGGTTCACGATGCTGCGCCTGGATCGGGGCCGGGAGCAGATCGACAAGGTGCACGCCAAGAACGACCACCTGCGGAAGAAGCTCAGCCGCACCCTTGGCAGGCGGCTTCTGAAGCTGGTCCGGCGGCGAACTCGAGCCCGTCAGCGGGCGGCCGAGCTGGAGACGGACGCCAACGCGGAGCGCCACGTCGACGAGGACTAGCGGGGATGCCCGGCTAGGAGCGGGGCGCCGCGCCTTTCGCGGGCAAGCCCCGTAGGAAGTCCCGCAGGCGCGTGTCCTCCACCAGGCCGGCGCGCGCCCCCTCTGCGACCACGCTGTCGTCGTAGTGCTCGCGCAGGCTGCCCTGCTCCCAAGCCTCGTACAGCCGCCGCCAGGTGCGGCCCGTGCGCTGCGGCAGCTCGCGGTTGCGCCCATAGGCGCGGCCGCCCTTGACGATCTTGTTCTCGAACTGCCCGTAGGTGCGCATCGGGAAGTGGAGGATCTCGATCGAGCCGTCGTCAAGGCGCTCGCCGAGCTGCGCGCCCTCCACCTTGTGGTTGCCCTGCGCGATCGTGATCTCTGGGTCGGCGCGGTGGGCCAGCTTCGGCGGCAGCGGCTTGCCGAGCGGGTTCAGCGACTCGCGCTCGCGAAGCGTCATCCGCTCCCAGAAAGGGCGGCCGTCCTCCGGCCGGGGGACGAAGTTCTGGCGGCGGGCAACCACCAAGCCGACCTCGTCGTCGAGCTGCTCGAAGATGGACCTCAGCGAGCCGGCACGCGGCCACCAGAACTCGTCGGCGTCGTTGTTGATCACCCAGTCGGCGCCCTCGGCGGCTGCGAGCCGGGCCATCCTGGTCACCCAGCGCCCCTGCGAGTAGTCGTCGGTGGGCTCGAACAAGACGCGCACGACCCCCTGGGACTCGTACTCGCGCAGGATCTCGACGGTGGCGTCCTTCGAGCCGTTGTCGGTAACGATCACCTCGTCGACCCCATGCGCGAGGTGGAAGTCGAGGTTCTCCCGAACGATGTCCTGCTCGTCGCGCACGAGCAAGGTCATGACCAGCTTCATTCGGCGACGATTCCTAGCAGGTTGGAGGCGGGGTGCGGCAAGCGATTGGGCGTCGCCGAAGCTAACCTGCTCGCGGCGTGCGGCTCGCGATGACACTGCTCGTCCGCGACGGCGCGGACCTGGTCGACGCCAATCTCCGCTACCACCGTGCGCAGGGGGTCGACCTGTTCGTGGTCGGCGACAACGGATCGACCGACGGGACCCTGGAGATCCTCGAGGGGCACGAGCGCGCCGGGCTGATCACGCTCGAGCGCATAGGAGGGCCGGCCCGCGAGGCCCAGGGAGAGGGCCGCACCAGGCTCGCCCGACTCGCCCATGAGCTCGGCGCCGACTGGGTGTTTCACAACGATCTCGACGAGTTCTGGTGGCCGCTCACCGGCGACCTCAAGCAGGCGCTGACCGCGATCCCGGAGCGTTTCGGTCTCGTGCTCGCCCCCAGGACCGAGTTCGTGGGCAGGCCTGGAGACGGCTTCTTCGCCGACCGGCTGACCATCCGCGAGGCTCGGTTCCGGCGCCCCCCGAAGGCGGCACATCGAACCCACCCCCAGGTGATGATCTCCCAGCCCCACCCCACGCACATCTGGGTCGACCATGGCGCCTCGCCACGGCAGGGGCTGGTCGGCAAGCCGGTTCGCCGGGCTCAGGCCGAGCACGCCGAGGAGAGCCAACTCGAGCTGCTCCTGGCTCCGACGTTCCCGCTCGCCGTCCATCACTTTCCGCTGCGCTCCTTCGGGCAGTACAGGCGCATGGTCGAGACCGCGCTGGCCAACGACCAGCTCCGGGAGGGCGAAGCGGTGCGGAGCGCCTTCGAGGCGGGCCGCCTGGAGGAGGTCTACGCCAGGTTGACCCTCGACGACGAGGCGGTGAAGCGAGGGCTCGCGAACGGCTGGCTGGTCGAGGACACTGAGTTTCGCGACTACCTGGCAGCCTGTCCTGAAACGCTCGACGGGGCCGGGACGCCGCCTCCCGGTTCACGCGCCTGGTCGGAGGAACGGCGGCGGAGGGAGCTCGCCGAGCTCGAAGCCGACGTGATGTATGCGCTCAGCCGTTACCTCCAGGCGACCGCGTACAAGCTCCAGACGCGGCACCGGGAACGCGGTAGCCCGCGCCGCGACAAGGGCCAGCCGGACCGGCGCCTGGATCGCCTGCGTGATCGCCTCAAGCACGAGCGAGAGCGCCGGCTCGGGATCCAATCCAGCCTCTGGTGGCGCCTCCGTCCCCGGCTGCCGAGCGCCCTTGCCAGATTCCGAGCGGCGAGGAGACCTCGCCGGCACTAGCCTCCGCCGTCATGCGCTTGGCGATGACTCTCCTCGTCCGCGACGTGGCGGACATCATCGAGGCCAATCTCAACTACCACCGCGCCCAGGGAGTGGACTTCTTCCTTGTGGCCGATAACGGATCCACTGACGGCACGCTCGAGATTCTCGAGCGTTACGAGCGCGCCGAACTGCTCGAGCTGCAGCACTTCCCCGGCTCGATCAACGAGGCTTGGACCGAGGGCCGCACGAAGATTGGCCGGCTCGCCCACGAGCGCGGCGCCGACTGGGTGATCCACAACGACGGCGACGAGTTCTGGTGGCCGCTCACCGGCGACCTCAAGCAGGCGCTGGCGGCGATACCCGAACGCTTCGGAATGGTGATCGCGCCGCGGGCGGAGTTCGTCCCCCGGCCGGGCGACGCCTCGTTCGCGGAACGAATGACCGTTCGCGAGGCCCGGTGCCTACAGCCGCCGAAGGCAGCTCACCGGACGCACCCTCGCATCGCGCTCGATCATCCCCACCCCACCCGGATCTGGATCGAAGACTCCTCGGCCCCGCCGCTCGCTGGCCGCCCGGGGCTGACGATCTCGGAGCCCCGGCAGCCGGCGCGCTCGGAGCAGGAGCTCGTCTTCGCTCCGAGCTTCCCGATCCGGGTATTGCACTTCCCGGTCCGAAGCCCGGCGCAATACCGGCATCGGGTCGAGATGGCCGAGGGGTCCGGGATGCTGGAATCGAGCTGGCGTGCGGAGTTGCTGGCCGCCTACGAGAGCGGGCGGCTCGATGAGGTCTACGAACAGCTGACGCTCTCCGACCCGGAGGTCGCACGCGGGGTCGAGGACGGCTGGCTGGTGGAGGACACGGACTTTCGCGACTACCTCGCCGCCTGCCCGGATCCACTCGAGGGCGGGCCCTCGCCGGCGGGCTCGAGTGCGTGGCCCGAGGAGCGGCGGCAACGGGAGCTCGCCGACCTGGAGCTCGACGCCATGGACGCGCTGACCAGATACGTCCGGCGCCGCGGCACCAGCGCCGTCCGGGGTCGCTATCGGGAGTTGAAGGAGAGCGAGCTGCTGCTGCGACGCCGCGTGCGGCGCCTCGAGAGCGTCAACTCGAGCCTCTGGTGGCGCCTTCGTCCGCGGCTGCCCGCCCGCCTTCGCCGCGGACGTTGACCGGCTTCGTCGCCCGCCGCGCGGGTCACTAACGTTGGGTCGGTGAAGGCCAAGGTCCTGATTCGGCCCAAGCGGGGCATCCTGGATCCGCAGGGCAAGGCGATCGAACGCGCCCTTCCCGCGCTGGGCTTCGACGGCGTCTCACAGGTGCGCGTGGGGCGCCTCGTGGAGCTCGAAGCCGACGACCCCGACCGCCTCGCCGAGCTCTGCGAGAAGCTGCTCGCCAACCCGCTGATCGAGGACTACGAGATCGAGCTGGACGGCTCTTGACCACCTTTGGCGTGCTCCAGTTCCCAGGCTCCTGCGACGAGCGAGACGCGCTGCTCGCCTGCCGCCGAGTCGGTGACGCGCGGCTCGTCTGGCACGAGGAGACCGGCCTGGAGGGGGTCGACGTGGTGGTCGTGCCGGGAGGCTTCTCCTACGGCGACTACCTGCGGGCGGGGGCGATTGCGCGGTTCGCCCCGGCGATGGAGGCGGTGGCCGAGCATGCGGCCGCCGGCAAGCCGGTGCTCGGGATCTGCAACGGCTTTCAGGTCCTCTGCGAGGCCGGGCTGCTGCCGGGGGCGCTGTTGCCCAACGAGTCGCTGACGTTCGTCTGCCGGCAGGTCGAGGTGGTGGTGGAAAACGCCGAGACTCCATTCACGCGCGAGTGCCGCCCGGGGCAGCGGCTCTCGATCCCGGTCAAGCACGAGTCGGGCCGCTACTTCGCCCCTCCGGAGCAGCTCGACGAGCTCCAGGCGCGAGGCGGAGTGGTGCTGAGCTACGCGGAGGGGCAGAACCCGAACGGCTCGGCCCGCGACGTCGCAGCGGTCATCAACGAGGGCGGCAACGTGATGGGGGTGATGCCCCATCCGGAGCACGCCGTCGACCCGCTGACGGGGTCGGCGGACGGACTGGCGATCTTCGCTTCGCTCGCTGCGCTGGCGGCGGAGGCCGAACCGGCGCGCTCGAAGATCAGCGCGTAGCCGAGAGCTGCTTGACGTCTTCCAGCAGCACCGGCGCCTTGATCGTCGCCAGCTCGCCGCCCCGATCCGGGTCGATCAGCTGGAGGTAGAACCCCTCGTCGCGCTGAATCAGCTCGAAGACCTGGTCGTTGATCTGCGCCAGCTCCTCTCCGAGCGCCTCGCGGTAACGGCGCACCGGGTGGATGAACTTCCGGAACCTGCCGGCAACCCCCTTCCGCGGCAGCCTGGCGGCAAGCCGCCCCCGCAGGGTCGCGTTCAGCCTGTCCTCGGCCGCGGCTCGCCACAGCCGGCCGCCGGCGGTGCGCCGAAAGCCGCCGCCGTGGTGGTAGACGAGATCCTCGTAGACCCCGAACTGGAGCGGGTGAGGGTTGACCTTGTTCGTGCGCAGCATCGGGTACCAGTCGATGCCTCGCTCCTGGACCAAGCGGTGGAGGTTGCCCCCCACATCGGTGACCTTCTTTCCCTGCGGGTTCACCCAGGTGGCGCCGCGCCGCCAGTCGCCGGGCAGCTCGCGCCACAGCGATGCTCTCATGACGCAAAACGAGGGATGCGGCTGGGGGTCGCCGTTGTTCTCGTCCCGCCGCACGGCGACGATCGGGTGGCGCTCCAGTTTCTCGCGCAGGAAGGGGACGATCGGGGCGACCGGGAAGGCGTCGCCGTCGATGAACATGATCATCTCGTCGGGCTCGGCCGCCTGGGCGACGATATCGCCGAGCAGGGTCAGCTTCAGCTCGTGCTGCTTGATCGGCACATCCGTGCTGTAGAAGAACTTGTGCGCTTGGTCGCGCATCCCCGCGTCGAGCCAGGCATAGACCTTGAAGGCCTCGTCGAGGTTCCGCTCGAGGTAGCGAAGCTGGATATCGATCCAGCGGTCCGAGCGCCAGTGGACGGTCGCGATGTGGATCATCGGCGGGTAACGTAAACAAGATGCCCTCGTTCGGCGCTCGGACGCCCGCGGAGCTGCGCGACAAGGGGATCGTCGCGGTGCTCGGGATGCACCGCAGCGGCACCTCGGCTATCGCGGGCATGCTGGCCGACCACCGCGTCGAATTCGGCCCCGTCTCGGAGAAGAACCGCTTCAACCCGCGCGGCAACCGCGAGATCCCCGAGCTCAACAGGCTCCACGACCGGGTCCTCGAGCGAAGCGGCGGCTCCTGGTGGGACCCTCCGGCGCGGATCCGCGCTCGCCGGAGCGACTTTCGCCGGCGCAACCAGATCCTCGGCTCGATCCCGGGCGAGACAATCGGGGTCAAGGACCCGCGGCTCCTGCTCGTGCCGGAGTTGTGGCACGACCTCGACCCAAGGCCGATCGGCGTGATCCGCAACCCGGTCGCGGTGCGGGAGTCGCTCGAGCGGCGCGCGCATGGGCGCCAGAGGCGTCACCCGCAGCTCTCCGCCGCGGGATGGGACCAGTTGTGGCTGGGATACAACCGGGCGCTGCTCGCCGAGCACCGCCGGCACGCGTTCCCGGTGATCGACTTCGAGCGCCACGCCGACCTGGACTCCCAGGTTCGCGCCGCCCTCGCCTTCCATGGCCTGGAGCCGGCGGCGGAGTCCGCCTTCTTCGAGCCCGAGCTCGTCGGCCAGGGCGCCGACGACTGGCGCTCGCAGACCTCGAGCGAGGCATTGGAGCTCTGGGACATGCTCGCGGCGCTGGCGATGCCCTAGGACCACGCTACAAGCCCTCGCGCCGCCCGGCTCGGAATACTGGGCTTGTGGGCGTGTCCAGCGAAGCGAGGCACCGGGAGCTCGGCCTCACCGACTCCGAGTACGAGCGCATCGTGGAGTTGCTCGAGCGCGAGCCGAACGGCGTCGAGCTGGCGATGTTCTCCCTGCTGTGGTCCGAGCACTGCGCCTACAAGCACTCGCGCAAGCTGCTTCGCCGGCTGCCCACCGAGGGGCCGCGGGTGCTGATGGGCCCCGGGGAGAACGCCGGCGCCGTCGACGTCGGGGCGGGCTACGCGGTCGCCTTCAAGGTCGAGTCCCACAACCACCCGAGCGCGGTGGAGCCGTTCCAGGGGGCGGCGACCGGGGTCGGCGGCATCCTGCGCGACGTGTTCGCGATCGGGGCGCGCCCGATCGCGGTGCTCGACTCGTTGCGGTTCGGCGAGCTGGAGTCCGAGCGCTCGCGCTATCTGCTCGACCGCGTGGTCGCCGGAATCGGCCACTACGGAAACTCGATCGGGGTGCCAACCGTGGGCGGCGAGATCTACTTCGAGGCTCCCTACGAGCACAACTGCCTCGTCAACGCGATGTGCGTGGGGCTGGCCCGGGCCGACCGGATGGTGCGCTCGGCGGCCGCCGGGGTCGGGAACGTGGTCCTGCTGCTGGGAGCATCGACGGGGCGCGACGGGATCGGCGGCGCCTCGGTACTGGCCTCGGCTGAGCTCGCCGAGGGCGCCCAGATGCGGCCCAGCGTGCAGATCGGCGACCCGTTCGAGGAGAAGAAGCTGATGGAGTGCTGCCTGGAGCTGCTCGATCGCGGCTTGCTGGTGGCGCTACAGGACCTGGGCGCCGCGGGCCTCACCTCCTCCTCGGCCGAGATGGCGTCCGCGGGCGGGGTCGGGGTGGATCTCCACGTCGACCGGGTGCCGCTGCGCGAGGCGGACATGGAGCCGTTCGAGATCATGGTCTCCGAGTCGCAGGAGCGGATGCTCGCCGTGCTCGAGCCGTCGCAGGCTCGGTGACGTGCTGGCGGTGTGCGAGCGCTGGCAGACCGGAGCCGCGGCGATCGGCGAGGTCACCGACACTGGACGGATCCGGGTGCTGGCCGGCGATCAGGTCGTCGGCGACGCGCCGGTCGCCGCATTGATCGACGAATGCCCGCTGTACGACCTCCGACCCGAGGAGCCGAGCGAGTGGCCCTACGGCAACCGTCCGTCGCTCGATCCAGGTGCCGAGGCAAGCGAGATCCTGCTGAGCCTGCTCGCCTCGCCGAGCGTCGCCTCGAAGCGGTGGGCGTTCGAGCGCTACGACTCCATCGTCCAGTCACGCACCACGCGGCGCCCGGAAACCGCCGACGCGGCGGTGTTGAAGCTGGAGGAGACCGGCGCTGCGATCGCCGTCGCGATCGACGGCAACGGGCGTCGCGTCGCCTGCGATCCGTATCGGGGAACGGTGGAGGCGGTGCTGGAGTGCGCCCAAAACCTCGCCTGCGTCGGCGCCGAGCCCCTGGGCCTGACCAATTGCCTCAACTTCGGCAACCCGGAGAAGCCTCAGGTCGCCTGGCAGCTCGATCGCGCCGTGCAGGGCCTGGCGGACGCATGCGCGGCCCTCGGGGTGCCGGTCGTTGGCGGCAACGTCTCCCTCTACAACGAGACCGACGCCGGACCGATCTATCCCACCCCGGTCGTCGGCCTGGTCGGCGAGCTGCCCGACCCCGGGCGCGCGGCGGGCATCGCGGTCAGCGAGGGCGACGCGATTGCGCTGGTGGGGCCGTTCGCGCCGTCGCTGGCCGGCTCCGAGCTGGCGAAGCTGCGCGGCGACCTCGGAATGGGGCTGCCGGGCGTCTCGATCGATGCGGTCCGTGAGGCGATCGAGCTGGTGCGCGAGGCGGTGCGGTCCGGCCGCCTGACGGCCGCCCATGACGTCAGCGACGGCGGCCTCGCCTGCGCCCTGGCCGAGTGCGCGATCGCCGGCCGGGTCGGCGTGCGCGCCGACCTCGACTCGCTGGTCGAGCTGCGCGGCGGGTCGGGCGAGTCCTGTCTGTTCGGCGAGGGAGCGGGTGGGTTCGTGGTCGCCGGCCCGGCGTCGGAGCTGACCACCCTCACGGCCGAGGGCGAAGAGCGCGGCGTCGACGTTCTGATGATCGGGGAGGCGGGCGGGGAGCGGCTCGAGATCTCCGCCGCCGAGGCCGAGGTGTCCGTTCCGCTGGCCGACGCCGAGCGTGCCTGGCGCTCGCTCGAAGGGTGATCGAGCCGGTTTCGCTACGATCGACCGCTGGCGCGGGCTTGGTCGCAGGGGTCGTCAGCCGTCTACGAGACGTAGCGGCACGGGCGGCTGCGGTTCGCTGCACCGCGTTCGAGCTCGCTCCTTGACCTGATGTCGCTTCGCTCCCACCACATGCTCGCGCGCGGCGGCGTGGCGCTCCTCGCCGCGGCCGGTCTGGGGCTCGCCGCCTCGGATCCGTTCCCCGGCGCGCCCGGGGAGGCGACGGCCGCCCCCGGAGGCGCGCGGCCGAACATCGTCCTGATCCAGACCGACGACCAGACCTACAAGCAGCTGACCCGCCGCACGATGCCGCAGACGAAGCGCCTCCTCGGGCGGCGTGGCACCAGCTTCACCGACTACATCGCCTCCACCGCGCAGTGCTGCCCCTCGCGCGCCTCGCTGCTCACCGGCCAGTACGCGCACAACCACGGCGTCACCTCCAACGAAGTCGGCTATCGGGGGTTGCTCGACAAGAGGAACGTTCTTCCCGTCTGGCTCAAGCGGGCCGGCTACCGGACGATCCACGTCGGCAAGTTCCTGAACGGATACGCGGGGTTCGCCGAGCCCAACTCCGTGGTCGCTCCTGGCTGGAACCAGTGGCACAGCGTGCTGGGGGGCTTGAGCTACTACGGCTACGACCTGTTCGTCAACGGCGGGGCCCAGCATCACGGAAGGCGGCGCGGGGACCACATCACGCAGGTTCTCAACCGGAAGGCCGGGCGCCTGGTCAAGAGATACGCGCCCAAGCCGCGTCCCTTCTACCTCCAGCTCGACCAGCGAGCCCCGCACGTGGGAGGAGACGACCCCCATGGCCGCTGCAAGCGGGCGCCCATCCCCGTGCCGGTCGACAAGAAGCTGTTCAGGGACCAGGGGCTGCCGCATCCACCGTCGTTCAACGAGGAGCACATGGGCGACAAGCCCAGCTTCCTGAGCTCCGCGCCGAAGGTCGCAGCGGGCAAGAGACGGAAGATTCGAAAGCGCTGGCAATGCGGCCTGGCCTCGCTCCGCGGCGTCGATCGCGGCGTCGGGAAGCTCTATGACGAGGTCAGGGACGCCGGCGAGCTGAGGAAGACCGTCTTCATCTTCACCTCCGACAACGGGCTGTTCCACGGCCAGCATCGCCTGCTGAGCGGCAAGGTCCTTCCCTACGAGGAGGCTCTGCGCCTGCCGCTGCTGATCAGGGCGCCGAAGCGTTACCGGGGCGGCGCACCACGGATCAAGAAGGTCGGCCGGGCGGTTGGAAACATCGACCTCGCGCCGACGATCCTCGACCTCACTGGCGCCAGGCCCTGTTCGGCACCTGGGGAATGCCGCACCATGGACGGACGCTCGCTGATGCCGTTGCTGAGGCGCTCGGGCAGGTGGCCGCGTGGCCGTGGGTTCTTGACCGAGTACCGGGTGCCGGACGCGGGGCGCTACGCGACCTGCGAGTTCGCCGGGATCAGGACGCGCGACACCCTGTACGTGCGGCATTCGAGGGTGGTCGACCCGGGCACCACCGAGTGCGTCTCCGCCGACGAGCGGGAGCGCTACAACCTGAAGAGGGATCCATTCGAGCTCCGCAACCTGTGCTTCGGCGGAAGCAGCGGCAACTGTCCGGTCGATGGCAAGCAGCTCGACCTCGAGGCTCGGCTGAGCCAGCTCCGCAACTGCGCCGGGATCGCCGGGCGGGACGACCGTGTCGGCGGACGCCCGTTTTGCGAGTAGCCGGCCGTTCGTACGGCACACAGGTGGTGGTCGGCGAGCTGATCCGCGGCCATTGCTACCCTGCGGTTGCAGGCGGACTCTGCCTGCCTCGTCAGCTCAATCTCTCAAGCAGAGAAAGCCCACATGATCCCGACCGAGCGGCCTCCCCCGGACCGCGACGGCCCGCGCGATGAGTGCGGGGTGTTCGGCGTATACGCACCCGGGCACGATGTCGCGCGGCTCGCCTACTTCGGCCTCTACGCGCTCCAGCACCGTGGTCAGGAGTCGGCTGGGATCGCCACCTGCGAGGGCGGTCACATCACCACCCTGCGCGACACCGGACTCGTCTCGCAGGTGTTCGACGAGCAGAAGCTTCAGGCGCTGGAGGGCGACATGGCGATCGGCCACGTCCGCTACTCGACCACCGGCGGCGGCTCGTGGGAGAACACGCAGCCCGTGTGGCGGGACGACGGCCGGGAGCTGGCCCTGGCCCACAACGGCAACCTGACCAACGCCGTCGAGCTATGCAACGAGCTGCGCGAGCGCGGCCTGGAGTTCCGCGGCACGTCGGACTCGGAGGTCATCGCCACCCTGCTCTCGGTGGAGGAGGCACGGCCGATCGAGAACGCGGTCGAGGCGGTGATGCCGCGTCTTGCGGGCGCCTACTCCACCGTGGTGATGACGAAGCGGGCGGTGGTCGCCTTCCGCGATCCGCATGGCGTGCGGCCGCTCTCGCTCGGCAAGGTCGGCGACCGCTACTGCGTCGCCTCGGAGAGCTGCGCCTTCGACATCATCGGCGGCGAATTGCTGCGCGAGGTGATGCCCGGCGAGCTGATCTCGCTCACCGAGGACGGAATCGAGACCCGGCAGGTGGTGCCCTCGAACCGCCGGGCCCAGTGCGTCTTCGAGCACATCTACTTCTCGCGGCCGGACACGCGCCTCGACGGCCGTGTCCTGCAGCAGGTGCGGGGGCGGATGGGCGAGATCCTCTGGCACGAGTCGCCGGTCGACGCCGACCTGGTGATCTCGGTGCCGGACTCGGGAAACCCCGCGGCCAACGGCTTTGCGCGGGCCTCCGGCATCCACCAGGACGACGGGCTGATCAAGAACCGCTACGTGGCGCGCACCTTCATCCAGCCGGGCCAGGAGCTGCGCAAGCACGGACTGCGAATGAAGTTCAATCCGCTGCCGGAGATCGTCGCCGGCAAGCGCGTCGTCGTGGTCGACGACTCGATCGTGCGCGGCAACACCACCCGCCAGATCGTCGGCATGCTGAAGGACGCCGGGGCGAAGGAGGTGCACCTGCGGATCTCCTCGCCGCCGATCCGCCACCCATGCCACTACGGGATCGACATGTCGACCCGCGAGGAGATGATCGCCCACGACCGCACGGTGGAGCAGATCGCCGACGAGCTCGGCGCCGACTCGCTCGCCTATCTGTCCATGGAGGGGGTGTACGAGGCGATCGGCGCTCCCGCACAGCACCACTGCGACGCCTGCTTCACCGGCAACTACCCGCTCGGCGACGGCGGGGAGGGCAACGGCAAGTTCGCGCTCGAGGTGATCACCGCAGCCGCCGGTTCGAGCGGCGACGCCTGAGTTGGCTTTCCGGATTGCCGTTCTCGCCTCCGGCACGGGGACCAACCTGCAGGCGATCCTCGACAGGCTGCACAGCCGGGATGGGATCGAGGTGGCGTGCGTGGCCTCGAACGTGCCCGGCGCGCGGGCGTTGGAACGCGCCGCCGAGGCGGGGATCGAGACCGAGGTGTTCGAGCGCTCGAGACATCCAGACCGGGCCTCGCGTGACGCCGCGATTGCGGATTGGCTCGGCGAGCGGGGGGTCGATCTGATCGTCCTCGCCGGCTACATGGAGCTTTTGTCTGGGGACTTCGTGGCGCGGTTCCGCAACCGGATCGTCAACGTTCACCCGGCGCTCCTTCCCTCGTTCCCGGGCCTCGATGCGATCGGCCAGGCGCTGGCGCACGGGGTCCACGTGACCGGGGTGACGGTGCACCTGGTCGACGAGGGGGTGGACTCGGGTCCGATCGTCCTGCAGCGGGCGATCGAAGTGCCATACACTCGCGACCGCGCCCAACTGGAAGAGGAGATCCACCGGGTCGAGCACGAGCTGCTACCCGAGGCGATCCGCCTGATCGCCGCCGGGGCGGTCCGGATTGATCGGGAGAACCCGCGACTCGTCCACGTCGATGCCGAGGCAAGCGAATAGGCATGGCTGACCCGGTGACGACCGGCGGCAGCGCCGAGCCCGCGACGGCCGCGGAGGACGCGATCAGGGTACGCCGGGCGCTGATCTCGGTCTCGGACAAGACCGGAATCGTCGACTTCGCGCGCGGCCTGGCCGGGCTGGGGGTCGAGCTCGTCTCGACCGGCGGCACCGCGACGGCGTTGCGCGAGGCCGGCCTGGAGGTCCGCGACGTCGCCGAGCTGACTGGGTCGCCCGAGATCCTCGACGGGCGGGTGAAGACGCTTCATCCGCGGCTGCATGCCGCGCTGCTCGCGGTGCGCGACAACCCCGACCACATGGCCACGCTGGAGGCGGAGGGGATCGAGCCGATCGACCTCGTCTGCGTCAACCTCTACCCCTTCGAGCGCACCGTCGCCCAGCGGGAGGTGAGCGAGGCCGAGGCGGTCGAGAACATCGACATCGGCGGCCCGACGATGATCCGGGCGGCGGCCAAGAACCACCGCTTCGTCGCCGTGGTCGTGATGCCGGAGAGCTACGACGCGGTGCTCGCCGAGCTGGAGGACTCGGATGGCCGCATCTCGGCGGAGACCCGGCACTGGCTGGCCAACGAGGCCTTTGCCTTCACGGCCCGCTACGACGCGGCGATCAGCCGCTGGTTCGGGATGCGCTACGAGGCCTATCCCAGCCACTGGGTGATGGCGCACGAGAAGTTCCTCGACCTCTCATACGGCGAGAACCCGCATCAGAAGGCGGCGCTGTACGTGGAGGTGGGTGTGCGCGCCGCACGTGCTCTCGCGAGTGGCCAAGCGTCACGGGCGGGCGCTCTCGTTCAACAACGTGCTCGACCTGGACACGGCGCGGCGCCTGCTCGACGAGCTCGAGCCGCCCGCCTGCGTGATCGTGAAGCACAACAACCCCTGCGGCGTCGCCGTCGCGGAGCAGATCGACGAGGCCTACGAGCGGGCGCTGGCCTGCGACCCCCTGTCGGCGTTCGGCGGCGTGATCGCCCTCAACCGCCCGGTCGATCGGGCGCTGGCCGAGCGACTGCACGAGCGCTTCGTCGAGGTCCTGATCGCGCCCGCTTACGATCAGGACGCGCTGCGAGTGCTGAAGCAGAAGGAGGCGGTGCGGCTCCTGGAGGCGACCGAGCAGCGCGGCTACGAGCCGCGCGAGCGCGACGTGAAGCGGGTGCGCGGCGGGCTCCTGGTGCAGGACCCCGATCGGATCGACGAAGAGCCGCGAGGCGATGCAGGTGGTCACCCAGGCGAAGCCGGTGGACAACCAGTGGGAGGACATGTGGTTCGCCTGGAAGGTGAGTCGCCACGTCCGCTCGAACGCGATCGTGATCGCCAAGGATGGGGCGACGCTGGGGATCGGCGCGGGGCAGATGAGCCGCGTGGACTCGGTGAGGATCGCGATCGACAAGGCGCGCCAGGCTCGCGGCGAGGACGCGGACGGCCTGCTGGCGGGGTCGGTAGTCGCCTCCGACGCGTTCTTTCCCTTTCCCGACGGGCCGCGGCTGGCGATCGACGCAGGGGTGAAGGCGCTGGTCCAGCCCGGGGGGTCGGTGCGCGACTCGGAGGTGATCGCCGCCTGCGACGAGGCGGGCGCGGCGATGGCGTTCACCGGGCGCCGGCACTTCCGGCACTAGCTCGCCGGGCGGGAGCCGATGTCCGAGCTTCACGTGCTGCGGGTCTTCTGCGGCGAGGACGGGAGCGGCGGCAATCCGCTCGGCGTGTTCCTCGAGGGCGCCGAGATCCCGGCGGACGAGCGGCAGCGGATCGCGGCCGAGCTCGGGTTCAGCGAGACGGTGTTCGTGGACGACGCGGGGCGCGGCGAGATTCGCATCTTCACTCCGGCCGTGGAGCTGCCGTTCGCCGGGCACCCGGTGGTGGGAACGGCGTGGCTCCTGGCGCGCGAGCGCGGCGCGGTGGCGGCGCTGCGCCCGCCGGCGGGCGAGGTGCCCGTGCGGGCCGACGGTGAGCTGACCTTCGCCGCGGCCGCCCGGAGTGGATGCCGGAGTTCGAGTTCGTGCAGGTCGGGTCTGCGGTCGAGGTGGAGGCGCTCGACGGGCCTCCCGAGGGTCACGACGCGGTGGGGGTATGGGCGTGGGTGGACGAGGGCGCGGGGGTGGTCCGCGAGCGGGTGTTCTGCCCCGCGCTACGGGATCGACGAGGACGAGGCGACCGGCTCCGCGGCGATCACCCTGTCGGCCCGGCTCGGCCGCGAGCTCGAGATCCGCCAGGGCGCCGGCTCACGCATCCTCGCCCGCCCGCTCGACGACGGGATGGTGGAGATCGGCGGGCGGGTGGTGCTCGACGAGGTGCGGGAGTACCCGTAGCGGCAGCCCGCGCCCGACCCTTGGGGCAGCGACAGCCCGCTCCCTTGCGGGAACACCCGCGCCGTGTTCATTGGTGGTTACATTCTCGCGCGGGGGGCGTAGCAAACGTTGGTGTTGCGGCAGACTTTTAATCTGCAAAAACGCGGGTTCGATTCCCGTCGCCCCCATCATCATCAAGGTGTCTACGCGGCGGCTCACCTGCAAGTCGGCCACAGGTCGAGTGTGGGATTGACCGGAATATGCCCGGTGAATCACTCAGTCGATCCGCTCGCCGTCGGCCCGTGAGCGACCCGGGCCTACCATGGGCTCGCAATGTCGGGCCGGAAGCTCACCGAGTACGAGAAGAAGCGCTCCTTCGAGAAGACGCCCGAGCCGCGCGGCGGCAAGAAGTCGAAGCGCCCCAAGAAGGCCAAGGGCAACCGCTTCGTCGTCCACGAGCACCACGCGCGAAGCCTGCACTGGGATCTGCGGCTGGAGCGCGACGGCGCGCTCGCCTCCTGGGCGCTGCCGAAGGGGGTCCCGCAGGACCCGAAGGAGAACCGGCTCGCCGTCCGCACCGAGGACCATCCGCTGGAGTACCTCGACTTCGAGGGCCGAGATCCCGAAGGGCGAGTACGGCGCGGGGAAGATCGAAGATCTGGGACCGCGGGACCTACGAGGCCGAGAAGTTCCGCGACGACGAGGTGATCCTCACCTTCGCGGGCGAGCGCGTGAAGGGAAAGTACGCCCTCTTCCAGACCAAGGGCGACAACTGGATGATCCACCGCATGGACCCGCCGCTCGACCCCGAGCGGCGAGCCGATGCCCAAGCAGCTGAAGCCGATGCTGCGCCACGCTCTCGGCCCGCCTGCCGCACGACGAGGAGGCGTGGGCGTACGAGATCAAGTGGGACGGCGTGCGCGCGATCGCCTACAGCGAGGCCGGCCGCCTGCGGCTCGAGAGCCGCAACCTCCGCGAGATCACCTCGCACTACCCCGAGCTGCGCGCGCTCGCCGCGGAGCTCGGGGCTCCGTCGAGGCGGTGTTCGACGGCGAGGTCGTCGCCTTCGACGACGACGGCCGCCCGAGCTTCGAGCGACTTCAGAGCCGCATGCACCTGGCCTCGGAATCCCAGATCAGGCGCCGCATGGCCGATACGCCCGTCACCTACCTGATCTTCGACCTCCTCCACATCGACGGCCGCTCGCTCGTCGACCTCCCGTACACCGAGCGCCGCGAGCGGCTCGACGCCCTCCAGCTCGAAGGGCCGAGCTGGCAGACGCCCAGCCACCACCGCGGCGAGGGCGAGGCGCTGCTGCGCCTGACACAGGAGCGCGGCCTCGAGGGCCTGGTCGCCAAGCGGCTCGATAGCCGCTACCTGCCCGGGCGGCGCAGCCGCGCCTGGCTGAAGGTGAAGAACACCCGCAGCCAGGAGCTCGTGATCGGCGGCTGGCTCCCCGGGAAGGGCCGCCGGGAGAACACGATCGGCGCCATCCTCGTCGGCTACCACGAGGACGGCGGCGGCGATCGACCGCTGCGCTACGCCGGCCGGGTCGGCAGCGGCTTCACCGAGGCCGAGCTTCAGCGCCTCGCGGCGCTGCTCGAGCCCCTCGAGACGCCGGAGAGCCCCTTCGAGGGCCGCCAGCCTCCGAAGCAGTCCGTTTTCGTCGAGCCGCGTCTGGTTGCCGAGGTCGCCTTCCGCGAGTGGACGGCCGCCCGGACCCTGCGCGCCCCCGTCTACAAGGGGCTGCGAACCGACAAGGACCCGGCGGAGGTGGTCCTGGAGCAGGAGGAGCCGCCCCCCGCGCCCGCTTAGGCGAGAATGGAGCGGTGAGGGTCTCGGCCAAGGCGGACTACGCGGTGCGGGCGATGATCGAGCTCGCCGGCGCCAGCGAGGAGCGCCCGCTGGCGGGCGAGCAGATCGCCGACGCCCAGGAGATCCCGCTGCGTTTCCTCGACACCATCCTCACCGAGCTGCGCTACGCCGGGCTCGTCCGGGGCCGTCCGGGGGCAGAGGGCGGCGGCTACTGGCTCGCCCGGCCGCCCGGCGAGCTCACCCTGGCCGAGATCATCAGCGAGCTCGACGGCCCCCTGGCGAGCGTCCGGGGCGAGCCGCCCGAGGAGCTCAGCTTCCGCGGCGACGCGAAGCCGCTTCGGGAGGTATGGATCGCGCTGGGCGCCAACATGCACGAGATCCTGGACTCGGTGACGATCGCCGACCTCGTGGCGGGCCAGCTGCCGGAGCCGGTCCGCAGGCTCGTCAGCGACCCGGAGGGCTGACGGGCCGCCAACGGCCCGCTACGGCTCAGGCCGCCGCCAGCTCCTTGGTGCTGGACTCGCCGTTCGGCTCGAACACCTTCGCCCGCCGCGGACGCACGTAGACGATCTGGCCATCGGCCAGCTCCATCAACTCCGCCTCGGCCAGGGTCATCTGGGCCCAGATCTGCTCGCCGTCGGCGAGCAGCAGCTCGACCCGGGCCTCGAAGCCAAGGTGGACGATCCGCTCGATCATCGCCTCCTCGGCCTCCAGCGCCGGGGCCACCAGGATCTCCAGGTCGTGCGGACGGATGAGCAGCGCCCCGCGCCGGTTGACCGGCCCCACGAAGCCCATCACGAACTCGGTGCTCGGATGGTCGTACAGATCCCGTGGCGCGCCGGTCTGCTCGATCCGGCCGTCGTTCATGACCACGATCTGCTCGGCGACGTCCATCGCCTCCTCCTGATCGTGGGTGACGAAGATCGTCGTCACATGGACCTCGTCGTGGAGGCGGCGGAGCCACACGCGAAGCTCCTTGCGGACGTTTGCGTCCAGCGCCCCGAAGGGCTCGTCGAGCAGCAACACCTCGGGCTCGACGGCGAGCGCCCGAGCGAGCGCCATCCTCTGCCGCTGTCCGCCCGAGAGCTGCGACGGGTAACGATGGGTGAAGCCCTCCAGGTGGACGAGGCGCACCAACTCCTCCACGCGCTGCTCGATCTCCTGCTTGGGCCGCTTTCGGATCGTGAGGCCGAAGGCGATGTTGTCGCGCACCGTCATGTGCTTGAAGGCGGCGTAGTGCTGGAACACGAAGCCCACCCCTCGGTGCTGGACCGGGACCCGCGTGGCGTCGCGGTCGGAGATCAGGACTCGACCCCCGTCGGGCCGCTCGAGCCCTGCGATCACCCGCAGCAGCGTCGACTTGCCGCTGCCGCTGGGGCCAAGCAGGGCCGTCAAGCGAACCGTTCGGCACCTCGATCGAGACCTCGTCCAGGGCGACGAAGTCGCCGAATTGCTTGCGTACTCCCTCAACCGAGATGCCCATCAGGCTTCCTTTCTCTTGAACGCATTCATCGCCAGCAGCGTGCTGATGGCGATCAGGGCCAGCACCAGCGAGGCGGCATAGGCCCCTGTCAGGTTGAACTGCCCAAACTCCCGCCATACCCACAGCGGCGCGGTCTCCGTCTCGTTGACAACCCGGCCAGAGACAATGGCCACAGCTCCAAACTCACCCAGCGCGCGTGCCGTGGCCAGCACCACCCCATAGGCGACCCCCCAACGGATCGCCGGCAGGGTGACTCGCCAGAACGTCTGCCACCAGTTGGCGCCGAGGGTTTGGGCGGCCTGCTCCTGCTCGTCGCCGATCTCGTGCAGCACCGGCACCACCTCGCGAACGACGAACGGCAGCGACACGAAGATCGTCGCCAGCACCATTCCCGGGAGGGAGAAGAGGACCTGGACCCCATTGTCGATCAGCCAGCCCCCGAACCAGCCCTCGCGTCCGTACAGGAGGTACAGCGAGAGCCCGATGACGACCGGCGAGATGGCGAACGGAAGGTCGATGGCCGCGTTGAGCAACGCCTTGCCGCGGAAGTTCGTGCGCACCAGCAGGAGGGCGCAGCCGACCCCGAAGATCGTGTTCGCCGACACGGCGATCGCGGCGATCAGGATGGTCAGATAGAAGGCGTGCAGGGCCTCGGGGGTCGTAACCGCCTCCAAGGCCGCACCAGCGCCGTCCTCGAACGCGCGGAAGAAGATCATCACGATGGGAATCAGGAGCAGCATCGACAGGTAGCCGAGCGCGAAGAACCGCAGCCCGAGCCTCGAGGCGGTGCCACTAGCGGGCATGGCGAAGGCTCCAGTGAGTGAGGCGCCCGATCAGGAGCAGGACGACGAGCGCGATCACCAGCAGGGTGACCGAGACCGCCGCCGCGCCGGTCGTGTTGCCGCTTTCGATCTGAGCGAAGATGAACAGCGAGGAGACCTGCGTCTTGGGCAGGTTCCCCGACAGCAGGACCAGGGAGCCGAACTCGCCGACCGCGCGCGCGAACGCGAGCGCGGCGCCGGACAGGATCGCCGGGGTGAGGTTCGGGAGGATGACGCGGCGAAAGGTGGTCAGCGGCCCGGCGCCGAGCGATGCCGCGGCCTCCTCCATCTCACGGTCGAGCTCCAGCAGCACCGGCTGCACCGCGCGGACCACGAACGGGAGGGTGACGAACAGGAGCGCCGTCACGACGCCGATCCGGGTGAACGCGATGTTGATCCCAAGCGGGCTGTCGGTCCCGTACAGGGCGAGCAGGGTGATCCCGGCGACGACCGTCGGCAGGGCGAAGGGAAGGTCGATCACCGAGTTGACGATGCGCTTGCCCGGGAAGCTGTCCCTGACCAGGACCCAGGCGATCATCGTGCCGGCGATCACGTTGATGACAACCACGATCGCCGAGGCGATCAGGGTGAGCTTCAGGGCCGAAACCGCCAGGGGGGATGTCACGGACGTCCCAGAACGCATCGAGTCCGCCCTCGGTCGATTGGGCGACCAGGGCCGCGATCGGGATCAGCACGATCAGGCTCAGGTACGCGGTGACGAGACCACGCCCAAGCGCGGCGCCCCCGAGACGCGGCAATGCTGACCGGCCTCGGGGGCGCCTCCGCTCGGGCTCCCTGAGCTACGGGCGTCACCCGGTGGAGACCCCCAGATCGCTCTGGATCTCGGCGACGCTGCCGTTCTCGGGATCGAAGAACTCGGCGTTCACCTTCTCCCAGCCGCCGAGGCTGTCGATGTCGAACAGGCCAGGCGGCGCCGGGAACTTGTCCTCGTTCTTGGCCAGCACCGACTTGTCCACCGGGCGGTAGCCGTCATCCGCCCACAGCTGCTGCGCCTCCGGCGTCCACAGGTAGGTGAGGAAGTCCTCTGCCTGCGTCGAGGCGTCACTCGTGGTCGCGGCCGGCGTCTCGATCAGGATCGTGTCGTCCGGGACCACGTAGTCGACCTCCTCGCCGGCGTCCTGGGCCTTGATCGCCTCGCTCTCGTAGGACAGCAGGACGTCGCCCTTGCCGCTCGTGAACGCGGTCAGGGCGTCGCTTGCGCTCCCCGGCTGGACGACGGCGTGCTCGAGCACCGACCTCAGGAACTCAAGCGCCTCCGCCGGGGACTTGCCCTGGTTGATCTGCGCCCCGTAGGCGGCCATCAGGTTCCACTTCGCGCCCCCGGAGCTGAACACGTTCGGGGTCACGACCTCGACGCCGGGCTTCACCACGTCGTCCCAGGTCTGGATGTTCTTCGGATTCCCCTTCCGGACCGCGAACACGACGACCGAGTTCTGAACGATCCCCTTGTACTGGTTGTCCGCCCAGCTCGAGTCGACGATCCCGGCGTCGACGAGCGCCTGCATGTCGGGCTCGAGCGACAGGTGGACGTAGTCGGCCGGCTGGCCCGCGATGACCGCCCGCTGCTGGTCGCCCGAGGGGCCGAACGAGTTCTTGAACGTCGCGCCATCGCCCTCCGAGGTCTTCTCGAAGCCGGGGATGAGCGCCCCGTCGTAAACCGTCTCAGGGGTCGAGTAGGCGACCAGGTTGACCTCGTCCCGAGCTGCCGCCTGAGTCGCCGCCGCAGGCGGCGACAGCCGAGGCCGAGGAGCGAGCGTCAGGGCCGCGGCCAGCCCGATCCGACCGGCCTTGGACGAGGTCGCGCCCCTGGAAGCAGGGCGGCTCACGAGGCGGCGAAAGCGATTCATTACAGGTTGTTGCCTTTCTCGATTACTTTAGTTCACAAAATGACCGGGGCACAGTAGCACACACGTTCGGGGGGAAAAGTAGGCATTGGCGTGCCTGAGCTGTGGCCTGCTTCGCACCTCCCCAGGCTGCGGGGCGGAGCCCGTCCGCCGGGTGGAATACGGTTTGGGGCCGTGCCCCTCCACCCCGCGGAGAATCGCGGCTACCGGGAGCTCTACCTCACCGGTCGCCAGACGGTGAATCGGCTCGGCCGGCTCGCCGACGCGTTCGACGCCGGCCCGGCCCACGAGCTGCTGGCCAAGGCGGCTGACTCGATCTCCCAGCTCCTCGAGGAGCTGGGCCCGCTGACCGCGCGGCACGACCTGCATGGAGGCGTCGCCGCGCAGGGAAGCGGCGCCAACCTGGGGACGGTGCGGGGCGCGGTATTCGACCGCTTCCTGGAGCGCAACCAGGCGCTGCGCTTCGCGGTCGAGGACCTCGAGCACGTGACCACGCTGCTGGGCTACCTGGCGCGCGTCAGCGAGACCCGCGGGGACACGACGCTGTCCGAGTTCTGCGGCTCCTGGGAACGGCGCCTCCGTCGCCAGGTGAACGCCGTCCGCAAGGCCGCGATCGAGCTCGGCGGGGATCCGGACGGCGCCATCCAGTCGCTCGACGACTCCCCGGCCAGCCGAGCGGCCCATCGAGTCGCCTGGACCCTCGGCTCGGTCGGCGAGTGGACCGACCGGCAGGTGGCGAAACGGAGGCGAAGTAGCGGGGAGTAGGTAGGCCATGCACATTTTTGGCTAGGGATTAGTAGGCTTTAGCAGCGAGTTTGCGAGGGGGAGAGTCCGGCCAACTACAGCGAGGAGAGCCACGGATGGGCTTCCGCAACCGCTAGAACACCTGTCCAGCGCCCCATACCTGCCAACCGATCGGTTAGGCTGCCTGTTTAGGCGTGCGTGGAGGTGCGCCCGAACGGATGCGAGGCAGCGCGCTGGAGACACTGAGACGTTGGCGCCCCGATGGGGCAAGGCCGGCCCGGACGCGGCTTGCCATGGCCGCGAACCTCGCGCCGGCGGCCGTCGCGATCGTCCTGTTCGTCCTTCTGTCGCCGCCGGCGACCTGGGACGAGCCCGTGCTGCTTGGCGGCGATCGCCGCGATCGCCGCGATCGCCTACCTCGCCGAGGTGCGACTGAAGCTGGCGGTGGCGCTGTACTTCGACGCGCGCATCGTGCTGGCTGTGCTGACCCTCGTGATCGCCGGGCCTCTGCCCGCGCTGCTCGTTTGGCTGGTGCCCGACGCGATCAGCCGCCTCCTGATGCGGCAGGACCCGATTCTGACTCCCGGCCTTGTCGCGAATGTGAGCAGCTTTGCGCTCGCGGTCCTGGCGGGCTACGGGGCGCTTCAGCTTGCGAACGCGCCGTCGATGACCGCGGCCGCGCCGGCGCTGTACACGACGGGCCTGCTCATGTACGCCGTCAACTTCCTCTTCGCGCGGCTCACCTTCGCGCCCTTCTACCAGGGCTACCGGCCAGGCGTCCTGGTCCGCTCCGAGTTCCGCGAGATGATGCCGCCGTTCGCGGCCATGCTCGGCGCTCGGAGTGGTGACCGCGGTCCTGATCGGGCCTCTGGGAGTGTTCGCGCTCGCTCCGCTCGCGCTGGTCGTCGTGGTGCCGCAGCTCGCGCTGGCGCACCTGGGTCGCGAGCGCTCCGTCACCCGGCTGAGCCCGCCCGAGGCCACCATGGTCTATGCGGCAGCGATCGCCGACGTCCTCGGGCTGCCCCGCGAGGAGCGGCGCAAGCTCGCCAGCGCCGGAGCGCTGCTTGCCCACCAGAGGTCCGAGGCGAGCGACGTTGTCAGCTTTCGTATCGAGGACTCGCAGGAGGCGGTCCTGGCCGCCCTGCACATCAACGAGCGCTGGGACGGAAAGGGATGGCCCGCGGGGCTTCCGGGAGCCTGGACGCCGCTCGCCAGCCGCGTGCTCGCGGTGGCGCAGGCCTGGAGCGAGCTGACCGCGGGCGGCACGCCAGAGCTGTCCCATTCCGAGGCGATGCTCGACCTGGCCCTCCGCGCAGGTGAGGAGCTCGATCCCGCGATCGTCAAGGCGGCCGATCAGGTGGTCGAAGAGGAGCAGGCGTTCGTCCGCGCCCCGGAGTTTCAGCCGCGCCTTCACCGGCTTCCCCTGCCTCGGACGGTGCGGCGGGCGAAGCTCCCCACGGTGCTCGCCTATCTGACGCGACCGGCTTAACGGCCACATTCGCAGCACCGCGGCGGCGTCCCGTCCCGGCTCAGCCGAGATCGGGCAGACCGTCGTCGGCGGTGGATGCCTGGGCGTGGAGCTTGCGCGGGATGCGGCCGGACCGGCGCGCCGCGTAGCCGGCCTCGACGGCCTGGCGCATCGCCCCCGCCATCCGCTCGGGTTCCTGGGCGCGGGCCACGGAGCTGGAGAGGAGCACGCCGTCGCAGCCCAGCTCCATGGCCAGCGCCGCGTCGGAGGGGGTGCCGATGCCGGCGTCGAGGACCACCGGCACCGAAGCACGCTCGACGATGATCTGGATGTTGTACGGGTTTCGGATGCCCATCCCGGAGCCGATCGGCGAGCCCAGCGGCATCACCGCCGCGCAGCCGGCGTCCTCCAGGCGGCGGGCGAGAATCGGGTCGTCGTTGGTGTACGGCAGCACGGTGAAGCCCTCGTCGACGAGTTGCTGGGCGGCGTCGATCAGCTCGACCGCGTCCGGGAACAGCGTGCGGTCGTCCCCGATCACCTCGAGCTTGATCCAGTCCGTCCCGAACGCCTCCTGCGCCAGATGCGCCGTGCGGACGGCGTCGCGCGCCGTGTAGCAGCCCGCCGTGTTCGGCAGCACGAAGAGCCCGAGGCCGTCGATCACCTCCAGCGCCGACCCGCGAGCCAGCGGATCAACCCGCCGCAGTGCGACCGTGACCATCTCCGTCCCCGAAGCAACCAGGGCCCGCTCCATCGCCTCCAGCGAGCGAAAGCCACCGGTGCCGACGATCAGCCGCGAGCCCCAGCCGCGCCCGCCCAATTGAAAGTCGTCTATGCCGCTATCCGCCTTGGACCGCACGGACCACCTCCACGTTTTGGTCTGGCTGAAGCTTCGTCTTCCCCCACTCCGCCCTGCGAATCACCTCACCATCGACCGCGACCGCGACCCCGCGGCTGTCGCCGTTGGCTCCCGCCTCGATCACGGCCTCGGCGACCGTCGCGCCCGCGGGCAGCTCCACCGGCCGTCCGTTCAGCTCGACCATCATCCCGGCGCCTCCTCGGGGGCGGGTGCGGCTACCAGGCCGGGGGCGGTCTGGCCGGCGAAGCGCCCTGGGTGGGCCACCTGAGCTTCAGCAGGCGGTGCGTCTTGCGCGAGGAGCGCGGCTACCGCCTCCGCCGAGATCGGCGCCAGCAGGATGCCGTTCCGGTGGTGGCCCGTGGCGAGCACCAGGCCATCCATCCCGCCTGGACCGACCAGGGGTGCGTTGTCCGGCGTGCCGGGTCGCAGGCCTGCCAGCGTTTCGACCAACTCCAGCTCCGCGACGTCGGGTAGGGCGCGGTAGGCCTCCCGAAGCAGCTCGTGGACGCCCCCGGCGGTGACCTGGATGTCGAAGCCGCGCTCTTCGACGGTGGCCCCGACGATCAGGCGACCATCGCGACGGGGCACCAGGTAGACGCGCTCAGAGGCGACCATACGGTGGCAGACGGGTTGGTCGGGACTCCCACGTAGGGTGAGGATCTGCCCCTTCACGGGGCGCACCGGGGGGCGTGCCGGCGGGGGAAGCCAGGCAGCGGTTCCCGACCAGGCGCCGGCGGCCAGCACGACGTGCTCGGCACGGTGCTCGCGCCCGTCCGCGGTGATCACCCCAACCAGGCGACCGTCATCGGTGAGCACGTCCGTAACCTCGGCCTCGACCAGCACCTGGCCGCCGCGGCGCTCCACCGCAGCGGTCAACGCGGGCAGCAGCAGGCGCGGGTCGACGGCCGCCTCAGCCGGGGCGTGGACGCCCGCGGCGCAGGCCGGGGGTGAGGCCCGGCTCGAGGTCCCTGCAGCCGCGCGGGTCGCAGCCACTCGGCACCGAGGTCGAGTGAGTCCATCAGCTCGAAGCGGCGGCGCAGCTCCTCGGCCTCGTCGCGATCGAGGGCGACGTGGAGAGCGCCGCAGGGCTCGTAGCCGACCTCCAGGTCGCTGTCGGTGGCGAGCTCGGTGGCGAAACCGGGCCAGGCCCTGGCCGAGGCCAGCCCGAGGCGCATCAACGCCTCCTCGCCCCAGCTCGCTTCGCCGACCGGAGCGAGCATGCCCGCGGCGACATGGGAGGCTCCGGCGCCCGGATGGTCGCGCTCGAGCACCCGAACCCGCAGGCCCCGCCGCGCCGCACGCCAGGCGCACGCAAGCCCCAGCGCCCCGCCGCCGACCACGACGGCATCCAGGGCCTCGGAGCCACCGTCCGGCGAGCGCGATCTCTTCAGCGGCACGACGACGTCGTCGTGCTTCTCGCTTGGACTCTGGGCCTCGTCGGGCACGGTCGCCTTTCCTACATCAAATCCACCAGCCGGGGGCGTTCCGCGCCACCATCCCTGCGCCGGCATTACCCGGATCAGGTTCAGACGGTCGGCGGCCCGGATGCCGCCCTCTCAGCCCCAGCCAAAGGGGCTCCCGTTGTGCCTTCATGGTACTCCCGTGGCTGCGCAGTATCTCGCGGCCCCGGGAGTGGCTGCGAGATACTGCGCTCGATGGCCATCGACCGCGATCAGCGGCTCCGCAGGCTGGAGGCGGCGCGCCTCTACTTCGTCTGCGAGGGCCTTCCGGGAGGCCGCGATCCCGGTCCGCTGCTCGACGCGGCCCTGCAAGGCGGCGCGGGCATCGTCCAGCTGCGGGAGAAGTCCCCGCGCTCAGACGACGAGCTGATCGCTCTCGCCGACCCCTTCCGCCGCGCCGCGGCCGAGCACCGGGCGCTGTTCATGCTCAACGACCGGCCGGACCTGGTCGCGGCCTGCGGGGCGGACGGCGTCCACGTCGGTCAGCAGGACATGCCCGTGGCCGAGGCGCGCCGGCTCGCCGGCCCCAAGGCGCTGGTCGGGCTCTCGACTCATTCCCAGCAGCAGGTCGAGGCGGCCCGCGCGGCCGCCGGCGAGGCCCGACCCGACCAGATCAGCGTGGGCCCCGTGTGGGCGACGCCGACCAAGGAGGGCCGGCCGGGCACCGGACTCGGGCTGATCGAGCACGCGGCCGGCGAGGCGACCATCCCCTGGTTCGCGATCGGAGGAATCGACACCCGAAACGTCGCCTCGGTCGTCGCCGCCGGAGCCGAGCGGATCGTCGTGGTCCGGGCGATCCGCGACGCCAAGGATCCCAGGGCCGCTGCGAGTCGCCTGCGCGAGGCCCTCGAGGCCCGCGTCGGGGCTCCGCGCTGATGGCGAGGAGGGAGCGCAGGCGAGCGGAGCGCTCCAAGCGCAAGGCGCGGTCGGTCGAGCGGCGGGGCAAGATCGCGGCCCGTTCTGAGGAGAGGAACCGCGCCGCACGGGAGGCGCTCGAGCCCCTGCCGGAGGGTGAGCGGCCGGCGGTCGTCACGGCTGGGGCGGTCATCTCCATGACGATCGCCGTGCTGTCGATTGCCGGCTTGGCACTCTGGGACGTGCTCCGCGACGATCCGCGGCCCAATGGGATCGGCTCGATCAGCTTCGCGGTCTTGGTGGGGGCGATGGCCTACGGGCTCTGGCGCACCCGCTACTGGGCCGTGCTCGGCTTCCAAGCGGCGCTCGTGCTCGTGATCCTGGCGGCGACGCTGGGAATGATCAGCGCGCTCACGGTGGGGCTGCTGATCGGAAATTTCGTGGTCGTGGCGATCGCGGGCACCCTGTTCTATTTCATGATCAAGGCCATGGCCCGCATCCAGATGCCCGAACGCACCCCGCGGGAGTAGCGACGCTCGGGCGTCCGAGTGGCCTTCTTATAGAGTCGAGTCGATGGCCGATTCCTACGATGTGATCGTGATCGGAGGTGGCCCGGGCGGCTACGTCGCCGCGATCCGTGCCGCGGAGCTCGGCCAGAAGACCGCCGTGGTCGAGAAGGACAAGCCGGGCGGGCGCTGCCTCAACTACGCCTGCATCCCGGCGAAGACCATGCTCCACACGGCGGAGCTCTACCAGCACGCCCTGAATGGAGCCGAGCTCGGCATCAAGGTGGAGGGCGCCAGCCTCGATTGGAAGGCGCTGGGCGCCCGCCGCGCCAAGGTGTCGGACACCCTCGCCGGCGGGGTGAAGATGCTCTGGGACAAGAACAAGATCGAGATGATCGAGGGCGAGGGAGCGCTGACCGGCGACGGGAACGTGGAGGTCGGCGGCAAGACCTACGAGGCCGGGGCGGTCGTGCTCGCCACCGGCTCCGTCGCGATGCCGATCCCGGGCGTCGAGTTTGGCGAGCGCGTGGTCGATACATGGGGCGCTTGGTCGCTCCCCGAGCAACCGAAGAAGATCGCCGTGGTCGGGGCGGGCGCCTCCGGCGCCGAGATCGCCTCCGCCTATGGGCGCTTCGGCACCGAGGTGATCCTGATCGAGATGCTGGACCAGATTCTCCCCGCCGAGGACAAGGATGTCGCGAAGGTCGTGGAGCGAGCCTTCAAGAAGCAGAACATCACGATCTCGACGGGCACCAAGGTGGAGGGCGTCGAGGGCGGCAAGGGCTCTGTGAAGGTGTCCTACGGCGATACCGAGGCCGAGGTGGACTACCTCTGCATCGCCGGCGGGCGGGCGCCCGACACCGAGGCGCTGAAGCTCGGCGACGCCGGGGTCGAGACCGAGGAGAACGGGAAGATCAAGGTCGACGAGTATCAGCGCACGTCGAACCCCAAGATCTACGCGATCGGCGACCTGGTCGGGGAGAAGGCGCTGGCGCACAAGGCATCCGAAGAGGGCGTGGTCGCCGTTGAGCGCGCCGCCGGCGCCGAGACCCATCCCGTGGACGAGAACCTGGTCGCCGGGGCCACCTTCTGCCACCCTCAGGTCGCAAGCGTGGGCATAACCGAGGCCCAGGCTAAGGAGGCCGGGCACCAGGTCAAGGTGGGGCGCTTCAAGCTTGGCGGGGTCGGCGCCGCGACGGTCTACGACGACCGGGAGGGACTGGTGAAGATCGTCGCCGACTCCGAGTACGGCGAGATCCTCGGCGCGCACATCGTCGGCAATCGCGCTTGCGACATGATCAGCGAGCTGGTCAACACGATGGCGCTCGAAGGCGGCTACCAGGAGCTGGCCCGGATCGTCCACCCGCATCCGACGATCTCCGAGGCCGTGCTCGACGCCGCCCGCGCGGTCGACGGCTGGGCGATCCACCAGTAGCCGCGCCGCCACGCCCCGTCCGGCCGCCTATCTTGGTCCTCGTGAGCGAGCGCTCTGATCCGTACGCCCTTCCGCCCGACCTACCTGAACCCATCGACGACGGCGGCGCCGATCACCTCGAGGGGCTCGCCTTACCCTCACTGACTCTCCCGTCGACCTCAGGCGAGGACGTCGACCTGGCGATCGCCGCGCAGGGCACGTTGGTGCTCTACTGCTACCCCCGCACCGGCCGCCCGGGCGAGCAGCTGCCTCCGGGCTGGGACCAGATCCCGGGCGCTCGGGGCTGCACGCCACAGTCATGCGCGTTCCGGGACCATTTCGCCGAGCTTGAGGCGCTCGGGGCCGGCGTCCTCGGGCTGAGCGCCCAGCCGCTCGCGGACCAGGTCGAGCTCGCCCGTCGGGTCGGGCTCCCCTATCCGGTGCTCAGCGATCCCGGTCTCGAATTCGCCGAGGCGCTCCGGCTCCCCACCTTCGAGGTCGCCAGCATGCGCCTCTACCGCCGGCTCACCCTGATCGCCCGCCGCGGCGAGATCGTCAAGGTCTTCTATCCCGTCTTCCCACCGGATCGAAACGCCGCCGACGTGGTCACCTGGCTCTCCGTCAATCCGGCCTGATGAAGGACCCCGAGCGCCCCCTCTTCTTCTACGACCTCGGCTCGCCTTACGCGTACCTGGCCGCCGAGCGGATCAGCGCGCTGTTCGCCGAGGCCCGCCGCGAGGCGCCGGAGTGGCGGCCGATTCTGCTCGGTGGCCTGTTCAAGCGCTTCGGGCGCGATTCCTGGGCCAGGGGCGCGGGGCGCGACGAGGGAATGAGCGAGGTCGAGCGCCGCGCCTCCGGCTATGGCCTGCCGCCGATCAGCTGGCCGGAGCCGTTCCCTGCCAACACGCTGATCGCGATGCGGGCGGCGACCTTCGCGAAGGAGATCGGCCGCGCGCCGTCCTTCTCGCTGGCGGCCTTCCGCCAGGCCTTCGCAGCCGGCCGCGACCTGACCGAGCCCGACAACGTGCTGCTCGCCGCCGCCGCCGCGGAGATGCACCCCCGGGCCGTGCTCTCGGCGATCGGGCGCGATTCCGTCAAGCGCGCGCTCCGCGAGGCGACCGAGCTCGCCGGCGATCTGGGCGTGCGCGGCGTGCCCAGCGTGGTGGTCGGCGAGCGGGTCTTCTGGGGCGACGACCGCCTGGAGGAAGCCGCCGCGTTATCGTGAGCGGCGGTGGCGAAGGAGCCCACGAAGACAGCGGAGCCCCAGGTAGCCAGCGATGGCAAGGGCGCGGCCGCGCACCCGCTTCCGGACCAGGCCACCTGCCGCGACCTGCTCGAGACGATGGCGCTGATCCGGCGCTTCGAGGAGGAGGCCGGGCGCCAGTACCAGCAGGCCAAGGCCGGCGGCTTCCTTCACCTGGCGATTGGCGAGGAGGCGACCATCGTCGGCACCACCGCGGTGATGCGCCCCGACGACTACCTGATCGGCACCTACCGGACCCACGGCCACGCGATCGCCCGCGGCACCGACCCGAAGCGGGTGATGGCGGAGCTGTTCGGACGCGAGGACGGCTGCTCGCGGGGTCGGGGCGGCTCGATGCACATCTTCGACCTCGAGCACCGCTTCATGGGGGGCTACGGGATCGTCGGCGGCAACCTCCCGCTTGCCGCCGGCCTCGCCCTGGCCTGCGACTACACAGGCTCGGACTCGGTCACCGTCTGCATGTTCGGCGACGGCGCCTCGAACACCGGTAACTTCGGCGAGACGATGAACCTGGCGGCTCTGTGGAAGCTGCCGGTCGTCTTCCTGGTCGAGAACAACCTGTACGGCATGGGGACTTCGATCGAACGCCACTCGGCGGTCACCGACCTCTCGCGCAAGGCCGAGGGGCTGGGCGTGCCGGGGGTCCGCGTCGACGGGATGGACGTGCTGACGGTGCGGGAGACGGTCGCCGAGCACATCCGGATCGCCCGCGAGGATCGACAGCCGACCCTGGTGGAGGCCTTCACCTACCGCTACCGCGGCCACTCCGCGGCCGACCCGGAGGTCTACCGCACGAAGGAAGAAGTCGAGGAATGGCGCCAAAAGGACCCGGTGAAGGTCTTCCGCGATCGCCTCCTGGCCGACGGCGTGATCTCCGAGGACTATCTCGAGGAGCTGCGCGAGCGGCTCGAGCGCCAGGTCATGGAGGCGGTGGAGTTCGCCGACAACTCGCCCGAGCCGCCGCTGGAGTCGCTCTACGACCACCTCTACGTGGTCGGCGACCAGGTACCCGGCTGGTACGCGGTGGACGAGCGCACCCCCGAGCCGCACCGGGGCGAGAGGGAGCGCGAGGTGGGCGCAGCAGGCGAGGCCCGGAAGCTGGCCGAGGCGGGGGCGGCCTATGCCGGACCGGAGAGCCCCAGGGGACGGAGGCCCGCTGGCGACCGCGCGGGCCCCGGAGACCAAGCCGAGGAGGCCGCGCGCGCAGTTCGGGACCGGGACGGCGCCGAGGCGCTCGAGGATGAGGATGAGGGCTAGCCTCACTCCGGCTTCGAGGAGGCCCCGGTGCCGGTGATGAGGATGCGCGAGGCGCTGAACCAGGCGCTCGCGGAGGAGATGCGCCGGGACGAGAGCGTCTTCATCATGGGCGAGGACGTCGGGGTGTTCCAGGGCGCCTTCAAGGTCACCGAGGGCCTGCTCGACGAGTTCGGCGAGAAGCGGGTCCGCGACACGCCAATCTCGGAGAACACGATCGTCGGCACGGGCGTGGGCGCGGCGATGGCGGGGCTGCGCCCGGTGGTCGAGCTGATGACCGTCAACTTCGCGCTCTTGGCGATGGACCAGATCGTCAACCACATGGCCGCGATCCCCTACATGTTCAACGGCCAGGTCCGCGTGCCGGTCGTGATCCGGATGCCGGGCGGCGGCGGGCACCAGCTCGGCCCCACGCACTCGCACAGCCTGGAGGCGATGTTCCAGCAGATCCCGGGATTGCTGGTCGCCTCCCCGTCCACCCCGGCGGACGGCAAGGGACTCTTGAAGGCGGCGATCCGGGACGACAACCCGGTGATCTTCATCGAGCACGAGACCCTGTACGGAATGCGCGGGGAGGTTCCCGAGGCCGACGACGGCGACCACATCCTCAACTTCGGTGAGGCGGTCGTCCTGCGCGATGGAAGCGATGTGACCATCGTCGCCATCCTGCGGATGGTCGACGTGGCCGAGAAGGCGGCGAAGACGCTGGCCAACGAGCACGGGGCCGAGGCGGAGGTGATCGATCCGCGCACCCTGCGCCCTCTCGACCTGGACACCATCCTCGACTCGGTCCGCCGGACCAACCGGTGCGTGATCGTCGAGGAGGGCTGGCCGCACGGCGGCGTCGGTGCCAACATCGCGGCGCTGATCCAGGAACAGGCCTTCGACCACCTGGACGCTCCGATCCAGCGGGTCACCGGCGCCGATGTCCCGATGCCCTACGCGAGGCGCATGGAGCAGGCGGCGATCCCGCACCCCGAGCACGTCGTGAGCGCCGCGCTGGCGACACTCGAGGGCACTCTCTAGTGGCAACGGACATCGTCATGCCTCGGCTCTCGGACTCGATGGAGGAGGGCACGATCCTGCGCTGGCTGAAGTCGGCCGGCGATCAGGTCTCACTCGGCGAGGAGTTGGTGGAGATCGAGACCGACAAGGCCAACATGGTCTATGAGGCACCCGCCGGCGGGACCCTGATCGAGACCCTCGCCCAGGAGGGTGAGACGCTGCCGATCGGCCAGGTGATCGCGCGGGTGGGCGAAGCGGGAGAGAAGCCATCCGGCAATGGCGCCTCGGCGAAACCCGCCCCCGAAGCCGCTGCTCAGACCGCCCCGGCCGAGGCCGCCGTG
The DNA here is from genome assembly GCA_963745365.1 of uncultured Actinomycetes bacterium. Classification (GTDB taxonomy): domain Bacteria; phylum Actinomycetota; class Thermoleophilia; order Solirubrobacterales; family 70-9; genus AC-56. The sequence continues at coordinate 129,866 of CAVUXC010000017.1, forward strand.
GAGGCGGGACCAGCCGAAACGGCCGTCGAGGCAGCGCCGGCCGATGCCCCCGCCCCGGCGGCGCCCAGCGGGGATGGCAGGGTCAAGGCCTCCCCCCTGGCGCGCCGTATCGCGAGCGAGAAGGGGCTCGATCTGGCGGCGCTCTCGGGCTCGGGGCCAGGCGGGCGGATCGTCAAGGCCGACGTCGAGCGGGCGATCGCCGCCGGCCCCCCGCCGGCGGCTCCTGCGGCCGCGCCACCGCAGGCTGCACCTGCCGCGGCGACCCCGGGAGCGCGCGAGCGGCCGGAAACGGCCAAGGGAGCGGTGTCTTACGAGGAGCTGACGAAGCTCCAGCAGACCGTCGCCCGGCGGATGGCCGAGTCGAAGGCCACCGCGCCTCATTTCCAGCTCTCGGCGGAGATCGACATGTCGCGAGCAGTGGCGGCGCGCGCACGGATCAAGGCGGCGGCGAAGGAGGGCGAGGTGGTCCCTTCGTTCAACGACATGGTCATCAAGGCGTGCGCGATCGGCCTGCGCGAGCACCCGCGGGCAAACGGCGCCTATCGCGACGGGCGGCTGGAGCTGTATTCCCGCGTCAACGTGGGCGTCGCGGTCGCCGCGCGTGACGCTCTGGTGGTGCCGACGATCTTCGACGCCGACCTCAAGGGCCTGCGACAGATCGCGTCCGAGGCACGGGCCCTGGCGCAGCGGGTGCGCGAGGGCACGGTGACTCCGCCCGAGCTCTCGGGCGGCACGTTCACGGTCTCGAATCTGGGCATGTACGGGGTCTCGAACTTCCAGGCCGTCATCAACCCGCCGCAGGCCGGGATCCTGGCCATCGGCGCGATCACCGAAACGCCCGTGGTCCGCGACGGCGAGATCGCCACCGCTCAGCTGATGGGGGTCACCCTCGCCTGCGACCATCGCGTTCTCTACGGCGCCGACGGAGCCATCTTCCTCTCCCGAGTGCGGGCACTGCTCGAAGAGCCCCTGGGGTTGGCTCTTTAGCCCGCCGGACCGCGTGATCTCCTTGAAACATCCTGCTGCGCCCCCTAAAATCGGGTAGCAGTTGACACATATAGGGGAGGAGGGGCGGAACCCTCGCCTCCCCGGTCCGTAGGCACCGTGACCGGAGATCCCGTAGCGGTGGCAAAGGCCCGGTTGGTGGAGATCCCACCGCCCGGCCCAAACGAAAGGCGGACAGGAGATGGAGACGAGCGACGCGAGCGCGGTCGCCGATCGGCGCATACGCGATCTCGCCCAGCTGCCCCTGACGCGGGAGGATCGGGCCAACCTCTTCCGCTACATGGTGATGATGCGCGACTGCGAGGAGCGCGCGCTGACCCTCTACAAGCAGGGCAAGGTGCCGGGGTCTTTCTACGACGGGCGCGGGCAGGAGGCGATCTCGGTCGGCGCCAGCTTCGTCCTCGGCCCCCAAGACCGGATGTGCATCCTGCACCGCGACCTCGGAGCTCATCTGGTGCGAGGGGTGACTCCGGACCGCTACCTGGCCAACTACATGGGGCGGGCCGGCGGCGTCACCGGCGGCAAGGACGGCAACATGCACTTCGGCGATCGCCGCCTGGGTTGCGTGGGGATGGTCTCGATGCTCCCCGACATGGCCCTGGTCGCGGCCGGCATGGCGCTCGCCTTCAAGACCAGGGGCGAGCCCCGGGTGGCGATGACCTTCTTCGGCGAGGGCTCAACCGCAAATGGCCAGTGGCACGAGGCGATGAACTTCGCCGGCATCCACCGCCTGCCGGTGGTCTTCCTGCTGGAGAACAACCGCTTCGCCTACTCGACTCCCAACGAGCTGGAGTTCGCCGTCGATCCGGTGGAGCGGGCTCACACCTACGGGTTTCCGGGTGTCAACGTGGACGGCAACGACGTCGAGGCGGTCTTCGGGGCGGCCCGCGAGGCGGCTGAGCGCGCCCGCGGCGGCGACGGCCCCACGCTGATCGAGTGCCAGACGATGCGCATGCACGGCCACGGGGCCCACGACGACATGCGTTACGTGCCCCAGGAGATGTTCGAGGAGTGGGAGCGGCGCGATCCGATCGACCGCTACGCGGAGCGACTGGTCGCCGACCACGGCTTCTCGACCGAGGAGGTCGAGGGCATTCGCTCCGCGGTCCGGGGCCAGGTCGATGAGTGCGCCGCCAAGGCGCTCGCTTCGCCGCTGCCGGATCCTCAGCTGGCCACCGAGGGCGTGTTCGCAGACGCCTGGGAGCCGCTGGGCGACGGCCAGGCGCCGTGGTCGCACTGGGCGGGCGGTCGCTCCAACGGCGCGGCGTCCGGCGCGAACGGAGAGGGCGCCTGATGAGCACCACCGCCACGGCCAGCACGACCGGCGAGATGACGTATCTCCAGGCGATCTCGGATGCGCTTCGCCACGAGATGGCGCGCGATCCCTCCGTCCTTTGCATCGGCGAGGACATCGGCGCCTTCGGCGGCGCCTTCAAGGTCACCGACGGGTTCGTGGAGGAGTTCGGCGCGGAGCGCTGCCTCGACACGCCGTTGGCCGAGAGCGCGATCATCGGCACGGCGGTCGGCGCCGCCGCGGAGGGGTTGAGGCCCGTCTGCGAGATGCAGTTCGCCGACTTCATCTCCTGCGGCTTCGACCAGCTCGTCAACGTCGCCGCCAAGCTCCACTACCGCCAGGGGATCGCCGTTCCGATCGTCATCCGCCTGCCGTCCGGCGGCGGCTTCTCGGGCGGCCCGTTCCACTCCCAGAACCCGGAGGCCTGGTTCCTGCAGGCGCCGGGGCTGAAGGTGGTGACGCCGGCGACGGCCGCGGACGCCAAGGGCCTTTTGATCAGCGCCATTCGCGACCCGAACCCGGTCTGCTACCTGGAGCACAAGGGGCTGTACCGGCACGTCAAGGGCGAGGTCCCGGCGGGCGAGCACACCGTGCCGATCGGCGAGGCTCGGATCGCTCGCGAGGGCGGCGAGCTGACCGTGATCGCCTACGGCTCGAGCGTCCACCTGGCGATGCAGGCGGCGGAGGAGCTTGGTGAGGACATCGAGGTGCTCGACCTGCGCTCGCTCTGCCCGCTCGACCGCGAGGCGATCCTGACCAGCGTCCGCAAGACGAGCAAGGCTCTGATCGCCCACGAGGCCACGCGCTCATGCGGCGTGGGGGCCGAGGTCGCGGCCCTGATCAGCGAGGAGGCGTTCGAGGACCTCGACGCGCCGGTGCGGCGACTCACCGCACCCGACGTGCCGATCCCCTTCAGCCCGCCCCTGGAGCAGGCGGTCCTGCCCCAGCTCGACGACATGAAGGAGGCGTGCCGTGAGCTCCTCGCCTACTGAGACTCGGGGCAGCCGCCCAGGTTCTCGATGCCCCAGATGGGCGTCTCGGTGGCCGAGGGGACGATCGTCGAATGGCGCAAGCGGCCCGGCGACTGGGTGGAGGCCGATGAGCCGGTCTGCGACGTGACGACCGACAAGGTGGACGTCGAGATTCCCTCACCGGCCAGCGGCCGCCTGGAGCGAATCCTGGTCGAGCCCGGAGCCACGGTCCCGGTGGGCACGCTGCTGGCCGAGATCGACGCGGAGGCGACGCCCGGCGTGGCGCACCCGCGAGGAGCACCTACAGAGCGCGAGGTGGCAGGCAAACGGCGAGGCGGATCGGTCCCGCTTCCACTCGCCGGTGGTGCGGCGGATCGCCGACAAGCACCAGATCGACCTCACCCGGGTTCCAGGCACCGGGATCGGCGGGCGCGTACGCAAGAAGGACGTCTTCGCCTACATCGAGTCAGACAAGGGCGCGGCCGTGGCTCCTTCGCCCGAGCCCGTCCTGCACACCGAGTCGCCCTACCGGCGCGAGGAGGCGGGCGCCCCGCCCCCGCTGCCGATCGAGGAGCTGGCGCCGGGGCGTCGCCAGCAGATGTCGCCGATGCGCCAGGCGATCGCGCGCCACATGGTCGAGAGCCGCCGCACGGCGGCTCACTGCACGACGATCGTCGAGGCCGACCTGTCGCGCGTCGCCGCCCGGCGGCGCGAGCTGCGCGAGCAGATGCGACGCCGCGGCGTCAAGCTGACCTACCTGGCATTCGTCGCCCGGGCGACCGTCGAGGCGCTCGAGGAGCACCCGAAGCTGAATGCCTCCGTGGACGGCGGCGAGATCGTCTAATACGACGACGTCAACCTGGGCATCGCGGTGGCGCTCGAGGACGGCCTGATCGTGCCGGTGATCCGCCAGGCGCAGCGCCTCAGCCTCGAGGGCATGGCGGTTGCGATCGCCGACCTCGCCGAGCGCGCGCGCGCGAAGCGCCTGGAGCCCGACGACGTTCACGGCGGCACCTTCACGATCACCAACCCGGGGCAGTTCGGCGCCGTGCTGGCGACGCCGATCATCAACCAGCCCCAGGTCGCGATCCTCGACCTCGAGGCGATCGTCAAACGCCCGGTAGTGGTCGAGGGCCCGGAGGGAGATTCCATCGCCATCCATCCGATGACCTATCTGTGCATGTCGTGGGACCACCGGGCACTGGACGGCGCCGATGCGGCCCGCTTCCTGGGATCGGTCAAGGATCGGCTCGAGAGCTGGGAGGTGAGCCGATGAGCGTCACGGTGAGGCGTCCGGCCAATGGGCGGCCGGTCGTCGCCGAGGCGGTGGGGACGACGGCCGTCCCGCCGGTCCCCTTCGAGCACGAGGACCTGGTGGTGCGGAGGGGGCGGCGCAGCGGCCGCAACGTGATCGTCGCCATCCACTCGACCACGCTGGGACCGGCGCTCGGCGGGGTGCGCCTGTGGCACTACGAGGCGACCACGGACGGCGTTCGCGATGCCCTCCGGCTGGCGAGGAGCATGACCTACAAGGCGGCCGCCGCCGGCCTCGAGCTGGGCGGGGGCAAGGGCGTGATCTGCGCGCCGAGCGCAGCGCCCCCCACCGGACGGGACCGCCGCGCCCTGCTGCTCGACTTCGGCGACCTGGTCGAGTCGCTGGGCGGCCGCTACATCACCGCCGAGGACGTCGGCATCGACGCCGAGGACCTGGTGGCGATCAGCGAGCGAACCCGCCGCGTGACCGGGCTGCCGCCGGATCACGGTGGCTCCGGCGACCCGAGCCCGTTCACCGCGCTCGGCGTCGAGGCCGCCATGCGGGCGTGCGCCTGCGAGCGCTTCGGCTCGCCGGACCTCTCCGGCCGGCGGATCGTGATCGCCGGCCTCGGCCACGTCGGCTCGAAGCTGGCCCGGCGACTGGCGGATGCGGGCGCCGAGCTCGCCGTCTCCGACATCGACTCGGCCAAGCGCAGCCTGGCGACCGAGCTCGATGCCGAGTGGATCGAGCCTTCGACGGAGATGCTGGCCGAGTGCGACATCCTGGCCCCCTGTGCGCTCGGCGGCGCGATCGACGCCGCCAATCTGCCGCTCCTTGGCTGCGAGATCGTCTGCGGCTGCGCCAACAACCAGCTCGCCGACGAGGGCCTGGCCGACGGCCTCGCCGAACGAGGGATCCTTTACGCGCCCGACTTCATCGTCAACGCCGGCGGCCTGATCCACATCTACCGCGAGATCCGCGGCCACTCCGAGCCCGAGGCCCGGCAGCTCGTGCTCGGGATCGAGGCCAACCTGGAGCGCGTCATCAGCGCTGCGGACGAGCGCGCGATCACGCCCCTGCGCGCGGCCCGCGAGCTGGCCCTGGAGCGCCTCGACGCCGTACGCCAGGAGCCGGCAGGCGTCGCGTGAGAGACTGAGTCCGTGGACGAGGTTTGGACCGTCCGGGCCGGCCAGGTTCCCTACGAGGAGGCGCGCGCGGCGCAGAAGCGCCTCGAGGCGGCGCGGCAGGCGGGCGAGGTCCCCGACCTGCTGCTGCTGCTGGAGCACCCGCCCGTCTACACCAAGGGCCGCCGCTCGACCCCTGACGAGCTGCCGATGGGCGAGGACTGGTACCGGATGCAGGGGATCGAGGTCGCCGACACCGACCGCGGCGGCCGGGTCACCTACCACGGCCCCGGCCAGGTCGTCGGCTACCCGATCGTCTCGCTCAAGCCGTACGGCGATGACGTCCACGACTACATACGGCGCATGGAGCGGCGTGATCATCGCCGCGCCTCGCCGACTGGCAGCGTCGAGGCGGAATTGATCGACGGCCTGACCGGAGTCTGGACGGCAGAGCGGCGCAAGATCGCCTCGATCGGGGTGCACGTAAACCGCGGCGTCACCACCCATGGCTTCGCGATCAACGTCAACAACGACCTCCAGCCGTTCGAGTGGATCGTCCCGTGCGGGATCGAGTCGTGCCGGATGACCTCGGTGGCGCGCGAGCTCGGGGCCGAGCAGGACCTGGACGCCTTCGCGACCACCGTCCGCGACCGCTTCGGCGAGGTTTACGAGCGGGCGCCGGTCGAGGTCGGTGTCGAGGAGCTCCCCCGAGCGCCTGTGGGGAATCGACGCGCCTGCCGGGGCGGCGGCGGCGCTACGGTAGGAGCGGTGGAAGCCCGGACGACACTCGACGAGCGCCTCCACGTGACGCGCTCGCGCGCCCGCCCGGGCGGCATGCGAATGGTCGAGGGGCGCCCGTTCCGCGAACGCAAGCCGCCCTGGCTGAAGGTCCCGGCCCCGGGCGGCCCCACCTACCGGCACCTCAAGTCGATGATCCACGAGCAGAACCTGCACACGGTCTGCGAGGAGGCCAACTGCCCCAACGTCGGCGAGTGCTGGGAGCGCGGCACCGCCACCTTCATGATCCTCGGCGACGTCTGCACGCGCCGCTGCGGCTTTTGCAACGTGCAGACCGGCAAGCCGACCTGGAACGACCCGCTCGAGCCGATGCGCGTGGCGGCATCCGTGAAGCGGATGGGCCTGCGGCACGCGGTGGTCACGTCCGTCGACCGCGACGACCTCCCCGACTACGGCGCCGGCGCCTTCGTCGGCGTCATCCGCTCGATTCGGATGCTGGCGCCGGGCTGCGCGGTCGAGGTGCTGACTCCCGACTTCCGCGGCCAGGAGATGCCGCTGGCCAAGGTGGTGCACGAGAGGCCCGACGTCTTCAACCACAACGTCGAAACGGTGCCGCGCCTCTACCCGAAGGCGCGCCGCGGCTCGGACTTCCTGCGTTCGGCCCGGGTGTTGAGGCTGGCCAAGGAGATGGGCGCCGAGAGGGTGGTCACCAAGTCGGGGCTGATGGTCGGCCTCGGCGAGAGCTTCGAGGAGATGGTGGAGGCGTTCGGGATTCTCCGGGAGCACCGGGTCCAGGTGCTGACCGTGGGGCAGTACCTGCGCCCCACCGAGCAGCACCTGCCCGTGGTCCGCTACTGGCACCCGGACGAGTTCGCGGCCCTCGAGAAAGCGGCGTACGGGCTCGGCTTCGAGTCGGTGGCCGCCGGGCCGCTGGTTCGCAGCTCCTACCACGCGGACGAGAGCGCCCGCGAGGTTGCGGAGCGGCGGGCATCTGCAGCCGCCTGACGCCTGCGGCAAGTCCGAGCGGGCTACTGGGGTTTCCAGCTCGCGAAATAGGCTTCGCCTCCCTTGATCCCGCTCAAGGACAACATCCCCACGACGCGGTTCCCGATCCTCACGGTGCTGCTGATCGTCGCCAACGTCGCCGTCTTCGCCTGGCAGCTCAGCTTCTCCGGCGACAGCTATTCGAACCCTGAGCTGCGCGAGCTGGGGGTTCCGGAGCGGGACGAGAACACGCTCGAGTACGGCGCGATCCCGTACCGGCTCACCCATCCCGGCAAGGAATGTGCCATCGGAACCGTGGTCAACAGCAGCGGACCGCGCGCCGAGGTGGTCTGCCAGGGAACGCCTCAGTACCGGGACGCCGAGCAACGGGGCTCGGCGACCAGCGTGCGCCGTTCCAGCCGCTCGACGCACCGCCGTGGTGGGCGACCTTGCTCACCTCCATGTTCATGCACGGCGGCATCCTCCACATCGCGTTCAACATGCTGTTCCTGTGGGTCTTCGGCAACAACATCGAGGACTCGATGGGCCGGGGGCGATTCGTGCTCTTCTACCTGCTGGCGGGCATCGCCGCCGCCTACGCGCAGGCGCTTTTGGACCCCAACGCCACCGTGCCCGCGATCGGGGCCAGCGGCGCAGTCGCCGGGGTGCTGGGCGGCTACTTACTCCTGTATCCCCACGCCCGCGTGCTGACGCTGGTGTTCATCATCTTCTTCGTCACCCTGATCGAGATCCCGGCTGTGATCATGCTCGGGATCTGGTTCGTGCTCCAGTTCCTGCCGGCGATCGGGCAGCTGGCGACGCCCGACGTCTCGGCGACCGGGGGCGGGGTCGCGTACTTCGCCCACATCGGCGGCTTCGTCTTCGGGCTGGCGGCGATCAAGCTGTTCGCGAACCGCTACCGCGCGGCCCGCGCCGAGTATGCGTAACGCGTTCCTTGTGGTCGCGCTGATCTTCTGCCTGGGGTTCGGGGGGATGACGGTGGCCGTCGTCGCTCAGTCCGGCGTCGACATCTTCACCCTTGCCTCGGTCCTGATCGTGGTGATGCTGATGCTCGCGGTCCTGGGCGCGCTGCGAAATCCCCCCGGGGGGTAGCGCGCTGGTATCAGGGGATGAAGGCGTCCGTGTGGCAGGGCTGTCCGCCGCAGACGTCCATCACCACTCCGTTCGGCGCCAGGAAGTAGGACTTCTGCGTCCTCGCCGCGACCGTGGCGCGCGGGTGACCGTGCGGATCCTGTGGCCACTCGAGGGCTGCGTGTTCGTCACCGGGGGTGGCGCCACGACTCCGGGGCCGCTGTCCCAGATCACGATTGCCGAGCCGCTGTACGGGTAGCTCGGGATCGGGGAGAGCCCGTAGAAGAGGTTCGCGTCCTGGTTGCGGGCGGGGAGGTCGAGGGCCGGCGAGTGGAACTTGGCGCCGATCGTCCGCGCCTCCACGGCCGCCGCGTACTGACTGACCTGGAAGTCTCCGTAGGCGACCTGCATCAACACCTTGTGGCTTGGGGTCTCGGGTAGCGGATTGCCCGTCATGTGCTGGGCGTAGCCGTCCGCCTCGCCGCGATCCCATAGCTGCTGCATCAGGTCCAGGATCAGCGGATGGAGAGAGTCGTCGGTGTATCCGCCGCCCGGGTTGTCTCCATAGAGGAACATGGCATAGAGCGGGAAGTCGCTGCTTCGCTGCAGCAGCAGGCCGCCGTAGTCCATGCCCGGAACGCCGAGGACGGCCCGTGTGTAGTCGGGCGCGACCGCAGTCGTCATGCCGCCCATGATTCCGCCCTGGCTGTTCCCGTCGTAGTAGAGACGCGAGCTGTCGAACAGCGGCACGCTGCTCCCGTCCTGGAAGGCCGCGTCCGACGCGAATCCGTCGGCGGTCCTCATCAGCCGGCCGAGGTAGAGGGTGTTCAGAACACCCTGCTGCAGCCGGTCGACCACTGGCGGGAACTTGTTCAGGTCCTGAAGCGCAGTGATGTCGTAGGCGACGTCGCTGCTCGACAGCCCCCACCAATCAGTCGCGCAGAACATCAGGTCGTGCTCCGACGCCATGTCCTTCACGTTCCCGGCGTCGACCTCGCCGGCGCTTCCGAGGAGCCCATGGCCGTAGAGCGACGCTCGCGCCGGATTGCTTGCGGCGGCCTGGGGGATGATGCACTGGAAGGGAGCTGTGGCCATGTTGCCCGGCTTTTGGGTCGGCGGCGCTTCGGGGTTGGCGGAGCTGTAGTGGAAGCCCCCGCCGATCGCGCAGTCGTTGGTCGTCAGGTAGCAGGGGACCTGGAAGGTGCCCGTGACGATGCGCATCACCCTCGGATCCTCCGCCGGGGTGAAGTCCTCCTGACTGGTCACCTCAAAGACCGGTGCATGACCGGCGGCGATCCCGTCGGCGAGGTTTGCGTCGCCGAGCTGGAGGAAGGCGCGGTTCCGTATGTGGAGCATCCGCGAGCTGAGGCTCCTGCGGCTCATCACCGTGAAGTCCCAAGCCATGTACAGGTTGCTGCGCTGGATGCCCGCCTGCCCGAGCGACTTGAAGATGGAGTCGTAACGCGCCTTCTGCGATTGCTGGTCCGGCGGGAGGGGCTCGCGATCCCTGAGCAACTTGAACCAGGTCGGGGCTGCGAGCGTGTTCCCGTTCTGGTTCTTGAGGTTGCGCATCGCGACGATGTAACGGTGCCCCTCGGTGAAGTTCTTGCCGGGGTGGATGAGGAGCGTGGTGCTCGCCGCATTCGGGGCGTTGGAGTCGAGCTCCGCCCAGATCAGTCGCCGCTCGTGGGTCTGAGCGTCGATGACGACGATCGGCGCGTTCGGCCTGAACGCCTCCGACATATCGGTCAGCGGGGCTGGATTCGTCTGGGCGAGGGCGGTCGGGTTGTCGAGCCCGGGCACGCGGACGACGATGTCGCTGCCGGGGCTGAAGCCGTCATTTCGGTTGTACTCCTTGACCTTGATCCGACTGCCTTCGGTGTTGGTCGGCATCGCTTCGCGGGGCAGGTGAACCCGGCGGCCCGTCACGCTCGACGGATCCTTGACCGTGTACAGGTTGTTGGGGAAGGGCAGCAGGCAGGGCTTGCTGGCGAACGGCTGGCAATTGGCGCCCGGGGCCGCGGCAACGCGGAGGGGGCGGCGATCAGCCCCACGAGCAACAACGCGCCACCGACCGCGCGCGACATTGCTCGATTGGTGCGCCTGGCGTTCGACTGCTTCACATCCATGGCCCTTCTCCCCCTTTTGGCCCGAGCGTCTGCTGCTCCTGCGGCTGAAGGTACGGACACTATGCCATTTGGCCCGGCTTGGCCCGGCCCGTGCCGTGTAGTGGATTGATGATGGAGCCAGCCGGGCTCGAACCGGCGACCTCCTGCTTGCAGAGCAGGCGCTCTCCCAACTGAGCTATGGCCCCAGGCCGTCAATTCTAGGTCGCGGCCGCGCGGTCGCGGGATACCGCTGACGCCTCCGCGCCCCAGGGTCAGAATTCGGCCCGCACGGCCACTCTTATGCGAGGATGCGCCGGTACGGAGCAGATTCCGGAGGTTGGGATGGCAAAAACGGAGACCGAGACCCCGGTAGGCGAGCGAGAGCAGGTCGACAAGTCGCCGCAGGCGGTCGAGGAGGCCGAGGCGGAGGCGAAGGCCGCAGGCGAGGCGAAGCCGGGGCAGCGGGCCGAGGTCTCGAACCTCGACATCGTCCGCCACTACTTCGAGATCGGCGCGGACCGCCTGAAGCTCCCCGACGACCTGCGGGTCGTGTTCTGGACGCCGTACCGCGAGGTCACCGTGCAGATCCCGGTGAAGCTCTCCGACGGCAAGGTCCACGTCTACTCGGGCTATCGCATCCAGCACAACGGCGCCCGGGGCCCCTACAAGGGCGGCGTCCGCTTCCACCCCGAGGTCGATGTCGACGAGGTTCGCGCGCTGGCCTCGCTGATGACCTGGAAGACCGCGGTGGCCGGGGTTCCCTTCGGGGGCGCCAAGGGTGGCGTCAACTGCCCCGCCGATCAGCTCGAGCGCTCAGAGCTCCAGAAGATCACTCGCTCGTTCATGGACAAGGTGGAGAAGGTGCTCGGGCCAACCCGGGACATCCCGGCGCCGGACGTCAACACCAACGCCCAGACGATGGCCTGGATGATGGACGAGTACGGCAAGCTGCACGGCCACACGCCGGCGATCTGCACCGGCAAGCCAATCGCCCTCGAGGGCTCCTACGGGCGCGAGGCTGCCACGGGTCGCGGCTGCGTCTACATGTTCCGCGAGGCGGCGCCGCACCTGGGCCTGAGCCCGGCCGACACCAGCTTCGTCGTCCAGGGCTTCGGCAACGTCGGCTCGTGGGCGGCGCGAATCATGCAGCAGCTCGGCGCCAAGATGGTCGCCGTCTCCGACGCCAACGGAGCGATCCGAAACGACGGCGGGATCGACGCCAACGCGCTGCACGACCACATCGAGGGCGGCGGCCAGATCACCGAGTTCGACGGGGGCCGAGGGGATCGATCCCGACGACCTGGTCGGGGTTCCCTGCGACGTGTTCATCCCGGCGGCGCTCGGCGGCATGATCCACGAGGGAAACGCCGCCCGGATGGAGTGCAAGGTGATCGTCGAAGGCGCGAACAGCCCAACCACTCCGGCGGCCGACCAGATCCTCCGCGACAAGGACGTCTACATCATTCCCGACGTGATGGCGAACGCCGGCGGCGTCGTCGTCTCCTACTTCGAGTGGGTGCAGAACCTCCAGCACTTCCGCTGGGACGAGCGGGAGGTGAACGACAAGCTCGGCACGATCATGCGCCGCGCCTATCGGGAGGTCTCGGCGCCGCGCCCGCGAGGAGGGCATCGACCTGCGGGAGGCCGCCTACCTGGTCGGGATCGAGCGGGTCGTCGAGGCCGCCCAGACCCGCGGCTACGTGTAGCTAGAAGTCGAAGTCCTTCGGCTTTCCCTGCTCGAACCACAGCTCGTCGTCTTCGGGAGCGTCCTTCAGGAAGTCCGGCGTGTCGGCGAGCACGTCCTCCTCCTGCTGGTCGGACCCACCCTCTTCTGAGGTCTCCTCGCCCTCCGCCGCGGGACCGGGCTCCTGCTCCGGAGTCTCGGACTCCTCGGCGGCTCGGGCAGGGGTTCCTCGGGCGAGCGGCGCCTCCGGCTCGGCCTCCTGCTCGGGCAATTCATGCTCGACTGTGTCGAGCGTCTCGATCGGTGGCTCGGGCGCTTCGGCGTCCCCGGGCTCTTCGGGTGCCGCGGCTCGGGCGCCGGCGCTCCCCGCTCGTCCAGCTCCAAGTCGAGCTCGCCGAGCTCCAGCTCGCCGCCGGGTCCCTGGTCGTAGATCGCGGTTTGCGCCTCCGCCGCGCTCCGGCTCGTCCGGGTGCTCGACCTGCTCGCCTTCGGGCGGCGACGGAATGGGCGCCTCCGCCACGGAGGCTTCGGCGACGCGCCGTCGCGCGCGACGCCGTTGCCGGACTGCTCGGCCGACTCGCCCTCGTGCTCGGGGAAGTCCGGCTCGCCAGGTCGGCTCGGGGGGCCGAACGCCTCGTCCTCGAGGCGCTGAAGCTCGGAGTCGGTGGCGCCGCGCCTGCGCTTCAGCTCGAGGTGCTCGCGAATCGCGTCGTCGAGGGTTCCCATCGCCGATCGGGGAAAAAGACTACTGACCTGCCCCGGCGTGCGGGCACGCTTTCCTGCATCGTTGCTCCACCGCGAGGGCAGCAGCCGGGCCTGATTTCTGGCACGCGCTGTCCGCTCCCCGGCGCCGCTCAGGAGCGGCCCGCGGCGTGCTCCACCGGTGCGTGAGCGACCCGATTCTTGCCGGCTCGCTTCGCCTCGTACAGGGCCGCGTCGGCGGCCGCGATCAACTTCTCCCCGCGGTCGGCCGAACCGGGCATGGAGGCCGCCCCTATGCTCGCGGTGACATTCACGGGGTCGCCACCGCCAGGGCGTGGGACCTGCTCGGATTCGATCCGGGCGCGAACCCGCTCCGCGAGGTCGAGGGCGCCCTCGAGGCCCGTCTCCGGAAGGGCGACCGCGAACTCCTCGCCACCGTAGCGGGCAGGCTCGTCGATGCCGCGCGACTCGAACTGAAGGACGCGGCCCACCATGCGCAGCACCTTGTCGCCCTGTGGGTGGCCGTATGTGTCGTTGATCTGCTTGAAGTCGTCGACGTCGATCATGATCAGCGACATCTCGTGGCCGAAGCGCTCCGCGCGAGCGGCCTCCTTGGAGATCAGCTCGCGCATGCGGCGGTTGTTCGAGAGGCCCGTGAGCCCGTCGGTCATCGCCTGCTCTGAGACCAGCTCGTGCAAGGCGATGTTCTCGATCGACGACGACACCTGCCCCGCCAGGTAGAGGAAGACCTCGCGCCCCGCCGGCGTAAACGACTCGCCCTGGCGGACGACGGTCATCACGCCCACGTTCACCGGCGGCTCGCTGATCTGCCGCAACGGGGTGGCCAGGGCATAGAAGCCGCCTTGGTGGCGGGAGACGATGTTGTCTTCTTCCAGCGCATCCACCTCGGCGGCGACGGCAAGGTCCCGCATCGAGTCGGAGGGCTCCCCCGCCTCGGCCTCCGCTCCTTCGCGACCGCTGACGGCGATCGTCCCGTACTCGGCGTCGCACGCTCCCAGCGCCGTCTCGACAACGACCTCGAGCAGGCCCTGGCGATCGAGGCCCGACGCGAACGCCTCACCGATCCGCCGCACCGAGCGATCGACCTCCACCTGCTGTCGGCGCAGCTCCTGCATCTGGGCGCTGAGGCGGTCGCTCATCTTGTTGAACTCGCTCGCCAGGCCCGCCATCTCGTCGGCTCCGAGCACCGGCACCTTGCGGCTGAAGTCGCCCTGGCCGATCCCCCGAGCGGCGTCCAGCATCGCCCGCACCTGGCCCCCGAGCATGCGCAGAAGCATGGTCACGAAGATCAGGGCGACGGCGAAGAACAACACCAGGGCGGCAACGACCACGGGGCTCGAGGAGAGGAAGCCGCCCGACTCCACCGGGCCGAACAGGGCCAGCTCGTAGGTTGCCGGGATCCTCCAGGTCGGCGGTGGTCGCCCGCATGCTCTCTCCCCCGACCTCGACGTCGGTGGAATCGCCGCTGGATGGCAGGCTGGCGCCCTTCAGCGCCAGGGTTGACGAGACCGTGCCGCCCTCGTCGAGCAACGCAGCGTCGTCGGACGTCAGCTGGCTCACCTGGTTGAGGTACTCGGATGCGGTCGTGGTCGAGGCGGTCAGCGACGAACTCTCGGATCGGTGAGATTCAGCTCGTACGTCGCGACGGCGTTGCCTGGCCCGATCGTCGCCAGCGCCTCGCCGCCCGCATCGCGGATCACGAGCGATCGGATTCCGCTCTGGCCGGCCAGGTCGCGGGCCACGGCCTCGATCTGCGCCGGATCGCCCGAGCGCAGGGCTGAGGCCGCTGCGGGGTCGCCCGCGAACCGCCTCACAGCCCGCTCCGCATCGGCGACCTCGTTCTCGTAGCTCGCGCGAGCGGCCTCCAACCCCGCGTTCAGCCGCGCGTCCGCCTTTCCGGTCTCCGACTCGCTCGTCACGTGCGTGACGAGCACGGCGACGGCGACCATCGGCAGGACGACGATCAGCAGGAAGAACAGAGTGAGGCGGCCCCGAAAGCTCACCCGGCTATTCTGCCGATGCGACGCCGGATTGGTCGCGCTTAAAGCGGCTGGCGATATCTTTGGCGTCCAACCGTGGGGCTATAGCTCAGTTGGGAGAGCGCCTGGATCGCACCCAGGAGGTCGGGGGTTCGAGTCCCCCTAGCTCCATTGGTCGGTTGCTTCATCTCGTTCATGAAGAAAGCGACAACAACCATGACGAACACGAAGAGCGGCTCGGGAGGAAGGGGAGGAGACTCTCCCTCTCAGCTGATAGACGCGAGAATCGAGGAGCTGAGTGATTGGCGGGGCGAGACGCTCGCTCGGGTCCGAGTTCTCATCAAGCAGGCCGACCCCGAAGTGGTCGAGGAGTGGAAGTGGAGAGGGGTTCCGGTGTGGTCGCACGCCGGAATGATCTGCACCGGTGAGACGTACAAGAATGTCGTGAAGATGACCTTCGCCAAGGGCGCCTCGTTGGAGGACCCTTCAGGCCTCTTCAACTCCAGCCTCGAAGGCAACACCAGGCGTGCCATCGATTTCCATGAGGGCGACAGGATCGATGAAAAGGCGTTGAAGGCGCTCATTCGCGCCGCCGTGGCACTGAACACGTCGGTGCGAGCGACCTAGCCCCGTCCTTCGCGGCCCGCGAGCTCGATCACGAGCGGTATGCCCGTGTCGAACCAGTAGCGATGCATGTCCTCGATCTTCGGGCGCGTCTTGGCAGGCCGCGCAGATGGAGGCGGCACTCGGCGTAGTCGACAAGGTTCACCGTCTCGCACAGGGCCTGAGTTCTCTACTGGCGCAACCCGGCGGCTTCGAGGGCTTCGTCCCTGTTTCGGAAGGCCTGCTCTCGCACCACCCGCCCGTTCTTGATCGTGAAGACGAAGGCGAACTGGTCTCCATCCATTTCGATCTGGCTCACGGGCCCCACTCCCTTGACTTCGGCCACCGCGACCACCTGGTCTCCGGAGTCGATCAGCTCGACGGGGACAACGTTCGTACCCGGACAGGGTCTTTTGGTTCTCCTCGTAGATTAGACGTATTGCCTCGTTGCCTTGGTGGGTGCCCAAGAGGAGCGTCTCGAATACCGCGTCTGGGTCATAAACCTCGATGAGAGCATCCAGGTCGCCGCGGTGGGTGCTCGGCGGTTCCCACTCTGATCAGCTCCAGGCTCTCTTCGGCCATCGTCGCGACGGACTGAGGTCAGCGAACAGGAGGAACTATGGGAGCAGAGGAAACGGGCGATTGTTCGGCGCGGTTATGAGGCCTTCAACTCGGGCGACATGGACACGCTCACCGAGCTCTTCGACGAGAGCGCCGTGTGGCGCACGCCGGGGCGGGCCTCGCTCGCCGGCGACCACGAGGGCCGCGAGGCGGCCTTTGGCTACTTCGGCCGGCTGGGGCAAGAGACAGGAGGCACCTTCCAGGCCGAGTTGCAGCAGCTGCTTACAGATGATGATGGCCGCGTGGTCGGCATTCATCACTGCAGCGGGGAGCGAGAACGGCAAGCACCTGGATGTTGACTGCTGCCTCGTTTTCCAGCTCGAGGACGCCCGGATTACCGCGGGTACGGAGCACTTTCGTGACCTCTACGCCTGGGACGAGTTCTGGTCGTAGCCTGGATCAGGCTCGACTTCGCAGCGTGAGCAATCCGACGGCGGCTACCTGAGCGGCGCCCGCATCTCGGCTAGAGGACCGCATCCGCGAGCAGCTCGACCTGCGCGGGGTCTGAGGAGCTGGGGAAGCAGATCACCTCGTCGGCGCCCGCCGCCTCGAAGGCGGAGACGTAGGACTGGAGGGTGCCTTTGTCCTTCGCGGCCCCTTCCACGATCTGCTCCGCATACTCGCCGAGGAAGGCGTGGTAGTGGCCGAGGCCGTGGCGGGCATCCTCCTCGGCCTGGTTGCCGAGCGAGAAATAGAACAGCGCCTCGTAGTTCGGGAACGCGATCCGATCGATCGTTCCCAACGATGAGAAGCCGGCCGTCTCGGCGCGACGCGCCCAGTCGACGATCCCGGCACGATCCACTCCCGCGACCGCGTTTGGAAGACCGATGCCGATTTCCATCCCGTTGACTCCTCTCGCTCGAATCGGTCTACGGTGCGTGCGATGACCTCGGCCGCGAGTCTAAAGAAGGCCCCCACGTGGGTCCGTGACCTGCTGGAGAGCGAGCCGCTGGGACATCTCGGGCTGCTCGACGACGACGGTCGTCCGCGGGTGCTGCCGGTCACCTTCGCGATGGTCGAGGGCGAGATCTGGAGCGCGGTCGACGACAAGCCCAAGCGGGTCGCGGGCGGCGAGCTCGCTCGGGTGCGGTGGCTACGCGCCAGGCCAAGCTCCGCGCTCACCGTCGATCGCTATTCGGCGGACTGGAGCAGGCTGGCGTGGGTTCAGCTGATCGGCACCACCACGGTCGTCGATGTCGCCAGCCAGCAGCCGGTGCTCGGGGCCCTATGCCGCTCGCTACGCGCCCTACCGGGAGCGTCCGCCGCGAGGACCGCTGCTGAGGCTGGCTCCAGACCGCTGCATCTGGTGGCGCTCTCAGCGCTGACCGCCGCCGCAGGCTGTAGTGATGCCCACCCCGACAGCGATCAAGCGGACCTACTACACGCTCCTGCTGGGGAACACCCTGGCCGCTTCGCTGATCTGGGGCATCAACACGATCTTCCTGCTCGACGCCGGGCTCAACAATCTCGAGGCGTTCGCCGCGAATGCCTTCTTCACCGCCGGCATGGTCTTGTTCGAGGTGCCAACCGGGATCGTCGCCGACATGTGGGGCCGGCGCGCCTCCTTCCTGCTCGGGACCGTGACGCTGGCGGTGACGACCGTGCTCTACGTCGTGCTGTGGGAGATCGAGGCGCCGTTATGGGAGTGGGCCGCCGTCTCTCTGCTGCTGGGTCTCGGCTTCACCTTCTTCTCGGGCGCCACGGAGGCGTGGCTGGTCGACGCGCTGGACGCCGCCCACTTCGAGGGAGCGCTGGAGTCCGTGCTCGCCCGCGGGCAGGTGCTCACGGGGGTGGGGATGCTGACCGGATCGATCGGCGGCGGCTACCTGGCCCAGGCGATCAGCCTTGGCGCGCCGTTCGTCCTCCGGGCGGCGGTCCTCGTCGTGATGTTCCTGCTGGCGCTCGCCCTGATGCGTGACATCGGCTTCACTCCGAAGAGGGACGGCCGTCCGTGGGCCGAGATCAAGGGCATTGCCGCGAATTCGGTCGAGTACGGCTGGCGGGTACCAGCCGTCAAGTACCTGATGCTGGCCGCTCCCTTCACCGGCGGCGTCGGCATCTACGTCTTTTACGCCCTGCAGCCGTACCTGCTCGAGCTCTACGGGGACCCGCAGGCCTACGGGATAGCCGGCCTGGTGGCGGCAATCGTCGCTGGGTCCCAGATCCTCGGAGGTCTGGCAACTCCCCAGGTCCGGAAGCTGTTTCGGCTCCGCACCTCCGCCCTGCTCGCCGCCGAGGCGGTCAGCATCCTCAGCCTGGCGCTGATCGGGCTGATCGAGAGCTTCTGGGCGGTGATCGGCCTGATCGTTGTCTGGGGCCTGATGTTCGCCGTGGTGATGCCGATTCGCCAGGCCTATCTCAACGGCCTGATCCCGTCGCAGCAGCGGGCGACGATCCTCTCCTTCGACTCGTTGATGAGCTCGAGCGGCGGTGTGGTTGCGCAACCGGTCCTCGGTCGCGCCGCCGACGTCTGGGGCTATCCCGCCTCCTATCTGCTCTCCAGCGCGATCTCGGCGTTCTCGCTGCCGTTCATCGCCCGCTCGCGCCGGCAGAATGCTCCAGCCGACCGCGGCGACCCGACGGCGGGCACGCTCGCCGTCGCCGACTAACTGACATGAGCAGCAGCCCTGAGCTCGCCGTACGCCGGGCGGAGCCCGCAGATGCCGCGGCAATCGGCCAGCTCCTGCACGACTTCAACAGCGAGTTCGGCGAGCCCACGCCCGGCCCGCGCGCGATCGCGGAACGCGTCCGGGAGCTCCTCGCCACCGGCCAGACCACCGTCCTCCTCGGAGGATCCGGGCCTCACGGGCTGGCGCTGCTGCGCTTCCGTCCGGGGCTCTGGACGGAAGCGCTGGAGTGCTACCTGTCCGAGCTCTATGTGGTCCCCGACCGGCGCGGCCACGGCCTCGGGCGAGCGCTGATGGAGGCCGCGATCGAGGTCGCTCGCGGCGAGGGTGCGGGTCACATCGAGCTGGGCACCAGCGAGGACGACGTCGCCGCCCGCGCCCTGTACGAGAGCCTCGGGTTCAGCAATCGCGAAGGCAAACCTGATGGCCCGGTCATGCACTTCTACGAGCGAGAGCTGTGAGGGCCGCGCCGGTCGGGCTACTCGATGTCGCGGCGATGCAGCAGGGCGGCTGCGGCGGCGAACGCGGCGCCGATCCAGGCCAGCATGGCGAGGCCGGCGAGCGCCGGGGAGAGCAGGACGTCGTCGAAGCCCAGGTCGGAGCCGGGGATGTCCTGCAGGCCGACCGGCAAGCCGACGAAGGGGCCGAAACGTCCCACGTCGGGGGCGAGCCCAAGGACGGCGGGCTCGAGGGCGAACGAGGCGACCAGGACGCCCACGATCGCCACCGGTTGGTTGCGCACCAGGGCTCCGATTCCCACCCCGAACGCGCCGAGCAGCGCCGCGACGATCGCGTTGCGGCCGAGCTGGGCCGCGAGCTCGCCGGCCTCGGGAACCGGCAGGTCGCGCGCCGACAGCAGGGTGAAGCCCGTGATCGAGACCGCGATTGCGATCAGCAGCGAGAGAGCCAGCCCGGCCGCCGCGAATGCGAGGGTCTTGGCGGCGAGGAACCGAAGCCGATCGGGCGCGGCCAGCAGCGAGCTCGTGATCGTCCGATGACGCCACTCCCCGCTGATTCCCACGATCGCCAGGACGAGGATGAAGAGGCTGCTGGTGTCGGTGGTGAAGACGTCGACGAGCACCGACTTCTCGGTCGGCTCGGAGAGCAGGCTGACGAGTCCGGTGATCAGCACCGAGGTGGCGACGGCGACGGCAGCGAGCGCGATGAACGTCCGCGTCGTGCGGAGCTTCAGCAGCTCGGCCCGGAGCAACGCCGTCATGCGTCGTCCTCCGTCAGCTCGAGGAAGGCCTCCTCGAGGGAACGCGAGACGGCGACGAGCTCGACCAGCGCCACCCGATGCTCGGCCGCGACCGCGCCCACGACCTCCGGCGTCCCGCGCACCAGCAGGGCGTTCGAGTCGTCGTGGCTCCGCCGCGATTCCCCGCTCGCGCAGGAGTGCGGCAAGCCGCTCGGCGTCGGCCGAGCGCACGCGCGTCACGGGCCCGTCCGGCGTTCCGAGCACGCTCTCCAGCGGGCCGCCGGCGCGCAGCCTGCCCCGGGCGATGACCACGACGTCGTCCACGCTCTGCGCCACCTCCGACAGCAGGTGGCTGGACACGAGCACCGTCCGCCCGCGCCTAGCCTCCGCCCGCAGGAGGTCGCGCATCCAGCGGATGCCCGGTGGGTCCAGCCCGTTGGTGGGCTCGTCGAGGATGAGGACATCGGGATCGCCGAGCAGCGCCGCCGCGATCGCGAGCCGCTGGCGCATCCCCATCGAATAGCCCTTGACGCGCCGGTTCGCGGCCGCGGTCAGGCCGACCCGCTCCAGCAGCTCGGTCACGCGCCCCGGAGGATGCCGCCCGGCGGCGGCGAGCACGCGCAGGTGGTTGCGGCCGGTGCGACCCGGATGGAAGCTCGCCTCCTCGAGCACGGCGCCGACGTGGGCGCTCGGGTGTGCGAGCTCCTCGTAACGCCGGCCATCGAAGCTGGCCCTGCCGGCGTTCGCCCGGACGAGGCCGAGGAGCACTCGCAGCGTGGTGCTCTTGCCCGCCCCGTTCGGGCCGATGAAGCCGGTGACCCGGCCCGCCTCAACCGTGAAGGACAGATCGGCCACGGCCTGCACGGATCCGAAGCGCTTGCTCACCCCTTGAATCTCGATGGCGGCCATGGTCAGCGCTGGTCCTCGCCCAAATCGAAACCCTATCCCCGCTGATCGCTCGGGCCGCGAGCCCTGGGCCGAGCGCCCGGTCGAGCTGCTACTTCCGGATCAGATTCCCCTGCGGGGTGACGATCGCGTTTGCTCCGCCGACGGCGGCGCTCTGGAGCTCGGCCAGGTCGTCTGACTCGATGAACCCGTTCAACGGCACCCAGCCTCCCGCGCCATGGATCTCGCCGGCGGCCAGCTCCTCGGGATCGAGTTGGTTGGCGGCGAAGACGACCGCACATTCACCGGCATCGGCATCCGTGGAGAGGCTGGCGCTGCCCTCCTCCGGCATGTAGCCGACCTCGACGTCGCTGTAGCCGTGGGCAACCGAGTTGTGGCGCCCGAAGTCGATCGCCTGCTGGTCGGAGTTCCAGGCCTTCAGGCAGTCGTCAGGCGCGGCGCGGCGCCCTCCTCGGAGGTCCCCGACGAGCTCGCCAGAAGGATGACGGCGGTCAGCCCCGCCAGCAGGACGGCCGCGGCCAACGCCACGCCGAGGCGCGCTCGCGAGGCACCGCCGCCTACTCGTCCACCACCCTCGCCCACGGCGCCGCAAGCTAGCGCAGCCCAGCGTCCGGGGAGGCCGTCACTGGTTCGACTGGGAGAGCAGGAAGAGGCCGAGCGAGGTGAAGCCGACCATCAGCACCAGCATCCAGTACTGCGAGCGGGCGGCGAGGCGCGGGTCGCCATAGACGGTGAGCGCCCGGTCGTGAGCGAGGGCCAAAGCGAGCACGTGCCCGACGACGAGGGCGCCGACCTGGATGTACCAGACGGGGGTGGCGCCGATCAGCCCGTAGTCGATCCCGCTCGAGGCGGTCCCGAACAGGTTCGAGCCGTCGCCGAGCGGGTCGGATAGCAGATAGGTGAACTGGGCCTGCTCCTGAAACAGGACCAGGCTGAAGTAGTGGGCGACCAGGTAGGCGAGCGCGATGGTGACGAAGGCGTGGCCAAAGGCGCGCCCGAGGCGTTCGAGCGGCGGCGAGCCGCGCACAGAGCGCATCCCCCGCACCCCCGCCCAGTAGATCGCCGCCACGGCGGCGAGGGTCAGCGCGAGGAAGAGCGTGTTCGCGGCCCGCAGCGCTGCCGTCGGCCCGAGACCCGAGGTCGAGGAGTCGCTCGACGGTGCTGGTCACGGTCTCGTTGAGCGCCCCCTCCTGCGCCCCGTCGTAGGCGGTGCCGCCGATCGTGACCAGGACCAGGGCGACCGATCCCGCGGTGGTGCCAACCCAGCCGCTGAGGCCGGAGAGCGGGCGGCGGAAGCCGAGCCGCCCGTCGCGGACCTCGAGCGGGGAGAGCCGAGCGAACATCCCGAAGTAGACGGAGAAGGTCTCCCCGCGGCGCAGCCACGTCTCGGTCCCGAACAGCGACATGCCGGCGAAGGTCAACGCCGAGTACGCGATGGTGGCGATCGCCACCGTGCGCGGGGTGAGGCCGACGGTCTGAAAACCGCTCTGCCCGTACACGAGCTCCAGCCACAGGAAGGCGACGAGCCCGGCGACCGCGGGCCAGCGGCCGAGCCGCTCGGGATAGCGGAACGGCGGCGGCGCGGCCTGGCCCGCGACCAGCCTGAACCCGCCACCGAAAGCGCGCGCGATCGCCCGCCAGGGGTTGAGGGCGCGGAAGACGTCGCCGAACAGGACGCTGAAAACGACCAGCCCGAGCCAGAAGGTGACGAAGACGAAGGTGAGCGCGAAGTTGCGATCGGGGGAGTCCGTCCCCTCGAGGCCGGCCCATACCGTCACCGCCAGCAGGAAGACGCCGAGCGCGCCGGCCAACAGCTCGGTGATCGAATTGACCAGGAGCCGCGAGAGCCAGCCAGGAGCCGGACGCCAGTGCTCGGCCGCCAGCAACGGGCGCCGCCAGGCGACGGTCATGACGACGAAGGAGACGATCAGGACCAGCGACGCCCCCCAGGCGAACAGCCACTCGGGGATCGGCAGGTCCTGGCGGCCGACCAAGGCGTGGGCGGCCGCCGGCTCTGGGAAGGCGAGTCCCGCGGCCGCCCCGACGATGATCGCGAGGGCGGCCACCCGGGTGATCACGAGACGCTCAGGGATTGACGGTGACCTCGGCGAGCGGCACGACCCGCTCCTCCAGCTCGACCTCGAACACACCCTCGATGGACGCCGGGACATCGAACTTGACGTCGCCGCCGGCGTCGACGGCCTTGGCGATGTCGTAGCCGTGGAGGTGCACCTCGTCAGCGACATCCGACTCGACGGTGAACCGGATCCGTCCACCCTTCTCGAAGCTCAGCTCCTGGACGCCTCCCACCGGTCGGCCGCCACGGACGACGATCGTCGGCAGCTTCGGGTCGTTGGGCTGCCCCTGGCCGCTGCCCGGCCCCGTCGCGGGGCCATCACCAGCGGGCGCCTGCGTGGTGGGGGTTATTGGCGTGGAGCCCCCGGAATCCGAGTCGTCGTCACTCAGGACCACGAACAGGACGATGGCGGCAGCCGCGGCGAGCACCGCCACGGCCAAGCCCAGCTTCCTCGACTGCATCCAGATCTCCTTTCCGCGGCGAGCTCCGCCGCGATGCCGACGCCACCGTGTTCGCTGCCTCTATGCCTCAGATGAGAGGTGTTGTCCACATCATCCCTTTTGGGGAGCGAAAGGGCTCGCTAGGCGGCCCAGTCCGAGGCTTCCGAATAGCGAAGCGAGCCGGGGGTCGTGAGCGTTTCGCCAGTCTCGAGCAGCGTCTTCAGGCCGGACAGGATCATCGGCCAGCCGCCATAGAGCTCCGAGTTGGCGTCCTCGGGGAGCTGATCGTGGGTGACGGTCAGCTGGCATGAGTCGCCGACCGGCTCGATCTCCCAGGTGACCCTCGAGGTCCCCGCGGCCTTCACGTCGTCGCTCCAGAGGGCGTTGAAGCTCTGGACGAGCCGGCGCGGAGGATCGACCTCCAGGTTCTCGCCTTCCGCGATATCGACCACCCCGGGGACCGAGCCCTCGTAGCTCGAGCCGGGCGTCCAGTCCGAGCTGGTCTCAACTCCGAAGCTGTACTTCGCCCTCATCTTGGGATCCGTGATCGCCTCCCAGAGGCGCTCAGGCGTCGTCTTGATGTAGATCTCGAACACCGTCAGGGCTGCCGCCCCGTCGACCACTGCGTACTTGTCCATCATTCCTCCTCGAGGTCGTCGCTTGAGCCCGCTGAGCGCCGCGGCCCAGGGCTCGGCGTATTTGCTCACCCACCGGTCGTGGACGAGCCTGATCGGGACGGGGTTCAGGAAGTGGAGCTTCTCGCGCCCACGCCGCCGCGTGGTCACGAGGCCCGCCTCCTCGAGCACCCGCAGGTGCTTCATGACGCCGAACCGCGTCATCGGCAACCGCTCCTCGAGCGCGCTCAGCGTCTGCCCGTCCTGCTCGAAGAGCTCGTCGAGCAGGCTGCGACGCGTCGGGTCGGCGAGGGCCTTGAACACCGCGTCCATGCCGGGAGTATAGGTGACCATTTGGTCACTTGTCAAGCCGGCAAAAGAAACCGTGCCTGGCGATCTGTCAGCGAGCCGAGATTCCCGAAGGTGTCACGTTTTTGACCCTAGGGTGGTTGAAAGCGACTGCCCGCATGGCGACACTGCAGGCAATGGAACGCCGCCCGCACCTGGGAGCAGCAGCCATCCTGGCCGCGGTCGTCGCCGCCGCGGTCGCCCTCGGGGACGTGGCCGCAGCAGACGCATCCTCGGCGAAGTCCGAGCTGCGCGGGCTGCGACGAGCCCCCTGCCCGCCACCCACCAAGCCGCTGGAGAGCTCGCGCTATTCGCAGGAGGCGGTCGAGGACGCGCGAAGGCGCGACAGGTTCAGCGTGGGTCCCTACCCGGGGGTGAAGCTGGTTCCACATGTGAACTGGCGCCAGGACCCCCACCGCAGCCTCCGGTTTCGCAACGCACTACAGGCTCTGACCTGGCTCGGGGTGCTTCGCTACGACTATCGTCGCGGGCACGTCGGCGCCCTCGTCCAGGCCAAGCGGCTGCTCCTGGACTGGATCCGCCACCAAAAGCCTGGTGCCCGCGGCACCTCGCGGTCCGCCTGGCGCTCGAAGGTCACCGGCGACCGCGCCGCCGAGCTCGGCTACCTGGTCCGAGCGGCCGCCTGCCGGCACAAGCTGCGCAAACGCCAGGCGCTGGCGGCCTTGCGCTCGGTAAGGACGCACGCCAGATGGTTGATCCGCCACCGCGACCGCACGAATCACGGGCTCTTCGACAGCATCGGACTGCTCGCGCTCGGGCGCGACTTCCGGTTCATGAAGGACGCCAGGCGCTGGCGCTACCTTGGCGTGAAGCGCTTCGTCAGCCAGTTTCACGGGCGGGTGATCGAGAGGGAGGGATTCTGGCTGGAGAACTCGAGCGCGTACCAGTATCTGCTCGCCGGTCTGCTGAAGCGGTTCCAAGCCACCGTGGGCCACCGTCGCCCGGGCCTGCGGTACCTGCTGAGGCGCATGCAGAACGTGGGCGGCTGGCTGATCGAGCCGGACCAGCGCATCCCGCAATTCGGCGACAGCCATCAGATCAGGCCCCCGCGAGTGTTCCGCAGACGTGCCGCCAACGACCGGGGAATGCTGGCCCTGATGAGGAGCGGCATCGCCGTGATCAAGGAGCCGGGGGCATTCCTGTCGGTGCTGGCCGACTTCCACAACGGCACTCACAAGCACTATGACGAGCTCAGCTTCGATCTCTTCGACGACGGGCAGCGGATCGTGACCGACACCGGCGAGTACCACATTCAGCCGGGTCCGATCAGGGACTTCGTGCGGTCCCCGCGGGCCCACAGCACGCTCACCGTGAGCGGTCACGGGGCCACCCCGGCGAGCAAGCGACCCTACGGCAGCGGCCTGCAGGCTCGCGGCGCGGGCGGCGGCTGGTTCGCGGTTCGCGGCGCGAACCCGCTGCTTCGTCGCCGCGGCGTGCGGCACTGGAGGCTGTTCCTCTACAAGCCCCACGTGGCGCTGATCCTCGTGGACCGCGTCCGTGCGAATCGATCGCGCGCCTATGACCGTCACTTCCAGCTGGGCCCCGACATCGACGTGACCCCGGCTGGGCCCAGGACCCTCGACCTGCAGGCCCCGGGCTTCAGCGGCAGCCTGTACAGCGAGTCGAGCGCCGGCTCCGAGACCCGGAGGATGATTCGGGGGAGGAACGACCCGCTGACGGGTTGGACCTCTCCCTCCTACCGCGACTTCGTGCCCCGGTGGACCGTCCGCCTTCAGAGCTCCGGCGAGGATATGAGCTACGCGACCACGATCAGCCTCGACCCCACCCGGCTGCGGGCCAGCCTGGCCCGGGTCAATCAGAGGCGGGTGAAGCTGTCGCTCAGCTCCAATGGCGCACCCGCCGGAACCCTCTCGGTCTGGCGACGCCGCTCCCAGCTGACGGTGAACCCAAGTCCGTAAAGATGCTGATGTCCGCGGCGGCTTGCTGAGTCCGCTGGGCCGTCAGGGGATCTGGAGCGCGTGCTCGCAGTGCCCCACGCGGTCGTGGCCGCTGCCGCCCGCGCAGATGTCCTCCCTCGGTCCGCCGATGAGGCGATCGTTGCCGCCGGCCCCGTTGAGCGTGTCCCTGCCGCCGCCGCCCAGCACCTCGCCCTTCTGGGTGGCGGCGTAGTTGTCGCCGTACAGGAAGTCGTCGTCCCAGAGACCGCGAACGTTGTCGTTGCCGCTGCCGGAGGCGATTCCAGTCTTCGTGTAGCTGTCGCCGACGACGATGTCGGACTTGCGGTCGCCGTTCATGTCGTCGTTGCCCCCGCCCGAGGCCCTGCCCGCGGGCGAGTAGCTGTCGCCGACCAGCGAGGTCGCTGCCCTTCTCGGCGCAGATGTGGTCGTCGCCCCCGCCGCGGGCCGTCCCGGAGCCCATGACGGCGCTGTCGCCGATGATCGTGTCCCTGCTGGGCCCGCCCCCTCCTGGGCCGCGCCTGTTGGGACACACCTCGTCGTCCCGGCCGCCGGAGGCATCGCGTGACGCGTAGTTGTCGCCGACGATGAAATCCCGGCCTCCTCCGCCCGAGATGGTGTCCTTGCCGACCGGACCCATCGCGTCGCCGGACAGGTTGAGCTGATCCCCGACGAGGAGGTCATTCCCCAGATCGCCCTCTAGGTAGTCGCTGCCGCCGCCGCCGACCAGCTTCTCGCTGGAGTTGTCGCCGATGAGCCTGTCGTTCCCGGGACCCGCGCAGACGATGTCGCCGCCCTTGTGGCCATCGATGACGTCGTCGCCGCCCTTGGCAACGATCACGTCCTTGCGGTCGGTGCCCTCGATGTGGTTGGCCGTCCGCGAGCCCACGATCGTCGCGTGGTGCCCGAGGCACCGCGCCGCATCGGCCGGCTCGGCGGCGACCGCCAAGAGCCCGGCCAGCACGGCCAGGATCGGCAGTAAGCGGAGTGTGCGAAGCGTCATGAGTCGTAACTCGACCGAGTCCCTGCACTCGAGGTCTCGGCACACGCTGGCCGAGCTTGAGCTGCCTCGCCGCCGCTGGACGTTTGGCGCCCGGCTGCGCCGGCAGCGCAGTGACCAGTGCCCCACTCCCCGTTCGCTACCATGCGGCGCTCGCGGGCGGGGTTGGCGGGGTCAATCGCCCGCCTGCTGGCGAAGCGCGGGGGGCGACCGCTTCGTCGGACCGCATTCGCGTTCCCCCAGGTAATCGATGTCGTCTGGTTCCAGCCACAGGCTCGCGTTCGCCGGCGCTGCGCTCTTTGCCGCCGCCGGCCTCGGCCTCGCTGCCTTCCATCCGGTGCCGGGCGCCCCGGCAGCAGCGCACGCTGCGCGCACCGCAAGCCCGAACGTGGTTCTGATCCAGACGGACGACCAAGCGATCAGCCAGTTCACCCGGGAGGTGATGCCGAACACAAAGCGATTGCTCGGCCAACACGGGACGACCTTCAAGAGCTACATCGCCACCACCGCGCAGTGCTGTCCCTCGCGCGCATCCCTGATCACCGGTCAGTACGCGCACAACCACGGTGTGACGTCGAACGAGCTGGCATATCCGGCCCTGGAGGACAAGCGCAACGTTCTCCCGGTCTGGCTTCGACAGGCCGGCTACCGGACGATCCACGTCGGCAAGTTCCTGAACGGCTACAAGCGCATTGCCGATCCGGCGTCGGACGTACCCCCCGGATGGGACCAGTGGCGCCTCGTTCTGGGCAACAACTACTACGACTACGACTACTACGTCAACGGCAGGGTCTTGCACCACGGCACCCGGCCGTCGGATCACGTCACGCAGGTCTTGAACCGAGACGCGGCGCGACTCGTCCACCGGTACGCGCCCCGGCGGCGGCCGTTCTTCCTCGAGCTCGACCACCGGGCGCCCCACAGCGGCGGGCGGCGCGATCAGGTGAGTCGCTGCAGGAGGGCTGCCGTTCCGGAGCGCCGCGACCTAAGGCTCCTCAGGGGCGCCTCCTCACCGAGGCCGCCCTCGTTCAACGAGCGCGACGTCAGCGACAAGCCCACCGCGCTCAGGACGATGCCAAGGCTCGGCGACCTCCAGCGAAAGCAGGTCAGCAAGCGCTGGCGTTGCGCCGTCGCCTCATTGGCGGGAGTCGACCGCGGCGTGGCGAGGGTGTACCGGGCGGTGAAGGACGCCGGCGAGCTCGGGAAGACCATCTTCATCTTCCTCTCCGACAACGGCTTCTTCTTCGGCCAGCACCGCCTTCCGGACGGCAAGGTCTTTCCGTACGAGGAGGCGCTGCATCTGCCGCTCGTGATCACGCTGCCGAAGCGCTTTCGGGATGGGAAGCCGCGCCTGCCAACGACGCGCAGGCCGGTCGCCAACATCGACGTAGCGCCGACGATCCTCGATCTCGCTAGAGCGCAACCGTGCCCGCCTGCCGGTTCCTGCCGCACCATGGACGGGCGGTCGCTCACGCCTCTCATGACCCGCTCCGGCGGTTGGCCCGCCGGACGCGGGCTCTTGACCGAGTTCAGCTCGCCGAGCCCGAGCGCTCGCTCCATCTGCCAGTACGCCGGAATCCGGACCCGCGGCACGATCTACCTCGAATACTCACGCGCCGCCGATCCGTCCACCCAGGAGTGTGAGGCGATCGACGAGCGAGAGTGGTACGACCTCGAGGGCGACCCGTTCCAACTCCAAAATCAGTGCTTCGGTGGCGATCCCGCCAACTGCCCCGCAGGGGGCGAACGGCTGGAGCTGGACGCGCGCCTGATCCGGCTCGGCAACTGTGCGGGCATCGCCGGTCGCGACCAGCCGGTGGGCGGGCGGCCGTTTTGCGAGTGAGCCGACCGCGGCTTCGCCCATAGGCGAACCCGGGAAGAGAGCGGGTCGCTCAGCGGCTCTTCGCTGGGCGCAGTCCGGCCCTCTTCTCCCGCCCACGCGCCAAGAGCGCAGCGACCATCCCCGTCAGCGCGTAGAGGAGCGCGCTGTAGATCGCCGCGAACTTGAGCACCGCGGCGGCGAATGCAACCTCGGGCCAGGGTGAGACCGGGTCGCCCCAGAGCGAGATGCCGAGACCGAGGTTCTCGACATAGTCGAACCCTGCGGCGGCGAACGCCACCCACGCCATGGCGATCCCGGCGGCCGCCAGACGGGGCCGGCCGGCGCGCTGCCATGCCCCCGCAGCAGCTATGCACCCCCCGGCGAGGGCCGCAGCGTAGACCAGCGGGTAGAGGAGATCGAAGATCTGAATCGCCTTCGCGTCGTCGAGGACTCCCTCCGCACGCCATGTCCCGAGGATCTCCTCCGTACGCTCGACTGAGCCGGCGAGCTCGAAGTCGATGATGCTCTCGCCGCCGGGCTCGCCCTCGTGAAGCGGCTGCACGACCGCCCCCAGGACGGCCGGGAGGAGCGCCGCAAGGGCAACGGAGACGAGCGCCAGTCGTCTGCGGCTGCGCGGCCAACGTTGAAGCGGATGCCCCAAGGCAGTCATGCGAACCAACGATATGTCTGCAACGCCGGCAGCGCTGCCGGCCCCGGGGCCCCGCTAGCTGAACTGTGTGGAGGGCCGCCTCGTCCTCCTCGAACCAGGCGTCCACCGTTACCGTAGCGGCGGCAGGTGGCCGGGCTGGGGCGATGGATCCGAGCGGGTCGGCGTCCCGAAGCGCTGCGTGAGGCTCGGTTCCCGAAGCCAGGCGGAGAGCGACCGGCGCGTCGGCTCAACAAGGGGCTCGCGCGGGTCAAGCTCCCTTGCTTTGCCGAGCAGCCAGTCCCCATCCTTGAAGACCACCTCGGTGGCCAGCTCCGCGAACTCCCCCCGGCCGCCCCGGCCGCCGAAGCCGAACACCCGCTCGGGGCCCAGGACGGCGTTGGCCTCCGCCCGGCCCTGCACGAGCCGGCGGTAGTCGTTTCGCTCCAGCTCGCCTGCATGGGCGTCCAGCACCTGGAGGATCCGGTGGAGGTGCTCGGAGCCGAAATACGCAATCAGCGTTGGGAAGGGCAGGTCCGCCCACAGCCCCCACATCCACCAGGCCGGCGCGCCGTCCCCCAGTGGCACCAGGGCGTCGAGCGCCGCGCGGCCCACAACCTCGTGACCGGGATGACGATCATGCGGACTCGGGGAGAAGACGATGTCGACCGCCTCCTGGCAAACGAGCTCGGCGATCAGCCGGGTCAACTCAGCCTGTGCCGCGTCGAGGTCGCCGCCCGAGCCGAGCGCAACCGGACCGCTGGGGACGATCAGCCTGAACCCGGTGCGGCGAGAGGATTCCCGGGCCTCGGCCTTGCGGCGCTCCTGATCCACCGGCCGTCCCAGGCCGCAGACGAGATTGATGATCCGATGCCCGCTAGCCTGAAGCTCGAGCATGATCCCCGGGCCTCCCATCACCTCATCATCAGGGTGGGGCGCGAGATGCAGGAGGGTCCGCCGGGCAGGCGGATTGCCGGAAGTGCTGCTCGACCCGCTGGCGATCATCCGCGCACGCGCAGCCTATTTGTCAGCGTTGTGTGCGCCTTCGCACACAGGCTGCGCCCGGGCTGGCGTTAGGTTGCGAGGCGGAGGGATGCGCCGATGAGCAACACGCTTCCGCCGGGTCCGAGACAGCCCAAGTCGCTCCAGACCTTGGGATGGTGGGCGCGGCCGGTCGCCTACCTGGAGCGATGCCGGGCGCGACACGGCAAACGGTTCACGATTCGGCTTCTGGGGACGCCGCCGTTCGTGATGCTGTCCGACGCCGACGAGGTGAAGGAGCTCTTCACCGCACCGCCGGAGACCCTGCATCCGGGTGAGGGTGCCCGCATCCTCGAGCCAGTCGTAGGGCGAAACTCGGTGATCCTGCTGGACGAGCGCGACCACCTAGAGCAGCGCAAGCTGATGCTGCCCGCGTTTCACGGCGAGAAGATGCAGCGGCTCTCCGGCCTGCTGACCGAGGTCGCCGAGCGCGAGGTTGCGAGCTGGCCGCGCCGGGAGGCGATCGCCGTTCACCCCTTGCTCCAGGCGCTGACGCTCGAGATCATCCTGCGGGCGGTGTTCGGGCTCGATCCCGGGAAGCGACTCGACGCGATTCGCAAGCGACTGACGGCGATGATCGAGTTCGGCGCCCGACCGCTCGGGATGCTGCCGGCGCTGCAGCGCGAGATTGCCGGCCGCGGACCGTGGGCGCGTTTCGTCCGGCTTCGCTCCGAGACGGACGCGCTGTTGTTTGAGCTGATCGAGGAGCGTCGCCGGGAAGACGGCGGGCGGGACGACATCCTCACGATGCTGTTGGCCGCGCGCCATGAGGACGAAACTCCGATGTCGTCGCAGGAGCTTCGCGACGAGCTGATGACACTGCTGGTGGCCGGACACGAGACCACCGCCTCCGAGCTGGCGTGGGCGTTCGAGCGGCTGGCGCGCGAGCCTGCCGTCCTGGAGCGGCTGGTCGATGAGATCGACCGCGACGGCGACGACGCGTACCTGACCGCCACGATCCAGGAAACGCTGCGCAGGCGTCCGGTCCTGCCCAATGCGGCTCCCCGGCTGGTCAAGCAGCCGGTGGAGATCGGGGGTTGGGCATACCCGCCCGGCGTCTGCGTGGTCGCCAACTCCTATCTGCTTCACCACGACGCGGAGATCTACCCGGAGCCATACGCGTTCCGGCCAGAGCGATTCCTCGGGGAGGGGCCCGGCACCTACACCTGGATCCCGTTCGGCGGCGGCCGGCGGCGCTGCCTGGGCGCGAGCTTCGCGATGCTGGAGATGAAGATCGTCTTGCGCAGCCTGCTGGCGGGCAGCGAGCTTCGCCCCGCCGACGACGGCCTCGAGCTGACCCGGCGGCGCAGCATCACGCTCAGCCCGCGCCACGGCGCGCGAACGGTGTTGCGCGAGCGCCAGCTCGTCACCGCCAGAGCGAGCTAGCTCGCTACCCACGCCGTCCCGGCCCCAAGCGAGATACTGCCCGGCTGTCCCATGAACGAGCTCCTGCTCGCCCGACACGGCGAGACCGAGTGGAGCGCCAGCGGGCGGCATACGAGCCGCACGGACCTGCCGCTCACCGACAACGGTCGCCGGCTTGCCCGGCGGCTGGCGCCCCGGCTCGGCGACCGTCGATTCGCGCTCGTGCTGACCAGCCCGCTGCGTCGAGCGGCCGAGACGTGCGAGCTCGCTGGCCTGGGGGATGCGGCCACGATCCGCGATGAGCTGCGCGAATGGGACTACGGCGACTACGAAGGCATCACCACGGCCGAGATCCAGCGTGGGCGCCCCGGCTGGAGCCTGTGGCGTGACGGCTGTCCGAACGGGGAGATGGCCGCCGACGTGGGGGAGCGTGCCGATCGGGTGATCGCCGAGGTTCGCGCCGCCCGCGCCGGCGCCGTCGCCTTCGGTCATGGGCACATGCTCCGCGTGCTCGCCGCCCGCTGGCTCGGGTTGGCGCCCGAGGACGGGGCCCTGTTCGCGCTCGCCACCGGCACGCTGAGCACGCTCGGCTACGAGCACGACAGGGCCGTGATCCTGAGCTGGAGCGACTTGCCGAGCTAGCCCCGTCCCGCACGCCTCTACCATCTCCCGACCATGCGCATAGACACGATTCTCGCCACCGGGAGACCCGTGTTCTCGTTCGAGTTCTTTCCGCCGCGCACGCCGGAGGGCGTGCGAGACGCTGTTCGAGACCGTTGAGGCGCTGAAGCCGCTCGAGCCGTCGTTCGTCTCGGTCACCTACGGCGCCGGCGGGGCGACGCGCGACGGCACGGTCGAGGTCGTCAACAGAATCAAGACCGAGCATCGCCTGGAGACGATGGCGCACCTCAGCTGCGTCGGCGAGACGACCGAGGGCCTGGTCGAGATCCTCGACCGGCTGCAAGCGGACGGAATCGAGAACCTGCTCGCCCTGCGCGGCGACCCGCCGCGCGGCGAGGCCGAGTTCAAGCGGCCGGAGGGCGGCTTGGACTGCGCCTCCGAGCTGGCGGCCTTCGTCTCCGAGCGCTACCAGTTCGCGATCGGCGGCGCCTGCTTCCCGGAGGTTCATCCCGAGGCTCCCAGCCTCGAGGCCGACCTGGCCTACCTGAAGACCAAGGTCGAATCGGGTGCCAGCTTCCTGATCACCCAGCTCTTCTTCGACAACCGCGTCTACTTCGAGTTCGTGGAGGCCGCCCGCGCAGCCGGAATCGACGTCCCGATCATCCCGGGCGTGATCCCGATCGCCAGCTACGCCCAGATCGCGCGCTTTTGCGAGCTTTGCGCGGCCTCGATCCCGCCCCCGCTGACGAAGGCGATGGAGGCCCTGGGGGGCGACCAGGACGCCGAGGCCGAGCTCGGCGTTGCCTACGCGGCGCGCCAGTGCGAGGAGCTGCTCGCCGGCGGTGCGCCGGGCATCCACTTCTACACGCTGAACAAGGCGCCCGCGACGCGCGCCGTGCTCGGCGCGCTGAGAGTCGCGCGACCGTGGGAGCGGGCGCCCTTCGCGCCCGCCCCGGCACCGGCCCCGGCGCCCGCGAGCCTCAAATAGACTTCGCCGCCCTGATGGCTGACGCGCGACGGCTCTTCCACTACCGCGGCCACCGGATCGCTTACGACGTCCACGGCGAGGGCGACCGAGCCCTGGTCTTGATTCACGGCCTGCTCATGAACCGGCGCATGTACGACCGGCTGGCGCCGGAGATGGCCGAGCGCGGATATCGCGTGATCACGGTCGACCTGCTCGGCCACGGCGATTCCGACAAGCCCGACGACATGCGCATCTACTCGATGGGCTCGCTGGCGAGCCAGGCGGCGGCGCTGGTCGACCATCTCGGGCTTCGGGCCCCGGTGGTCGGAGGCACATCGCTGGGGGCGAACGTAAGCCTGGAGCTCGCCGTCCACCACCCCGAGAGCGCCGGCGGGCTGTTCATCGAGATGCCGGTTCTCGAGGACGCGCTACTGGGCGCCGCGCTGATCTTCACGCCGATCCTTCTGGCCCTGCGCGTTCGGCAAGCCGCTGCTGAGCGGCGCCTCGCAGGTGCTCCAGCGCGTTCCCCGCACCCACTACCTCCTGGACATCGGGCTCGACTGGCTGCGCCGCGACCCCGACTCCACGGCAGCCGTGCTCGAGGGAGTCCTGTTCGGGGGCGCGGCGCCGCCTCGCGAGGAGCGCCAGCGGATCGAGCACCCGGCGCTGGTGATCGGGCATCCCAACGATCCGCTGCACCCGTTCTCCGACGCCGACATGCTGGTGGAGGAGGTGCCCAACGCCAGGCTGGTCGACGCCAACTCGATTCTCGAGTGGCGGCTCAGCCCCGGGCGGCTGGATGACGAGCTGGCGGACTTCCTCGACCAGGTCTACGCCGAGCCCCAGCGGCAGGGCGCGCGTCCGGCGCGCGCTGCAGGCGATATCGCGGGTTAGGCTGGGTTAAGCCGCATCGGCTACCCTGGCGCGCCGGATGGCGACCCGCAAGGAGGAAAAGGAGAGACTCCGGGCCGCGCGGCTCGAGGCCGAGCGGCGCGAGGCCCTGGGGGCGCGAAAGCGGTTGATCCTCGGCTACGGGGTCGCCGGGGTGCTGACTGCAGCCGTTTTGGTCGGGATCGTGATCGTGATCGCCAGCGGCGGGGGAGGCTCGAGCGAGGGAACGCCGGCCGCCGCCCACATCGACACCAGCACGGGCAGCCTCAACGGGGTGACACCCGACGCTCGCGAGGGCACCGCTCCGCCAGCGGTGGAGAACCTGGACCTGGAGAACGCCGCCGCCGACGCGGGCTGCGTTCTGCGGGTCGGCCTGCCGGATGAGGGAGGCACGCACCTGGAGCCCGACGCCAAACCGCCGAACTACCGCACCAACCCGCCGACCTCGGGCAACCATGTCACCAACCCGTTCATGCAGGCCGACGGCGCCTACGCGCAGACGCCCGAGCTGATCGAATTCGTCCACTCGCTCGAGCACGGCCGGGTCGAGATCCAGTACGCGCCGGACCTGCCGGAGGCGGACCAGCTGGCCCTCAAGGGGGTCTTCGACGACAGCCCGTCCGGCATGCTGCTGTTCCCGAATCGGCAGATGCCGTACGAGGTTGCGGCCACGGCCTGGACGCAACTCATGGGGTGCAAGACCTACGAGGGGGCGAAGACGCTGGACGCAATCCGCGACTTCCGCGACCAGTTCCGCGGCCGCGGCCCCGAGGCGGTCGCGTTCACCCCGTAGGCGTACTGCTCACTCGCTGCGCCGCTCTTCCTCCTCGCTGCTCGCCCGCCGCTCGCGGAGCGTGGTGGCGATCGCCGACCAGAGCACGATCAGCACGGGCAGCAGGTAGAGCGGCCAGAAGTACCAATGCGCGGCGTGTGCGAGGGGGAGGAGCATCAGGCGTTGGCCTGCGAGAGCAGGAACAGGCCCAGGCAGGTGAAGGCCACCATAACCAGCAGCATCCACAGCTGCGACCGCGAGGCGCGACGTGGGTCGCCGTAGACGGTGATCGCCCGGTCGTGGGCGAGCAAGAGGCCGGCGACGTGTCCGGTGACCAGCGCCGCCACCTGCACGTACCAGATGGTGTTGGCGCTCAGAAGCCCGTAGTCGATCCCGCTCGAGGCGGTGCCGAACAGGTCGGAGCCGTCGCCGAGCGGATCCGAGAGCAGGTAGGTGAACTGCGCCTGCTCCGCGAACACGACCAGGCTGAAGTAGTGCGCGGCCAGGTAGGCGACCCCGATCGGGATCAGCGTGTGGGCGAAGGAGCGGCCGAGGGATCTCAGCGCCGGGGAGCCGCGCACGGTGCGCATCCCGCGCACGCCGGCCCAGTAGATCGCCGCCACTCCCGCCAGGGTCAGGGCGAAGAAGATCGACTCCGAGGTCCGGAAGGCGGCGGTCGTCCCGAGCCCGAGGTCGGTGAGACGGTCGAAGAGGTCGCGGACCGGCTGCTCCCACAGCCCTTCCTGGGCGCCGTCGAAGGTCGTCGAGGCGATCGTGGCCACGACCACGGCGATCGACCCGGGGACCCGAGCCCAGTGAGTGGCTGCGGCCAGCGGGCGACGGACCCCCAGGCGCCGGTTGCGGACCTCCAGCGGAGCGAGCTGCGAGAACATCCCGAAGTAGACGGAGAAGGCCTCTCCGCGCGCGAGCCAGGTCTCGACCCCGAACAGCGCCATCGCGATCAGCGTGTAGGCGGTGTAGGCGAGCGTCGCGGCCGCGACCGTCGTGGGCTGCAAGCCGACCGCCCCAAGACCGCTGGTCGCGTAGACCAGCTCGAGCCAAACGAAGGCGACGATCCCGGCCGCCGCCGGCCAGCGCCCGAGCCGCTCGGGATAGCGAAGCGGCGCCGAGTGCGGCTGGCCAGCGATCAGCCGGAACACCGCCCCCACGGTCCGGGCGATCGCCCGCCAGGGGTTGAAGGCCCGGAACAGGTCGCCGAGCAGGATGCTGAGGACCACCATCCCGAGCCAGAAGGTCACGAATACGAAGGTGACCGCGAAGTTCAGGCTCGGCTCGTCGGTCCCCTCCAGCCCGGCGTAGACGACAACTCCGAGCAGGAAGACGCCGATCGCGCCGGTGACGACCTCGGTGGCGCGGCTGGTGAGCGGACGCGAGAGCCGCTCCGAGACCGGGCGCCAGCGGTCCGAGGAGAGCTTCGAGTCCCGCCAGGCGACCGTGAGGGCGACGAAGGAGACGATCAGCACGACCGACGCCCCCCACGCGAACAGCCAGGCCGGAATTGGCAGGTCCTGGCGGCCGACCAAGAGCCCGTGGGCGAGAGGCAGGAACGGGAGCGTCACGGCATCACGGAAGGTATGGCGGCACTAGGACGCCGGCGCGCGGTACAGCGGGAAGAACCCGGGGTCCTCGCGGCCCGCGCTGAGCCGCCGGTAGGCCTCGGGATCGCAGACGATCTCGTGCGTGCGAAAGGGAAGCTCGCCGTTGGCGAAGCCGCGCTTGAAGTCCTCCAGGCCGTCGCCGGGCCGAACCCCGCCGCCGAGGTTGAGGGGGACGCCGAGCTCGGCGGCGAGCTCGATCATCGCCTCGACGACGTTCTTGAAGGGGGAGTCGCCCAGTTGGGCTTCGGCGGTGCCGCCGAGGTAGTAGTGCAGGAGGCCGTCGGACAGCGCCGCGATGCCCCCGGCTGCGGTGGCCCCCCCGGGGCTGCGGCAGAGCAACAGCCAGGAGCGCTCGAAGCCGAGGATCGTGCCGAAGTACTCCGGCTCGAAGAGGTAGCGCTCCGCCGCATCCGCGCGGTTCATGGTCTCCGTGTAGACGGCGTGGAAGCTCGCCCGCTCAGCGGCCGAGGTCTCGGGCCCGGGAAGGACCTCGAGCTGGTAGCCGAGCTTGCGGTTGCGGCGAATCTGCTCGCCGAAGCGCGACCGTAGGTTCCGCGGTCGCGACGGGTCGTGGACCTGGACGACGGAGCGCTCGGTTGCCCCCGCCAGGAACGGCTCGTCGACCAGCCGCTCGCGGGCGAAGACGCTCACCAGCCCGGTGCCCGACCAGTCGATCCCGGCCGGATCGGGGGGCCTACCGCGCTCCCCGCGCACCGCCGCGCCCGGATACCCGTAGGGCGAGGTTGCGTCCGACAGCTCCGTGCCGGGAATCTCCCTGACCAGCAGCGGCAGCGCGATCGCCGCGCCGGCGCCCTCGATCCGCAGCGTGTGCGTGACCCCCTCGGCGTCGTAGAAGGGGCGGGAGCGAAAGAAGTCGTCCGTCACCGCCGCCATCCCTCGGTCGGCAAGCAGCTCGGCGGGCAGCGGATCGCGATCGGCGCTCAGCTCGGCCCGTCCCCAAATCCGGTGAACTCCTCGGGCAAGAGCCCCCAGACCTCGTTGTCCACGGTCTCGTCGCCGCGGCGAATCGCCCGGCGCATGACGCCCTCGCGCTTGAACCCGAGATGGGTGACGACCTTCTGGGCGGCCCGGTTGGTGGCCGGGATCTCGGCATGGATCCGATGGGCGCCGTGGTCCTCGAAGGCGTGGATGCACGCCTGGCGCTCGGCCTCGCGGGCGACGCCCTTGCCCCACGCGTCCGGATCGCCGACCAGCACCGCGAGCTCCGGCCCGGTATCGCGTTCGAGCCCGAACAGGGCCACGAAGCCAACCGGCTCGGTGCCGCCGTCCAGCAGGATCGCCCACTTGCGGTCGCGGCTTTGGTCCATCGCCCGCTCGACCCACCCACGGGCGTCATCCTCGGTGAAGCTCTGCCGGCGGCCCACCAGGTCGGCGGTGACCCGGGGGTCGTTGAACCAGCGTTGGACGGTCGCCGCGTCCCCGGGCTCGAAGTCGCGAAGCTCGATGCTCGTCATCGCGCGGGCACCCTACCTGTCCGCAGCGAGGGTCCAGCCACCTGCGCCATTGACTCGAAGTGTGACTCGCGTCGCGTTCAGGTTGAAGTGGCCTCTACGAGCAGCGACTTGGCCTGCGCGCATCAGCCGGGCGATGGTCCTTTCGTGCGCACGTCCTCGCAGTCACGCCGCCGATCGATGCGGTCGACCTCGGCGTGGTCGGAGCCCCGTCCGCACCTGACCACATCGCGGGTGCCGTCGCGAGCGCCGAGGAAGTCCCCGCCGTGGCCGCCCTTCAACGTGTCGTGCCCTCGGCCGCCGATCAAGTAGTCGCGCGCCGGGCCTCCGCTGAGTACGTCGTCGCCGCGCATGCCGAAGGCGACCACCGTGCTGGGAAACGGGCCGATGAAGGCGCCGCCGCGGCCGCGCGCCGAGATGACGTCCGCTCCGCCAAAGCCACCGACCAGGGGTGCTGCCCCGCGGATGGTCACGTCGGGGTCGTCCACATCCTCGGCGGCGTTCAGGTTCACGCCCCGACCCGGAGCCAGCTTTCCGAGAACGATCCGGTCCGCACGCCGTCTCCCATGGATCCCCACCCGGCTGTCCAACCCCGCTGGGAACGTGACCGCAAACTCGATCTCGGACGAGCCGTCCCCTTCATCGCTGAACCCCGGCGCGAACGGCCCAGCCGCAAGGTCGAAATCGAGGTCGTCCACGCTCGCCGCCCGGGTACGAACGCGAACGCGCTCGGTGTTGAAGCGGGTGGGGTCCTGCGCGCCGGCGCAGCCCAGCGGCCCGAAGACGTCATGGACGACGAGGTCGTCACCATCCCGGACGATTCCCCCGTTGGCATCGTCGTTGTGGAACCTGACGGTCAGCCTGTGTTCGGCGTTGTTGAAGCGACAAGTAACGCCGGCGCGGGTCCCCGCGTGAGTCGTGCTGGTGGCCGCGAACGCGCCGATGGCGGCCAGCGTCGCGAGCGATGCAAACAGGGCTCGCCGGTTGCATCCCGGCTTGGCGATGCCCAGCACCTTACCCGTACAGCCCGCGGCCGCTGAGCAGGAGCCGGGCGGTGCGGGCGAGGATGCGCAGGTCGAGCGCCAGCGAGCGGTGGTCCACGTACCAGACGTCGAGCTCGATCCGCTCCTCCCAGGGAATCCCGGCGCGGCCGTTGACCTGCGCCCAGCCCGTGATCCCCGGCTTCACCTCGAGCCGGCGGCGCTGGTGCTCCGTGTAGCGCTCGACCTGGGCGGCGAGCGTCGGACGGGGACCGACGAGCGCCAGCTCGCCGCGCAGCACGTTGACCAGGTTGGGGACCTCGTCGAGCGAGAAGCGGCGAAGCAGCCCGCCGACCCGGGTGACCCGGGGGTCGTCCTCGAGCACCGGCGTGCCGACGCCCACGGGATCGGCGCCGAGTCGCATGGTGCGGAGCTTCAGGACCTCGAACAGCAAGCCATCCTTGCCGACCCGGCGCTGGCGGTAGACCACCGGGCCCCGCGAATCGAGCTTGATCGCGATCGCCGCGATCATCAGCAGAGGCGCCGCCAGCACCAGGCCGATGGCGGCGAGCGCGAGGTCCAGCGCCCGGCTCATGGCCCAGCCTCGGATCGCGTCCCCTCCGCCTTCTCCCAGGTTCGCGGCACACCGCGGCGCAGGTAGTCCCAGAGCCCGGCGGCGCTCGCCGCTGTGACCGCGACGTAGTAGCGGGCGACCTGGAAGACACGCAGCGGCACCGCAGGCGCCAGCGCGGCGGCGGCAAGCAGGGCGAGCTGAGCGGCGAGGGTGACGACGTACACCGAGTCCTGCCCGACGAGGGCCAGGTTCGTGCCCAGCGCGACCAGGTGGAGGATCGGCGAGAGATAGCGCAGGGCTCGGTGGGAGAGGATCTCGAAGGCGTAGGCGGGCCCGTAGCCGCGCGGCGAGAGCATTCCGTGCCGCAGCATCGTCGCCCAGGCGCCGGCCAGCATCCGTCGCTTGCGGCGGAACTCCGAGCCGAGCGTCGCCGCCATCGGCTCACGTGCGACAGCCCCCGGCTCGAACACGGCGCGCCAGCCCCGCTTGGTGAGTTCGTACGGGAGGGAGATGTCCTGGCCGCGGGTTGGCTCGAGCGCGATGTAGGCCTCGCGGCGAACCGCGTTGATTGCCCCGTTGCCCGCCGTGACCCCGGCGAGGCGCGATTCGAGTGCCCGGGCAGCCATCTCGTAGCGCCAATACAGCCCCTCCTGGTTCTCGCCGCCCTCCCCCACGAGGCGAAGCTGGCCGCAGACGTAGCCGATCTTGGGATCGGCGAAGCGGGCGACCAGGCGCCCGAGGGCATCGGGCTCCCAGGTCGAGTTGGCGTCGGAGAAGGCCAGCACCTCGCCCCGCGCTCTCTCGGCCGCGGCATTGAGCGCGGCGACCTTGCCGCCCCGTGGCACCTCCATGACCAGATCGGCGCCGGCCTCCGTCGCTCGCTCGAGGGTACGGTCGGTGGAGCCGTCCGAGACGACGACGACCTCGAGCCGCTCGCGCGGATATTCGAGGGCCAGCGTCGACCGGACCCAGCTCACGATGCTCGCCTCCTCGTCGTGCGCCGCGACGATCAGCGACACGCTGGGCGGCGGCTCGGCTGTCGGGGCCGGATCTGCCTCGCCACCACGGAGTCGCGGCCAGCAGCCACAGCAACACCGGATAGCCCAGGTGTGTGTATACGAGCAGGCCGGCTGAGATCCAGAAGGCGATCGCCAGGACGGTCACGCCGCCAGCTCCCGGTAGAGCGCCAGGGTCTCGGCGGCGACCGCGTCCCAGGAGTAGGGGCCGGCGGCGGCGGCGCGGGCGGCGGCCGAGAGCCGTTCGCGGGCGGCGGGATCGGCGAGCAGCTCGTTGAGCGTCGCTGCCAGCGCCTCGGTGTCGCCGGGCGGCACGAGCCGCCCCGCCCCGTGCTCGGCCACCTCGCCGAAGCCGCCGACGGCGCTCATCACGATCGGCTTCGCGAAGGCGAGCGCGACGTAGAGAACGCCGGACTGCTCGGCGTCGCGGTGGGGCAGGACGACCAGGTCGGCGCGGCGGAAGTAGGCCGGGACCTCGCTGTCGGAGACGAATCGGGGCACGAAGCGGACCCGGCCACGCGCCCGCGAGGCGAGCACGCGCAACTGGTCCAGCGAGACCCCCAGCGGCCGGCCGACCACCCACAGCTCGGCCCCCTCGACGGAGCGAAAGGCCTCCAGCAGCAGGTCGACGCCCTTGTAGGGGCGGATCAGGCCGAAGCACAGGATCACGGGCCCCTCCACCGCGGCCAGCTCATCCGGCAGCGGCTGGGGATCCGGAAGCCGCGTCAAGTAGTCGAAGGCGCCGTGCGGGATGACGCGGACACGCTCCGCCGGGATCCCCGCCTGCTCTCGCAGACGGTGCGCCCCGTGCTCCGACAGGGTCACGATCGCGTCCATCCGTTCCCAGAGCCGGCGCAGCCCCCGGCCGGGACGCTCCCGCCAGGCCTCCTCGCGAAGCCAGCCATGGGCCGTCAGCACCCGGGGCCGGACGGCGGGCAAGAGGCGGCTGTCGAGCCCCGGCACGGTCAGCCACTGGTAGTGGATGACGTCGGCACGACCGCCCTCGCGACGGTGGCGGAGCATGTCGGCCAGGTGCTCGGCGAGCTTCAGCGCCCGCCGGCCCCGCGCCCCGGGGCTCGCCTCCGCCGAGCGCCGGTAGAAGCTCTCGCTCACCGCGTAGCCCTCGGCGGGCGGCACCGGGCCGTGGGCGAAGCGACTCGTGACCAGCTCGACCTGGGCGCCGGCCCGGGCCAGCGCAGCACACAGGGAGCGGTCATAGGGCGGCGTGTATGCCGGGGGGTCGACGATCTGAACTCGCATCCGCGAGGATTTTGGTTGATGGAGCTGTCCTACTGCGTGGTGAACACCAACGGCCGGGAGCTTTTGCTCACCTGCTTGGAGGCGATCCGCCGCATGCACCCCCCGGGGATCGAGTGCGAGATCCTGGTGCTCGACAACGCCTCCGACGACGGCTCGCCGGAGGCCGTCAGGCGGGACTTTCCGGAGGTCAGGGTGATCGTGCGCGACCGCCGCGCCGGGTTGGCGGAGAACAATTCGCTGCTGCTGCGCGAGGCCCGCGGCCGCTTTTGCCTGCTGTTGAACGAGGACTCCGAGATCCTCGAGGGTGCAGCGGCGGCCCTGCTCCATGCCCTGAACGCCGATCCGGAGGCCGCCGCCGCGGGAGCCCAGCTCCTCGACCCCAACCGCCAGCCGATCCCCTGCGCGTGGCGGTTGCCCGGCCTCGGCACCGCTGTGGCCCAGGCGCTGTTCCTGCACCGCTGGCTGGTCACCCAGGACTCGGGCACCTCCGCCGGCGATGGCGGCCAAGTGCGCGAGGTGGGCTGGGTCCAATCGGCGGCCATGCTAGTGCGCAGTGAGGCCGCCGAGGAGGTGGGCTACCTGGACCCGGACTTCTTCGTCTACTCGGAGGAGGTCGACTTCCAGAAGCGAATGCGAGATGCCGGCTGGCGCATCCTCCACGTGCCCGCCGCCAGGGCAATCCACCACGAGCAGCTCGCCACCGACCGCTCAGCCGGCGCCCGCCGCGTGGTGCAGTTCCACCGCGGCCGGGCGATGTACATGCGAAAGCATCACCCGCGGCCGGTGGCCACGGGGAGCCGCGTTCTGTGGGCGTGGTCGTACGTGCCGCGGGGGATCGCCGCCCTGTTCATGCGGGGACATCGTTCCGGCTGGTACTGGCTTCACGCCCGCCAGGCGCTTCGCCCCAGCCGTGGCGAGGGAATGCGCGAAGCCGCCGAGGCCTACAACGCGCAGCGTGCGTCAACCGGCGGGCAGGGTCACGCCCCGCCGCGGTCCTCGTCGCGGGCGGCGGCCTCGTAGACCTCGGGGCCGAGCCGGGCGCCCTCTCCCGGCCCGGCCGCGGCGTCCTCGGGCGGCGAGGCGGCGCGCAGGTTGCGAGCCCGGGCGGCGACCGCCGATGGGCGGAGCATCGCCACCAGGCGCGATCGCTCCTCCTCGTGGAGGAAGCCGATCGCGTACAGGAGTGCCGGATAGGCGAGCCAGAGAGCTGCGCGGCTCGCTAGGCCGGCGAACCCCGAGCTGGGCAGCAGGGCCTCCCCGGCGCCGATCAACGCCGCCGCGGAGAGCACGATCAGCGCCAGGCGCCGCCACTCGTAGGGGACCGGGAACAGCCGCTGCGTGAGTACGTACATCAACACCACCACCACCAGGTAGGAGGCGATCAGCGCCAGCCCCGCCCCGACGATGCCCAGTGGCGGCACCAGGACCAGGTTGAGGATCACGTTGGTCGCCGTGGCGCCGATCGTCGCGGGGAAGCTGAACTCGGTGCGACCGGTGCGGCCCAGGATGACCACCATCGCCAGGTAGAGGGCGTAGAGGGCGATGCCCGTCGCCAGCAGCCCGACGGCCCTGTGGGAGTCGAAGAAGTCGGGCGCCGCGAGGAGCCGCACGATCCAGCGCGACTCGAGCCACAGCCCCGTCACCCCGAAGGCGAGCACCACCGCGAACCAGGTGAAGATCACCGAGTAGGCGCGGCGCGCCTCCTCGTCGTCTTGGATCGAGTAGGCGAGCGGCGGCCAGGCAAGCTGGATTCCGCGGGCCAGCACGTTGATGCCCTGCGCGAACTTGACCGCCAGCGCGTACAGGCCGGCCTCAGCGAGCCCCACCAGTCGCACCAGGATGATCCGGTCGATGAAGTTGAGCGAGTAGAGAGAGAGCTCGGCTGGCATCGTCGGCAGCCCGAAGCGAAACATCCGCCGCAGGAGCGCCCAGTCCGGCAGCAGCGACAGCCGCCGGCGCTCGCGCCACAGCATCCAGACGGCGAACGCGGCGCCGGTTCCAAAGGTGCCGAGCAGGATGCCGCTGGCGCGCTCGTCCTGGACGACGATCAGCCAGACCGTGAACGGAATGGTCACCAGGACGTTGGCGACGGTGATCCCGAAGTAGGCGCGCGCCCGCTCGTCGAGGCGGAGCAGCGTCAGCGCGTACTCGTACAGGGTGAGGGTCCACAGACCGAGGATCGCGAGCCGGGCCAGCCCCGCGTCCTCGCGATCGAGCAGGGCCTCCGAGATCGGCCCAGCGAAGGGCAGGGCGATGGCGGCGGCGGCCGTGGCGCCCCAGAAGAGCGATGCGAAGCCCGTCGAGATCGACCCGCTCCGGGCGTTCGCCGGCGAGGTAATAGAAGCGCAGGATCG
The DNA here is from genome assembly GCA_963745365.1 of uncultured Actinomycetes bacterium. GTDB lineage: Bacteria > Actinomycetota > Thermoleophilia > Solirubrobacterales > 70-9 > AC-56. The sequence goes on from CAVUXC010000017.1 coordinate 174,594, forward strand.
CCTCGATGACGCCCAAGCGGACGACGATGCTGGCCGCGATCACCGAGGCGAGCATCACCTCCGCGGCGCCGTAGTCGCTCGGGGTCAGATAGTGCGTGTAGATCGGCAGCAGGAAGACCGCGATCAACTTCGAGACCACGCTGGAGGCCGTGTATGCGGCCCCCGTCGTGGCCAGCCGCCGCAGGTACTGGGACATGGCTAGACGGCGGCGGGTCGCCGGTCGCGGGGAGGGAGGGCGCCGCGGTCGCCGACAGCGGCGCCGGCGCTCGCCGGTGCGGGCCGCGTGCGCCGCAGCGCGACACCCAGCCCAAGCAGTGCCCAGGTGGCGGGGTCGATGACAAAGCCCGCATAGCTGAGGCTGTGGACGAGCATCGCCACGAAGCCGGCCGCGGCGGCGGCCGTGCCCGCCGAGCCGCCGGCGCCGCTCAACAGAACGACCAGCGCCAGGGCGACCAGCGCCACGTAGACCAGCAGCCCGATCGCCCCCTGCTCGGCGGCGACGGTGATCGGCTCCGAGTGGGACACCGTGGTGCGCGCACGCTCGATGTGGCGCGAGAAGGCTGCCCCGAAGGACCCCGAGCCCCAACCCCAGATGGGCCGGTCCTCCGCCAGCTCGAGGCCGCCCTTGACCAGGCCCACCCGGCCACTGGTAGTGGTGTCGAAGTCCTTCGCCGAGCCCAGATCGCTTTCACCGGTTCCGCTGACGAGCAGGAAAGTGGCACCGCAAACCAGAATCGCCGCGCCGCCCGCGAGCGCCCAGCGCAGGCCCCAGCGCAGGGCCGCGACCACGAGCAACCCCACCAGCAGGGCGGCCATGCTGGTGAGCGAGTAGCTGAGCGCCAGCGCCCCCAGCAGGACGCCGGCGACCGCCGCGGCGACCGCCGCGCCCCGGGCGTCACGGGCCCAGGCCAGAAAGGCACCCAGAGCGACCAGGCTGAGCGCCAGGTAGCGGCCGAAGACGTTGGGGTCGTAGAACACCGAGTTGACTCGGAAGTAGAGGTGCAGCTGATTCGACTGAAGCAGGTCCCCCCTGCTGAGCAGCAGGTCGCGCGCCGCGTACTCCCAGAACGCCACGGCGGCGAGCACCAACCCCAGGCCCGCCACCGCGACCAGCACCCCGCCCAGAAGACGGGGAGTCCAGTTGACCTCGGTGAGCAGGACGAACATGACCGCGAACGGCACCAGGAAGAAGGCGGCGTTCTCGATCGCGTTCGAGACGTGGACCGAGTACGCGGTCTGGATCGCATAGACCACCAGGGTCGCGGCCAGGGCGCGGTAGAGCCAGGTGACGAGGGGTGCCTCACCGCTCGGGACGTCTCCCGCGGCCGGCCCGCCGTCCGTGGCGCTCCCTCTCGCGCGGGCAAGGGCCCGGTACGCGAAGCACACGAACCCCGCGGCGATCACCAGGTAGAGCGGCAGGAGCAGATGAGAGGTCTCGCCGCCGATCTGCACCGGGATCCGGAGGGGCAAAGCCGCGAACGCGCTGACCGGAAACGCCCAGGGAACGCGGTAAAAGACGGCCGCGGCGCCGGCCACCGCGGCCACCCAGGCCACGATCACGACGACCAGCTGGGCCGGGTCGTGACGCAGGTCCACGAACCGCTGGGTGTCCCATACGTCTCCTGCCACCAGCGCCGGCGCCGCCACCAGCGCCACCGCAGCGGCTCCGTAGCGAAGCCGTGGATCGCGAGCCAGCAGGGCAACCGCGGCGCCACCGCAGGCGAAGAGCAGCCCCGCAAGCTCGAGCGCCGAGGCCGTCATTGCGGGTCGGCCGGGCGCAGCGAGATTCGCCGCGGATAGACCATGTCGCGATCCCGGTTGGGAAGCAGAACCCTGAGCCGGTAGCGGTCCTCGGGATTGGCGAGGGCGCCCGAGCTGGTGCGACCGTTCCACCTGAACGAGACCGGCTCGTTCGCCACCAGCGGCCCTCTGGCAAGGGTCCGGACCGGCCTCAGCTTGGGCCCCACGATCTCCACCGTCGCGTCGGGGTCGCTCTCGCGGACGAAGAAGCGGATGTGCGCCACGCGGTCCTTGGCGGGGCCCCTCGGATCGATCTCCTTCGTCAACCGGGTCACCTTGATCGCCAGGTCCGGCGAACGTGCCTGGAGGACGACCGCCGCCACGACGACGGAGGCGACCAGCAGCGCCCCGAACAGAGCGGGGCCCGCACGGTTCACGGCTTGGCGCGATCCGCGCCGGCGATCACGACCACATCCGCGTCGCCGGCCGTCTGCTCGGTTTGCCGGTCGATCGGCTGCAGCGGCTTCACGCCCAGGTCGTGCGCCACCTTCTTGGCGGCCCGCCGCTGGCCGGGCGCGTATCTGACCACCGTCTGGTCGAACTGGTCGCGGCTGTTGGTCACGGCACCGAGCCTGAAGCCGTTCACCCGCACGTCGTCGCCCACCTTCGCCGCCAGACCAGGCACCGAGGTCCCATTGAGCACCGCGACGTCGACCTCGCCGGGATCGACCGCCCCCGGCTTGGGCCCCTGACCCGGCTCTTCGCCGAACTTCAAGATCTCCTCGGAGCCGAAGATCGCCGCCAGGCCGAGGACCACGGCCACCGCCGCCAGCGCGGAAAGCACGCGTGGCTGGCTGACACGACCGACCAGCCGGCGCCAGCGCGGATGCGGCAGCAGGGCGGCTCGCTCCATGGTGATCCGCTCGAGGGCGGGACGTTCGGTGGTAACTCTGTACGCGGCCGGATGTCCCACCGCCGGGGTCGGCTGCGGCGGGGCCACGGCGGTGGGCGGCGACGGCGCCGCGGTCGGCTGGGCGACCGCCTGCTCCGCCGCCTGCGCAGGGATCGGCGCCTCAGGCTGGGAGGCGAACAAGGCCTCCAACTCGGTTTCGGCCCGATCCAGAAGGGCCTCGCTGGCGGCGATGTCTGCCTGGGGATGGCCCGGCTCGCGCTCCATCCAGGCGCGCAGGCGTTCCAGGTCCCGGCGCTGGGAGAAGTAAAGAGGCAGGAGCAGCGTGCAGGCGAGGGCGGCCATGAGCGAGACGTATGCAGGCAGCTGGAAGGCGAAGTCCACGGCGACGTCGTAAACGCCCGCGACCGGCAGCTGCATCGCTACCCGACCCCGAACTGGGAGTCGTCTTGCCCCAGCCCAAGCGCCACAGGGGCGCCACCCGCGCGAGCTTCGACGTCCGTGGTCATCGCCTGGGTGGGCGTGTCTCCCAGCTCCGACTTGATTGCCCTCGCCAGCCTCTTCGCGTCCGCCTCGTGCCCCGGGGCGAACATCGCCACGGTGTTGTCGAAGCTCGAGCCCGCGTTGTCGACCGTGCCGGTCTTGTACCCGGCGGACTTCACCACCTGCTCGTCCACGAGTGCCGCCAGGCCGGGAACGCCCGTCCCGTTCAGCACCGCGACAGTGGGCCTCGGGTCGGATCCGCGGTGCCGCTGGCGCTTGCCGTCGTCGTCGCCAAGGATGCCGAAGCCGCTGGTCAACACGCCGGCTACGACGACGGCGATCACGGCGACGCCCAGGATGTAGCGCCCGTCGACCGGAAGGCGGCGCTCGAACCGGGCCAGGCGCAGGGTCACCGCTCCCGTGAGCCGCGCCCAGGCGGCGCCGAGCCTTCCCGGCAGGGGCGCCTCCGCCTCGCCCGAATCCGCCTCGCCCGAAGCGCGGGACGCCTCGCCCGAAGCCTGCACGGCCTCCGCCGCCTCCTGGGCACGCTCGGGAGCCCGGCCAGCCCACTCGCGCAGGCGGCGGAGGTCCCGCGCCTGCTGGAAGAGGAGGAAGGCCAGGGTCGCCAGCCCCACGAAAGCGACGATGCCGAGAATGGGCCCGATCGACTCGATGAAGTGCATCAGTGCCGGGCGCATCTTAGGACCCGGGGAACCCGGCCCCGGGCCGAGTCGGGTCCTGCCCCAGCGAACTAGGCGACTAGCGCGGAACGTCCGTACGGGAGGCGGGCGACTGCGCGGGTACAGCCGAGGGGTCGGAGATTCGCTCGGTGACCACCTCGACCACACGATCCGCCAGCCCGGCCTCGTCGCCGGCGGAAACGAGGGCCTCGAGCCGCTCGATCGAGCGCTCCACCCAGGCGGGGTCGAGCGGGCGGACCCGAACGGCGCGGACGATGCGGTCGGCGATCGTCGGCTGCGCATGCTCGTCGACGTTGAACAGCTCCTCGTGGATCTTCTCGCCGGGGCGCGGGCCGACGAACTCGATCGCCACGTCCTGGTCCGGCACGTAGCCGGCGAGGTTGATCATGTTGCGGGCGAGATCGAGGATCCGCACCGGGTCGCCCATCTCGAGCACGAACACCTCCCCCGAGCTGGAGCCGAGGTCACCCGCCTGAATCACGAGCTGCACGGCCTCCGGGATCGTCATGAAGTAGCGGGTCATGTCGGGATGCGTGACGGTGACGGGACCGCCCTTCTCGATCTGGGCGCGAAAGATCGGGACGACGCTGCCCGACGAGGCCAGCACGTTGCCGAAGCGGACGATCACGAAGCGAGTCTGTGCGTGCTGGTGCCCGGCCGCCTCCACGATCCACTCGGCCATCGCCTTCGAGGCTCCCATCACGGTCCGTGGGTTGACCGCCTTGTCGGTGGAGATCAGCACGAACCGCTCCGCGCCGGCCACCGCGGCCATTCTGAGCGGTCACCCGGGTGGCGATCGCGTTGTTGCGCACCGCCTCGAGCGGATTCGCCTCCATCAGCGGCACGTGCTTGTAGGCGGCCGCGTGGAAGACGACGTCCGGCTTGAAGCGCTGCATCACCTCGAGCATCCGCTCGGCCTCCTTGCAGTCGGCGAGCACCGCCTCGACCCGGGTGAAGTGCCACTCGTCCAGCATCTCGCGGTCAATCCGGAACAGGTTGTCCTCGGCGTGGTCGAGCAGCACCAGGAGCTTCGGCCGCACGCGAGCGATCTGGCGGCAAAGCTCCGCGCCGACCGACCCGCCGGCGCCCGTGACCATGACGATCTTGTCCTCCAGGTAGGCGCCAACCCGCTCCAGCTCCATCACCACCGGATCACGTCCCAGCACGTCCTCCACCCGGACCTCGCGCAGCTGGCGGGTGAGCTGGACGCCGCCGCGCAGCAGCTCGAACACGGTCGGCAGCGTGCGTACCGTGATGTCGCGCTCGCGACACGCCGCGACGACCCTGGCTCGCAGCACTCCCGGCGCCGAGGGGATCGCGATGATCACCTCGTCGGGCGCCTTGCGATCGAGGACCTCGCCGATCTCGTCCGTCGAGCCCAGCACCTTCACCCCGACGGCGTGCATGCTTCGCTTGCGGGGGTCGTCGTCCAGGAAGCCGATCGCCCGGGCGCCCAGGCGCGGGTTCAGCCGCAGCTCGCGCACCACCATCTGCCCGCCCGAGCCGGCGCCCACCACCAGCACCCCGCGCGCCCGGCGGCGGCGGGTGGCGCGATCGGGTCGCTCGGCGATCATCCGCCTCGCGAGGCGGGCGCCGCCCAGCAGGGCGATGGTGAGCAGAAAGTCGAACACGACCACCGACCTCGGAAGGCTGTAGGAGTAGGGCTTGGCCAGGGTGAAGACCGCCACCAGCAGCCCGCTGGTCACCGCGGCGGCGCGGACGACCGGCCACAGGTCGGGGAGCTGGAAGTAGCGCCACCACTTCTGGTTCAGGCCCAGGAGGCTGAACACGATCGCCTTGCCGAGGGCCACGAAGGCGATCGTCCCGGTGAGCATCGTCCAGTAGCGTTCGGGGATGCCGCCCGCATCGAGGAAGCGCAGGCTGAAGGCCAGCGCGAAGGCGGCGGCGGCGAGCAGGACGTCGGCGCCGAACTTCAGCAACCAGCGGCCTCACACGTCGTCCATCGTCCGCCGGCGCACGTAGGCCCGCAGATCGCCGCGCCCAGATCGTCGCCGGCCTTCGTCCTCGCTCGCCGACCTGTCATCCAGGCGGGACATTCCGGCGAGTGTAATGCTGATGACGCATGACCGATGCGATCCTCGACCCAATCGTCAACGCCGCGACAGACGTGATCGACGCCACCGGGCTGGTGGGGATATTCGTGCTCATGACCTTGGAGAGCGCCTGCATCCCGGTCCCCAGCGAGGCGATCATGCTGTTCGCGGGCTTCAACGTCTCCGAGGGCGACCTGACGATGTTCGGGATCGTCGCCGCGGGGTCGCTGGGAAACCTGGCCGGCTCGCTGATCGCCTACGCCGCGGGCTACTACGGCCGCGTCGAGCTGCTCGACCGCAACCGGCTGATCCACGTCAACCGCCGCCATCTCGAGTGGGCGGATCGGTGGTTCGAGCGCCACGGCTCGGCCACCGTCTTCTTCACCCGCATGCTGCCGATAATCCGCACCTTCATCTCCCTGCCGGCCGGGGTGGCCCGGATGCCGCTGGGGCGGTTCGTCGTCTTCACCCTCGCCGGCTGCGATCCCCTGGGTGCTGATGCTCGGGATCATCGGTCGCGAGGTCGGTGAGCGCTGGGAGGAGTGGAGGGACTATCTGCACTATGCCGACTACGCGGTGATCGCCGCGGTCGTGATCGGGATCGCCTACCTGCTGATCAGGCGGCGTCGCGGGGGCGGCGAGTGGGAGCCGACGCCCCCGGCCTGAGCCCCGCCCGGGCGGTGGCGCTGGGGGTGGTGCAGGGACCCGCCGAGCTGCTCCCCGTCTCGAGCTCGGCCCACCTCTCGCTTCTCCCGTGGCTCGCAGGCTGGCCGTGGGACGAGCTGGACCCGGAGACCCGCAAGAGCTTCGAGGTGGCGCTCCACGCAGGAGCTGCCGGCGCCTTGCTGATCGGCCAGCGCCGCCTGATCGCAGAGGAGCTTCGCCTGTTCGACCTCAGGCGAGCCGCGGTGGTGGCGCTGTCATTCGTGCCGCCCGCGATCGTCGGCTACGGGTTCGAGCGCCCGATCGAGCGCCGCCTTGGCGGTCCCCGCGCCACCGCCCTGGGCCTGGCTGCCGGGGCGGTCGCGATGGCAATCGCCGACCGCCGTCCTCAGGAACGCGGGCCCGGCGACGCCACCCCCGCGGACGGCCTCGCCCTGGGCGTCGCCCAGGCCACCGCGCTTGCCCCGGGGGTGTCGCGCAACGGCGCCACCCTTGCCGCCGCTCGCTGGCGACGGTTCACCCGTCAGCACGCCAATCTCCTCTCGCGCACCGTCGCCCTGCCGGTGATCGTCGGCGCGACCCTGCTCAAGGGCGCCCGTCTGCGGCGCCGGGGCATCGACCCCAGCCTCGGCCGGGCGATGGCCGCCGGGGTCGCCGCCTCATTCGCCTCCACCCTCGCTTCGCAGAAGCTGATCGACCTGGTCGAGCGCGACCGGGCCCTGTGGCCGTATGCCGCCTACCGCGTGGCCTTGGCGGGCGCGGTGCTCTATAGGCTCGGGCGGCGATGAGCAGCGCCTACGAGCGCGCCGGGGTGAGCCAGACGGCGGCCGACACCGCCGTCGAGGCGCTGGCGCGAAGCCTGCGCGCGATCGACACTGGAAGGCCCTCGCGAGTGGTGCCGCTCCCGGGTCACTACGCCAGCGTCCTGCGGCTCGACGACGGCGCCGGGCTGGCGCTGTCCACCGACACGGTCGGCACCAAGATGGTCGTCGCCGAGCGCCTCGACCGCTACGACACGATCGGGATCGACTGCGTCGCGATGAACGTCAATGACGTGATCTGCGTCGGCGCGGAGCCGATCGCGATGCTCGACTTCATCCTCACCGAGCGAGCCGACCCAGCCGTCTGCGAGCAACTCGGGATCGGGTTGGCGAGGGGAGCGGAGCTCGCGGGCATCGAGATTCCGGGCGGCGAGATCGCCCAGGTGGCAGAGATCGTTTCCGGACACGAGCTCGGCGGCACATGCGTCGGCCTCGTCGACCTCGACGCAATCGTCACCGGCGCCGCGGTCGAGCCCGGCGACTCCGTGATCGGCCTTCCCTCCTCCGGCCTGCACTCGAACGGCTACACCCTGGCTCGCAGGGCGTTGGCGGACGTCCCCCTGGACGACGAACGCCTCGGCCGCCCGCTCGGCGACGTGCTGCTCGAGCCGACCGAGATCTACGTCCGGGCGGTGCTCGAGCTGCTCCGCTCGCCCGTCGACGTCCGCGGGCTCGTCCACATCACCGGCGACGGGCTCGACAACCTGTTGCGTCTCGAGGCCGAGGTCGGCTACGAGATCGACGACCCGCTTCCCGTGCCGCCGGTCTTCGACCTGATCCGGGAGCTCGGCCCAGGTCTCCGACGACGAGATGGATCAGGTCTTCAACATGGGCTGCGGGTTCTGCTGCGTGGTCGCGGCGGCGGACGAGGACGCCGGCGCTCGAGCTGCTGCGCGGCCACCACCCGGGGCGCGAAGCGGATCGGCCGGGCGACCGACGGCGCCGGGGTGGTTGCGCGGCGGTAACTTCGTCCGGATAGCGTGGACCCATGCAGATCGCGATCCTGATCTTCGACGGCCTCACGGCGCTGGACGCCATCGGTCCGTACGAGGTCCTGTCCCGCCTGCCAGAGGCCGAGCTGCGCTTCGTCGCCAAGCAGGCGGGACCGAAGCGGACCGACACCGGCGCCCTCGGCGTGCAGGCCGACCTGGCGCTTGACGACCTGGCCGCCCCCGAGGTGGTGCTGGTGCCCGGCGGCCCAGGCAATCGGGCCCTGATGAGCGATCCCGAGGTGCTGGAGTGGCTGCGCGCCGCCCACGGCGGCTCCACCTGGACCACGTCGGTGTGCACCGGCGCCCTGGTATTGGGCGCAGCGGGGATCCTCGACGGCAAGCGGGCCACCACTCACTGGGCCTTTGTGGACCGCCTGCCCGAGTTCGGCGCCGAGCCGCTCGCGCAGCGGGTGGTCGAGGACGGCAAGGTGATCACGGCTGCGGGGGTCTCGGCCGGCATCGACATGGCCCTGACGCTGGCCAGCCGGCTGGCCGGCGACCAGGTGGCGCAGGCGATCCAGCTCGGGATCGAGTACGACCCGGAGCCACCCTTCGACTCGGGCTCTCCCGCCAAGGCCTCACCGGAGCTGATCGAGCTGATCCGCGCCATGGAGCGCGGGCAGTCGATCTAGCAATCCGTCCCGGAGCCGATTCCGGCCTCGGGATCGCGATAATCGGGGGCAATACTGACGGGCGAGACCGCCCATCACCCAGGAGAAGCGGACAAGGCAGCGTAGTCTCAGCAGATGAGCCAGGAGGCGACAACGGGACTCGCGACCAGCCTGATAGGGACCGTGCTTTCGGGGCGTTACCGCCTCGAGTCCAAGCTTGGGAGCGGCGGCATGTCCACGGTCTACCTGGCGCGCGACGAGACGCTTCAGCGCTGGATCGCGGTGAAGGTCATGCACCGCGAGATGTCGGACCAGCCGGACCAGCTCGAGCGGTTCCGCCGCGAGGCCCGCGCCGTGGCCCAACTCTCCCACCCGAACGTGGTCGCCGTGATCGACGCGGGCGAGGACGGCGGCCACCCCTACATCGTCTTCGAGTACGTCGAGGGCGAGACCTTGAAGCAGCGGATCGACCGGCTCGGGCGCCTGCCCGTCGTCGAAGCGGCCGCCTACGGGATCGAGGTCGGCCGGGGACTCGCCGCTGCCCACGGCCATCGGCTCATCCATCGCGACGTCAAGCCGCAGAACGTGCTCATCGACGCCGAGGGCCGGGCCAAGGTGACGGACTTCGGCATCGCCCGCTCGCTCGAGTCCGACGGGCTCACCAAGACGGGCCGGGTGCTCGGCACCACCGACTACGTCGCCCCAGAGCAGGCCATGGGCCAGGCGGTGGACGCCCGATGCGACGTCTACTCGCTCGGCGTCCTGCTCTACGAGATGCTGACCGGCGAGGTCCCGTTCCAGGCGGACACCCTGGTCGGCGTGGCGATGAAGCACGTCAACGAGGAGATGCCGGACGTGCAGGAGCGCTGCCCGGGGGTTTCCTCGGCGCTCGCCGCCGTGATCGAGCGCTCGACGGAGAAGGAGCCCAAGAAGCGCTATCCGGACATGATCGCCATGCTGGCGGATCTCGAGGGGGCGCTGGAGGTCGAGGTCGCCAGGGGCGGGGCCGCACACGGCCAGGCGACCAACGTGCTCGACGCCATACCGGCTCGCCGCAGGCTCCTGACGCCCAGGCGGGCCTCGGCGGCCGGGGTCGCGCTGGTGCTGGCCGCGGTCGCCGCGGCACTGCTGATCGCGGCGCTGACGGGCAGACGACGAGCCGGGAGCGGGAAATGGCACCGCGCCCGCAGGCGGCCCGATCGAGCTGATCGCCGCGCAGGATTTCGATCCGGAGGGCATCCCTGCGGGCGTGGAGCATCCCGACGAGGTCGAATACGCAATCGACGGTGATCCGGACACCGCGTGGCCGACCGAGACCTACAGGATCAGTCCCACCTTGCCTGACACCGGCAAGTCCGGGGTCGGTTTGATCGTCGACGCGGGCAAGCCAGCCACCGCCCGCACGGTCACCCTGCGCTCGGAGGACGGAGGATGGGATGCCTGAGATCTACGGCACCGCGGCGGCTACTCCGCCGGACACGATCGAGGGCTGGGGCACGTCCCTCGGCGGCGACGACAACCTCAGCACAAATCACACCGTCCAGCTAACCGCAACCAAGCCCTCGCGGTACTACCTGATCTGGATCACCCGAGTGTCCCCGGCTGGCGGCCCGGGCGATTACAAGGTCGAGCTCAACGAGGTCACGCTGAACAGCTGACCGTACGCGGCGTCAGAAGCGGTACGCCCGCTCGGCCTCGTACCGCTCAACTCCCAAGCGCACCAATCGGTCGCAGAGCTCCGGATAGGGCACGCCGTCGGCCTCGAACAGCTTCGCGAACACGCTGGTGGAGGTGAAGCCCGGGATCGTGTTGATCTCGTTCACCAGAACCTCGCCGCCCTCGCGGACGAAGAAGTCGCAGCGGGCGAGGCCGGAGCCGTCGACCGCCCGGAAGGCCCGCGCGGCGAGCTCGCGCACGCGGGCCGTCTCGGCCTCCCCGATCCGGGCGGGGACGATCAGGTCCATGCCGCCCTCGGAGTACTTGGCCTCGTAGTCGTACCAGTCGGCGTGGGCGACGATCTCGCCCGGCGGCGAGGTCCGGGGCGCCTGGTTGCCGAGCACCGAGCACTCCACCTCCTTGCCGCCTCCGTGCGCCTCGACGATCACCCGCGGGTCGTGGCGGCGGGCCAGCTCGACCGCCTCGTCCAGCCCGAGGTCGAGGCTGGTCACCTTCGAGATCCCGACGCTCGAGCCCAAGCGCGCGGGCTTCACCCACAGCGGCAGGCCCATGGTCGCCGCCTGCTCACGCCAACCGTCCTCGCCCGCCTCGCAGAACTCGACCTGGGGGATGTCGTGGAAGGCGAGCACCCGCTTGCAGATCAGCTTGTCGATCGCGACCGCCGCGGCCAGCACGCCGGGGCCGACGTAGGGGAGGTCCAGGCACTCGAGCAGGCCCTGCACGGTGCCGTCCTCGCCGAACGGGCCGTGCAGCACCGGGAAGGCCACCTCGGCGTCGAGCAGGCCGCCCCCGGCCCGCAGCTCGATCTCCTCGCCGTCGCGCGTCCAGCGCCCGTCGCGCTCCAGGAGGACCGGAATCACGTCGTGACCCGCCGCCCGCAGGCCCTCGGCCACCGAGGCGCCCGAGTCGAGCGAGACCTGGTGCTCGCTCGAGCGCCCGCCGCTCAGCACCGCGACCCGCATCAGGGGCTGCCGGCGTGTGGCGTCGTTGGCGTGGTTGGGGTCGGCGGCTCGGAGAACTTGCCGACGTAGACGGTCACGAACTCACCCTCGGCGAAGGCGCGTTCCGGCGGGTGGGGATTGCTCGAGCACCTGGTCGTCCTCGTTCGGGTCGCTGGTCGTCCGCTTCACGACCCGGACGCTGAGCCCAGCGTCCTTCAGGTCGGCCCTCGCTTCGTCCTTCGACTGCCCGACGACGTTCGGCACGATCGCCGAGCCGGCTCCGGTCGAGACGACGACCGTGACCGTGGTGTGCCTCTTCACCGTGCTCGCCGCCCGCCGGGTCCTGGGCGATCACCTGCCCCTCGGGCTCGTCGGAGTCGCGCTGCTCGATGTCCGGGATCAGGCCTGCGCCGCGCAGCGTGCTCTCGGCGAGGTCCTGCTGCAGGCCGACCACCGAGGGCACCTCGACCAGCTTCGCGCCCGCTCGAGATCAGCAGGGTCACCGGCTGTCCGCGCTCCGACGTCGACTCCCGCCGGGGGCTCGGTGCCGATCGCCAGACCAGCTCTCACCGTGCTCGAGGGTCTCTGATCCTACCCGGACGCGGAACCCGGCGTCCTCGAGTGTCTTCGCGCCTGCTTCTCCGTTTGCCCCGCGACCTGCGGCACCACGACGGTGTCCGAGACCCGGTCGAGACGGTGATCGTCACCGTCGAGCCCTCGTCGACCTCGTCGACCGGCGGGCGGGTCCTGCTCCAAGACCGTTCCCTCGGGCTTGGCGTCGTTCGGCACCGACCTGACCGCGACCTCGAACCCGGCGTCCTCGAGGATCGCCTCAGCCTCCGCCTGGTTCTCGCCGATCACGGTCGGCACCAGAACCTGCTCCGGCCGCGTCAGCGCGTAGGCGATCACCCCGCCCAGCAGCAGCAGCAGCAGCGCCATGGCGATCAGCCTCGCCGGGGTGAAGAAGCCCCGGCGCTCCGGGGGGCCCTCGGGAGGCGTAGGCGGCGCCGTCCCGGCGGCCTCCGCCACCGCCGCGTGGGCGGCGGTGTCGCCGAGGGCGGCGCCGCTGGGGTCCGCCTCGGCGGCGTCGAGCGCCGCCAGGAACTCATCCGCCGAGGCGAAGCGGTTGCCCGGGTCCTTTGCGAGCGCCTTCAGCACCACCGCGTCGAGGGCGCGGGACACCGCCGGGTTGAGCTCGCTCGGCGGCCGGGGGCGCTCGGAGACCTGCTTCAAGGCAACCGACACCGGCGACTCCGCCTCGAACGGGACGCGCCCCGTGAGCGCCTCGTACAGCAGCACGCCGATCGAGTAGATGTCCGACGCCGCGGTGACCGGCAACCCCTGCGCCTGCTCCGGTGAGAGGTACTGAGCGGTCCCCAGCACCGAGCCGGTCTGGGTGATCTCCGAGACGCCGGCGCGGGCGATCCCGAAGTCCGTCACCCTGGCGCGCCCCTCGCGTCCACCAGCACGTTCTGGGGCTTCAGGTCGCGGTGGACGATCCCGTTCGCGTGCGCGTATCGCGCCCCGGCGAGCACCTGGCGGACGATCTCCACCGCCTCGCCGACGGAGAGCCCGCGCTCGATCAGGTCGCTCAGCGAGGCACCCTCCACGTACTCCATCGCGATGTAGTGGCTGCCGTCGTAGGTGCCGCGGTCGAAGACGCCGACCACGTTCGGGTGCTGGAGCCCGGCCGCGGCCGACGCCTCGCGGCGAAACCGCTCCACGAACTGCTCGTCCTGGGCGAAGCGCTCGTGCAGGAACTTGAGCGCCACGCGGCGGTCGAGCATCGTGTCCTCGGCGCACCAGACGTCGGCCATGCCGCCGGAGCCCAGGCGCCCCAGCAGCCGGTAGCGCCCGGCGACCAGCGTCTCCGCCTCGAGCTTCATCGGTTGAGCAGGCTCTCCATCACCTGGGTCGCGATCGGGCCAGCGACCGTGCCGCCGAAGCAGCCCTGGCAGCGCTCGAGCGTCACCGCCACCGCGACCTGGGGGTCGTCGGCCGGCGCGAAGCCGATGAACCAGGGCCGGTTGATCCCCGCCTCGGGATCGATCTCGGCCGTGCCGGTCTTGCCCGCGAACGCCAACCCCCCGACCGTCAGGCCGGCCGCGGTTCCCTCCTCGGTGACGTTGGTCATCATCTCGGTCACCTGGGAGGCGGTCTCCTCGCTGACCACCGTCGACTGCTCGTGCGGGTCGAGCTTCTCGCACCGTTCGCCCGTCGGGGTCGGTGACCTGCTGCACGAACGTCGGACGCATCAGCACGCCGCCGTTGGCGACAGTCGCGGCGACCTCGGCCATCTGAAGCGGCGTCGTCAGCAGGCGCTCCTGGCCGATCGCCACCCGGCCGATGTCGATCGCGTCGCCGGCATCGAGGAGCTGTCCCTCGTCGTAGATGCCGCTCGGCGCCATTGGCTGTCGGGATAGCCGAGCTCGGGGTCCTGGTAGAACCCGAACCGGTCCATGTACTTGAACATCGTCTCGTTGCCCAGCCTCTCCCCGACCTGGGCGAAGTAGATGTTGACCGAGTCGGTCAGCGCCGTGGTCATGTCGATGTCGCCGAACTGCTCGTCGCCGGCGTTCTGACAGCGGCACGCCGCCGATCTCCTGCGGCGAGCGCCCGCTGAGCACCGTGTCCGGGGTGAACTCGCCCGAGTCGAGCGCCGCGGCGGCGGTGACCACCTTCATCGTCGAGCCCGGCTCGATAGGTGCTCTGGGTGGGCCGGTTGACCAGTGGCGCGCTCTCGTCCCTGTTCAGCTCCTTGAAGGTCGCCGGGTCCTTGACCAGGTTGGGGTCGAAGCCGGGCACCGAGGCCATCACCTGGACCGCTCCGGTGTCGGGGTCGATCGCCACCACGGAGCCCCCGGCGCCGCTCGCGCCGGCCGTGGAGGAGATCGCCGACTGGAGCGCCTGGGTGGCCACCTCCTGCGTCTGCGCGTCGATCGTCAGGGTGACGTCGTCGCCCTCCTGCGGCAGGTCGCGAAGCTGGTCGATGATCGAGGCGAACTCGTTGCGCTCCCCGGCCAGGAAGCCGTTCTCCGACCGCTCGATCCCGACCCGGCCGACCTCGATGAAGTTGTAGCCAACCGGGTTTCCGAACAGCGCCCCCTGCGGGTATTCGCGCACGTAGACCGGATTCTTGCCGCCGCCGACCGGCAAGCTCTCGGCGATCAACACCCCGTCGGCGGACTTGATGGTTCCCCGCTCCACCGTCTGCTCGGCGATCAGCGGGCGACGGTTCTGGGGGTGGTCCTTGAGGTTGTCCGCGTCGAACACGGCCCAGTAGGACGTGAAGCCGACCAGGGCGGCGAACAGCAGCAGCATCAGGCCGTAGAGGCGGACGATGGGGGCGTTCACGCCGGCAGCGCCTCCCAGTCGCGCTGGCGGCCGGCAGGTGGGGCCGGCGGGCGCCGCGCGTCGTTGGAGATCATCAACAGCAGCCCCAGGAGGATCATGTTTGCGATCACCGAGCTGCCGCCGAAGCTGACGAACGGCAGCGTCACGCCGGTCAGCGGAATGAGGCGCACCACGCCGCCGATGATCACCACCGCCTGCAGCGCGAACACGGCCGTCAAGCCCGCCGCCAAGAGCTTCGAGAAGCCGTCCCGCGCCATCACCGCGGTCTTCAGGCCCCTGGCCGCGATCAGCGCGTAGGCCACCACCAGCGCGGCGGCGCCGAACAGGCCGAGCTCGCTGACGATCAGCGCGTAGATCTCGTCGGTGTGGGGCGCCGGGAGGATGCTCCCGCAGTCAGGGAACGGCTGGGAGCAGTCGGGCGCGAACGGGCCCGGCAACCTCAGCAACGACTCGCCGAGGCCCATGCCGAACAGGCCGCCGTCGGCCTGGGCGAACAGCGATTGCTGGATCTGGCCCGCCCCGGCCGGCGCGTCGCGTCCCCACGGGTCCAGCCAGATGTCCACCCGCTCGCCCACGTGCGCGACCGCCTGCTCCATCACCCAGGCGCCGACGAAGAACAGGCCAAGCCCGGCCACCACGTAGGAGAGGCGGGCCGTGGCGATGTAGAGCAGAGCCAAGAAAGCGCCGAAGAACATCAGCGAGCTGCCCAGGTCGCGGATGTAGACCAGCATCAGCATCGAAGCTCCCCAGACCACCAGCAAGGGCCCGAAGTGCTTCAGGGGCGGGATCGTGAGCCCGGCGACGCGGCGGGCGGTGATCGTGAGCAGCTCCCGCTTCTCCCGCAGGTAGCTGGCCAGGAAGATGACCACGCAGATCTTCGCCACCTCGGCCGGCTGAAAGGACAGCGGCCCGAGGTCGATGCCCAGGTAGGCGCCGTTCACCTGCGAGCCGATCCCAGGCAGCCGCGGCGCCATCAGCAGCAGGATGCCCACCGTCGCGATCAGGTACCGGTAGCGCTCCAGGACGTGGTAGTCGCGGACGAGCAGGATCGTCACCGCCAAAAGCCCCGCGCCGGCGACGTAAATCGACGCCTGCTTCAGGGCCAGGCCCTCGTCGATCCGAAACAGCATCACCAGGCCGATCGCGGCCAGCAGCGCGCAGAGCGGAAACAGGTACGGGTCGGCATAGGGAAGCCGCGCTCGAATGAACAGGTGGACGCCGAGGCAAACGGCCAGGAAGTAGCCGCCGTAGATCAGGCTCAGGTCACCGATCCGGCTCGACTCGACGATGAACACGGCTGTGAACCCACCGGTGACCAGCACTGCAACCGGGAGCAGCGCCAAGAGCTCGCGGTTGCGCGCGCTCACGGCCCTCCTCCCCCGCCGGAGCCGCCGTTCTGCGTGGAGCGCTGCGTCCGCCCCCCCTTGTCGGCCTTCCGCTTCTCGCTCGCCGCCTTCCGCTTGCGAACCGGCGGCTCCGCGGCCAGCTGGAGGTCGGCGAGCAGGTCCGCCGCGTCGTCGTGGGAGCGCAGGGTGTGATCGGTGGCGCTGCCTCGCCGGCCGGCCGGGATCGCGCTGACCTGGACCGGGGTCGCGTACACCTGCGAGTAGAGCTCGATCCCCAGCGGCAGGTCGTACGGAAGCCCGCGGTAGAGCGCGGCACGCCCACCAGAATCGGTTCCGAGGAAGTAGACCTGGTGCAACCCGTAGAGAGCGCCGACGACGATCGCCGCTCCGATCGCGACCAAGGCGAGGGGGATGGCGAGGCGTCGCGGCCACCTGCGGGGTCGGGTGGCGGCGGCCTCCGCCACGGCCCCAGTCGTCAGCCCCGCCTCCTCGGCGGTCGGGCCGATCAGCGTTGGTTGCTCCTTCGTCTCGGCCGGCGCCTCGGCATCCTCCAGCCGGAAGGCGACCACGGTGATGTTGTCTCGGCCGCCGGCCTCATTTGCCTCGCGGACCAGGCTCGTGACGGCCTCGGCGAGGCTCTGGCTGTCGGCGAGGGTGGCCCGGATCCGATCCTTCGGGACCATCGTGGTCAGGCCGTCGGAGCACAGCAGGTAGACATCCCCGGGGCGCGCCCGGTAGGTCATGGTGTCCACCTCGACCTCCCGCTCGGGTCCCAGCGCCCGGGTGATGATCGAGCGCTGCGGGTGGTCCTCGGCCTGCTCGTCGGTGAGACGCCCCTGGCGGCGGAGCTCCTCGACCAGCGAGTGATCGGAGGTCAGGAGCTTCAGCTCGCCGTCGCGGAACAGGTAGGCGCGGCTGTCCCCGACGTGGGCGAAGCTGACCTCGTCGTCCTCGACCAGGGCGGCGGTGAGGGTGGTCCCCATTCCCGACCGCGAGGAGTCGGCCTGTGCCAGGCGGTGGATGCGGGCGTTGGCGGTCCTGGCGATCGCCCGCAGGTAAGCCTCCGGCGATTCCTCGCCGCGCCGAACGGGCTCGAACGACTCTGCCGCAAGGCGCGAGGCGACCTCGCCCGCCTGCGCGCCGCCCATACCGTCCGCGACCGCGAACAGCGGCCCGCGGGCGAAGTACGCGTCCTCGTTGGCGTTGCGCTGGCGCCCCGTGTCGGTGCGATGAGCGTGCTCGACGACCCGCAGCATCAGTGGTGGCCGCCCACCTAGGCTCCTGGCACCTCGAGCTCGAACCGGAACTCGGTGTCGCCTATCCGCAGCTCGTCGAGGTCGCTGAACGGCGCCTCCCCTTCGAGACGCCCTCCGTTCAGGAACGTCCCGTTGGTCGAGTTCATGTCCTCAACGTAGTAGCTGGCGCCGCGGGAGTAGATGCGGGCATGCACCCCCGACGCGAAACGGTCCTCGATCCTGACATCGGCATCGGGCGATCGCCCGATCGAGATCCCCCCGAACAGGTCGAAGCGCTCGCCGGGCTCCAGGCCGCCGCCCCGGGTGACGACCAGCGAGGCGTCGGTGGCCGCTGCCCGGCCGCCCGGTCCGACTGGGTGGAAGCCCGTCGCATCCGGCGCCGGCGCGGTACTGCGGCGCAGCTCGCGAAAGGCGCTTCGCGCCACCCAGAGCAGGAAGATGTAAAGGACGGCGAGGAAGCCGAACTTGAGTGCTACCGCGATCGGCTCGGTTTCCATCGACGGTTAGTGAGTACGGTCGTGTTTGGGCACTACTGCTCGATGTCGAAGGTGAACCTCGTCGTGCCCAGTGTGACCTCGTCCCCGGGCGAGAGGCGCGAGCGGTCGACCTGCCGGTCGTTGACCTTGATGCCGTTGGTCGAGCCCAGATCGATGATCTGCCAATCCCCCGTCGAGCCACGGCGAAGCTCCGCATGCTCCCGCGAGATGTTGGGGTCCGAGAACACGCAGTCGCACCCGTGGGAGCGCCCAAGCACCGCCACCGGGCCGTCGAGCACGTAGCGGCGATCATCCATGGTGACGATCGCCTTGGTCTCGACCAGGTGGCCGCCCGGTCGGCGCCGCTCCTTCCGCGACTGCTTCGGTGGAGCGCTGTAGACCATCGTGTGGCCCTCCTCCCCCTGGGAGGGCTCCTCGCCCTGGCGGGCGGGGGGCTTCACCAGCCGGGTCTGAATGCCGAACTCTCCCAGCCGCAGACGCTCGTCGGTCTCGAGCTTGACCTCGGGACGCGTGAGCAGCGCGTAGTCGTGGCGGCGGGCGTGCTCCAGGAGATATCCGGACAGCTCCTGCTCCAGCGAGCGCTCGTATCCCTCCAGTCGCTGCCGGTCCTCCGTGGAGAGCCAGACCGTGTACTGGTTGGGGACATAGACGCGGGAAACGGACGCGGTCCGATGGGCGTCCATCTCCTTGGCCAGCTTGCGAGCGAGCTCGACCGGCTGCACCTGCGACGAGAAGGCACGGCTGAACACCCCTTCGACGAGGTTCTCAATCCGTTGTTCGAGATTCCGAAGAACGCTGATCCGAAGCTCCTTACGCGGCCGGTGGGCGGCGGGCAGGAGCCTGCGCGACTCCACTGCCCGGTGCGTGAGGCGACAATCCTAGAGTGCTCTCCGCCGGAAGCTCGGGCGCGCTTGGGCGGGCAACGCGCGAGCGTCAGGTTGCTGAATCAGGGCATTCCGCCCGATCCTCCGCCTTGAATCGCGGGTCGGGCCCTGGGAATCGGCGCGGGCTGGCTGGCGGGTCCGGGTGGGCGCCCGCGGAACTCGACGATCACGGCCACGAGTGCCGCAGCGGCGATCAGGAGCGGGCGGTCGGTGAGCCCGCCGCCGTCCACCGCCAGCTGGAGTCCGGCCTCGAGTCCGGCCGACCACAGCAGGGCTCCGAGCAGCGCCAGGGCCACGTGTCCAGCCTGAAGAACCACCCCGAGCACGACCGCGGCAAGCGCGAAGACGACCGCGCCCAGCAGCGCCTCCGGGGCCAGGAGCGGTGACACCAGAGCGCTGGCGGCATCGCCCGTGGAGCGGCTCCAGCCGTGCGGCGCCGTGTGGATGAGGCCGAAACGGGATCCCAGCCCCAACGTCGCCGCGCCCGCCAGCAGCCAGCACCAGCCGAGCGCGCCGAGCACTCCGCGCTCGATAGCCGTGCCGCGCGACCCCGCCACGGCAGGGTAGACGGGGGCCGCCGAGAGGACACCGAGGAGCGGCGCCAGGAGGGGCAGGGGAGCCCACGCCAGGCGGGAGGCGACGAGGATGGCGGGCGCGGTCAGCGCGCCGAGCATCAGAGCAAGACCCGGCCGTCCGAGGGCCGCGGCCACGAGGGTGACCGCCACGCCCCAGGCGGTAAGCGCCACCAGCTGCGTGGCGCGCAGCCAGCCGGCTCGGAGATCGCGATGCTCGTCGGCGCTCGGCGGGGGGACCGGACGCTGAGCGTCAAGCGAGGGAAGCGCAGCCTCGAGGCGGCGCCGGAGCTCGGTCAGCGAGGGGCGAACCTCCGGCTCCGGGCGCAGGCAGGCGTCGACGCAGCCGGCAAGGCCCTTCGGGAGGTCGGGGCGATACTCACGAAGCGAGGGGAGCGGCTGGCCGATCTCCCTGGCGGTGTGAGCGGGCGTGGCCCGAGCCACGGGGTTCCTGCCAGCCCACAGCTCGTACAGCGTCAACGCGAGCGAATAGGTGTCGGCCGACTCGCCGGCCGACTCGCCCTCAGCCTGCTCCGGCGCCATGTAGGCGAGCGTCCCCACCACCTCGCCCGTCGCCGTCAGAGCGGGCGCCCCCGCCAGCGAGGCGATCCCGAAGTCCATCAGCTTGGCGCGGCGTCCGACGCCATCGTCGGCGCGCACGATCACGTTCTGGGGCTTGACGTCCCGGTGGACCACCCCGCGCTCGTGGGCGTGGGTGAGCGCCTCGCAGATGTCCGAGCCGAACTCGGCCGCCTCCCGATCGCTGAGGCCCTCGCTCAGAGCCAGCTCCGCGAGTGTCGCGCCTTCAACCAGCTCGCTCACCAGCAGTGCCCGGTCACCCTCGGAGCCCATCTCGTACAGCGTCGCGATGCCTGGATGGTTGAGGCGGGCGGCCGCCTGCGCCTCGCGCAGGACGCGTCGCGCGTCCGCGCCCGCGATCTCCTTCACCGCAACCTGCCGCTGGAGGCGCTCGTCGAAGGCCCGATAGACAGTGCCCATGCCTCCCGAGCCGACCCGGTCGAGGACGCGGAAGCGTCCCATGACGAGCTCGCCCACCATTCCGCATCCAGCTTCGCCGTGGATGGCCCGGACCCTCCCAGCACGCGCAAGGCTTCGTGCGCATTCCCGCCCACCGGCCGGCCTCCGAAGCAGGGGTCATACTCTCGGCGTTGAACGGACGTTGAACGCGCATGGTTTCGGGCGTTCAACGCCCCGGCCAGAGGCTTGAGCTTGGCATTCCTCGACGAGGAAGAAGCACTCACAACCCGCGGCGGCGACGAGCCGCCATTCCGCCGGGAGCGCGATCACCAGCGTCAGATCATGGTGCGCCGCGCGATGGGCGTCGGCGTGATTGTGCTGCTCCTGATCCTGATCGTGTTCGGGATCAGGGGGTGCTTGGACGCGCGCAAGGAGCGAAGCTTCGAGAACTACGCCCGCGACCTGAACGCGATCGCCGCCCAGTCGCAGCAGCTCTCCGACGACTTCTTCACGCGGCTCAGCGACCCCGGCAACCGCAGCGCCCTGACCTTCGAGGCCCAGATCGATACGTATCGGGGCAGCGCGGAGAGCCTCGCCAGCCGGGTCGAGGAGCTCAACACCCCGGACGAGCTGAAGGGGGCCCAGAGCGAGCTCGAGCTCGCCGTCGAGCTGCGCCGCGACGCCCTGATCGGGATCTCCGACCAGATCTCCGTGGCGCTTGGCGACCAGGGGCGCAGGGAGGCCGTGGACTCGATCGCCGGCTACATGAGGTACTTCCTGGCCAGCGACGTTCTCTATGAGCGGGCGCGGGCGCAGATCAATGCCGAGCTTCAGGACCAGGGCATCGACGCGACGGCTCCCGAGAGCATCTTCCTCGCCGACCAGCGCTGGCTGGATCCGCTGGAGGTCTCGTCAGCGCTGGCGCTGGTGTCTGGCGAGCAGCAGGCCACCAGCGGCACCCACGGCCTGGCGCTCTACCAGACCACAATCCAGCCCGGCGACGTGACTCTCGATCCGAGCAGCGCGGCGACGATCAGCGGCACCGGCTCTCCCGAGATCGAGGTCCAGGTGCAGAACCAGGGCGATTCCGAGGAGGCCGACATCGGGGTCAGCTTCGAGCTCACCGGCGGCACCCAGACGATCTCCGGCGATGCCACCATCCCCCGGGTCGCCGCCGGCGCGATCCAGACCGCCACGATCCCGATCGACCCCGCCCCCGATTCCGGCCAGCAGCTGACGCTGGAGGTGACCGTGCAACCCGTTCTGGGCGAGCAGATCGCGAGCAACAACCGCTCGACGTACCAGGTCACCTTCGGTTAACGACGACGGAGCCGGCCTCCATACACTCGGGGCTGTGGCGATGCGGATCGCATTCCTGGGCCCGGCCGGGACCTTCTCCGAGGACGCCCTGCGCGCCGCCGTCGGCGACGCCGAGATCGACGCGCGGCCAGCGCCCAGCGTCTATGAGGCGATCCGGGCCGTGGCCGAGGGCGAGGCGGAGCGGGCGCTGGTCCCGTTCGAGAACTCGATCGAGGGCGCCGTCCGCTCGACGCTGGACACGCTCGCCTTCGACGCCCCCTCCGTGGCGATCACGGGCGAGCACGACCACCCGATAACGAACAGCCTGATCGCCCGCGAGGGGGTCGCCCTGGAGCAGATCGAGGTGGTGCTCTCGCATCCCCAGGCCAGCGCTCAGTGCGCGCGCTTCATCCGCGAGCAGCTGCCGCAGGCGAACGTGCGCGCCGCCGCGAGCACCGCGGAGGCGGTGCGCGAGGTCTCGGCGAGCCCGGAGCCGTGGGCGGCGCTGGGAGCCGCGTCCGCGGCGCGCATCTACGGCTGCGTGGTCCTCCGCAAGGGAGTCGAGGACGCCCCAGACAACGTCACCCGCTTCGTCTGGATCGCGCCCGCGGGCACCAGGCCCGGCGGTGAGGGGCCCTGGCGCACGACGCTCGTCTTCTCCGAGCTGGGCGCCGACCACCCCGGCGCTTTGGTCGAGGCGCTGACCGAGTTCTCGAGGCGTGAGGTGAACCTGACCCGGATCGAGTCCCGTCCGCGGCGGCGTGGGCTCGGCCGGTACATGTTCTTCATCGACCTCGACGGGGCCGCGGACGAGCCGGCTGTCGCCGAGGCGATCGAGGCGCTGCGACACAAGGCGGAGTCGGTGCGAATTCTCGGCAGCTACCCGGTCACCGCCAACGGGATCCCGGGCTAGTGGGGCCTCTCACCTACAATCCTGGCGCTATGGACACGCAGGACGACCCTCACGTAGGGCTCCAGAGCGCCAGGGATCGGGAACCTGGCAGGGTTGCGGCGCCGGTGGGGGATCCGACCACCAACGGCCACCGGCCGGGTCTCGCCGCCAACGGCCACCAGCTGAACGGCCACCGGCCGCAGGTCGCGGTCGGGGGCCGCGTGCTGGTGCTCAACGCGAGCTACGAGCCGATCAACGTCTGCAACGTGCGGCGGGCCACCGTGCTGGTGCTCAAGGAGCGCGCCGAGGTCATCGAGCGGGGCGAGGGCGCGCTGCATTCCGAGCGCCTCGTGTTCGACCGTCCCTGCGTGATTCGCCTGATCCGGTACATCCGCATCCCTCGCGACGTCCATCGCCGCAAGATCACCCGCAAGGCGGTGCTCGCCCGCGACGCCTGGACCTGCCAGTACTGCGGCTACCAGGCGACGGGGTTGACGGTCGACCACGTGATCCCGCGCAGCCGCGGTGGCGAATCGATGTGGGAGAACATCGTCGCCTCCTGCGCGCCCTGCAACCGCAAGAAGGGCAACCTGACGCCGCGGGAGGCGCGCATGCACCCCCGCGGCCGCCCGCGGCCGCCCGGGCCGACCGTCTTCATCCGTCTGGCCAGCCCGCGGATCCCGATCGCCTGGAAGCCGTATCTGGTGGCTGCGTAGTACTAACGAAGGGCCGCCCCGAGAGGCGGCCCTTCGTCAAAGGTGCGGCTGGAAACGAGCTGGGGATTGACGACGGGGCGGGACGTGCTCCCCGTCTCCCCCGCTCGCCGGTGCCCGGGGTGGATTCCGCCGGGCGGCCCGCACGGCCACCTAGCGGCCCTGCACCTCCAGCGTCCCGAGAATCATGTGACTCAAGTTAGGACCACCTCCTTTCTCTGGTCCACCGATTGAAGCAGAAGAGCCAGTCGGGTGCCGGGCTCAGAGGCGCTCGCGGGCCTCCGCGATGCGCTCCGCGAACTCGCGTATGGGTCGGGCGCGGCCGACCCGAGCCGCCAGGCGAGGCGCGACCGCGTTCAGCAGGACGAGCGGTCGCACCGGGCGCTTGTTGACGATCACCTCGGGCAGGTTCTGGCGGATCGCTCGCACCACGGCGTCGCCGACGGACTCGGGCGGCACGGTGCCGACCATACGAGGCGCGGGTGCGAGGTGCTCGAAGCGCCCGTACATCCCCACCCGGCTGACGAAGCCGGGACAGATCACCGAGAAGCCGACCGGCTCACCGACATTCTCCGCCCGCAGCGCGTGGGTAAAGCCGACCACGCCGTGCTTGGTGGCCGAGTAGGAGGTCAAGCTCGGCGCCGGGATCTTGCCGGCGAGCGAGGCGATGTTGACGACGTGGCCGCGTTCGACGCTCCAGCATCCCGGGAAGGACGATCCGCGTCAGGTCCATCACGGCCAGCAGGTTGACCATGACGCTCGTTTCGAGCTCCCGCTCGGTGGTGTTCACAAAGCTTCCCCCGAACTCGACCCCGGCGTTGTTGACGAGGATGTCGAGCGGACCGACCGACTCGGCGGCCCACGACGCGAGGCGCTGCCGCTCGTCGGCATCGGCGAGGTCCGCCGGTGCCTGGCTGACCTCGACGCCCCGGCTCCGCAGCTCGGCCGCCAGCCCGTCGACGGGCGCTTCCGGCAGGTCGGTCAGCGCCAGGTTGACGCCCTCCGCCGCCAGCGCCCGGGCGATGTAGCCGCCGAGGCCGCCTCCGGCGCCGGTGACGAGGGCGTTGCGGCCGCGAAGCTCCTCCACGGCCGCGCAGACTATCCCGAGCGCGGCGGTCCGGCGCTAGCGCTTCTTGCGGGGGGCCGGCTTTCGCGCCGGCTTGCCGTCGGCCTTCGCCGCCTCAGGCTCCGCCTTGGCGGCGGCGGCCTCGGCGCCGTCCTCAGAGACGCCGTTCTCCGAGGCGCCGTCCTCCTCGACCGCGGCGCCGGACTCGACCACCAGGGCGACGGCGCTGACCCGATCGTCGTCGCGGAGGTTCATCACCCTGACGCCCTGGGTGGCGCGGCCCATCTGCGAGATACCGCCGGCCTGGGTGCGCTGCACCATGCCGTTCTCGGAGATGAACAGCAGGTCCTGGTGCTCGCGGACGATCAGCGCCCCGGCCAGCCCACCCTTCTTCGGCGTCAGCTTCACCGTCAGGACGCCCTTGGTGCCGCGCCCCTTGACCGGGTACTCGGGGATCGCGGTGCGCTTGCCGTAGCCGTTCTCGGTGACCACGAAGAGCTCGGCGTCGTCGCGGGTGACGTCCATGGCCAGCACGCGGTTCGCCTCGCGGCCGATCTTGCCGGCGACGTTCATCCCCCTGACGCCGGTGGTGTCGCGAGCCCATCGGGCGCACCGCCTTCTCCGAGAAGCGCGATGCGTGGCCCGACTTCGAGACCAGCAGCAGGTCGTCGTCGCCCGAGGTGAGGCGCACCTGCACCAGCTCGTCGCCGTCGCGGACCTTGATCGCGATGATCCCGTCGGCCCGGATCGGCGTGTTGTAGGCGGTGAACTCGGTCTTCTTGACCTGTCCCTTGGCGGTCGCGAAGACCAGGTACTTGCCCTCGCTGAAGTCGCGGGTCGGCTTCACCGCCATCACCCGCTCGCGGTCGCGCAGCGGCAGCACGTTGACCAAGGCCCGGCCCTTCGAGGTGCGCGAGCCCTCCGGCAGCTCGTAGACCTTGAGCCGGTAGACCTTGCCGCGGTTGGTGAAGAACAGCATCCAGTCGTGCGTCGAGCAGATGTGCAGGTGCTCGATGTAGTCGCCCTCCTTGAGGTCCATCCCCATCACCCCGATGCCGCCCCGGCGCTGCTGGCGGTAGGTCGCCAGCGGCAGCCGCTTGACGTAGCCCGAGCGGGTGATCGAGATCACCATCTGCTGGTCGGCGATCATGTCCTCGATGTTCATGTCGCCCTCGAAGTGGGTGATCTCGGTGCGCCGCTCGTCGCCGTAGCGCTGCTCGAGCTCGTCGAGCTCCTCGACGACGACGCCGTCGATCCGCGCCGGATCGCCCAGGATCGCCCGCAGGGCGGCGATCCGCTCGATCAGCTCGGCGTGCTCGGAGCGCACCTTGTCGGACTCCAGCGCCGTGAGCCGCGCGAGGCGCATGTCGAGGATCGCCTGGGCCTGCTCCTCGGAGAGCTCGAACTTGTCGATCAGCCCGGCGCGGGCGGCGTCGCGTGTCGGCCGAGGCGCGGATCAGCTCGATCACCGCGTCGAGGTTGTCGAGCGCGATCAGCAGCCCCTCGAGGATGTGGGCGCGCGCCTCGGCGCGGCGCAGCTCGTACTGGGTCCGGCGGGTGACCACCTCGCGCTGGTGGCCGACGTAGTGGTGGATCAGCTCCTTGAGGCTGAGCGTTCGCGGCACCCCGTCGACCAGGGCGACCATGTTGAGGCCGAACGAGGTCTGCATCTGGGTGTGCTTGAAGAGCTGGTTGAGGACGACCTCGTGCGGGTCGCCGCCGCGCTTCAGCTCGATCACCAGCCGCATCCCCGAGCGGTCCGACTCGTCGCGCAGGTCGGAGATCCCGTTGATCTTCTTCTCGCGGACGAGGTCGGCGATCTTGGTGATCAAGCCGCCGTCGCCACCCTTCTTGACCATGAACGGCAGCTCGGAGACGATCACCGCCTCCTTGCCGCCCCGCAGCGGCTCGATGTGGGCCCGGGCGCGAACCCGAACGCTGCCGCGGCCGGACGCGTAGGCGTCGCGGATGCCCTCGGCGCTCATCATGCCCGCCGCCCGGGAAGTCGGGGCCCTTGACGTGCTTCATCAGCCCGGCGAGGTCGATCTCGGGGTTCTCGATGTAGGCCTTGACGGCGCCCACCACCTCGCTCAGGTTGTGGGGCGGGATGTTGGTCGCCATCCCGACCGCGATCCCGGCGGTCCCGTTGACGAGCAGGTTCGGAAACCGGGCCGGCAGCACGATCGGCTCCTGCTGCGACTCGTCGTAGTTGGGGCCGAAGTCGACGGTGTCGGCTTCGATGTCGCGCAGCATCTCGGTCGCCAGCCGCGCGAGGCGCGCCTCGGTGTATCGCATCGCGGCTGGCGGGTCGTCGTCGATCGAGCCGAAGTTCCCCTGCCCGTCGACGAGCGGGTAGCGCAGCGAGAAGTCCTGCGCCATGCGGGCCAGGGTGTCGTAGATGGCGGTGTCGCCGTGCGGGTGGTACTTACCCATCACCTCGCCGACGATGAAGGCCGACTTGCGGTGAGGCCGGGTGGGCTGCAGCGCCAGGTCGTGCATCGCGTAGAGCACGCGGCGGTGGACCGGCTTCAGCCCGTCGCGCACGTCGGGCAGCGCCCGGCCCACGATCACGCTCATCGCGTAATCCAGGTACGAGGAGCGCATCTCCTGGGTGAGCTCGCGCTCCTCTATGCGCCCAGTGAGGGCCTCGAGTCCGCCGGCCTCCATGCTCAGCGGTTCCATTAGACATCCAGGAACCGGACGTCCTTGGCGTGCCGCTCGATGAAGTGCTTGCGCGGCTCGACCTTGTCGCCCATCAGGTCGGCGAACACCCGCTCGGCCGTCGACGCGTCCTCGATCGTCACCCGCTGGAGCGTCCGGCTCGATGGATCCATCGTCGTCTCGCGCAGCTGCTCGGCATTCATCTCGCCGAGGCCCTTGAAGCGCTGCAACGCCACCCCCTGGCGCGCCAGCTCGAGGATCGCGCGCCGCAGGCCGTCGAAGGAGTGGGCCTCGCGGTGCTTGTCGCCGAGCGTGACCTGGAACGGCGGCCGGCCGACCTGCTTGAGCAGCTCGCCGTGCACCTCGACCAGACGGCGGTAGTCATTCGACTTGAACAGAGCCGCCGAGAGCCGGTGGGTGCGGGCCAGCCCGCTCGCCCGGTGGACGGCCTTGACGACGAGCTCCTCGCCGCTGGACGAGATCAGCTCGGTCTCGTACGGCTCCTCCTCGGGATCGTCGGCCTCGACCAGCTTCTTGACGCCGGCGATCGTCGCCGCGCCGACGTCGAGGATCTGCGACTCGGCCAGGAAGGCGACCGTCTCGTGGCCGAACTCGGCCTGCACGGAGTCGGTCCAGCCCTCGTACTCCTTGTAGCGCCGGGTGAAGCGCTGCCAGCGCGCCTCGGTCAGCTTGCGCGACTTGCCGTTGGCGTCGACGAGCTCGAACTCCTCGAGCTTGTCGCGGAGCAGGATCTCCTCCAGCTCCGACTCCTTCTCGACGTAGATCTCCTGCTTTCCGTTGCGCACCTTGTAGAGGGGTGGCTTGGCGATGTAGACGTAGCCCGCCTCGATCAGGTCCGGCATGTGCCGGTAGAGGAAGGTGAGCACGAGGGTGCGGATGTGCGCTCCGTCGACGTCGGCGTCGGTGGACAGCACCAGCTTGTGGTAGCGGGCGTCCTCGAGGTTGAACTCCTCGTCGCCGATACCCGGTGCCGATCGCCGTGATCAGCGCCTGAATCTCCACGTTCTGGAGCACCTTGTCGATGCGGCTCTTCTCGACGTTGATGATCTTGCCGCGCAGCGGCAGCACGGCCTGCGTGTTGCGATCGCGGGCCTGCTTCGCCGAGCCGCCGGCGGAGTCGCCCTCGACGATGAACAGCTCGGCGAGCGTCGGATCGCGCACCGTGCAGTCGGCGAGCTTGCCGGGCAGGGTGGAGTTCTCGAGCGCCGACTTCCGCCGCGTCAGGTCGCGGGCCTTGCGCGCCGCATCGCGGGCGCGGGCCGCGTCGACAGCCTTCTGGAGGATTCGCCGCGCCTCGCCCGGATTCTCCTCCAGGAACTCGCCCAGCTTGCGATTGACGGTCTCCTTCACCAAGCCCTCAACCGGCGGGTTGCCGAGCTTGGTCTTCGTCTGACCCTCGAACTGCGGGTCCTGAAGCTTCACCGAGATCACAGCCGTCAGTCCCTCGCGGACGTCGTCGCCGGTCAGGTTCTCGTCCTTCTCCTTGAGCAGTCCCTTCTGACGGGCGTAGGCGTTCAGAGTGCGGGTGAGCGCCGCGCGGAAACCCGAGAGATGGGCGCCGCCCTCGTGGGTGTTGATGTTGTTGGCGAAGCTGTACACGGACTCCTGGTAGGAGGAGTTCCACTGCATCGCCACCTCGACCTGGCCGTCGTCGGTCTCGGTCTCGAAGTAGACGGTCTTCCGGTGCAGCGCGTCCTTGTTCTCGTTCAGGTGGCCGACGAAGTCGACGATCCCGCCCTTGTACTGGAAGGTGTCGCTCTGCCCGGAACCCCGCTCGTCGGTCAAGGTCGATACGCAGGTTGCGGGTCAGGAAGGCGGTCTCCCGGAGCCGCTCCGAGAGCGTCTGGTAGTCGAGGACGACATCCTCGAACACGTCGGCGTCGGGCTGGAAGGTGATGATCGTCCCCGTCCCCTTGACCTTCTCGCCGCGCTTCAGCGCGCCCTGGGGGTCCCCGCGCACGTAGTCCTGAGTCCACTTGCAGCCGTCGCGGCGCACCTCGAGGTGGAGGCGCTCCGAGAGCGCGTTGACCACCGAGACCCCGACCCCGTGCAGGCCGCCGGAGACCTTGTAGCCGCCACCGTCCCCGAACTTGCCGCCCGCGTGCAGGGTGGTCATCACCACCTCGGCCGCCGGGCGCTTCTCCTTCTCGTGCTCCTCGACCGGGATTCCGCGGCCGTCGTCGGCGACCGTGACGCTGTTGTCGGGGTGCAGGGTCACCGAGACGTGGTCGCAATGGCCGGCGATCGCCTCGTCCACCGAGTTGTCCACCACCTCGTAGACGAGGTGGTGGAGGCCGCGCGGGCCGGTCGAGCCGATGTACATCCCCGGGCGCAGGCGAACGGCCTCGAGGCCTTCGAGCACGGTGATGTCCCTGGCGCTGTAGCCGCTGCTCGCCGCCCGGCCCTTGGTGCCGGGGGTGCCGGCTTGCCGGTCTTCTTCGCGGTCTTCGGAGGGGCGGACTTGGTGCTCCCGCCACCCTCGGCCTTGCTCTTTGCCACTCAGTCCTTTCGGTTCACAGGCGGGATCAGAAACCCTGGCGCCATGAAAAACCCCGACCCGCCGGCGCGCCACCAGGAAGGCTGGCCAGGCGGTTCGGGGCGTGCGTCCAAGTTCACATAAGGATACCAGGAACGGCGCTCGGAAAACCCACGCATTTGCAACGAAAGCCCTGCAAACCACGCATAAAAGGGGATCCAGAGGTCAATCAATGTGGCGGGGGCCGTCGGCGGTGAAGCGAAGCGCCCTGACGGTGGCCTCGCCGGTCCCCCGACCGGCCTCCAACAGCGCCGCATTGAGCCTCTCCAAAAGCTCCGGCTGCAGCAGGTCCAGCTCCTGCGCCCAGGTAGCGGACCGGCAGGCGATCGTGACCACGCCGTCTCGCTCCGCCACGGGCTCCGCTTCAGCCGCGATCGGGCACCGGCGGCCACTGGCCAGGTGCTCTGGGCCGCGGCGAGCAGGGTCAGGGGCTCGGCGCGTACGCGCGCCTGGCGCAGCGCGTCACCGAAGGGGCGCGGCGAGCCGCGAACGCTCACGCGGCCAGCCTGGCCCTTCTCGGCCGTACCCCGGGCGGTGCGGCGATCGCCTCGCCCCGGCGCAGCGCCAGCTCGGTGCGTTCGCACCCGCCGGGTAGGTGCTCGGGCTCCGTCGCGGTCAGCACGGCCTGGCCGCCCTCGGCGAGCCGCTTCGCGAGCTGGGCGCGCCGGCGTGCGTCGAGCTCGCTCATCACGTCGTCAAGGAGCATCAGCGGCGGCCTTCGGCATGCCTCGAGCAGAGCGCGACGCTCGGCGAACAGCAGCGCCAGCACCGCTGCGCGTTGCTCCCCCTGCGAGCCGTAGCGGCGCAGCGACCGTCCGTCGATTGAGACCCCCAGCTCGTCCAGGTGCGGGCCGTGCGCCGTGTAGCCGCGCGCCAGATCGGCGTCCCGGCGCTCGTGAAGCTCCGCGGCCAGCTGCCCCGCCTCGCCGGCGGCGCTTCGCGGCAGGTAGCTCAGCGTGGCGGCGCCGGGCAGGCAGAGCTCGGCAGCCGCCTCGGTGAACCCCGAAGCCAGCAGGCCCACCGCCTCTCGCCGGCTCGTCATCAACTCCACCCCCAGCGCCGCCAGCTCCCGCTCCCAGGCGGCAAGCGAATCGACCGGCGCCGCGCCCGACCGGACCCGGCCCAAGAGCGCGTTTCGCTGGGCGAGCGCCCGGCCGTAACGACGCCGGGTTTCGGCGCGCGCGGGCCAAAGCGCGGCGCAGAGGCGATCCAGATGCGCCCGGCGCACCGCCGGCGGGCCCTTGACCAGCGTCAGCCGGTCGGGCACGAAGATCGCCAGCGGGGGCCGAAGCTCGGCGTGCTCCGGCGCCGCGGGGCTGTCGTCGACGAGGTGGCGGCGCTCCCCGGACCGATCCAGCGACCAGAGGAAGGCGTGCGCCTCGTCGCCGTCCGTCACCTCGACCTCGATCCGGGCCAGCTGCTGACCGAAGGCAATCGCTTCCCGCTCGTTGCGGGTCCGGGTGGAGCGTCCGCTGAGCGCCAGGCAGATGGCCTCGAGCACATTGGTCTTGCCGGCGCCGTTCGGCCCCCACAGCAGGGTGATGCCCTCGCCGAGGTCCAGCCGTCCCGGCGTCAGGTTGCGAAAGCCGAGCGTTTGGAGCGCGGCGACGCGCACCGGCCTCAGACGTTGAGCCGGATCGGCATCACGAGGTAGCTGAAGTCCTCACGGCCAACGGGCTGCAGCAGGCCCGGGCGCAGCGGAGAGCTGAGCTTCATCGCCAGCTCATCTCCCTCGACGCTCTCCAGCCCCTCGATCAGGAATTGCGGGTTGAAGGCGATCTCCAGCGGCTCCCCTGAGTAGGGCGCCGGCAGCGCCTCGCTCGCGTCACCTACCTCCGGCGTCTCGGCGGCCACGGTCAGCTCCCCCTCGGCGAACGCGAACCGCAGCGGGGCGTTGCGCTGCGCCAGCTGGCTGACCCGCCGAGCCACGTCCACGAGCTCCGCCCGCGGCAGCCGCACCTCGTGCTCGAACGACTCGGGTATCAGCTGGCGCCAGCTCGGGAACTGCCCCTCGATCAGCCGCGAGAAGAGGACCACCGAGGCCGCCTGGAACACCGCCTGGTTGCGCGCCAGGGAGATCGCTACCTCGTCAGGCCCCTCCTGGGCGATGATCCGCGCCAGCTCCCGCAGCGCCCGGGCCGGGACGTTGGCCTCGATCGGCTCCGGAAGCGCGCTGCTCGAGCTCCGTGTGCTTGACGCTCAGCCGGTAGGAGTCTGTGGCGACCATGGTCAGAGTCGAATCCTCTGCTCGGAGGAGGACACCGGTCAGGATCGGCCTCACCTCATCCCGCGACGCGGCCCGAGCGACGCGGTCGATCGTCTCTGCCAGCGGCCCGGCGGGCAGCCGTGCAGCCTCACCCTCGAACTCGGGCAGGCGGGGAAAGTCCTCCGCTGACAGTGTGCGGAGATGGAAGCGTGCGCTTCCAGCTGTCAGTTCGACGTCACCCTGCTCGGGTCGCAGCGCAAGGCTCAACTCGCCGGCGGGCAGGTTACGCACCACATCGCCCAGCAGGCGCCCTGGAAGCAGAAGAGTTCCATCGTCTTCCACTGCGACTTCAGACACCGTCATCGTCAGGCCGAGCTCTGTATCGGTCGCCGACAGGATCAGCTCATTCGACGCAGCAACGATCTTGACGCCTCCGAGTGACGCGACGGCTGCGCGGCTCGAAACGGCACGACCTACGACCTGAAGGGCGGCCAGAAAGGTGTCGCGAGAGATCGAAAGCTTCATTGGGTGATCTTGCATCTTCCTATCTGTCTCAGATGTATTGAGGGTGGTGGATGATTGTGGAGAAGTGGAGCTCATGGCGAGGCGCTGCGCGATGCGGTGGTGGACGGCCTCTCTGGAGGTTTGGTTGCTCCGTGGACAAAGCGCTGCCGATGATCCTGGTCGATAGCGAGCAGCTCACATGTGCGGTGGAGAACCGCGGTGGTCTCGGACCCGGGCTCGAGGCGAGTGGAGACGGTTCGGATCGCGTGAAGGACGGTGCTGTGGTCGCGATTGAACTCGCGGGCGATCTGGGCGAGCGAGAGCGAGGTTTCCTGTCGCGTCAGATACATCGCCAGCTGCCTTGCATGAGAGATCCGCGAGCTGCGGTTCGGCGAGAGCAGATCCTGGCGGGAGACGCCGCGAACCAGAGCAGACCGCCTCTTGAATTGCAACGACGCTGGGGGAGTCATCCACCTCGGATGCGGCTCGCGAAGAGATTGGAGGGTCCCCGCCGGCGGGCTCCTCCAGCGCTCGCCGTGCGAGGGCCGGCGTCACCGGCTCGCTGAGCATGGAGGAGAACGCTGTGACCCGGGTCATCGCCCCCTGGAGCCGGCGAACGTTGCCGAGCACCCTGCGGGCGATCTCCTTCAATGCCGCGGGATCGGGCAGCTCCAAGGGGCCCTCGAGGGTCATTCGCCACAGGAGCGCGGTGCGAGTGGGAAGGTCGGGGCGGTCGAGCTCGGCGCACAGGCCCCAGCCGAAGCGGTCGCGGAGGCGCTCCGCCACGCGCGCGATCGCCTCCGGCGGGCGGTCACTGGAGAGCACGATCTGCTTGCCGGCGGCGTGGAGAGCATTGAACGTGTGGACGAACTCCTCCTGGGTGCGCTCCTTGCCCTCGAGCGCCTGCACATCGTCGATCAGCAGGGCGTCGAGCTTGCGGTAGCGCTGCTTGAAGCGTTCGGGGCCGTCCTTGCGAAGGGCGCCGACGAACTCGGTGGTGAACCGCTCCGCGGTCGTGTAGTGGACGGTCAGCTCTGGTCGCCGACGCCTGAGGTAGTCGACGATCGCGCCCAGCAGGTGCGTCTTGCCCAGCCCGGGAGGCCCGTGGAGGAAGAGCGGGTTGTAGGCCTCGCCTGGAAGCTCGGCGACGGCGAGGGCCGCTGAATGGGCGAGCCGGTTGCCGGAGCCGATCACGAAGCGCTCGAACGTGTGGGCCGGATCCAGCGACACCGACTCGACGGAGGTCGTCCACCGTTCGGCCGTCGCCACCTGGCGCGGCTCGCGGCCCTCGGCGAGGAGGACGACGCGCTCGAGGCCGGAGTCGCCGGCCCGCAGGGCGGTCTGCAGCGACGCCGAGTAGCGACGTTCCACCCAGGTGCGAGTGGCGTCCGGGGCGGCGAGGTGAAGGGTGTTTCCCTGCGCGGAGACGGGGCGAAGGGGCTCGATCCAGAGTTGAAAGGTGGAGGCTGGGAGCTGGGCCCGAAGCTCCTCCCGGGCCCGCTCCCAGATCGAGGCGAGATCGTCGGGGAGCGCTTCCGGGGCCACGGCGGGCGATCATAGATCGGGGCGCCGCCCCTGCCGAGCGGGGTGCCGAGCCGAGCCCGCATTACGCGCGAAAAACGAAGCGGGTCATCTCGGCGAGGCCCGAAGGCGGCCGGCCACCGGCTCGTATACTGCCTCGCCGGTCGTGAAGCGGACCTACCAGCCCAAGAAGCGCAAGCGTGCCAAGACCCATGGGTTCCGCGCCCGCATGCGCACTCGCAGCGGCCGCCAGATCATCAAGCGTCGTCGCCGCAAGGGTCGCAAGCGGCTGACGCCGTGACGCCCGGCGAGCGGCGCAGGCGTGGCCGCCTGTCCCGCAGCGGCGACTTCGAGCGCGTCTATCGCGAGGGCCGCTCGCACGCCAACCGCTTCTTGGTCCTCTACGCCTTCCCGCGCCGCGACTCGGATGACGACCGCGACCAGGTTCGCCTCGGGATTTCGGTGAGCCGCAGGGTCGGCGGCGCCGTAGAGAGGAATGCGGTGAAGCGCGGGCTGAGAGAGGCATTCTGGTCGTTCGACGCCAGGCTCCCGCGCGGTCACGACTTCGTCCTCGTCGCCCGTCCCGACGCTGCCGGCCTGGTGGAGCGCGAGGGCCCCGGGGCGGTCGCGTCGGCGCTCGAGGAGCTGATCTCCGAGGCCGTGGCCGACGTGGCGGAACCGTCTAGGTTGGAGGCGTAAAACGTGAAACGCGCGCTGCTCGCAATCGTCCTCGCTCCGATCCGCCTCTACCAGCGCTTGATCTCGCCGGCTCTCCCTCGTCGCTGCAAGTACGAGCCGACCTGCTCCGCCTACGCCGTGCAGGCGATCCGCGAGCTTGGCGTCTTGCGCGGCTCGATTCTCGCCGCCTGGCGCCTCGCCCGCTGCAACCCGTTCAGCCACGGGGGCTATGACCCGGTCGAGGCCCGCCCCTTCTTCAAGCCGAAGCCCGGTGTGCCCGCCTGATGCTGCTCGCGGCCAACCCCCTCCAGCCGCTGATCGACCTCGCCAACTCCGTGTTGACGTTCTTTCACGACGACGTCGGCGTCGGCTGGGGCGTGGCGATCATCCTGCTCACGTTCGTCACCCGAATCGTGATCCTGCCTCTGTCAATCAAGCAGATCCGCTCGATGCGCTCCCTCCAGGCGCACCAGCCGGAGATCAAGAAGATCCAGCAGAAGTACAAGGACGACCGCCAGCGCATGCAGCGCGAGATGATGGCCTTCTACCAGGAGAACAAGATCAACCCGTTCGCGTCGTGCGTGCCGCTGCTGCTCCAGCTGCCGGTGTTCCTGGCGCTGTTCTATCTGCTGCGGAGCGATGAGTTCAAGGAGGAGATCAACGCGCCCGGGAGCAACCCCGACTTCTTCGGCATCCCTCTCGACGAGAAGGCCGTCGGCGGGTGCGCTGATCATCCTCTTGATCCTCTACTTCGTGACCATGGTCGGCTCGACCTCGATCATGGCCGCCTCGGCCGAGGGCAACCAGCGCCTGCTGATGTACGCGCTGCCCGTCTTCTTCACGCCGTTCATCATCGGCTTCCCGGCCGGCCTGGTGATCTACTGGATCACCACCAACGTGTGGACGATGGGCCAGCAGTGGGTGGTCAAGAAGCTGATCCCGCCGCCGCCCAAGGAGGCGGAGGACCAGAAACAGCAGGCCGCGAAAGCGCCACCGCCTCCGCCGCGCAAGAAGAAGCGAAGACGCTGAGAGCGCCTACGCGCTCCGAGCCGAACCCATCTACTTCGACGCGCTGCCTCTCGTTCCTGCTCAATAACTTGCGGGCGCCTTCGGCGCCCTGACCAGCCTGTTTCGGAGCTAAGGCTCCTCATAACTCAAATAGACTCGCCCGGTGGCGAGCGACGGGGACAGCGGCCTGCCGGCCGAGCCGGCCGAGCGCGTCAGGGCGATTCTCGAGCGGGTCGTCGACGCGCTCGAGGTGGATGCCCAGGTCGAAGTCGACGAGGACCCCGAGCAGATCGTCGGCCGCGTCGACGGAGAGGACGTGGGCCTGCTGATCGGGCGCCGCGGCCAGACGATCGACGCGGTGCAGCTGCTCTGCTACCGGGCCGCGTTCCGGGGGCTTCAGGAGCGAAAGCGGGTGGTGGTGGACGCCGCCGGCTACCGGGAGCGTCGCCAGTCGGCGATCGAGCAGCAGGCCGACCGTGCCGCCGAGCGAGCGCTGAAGACGGGCAAGGAGATCGAGCTCGAGTCGATGACCCCGAGCGAGCGCCGCGTCGTCCACCAGCATCTCAAGGACCGCGCCGGCGTCGAGACCTTCAGCGAGGGTGACGAGCCCGAGCGCTGCGTGATCGTGGCGCCCCTGCTCAGCGATTGAGCGCCGAGCCGACCGCCGCGATCCAGCTCTCCGACCAGGCGCGCGAAGCGTTGCGCACGATCCTTGCGCTGCTCGCCGAGGAGCGGACGGCGCCCAGCGCCGTGCGCGACCCCGAGCAGGCGTGGCGCGTCCACGTCGCCGATTCGCTGACCGGCCTCGAGGTCGAGGCGCTGCGGGTTGCGCGGCGGATCGCCGACCTGGGAGCGGGAGCCGGCTTTCCCGGCCTGCCGCTGGCGATCGCGCTGCCCGACGGCCGCGTCGACCTGATCGAATCGACCGGCCGCAAGTGCGAGTTCATTCGCCGGGCGATCGAGCGAGCGGGAATCGACAACGCCCGGGTGGTCTGCGCAGCGCTCCGAGGGCTGGGCGGCCGACCCGCCGCCCGACGGCGGGCGGGACGGTTACGAGGCCGTCACCGCGCGCGCCGTGGGGCGGCTCTCGACGCTGGCCGAGCTGGCGTCGCCGCTGCTGGAGGAGGGCGGCGTTCTGGTTGCCTGGAAGGGCCGCCGGGACGCGGACGAGGAGGCGGAGCTGGAACGGGCCTCGGCACGCCTGGCGATGGAGCCGGCGGAGATCAGGTGGGTGGGTCCCTACGCGGGCTCCCGGCACCGCCACCTGCATGTGATGCGCAAGACCGGGCCGACCCCCGGCAACCTCCCCCGGCGCCCCGGGATGGCCAAGAAGCGGCCTCTGGGACGGCGCCCGCCGAAAAGCACCATCTCCGCTCGCGGGTAAGGTCGCGGCGCAATGGGCTCGGTCTACGCGATCGCCAATCAGAAGGGCGGCGTCGGCAAGACGACGACCGCCGTCAACGTCGCCGCCTGCGCCGCGGCGGCGGGCGGCCAGGTGCTGCTCTGCGACCTCGATTCGCAGTGCAACGCGACCGTCGCCCTCGGCCTGGGGCGCGAGATTCGCCCCTCCTCCTACGACTGCCTGATCGGCGAGTGCTCGGTGGCCGAGGCGGCGCGGCCGGCGGGCCCCGACAACCTCTGGATCGTGCCGGCGAGCCGCGACCTGGCGGGCGCCGCGGTCGAGCTGCCGCGGATCGAGGGCTCCGAGCATCACCTGCGCGACATGCTCGGTCCGGTCAGGGAGCGGTTCGGGATCACGCTCCTCGACTGCCCGCCCGCGCTGGGTCCGGTGACCGTGAACGCGCTGGTGGCCGCCGACCGGGTGATCGTTCCGGTGCAGGCCGAGTATCTGGCGCTCGAGGGGCTGGTTCAGTTCCTCGACACCGTCCGCCTGCTGCGGCGCGAGCTCAACCCGGGCCTGGTTCTGACCGGCGTCGTGATCACCATGCACGACGAGCGAACGAAGCTCGCCCAGGATGTCGAGCGCCAGCTTCGCGATCACTTCGCCGAGCTCATGTTTCGCACCGTGATTCCCCGCAGCGTCCGGGTCGCCGAGGCCCCGAGCTTCGGCCTGCCCGTGATCGCGCACGCGCCGGCCTCACGCGGCTCGACCGCGTACCGTGAGCTGGCGGTCGAGCTGGCGGAGCGAGAGCAGGCCGATTGGGTCTCGGTCGAACGCTCCGCAGACACTCAGGGTGAAGTGGAGGTAGAGGCTCGTGGCTAAGCCGGGGATGGGCCGCGGGCTGGCGGCGATCCTGCCGGAGACGGAGGTCGCGGAGCCGGAGCTGCGCGAGCTGCCGGTGGAGCTGATCCGCCGCAACCCGCGCCAGCCACGGACCCGCTTCGGTCCCGACTCGATCAAGACCTTGGCGGCGTCGCTCGCCGACGCCGGCGTGGTTCAGCCGCTGATCGTGCGCCCGCTTCGTGACGGTCGCTACGAGCTGATCGCCGGCGAGCGCCGCTGGCGGGCAGCGCGGGAGGCCGGCCTTCAGACGGTGCCCGCGATCGTCCGCGACGAGGGCGAGGCCGAGCGGCTGCAGACGGCGCTGATCGAGAACATGGCGAGGGAGGACCTGAACCCCGTGGACGAGGCGCGCGCCTGCGCGGCGCTGGTCGAGGACCTGGGGCTCAGCAAGAAGGAGCTGGCGCGGCGGCTCGGCCGAAGCCGCCCCTCGATCTCGAACCTGATCCGGCTCCTCGACCTCCCCGACGAGGTCCTCGACCTGCTCGCCTCGGGCGAGCTCAGCGAGGGTCACGGCCGGGCGATCCTCCAGGCGCCGGGAAACGACGCGCGCCGGTCGCTCGCCCGCGAGGCCGCGGCGCTCGATTGGTCGGTTCGCGAGACCGAGCGCAGGGCGAAGAAGGCCGACTCTCAGAAGCGCGCCAAGGTCGTCCCCCACCCCGATCAGGAGGCCGCCCTGGTGCGCGCGGAGGAGGCGCTCGAGTCGGCGCTCGGCACCGGCGTCCGCGTCCGTCCCGCTCGCCGCGGCATCCGCGCCGAGCTCCACTTCGACGACCTCGACCAGCTGCTCGCCTTCGCCCGGGAGCGAGACTCCGCGGGCTGAGCGGGCACCCGGGGCTACGGCGCGAGCCGTTCGAGCCGCCAGCCATCGTCGGTGCGCGTGTAGAGGAAGCGGTCGTGCAGGCGCGCGGCCTGGCCCTGCCAGAACTCGATCTGCTCGGGCCGAAGCGCGTAGCCGCCCCAGAAGGGCGGGCGTGGGATCGTCGCCGCCCGAGAACCGTTGCTCCACCTCGCTCGACCCGGGCGTCGAGCGTCGCGCGGTCGGGCAGCGCCTCGCTCTGGGGCGAGGCCCAGGCACCGATCTGCGCCTCGCGCGGGCGGCTCGCGAAGTACTCGTCCGAGGCCGCCTCCGGGAGCCGTTCCACCGGGCCCCGGACCCGCACCTGGCGGTCGAGCTCGCGCCAATAGAGCACCAGCGCCGCCCGCGGCACGGCCTCGAGCTGCCTCGCCTTCGCCGACGAGAGGTTGGTGAAGAAGTGAAACCCCTCCGGCCCGAACCCCTTGAGCAGCACCATGCGAGCGTCGGGCGCCCCTTCGGCGTCCACGGTCGCCAGGGTCATCGCGTGCGCGAGCGGCACCTCACCGCTCGGCGCGCTCGTACCAGTCGCGGAACTGCTCGATCGGGTCGTCGGCGAGCGCCGAGCGCTGAAGCGGCGGCATGTCGGGCCGGCGCGGCATCCTGCGCCAGCCTAGTGAGGCCGCCGGCAGGGGACGATGGTCGAGTTGCGCTCGTCTATCCGACGCAACTCGGCCATCGCGGAGCGCCCGGCTTTCTACAATGAGCCGCCGCGGGGCGATTAGCTCAGTCGGTCAGAGCGCCTCTCTGATAAGGAGGAGGTCCCTGGTTCGAGTCCAGGATCGCCCATCGTCTCCGCTCGTCAGCGGCCCGGGGACTCTCACGCCGGTCGCGCTGAGCAGCCTCCAGACCACGTCGACTGGAGCCTCGATGAAGGCCTGCTGGCGCGCCTCGGACATGGAGCGATTATCGCCCTTTGGTCCCGGCCTGGGCGTCCCAGACCGGCCTCTGAGCATTCGCGCCAGCGCCCCGGTCACCCAGCCGACCCGCTCCTATAATGGCTCGCGGGCCAGGCGGCGGCCCGGGAGATCACCTTGCAGCAGATGCAGATCTACGGCGTCAGCTTCGACATGGTCGGCAAGCAGCCGATCGTCCTCTTGAAGACGGTGGATGGGAATCGGTTCCTGCCGATCTGGATCGGCCACCCCGAGGCGGCCGCGATCCTGATGAAGCTGCAGGGTGCCTCAACCCCCCGACCGATGACCCACGATCTGCTCTCGGACCTGCTCGAGCAATTCGACGCCAAGTGCGAGCGGGTCGCGGTCACCGAGCTTCGCGACAACACCTTCTACGCCTCGATCACGATCTCCATGAACGGCTCCGAGCTCGAGATCGACTCCCGCCCCTCCGACGCGATCGCGCTGGCGGTGCGGACGTCGGCGCCGATCTTCGCCGCCGACGACGTGATCGACGAGTCCTCGATCGAG
The DNA here is from genome assembly GCA_963745365.1 of uncultured Actinomycetes bacterium. Lineage (GTDB taxonomy): Bacteria > Actinomycetota > Thermoleophilia > Solirubrobacterales > 70-9 > AC-56. Next base: position 214,704 of record CAVUXC010000017.1, read on the forward strand.
TTCGAGCACGAGGTCGAGGACACCGAGGAAGTGGTCGAGAAGTTCAAGGACTTTCTCGACCAGGTGACGCCCGAGGACTTCGCCAAGGGCGAGGAGTAGAACCACGCGTCGGCCGGTTCGCCGCCGCTGCGCCAGGTCCACGATCCGGCCGATCAGCTCCTCGAAGCTGAGGCCGGCTGCGTCGGCCGCCATCGGGAGCAGCGAGGTGTCGGTGAGCCCGGGGATCGCGTTCGCCTCCAGCACCTGCGGTGTGCCGTCGGCGTCGAGCATCAGGTCGGCGCGGGCGAAGCCGGTGCAGCCGAGGGCCTCGTAGGCGCGGGTTGCCACTCCCTGCACCTCGGCGGTCTCGGCGGCGGCCAGCTCGGCCGGGCAGACGTATTCGGTGCGGCCGATCTCATAGCGGGCTTCGTAGTTGAACCGGTCCTCTTCCTTGGGGCGAACCTCGACCACCGGCAGCGGCTCCCCGTCCAGCAGCGAGACCGCCAGCTCTCGTCCGGCCACGTGGCGCTCGAGGAGCACCCGGTCGTCGTAGCTGAACGCCGCCACCAGCGCCTCGGGGACGTCGTCGCGCGAGGCGGCGAAGCGGACCCCGAGCGCGGACCCCTGCGCCCCCGGTTTGACCACCAGGGGAAAGCCGAGCCTGGCCTCGATCTCCTCCAGGGCGTCGGCGGCGCCCAGCTCTCGGAAGGCGGTGGAGTTGAAGGCGACCCAGTCGGGCGTCGGGATCCCGTCCGCGCGCAGCAGGTGCTTGGTCAGCACCTTGTCCATGCAGCGGATGCAGGCGGTCACACCCGGGCCCGTGTAGGGGATGCCGAGGATCTCGAGCAGCTCCTGGGGGGTGCCGTCCTCGCCGCCCGGCCCGTGCAGGGCGATGAAGGCGACCTCGGGCGCCTCGTCCTTCAGCCGCCGCACCAGGTCGGCGCCGGCGTCGAGCGGCACCACGTGGTGGCCGAGCGACTCGAGCGCGTCCTCGACCCGCGCCGCGGAGCGCAGCGAGACCTGGCGCTCCAGCGACCTGCCTCCCTTCAGCACCGCAACCTTCATCGCTGCGCTACGACTTCCCGCCGCGCCGGCGCAGCGGGACCACGTGTCCTCGCTCTTGCGCGAGCTCCTCGGCGTCAGGCTCCGGGCCTTGGGCGGACCCGGCCGGCAATGGGTGCTCGCCGGTGATCGTCTGGTACAGCTCCACCTGCTCGCTCACCACCTTGCCGATCCGGCGGATCCCCTCCCGGATCCGGTCCTCGTCGAAGCCGGAGAAGTTGAGCCGCATCGAGCTCGTCCCCCGCCGCCCGTCGACGTAGGCCGCGGCTCCGGGGACGAAGGCGACGTTCTCGCGCAGCGCCTTGGCCAGCAGGTCGGAGGTGTCGATGTAGGAGGGAAGGGTGGCCCAGACGAACATGCCGCCCTCCGGCCGGGTCCAGGTCGCCTGCTCGGGGAAATGTCGCTCGAGCGCCTCGAGCATCGCGTCGCGTCGCGAGCGGTAGATCTCGCAGAGGCTTTCGACGTAGGAGCGCCAGCGGTCCTCGGCGAGGTACTCCAGCGCGAAGTACTGGGCAAGGGTCGAGGTGCAGAGATCGGTGGCCTGCTTTCCGAGCGCCATCTTCTCCATCACCGGCGGCGGCGCAACCGCCCAGCCCAGGCGGATTCCGGGTGAGAGGATCTTCGAGAAGGTGCCGATGTAGATCACGTAGTCGCCGCCGTCGAGGAGGTAGAGGGCCGGTTGTGGCTCGCCCTCGTAGCGCAGCAGGCCGTAGGGGTTGTCCTCGACCACCAGCACTTCGCGCTCGCGGGCCAGCTTGACCAGGCGGTGGCGGCGCTCGGCGGAGAGGCTCACCCCGGCCGGGTTCTGGAAGGTCGGCACCGAGTAGATGAACTTCGGCCGCCGGCCGTCTCCCTCCAGGCGGTCGAGCACGGCCTCGAGCTCGTCGACTTTCATCCCCTCGTCGTCGATCTCGATCTGGTGAGTCTCGGCCTGGTAGGAGCTGAACACGGGCACCGCGCCGGGGTAGGTGGGCGCCTCGCAGATCACCGGGTCGCCCGGATCGACGAGCGTCTTGGTGATCAGGTCGATCGCCTGCTGGCCGCCGGTGGTGACGATCACGTCCTCGGGGTCGGGCGCCATCCCCTCGGCGGCCATGACGCCGCAGATCGCCGCCTTCATCGCGTCGAAGCCCTCGGTGGGCCCGTACTGGAGCGCCTCCGCCGACGACTCCTGCGCGATCCGGGTCATCTGGGCGGCGAAGGTCTCGGGCGGGAAGGTCGAGGTGTCCGCTTGGCCGCCGGCAAGGGAGATCACCTCCGGCCGCGCCGTGATCGCCATCAGGTCGCGCATCGCCGAGGAGCGCATCACCCGGGTGCGCTGCGCGAACAGGTCCGCGTAGCGCTCCAAGTCGTGCGCCGTCTGGTGGGCGCGGCGGTGGGCGGGGACCGGGCGCTGCTCGGGCGGGGTCGGGGAGTCCTGCTGCTCGGGCATCGAGCCAAGTGTGCCGAAGCCGTCGGGCCTCTGCTCAGCCGGCCGTCGCGGCGCCGGCTGGGCACGAACCCGCGCTGCCTGGGATACAGTGGGCGTGTGCCCAGGGTGCGGGTCGGGACCGGCATGGTGCTTGTTTGCTTGGCGGCGATCGCGCTGTGGGGCGCGGCGAGCGCCGCCGCCGCCTCCCTCTACCAGGGCCCGGCCCCGCGGCCCGGCCCCGACATCCTCTACCAGCCGGTGGCCAAGGCTGCCTCAGCTCCAAAACGCCGGCATCTGGGACGCCAGGCCGATCCTCGTCTCGGGCACGAGCGCCTACCGCCAGGGCGAGTTCCTCTACCAGGACTTCCTCTACGACGACCACGGCGCGAAGGGCGAGGCTCGCGACCCGGGCGACCCTCGGACCGGCGAGGACACGTTCTCGCTTCCCAACGGCACCTACACCTATCCGACCAACGCGGTCTACGCCAACAACGCGGCCGACCTGGTCGAGCTGCGGGTCAAGCCGCTCGCCAACGCCACCGCCTTCCGGATCACCCTCAACACGATGAAGGACCCGTCGCTGGTCGCGACCACGATCGCCATCGGCAGCTCCCCGCAGCGCCGTCCCTTCCCCCACGGGGCCAACGTGGCCGCACGGGCGGCGTACTTCCTCACCGTCCACGGCCAGCACGCGAACCTCGTGCGCTCCAGCGGCGGGCAGGGGATCACGCCGGCGCCACAGGTGTCGATCAGCGAACAGCGCCGCCAGATCCAGGTGCTCGTCCCCCACAGCGCCTGGGACCCGGGCGAGCGCATCGTTCGCCTCGCCGCCGGCGTCGGCCTGTGGAACAAGGCGGCGGGCCGGTACCGCGTGCCGGGGAACGCCGCCACGGCCACCCAGCCCGGGGGCGCCGCCGGGCTCTCCGACCCCCCCGCCTTCTTCAACACCGCCTTCCGCCTCAGCGAGCCCTGGCAGCACACGTTTCCCCCCAAAGCGTGTTCGACGACCCGGCCTGGTGGCGCGACCGCCTGCAGGGCAACAGACTGGCCGCCAACCGCATCGGTCCCTTCCACGTCAAGGTCGACTTCGCCAAGCTCGAGGCCGGGGTCACGGACAACATGTTCGGCGAGCCCAAGGGGATACCGGTCACCGGCCCCATGGACCGGATCCTCGCCAGCCATTTCGAGACCAAGCAGGGCGCCGACTACTCGGTCACCTGTGGCACCCCCACCGACTGCCAGGGCGAGCTCCGCGGCCGCCTCCAGCCCTACGCGATCTACGTCCCCCAGACACCCGCGCCGCCGGATGGCTACGGGCTGACGCTGCTGCTCCACTCGCTCGGCGCCAACTACAACCAGTTCGGCGAAAGCCGCCACCAGTCCCAGTTCGGCGAGCGGGGTCCGGGCTCGATCGTGATCACGCCCGAGGGCCGCGGCCCAGACGGCTGGTACTACGGCCACGCTGGGGCCGACACCTTCGAGGTCTGGGCCGACGTCGCGCGACGCTACCCGCTCGATCCGAGCTGGACGGCGATCTCCGGCTACTCGATGGGCGGCTACGGGACCTACAAGTTCGCGACCCAGCACCCGGACCTGTTCGCGCGGGCGAACCCGATCGTCGGCCCGCCGGGGCAGGGGATCTGGGTGCCCCCCAATCCGCCCCAACCCGGCGGCGACAAGAGCAACACGAACCGGATGCTCGGGTCGGTGCGAAACATCCCGTTCCTGATCTGGAACGGCGCCGAGGACGAGCTGGTGCCGGTCGCCGGCCCGGTTGCCCAGGCCCAGACCTTCGATGATCTCGGCTACCGCTACAGGTTCGACCTGTTCACGGCCACCGACCACTTCGAGCTCGCGGCCAACGACGAGTACGCCCCGGCTGCCGCCTTCCTGGGCACCCACGAGATCAACCGCGACCCGGCGCACGTGACCTACGTCGTCAACCCCACCATGGACTTTCCCGCAGCGGGCACAGTTGCCGACCACGCGTACTGGCTCTCGGGGCTCGAGCTGCGCGATTCCAGCGGCAGCGCCCCCCTCGGCCGGGTGGACGCCCGCTCGGAGGGCTTCGGCGTGGGAGACCCCCCGGAGAACCCGACCCAAACTCAACCCGGGACGCTTCAGGGAGGCCACCTTGGCCCGCTTGCCTACGTCGAGACGTCGAAGAGCTGGGGCCAAACGCCGCAGGTGACTGCCGACGACGTCCTGCATCTCGATGCCCAGAACCTGGCTGAAGTCGTCGTGCACGCGGCCCGCGCGGGCCTCAGCTGTGATCCGCAGCTCGACGTCACGACGGATGGGCCGCTGACCCTGACGCTCGCCGGCTGCGGCCAGACGATCGACTTCGACGGCCCGTAGTCGACGCCGAAGCGGCGCCGGTCGTCGTACTCGCTAGCCTTGCCGCTCGCCGATGGACCTCTTCCTAGCCACCTGCCAGGGCATCGGGCTGGCGCTCGCCGCCGGCGCCTTCGGTGGCGCTTCCGGGCGTCGCGGGGTGATCGGGTTCCTGCTCGCCGCCGCGGCTGCAATCGGCGGCGGGATCCTGTTCGGCCTCTCGCTGACCGCGGCCGACCATCCCGCCTGGCCGGGCTGGTTGGTGGGTGCGGTGATCGCCGTGTTCACGTTCGGGATCGTGAACGGTGTCGTCGCGGGCGCGCTGGCACGGCACGAGGGCGCCTCGTCGATTGGGCTGATCGTCGCCCTGGGCGGGCTGGTCCTCGCCGCGGCGTCGCTGTTCGTGGAGCCGGTCGCCCTAGTCGCGCTGCTGGGCATCGTCTGGCTGGGCTCCGCCCGCCGCCGCCGGGCCCAGCGCAAGTACGAGGGGCTGCGGGTGCTCCGGTGAGCTCCCCGCCCCCGCCGCCGTCAGACTGAGCACGACCCTGGTTACGGACGCGACCACTAGATCCATGCTCGCCTCGCGCAAGCTCTGCCTGATCGTCGTCGACTCGCTTCGCACCGACATGCTGCTGCGGGCGGTCGCCGACGACTTGGCGCCCAACTTCGCCACTTTGCTCGAGCGCGGCTCGCTGATCGGCGATTGCGTCTCGGCCTTTCCCTCGGTGACGCCCGTCGCCTGCTCGGAGATCGCCACCGGCGTCGGCCCGGACCAGCACGGCATCTGCGGCATGAACTGGTACCACCGCGCCGAGCACCGCTACGTCGAGTACGGCTCGTCGCTGGAGGCGACCCGCGCCTTCGGCCTTTTCAGGACCCTCTACGACACCGTCTACAACATGAACATGGCCCATCTCTCGCACGAGGTGGAGACCGTGTTCGAGCGCCTCGGAGACGCCGGGGTGCGGACGGCGGTGACCCCATTTCTGATCTACCGCGGCCGCCGGCGCCACCAGCTCAGCCTCGAGGGGCTGATGCGCAGGGTCGCGGTCGCCGCCAAGTTCCGCCACGCGGTCTGGGGCCCCGACGAGCTCTTCTTTGGCGAGCTGTACGCGAGCCGCAGGGTGCCCTGCAAGCCGACCCTGGCTCGGCCTGGGACGCGCGACACCTACTCGGCCTGCGTGGGGCGCGAGCTCGTCCGGGAGGACCTCTACGACTTCCTGCTCTTTTCGCTCCCCGACAACGACCACCACACTCACACCCACGGGGTTGACGCGATGCTCGACTCGATCTCCCACGCCGACCGCAGCTTCGGCGAGATCGTCGACGAGGCGGGCGGGATCGACGCCTTCCTCGAGGCCCACGCGGTGATCCTGATGGCCGACCACGCGCAGACCGACGTCGAGACGGCGGTGCCGCTGGCGGAGGCGCTGGGCGAGGAGTGGCAGGTCCTGGCGGCGAACGCCGAGCGCCCCGAAGCGGCGGAGCTCGCGGTGAGCCCGACCGCACGGGCGGCCGGGATCTACCTGCTGGCGGAGGACGGGCGCCGCGCGGCCACCCACGCCGGCGTGCGTCGCCGCCTGCTGAGCCTCGACGGCGTCGACCTGGTCGCCTGGCTGTCATACGACAACGGCTCCCAGCCCGAGGCGGTGGTCTCAAGCGCGCGGGGCGAGCTGCGCTTTCGGCCCGGCTCCCAGCTGTCCGACCGGCGCGGCGCGAGCTGGGACGCCGAAGGTGAGCTGGACGCGCTCGCCCTCGAGGCCCGCGACGGCGGGCTGGACGACGTCGTCTATCCGGACGGCCTGACGCGGCTGTGGTCGGCGCTCACGGCCCCGAACGCGGGCGATCTGCTGGTCTCCTTGGAGCAGGGCTACGAGTGCGTGGACTGGGGCGGGGCCACGCACGTCGGCGGCGCCAGCCACGGCGCCCTCCTCGCCGGCGACTCGCTGGGCCCGCTGGTCCTCTGCGGCCTCGAGCCGGGGATCGAGGAGGCGCACGAGCAATGGGCGCTCCGCGACATCGCGGCGCTGGTGCTGGACCACTTCGGCGTCGACGACGACCAGGACCCGCGCCCGTCCGCCCCTCGGGCCGAGGCCGAGGTGGAGGTCGCCGGGTGAGCCGGGTCGAGGAGACCCAGCTTCCGCCGCCCGCGGCCCGGGCTGGCCACGAGCCGAGCGACGCGCGGGACGCCACCGCGCGCGCCGCCGACTGGACCTGGCAGCTCGCGCTTCGCATCCACCTCGGCACTCGGAAGCCCGAGAGCTGGATTCAGCTGTTCAAGTTCGGCATCGTCGGCGCGACCGGCTACGTGATCAACCTCGCCGTCTTCGCTGTCCTGGACGAAGCCCTCGGCGTGCATCACATCCTGTCCGCGTTGGGCGCCTTCTGCGTCGCTGTGTCCAACAACTTCCTCTGGAACCGCCGCTGGACCTTCCGCGCCACCGACGGCCACCCCGGCTTCCAGGCGGCGCGCTTCTTCACCGTCAGCGTTCTGGCGCTGAGCGTCAACCTGATCCTGCTCTACCTGCTGGTCGACGTTGCCGGCGCTCCGGAGCTTCCGGCGCAGGCCCTCTCGGTGGCCGCCGCGATGCCGTTCAACTTCATCGGCAACAAGCTGTGGACCTTCGGCGCGGAAGGGCGCTGAGCCCCGCTCTGGGTCGTCGCGCCACGCTCGCCGCCTCCGTCCTGGCCGCCCTCGCGCTGCCGGCCTCGGCGCTCGGGCAGGGAACGCCCGCGCCCGGTTCGACTCCACCGTCGAGGGCCGAATCATCCACGGCCACAGCCAGGCAGCCGCGAGCCCCCGAGGAGACCCCGAGGCTGACCGAGGCCCGGGCGATCCGGGTGGCCCGCGCCGACCCCAAGGTCGCCGAGCAGCGCCGGCGCTACGGGCGGCTCAGCGCCTCGGCGCAGCCCAAGCCCGGCACCTGGCAGGTGGACTTCTACGCCACGGGGACCAGCCGGGCGCAGGTGATCGTCGACGACGCCACGGGGGAGGTGCGCGAGTCGTGGACCGGCTACCAGGTCGCGTGGCAGATGGCCCGTGGCTACCCCGACCAGTTCGGCCACAAGCTCAACGCCCCCTACGTCTGGCTGCCGCTCGCGGCGATCTTCCTGCTTGGCCTCGTCGACTGGCGCCGCAAGTTGCGGGTGGTCCACCTCGACCTGCTCGTCCTGCTCTCGTTCGGCATCTCCGAGATCTTCTTCAACGCCGCGAACATCGGCGTCAGCGTGCCCCTGGCCTATCCGCCGCTCGTCTATCTGCTCGCGCGGATGCTCTGGATTGGGTTCCGCGGTGCCGGGGAGGGGCTTCGGCCATCGGCGCCGACCGCCTGGCTGGCGATCGCCGGCGCGTTCCTGCTCGGCTTTCGGATCGCCCTCAACATCGCCGATTCCGGCGTCATCGATGTCGGGTACGCCGGCGTGGTCGGCGCCGACCTGATCACCCACGGGCAGACCGTCTGGGGGCTGAACGCGTTTCCCTCCGACAACCCCTTCGGCGACACCTATGGTCCCTTCAACTACTACGCCTACCTCCCGTTCGAGCTCGCCCTGCCCTGGCACGGTGCCTGGGACGAACTCCCTGCCGCGCACGCCGCCGCGATCTTCTTCGACCTGGCGACCGTCGGCGGGCTCTTCGTGCTGGGGCGCCGCCTCGGCGGCACGCGCCTCGGCGTCATCCTTGGCTTCGCCTGGGCCGCCTACCCGTTCACCGACTACGCCCTTCAGTCGAGCTCCAACGACACGCTGATCGCGGCGCTGCTCGTCTGGGCGCTGGTCGTCTTCGGCTCCCCGGTCAAGCGCGGCGCGCTGCTTGCTCTCGCGAGCCTCGCCAAGTTCGCCCCCCTGGCGCTCGTCCCACTCTTCGCCGTCGGCGAGCGGGGCCTGCTCGACCGGAGGGGCGGCGTGAACGGCCAAGCGCGCGCGTTGCCGAGGCTCCGCGCGCTGGCGTTCTTCTGGGTCGCCTTCATCGGCGGCGTCGCCCTGATGCTGGCCCTCCCCGCCATCGAGCCCGGCCTCGCCACCTTCTACAACCGCACGGTCGAGAGCCAGCTCGACCGCAGCTCCCCGTTCAGCATCTGGGGCCAGGCCCACTCGCTCGAGTGGCTCCAGACGGTGCTCAAGGCCTTCGCCGTCGGCCTCGCCCTGCTCGTCGCCTTCGTCCCCCGCCGGCGCTCCCTGCCTCAGGCCGCCGCCCTCGCAGCGGCGGTGCTGATCGCCGTCCAGCTGACGGCCGAGCACTGGTTCTACCTCTACATCCCGTGGTTCTTCGGCCTGGCGATCACAGGTCTGGCGCCGGGACCAGCACCTGCTCGATCGACGTCGCCAGGCCACGGTCGCTGACCTCGACGACCACGGCGTTGATCCAGACGTCCTCGTCGGCGGTGTCGAACTTGACCGGCATCTGGGTGCGAAAGGCCTCGAGGGCCTGCTCGCGCCGCACCCCGATCACCCCACCGCGCGAGCCGGTCATGCCGACGTCGCTGATGTATGCGGTGCCACCGGGCAGAACGCGGGCATCGGCGGTGGGGACATGGGTGTGGGTGCCGAGGCAGGCGGCGGCGCGCCCGTCGAGGTGCCAGCCCATCGCCACCTTTTCGCTGGTCACCTCGGCGTGAAAGTCGACGATCACGGTGTCCGCCTCGCCCTCGAGCTTGGCCAGCTGAGCATCCGCCTCGGCGAACGGCGAGCGGGCGACTCGAAGCTGCACGGCCCCGCTCAGGTTGAGCACGGCGACGCGCCTCCCAGCGGCCTCGACTGTGGTCGCGCCGCGCCCCGGGTTTCCGACCGGATAGTTGGCGGGGCGCACCACGCGCTCTGAGCGATCCAGGTACTCGTAGACCGCGCGGTGACGGTAGACATGGTTGCCGGTGGTGATCACGTCGATGCCGATCTCGAACATCTCGTTGGCGGTCTTCTCGGTGATCCCCAGGCCGCCGGCCGAGTTCTCGCCGTTGGCGATCACCAGATCGGGTGAGTGGCGCTGGCGAAGCTCGGGCATCGCCGCGGCGAGCCCCGCTCGGCCGGGTCGGCCGACGATGTCGCCGATGAACAGGACGCGCACGGGCGAGAGAGCCTATTGCCACGTGGCGGCAGGCCGCATGCGAGCCGATCCGTGCGGCCCCCCTGCGGACCGCACGGATCGACTCGCTTCGGCGTTAGTGGATCGGCGTCCGATAGCCGCCGCCGCCAAGCTCGTGCCGCACGAGCCTGGCGAGGTCCTCGGCGCTGCTGGCGTTGCTCGTCGGCCAATGCTTGGCCACAGTCAGGTAGAGGCCGCTGGATGAATCGTCGGCGACATGCACCGGGTCGCCCATGCCGCGAAACACCCGCGACGGAAGCCAGCAGCTGAGCAGCCAGTCATCGCCCACCAACATCTGGACCGGCTCGAAGATCGAGGTGCCCTCGGGTCCGTTCGCGGCTTCGCTTCCGTTGGCACCGGAACGCAGGTGGCGAATCCGGAAGCCGGACGTAAGCACCACGTCACTGTTGCGGTAGCTCCCCCCGACCGCGAACCGCCGGGGGGTGATGAGGTCGCGGACCATCTTCTGCCTGAGCTGGCCGCGGCAGATGGGGGCCAGCAGCGCAAGCACCTCGCCGTTGCTCAGGTCGCCGCCGTAGATGTCGACCCAACGGAGGGCATCGGACTCCTCCAGATCCTGTAGCGGAAGCGGCTCAGGAGCGCGTTGGGGCAGCCAGGCACTCGCCTGCCTGATCAACCGCGGCCGCTTTACCCCGCTCGGACGGCGCGCCGCGCTTCGCTGGTCCAACCGTTGTGCCGCTGTCGTGCTCATCAGCCCTCTGTACCTCGCCCCACTAACAAGCGGCGTAGGTGGAAGTTGCGCCCCCGGCTGGTGGCCCGCGGACCCACTAGCTTTCGTCGCCGTGTTCGGCGAATTCGCCACCACCAATCCATCTACCGACGGCGGGGTCGTGATCGAGGCCCGCGAGCTCGTCAAGCGCTTCGGTGAGCGCGAGGCGCTGAAGGGAGTCAGCTTCGACGCCCACCGTGGCGAGTTGCTCGCGGTAATCGGTCCCAACGGCGCCGGGAAGACGACGCTGCTGTCGATCCTCGCTGGGATCAGGCGTCAGGACGGTGGCACCGTCAGCCGGCATCCGGGCGAGATCGGCTGGATCCCGCAGCAGGCCGCGGTCTACCGGCGTCTGACCGTGACAGAGAACCTGCGCCTCTTCGCCCGCCTGGAGAAGGTGCCCGACACGGATGCCGCGGTCGAGGAGATGCTCGACCAGACCGGCCTCGCCGACCGTCGCAACGATCAGGTGGGAACTCTGTCGGGCGGCAACCAGCAGCGGATCAACATCGCGATCGGCCTCCTCGCCCGCCCCCCGGTTCTGCTCCTCGACGAGCCCAGCGCGGGGCTCGACCCGCGTCAGCGGGAACGCCTTTGGGAGTTCGTCCTCGGCCTCGCGGGCGGCGGCGCAACGGTGATCTTCTCCACCCACAACATCGCCGAGGCCGAGCGTTACGGCCAGCGGCTGCTGGTGCTCGCCGACGGCGAGGCGTTGTTCGACGGCACCTCAGCTCAGCTGCACGCGGCCGCTCCTCGAATCTGGCACTCGGGACTTCGAGCAGGCGTTCGTCGCCTTTCTCCGGGATCGAGGTCACTGATGCGAATCGGGCGGGACGCGAGGTACCCCTAGTGCGCTGGCTGTTCATCAAGGACCTTCAGATCCTGCGTCGCTCGCCGCTCGTGACCGCGCTGCTGGTCGTCTATCCGGTGGTGATCGCCGTGCTGATCGGCTTCGCGCTGTCGCGTGGGCCGGAGACGCCCCGGGTCGCCTTCCTCAATGAGGTTCCTCAGGACCAGCCGTTCGTGCTCGCCGGCACCGAGTTCGACATCGCGGGCGCCCGCGGCGAGCTCTGCTCGCGGATCGAGTGCATCCCCGTGTCCAGCGAGGAGGAGGCACAGGACATGGTCCGCTCGGGCGACGCGCTGGCGGCGCTGATCCTGCCGGCGGACCTGGTCCAGAAGCTCGAGTCGCTCGCCACGCTGGCGCCCTCGCAGCCGACCGTGCGAGTCCTGGTCAACGAGGAAGACCCGGTGAAGGCGCGGCTGGTGGACGACCGGATCAGCTCGCTGGTCACGGAGGCCAACCTGCGGATCTCGGAGCAGGTGACGGAGATCTCCGCCAGCTACCTCGGCCTCCTGCTCAACGGCGGCAGCATCGACCTGCTCGGCCAGACCTTCAACGTCCTCGGCCTCAAGAACACCCAGCGCATCCTTGAGGCGCTGCGGCAGGAGCTGCCCGCCGGCAGCCCGTCCGCCGACGCGCTCGACCGGGTGATCCAGTTCACGCGCCTGTCGCGCCAGAACCTGAACCTGGCCAATCCGCTGCTGAGCGCCGTCGCCCACCCGATCGAGGTCGAGAAAGAGGTCGTTTCGGGCTCCCCGCCCAGCCTCGACTCGTTCGCGATCGCCGTTGCCACGACCGTGACGCTGATGTTCGTCACCGTGCTGCTGGTTGCCGGCTCGCTGGCGCTGGAGCGCGAGGAGAACGCCTTCCCGCGGTTGACCCGGGGTTTGGTGGGGCGGACGGCGCTGCTGGTCGAGAAGGTGGCGTTGGGGGTGGCGCTGTCGATCCTGGTCACGCTCTTGATGCTGGCCGGCCTGTCGCTGTTCGTCGACATCGACTGGGGCCGCTTCCCGGTGTTCGCAGCGGCGATCGTGGCGGGCGGCGCCGCCTTCGCCGCCTTCGGAGCGGCGATCGGGGGCGCCGCGCGCGAGGTCCGCGCCAGCTCCCTGCTCGCCTTCATGATCTCGCTGCCGATCGCCTTCGTCTCCCTGGTCGGGTCCGGCACCGTCAGCCCCGCGCTGTTCGACGTGATCAAGGTGGTCCGCGCGCTGTTCCCCTTCGACCCGGCGCTCGACGCGATCTCGGGGGGCCTGGACGAGGCCGGGCCGGGGCTCGGCTTGCCGCTCCTCCACCTGGCGATCCTCGCCGCCGCGTACGGGGCGCTGGCGAGGCTGGCCCTGCGCCGCTTCGCCTCCTGAGAGTCTGCGCCTAGAATCACCCACGTGAGCTTTCCCGCCACCCGCATGCGGAGGCTGCGGCGAACCAGGGCCCTGCGCGAGCTCGTGCGAGAGACCGAGCTTTCGCCGCGGCATCTCGTGCAGCCCCTGTTCGTCGTCGCCGGCGAGGGGGTGCGCGAGGGTGTGCCTTCCATGCCCGGCATCGAGCGCTTCTCGATCTCCGAGTTGGTCGCCGAGGCGACCGAGCTCCAGGCGGCCGGGATCGCCGCAGTGATCCTGTTCGGCGTCCCTGCCGCCAAGGACGAGACGGGCTCCGGCGCCTACGATCCGGAGGGCGTCGTGCAGATGGCCGTGCGCGCGCTCAAGGATGCCCATCCCGACCTGATGGTGATCACCGACGTCTGTCTTTGCCAGTACACCTCGCACGGCCATTGCGGGGTGGTCCGCGACGGCGAGGTCGACAACGACCTGACCATCGAGCTGCTCGCCAAGACGGCGATCTCGCACGCCGACGCGGGAGCGGACGTGGTGGCGCCCAGCGACATGATGGACGGGCGCGTGGGTGCGATCCGGTCCCAGCTCGACGAGGAGGGGCACCCGAACGTCGCGATCATCGCCTACAGCGCCAAGTACGCCTCGGCGTTCTACGGGCCGTTCCGCGACGCCGCCGAGTCCACCCCTGAGTTCGGCGATCGCCGCGGCTATCAGATGGACCCGGCGAACGCGCTCGAGAGCGTCCGCGAAGCGAAGCTCGACCTCGCCGAGGGCGCGGATGTGGTGATGGTGAAGCCCGCGACTCCCTACCTGGACGTGATTCGCCTCGTCAAGGAGGAGACCGGCGCTCCGGTCGCGGCCTTCCACGTCTCCGGCGAGTACTCGATGCTCAAGGCTGCGGCCGAAAACGGTTGGCTCGACGAGCGGTCCGCCGTGCTCGAGGCCCTGACGGCGATCCGTCGCGCGGGCGCCGATCTGGTGTTCACCTATTACGCCAAGGAGGCCACGGCTTGGCTGTGAGCGGGGCCAGCGCGCCGCTGCGCAAGCCGCGGTCCAAGGCTCGCTCGCGGACGGCGGGCGCCGCAGTGCCACTCGACGCGGCCGACAAGCTGCTGTTGAACCTGCTCCAGTCGAGCTTCCCGCTTGAGCGCGAGCCGTTCGAGGCCATCGCCCGCCGGGCGGAGCTGCCGGTGGGCGAGGTCGAAGGCCGCACCCAGCGGCTGCTCGACGAGCGGATCATCCGCGAGATCACGCCGATCTTCGACACCCGGGCGCTCGGCTATGCATCGATGCTGGTCGCCGCCAAGGTCGACTCCGAGAACCCCCAGCGCGCCGCGCGGATCATCAACTCCCACCCCGGCGTCTCCCACAACTACCTGCGCACCCACGAGTTCAACCTCTGGTTCACGATCGCCACACCCCCCGATTCCGAGCTGGGCTTGGAGGGCACTCTGGAGGTGTTGAGGGCCGAGACGGGCGCCGAGTCGATTCGCCAGCTGCCCACCCTGACCCTGTTCAAGATCAACATGAACCTCGAGATGGAGAAGGGGACGGAGGCGCTGGCGGCGACGGTCGACGCGACGCCGCCGCGCGAGCTCGAGGCGCAGCCCTATGACGACACCGACATCGCCGTGATCCGCGCCCTTCAGGGGCCGATGGCGGTCACGAATCGCCCCTACGACCGGGCGGCCGAGCAGGTGGGGATGTCCGCCGACCGGTTTCTGGAGCACCTGGAGGAGATGGTGGGGCGAAAGCTCCTGCGGCGGGTGGCGGCGATCCTGTACCACCGGCGCGCCGGGTTCTCGGCCAACGGGATGGGGGTATGGCGGGTGCCGTCCGATCAGGTGCACGAGGTCGGCGGCAGGATGGCTGCCGTGCGGGGGGTCTCCCACTGCTACCAGCGGCCCACCTACGCCGACTGGCCCTACTCGGTGTTCACGATGGCCCACGGGCGCTCGAAGCCGGAGTGCGACGCGGTCCTCGACCGGATCGCCGACGAGCATTGCCTGCACGGCGACGACCGCGCGGTCCTCTACTCCTCCACCGAGTTCAAGAAGGTGAGGCTGCACTATTTCACCGAGGACTACGCGAACTGGGAGGCTCAGCACTCCTGAGCGCCGCAGGCTCTCCGGGGCCCGAGGTACGAGGCATCAGTGGTCGCGACCACTAGGTCTGAGGAGCTGTATCGCCGCGCCCTTGGGTTGATGCCGGGTGGCGTCAACTCGCCGGTGCGGGCGATGCGCGCCATCGGGCGCGACCACCCGGTCTTCGCCGAGCGAGGCGAGGGCTGCGAGCTGGTCGACGCCGACGGCAACCGGTACGTCGACTGGGTCTGCTCCTGGGGGCCGCTGATCCTCGGGCACGCGCACCCGGGGGTGGTGGAGGCGGTGCGGCGCGCGGCCGAGCGGGGGACGAGCTACGGGGCGCCGACCGAGGGCGAGGTGGAGCTGGCGGCGGAGGTCTGCGGGCGGTTCGGGTCGGTGGAGATGATGCGGATGGTCAACTCGGGAACCGAGGCCTCGATGAGCGCCGTGCGCCTGGCGCGGGCGGCGACCGGGCGGGACAAGGTGGTGAAGTTCGCGGGCGCCTACCACGGGCACGTCGACGCGCTGCTGGCCGAGGCCGGCTCGGGGCTGGCGACGCAGGGGATCCCGGCGAGCCCTGGGGTGACGGAGGCGCAGGCGGCCGACACCATCGTCGTCCCGTGGAACGACCGCGAGGCCGTGGCGGCGGCGATCGCGGAGCACCGGGTGGCGGCCATCCTGGCCGAGCCGCTGCCCGCGAACATGGGAGTGGTGCCCGCGGCCGACGGCTTCCTGGGCTTCCTGAGGGAGCAGGCCGACGCAGGCGGCGCGCTGCTGGTGCTCGATGAGGTGATCTCCGGCTTCCGGGTGGCGCGGGGGGGCGCCCAGGAGCTGTACGGGGTCGATGCCGACCTGACGATCATGGGCAAGGTGCTCGGCGGCGGCTTGCCGGCCGCCGCCTACGGCGGGCGCCGGGAGCTGATGGAGCAGGTGGCGCCGGCCGGCGACGTCTACCAGGCGGGGACGCTGGCCGGGCAATCCGCTTGCCGTCGCCGCCGGGTTGGCGACCCTGCGCGAGCTCGATGGCGACGCCTATGAGCGGCTTGGCGGCGCTCACCGAGAGCGCTCGCGGCCGCTCTCCGCCAGGCGGCCGGCGATCGCCCCGTCCAGGTCGTCTCCGTCTGCGGCCTGCTGACGCCGTTCTTCAGCCGCGAGCCCGTGCACGACTTTGCGGATGCCACGGCGTGTGACCTGGACGCCTACGGTCGCTTCTGCCGGGCGCTACTCGAGCGCGGGATCTATCCGCCCGCCTCCCAGTTCGAGGCCTGGTTCGTCTCCCTCGCCCACGACGAGGCGGCGATCGCAAAAACTGCGGAAGCGGCCTCGGAGGCGTTTGCGGAGGCGCTGGACTAAGGCCGCCCGGATTCGATGAGCCAATCGGGCCTCAGCTAGGCGGCCTCTTGGGCCAAGCGCTCGCCTGCCGGCGGGCTTCCGAGCTCGACGTGGGCCCGGCTGTCGCGGCCGCGGATCAGCACCAGCGTCAGCACCAAGCCGAGCTACGGCGATCGCGGCCCCGGCGAGGAACGCCGACTGGAAGCCCTCGGTGAGGGCGTTCGTGAGCGCGGAGGGATCGCCCCCCGACGACGCCATGACGTCGTCGGTCCGCGAGTTGGCGATCGTCGCCAGCACAGCCAGCCCCAATGCGCCGCCGATCTGTTGCGAGGTGTTGATCAGCCCGCTCGCGAGGCCGGATTCCTGCTCGCGCACCCCCGAGACCGCGGCGATCGTCGTGGTCACGAAGGCGAATCCGAGGCCAACGGCGGCCAGCAGCGACGGGCCGAGGATGTCGGAGAGGTAGCTGCCGCCAACCGAGACCTGCGAGAACCAGAGCAGCGCGGCGGCGATCAGCGCCATCCCGGCCGCGAGCACGGGCTTGAAGCCGATCCGCGTCACCAGTTGTGAGGCGATCGCCGAACCGATGATGATCGACACGGCCAGCGGCAGGTAGGCGAGCCCGGCCTCGATCGCGCTGTAGCCCAGCACCTGCTGCATGTAGAGCGTGATGAAGAAGAACATCGAGAACAGCGACGCGCCGACGAGGAGCCCGACGATGTTGGCGCCGGTCAGGGTCCGGAGGCGGAAGATCCGGAACGGCATCAGCGGCGCCTGCGAGCGCCGCTCGATCGCGATGAAGGCCGCGAGCAGCGCCGCGGACACGCCGATCAAGCCGAGCGTCTGCAGCGAGCCCCAGCCCGCGTCGGTTGCGTCGACGATCGCGTAGACGAGGATCGAGAGGCCGGCGGTGACGGTCACCGCGCCGGCGGCGTCGAAGTGGCGCGTGGCCGACTCGGAGCGGCTCTCGGCGATCAGCCGCGGGGCGAGCGCGGCGACCACCAGCGCCACGGGCACGTTCACCCACAGCACCCACTCCCAGCCGAGGCTGTCCGTGAGGATCCCCCCGAAGAGCACGCCGGCGGCGCCCCCCGCCCCGGCGACCGCGCCCCAGGCGCCCAGCGCCTTGTTGCGCTCGGCGCCGTCGCGAAAGATGGTGGTGACGATCGACAGCGCCGCGGGCGAGATGATCGCTGCGCCGAGGCCCTGGGCGGCGCGGGCGGCGATCAGCTGCCCCTCGGTGGCGGCGAAGCCAGCCGCCAGCGAGGCCGCGGCGACCAGCAGGAGGCCGGCGATGAAGACGCGCCGGCGTCCGAGCAGGTCGGCCATTCGCCCGCCGAGCAGCAGGAAGCCGCCGAAGGTGAGCACGTACGCGTTCACGACCCAGGCGAGGTTCTCCTGCGAGAAGTCCAGCCCCTCGCCGATCGAGGGGAGGGCGACGTTGACGATCGATGCGTCGAGGACGACGATGAACTGGGCGAAGCAGAGCAGCGCGAGGGCGGTCCAGCGTCGGCGCTCGAATTCCTGGGCGGTGGTCATCATCGGTGTCTCCTGTGTTCCGTGGCCTACGCTTGTGCGATAATCGGAAGCTGAGTTCCGGTTTCGGTACGGGCACTATACGGAACTGTGGTTCCGTTTGCGTGCTGGCCGTCACAGATACGACGAATCGCCACCCAGAGAATCGACATGACTCCCCAAACAACCGCCGCCGGCTCCCGCCGTCGAGGGTAACCAGCGCGCCGACGCGCGGCGCAATCGCGAGCGGGTCCTCTCCGCCGCCCGGGCGCAGTTCGCCGCCAACGGCCTGGAGGCCCAGATCGACGACATCGCCCGGGCGGCGAACGTCGGCGTCGGCACGGTCTACCGTCACTTCCCGACCAAGGAAGCGCTGCTCGAGGCGCTGGCGGCGGACCGCTTCATCCGGCTCGCCGAGTGGGCACGCGAGGCGCTCGAGGCCCCCGATGCCTGGGAGGGTCTTTGCGACTTCCTCCGCCGCTCGGCCGAGCTGGGGGCGAACGACCGCCTGCTCTCCGAGGCGATGGCCGAGCGGGACGCGTTTCAGGGCGCTCAGCGCGAGAAGGACGGGCTGATGGACGCCACGGCCGCGCTGGTCGAGCGAGCTCAGGCGACGGGCGAGCTTCGCCCCGAGATCGGCGCCCAGGACATCGCCATGCTGATGTGCGGCCTGGGGCGGGCGACCGGGCCGGGCTCCTTCGACCACGCAATGAGCTGGGAGCGCTACCTGGAGATCATCATCGCCGGCCTTCGCGCCCCCGGCAGCTCGCCGCTGCCGTAAGCTCGCCCGCCTATGAGCTCGCCCGAGTCCGCGCTGGCTGCGCTTGCGGCGCAGCTCCGCGCCGACGAGTCGGTGATTTCGCCGCAGGTCGCCGACCCCGGGGAGGCCGAGCCGGCGCTTGGCCTGCTGGCCGCGGCGGGCGCCCGAGCGGCCGCGGCGCCTGGCGAGTACTCGCTGCTGGTCGAGTCGGTGCGCGAGGGCTACCTGCTGCATTACGGGGAGCCGCGCGTCGTCGTCGGCGCCGAGGCCGACCTTGCCCTCCTGGCCGGCGACTACCTGTACGCGCTCGGCCTCGAGCGGCTGGCGGCGCTCGGTGACCTCGAAGCGGTTCGCGAGCTGTCCGACCTGATCTCGCTCTCGGCGCAGCTGCATGACGCGGGTGGGGACGAGGGCACGGCGGGCGGGCGGGCGGCGAGCGCCCTCTGGCTCGCGTCGGTGACGGCGGTTGCCTCGGGCACCACACCGGACCACGAGCAGGGAAAGGCGGCCCTCCGCGAGGGCGCCCCCGGCGCCCCGTCGGCGCTCTGGCAGGCGGCTCAGCGGACGGCCCAGCAGTCCGGCCTCGGCGATCGGCTGGAGCGTGCGGCGGAGGCGATAGGCTTCGAGCACCTGGATCTGCCCGCCTGAAACGTGGCCGACGCCGCCGACAAGAGCAACGCTTCCGCTGGCGCCGGCGGTATTCCGACGCCGGATCCGCCCGGCTACTTCGAGGGCGAGTCGATGAACCGGCGCAAGGCGTTCACGGTCGCCGGCCAGGCGGTGGGCGGGATCGCCGGTGCGGTGATCGTGCTGCCCGCAGTCGGCTTCGCGGTGGCCCCGATCTTCGACGCCCCGGAGGAGCGCTGGGAGAGCGTCGGCCCGGTCAGCCGCTTCACGGCCGACACCTACAAGCCGGTCGTCTTCACGCTGGTGGAGGGGATCGGCGAGGCTGGCAAGACCACGGCCTACGTGCGCCGTGGCGATCCGGGCACGTTCTCCAGCGAGAGCGCCGGCACCTACATCGCGCTCTCGACCCGTTGCGCGCACCTCGGCTGCCCGGTGCGCTTCGTCTCCGCGGCCGCGAACTTCATCTGCCCGTGCCACGGCGGCGTCTACGACTTCGAGGGCAAGGTGCTCGGCGGCCCGCCCGTGCGTCCCCTCGACCGCTTCCAAACCCGGGTCCAAAACGGCCAGGTGCAGCTCGGCCCCCGCTACAGCGTCACCTCGCAGCTCGACCCGGTTCGCTATCGCGACCCCGGCGAGTTCACCGGCGGGATCTGGAACCTGATCTATCCGCCGCGGCCGTCCACCCCTCCGGCGCCGTGAGACCGCGATGAAGCTCCCCGACATGCTCATCCCCGCACCGCTCAAGAAGCCGCAGAAGCCCGGCGCGGGCGACGGCGCGGGGCCGGTGGACCGTCTCAAGGAGACGCCCGCCGACCTCGTCGGCTGGGTCGACGAGCGCACGGGCGGCGCCAGCTTCCTCACCGGGATGCTCTACCGGAAGGTGCCGAAGGGCACCAACTGGTTCTACACGCTGGGCTCGGCGACCCTGTTCGCGTTCGTGGTGCAGGCGGTGACCGGCGTCTTCCTGGCGATGTTCTACACGCCGTCCACGACCCAGGCCTACGACTCGGTCGTCCACCTCACCAACGACGTCTTCCTGGGCGAGTTCGTGCGCGGCATGCACAAGTGGGGCGCCAGCGTGATGGTCATCCTGATCTGGCTCCACATGGCGCGCACCTTCGTCTTCGGCGCCTACAAGTACCCGCGCGAGCTCAACTGGGTGATCGGCGTCGTGCTGCTGATCCTGACCATGGTGATGGGCTTCACCGGCTATCTGTTGCCCTTCGACCAGCGCTCCTTCTGGGCCACGGTGGTCGGCGTCAACATCACCGGGACCGGGCCGGTGGTGGGCCCCTACCTGGCGGACTTCCTGAGAGGCGGCGCCGAGTTCGAGCAGACGACCCTGGCCCGCTTCTACGCGATCCACATGCTGCTGGTGCCGGGGCTGATCATCGCCCTGATCGGAGCCCACCTGTACCTGGTGGTGAAGCTCGGCACCACGGCGCCGCCCTGGATGCAGCCGAAGCGCACCAAGGCGACCGTCAGGGAGGAGAAGGTTTGAACTCGGCCGAGAAGGAGGCCTATCTCCGCGACTACGAGCTGCTGAAGAAGGAGGGCAAGCCCTTCTTCCCGTACGCGGTGATGAAGGACTCGACCATGGCCCTGATCGTGGTCTTGGTGATCGCTGTGATGGCCCTCGTGCTCGGCGCCGAGCAGGGCCCCAAGGCCGACCCCACGACCACCACCTATACGCCGCGACCCGAGTGGTACTTCTTCTTCCTGTTCGAGGTCCTGCGGGTGATCAAGCCGTATGAGCTGGTGCCGCTGGCGACGATCGGGGTGCCGACGATCGGCATGGTCGTGCTGCTGCTCCTGCCCTTCTTCGATCGCGGTCCGGAGCGCCGCCCCGAGCGGCGGCCGATCGCGATGGCGGTGCTGGTGCTGACGGCGGTCTCGATGGCCTACCTCACCTACACGGGCGCGATCGCCGGGCCGCCGACGGAGATCGACATGGAGGTGGCGCCGCAATACGAACCGGGCAAGGAGCTGGTCGCCCAGACGGGCTGCCTCGCCTGCCACACGATCGGCGACAACGGCAACGGGACCCTGGGCCCGGAGCTGACCGAGATCGGCGCCCGCATCCCGCGCAGCGCGATCCTGCGCTCGCTCGAGGCGGGGCCGGGCATCATGCCCGCGTTCGACGACTTCTCGCAGAAGCAGCTGAACCAGATGGCGGACTTCCTGGCGTCGCTGAAGTAGCGCCTGGTGGCCCACTAGGCCATGGCCCGGACCTTGCAGGCTCCCGACCGACCGACTCGCTCCTCGCCCGAGTTCGCAGCCCAGGTGCGGACGATGTTCGACCGCATCGCGGGCGTCTACGACCTCATGAACACGGCGATGACCGTCGGCATGCACCATCGCTGGCGCCAGCGCGCCGCCGACCGGGCCGAGCTGCGGCCCGGCGCCGCCGCTCTCGACCTGTGCTGCGGCACCGGCGACCTGGCGCTCGAGCTGGCCAGGCGCGTCGGGCCCGAGGGGGCCGTGGTGGGCTGCGACTTCTCGGAGCCGATGCTGGAGCTGGCGCGGCGAAAGGCCAGCAAGCGGGGCGCCTCGCAGGTCCGGTTCGAGTGGGCCGACGCGCTGGAGCTTCCCTACCAGGAGGGGTCGTTTGACGCGGTTACGGTGGGCTTCGGGGTTCGGAACCTGGTTGACATCGAGCGTGGGCTGGCCGAGATGGCCCGGGTGCTGAAGCCCGGAGGCCGCGCCGTGATCCTCGAGATCACCCAGCCGCGCCGCCGTCCGCTGTCCACCTTCTACTCGTTGTGGTTCGACCGGATCGTGCCCCTGCTCGGTGCCGTGGCGGGGGACCGCGACGCCTACACGTACCTGCCCGAGTCCGTGAAGCGCTTCCCGCCGCCCGCGGGCCTGGCGGCGATGATGGCCGGCGCCGGGCTGGAGCGGATTCGCTATCTGTTGCTGGCCGGCGGGATCATCGCGATTCACTCCGGGGTCAAGGGCGAATGAACCGGACCGCCGTCCCGCCCCCGGTGACCTTGGTGCTGGAGGCCGCCGATGCGTGGCTGCCCGCCCGCATGGAGGCGGTCGAGGAGCGCCTCGGGCGATTGGTCGAGGGCCATGGCGAGTCCCTCGCCGCCGACGCAGGGGCGACGCTGGCCGCCGGAGGAAAGCGCCTGCGCCCGATGCTGGTCCTGCTCAGCGCCGGGCCGCGGGGAGGCGAGGTCGCGATTTGCGCAGCGACCGCGATCGAGCTCGTCCACATGGCCACCCTGGTTCACGACGACGTGCTCGACGCGGCGCCGCTTCGCCGCGGCCATCCGACGGTGGTGGCCAGCTCCGGCCGCGGCCGGGCCCTGGCGGTCGGGGACCTGCTGTTCTCGCGCGCCTTCGCCGAGCTGGGCGCAGCGGGCAGCCGGCAGCAGGTGGAGCTCCTCTCCAGGGCCTCGGTGGCGCTGGCGCTCGGCGAGCTGGCCCAGCGCCGCGACGCCTTCGACAACTCGATCTCCGCCGAGCGCTACCTGGAGCGCTGCCAGCTGAAGACGGGCCGGCTGTTCGAGTGCGCCTGCCTGATCGGGTGGGCGGGCGGCTCCGACACCGGCGCGGCGGGCGGCGCCGACCCGCTTTCGGCACTGCAGATCTTCGGGCGCGAGATCGGCCTGGCCTTCCAGCTCCTCGACGACGTGCTCGACGTCACCGGCCCGCCGGAGCGGACGGGCAAGGCCCGCGGGACCGACCTGCTGGACGGGACGGTGACTCTGCCCTTGATCCTCGCGCGCGAGCGCGATCAGCGCCTGGCCGAGCTGAAGCTGCGAGGACTGGACGCCGAGGGCGCGGAGGCGGTCTGCGATCGAATTGCGGCGACGGGCGTGCTCGACGAGGTCAGGGCCGGCGCCCGCAGGCGCGTGGAGCTTGCCAAGCGCGCCCTGGAGCGCTCGGCGCTCGACCCCGACCAGCAACAGCTCCTGGAGCTGGTCGCCGACGGGGTCGTCGAGCGCTATTCCTAGAAGTCTTCGGGGAGGATCTGGTCCGCGCTCAGGGCGGAGACGAAGCGATCGATCTGATCCTCCATGTTCGCCCGTACGAGGACGTTGAGGTCCTCGAGCACCGACTCGGTGCCCCGCTCGAGCGCCTCGTCGAGGCGGTCGACGATCTCCTGGGCGTAGGTGCCGCCGCCGTTCCACTCGCACTCGGGGCAGCGCAGCGCCACCTGCCACTGCCGGTTGCTGGCCGGCGCCCAGTCGGTCGGATAGACCAGCTCCGAGTTGCAGGAGGGGCAGACGTGGAGGTCGCCGCGACGCCGGCGG
Source organism: uncultured Actinomycetes bacterium (assembly GCA_963745365.1). GTDB lineage: Bacteria > Actinomycetota > Thermoleophilia > Solirubrobacterales > 70-9 > AC-56. Next base: position 238,055 of record CAVUXC010000017.1, read on the forward strand.
GTGGTGGTCGCCAGGCGCGTCTCGAAGATGCTCGGCTCGAGGCCCCCCTCCAGGGAGGTCCGGCTGCGCTGGTTCGCTGTCTGCCGCTCTGCCACTTCGGGTGCTCTATCGGCGGAGGGCCTTAGGAGCTTTAGGTACGGGACCCAAGGCCCGGGCGGGGGCGTTTTCGGCGCCTCGCCAGGCGTGGCGAGCGGGAATAGACTGGGTGAGATGGTCCTCAGCGACCGCACCATCAAGGCGGAGATCGAGGCCGGGCGGATCGTCATCGACCCGTTCGACGAGGCGATGGTGCAACCGTCGAGCGTGGACGTGCGCGTCGATCGTCGCTTCCGGGTATTCCACAACGCGCGATACCCGTTCATCGACGTTCGGCAACCCATGGAGGAGCTGACGGAGGCAGTCGAGATCCCCGACACCGATCCCTTCATCCTTCACCCGGGCGAGTTCGTGCTTGGCCAGACGCTGGAGCGCGTGCAGCTGCCCGACGACGTCGTTGCCCGACTCGAGGGGAAGAGCTCTCTGGGCCGCCTGGGCCTTCTCATCCACAGCACCGCCGGCTTCGTGGATCCGGGTTTCGCGGGGAACCTGACCCTGGAGCTCTCCAACGTCGCCAACCTGCCCGTGACCATCTACTACGGAATGCCGATCGGGCAGATCTCGTTCATGCGCATGGACTCGGCGGTCGAGCGCCCTTACGGCTCGGGCGAGGCGGGCAGCAAGTATCAGGATCAGGCCGAGCCCACGCCGAGTCGCTTTCACCTCAACTTCAAGCGCTAGCGGCCAGCGCCGATACCATTTGTCCTGATGCCAAACGTGGGACCCCTCGAGCTGGCAATCGTCCTCATCATTGCCCTGGTGATCTTCGGGCCGAAGCGCCTGCCGGAGCTGGGACGCTCGATGGGCCGCGGGATCCGCGAGTTCAGGTCCTCGATCTCGGGTAAGGGCGACGACGATGACGAGGAGTCGTCGGAGCCCGCTCAGATCGAGGGTGCGGATAAGCCCGTCGAGCCCGTCGAGAGTGAGGTCGTAACCGACCACCGCTCCTAAGTGCTCGGCGGAGAGCACTAAGTGGCTGCGCCCCGCCTGCGGGCCGCAAAGTTCGACGAGCAGATGACGCTCGTCGAGCACCTCGACGAGCTGCGCAACCGGATCATTGCCTCCGCGGCGGTGCTGGTGGTCGCCTGCGGGCTGTGCTTCTGGCAGAACGAGCTGCTGCTCGAGATCGCCAACGAGCCGCTGCCCGGCGACCGGGTGCCGATCACCTTCGGCGTCACGGAGCCGTTCATGACCACCCTCAAGATCTCGATCTACGCCGGGATCCTGATCGCCCTGCCGGTTCTGCTCTACCAGGCCTACGCCTTCATGCTGCCGGCGCTGAGGCCCACCGAGAAGCGGGTCGTGCTGCCCTTCCTGCTCCTGGTCCCGGTGCTGTTCATCGCCGGCGTCGTGTTCTCGTACTTCGTCGTCGTCCCGGCGGCCACCGAGTTCCTGCTCAACTTCAACCAGGACCAGTTCAACATCCAGGTGCGGGCCAGCGAGTACTACAGCTTCTTCATCCTCACCCTGATCGCGCTCGGCTTCGTGTTCCAGGTGCCGATGGGGATCGTCGCCGTCACCCGGCTCGGCATCGTCACCCCGCAGCAGCTCTCGCACAATCGCCGCTACGCCTACCTGATCCTGGCCGTGGTGGCGATGCTCCTGCCGGGCACCGACCCGGTGACGATGCTGATCGAGCTGGCTGCCCCTGCTGGCGCTGTTCGAGCTCTCGCTGATCCTGGCCCGTCTGATCGGCACGCCGGCCGACCCGGCTGCGTCCGCCGCCGAAGCCCGAGCCGCCCGCGAGCCCGGCGAGCTAGGCTGCGTAACGTGCTCTTCGACCTCAGCGGCAAGCGCAAGCGGGTCGTCCAGGTGTCCTACGCATTGCTGGCGGCGGTCTTCCTGGTCGGCTTCATCGGCTTCGGCATCGGCAGCGGCAACTCCACGGGAGGCATCCTCGACGCGGTCGGGCTGGGCGGAGACGGCGGCGGCGGCTCGCTGAGCGATCAGTACGACGAGCAGATCGACAACGCCAACCAGCAGCTGGCGACGGACCCGAAGGACACCGCTGCGCTGCTGAAGCTCTCCAAGTACGAGTTCTACAAGGCGAAGCAGGGCGATCACCACGGATCCCAGACTACGGTGCGACCGACCGTCAGCGAGGACGCCGACACGGAGCTCGGCAAGTCGGTCGACGCCTGGGAGAGGTATCTGAAGGTCAACAAGGGCAAGCCGAATGCCGGCGATGGCCGCTCAGATCGTGCAGGCGTACTACTTCCTGAACGACTTCGGGGGAGCCGCTCGGGCGCAGCGGATCGTGGCCGAGGACCAGCCCAGCTCGGGCTCCTATGGGCAGCTCGCCGCCTACCTGTACGCGTCGCTGGACATCTCGGGAGGCGACCAGGCGGCGAAGAAGGCGGTGGCGAAGGCGCCAAGCTCGCACGCGCAAGACCACGGAGCAGCAACTCGACGAGCTCCGCGAGCTGGCCGTAAAGGCGAAGAAGCAGCAGGCGAAGGCGCAGAAGAATGCGCCGCCGCCGACCACGCCCGGCGCCAACCCGCTCCAGAGCCCGTTCGGTGGTGGCGCCACCGCGCCGTAGTGGGGTGAGAGGCCCTACGGGGACCGCCGCTACCCGTCGCTACCATCCCGACCGCTGGGCCGTTAGCTCAACTGGTAGAGCAGGAGACTCTTAATCTCAAGGCTGAAGGTTCGAGTCCTTCACGGCCCATGGCTTAGGCAGGCGGAATGCGCCGTTCTCCAGGACGGCGTTTTGCGTGCGGTGGGCAACGGATTGCGCAAGACGCCGCAGCAGCTGAGCTTGGGCCGGAATCAGCCGTGTTCCGCCACGAGCCTGGTTCCGCCGTCTCTGCCATGGATCATAGGCAGCTCAGCGATCGGCGTTAAGAAGGCCCTCGTGTTTGGCGGTCAGCCGCTGCCGGTCGTCCCTAGGTCGTGCTCGAATCGTTCCTGTTATTCGAGTGACGTTGTGTCCACATGGACCTCAATCTGTCGCCGATCGTGCCGTGTCCCGCTGCTGACGCGCCTTCGTTGCCCGCCACAAGGACCTCGCTCCCACTGGTCTCGAGCAGTATGTAGGTGATGTTCGCCGTCGCCGACGACCCTCGAACTTGTCGTCAAACCACAACGGCCGATCGTCAATCGTTTGCTGGGCCGAACCGCCGTTGCCCTTCACAAGGAGCACATGCGTAAATCTTGCTGGGTCATCAGCCTCTGTCCCGGCGGGTCAGCGACGTCGTGAAGATGCTCACGCATCGCGGCCAGGGCTAGCGGAGAGCGTGTAGCTCCCTCGGGCACCGCCGTCAGCGAGGCCACAAAGGAGTCGATCGCCGAAGTCACACTCTCGATGAGTCCACCCTTGACGGTCGCCGCGCTGAGCGCCTGCTCCAAAGGCCCAACCCGGTCCTGCGTCTTATCCAGCTCCGCGCGGAGCTTGGTCTGAGCGGCGCCCTTCGCCGACTCGATTTTCTTCTCGAGCTCCTCGATTTCTTCTTCACGTCAGCCAGATCCGTGCTCGCCTTCGTCTTTTCAGCCTCGAACGCGATCTTGTGCCCGACGAGCTCTTGGCGCTTACCACTCAGCGCCTGCGAGCTTGCCGTGGACGGCGCCGGTGGTGAGTAGCCGGACGTCGTCGTGAACCACTGCCCGCTGTTTTCGATCCGTTTCAGCGCGCCGGCCGCCGCTGCGGTCGCCGCCAGGTCGTCTGATGGTCACCGAGGTGGTCGTGACCGTGCGGTGCGCCGAGAACAGTGACAGCAGGCCGGGGAGGGCACCGACTAGCGCGCATGATTCGCGGGCCCCACTGGACCGCCCGCTCCATCTTTGCCGCCGAAACCTCCGCGATGAGTTTGTCCGCCGCCGCGGAAAGCTGGCCAAGGCCGGTGACGACGTCGATATACGCAGCATGGAGGTCGCGAGTTCGCCGTCGCTCGTGACAAGGACCCGCCAGTGGTCAACTGGGACAGCGCGACCTTCGCCTTATCGGCGAGGCTCATTGCGGCTGCGTCAAGCGCGCAGTGAGCAAGTGCGCTGGCGAAGAGGGGTTGGTCACCCTTCACCTCCAGGGTGCCGCGGTCTACCTTGCTGAGGTCCGGGATAAACGTGGCGACTTGGTCGCGCTGCGCGGCCGCAGTCGCTTTCTTGGCTTCCGCCGTGGCCTTTTGCGCCTCCGCATCCCGCTGCTGGCGGCCGAGGACCGTGTCCTTGTAGGCGGTGTCACGCTCGTCGCTGATGGCTTTTGCCAAGGCGCTCCGAGCGTCGGCCTCTGCCTTGTCGGCATCAGCCTTTGCCTTGTCGACAGCGGCCTGAACCGCGTCGGGGTCCGCCGCCGCAGCCGCCGCGATTGCCGCCGCAGCCTTGTCGTTCTCTTCCGGTGGACTCATGGGTGCTCCTCTCGAAGCCCGCCCGAGGCGATCCTATACCTCGCTGGGTGCACACGCGTCTAGACCGACATCGCGAAACCCCGGGCAAGCTGCTCACTCCCGCCTCACCCACGGCGGGACCTGGACCAACAGACGCGGCATCGCAACCGGCCCACGAGCCGGTGCGACATCAGGAGGCAAATGGGGGCCCATGAGCCATGGAGCAGGTCGATCTTCTCGAGCAGCCGACCCTGCGGAGAGTTCCGAGCGCCGCGATAGCAGCCGACATGCCCGCGATAGCGAGGGTGGCGGAGCGATGAGCGCCTTCAAGCTCACTGAGCACGGCCGCCGGACGCCTGCTGCCGATCGCGTCGAACTTGCCGCGCGGCCGGTCGCACTCCGCGATCCCAGGCGGCGCGTCGCAGCCGGGCGGCCGAGGCCGGCCGAAGCGACGCGCCCGGGCATTCCGCTTACACGAGGTATGCGATGACGGACGCCGCCGACATCATGACGACGAGGAGCTGACGGCGCGGTCCGGGTGGTCCGCTTAGCTGGGATGGCGACGACGCCGCACGCGCTCTTTGCTCGCGCGCGCAGCTCGACCGAACGAGCGAGCGCAAAGAAGATCGCCGGCCCCGCCGCGACCATCGGCGGCGCCCTGGGATCCGTGTCGACGCCGTCCAGACGGGATACGATCAGGCTCGCGATACGGTCCGCCTCGTTCTCCTGCTCAACGCTCTTGGCGACCATGTCGATGTCCTCCCAACCGGGCGTAGGCAGTCGCGTTGCCGGGCCGCCCACATGGCCTCCGATGACGTGCCCGAATTCGTGCGCGACGGCGAAGTACTTGCGTGACGCCCGAAGTGCCTCGGCAAGCTGGCCCCGGACGCCGCCTTGCGGGGCGAACCAGGTCGACTCGCGCGCGTCGCCGAACGCGACGTAGCCGAGGAGCGCTGCCGGCGAACGCCGCGGAGACCTGCTCGTCGGTGTACAACGGCCGTCCGAGGCCGTCCCGAGAACTCGAAGCTGGCAGCGTGCGCGATCACCTGCGCTGCTCCGAATACCAGCGAGGTCAGCCCGCTGTTGACGATGATGAGCGCCCCGCGCGGAACCTCGCGGGCCTGCGCGTTGAACGTGCCGGTGGGCAGCGGACACGTGTAGGTCTCGAACGGCACGAGCAAACCGGCGCGCACGATCCCCTTATCAACCGCAGCTGCGGTCAGGTCGAGCGACGGCTGCAACAGATGATCGGCCTTCTCGAGCGCCTCAACTCCTTCGGCGAGGTGAGCCTCGGGGAAGGGGGTCGCCGCCGCCCCGCTCCAGATGCCGCGTGGCCTCGCGTGCGCGAGTGCGATCCACTCGAGGTGCCGCCTGAGGTCGTCGGGCGAGCGCCCCTAACAGCCGCTGCAGTTCCGCTCGCTCGCGCTGGAGTAGCCCGCCCGCGAGCAGCAGGTACTCCTCGCGCAGGCGCATCGACTGGGGCACAGCTACTTGCGCCAGGCGAGCAGGTTCTCGCGCACGCTCGGGGTAATTCGCGTGGCGCTGTTCCCGAAGCCCGTCCCGTACGCGTGCACGCCGACCGCGTAGCGGTCACTGATTCTCGCCAATCCACACGGCGCTGCCGCTCTGGCCGCCAAAGGTCGGGTCGATCTCATAGTGGATCTGGTGGCTGTCGGCCCCCACGATCTCCCGCGCGTCGTACCACTGAGTCCCGTCCTCGGTCCCGACCTTGTCGGCCGGGTAGCCGGAAATGTTGACCATCTTGCCGATCCAGGGCACCGTCCTCGAACACGCCGAAGCCGAACCAGTCAGTCTGGTTGCCCAGGTCGACCGGGATGTCGATCACCGCGTAGTCGGTTACCGCGGATCCTTATCCCGGGCCCGCCGGCACCACGGCGTGCGAACGTGCTGCTCGACCGTGACGCCGTATGGCACCGCGGCCCCATCTCTGGCCCGGCATGACCCGAACTTCACGCGCCCAAGCTCGAAAGCGCCCCAGCTTATCGTGGCCGATCGAACACACAGTGACCTGCGGTCGCCAGCAGTTCAGCGGCCCGATGACCCAGCCCGTGCCCACGCCGATCGCGTTGTCGGGAGTGAAGGAATGACCGAGACGATGCACTCACCTGCCATGGGTACTCCGCCGGCCGCGTGACATCGCCGCAAGCGCTCATCCCGGCCCACGACTGCCTCCGGTGCCGGAGGGGGCGGGCCGTAGGTCGGCCTCGGCGATATCGCGCGGCCGAGACGTGTCGGGGCGTACGGACTCCGGTGCGACGGGGCGAGCGGGATCCCGTCGATCAGCTCTGTGCCCGAGTCGGACATCGGTGCGGCGTCAGCCCGCGCCCGAGCTACCGGCCTCGAGGGCGCGTTCGAACGTGACCGCCTCAACCGTGGGAGGATTCGAAACCGGCGTTTCGAGGACCGCTCGCTGTCGAACACGGGCGAGGGAATGGTCAATGTCCATGCGGGATCTCCTCTCTGCCTGTAGCTTGCTCACCCTCTCACTGCACGAGCGAGGGCGCAGTCGAACCCCGCCGGGACACGAGATCGCCAAACCGATTGCATTCGCCTCGAAGAGTCAGTCCCGTCAAGGGCTGGTCGGGCAACAGATGGGCAACGCACCATCCATGAACAGCCGCAAATCGATGGTCGGCCGATCAGGCGACGATCGGCTACGCGACGCGCGAAACCGCGAACAACCGCAAACAGCCGCAACTCGTGAGCCAGCCTCTTAATCTCAAGGCTGAAGGTTCGAGTCCTTCACGGCCCATGGCTTGTGCAAGCCGAAAGCGCCGTTCCGTAGGGCGGCATTTCGGGTCGATGGGCAACGATTGGTAAACCTCGCGGCCCACTCCTCCTCGCGCTGGCGCAGTTGACAGCGGGGGTTTGCGGGTGTACGTTCGCCGCAACCAACTCTGGCTAGCCGAGGGGACCTCGATGGGAGAGCGGAGCGTGGACAGCAGCGGCTCGCGCAGGTCCTCGAAGCGATCAGGGCGAAGGGAGGTGGCGGCATCAGTCAAAAGCGCCTGGTGAGGGTTCGCTCGCGTCCCGCCAGCCCCTGGCTCGTGGTGGTGGTTGTCGCCGGGCTTTGCTCACTCGCGCCGGCGTCGGCGCAGGCGCTCAGCTCAACGCCGGCCAAGACCTACGTCACGAACGGGAGGGTTAACGCGGTCGCTCCCACGGCGAACGCCACCTACATCGGCGGCTCCTTCACCCAGGTCGGCCCTCGCACCGGCCCGGGCGTGGGGATCGACTCCACGAGCGGCAAGAGCGTGGGCCTGCCGGAGGTCGCCGGTGGTCGGGCCGGGGTTGGAGCCGTGGCGAGCGATGGGTCCGGCGGCTTTACATCGGCGGCTCCTTTACCGACGTCGGCGGCATCCCCCGTACCAACCTGGCGCACATCCTCGCCAACGGGAGCGTCGATCCAAACTTCACCCCAGACCCCAACAGCCCCCAGGGAGTCCGCGACCTCGCGGTCTCGGGCTCGACCGTCTACGCCGGCGGCCTGTTCGACCTCGATCGGCGGCCAGCCCGAAACCGCATCGCCGCGCTCGATGCGACCACCGGCGCGGCCACAAGCTGGAACCCGAACGCCAACGGCAAGGTCGACGCTCTCCGCGTCTCCGGCTCGACCGTCTACGCCGGCGGCCAGTTCACCTCGATCGGCGGCAAGGCCCGCAACCGCATCGCCGCCCTCAACGTGAGCACCGGCGCGGCAACGAGCTGGAACCCGAACGCCAACGGCCGCGTCGACGTCCTCGGTGTCTCCGGCTCGACCGTCTACGCCGGCGGCCTGTTCACCTCGATCGGCGGGCAGGCCCGCAACCGCATCGCCGCCCTCGACGCCACCACGGGCGCGGCGACGAGCCTGGAACCCGAACGCCAACGGCGGCGTCATCGCGCTCGCGCGTCTCCGGCTCGACGGTCTACGCCGGCGGGCGAGTTCACCTCGATCGGCGGCCAGGCCCGCAACCGCATCGCCGCCCTCGACGCGACCACCGGCGCGGCGACGACGCTGGAACCCGAACGCCACCACGGCGCCGTCATCGCGCTCGCTGTCGCCGGGTCCACCGTCTACGCCGGCGGCTCCTTCGACCACATCGGCGGCAAGGCCCGCAACCACATCGCCGCCCTCGACGCGACCACGGGCGCGGCGACGACGCCTGGAACCCGAACGCCAACGGCGGCGTGAGTCACGCTCGCCGTCGCCGGGTCGACCGTCTACGCCGGCGGTGGCTTCACCTCGATCGGCGGCAGGCCCGCGACACATCTCGCCGCTCTCGACCCGACGACCGGCGGCCTCACGACGCTGGAACCCGGAGCGCGAACCGCGTCGTCAACGCGCTCGCGGTCTCCGGCTCGACCGTCTACGTCGGCGGCGACTTCACCACGATCGGCGGCCAGCCGCGCAACTGCATCGCAGCGCTCGACGCGACCACGCGGCGCGGCGACGAGCCTGGAACCCGAACGCCACGGGCACCGTCCACGCCGCTCGCGGTCTCGGGCGCGACCGTCTACGCCGGCGGCGGCTTCACCTCGATCGGCGGCAAAGCCCGAAACTACATCGCCGCGCTCAACGCCACCACGGGCGCGGCGACGACGCTGGAACCCGAACGCATCGACAGCCACGGCCGGAGTCTTCGCCCTCGTGGTCTCCGGCCCGACCGTCTACGCCGGCGGCGACTTCGACCACATCGGTGGCCAGGACCGCAACCACATCGCCGCCATCGACGCCACCACCGGCGCGGCGACGAGCTGGAATCCGGATCCGAACGGCATTGGCACCAGGCCCGCCGAGCCTCTCGCCGTCTCCGGCTCGACCGTCTACGTCGGCGGTGGCTTCACCTCGATCGGCGGCCAGCCCCGAAACCGCATCGCCGCGCTCGATGCGACCACGGGCGCGGCAACGAGCTGGAACCCGAACGCCAACCTTGGCGTCAGCGCCCTGGTCGTCTCGGGGTCGACCGTGTACGTCGGCGGCACTTCAGCTCGATCGGTGGCGCGGCCCGCAACCACATCGCCGCTCTCGACGCGACCACCAGCGCGGCGACGAGCTGGAACCCGAACGCCAACGGCGATGTGAGCGCCCTCGCGTTCGGACCGGACGGCTCACTCTGGGCCGCAGGGGACTTCTCGAGCTTTTCCACCGTGCCGCAGTCCGGCATCGCCAGGTTCGAGCCGTAGCGGTAAGGCGAGGCAGCCTCTTAATCTCAAGGCTGAAGGTTCGAGTCCTTCACGGCCCATGGCCTAGGCAAGCGGAAAACGTCGTCCTTCGCGCCTTTGCATCGGTGGGCAACGATTGGACAGCGCTCTCGCCCCCCTCGGGGCCGGCACCACCGGCCTGTTTGCTGCCCCGACATTGCGGGAGTCGGGTGGAGTCAGCGCCGCGCTTCCGCTTCGCGTCCCAAGCGGGCGCCTCGAGCGGCCGAGCGGAGACGCTCGCTACTGCACGACAGCCGGAGCGCGGTGGTGAGGCCGCTCAATTATGGCCTGACCGCCACCACCACGTCCTGCCCGGTGGGGCCGTCCGCGCCGAGCCAGCGGCCGTATTCGACGCTCGTCTTTCCGAAACCCGCCTCGGCGTGCCAGTCCAGCACCCTGCTCTCCTCGAAGGCGATCACGAACTCGGGCGCCCGCCGCGACACGACCCGGTGGCCGTCCAGCTCGACCGGGAAACAGGCCTCCTCGTCGCCGGCTGCGCCCCTGGCCCGCGGACGCTCCCCGCCGAGGAGGAACCAGGTGCCGAACAGCCGCCCGCCAGGGCGGAGGACCCGGAACGCCTCCCGCAGGTAATTCTCGACTTCCGCCGGACCGAGGTGCGTGAAGACCGAGGTCGAGATCGCGAAGTCGAACGAGGAGTGGTTGTACGGGAAGCGGTATTCGGCGGCGTGAACAGTCCCGTGCGGGTTGTAGCGCCCGTTGTAGAGGTCCGCGAGTTGGAACTTGAAGTTCGGGTGGCGCGGGGTGATCTCGCGCCGGCACCACTTGATCCCCTCCTCAACGACATCGAAGCCCTCGTAGTGGACGTCCGGCTCCAGGAACTCGAGCAGCGGCACCGCCATGCGTCCGATTCCGCAGCCGATGTCGAGCACGTCGTCTGTGGGCCCAAGTCCGCCGAGTTCCCTGAACAGCCTCGCGAAGCGTCGCCCCGGCTCGAGAAAATACGGGGCGCCGATGAAGTGGAGCCGCCTCGGCGGCACGTACCAGGGCCGCTCGCGCCGCGCGATCCGGTCGCGAACGTCGCGCAACCCGTAGACCAGGACCCTGCCAAAAGGCACGATCCAGCGCGTGGCCGCGTGGCCGTAGAGCGGGGCGGTGAGGCGCCACCGAATCTGTCGGCTGGTCAACACCGAACGGTCATCAGGTAGCGGACGGTCCACGCGGGACCAACGTGACCAGCCATTGGCCGCACCCTAGCGACCGTGCGCGAAGCGACCCGGCCGGTCGCTAAGACGACGTCCCGGCGTTGCGGCCGACCGCGGGGGCGATCTCGGCGATCGCTGTCCGCTCCGCCTCCGAGGCGGGCTCGTCGCCCTCCTTCTTGGCTGTCGCGGCGTGCTCGGCGACGGAGATGACGAAGCCCCGGTAGTCCTCGACCTCCTCCGGCCTCGCTTTCGCCTCGAGCAAAGCGACCGCGTCCCGTAGACGCCCGAGCGAGTGCTGCTTCAGCTCCTCGGGGGAGGAGTGTCGGGTGCGGTCGACCTCTGGCTTGGCGGAGACGATCTCGTCCAGCAGCTCGCTGCTGCCATGCTGCTTTCGCGCCTCCGCGTAGGCCCTTGCGATCGAGAACGCCTCGCGGATCGTCCCGCCGGGCTCGGCGGTCGAGACGAGCAGGCCCGCCGCCGCTGGCCCCTCGAGCACCAGGTCCCACTCCTCCTCCGTGAAGTCCGCTCTCGACGTCATGGCTCCTCCTCGTCTCCTTTGAAACCAGTATTCATCAGCGCGCGCACCGGCGTAGTCTCCCCCGCTGGCGCCGGCCGGCGAGAACGGAAGGAGGAGCGATGGCCAGTGACAGCAGCGCAACCACCGTGTGGGAGGGGAGCCTGGAGCAGGGTCGCGGCGAGACGACCACCGCGAGTCGAATCCTCGACGGGGTCGAGGTGACCTGGCCCCGACGGGTCGAGCGCACCGACGACACGACTAGCCCCGAGGAGCTGCTCGCCGCTGCCCACGCCGCCTGCTACTGCATGGGACTGTCGCACGAGCTGGGCGGTGCCGGGCGCGTCCCCGATCGGCTCGAGGCAACCGCGGTCGTCAGCTTCGTGCCCGGTGAGGGCGTGAAGTCATCGCGGCTCACCGTTCGCGGTCGCGTACCCGGGATCGACGAGGCTGGCTTCCAGCAGGCGGCCGAGGCTGCGGCGGAGGGTTGCCCGATCTCGGGGGCGCTGAAGGGGAACGTCGAGATCGGCGTCGAGGCGACGCTCGAGTCCTGATAATAGGATTGCGATTTCCGCCGACAAGGGAGGTAGCCAGCGTGCTCATAGCGGCCGACTATCCGTTCCTGGACATCCTCTGGACGATGATCATCTTCTTCGCCTGGGTGGCGTGGATCTGGATCGCGATCACAGTCTTCGCCGATGTCTTTCGCCGCCACGACATCAGTGGCTGGGGCAAGGCGGCCTGGATTGTGTTCGTGATCGTGGTGCCGTTCCTCGGCGTGCTCGTCTACCTGATCGCTCAGCACGATGGGATGCGCGAGCGCAGCGTGAAACAAACACAGGAACAGCGGGCAGCGTTCGATCAGTACGTGCGCGAGACCGCCGGCGGGTCGGCCGCCGAGATCGCCCAGGCCAAGGAGCTGCTGGACAAGGGCGCAATTAGTCAGGCGGAGTTCGACGCGATCAAGGCGAAGGCGCTGTCCTAGACAAATCCCAGTATTGGCAGGGGTCGCCCTGTCCGCCGGCTGAGTTCGCCCGGCTCATGACGCGGGCGGCGCCCGGCCGTAACGGCGGCGATGGACTACTGCGCCCACAAGCCCGAGCGGCAGCGGCAGCCAATACGAAAAAAGGCGATAGGCGAAGGTTGCGAGCACCGCGTCGCCGGCTTTGACCCCGGCCAGGGCCAGGGTGGCGGTGAGCCCCGCCTCGACGAAGCCGAGCCCGCCGGGCGTAATCGGGATCTGAGCCAGGACCTGTGCGGCGCAGAAGGCCAACAGAATGAGCGCCGGGCGCGGGTGGGACCCGACCGCCGCCAGGGCCGCCAGAAGGGTTGCGTAGTCGAATGCCCAGCGCCCCGCCGCAGCAAGCAGGGCTCGTTTCCAGCGCGGGCCCAGGGTGCCGAGTAACCGATCCCGCTCGCGCATCAGTCGCTGCGGCAGGCGGGTGAGTGGCGGAGCGTGACGGCGCAACCGGTTGCGGACGCGCTGCACGACCCGGCCGATCCAGGCGAGCGGGCCGTCGAGCGCGAACGCAGCCACCGCCGCGGCCAGCAGAGCCGCAAAGGCCACCAGGCCGACCACGGTTGCCTCGGCCAGGCTTCTGGGCACCGCGCCGCGGATGATCGCCGGCACGACCAGGACCGGGAGCGCGAGCACGATCGCGAAGGTCAAGAGGTTCGCGGCCGTCAGCCCCGCGATGGCGCGCGCCCGCTCGAGCCCAGCCTGGACCAACATGCGGTACTGCAGGGCGGCGCCGAGGGCTCCACCTCCGGGCGCAATCTTGGCCAGCGCGTTGCCGGCTAGCTGCGAGGCGATAACGTCGCGCCAAGCCGCCCTCTTCAAAGCGACACGCTGCAGCACCCAGAGGCAGGCAAGCCCGGCGCCCTGAAGTGCGGCCATCGCCGGAAACCAGGCGACGGCGAGCTGGGAGAGATCGCGCCACGATCCGAGCACGTCGATCAGCCTCGGAGCCACGATGTAGAGCGAGATAGCGGTGACCGTGAGCCAGAAGGCGGTTCGTGCCAGGCTGCGCGCCGGTCGAGCCTCCGCCTCGCCCCGTTCGATCTCCCGCTCGGCGTCGGCGTGATCCTCGATCGCCCGCTCGACACGATCGCCGATCGAGGGAGGTTTCGACGATCACCTCAGCCGACCCCGACGCTGGCCGCCGCCGCCGCAGGGCCGCGGCAAACGATCGCGGTGAGAGTGTGGTCACGCATACTGGCTAACCTGCGCCGTGGATGGCCGCCGCTGACCCGCTCGTTCTGATCGCTTACGACGGCTCGGATACGGCGCGTCGGGCGGTTCGCGAGGCAGCCAAGCTACTCCGCTCGCGCCAGGTGTTGGTGGTCACGGTGTGGGAGCCCGCCCTGGCCTACGAGACCGAGATCCCGATGGCTGGTCTCGAGATGCCGGCGGTCCCGGTTGACATTGAAGGGGCGCGCGAGGTCGAAGAGGAGCTTCATCAACGCGCCCGTCGGACCGCACAGGCTGGAGCCGAGCTAGCTCGGTCTGTCGGGCTCCAAGCCAAGGGACTGGCCGTCGCGGACGAGGTCCACGTGGCGGACACGATCGTCGGGCTTGCTCGCAAGCGAGGGGTGGCTGCGATCGTTGTCGGCTCGCGGGGGCTGAAGGGGCTCCGCGCGAGGCTGGAGGGCAGCACGTCGAACGCGATCATCAAGAACGCCCCTTGTCCGGTCGTCGTCGTTCACGATGACTGATTGCCGCTGCTGAAAGTTCGAGTCCTTCACGGCCTGTCGCATCCGCTACCCGAACTCCTCCAGGCGCTCTGCGATGATGATCCGGCCCGCCGCCTCGATCAGCGCCAGATGGGAGAACGCCTGCGGGAAGTTCCCCAGGTGGCGACCGGTGTCGGCGTCGAACTCCTCGGCGTAGAGCCCCAGCGGGGAGGCAACGCGCAGCAGCCGCTCCATCAGGTCACGGGCACGCTGATCCTCGCCGATGATCGCCAGAGCCGAGACGAGCCAAAACGAGCAGATCAGGAACGTCCCCTCCTTGCCCGCCAGACCGTCGTCGGTCTCGTCGGTGCGATAGCGCAACACGAAGCCGTTCTCGGTCAGCTGGTCGGCGATCGCCTCCACCGACGTGCGAAGTTGCTTGTCGTCGCCGGGCAGAAAGCCGAAGAGCGCCGCTAGGAGGGTGGAGGCGTCGAGAGCGTCGGTGCCGTAATGCTGGCGCAGCACACCGTCTCGGAGGCCGTGCTCGAGGATGTCCGCCTTGATTTCGTCGGCGATTGCGCCCCAGCCGGACTGAAGCTCAGGATCGCCGCGAATCTCGGCCAGCTTCGCCGCCCGGTCCAGGGCGACCCAGCACATGAGCTTCGAGGACACGTAGTGCTGAGGCTTGCCCCGCGCCTCCCAGATGCCCTGGTCCGGCTCGCGCCAGACGCTGGTGGCGCACTCGGCCTGCGACTGGACGATCGGCCACAGCCGTCTCGGCAGGCGCTCTGAGCGCCGCGTGTGGAGCAGGACCGAGTCCAAGACCGCACCGAAGACGTCGTTCTGGCGCTGGTCGAAGGCCCCGTTGCCGATCCGGACCGGGCGGGCTCCGGCGTAGCCGGAGAGGTCGTCGCGGGTCGACTCGGTGAGGTCCCGCCGGCCGTCGATGCCGTACATGATTTGCAGGGCGCCGTCGTCGTTCGCCTCCAGGTCGGCGACAAACTGCATGAACTCATTGGCCTCCCAGTCGAGGTTCAGATAGTGGAGCGCCTGGAGCGTGAAGGTGGCGTCGCGCATCCAGGTGAACCGGTAGTCCCAGTTGCGCTCCCCTCCGGGCGTCTCGGGCAGCGAGGTGGTGAGCGCGGCGACGGTCGCCCCGGTCGGCATATAGGTGAGCCCCTTGATAGCCAGGGCAGAGCGCTGGATGGGATCCCGAAACCGGTGGTCGGGTAGCCTGGCCCGTCCCAGCCAGCCGCGCCAGTAGCGCGTTGTGGCGGCAAGACGAGCGTTGGCCTCGTCGACGTCTTGCGGCGAGACCAGTTTTTCGGCCCACGACAGCGAGCAGTAGATCTGCTCGCCCTTCGTGAGCGTGTGCCGGCCCCGCACCGACTCTCCCTCGGTGCCCAGCGCCATGTCGGTCCGCAGCCGCATCGTCTGCCCAGCCCCGCTCGCGTCCGCTGTGTGACGGTCGCCGTCGACCAGCTCCCACTTTGCCGGCGTGCGCCCGTAGTCGAAGACAGGCTCGCAGATCAGCTCGATCTCGACGCTGCCCTCGAGGCAGACGACGGTCCGCACGAGCACGTGGTCGCCGTCGTCGTCGGCCGGGGGGCGGGCGTGCGGCGTGATCTCGTCCTCGCCATGCGCCGGACCCATGGTTAGCGCGTCGCGGACCAAGACCCAGCCGGTGGGCGTGTTCCAGGTGGTCGCCAGGGTGTTGGTGCCGGGCTCGTAGATCCGAGCGGCGGGAACGTTGATGCCGAATGGCCCGAGGCGAAAGGCGCCGGCCGCACGGTCTAGCAGGGTGCCGAACACACTCGGCGCGTCGAAACTCGGGACGCAGAGCCAGTCGACCGCGCCATCAGGCGCGACCAGTGCCCCCGTGTGGCAGTTGGACAGGAACGCATAGTCGGCGATTGGGGGGAAGGGCGACGGCGCAGCGGCAGACGGGGACTCGCGCTTGGCCGGCCCCGGCCTGCCGGACGCCGCCTTCGCGCCATCGGAGCGGCGC
This sequence comes from uncultured Actinomycetes bacterium, assembly GCA_963745365.1. Lineage (GTDB taxonomy): Bacteria > Actinomycetota > Thermoleophilia > Solirubrobacterales > 70-9 > AC-56. The sequence continues at coordinate 254,034 of CAVUXC010000017.1, forward strand.
TCCCGCTTCCTTTTAGATCTGGGCTTCGCGCCGCTGGTCATCGCCAATCTCCGGTCTGGGGTGCGCCAGGCTCCGCTGATCGTGGCCCTGGGCTTCCGCGCGGGCGAGGTCGGCCGAGATCCGAACGATCGCCGAAGTGACCGGCGCCGCCAGGATCAGGCCCACCGCCCCGAACAGTGCGCCGCCGGCGATCGTCACCACCAGCACCGCAAGCGGGTGGAGGCCGAGCGCGGCTCCGTAGGCGATCGGCTGCACGATCTGCTGGAGCGGTCCGTTGGAGAGCAGCTGGACGACGACCATGCCGCTCGCGGCCTCGGGACTGGCACCACCGAGCGCGATCAGCACCGAGAAGGCCCCGGCGCTCCAGGCCCCGATGTAGGGAATGTAGCCACCCAGGAAGGTGACGACGGCGATCGTTCCCGCCAGAGGAACGCCCAGCAAGAGCGCACCCCCGCCGACGAGAATGGCGTTGAACCCAGCGACGATGGTGACCCCGAGGAAATAGCCGCGCAGAGACTGAAGCGCGCGGCCGGTGACGGTGCGGGAGACGTCCGCCGGGACTCCCATGTGACGCTCGGTCCACGAACGGATGGTGGGACCGTCCTTGAGCAGGAAGAAGAGGCTGAGGGTGGTCATCGCGAGGAAGAAGGCGAGAGAGGAGAGCCTGTCGATGCCGGTGGCGACTCCGTGGAGGAGTGCGTCGAAGCTGTCACTGGCCCCCGAGCTGACGTCGTCGTTTGCGGATTGCGCCTTCCCGTCGCTGACGCCGAGGTCCTTGAGCCAGCCCTCGATCTTGTCCGCGGCGCTACTGAGGCGGTCGCTGATGCCGCCGGACTCGCTCGCGATCCCGGAGAGGATCAGGTAGGCGGCGAGCGCCGCCGTGGCGACGATCAGGAGCAGGGTCAGCGCGGCTCCCAGACCCCGTGGGACGCGATGGCGCTTGAGCCAGGAAACCAGTTGACCGGCAACCGCCGCGATCACCCCCGCCGTGACCACCGGGAGGACGATCACGTGAGTGAGTGAAAGCAGCCAGACGACTCCGACCAGTCAGCAGGGTGATCCCGACGAGCAGCCACGCGGTGAAGCCCGCGTCACGGAGCCAGCTCGGCGCGGCAAAGAGGCCCGACAGCTCAGCCGTGTCGATCTCGACGAACTCGTCGGCCTGTCGCCTCGTCGCGCCGCGCCGCCGACGTCGAAGACGGCCGCGAATCATCGGCCGATCCCCTTCATGATGGGGAGCTAAGCACACGCTCGATGGACCGCCTGACCTACATCGGCCACGCGACGACGCTGCTTCGGCTCGACGGCGCACCGATCCTCACCGATCCCGATGCTGCGGCGGTGGCTGGGCCCGCTGCGGCGGCAGGCGACGCTCCGCCGGAGCCCAGCTCGCCGGACGCCCTCGACGTGGTGCTGATCTCGCACCTGCACCGCGACCATCTCGACCTCCCCTCGCTACGGCGCCTCCCGGCGAGCACGCCGCTGGTGGTCCCGCGGGGCGCCGCCAGGTGGGCGGCGAAGCGCGGGCGCCGATCACGATCCGCGAGATCGGCCGGGGCGAGACGATCTCGGTCGGCGGCGTCGAGGTGACGGCGGTGTCCGGCCGTACACGACGGGCGCCGCGACCGCTGGGGAATGGAGATCGAGCCGCTCGGATACCTGATCGCGGGCAACTGGCCGCACCGTCTACTTCGCCGGCGACACCGACCTATTCCCGCAGATGTCGGACCTCGGGCCCGTGGACGTGGCGCTGCTGCCGGTTTGGGGCTGGGGCGCCTCCGTGGGACCCGGGCATCTCGACCCGGAGGGGGCCGCGAGAGCGCTGAAGCTGCTTCGCCCTCGGCTCGCGGTGCCCGATCCACTGGGGGACCTTCTACCCGGCCGGCCTACGGCGGCTGAGGCCGGAGCCGCTGACCCGGCCGCCGCTCGAGTTCGCCCGACTGGCGCGCGAGCTGGCGCCGGAGGTCGAGGTGCAGGTCGTTCGAGCCCGGCGCCGAAATTTCACTGGGGAGCCGATGAGCAGCGCCCGGAGGATCAGCCGCGGAGCCTGGGCGGCGCTCGCGTGGCCTCGTGCTCTGGGTGCTGGTCGCCCTGATCTTCTGGGCGGTCGCGGCCGTGCTGCCCGGGATCGACGTGCCGAGCTTCGGCGCGGTCCTGCTGACCACCGCTCTGATCGCCCTGCTCAACGCGCTGCTCTGGCCGCTGCTGATCCGGCTCTTCCTGCCCCTGACCGTACTCACCTTCGGTCTCGGCTCGCTCGTCGCTGAACGCCGCAATCGTCTCGATCTCGATCAAGCTGGTCGACGGGACCGCCCCGGACTTCCTCGGCGCGATCTTGCGTCGCCTTCGTCCTCTCGGTCAGCCTGATGCTGCTGGCGCCGGCGCTGAGCATCGACGACGACGCCCGCCAGCTCCGCATCGTACGCCGCCGCGCGCGCCGCGCCCTGCGAGGCCAATCGCACCGATGTCCCCGGGGTGATCTTGTTCGAGATCGACGGCCTCGCCGAGCCCGTCCTGCGACGAGCGCTCGGCGAGGGCCACGCCCCGACCATGGCCCGCTGGCTCGCAGAGGGGAGCCATCGGATCGTCCCCTGGGAGTGCGACCTCTCTTCCCAGACCGGCGCCAGCCAGGCGGGCCTGCTGCTGGGCAGCAACCACGACATGCCGGCCTTCCGCTGGTACGAGAAGGAGACCGGGAGGACGATGGTCTCCAACCACGGCAAGGACGCGGTCGAGCTCGAGCGGCGCCACTCGGACGGCGGCGGCCTGCTGGCGGCGGGCGGCGCCAGCCGCGGCAACATGTTCTCCGGAGACGCGCCCCACTGCTCGGCGACGATGAGCGTGCTCCGCGACCGGCAGCGCTCCAGCGCGCGGGAGTACTTCGCCTACTTCGCCGACCCCTACGGCTTCACCCGTACGATCGCGCTCTACCTCTGGGACGTGCTGCTGGAGCTGACGGGCGGCTCGCCGCCAGCGGCGGCGGGGCGAGGAGCACATCGACCGCGGCGGCGCTGTACCCGTTCATGCGGGGAGCGATCACGGTGATCATGCGGGACCTCAACGTCGCCACCCTGCTCGGCGACATCGTCGAGGGCGTCCCGGTCGTCTACTCCACCTTCGTCGGCTACGACGAGGTCGCGCACCACTCCGGGATCGAGCAGCCCGACGCCTTCGCGGTGCTGAGGCAGCACGATGCGCAGCTCGCCCGGCTGGAGCGCGCCGTCGAGGCAGGCGCCTCGCCCCTACCACCTGGTGGTGCTGTCCGACCACGGCCAGAGCCAGGGCCGCCCGTTCCGGCAGCGCTACGGCCTCGAGCTGGGGGAGCTGGTCGAGGAGCGCACGTCGGCGGTGGCGACGTCTACGCGCCGCCGGCGCTCGGACGAGGGCTTGAGCACCGTGGGCGGCGCGCTCACCGACGCCCGCGACGAGGACAACGCCGGCGCCAGGATGCTCGCCCGGGCCACCCGCAGACCACTTGGTCGACGGCGAGGTCGTGCTCGGGCCGAACCGTGAGGCCGCCGAGAGGTCGACGTCAGGACGCCTCGAGTCACGACGGCGATCGTGCTCGCATCGGGCGGCCTCGGATTGATCTCCCTGCCGCAGCGCGCGACACCGGATGATCGATCGGGGAGATCGAGTCGACTGCATCCGCGGCTGATCAGCACACTTGGTCGACCACCCGGGATCGGCTTCGTGATGGTTCGCGCCGACGAGCGAGGGCGCGATCGTGCTGGGCCGACGCGGGAGCACGGCGCCTCCGGGATGACGAGGTGACCGGCGAGGACCCGCTGCGGCGACTTCGGGCCCAACGCGGCCGATCATCTCCGCCGCACCGACGGCTTCCCTCACTGCCCGGACATCCTCGTGAACTGCATGTACGACCCGGAGGCAAACGAGGTCGCGCCGTTCGAGGAGTTCATGGGCTCCCACGGCGGCCTCGGCGGCTGGCAGAGCCATCCCTTCGCGCTGGTGCCGACCGCGTGGAGCGAGCCGAACGCTCCGATCGTCGGCGTGCGGGCGATGCACGACACGCTCAGGGGCTGGCTGACGGAGACGGGCCTAGATCTGAAGCCGCATTCTCGAGGATGAGGAACGCGCTGTAGGTTGGCGTGACTCGCGACCGCGGCGATCCTGCCGACCCGGCAGCGGGCATAGGATCTCGTGACGCTGCTGGTTGGAAGGACAACGAGGTGCTTCTAGCCGCGCCGACAGATAAGGAGAACGGGTGGAGCAGCAGGCGGTGAACAAGGCTTTGAACGGGAACTTCGCAGGGACCGTCGTGTTGCCGGGGGAGGAACGCTGGGACCAGGCGCGTGCCGCCTGGAACCTCGCGGCCGACCAGAACCCGGCGGCGGTCGCCTACGCCGAGAGCGCCGACGACGTCGCCGCCGCGGTCAACTTCGCGCGAGCGAACGGCCTTGGCGTCGCCGCCCAGGGCACCGGCCACGGCGCCGGCCCCCGCGGGCCGCTGGACGGGCTCGATCCTGCTCAGGACGGAGCGCATGAAGGGCATCGAGATCGATGCCGACAACGGCGTCGGCCGCTACGAGGCGGGGGTGCTCTGGATGGAGGCCAATCCCGCCGCGGGCGAGCACGGTCTTGCCAACTTCTCGGGCTCGGCACCCGACATCGGCATCGTCGGCTACACGACCGGCGGCGGCTTCGGCTGGCTCGCGCGCCGCCACGGCCTTGCCTGCAACAAGCGTGCGGGCGATCGAGCTGGTGACTGCCGACGGTGAGCAGCGCCGAGTGGACGCCGACAACGACGCCGACCTGTTCTGGGCCCTGCGCGGGGGCGGCGGAAGCTTCGGGGTCGTCACCGCGATCGAGTTCGATCTGGCTGAGCTGCCTGAGGTCTTCGCCGGCAGCGTCATCTATCCGGCCGACGAGCGCTCCAGCGAGATCATCAGCGGCTACTTCGAATGGGCGTCGGCACTACCTGACGACGTCACTTCGATCGTGCGGTTCCTGCAGCTGCCGCCGCTGCCGCAGATTCCGGAACCGCTCCAGGACAGGCCGCTGATCACGCTCGGCGCCTGTTACGCGGGGCCGGAGTCGGAGGGTGCGGAGCTGATCCAAGCCGATTCGGGAGCTGGGAGAGCCGGTGATGGACACGTTCCAGACCATGCCTCCCTCAGGGCTTCCCTGCGGTGCACATGGAGCCCGACGAGCCGGTGCCCGGCCTCGTCTACACGGCGTCGCTTCGCGAGGCGCCGCAGGAGGCGATCGACTCGTTCATCGAGACGGCTGGGCCGGATTCGGGTTCGCCGCTTCTCTCCGCCGAGCTTCGCCAGTGCGGCGGCGCGCTCGGCGAGCCGGCGGACGGCGCCGGGGCGCTGTCACACCTCGACGCCGAGTACGTGTTCTGCGGCATCGGCCTGCCGATGAGCCCGGAGATGGGCGAGGCGATCAACCAGCAGATAGACACCGTCTGCGAGGCGCTTGAGCCCTGGTCGACGGGGAGTCGCTACTTCAACTTCGCCGACCGCCCCACCGACCTCGAGGCGATCTTCGCCCCCGAGACGCTGGAGCGGCTGCGCGACGTGAAGCGCCGCTACGACCCCGACGGCCTGATCAGCGCCAACCACACCATCTCGCTCGCCTGAGCTGAGCCAGACTCTTTGACCTCAGGGCGGCAGCTCTACTTCGGCGGGATGTTCTGGTTCAGGTGGAAGATGTTGTCGGGGTCGTACTTGCCCTTCAACGCCTGGAGGCGCTCGTACTTCTCGGCCCCGTAGGCCTGGCGGATGCGTTCGGGGCCCTCGTCCATGAGGAAGTTGACGTAGACGCTGGTGTGGTGGGGCTCCAGCGCTGACCAAAAGCTCCTGACCCAGTCGCGCTCCGCGTCGAAGCCCTGGGCCGTCGCTGTCATACCCGTGATGTTGAACGTGTGTCCTGCGCCGCGGCCGTTGAAGGCGGTCTGACTCTCAGGCACGCGCGCCACCGCTCCACCGAGCTGCCAGATCGGGAAGGCGGTCAGCGGCGATTGGATCCGCAGCGCGTGGTCGACCGCGATGTCGATCACCTGGTCCGTGAGCTCCGCCACGTCGCAGGCCCGCATGTAGTACCACCAGTCGTGTGGGAAGGATGCGTCGAACATCGCCTGATGAGCGACGTAGGGCTTCGGCTCGCACAGGTCGAGCACCGGCGAGTCAAACGCCTTCAGCGGGCGCACAACCGCTTCCCCTTCCTCGACGGGTCCCGCATAGCAGCAGGCGACGCTCACCACCGGTTTCCCGTGGAGCTCTGAAGGCACGAAGGGGAGCGGCGGCGCCTTTCGCTGGACGATGATCGTCATCAGCTCGTCTGGCGCCTCGGCGCTCCACTCCCGGTAGAGGCGCAGGAGTGCCGGCGCCTTCTCCATCGGCCAGTAGATCGGTCCGGCGAGGACGATCGGGCCCACCGGGTGGAGACGGAACTCGAACTCGGTGACGATGCCGAAGTTTCCGCCGCCTCCGCGCAGGCCCCAGAAGAGGTCGGAGTTCTCGGTCTCGCTGGCCTTCACGAACTCGCCGTCGGCGGTGACGAGGTCGACGGAGAGGAGCTGGTCGATCGTCAGCCCGTGCTTTCGCTGCAGCCACCCGATGCCGCCGCCCAGCGTCAGGCCCGCGACGCCGGTGTGCGTGACGATCCCGCCCGTCGTCGCGAGCCCGAACGCCTGGGTCTCGCGGTCGAGCTCACCCCACAGCACGCCGGCCTGCGCCCTCGCCGTGCGCGCCTCGGGGTCCACCCGGATTCCCTTCATCGGTGCGAGGTCGATGACCACACCGCCATCGCACACGGACAGTCCCGGGAAGCTGTGGCCTCCGCCTCGGACGGCAACCGGAAGCCCGGTGTTCTGAGCGAACCTCACGGCCGCGATCACGTCCGCGACGCCACCGCAGCGGGCGATCAGCGCCGGGAACCGGTCGATTGACCCGTTCCAGACTTTGCGGTGCTCGTCGTAGGCGGGCTCCTCCGGGGGAACGAGCTGTCCGCGGAATGATCCCTCCAGCTCGCGCAGCGCGGCCTGATCGAGCTTGATCTCGGCGGCGATGGCAGTCACGGGGCTGTCACTTCCGAGGGCCTCGGCGGTAGTGGCGTCACGGTGGCTCTCACCATTCTCACGCAAACGGATTGAGCACAGGAGCCGTGGCAGGATCTCACCATGCGAGAGATCAGGGTCTCAGAGCGCAGAGCCCGGCTGGCCCGGCGCCACCGCCTGGCGCCCGGCCATCGGGCGAGTGGGGTCGAGGAAGCGACCAGGAGCATGGTCTGTCTGCACGGCACCGATCCGGTGACGGTCTACCTGTCTGCCTGGGCGCGGGTGGACGGCATGAGGGTGGCCGATCTGGAGCGGGCGCTGTACCGCGATCGGTCGCTGATCAAGCATCTGGCGATGCGCCGCACCCTGTTCATATTCCCGCGGGAGACCATGGGGTTCGCCCAGGCGGGAGCCAGCAACCGCGTCGCCGGGATCGAGAAGCGCAGGCTCGTGCGCGACGTCGAGAGGGCGGGCCTGCACCAAGACGGTGAACGGTGGCTGTCCGCCGCCGGCGAGCAGGTGCTCGGGCTGCTGTCCGGCGGGCGAGATGCGACGTCGTCAGAGCTGCGAAAGGAGATCCCCCTGCTGGAGGGCTCGATCGCCTACGGGGAAGGGAAGTCCTGGGGCGGCCAGGCCCCGATCGGTCCCCGCGTCTTGACCACGCTGTCCGCGGCCGGGCAGATCGTGCGTGCGTCGAACGACGGCGCCTGGACGACCTCGCGACCCCGCTGGGCGTCCATGGAGTCCTGGCTGGGCGAGCAGGTCCCAACTCACCCGGAAGCCAAGGGCGTCGCGGCACTGGTCGAGCGGTGGCTGCGCGCGTTTGGCCCCGGCACCGCCGCGGACATCAAGTGGTGGCTGGGGTCGACGGTCGCCGCGGTGCGGAGGGCGCTGGCCGACCTCCAGGCCCTCGAGGTCGATCTCGGCGGACAGACCGGGTACCTGCTGCCCGACGACCTGGATGCGACCGATCCGGTCGAGCCGTGGGGCGCGCTCCTGCCGCCGCTGGACCCGACCACGATGGGCTGGTTCGAGCGCGACTGGTATCTCGGCCCGTACAAGGCGCAGCTGTTCGACACCAGCGGCAATGCAGGACCGACCGCCTGGTGGGATGGGCGGATCGTCGGCGGCTGGCGCCAGAGCGACAGCGGCGAGGTCCTTCTGCAGATGCTCGAGGACGTGGGCGCGGAGGGACTGGGGGTTCTCGAACGCGAGGCGGCGCGCCTGACCGAGTGGTTCGGTGGCACACGTCTGCTGCCGAGGTTCCCCACACCGCTTTCGAAGGCTGCTGCCGGCGCGGGCGAGTGATGCGCAGGATGGTAGGGTCGCGCTGAGGACATTGATGGGGTCGGTGGGGTTGAGAACCAAGCGATTAGGGAGCCGTCGACTTCGCCTTGCCCTGGTGGCGAGCACTGCGCTGGCGATCGCGGGGCTGTCCAGCGCCGGTGCCGGCGCCCAGCCGCCACAGCCCGGGCAGGTCAGCTTCAGCGTTCCGAGCCTGTTCCCGGCGTTCCGGCCCCATATCCACGACTACGTCGTCAGCTGCAACGGCGGGCCGGTGACGGTCGCGGGCCACACCTCCGGTGGATGGGAGGCGGCGATCGGCAACGCTCCCTTCCGCAGCGGCGAGTTCAGCGAGCGGGTGCCGCTGAGAACGGGGCGGGCCTTCACGATCGCCGTGCGAGAGGTCGGGAGCCCGGAGCTCTATAGCTACTACGTGCGCTGCCTGCCGAACGACTTCCCCGAATACACCTTCAGCCGCTATGGACCGGTGTCGCCGGACTTCTTCTCGGTGGACCGCGCCTTCACCTCGGACGGCATGCGCTTCTCGATCATCTTCGACGACCACGGGGTGCCGATCTGGTGGGATCGCACTCCGTCCTGGGGAACCAGGGTGCTCGCGAACGGGAAGATCCTTTGGTTCGATGGCACCTTCTCTCCAGGCAGATGGGCGACCCACCGCCTGGACGGGAGCGTGATCCGCACCTTCGCCGGTGTTGGCCGCGGGGCCAATTCGCACGACATGCAGCTGATGGCCAACGGTGACTGGCTGATCGGCGCCTACGTCCAGCAGAGCAACGTCGACACGAGCGCCTACGGTGGCTCCAGCAACGCCACCGTCACGAACGCCGAGCTGCAGCAGGTGGCCCCGGGTGGCAGGCTGGTCTGGAGCTGGAAGAGCCAGAACCACATCTCACTGGCCGAGACCGGGCGCTTCTGGCAACGCGTCACCTACCCCGGCGGGTACGACATCGTCCACTGGAACTCGATCGAGGATGCCGGCAACTCGGTGATCGCCTCCTTCCGGCACCTGGACGCCGTCTACAAGATCAGAAAGAGCACCGGCAACATCGTCTGGAAGCTGGGCGGGACGCGCACGCCCGAGAGCCTCAGGGTCATGCACGACCCCCGCGGGTACACCTTCGGCGCCCAGCATGACGCCCGCCTGCTCCCTGACGGCACCATGACCGTGTTCGACAATCGCACCCATCTCGCCGATCAGAGGCCGCGGGCGGTGCGCTACAGGATCGACGAGCAGAGCGGAACGGCAACGCTCTTGCGCTCGATCACCGATCCCCAGGTCACCTACTCCAACTGCTGCGGCTCCGCCCGGCGTTTGAACAACGGGCACTGGCTGATCTACTGGGGTCCCACCCTTGGGATCGGCGGCTATGAGCCCAACGGCCAGAGGACCTTCTTCCTCAGCTTCAAGTCCAGCTATCGGGTGGAGCCGGCCCCGGCTGGCGCTCTGTCGGCTGAGGTTCTGCGCGAAGCGATGAACGCGAGGTAGTCGAGAGCGCGGACGCGGACGCTACGGAGCGGCTGCGAACAGCCGCCATTCGTCCGGGATTCCCTTGAGCTGCTTCGCGCCGCGGTCCACGAACCGAATCCCCGATCCGGCAACGAGATCCCTGACGGTGCTGGAGACGAGCACCTCCCCCCCGGCGGCGAGGGCTCCGACTCGGGCCGCGATGTGCACCGCGATGCCCCCGACGTCGTCCTCCATCAGCTCGACCTCGCCGCAGTGCAGGCCGATGCGCACCTCCAGGTCAAGGGATCGCGCCTCCTCCGCGATCGCGTGCCCGCACCGGATCGCCCGCGCCGGGCCGTCGAAGGTGGCGAGGTTGCCGTCGCCCAGCGTCTTCACCTCGCGTCCGTGGAACCGGCTCAGCTCCCGCCGCACGGCTTCCTGATGCGTTGCGAGCAGCTCGCGCCAGCGCGCGTCCCCGAATTCCGCCGCTCGCTCCGTCGAGCCGACGATGTCCGTGAACATCACCGTGGCCAGAACGCGGTCGGGCTCGGGTACCGAGCGGGCGCCGGTTAGGAACTCCTCGATCTCCCCGAGTGACGGCTTCGGTGTCGCCCGCCCACGGCAGGTGGTCGATCCCGGGGTGCTCCACGTATCGGGCGCCTGGGATCTGCTCGGCGAGCTCCTTGCCGGCGCGCCAGTTGACGACGCGGTCGCCGCGCCGGTGGAGGACCAGCGTCGGTACCTGGATCGTGGGAAGGATGGCTCGCACATCGATGTCCAGAAACATCTCGAAGATCTGCTGGACCATCGCCGGGCTGGCGGCCGAGCGCTCGATGCGGGCGGTGAACTGCGCCGCCTCGGGATCGTCCGCGAAGCTCGGAGCGAAGAGCTCCATCATCCCCCTTGCATCCTGCCCCCAGTGGGGGGCGATGAACTCGGCGGCGGACTCGCGAAGCGCTTCGGCGGGCGAGGCCCAGGGGTAGTCCGGCGCCTCGGTGGTGCGCCCCATGGCGCCGTGGAGCACCAGCGCGGTGACGCGGTCGGGGTTGGTGGCCGCGAACAGGACGCTCATCGGGCCGCCCTCGGAGACCCCCAAAAGGGCCGCCCGCTCGGACCCGGCAGCGTCCATGACCGCCCCGACGTCGTCGCTTCGCTGCTCGAGGGTCGGCACCTCGGTCACGGGGTCTGAGAGCCCGGTGCCGCGCTTGTCGAAGACGATCAGGCGCGAGAAGGAGCTGAGCCGCTCGAAGAAACGAGCCATTGCCGGCGACTCCCACTGGAGCTCCAGGTGAGTGGCGAAGCCAAGTACCAGGACCAAGTCGATTGGCCCGTCGCCCACGACCTGGTAGGCGATCGAGGCGTCGCCGGACTTGGCGTACTTTGTCGGCGGGCTGCTCATCACGCGCCCGTCATGCGGACCTCGTCGCTGAACTCGGCGAGGAACTCCGCCAGGGAGGGCGCGGCGCGCGCGCTGTCGGCGCCCTCGCCGTAGAGGCGCTCGAAGAACTCCGCGGTGCGCAGCGCCGGCCGAATCTCCCAGCGCACCCGCGACGGCTCTTCGGCGGTCATCCGGTGCGGCGTGCCGGCCGGCACCTCGAACTCCTCACCAGGCCCGTACGTGCGCTCGACGCCGCCGACCATGGTCCGCATGGCGCCCTCGATCACCTCGAATCGCTCGACCTGCCGGGGATGGGCGTGCTCGGGCGGCCACTGGCCGGTTCCCCCGTAGCTCGCCTCCATCTCCAGGAGCTCGCCACCGGTCTCGGCGGCGGTCCTGACCAGGCGAAGCCGGAAGCCGCCCTGCCCGTGGATCACCTGTCCCGCATGCGCCATCGCGCCAGATTACGGGGCGTCGACCGTGAAGGACCGCGAGACGACCGCACTGACGTTGCCGGGGGCGTCGATCGCCCAGGATCGCACAACCGCAGAGTGGTTTTCACCCTCATCTCATCGGCCCTTCCTACCGTGCTCGCTCGCAAGGTTGCATCATCCACGAAAGGAGCAACATGACCGAGAAGATCAAGGGCGTAGCGGCTGCGATGGCGGCCGTCGCCGCACTCGCGATCGGCGGTGCCGCCATTGCGGGCGCTGCCGGGGGTGGGGGCACGTCGTCCCAGCCGCCGGCCGCAGCCGCGGAACCGGCGGCCGAGAACGAGGGCGGCAACGAGGCCCCCGATCAAGCGATCGGCGGTAGCGATCTCGACCAGGCCAGCGCCGCGGCGCTCGCGCACACGGGCGGCGGTCAGGTCACGGACACCGAGGTCGGCGACGAGGAGAGCTACTACGAGGTCGAGGTCTCGCGTGCCGACGGTACGCAGGTCGACGTGCAGCTCGATCGCAGCTTCCAGGTCGTCGGCGACGAGGTCGACGAGGAGTAACCGGGCATCCGGGACTCAGACTCGGGACAACAGACCCCCGCCACGGCGGGGGTCTGTTTGTTGTTGGTGGCCCCCTCTCGGACCCGGCGGCGTCCATCACGGCCCCGACGTCTTCGCTTCGCTGCTGAGCGCCGCGGTGCGCGCTCAGAACCCCAGTACGCCGCGGGCAAGGTCCCCAATCGAGCGGGGATCGACTCCATGTGCCTCCTCGTAGCGCGCGGCGGCATCATCGTCAACCAGCGCAATCGCGAGCTCCTCCCTCGAGGAACCGAACTCGCACGCCGCGCGGTCGAGTCCCACCAGCGCGATGTCCTGGACGATGCCGTCGATCGCTCCCGTTTGGGGAAGGTCGCGTTCTTCGCAAGGATCGGCGATCGCCACCGGGTCGGGTTTGGCCACCGTCGCGGCGGCTACCTGTGCTCCAGACAGCGTCAGGGCCGCTCCAGCGACGACCAGCGACAGGCGGGTCGCTCGCGTGCCGCTGCCGGGCAGTACGGCGAGGCCACCGAGTAGGGCGAGTGCTCCGGCGATTCCGAACGCGGGGGCCAGGGCTTCATTGATGCTCGCTACCAGCGTTTCGTCGGCCCTGCGCGCAAGGTCGGCGTACGCGGCCGTGCTCTCGGGGTCCTCACCCACGCTCGCCGCACCGTTGTCTAGAGAGCGGCGAAGCGTCTCGCGCGGATCGGCCGGATCCAAGTCGGCGGTGACGACGTTCGCCAGCTCGACCTTGTCGAGGGGTGGGAGCTTGGCGTCGAGCACGAGGGCCGCGCCTCGCTCGCGGGTGTCGATCACGGAATCGTCGAGCTCCGCCGCGGTGATCGGCGCCAGCAGTGCGAGCGCGAGCGTGATCCCCATGTGGCGGATCGCGAGCAGGGAGGCCGTCTGGGCTGAGGTTTCCTCAGGAAGTAGGGGGCCGACGAGGGATGTCAGAGCGAGCCCCATTCCAAGGCCGGCCAGGACCTGCGGGAGCACAGTCCATGCGGCCGACGCCGAGGGGAGGAAGGCGAGCGCCAGGACGCCGGCGCCCACCAAGGCGCAGCCGGCGGTCGCTCGAAGCCTCGGGTCGCCGCGAAACCGCATCCCGACCAGCGCCGAGACCGGCACGATCGCCACGACCAGGGCAGCCTCGAGCGGCGACAGCGACCATCCGGAAACGAGCAGAAGGACGAGCAGGAACAGCACGGCGCTCAACGCGGCCGAGACGAGCCCCAGCGCAACCGCCGGGCCCAGCGCGATGCGCTCGCGGGCGGGAAGGTTCTCCTGCCCGCGTGCGTGGGGCGGCGATTCCGGCGCCATCGGCGCTCCTCGAGAAGCGAGGAAGGCCGCCGCTGCGAGCGCGCCGACGGGAGCCTGCACGAGGAAGATCGCGCGCCAGTCGAACAGCTCCGCGAGGAACCCACCGAAGGCCGGCCCCGCCGCGGCGCCGAGCACCGCGGCGGAGGTCCACAACCGCTCTCGGTCGCGCTCACCGGCGGTCAGGAAGGCGAAACCGCAGACCAGCCCCGCAGCCGCACCAAGCGCCTGTAGCCCGCGGAGCAGGAGCAGCGCGGACAGCGAGCCGGCGAGACCACATCCCAGCCCGGCAGCCGCGAAGACGACGAAGCCCGCGGCGCCGAGGCGCGCGGAGCCGACCCGTCGCCGCAGTCGCTCGGTGGGAATCAGCGCAGCGGCGAGGACGACGGTGTAGACGCCAAGCACCGCCGCGACGCCCTCGACCGTGGTGTCGAGCTCGACGATCAGCTCGGGCAAGGCCAGGGTCACCACTGAGGCGTCGGCCAGGGCCAACCCCACCCCGCCGGCCACAAGCGGTCGAGCGAGCCTCACGGTGAGGATGCTCCGTTTTTCTCACACATCGATGTGCTGGCGAATGGTGGCAGCGAACCGGCAAGGTGGGGTGAGCGCGATACTGCGTGTTGGTGTCGCAGAAGAACGTCGACTTGGTCCGATGAAGGTCATCGTCCTGGGTGGGGGCGTCGCCGGCATGAGCGCCGCCCATGAGCTGGCCGAGCGCGACTTCGAGGTGGTCGTGTACGAGACGCGCGCGATCCCGGGTGGCAAGGCGAGGAGCATGCCGGTCCCAGGCTCGGGCACGGGGGGCCGGCCGGACCTTCCTGCCGAGCACGGGTTCCGCTTCTTTCCCGGCTTCTACCGCCACCTGCCCGACACGATGCGCCGGATCCCGTTCGGCGGCGAGAGCGAGGGCGTGCTCGGCAATCTGGTCCCCACCAGCCGTGTCCAGATGGCGCTGGAGGGCAGAGAGGAGATCGTTACGCCCGCGCACTTTCCCACTGCTCCGGATGACCTGGGGCTCGCCTTTCGGTCCCTGCTCGCCCACGCTGCCACGCTGGGGATCCCGCCGCAGGACCAGGCTTACTTCGTGAACCGGCTGCTGGTCCTCTTGACGAGCTGCGAGCAGCGACGGTTCGCCGAGTACGAGCACCAGAGCTGGTGGGAGTTCTCCGGCGCCCAGACGCGCTCCGCCGCCTACGGCAAGTTCCTGGCCGACGGGCTCACCCGCACCCTGGTGGCCGCCAAGGCGCGTGAGATGAGCGCCCGCACGGGGGGCATGATCCTGCTTCAGCTGCTGTTCGACCTCTCCCGCCCCGGAAACCAGGTGGACAGGGTGCTGAACGGCCCGACCAACGACGTCTGGATCGATCCCTGGCTGGCCCACCTGCGCTCGCTGGGGGTCGACTACCGGAGCGAGCATCAGGTCCAGGCGATCCACACGAGCGACGCCACGGTGACGGGTGTGAGCATCGTCGCTGGGGGGCAGCCGCTCGTCGACACGGCCGACTTCTACGTGGCGGCGGTTCCAGTCGAGGTGATGCGCCTGCTGGCCGGCGATGAGATCAAACAGGCGGAGCCCCGGCTGGCCGGGCTGCACCTGCTTCGCACCCGCTGGATGAACGGGATCATGTTCTACCTCGACCGCGACCTGTCCCCGGTTCACGGACACAGCCTCTACATCGACTCTCCCTGGGCGCTGACCTCGATCTCGCAGGCGCAGTTCTGGAAGGACGTCGTGGACCTCGAGCGGATGGGCGACGGACGGGTCGCGGGCATCCTCTCGGTCGACGTCTCCGATTGGGAGGCGAAGGGCATCGTGCATGGCAAGCAGGCGATGTTCTGCTCCAAGGAGGAGGTGCGCGATGAGGTCTGGGCACAGCTCAAGCAAAGCCTCAACGACGCCGGGATCGACATCCTGGACGATGCCAACGTGCTGAGCTGGTTCCTCGATCCGGCCATCGTCTACCCGAACCCGACCGAGGCGACCAACCTCGAGCCCTTGCTGATCAACACCGCCGGCTCCTGGGAGAACCGGCCGGAGGCGGCGACGGCGATAGAGAACCTGTTTCTCGCCTCCGACTACGTCCGGACCCACACCGACCTGGCCACCATGGAGGGCGCGAACGAAGCCGCGCGGCGAGCCGTGAACGGGATCCTGGACAGGTCGGGCTCCACTCAGCCCCGCTGCTCGGTGTGGCCGCTCGGCGAGCCGGCGATTCTGGCGCCCGCGCGCACGCTCGATCGCGCGCTGTTCGCACTCCATCGACCGCCCCTGCTGTCGCTCAGGGCGACGGAGGATGGGCGGATCGAGAGGTCGGACCTGGTCTCGCTCGGGTCGGAGCTGGTCTCGCTCGGCAACTCGGTTGCCGGGCGGATCTCACGTCTGCTGCCGCTATAGATGGAATGTCCGCCGATCTCGAAATGTTGCGTGAGGCCTATGAGGCCCTGAACAGCCTGGAATGGGAGCGCTCCCCTGAGTTCATGCACGAGGAGATCACCTGGAACTTCGTCGAGGGGGCGGCGCCCGATGCGCCGCAGACCCTCACCGGCGTGTCCGAGATCATCGACTTCTGGGACTTCTTCTTCACCGCCTGGGAGGAGTGGGAGATGGCGCCCCGGGACTTCGCCGAGGCCCCCGGCGGGGAGATCCTGGCCTCCGTTCACTTCCACGCCCGCGGCACCGGGAGCGGCGTTCCGATGGATTTCGACTTCTGGCAGGTGATCGCGATTCGAGACACCAAGATTCATCGGGTCGACAACTACCTGACCCGCGCTCGCGCGCAGCAGGCGTGCGGGCTCGGCTGAGATCCCAAGACGCTCATCGACCGTTCGTTGGCGACGGTTTTAGGGGTGGAAAAGCGGGAATGAGGTAGGCACTTCGGCTTCCAATGCGCCGAGAGGAGGAGCGATACAGCACGCTCAGGGCAAGTCTCGGTTGGTCGGCCTGGCGGCCGTCGTGGTGGCCATTGCGGCGACGGCGGGTTGCGCCGGCTCCGACGACGGGGGAGGCGCCGGGACCACGCTTCGGTGGTTCGCCCAAATCCAGCCGGGCGGCACGATCGAGGAGGTCGCGAAGCGTTGCAGCGAGGAGTCCAACGGCCGCTACAACGTCGAGCTCGAGCTGTTGCCAACCCTCTCCGACCAGGCGCGCGAGCAGCTCGTTCGCCGTCTCGGTGCCGAGGACTCGACCGTCGACATCATCGGGATGGACGTGATCTGGACGGCGGAGTTCGCCAACGCTGGCTGGCTGCGGCCGTATGAGGGCAAGCTGGGGCGGCAGGTGACCGAGAACGTCTTCGACAGCGTGCTTGAGACGGCATCGTTCGAGGGCAAGGTCTACGGGGCGCCATTCAACTCCAACACCCAGGTTCTCTGGTATCGCACCGACGAGGCCCAGCAACCGCCCGCCACCTGGGACGAGATGATCTCCGAAGCCGAGCGCCTGGGCACGACGATCCAGGTGCAGGCAAACCGCTACGAGGGCTTCATGGTCTGGATCAACTACATGATCGAGTCGGCGGGCGGTCAAATCCTGTCGGGTCCGGAGGAGGTGGACCTGCCCCAGGGACCGACCGAGGAGGCGCTGTCGGTGATCGGCCGGTTCGCGAACTCTCCGGCGGCGCCCTCGGACATCGACACCTCGACCGAGGACACCGCGCGCCGCAGCTTCGAGGCCGGCACCTCGGCTTTCATGCTCAACTACACCTTCGCCCTCGGAAGCGCGACGGCCAACGCGCCCGACGTGGCCAAGAACATGGCCTCCGCGAAGCTCCCGACGGTTGTCGAAGGGAGGCAGAGCCGCCCGCCGCTTGGCGGCTTCAACCTCGGCGTCAGCGCCTTCTCGGAGAACCCGGAGCTCGCGTTCGAGGCCGCCGCGTGCCTTTCGAACGCGGAGAGCCAGCTCACAGCGACCGAGCTCGACGGCCTGCCGCCCTCGCGAGAGAACCTCTACCGGGAGAAGATCGTCCAGGACGCGTTTCCGGGCTTCGCCGGGGACGTCAGGCGCTCGATCGCCGACGCCGCGCCGCGACCGCAGACGCCCGCCTACACCGACCTTTCACTGGCGATCCAGCGGGCGCTCCACCCACCGGGGAAGATCGATCCGGACGACCCGGGCCCGGTCTACGACGACCTTCGTGACAAGGTCGAGGATGCGGTGAAGAGGGAGGGACTCCTCTGATGGAGGCGGCGTCGGCCGGACGCAGAGGCGGCGGGGTCAGCGAGCGGACCCGCTCCGAGCGGCGGCTCGGCTGGATGCTGTGCGCGCCGGCGGTGATCGTGATGCTGCTGGTCACCGCCTACCCGATCGGTTACGCGATCGTCCTCTCGGTCCAAGAGCTCGACCTGCGCTTCCCCGAGGAGGGGGGATGGGTCGGCCTCGACAACTACCGCACCGTGCTCACGTCCGAGCTCTGGTGGCAGGACGTCTTCAACACCGCGTTCATCAGCGTGATCGCCGTTGCGCTGGAGCTCGTGCTCGGGATGGTGCTCGCGCTGATCATGTACAGAGCGATCTTCGGCCGCGCGGTGATCCGGGTGGCCGTGCTGATCCCGTACGGGATCGTCACCGTGGTCGCCGCGTTCTCGTGGCAGTTCGCGTTCGCCCCCGAGACCGGGTTCGTCAACTACCTCCCGTTCATCGCCGACGACAAAGCCTGGTTCGGCGAGCGCTTCAGCTCCTTCGCCGTGATCATCATGGCCGAGGTCTGGAAGACGACGCCGTTCATGGCCCTGCTGCTGCTCGCCGGGCTGACCACGATCGACGACGGCCTCTACGAGGCGGCGAAGGTCGACGGCGCGAGCGCCTGGCAGCGCTTCTGGCGGATCACGCTGCCGCTGATGAAGCCGGCGATACTCGTCGCGCTCTTGTTCCGCACCCTCGACGCGTGGCGGATCTTCGACACGATCTTCATCATGACCGGGGGCGCGCAAGACACCGAGTCGGTGTCGATCCTCGGCTTCAACCAGATCATCGAGCGGCTCAACCTCGGCCTCGGCTCCGCCGTCTCGGTGCTGATCTTCTTCTCGGTGCTGATCATCGCGTTCGTGTTCATCCGGGGCTTCGGCGTTCGGATGGCGGAGGGGCGACCCGGAGGGTAGGAAAGGGTATGCAGCGAGGAACGAGGGAATACGCGCTGTGGTCGATCGGGCACCTGTTGGTGCTCCTGTTCGCGCTGCTTCCGGTGCTGTGGCTGATCTCACTGTCGCTGAAGACGCCGGAGTCGATCAGCGTCACCCCGGAAACGGCGAACCTCGGCGACCGCTTCCTGCCCACCGACATCACCTTCGACAACTACGACGCGCTGTTCAGCGGGGGGATCGACGACAGCCCGTTCATCCAGCCGCTGATCAACTCGATCCTGATCTCCCTGATCGCGACCACGATCGCGATCGTGCTCGCGGCCTTCACCGCGTACGCGATCGCGCGGCTCACGTTCCCGGGCAAGGCGCTGATCCTCGCCGGGGCACTCGCGATCGCGATGTTCCCGGCGATTTCCACCGTCGGTCCCCTGTTCGACATGTGGCGGGCGCTCGGGCTTTACGACACCTACCTGGGCTTGATCATTCCGTACCTCGCCTTCGCGCTGCCGCTGGCGATCTACGTCCTGGTCGCCTTCTTCCGTGAGATTCCATGGGATCTCGAGCAGGCGGCCGCGGTCGACGGCGCGACCCCGCTCCAGGCATTCACCAAGGTGATCGTCCCGCTCGCGGCGCCCGGGGTGTTCACCGCGGCGATCCTCGTCTTCATCTTCTGCTGGAACGACTTCCTGTTCGCGATCTCGCTCACCTCTTCTGATGCCTCGCGGACGGTCCCGGCGGCGCTCGCCTTCTTCACCGGCGAGTCGCAGTTCACGGCGCCGACCGGCAACATCGCCGCCGCGGCGGTGATCGTCACAATTCCAATCATCGTCTTCGTATTCATCTTCCAGCGCCGGATCGTGGCCGGCCTGACCGCGGGCGCCGTGAAGGGATGAGCAAATGCCCGCCGATCTCCCCGCTTTCGGATCGAATCGACGGGGTAGGAGGTACTCGTAATGGCTGAGATCGTCCTCGACGGGGTAAGCAAGCGGTTCCCCGACGGCTTCGAGGCCGTCAAGCACATGGACCTCGACGTCAACGACGGCGAGTTCATGATCCTGGTCGGGCCGTCTGGCTGCGGGAAGTCGACCGCGCTGCGGATGATCGCGGGGCTCGAGGACATCACCGAGGGCGAGTTGCGGATCGGCGAGAAGGTCGTCAACGAGCTGGCGCCCAAGGACCGCGACATCGCAATGGTGTTCCAGAACTATGCCCTCTACCCGCACATGACCGTGCGCGAAAACATGGCCTTCCCGCTGAAGCTCGCCAAGACGCCGCAGGAGGAGATCCAGAGGAAGGTCGAGGAGACAGCCAAGATCCTGGACCTCACCCAGCACCTCGACCGCCGGCCGGCGAACCTCTCCGGCGGCCAGCGCCAGCGGGTGGCGATGGGCCGGGCGATCGTCCGCGACCCGAAGGCGTTCCTGATGGACGAGCCGCTCTCCAACCTGGACGCGAAGCTGCGCGTGCAGATGCGAACCGAGGTGGCTCGCATCCAGTCGCAGCTCGGGACGACGACCGTGTACGTCACCCACGACCAGACCGAGGCGATGACGCTGGGCGACCGCGTCGCGGTGATGCGCAGCGGCGTCCTCCAGCAGGTCGGCCCTCCCGCCGAGCTCTACAGCAGTCCCACCAACCTTTTCGTCGCCGGGTTCATCGGCTCACCGGCGATGAACTTCATGCCCGCCAAGCTGCAGGGCGACACGGTCCAGCTGCCGATGGGCGAGGTTCGCGTCACTGGTGAGGCGCGGGATCGCCTGGGCAGCGGGAACGGCGGCCGTCCGGTGATCGCCGGGATCAGGCCCGAGAGCTTCGAGGATGCCTCGCTGGTCGCTGCCGACGCCCGCGACCGCGGCACCACCTTCAGGACCAAGATCGATCTGGTCGAGTCGATGGGAGCCGAGCAGTACGCGTACTTCCAGGTGCAGGTTCAGGAGGGTAAGATCGAGTCGGACGAGCTCCGCGAGCTGGCCGAGGACGCCGGTACCGCCGAGGTGCCGAGCTCGGGGGAGGGACAGGTGGTGGCGCGGCTCGACGCGGCGAGCAAGGTCGCCCGCGGTCAGGAGGTCGAGCTGTGGGTCGACTCAAGCAAGCTTCACTTCTTCGATCCGGCGACGGGGCGCAACCTGGCCGCCAGCTAGCGGAGCTCCCGCGCCACCCGCTCGAGCACCTGCTCATCCCAGTCGTGGCTGCGCATCAGCCGGTAGCGCTCGCTGACCACCCGCATGTAGGCCTCGGTTTCGCTGCCATCCCCCAGCAGCTCCGCCTCGCGCAGGGTGGCGACGATCGGCTCGTAGTCCTCGCGGAACCACGCCTCGGCGACCTCCTCGCGGGTCATGAACTCGCCCCGGCGCTGGATCGCCCGAAATCCCCACGCCTCGACGCCCTCGGCCAGGGTCGCGTAATCCCAGGGGTCAGAGAGCTCGATTCGCTTGCGGGCCTGCGGTGGCAGTGGCACCCGCTCGTAGAACACCCGCTGATGGCTCTTCAGCGGCAGATCGGCGAGTCGCAGGCCCCCTGAGGGGTCAACCTCGGTGAGCACCTCGGTGACGTAGGCGTCGATCTCCTTGCGTCCCATCGCCCGGGCCACCGAGACCCGGTGATGCCCGTCCTTGACGAAGTGCATGTCGCCGATCCGGTAGACGGAGATCGGCGGCATCGACTCGCCACGGCGCTCCGCTTCGGCGATCCGCTGCCAGCGCCTGCGAACGCGCCGCGAGGTGGGACGAAAGCGGCGGTCGAACTCGCGCGATCGATCGACGGTGCCGGCGATCGAGTCGAGGGGGATGGTCTGAAGCCCCAGGCTGCGCTCCCCACGGTTGCCGAGGGCCTCCACGACCTCCTCGAAGGGGAGGATCAGATCGACGTCGTGCTCGCCTTGCAGGCGCATCGCCAGCCGCGCCAGGAGCTGCCGCCGGCGGGCGCGGCTGAAGTCCGTTTGAGCGTCCTGGGAGGGGAATCCGGTGTCCACCGGGCAAGGGTACTGCCGGCATACCGAGGGGCTGGACCGTGGGCCCGCCGCGGCGGCGTCAGCCTGACTTGGAGACGACCGCCGCCGCCTCGCTGGGCGCGAACCGGGCGCGCAGGAGCTTCTTGTCGAACTTGCCGACCGAGGTCTTGGGAACCTCGTCGATGAACTCGATCGCGCTCCGGGATCCACCACTTGGCGACCCGCTCGCCGAGGTGGCCTCGGAGGCCGTCGGCGTCGAGGTCACTGCCCGCGCGGCGGACGACGCAGGCGCACGGCCGCTCCCCCCAGCGCTCGTCGGGGACGGCGATCACGGCCGCCTCGACCACGTCGGGGTGCGCCATGACGACGTTCTCGAGCTCGACCGAGGAGATCCACTCGCCGCCAGACTTGACCAGGTCCTTGGTGCGGTCGACGAGCTTGATGAACGCATCGCGCCTCGAGCTCGGCCACGTCGCCGGTGCGAAGCCAGCCGTCGTCGGTGAACTTCTCGTCGCCGCTCGGGTCTTCGTAGTAGGCGCGCGCGATCCACGGGCCGCGGACCTGAAGCTCGCCGCCCGAGTCGTGGTCGATGCGGAACTCGACCAGCGGCAGGACGCGGCCCTGGCTGGCGCGCAGCGCGTAGCCCTCGTCGGCTGAGAGCTCGACCCCCGCCGGCAGGCGAGAGGTGGCGGCCAGGGGGCTGGTCTCGGTCATTCCCCAGCCCTGGACCAGCGGCACCCCGAAGCGCTCCTGGAAGGCGCGAATCATCGGCTCCGGGACGGCGGAGCCGCCGGCCTTGAGCTCCCTCAGGCTGGACAGATCGGGCGGCGGATCGAGCTCCAGGAAGCCGTTCCAGATCGTCGGCACGCCGGCGCTCCAGGTGACTCCCTCGGACCGCGATCAGCTCGGCCAGGCCCTGCGGGGTGAGGTCGGGACCGGGCAGGACCTGCCTGGCCCCCAGCATCGTGGCGATGTACGGGATGCCCCAGGCCATCGCGTGGAACATCGGCACGACCGGCATCACCGAGTCGGCCTCGCTGAACGCCCATCGAGTCGGGCAGCGCCGCGCCCAGGGTGTGCAGGACGATCGAGCGGTGGGAGTACAGCACCCCCTTGGGCCGGCCGGTGGTGCCGCTCGTGTAGCACATCGCCGCCGCCGTGTTCTCGTCGAGATCGGGGAGCTCGAACGTCGGGGTCGCCGCCCGCCACCAGCTCCTCGTAGTCGAGCGCTCCCCGCCGCTCCCCGGGACCGTCCGGCATCAGGACCTCGCGTTCTGTGCCCTCGAACCGCGGCATCGCCGCCGCCAGCGAGGCGTCGAGGAAGATCACGCGGTCGTCCGCGTGCTCGACGATGTAGCGGAGGTCTGGCTCGAACAGCCGGATGTTCAGCGTGTGGAGGACGGCGCCCATGCTCGGCACCGCGAGGTAGAGCTCCAGGTGGCGCAGCGAGTTCCAGGCGAAGCTCGCGACTCGATCGCCTGGCCCCACTCCCAGCCCGGCGAGCGCGCTGGCCAGGCGCCGTGCCCGCTCGACGACCCGTCCGTAGGTCGAGCGCTCGACGCCCTCCTGGGTCCGTGCGACCACCTCGCGCTGCCCGAACACCGCCTCCGCTCGCTCCGCGATCTGCTTGACGAGGAGCGGGCGATCCATCATCAGCCCGTCCATCGCATCATCCTCCTCGGCCGCAACCGAACCGACGCCGGGAGTCTATGTGCGCTGCGCGGATGCGGCGGGCTTATGCACGCTCCGCCGGTGAGGAAAGCCCACCGGGGGCCGTGCGGGTCGCTTCGCGGGTCTCGCCAGTGATCTGGTAGCTCAGGTACCAGATCAGGTGCCGGGTCGCCCTGCCGCCCACGTTCAGCGGTGCCAATAGCCGCTTCATCGAATCAATAAACCTATACCGGCAAGGCGACCCTCGATGCGCTCCCAGCGCTGCTGGGTAACCCGATTTGGTAAGGGTTAGCCGCATGAAGATCCTGATCGTCGGCGAGCAGGGGCGCCCCCACGATCTCGCGGTAGCGCTCGAGGCCGCCGGAGTCGATGTCGAGCGCCCTCCGGAGAGCGCTTTCGGGGCTGCGCAGGACGAGGGGGTCGGCGAGCTCGCCGCCGCGCTGATCGCCTTCGAGCGGCTGCTCGCCGATCGACGCCCCAGACGCCGTGCTGCTCGTGTCCGGCTCGGACCTGGCGCTGGCGGCGGTCCTGGTGGCCACCAAGCTCCAGATCCCCGTGGCGGCCTTGGTGGAACCGGCGCAGGGCGAGGATGACGGCTCGGAGATGAACCGCCGCCTGATCGCCCGTCTCGCGGACGGCACGGTCGGCGACGACGCGGGAACCATCGCCGCCTCGCTGCGCGACCTGATTGCGGCCTGAGCGCACCGGCGGGGCCACCGCGCAGCAACCTACACTTAGCCGCCATGAAGCTCGGGATCATCGGCCTCGGCTACGTGGGGCTGCCGCTGGCGGTCGCCTTCGCCGAGGCCGGCTGCGAGGTCGTCGGCGTGGATGTGGACACGCGCCGCGTCGAGCGCCTGCGGCGCTCGGAGTCGGACGTCGAGGATGTGCCCTCCGAGCGCCTGCGGGCGGTCGCCGCGCGCTTCACCGCGACGGACGAGTACACGGCCCTTGCCGCGCTGCGAGGCGATCGTGATCTGCGTGCCGACGCCGCTCGCCAACCATCGCGAGCCCGACCTCGGCTACCTGGTGGACGCCGCGACCCAGCTGTCGCGCGTCCTGCACGAGGGCCGGCTGGTGGTGCTGGAATCGACCACCTATCCGGGCACAACGCGTGAGCGCCTGCTCCCGATCCTCGAGGAGTCCGGGCTGGCGGCGGGGCGCGAGTTCAACCTCGCCTACTCGCCGGAGCGCATCGACCCGGGCCGGACGGATCACACGATTCGCACCACCCCCAAGGTCGTCGGCGGCGTCACCGAGGAATGCCGGCGGCGCGCGGCGGAGCTGTACCGCCTGATCTGCGACGACGTCGTGGAGGTGTCCTCGCCCGAGGTGGCCGAGCTCAGCAAGCTGCTCGAGAACATCTTCCGCTCGGTGAACATCGCGCTGGTCAACGAGCTCGCCCAGCTCTGCGACCGGATGGGGATCGACGTCTGGGAGGTGGTCGACGCCGCGGCCACCAAGCCGTTCGGCTTCATGCGCTTCGAGCCGGGGCCGGGGATGGGTGGGCACTGCCTGCCGGTGGACCCGTTCTACCTGGCGTTCAAGGCCCGCGAGCACGACTTCTATACCGAGTTCATCGAGCTGGCCGGGAAGCTCAATCAGGCCCAGCCGCAGTTTTGCGTGGAGAAGATCGAGCGGACGCTGAACCAGGACCGCAAGCCGGTGCGCGGTTCGCGGATTCTCGTCTTGGGCGTCGCCTACAAGGCCGGCGTCGGCGACCTGCGCGAGTCGCCGGCCGTGAAGATCATCAGGAGCCTGCGCGAACTGGGCGCCGAGATCGCCTACCACGACCCGCACGTTCCGGAGCTGCCGGAGTTCTCGCTTGCCTCGGCGGACCTGGAGGCGGAGCTCGGGCGGGCCGACCTGGTCGCCATCGTCACCGCTCATCCGGAGTTGGACTACGAGCGGGTGGTGCGCGAGGCGGCGCTGGTGCTCGACTTCCGCGGGGTGACGCGGGGCATCGGGGCGGAGAACCTGGTCCGGCTGTGAGCCGGCTGCTCCAGCGGATCACCCGCCGGGGGGATCGCCGTCGCGCGGACCGGCTGACCGTCGGCCTGGCCGGCCTGGCGATCGCCACGGCCGGCAGCGTCCTGGCCGGTGAGATGGCGCGGCTGGCCCGCCGGCGCCTGCGGCGCCGCGAGTCGCCCGCGAGCGTTCGCGAGACGGCTGAGCAGGCGCTCGAGACCGCGGGCCGGGCCACCCAGGACACGGTGGTGGTCGCGATCGAGGGCTACGAGGCCACGCCCCGGCACGAGACGGTGCTCTTCAACATGCTGACCGGGTTCGTTTTCGCCTTCGCGCTGATCCGGCTCTCGACGGCTGGAATTCGCGGCGGCTGGTGGCCGTTCGGGAACGTTCGCCTGGCGGGTCGCCACATCCACCACTTCGTGCCGGGGATACTGATCGCCTTCGGCTCCGGCGCGGTGGCACTGGTCAGCGACGACTCACGGCTCGAGCAGCTGCTCGCGGTTCCATTCGGGGCGGGAATCGGCCTCACCTTCGACGAGGCCGCGCTGCTGCTCGACTTCCGCGACGTCTACTGGACCCGGGAGGGGGTGCTGAGCGTCCAGGTGAGCTGCGGCCTGGCCGCGACGCTGGGCGGCACGATCCTGGCCCTGCGCATGCTTCGCCGCGGTGAGGAGCGGGTCGAGGCGGCCGGTCTGATCCCCGCGGCCTGAGGGTCAGCCCTCAGGCGGCGACTGGCGCCTCTTTGCCCGCCGCTTCGAGGATCCGCTCCAAGAGGCCGGGGAAGCGAGCATCGAGGTCCTCGCGTCGAAGGCTCGTCAGCCGCAGAGTCGCCTCCTGGCGCTGCCGGATGATCCCGGCCTCCCGCAGGACCTTGAAGTGGTGAGTCATGGTCGACTTGGTCACCTCGTGCTTGAAGCTCCCGCAGCGGCGCTCGCCGCCGGCCTCGGCGAGCTCGCGAGCGATGCAGAGCCGCACCGGATCGCTGAGCGCGTGGAGCACGCCCTCGAGGTGGATCTCGTCGCGCTCTGGGTGAGAGATCATGCCTCGATTGTACGACATTATTCGTACTTTGGTACGATGTTTGACGAACATCGAACTACGAGGAGGAAGACGAATGACTGTGAAGACCGAACGGAGACAGCGCGACCGCAGGCCGGCGAGCACCGCGGCCTCCGAGCGCCGCGCCGAGGCCGCGGTTGCCGCCTACATTCACGAGCTCTCGCCACGCCATCGCGCGGAGCGCGAGGCCAGGATGGCCGAGCCCGGCGCGGGCGAGCTTCGGACCTAGCCCCGCCGGGGCGAGGCGACGCTACTCGGCCGGGCGGATCGTCCGGTAGCGGGCGAAGAGCTCCCCGTCCTGCTCCAGGAGCCACGCGAGCTCGAGCGGCCGCTCGAGCTCCGGCAGGCCCGTCACCAGGCCCGGTCCCTCGCCGCCCGCAAGCTTCGGCGCGTGGGTGACGAACAGCTCGTCGACGAGGCCGGCCTCGATCAGCTGGGCGTGGACGCGCGGCCCGCCCTCGCAGAGCAGGGCGCGGACGCCGTGCTCGGTGCGCAGGTGGGTCAGCGCCGCGGCCAGGTCCACGCGACCCTGGTGGCGGACGATGCCGACGGGGGTCCGGGTCTCGGGGGCCTCGGTCTCGGACACGGTGAAGATCAGCACCCGGCCGTCGCCCTCGGTGAACAGCGGCGCGTCCCAGGGGATGTCGAGTCGACCGCTGACCACCACGGCGAGTGGATCGTGCGAAAGCCCGTCCCGCTCCCGCGCAGCGCGCTTTTCGGGATCGGGCACGATGCGGCCGTAGCGCTCGGCTCGCAGCGTGCCCGCGCCGATCATCACGGCGTCGACCTTGGTCCGCAGGCCGACCAGCATCTGAGTGTCGGTGTCGCTGCCGATCGCGCCGGAGCGGCCCTGGATCGTCGCGCGGCCGTCGAGCGTGAGCGCGAAGTTGGTGATCACGTAGGGCCGGTGATCGGGCGCTTGGGCGGCCAGCTCGAGCTGGTCGAGCTGCTGGCCGACGCTGGTCGGGCCCGGATCGGGAAGCAGGCGGCGCACGGCTGGGCTATAGAGCTCGCCTGAGTCGCCTGCGGGACTCGATCTCGGAGAGGTGGGCGACGTTGGCCCGGTCGTCCGTCTCGGAGCTGGGCCGGGACTCGAACCAGGCATCCAGGATCTCCCCGAGCTCGGCTTCCGAGGTGGCGCGCAGGCTGAGCGCGAGCACGTTTGCGTCGTTCCATTTGCGGGCGCCCGCGGCCGTCTGCGCGTCGCCGCACAGCGCGGCGCGCACTCCCGGCACCTTGTTGGCGGCGATCGAGGCGCCGGTGCCGGTCCAGCAGCAGACGATTGCCTGCTCGGTCCTGCCCTCGGCCACGTCGCGGGCGGCGGCCTCGCTGGCCCAGGCCCAATCGTCGCGCTCTGTGTCGCTGAGCGCCCCGTGCGCGACGGGCTCGTGCCCTCGCCTGCGCAGCTCCTCGACGACCGCCTCGGCGATCCCCACTCGCTCGTCTGCCGCCACGGCCACCCTCACACCGAGGAGCTTAGGTGCAGGCGGCAGTCGCTAGCCGAGCCAGCCGAACCCGCGACCCGCGACCCGCTCCAGGCGGGCAACGTCGTCGCGAAACAGCTCGGCGAGCCGCTGCCTGAGCGGCGGTGGCACCTCCGGCTTGGGCGCCGCGCCGGAGCCAGGGTCGTGGACGACCCGCTCGACGAGCCAGCGCAGCGACTCGGGGAGGCGGTCGAAGTTGCGATCGAGAGCGCGCAGGCCGGGCAGGCGCACGGCCCGGTCCATGAGCCGGAAGCGGCTGCCGCCCTTGGCGCTGCCGGTCTCCCACTCGCGCTCGAACTGCTTCGAGCTGAAGCCGGGGTCGACGCCCAGGAAGGCGTAAACGCGGCGCATCGTGGCCGGGCGGTCGCGCTTCAGCTCCTCGCGGCCGACGATCTCGATCCTTTCTGAGCCGAACGCCTCGAGGTATGGCTCGAGCTGGAAGAAGTAGCGGCTGCGGGTCACGTAGGCGCTGTCGGGGTCGGCGAGGGCATCGGTGAGGGTGCGGTCGTCGTACCCCCCGCCGACGTTGTGGAGATAGTGGGAGAGCATGCGGTCGATCGGGTCGCGCACCATGTAGACCAGGCGCGCCTCCCCCAGCACCGAGTGCATGCGCTCGGCGACGCCCTCGAACCGAGGACGGTTCGTGTAGTGGGGAGAGCTTTCGCCGCGGACCGGGGCGCGGCCGTTGAAGTGGCTCGCGTACCACTCTGGCCCCAGCGGCCAGTTGAGCTCGGCGACGAAGAAATTGAGCTCCTTGGGTCGTGACATCTCGACCTCCGGGTGCAGGTTGAGGTAGTGATGAAGGCTGGTCGTGCCGCACTTCAGCCCTCCGACCACGACCAGGTTGGGAAGCGCTCCCCTCCGCCGCCTGATGCGCCGCCCGCCGCGCCGCCCCTCCAGTGCGAAGCGCTGGCGGGCTCGGGCCACCAGCGCCTCGTCGGCGGCATCAGCCGGCGCCAAGTCTCTTCGCCGCCTCGCGGAAGTTCTTGACCGTCGCGGTTGGCGGCTTGCGTCCGTCGAGCTTCTCGCCCTTGCGGTTGACCCAGATCACGGGCACGTTCATCTTCAGCACCGGCGCGATGTCCGTCTCATAGCCGCTGCCGATGTGCAGCCAGCCCTTCTTGCCGCCGATTCGCCGCGCGCACTCCTTGAAGTGGGCGGGATCGGGTTTGTAGCTGCGCACCTGCTGTGCCGTCACCACCAGGTCGAGCTCGGTTCGCAGGTGGCGGCGCGAGACGCCGAGCAGCTTGTCGTCGATGTTGGAGACAATCCCGACCTCGTAGCGCTTGGACAGCCGGTCCATGGCCGCGTTCGCCTCCCGAAACGGCAGCCAGCGGGCGACGCTGTCGGGCAGGAACTGGGCGCGCGAGGGCTCGATCTCCCAGCCGATCTCGTGCGCTGCGCGCACGGTCGCCCGTCGCAGTACCTCGGCGTAGAGCTCGTACGACCCTCGGATGATCTCCGCCTGGATCTCGAAGAAGCGCTCGATGAAGGGGCCTTCGTCGAAGCTGAAGCCGTCCCGCTTGGCCTCCTTTGCGAAGGCATCCGAGATCCCCCTCTCCCAGTCGATCAGGGTCCCGTAGCAATCTGCGGTCACCCACTTGATTTCTTTCAGCTTGGGTAGTGGCATCGGCGGCGCGGGATTATGCCAAGCGGCACATGAGCCGGGGCGCGGCCCTTGTGCGTTGGATAGGCTGCCGCGACCCCGTGGACCTGCTCGAGTACCAGGGAAAGCAGCTTTTCGCCAAGCACGGCGTCCCGGTTCCCGACGGTCGCTACGCCGACAGCGTTCCCGCCGCCGTGGATGCGGCGGAGGAAGTCGGCTACCCGTGCGTGATCAAGGCGCAGGTGCGGATCGGCAAGCGCGGCAAGGCCGGCGGGATCAAGATCGCCAATGATCGTGACGAGGCGCTCAAGCATGCCGAGGCGATCCTCGGCATGGACATCCGCGGCTTCACCGTCCATGAGGTCTGGATCGAGCGCGCCTCGAGGATCGACGCCGAGTACTACGCCTCGATCATCCTCGACCGCTCGGAGAAGAAGCTGCTCGCGCTCCTCTCCCGCATGGGCGGGATGGACGTGGAGGAGGTGGCGGACACCGATCCCTCGGCGCTGGTCAGGCGCCACGTCGAGCCGGGGGAGGAGCTCACCCACGACCTTGGGCGCGAGATCTCGATTGATGCCCGCATCGACGAGGACGCCACCGATCAGGTGGCAGAGCTTCTGGTCAAGCTGCACCAGGTCGCGCTGGCCGAGGACGCCACCCTGATCGAGGTCAACCCCCTGATCGTCACCTCCGACCGCGAGGTGGTGGCGCTCGACTCGAAGATGACGATCGACAACAGCGCCCTCTACAGGCACGAGGAGCTGGCCGAGCTGCGCGACCGGTCCGCCGAGGACCCCCAGGAGAAGATGGCCAAGGAGAAGGGACTCACCTACGTCAAGCTCGGCGGCGACGTCGGCATCCTCGGCAACGGGGCCGGCCTCTGCATGTCCACGCTCGACGTCGTCGCCCAGGCGGGCGGCAAGCCCGCCAACTTCCTCGACGCCGGCGGCGGCTCGAAGGCGGAGGCGATAGTCGACGCGCTCGAGGTGATCACCTCGGATCGAGAACGTCACCGCGATCCTCTTCAACATCTTCGGCGGCATCACCCGCTGCGACGAGATCGCCAAGGGGATCATCGAGGCGTTCGCCCGGATGGACATACGGGTGCCGTTGGTGGTTCGCCTCGACGGCACCAACTCGGAGGAGGGATTGGGGTTGCTCGCCGAGGCTGACCTCCCGAACCTGCACGTGGAGAAGACGATGCTCGGCGCCGCCGAGAGGGTCGTGGAGATGGCGAACGCATGAGCATCATCGTCGACACCGACACCAAGCTCGTGATCTCGGGATTGACCGGCCGCGAGGGCAGCTTCCACGGGCTTCGCAACCGCGCCTACGGCACCGATGTCGTCGCCGGCGTCACCCCCGGGAAGGGCGGCCAGGACGTGGAGGGAATCCCCGTCTACGACAAGATCGCCGAGGCCGTCTCGGAGCGCGGCGCCAACACCTCGATGATCTTCGTGCCGGCGCGGTTCGCCGCGGCGGCGATCACCGAGGCGATCGAGGCCGGCGTCAGCACGGTGATCGCGATCACCGAGGGCATCCCCGTCTACGACATGCTGGCCGTCTACTGGCAGGCCAGGGAGGCCGGCGTGTCCCTGATCGGCCCCAACTGCCCAGGCGTGCTCTCGCCCGGCAAGTCGAACGTCGGGATCATCCCGGCGCAGTTCTTCGACCCCGGCTCGATCGGCGTCGTCTCCAAGTCGGGAACGCTGACCTACCAGATCGGCAACGAGCTGAAGCAGGCGGGGGCCGGCAACTCGTCGATCGTCGGCATCGGTGGCGATCCGATCGTCGGCTCGGACTTCATCGACGTCCTCGCCCTGTTCGAGGAGGACGACGAGACGGAGCTGATCGTGATGGTGGGCGAGATCGGCGGCGACGCCGAGGAGCGGGCCGCGGACTTCATCGCCGAGCAGGTCACGAAGCCGGTGGTCGCCTACATCGCCGGCTTCACCGCACCGCCCGGCAAGCAGATGGGCCACGCCGGGGCCATCATCTCCGGCTCTTCCGGCACCGCCGAGGCGAAGAAGGAAGCGCTGGAGGGCCGTGGCGTCCGGGTGGGCCGCTCGCCGACCGAGACGGCCCAGCTCGCGGTCGAGGCGATCGGCGCGCGGGCCTAGAGAGCCTCTAAATCCCGCCTCGGCTCAGTGCGTCGCCACGTTGCCGCCGAGGCTGATCGGGCCCGGCCGAGCTCGGCTTTTCGTTGTCGCCGATGTTCCTCGTGTTCGCGTAGCCGAGCTGGCCGTCGGACGCAAGGCCCCAGGAGCGCAGCCGGCCGTTGTCGAGCAGGACGAAGGTGTGCCGGCCGCCGGCCTGAATCGCGACGGCCTTTCGCCCAGACCCGATCTTCTACCGGGCGCACCGAGCCGGGGTGCTCGTTGTCGCCGACGTTTCGCGTGTTGCCGTAGCCCAGCTGCCCGTACTGACCGGTGCCCCAGCAGCGCACCGTGCGGTTGTTCAGGACCGCGCAGCTGTGCGTGCCTGACGCGGTGATCGCGATCGCCTTTCGCCGGGCGCCGAGCTTCACCGGGCGCGACCGAGGCGGGCGTCTCGTCGTCGCCGATCCTCCTCGTGTTGCCGTAGCCGAGCTGGCCCTGCGGAATTGGCGCCCCAGCAGCGCACCTTGCCGTTGTCGAGCAGGGCGCAGGTGTGCCCGTAGCCGGCCGCGATCGCGACGGCCTTTCG
The DNA here is from genome assembly GCA_963745365.1 of uncultured Actinomycetes bacterium. Classification (GTDB taxonomy): domain Bacteria; phylum Actinomycetota; class Thermoleophilia; order Solirubrobacterales; family 70-9; genus AC-56. The sequence continues at coordinate 285,986 of CAVUXC010000017.1, forward strand.
CCCCCGGCCGAGCTTCACGGGTCGGCCCGAGGCGGGATCCTCGTTGTCGCCGATGTCCTTCGTGTTCCCGTAGCCGAGCTGGCCGAAGCCGCCCTCGCCCCAGCAGCGCACGTTGCCGTTGTCGAGGATCGCGCAGGTGTGGTATCCGCCGCCCGCGATCGCCACCGCCGTTCGTCCCGGGCCGAGGTCGACCGGCCCACCGAGCCCGGCGTCTCGTTGTCGCCGATGTCGTTCGCGTTGCCGTAGCCGAGCTGGCCGCTGGACCCGAGGCCCCAGCAGCGCACCCTGCCGTTGTCGAGGATCGCGCAGGTGTGGCGGCCGCCGCCCGTGATCGCCCCGCGCGGTTCGTCCCGCGCCGAGGTCGACCGGACCCGACCGAGCCCGGCGTCTCGTTGTCGCCGATGTCGTTCTCGTTGCCGTAGCCGAGCCGGCCTCGACCCGTGCCCCAGCAGCGCACCTGGCCCTGGTCGAGGATCGCGCAGGCGTGATAGAAGCCGGCGGCGATCGCGCGCGCGGTTCGTCCCGCGCCGAGGTCGACCGGACCGACCGAGCCCGGCGTCTCGTTGTCGCCGACGTCCGTCGTGTTGCCGTAGCCGAGCGCGCCGTGATCGCCGATGCCCCAGCAGCGGACCCGGCCGGTGTCGAGACGGGCGCAGCTGAATCGAGCGCCGGCGGCCAGGAAGCCGACGCGCGGCGATGGATCTTCGAGCCGGCCTGCTCCGCGTCGGCGTCGCTCGGAGCGAGCGCCGCGCCTCGCCGGCACGAGCCACGAGCACTGTGAGGGCGAGTACGGCGAGAGCCGATGCGAACGCTTCGTCCTTCGGCGGTGCATGGAGACGACCTTACGGACCGGACAGCGGGGCGCAACCCACCCTAGGGTGAAAGTGGCCACACCTTCCTATACTCGCCCTCGATGGCCGCCGAGCTGATCAGCTTCGCCCGCGGCGCGCCCAGCGCCGACATCCTGCCCGTCGAGGCTGTGCGGGAGGCTGCGCAGCGGGCGCTCGCCGACGATTGGAAGCGAGCGCTTTCCTACGGAACCGGGGAGGGACATCCGGGGCTTTGCGAGTGGGTCGCCGAGCGCCACGGCATCGCCGATCCCTCCCAGGTGATGATCACCAACGGCTCGCTGGAGGCCGGGGCGATGCTGTTCCAGCACCTGATCGAGCCCGGCGACCGGGTGGTCGTCGAGCAGCCCTCCTACGACCGCACGCTGCTGCTCTTGGAGCGGGTCGGCGCCGAGCGGGTCGGCGTGGCGCTGGAGGAGGACGGCATCGACGTCGCGGCGCTCGAGCGCGTTCTCGCGGAGGGCTCCCCGGTGAAGTTCGTCCACGTGATCCCCAACTTCCACAACCCCGCCGGGTGCACGCTCTCGGCCGCCAAGCGTGAGCGCCTGGTCGAGCTCGCCGCCGAGCACGGTTTCTGGATCTTCGAGGACGACCCCTACCGCGAGCTTCCGTTCGACGATCAGCCACCGCCGACGATGCTGTCGCTCGACGGGGCGGGTCGGGTGATCCACTCGTCCTCGTTCTCGAAGACCGTCAGCCCGGGCGTGCGGGTGGGATACCTCGCCGGTCCCGAGGAGGAGATCGCGAAGCTCACCAAGCTCGCCAACGAGGTCTATATCTCGCCGAACATGCTCGCCGAGTCGGTGGTCTGGGAGCTGTGCCGCTCGGGCGCGCTGGACCGGAACATCGCCTTCGTCAAGGGAGCGCTGCGCGAGCGCCGCGATGCTCTGGTCGGGGCGCTGTCCGAGCACCTCCCCGAGGCCGAGTTCGTGTTGCCGGGAGGCGGCTACTTCCTCTGGCTGACGCTGAAGGACGACGTGAACTGCGAGGAGCTGCTGGCCGCGGCGCTCCAGGAGCGGGTGGCGTTCATCGCCGGCTGCGACTTCATGCTCGAGGGAGGGCGCTCCAGCCTTCGCCTCTCGTTCGCCAGCGTGCCCGCCGAGCAGATCGGCGAGGGCGTGGGACGAATCGCCGGCGGCGCTCGAGGGGCTGCGGGCGGCCAGCCCGGCCTGAGTGCCTGCAAACTTTTACCTCGTCGTTACATAGAGCTAAGACGGCGACGCTACGGTGCCACCAACCGGTACCCGACCGGCGTTGGCAGTCCCGCAAGCTCAGGAAGGTAGGCCGAGATGACTCCGATCACGATGGTCGAAGGCAGCCGCAAACTCGACGCGGTGAGCGAGCGCAATCTCGCCGAGCGGCGCTTCTCCGCCCTGGCGTCGGCCGTCCGCGAGCACGAGGCCTCGATGAGGCGCCGCCAGTACGGGATGCGCTCCTCCGATCAGGCGCTCTACCGCCGCCTGCGCCAGATCTGCGGCGAGCTCTAAGAGTCGCGCTAAGTCAGCGGCCGTAACGGTCGCTCGACAGGACCAGCTGGTCCGGCAGAGGCGGTCGCGGGGGCGGCGAGGGGTCGGCGCGGACCGAGACGGTCTCCGCAACGCTTCGCGAGACCAGGTGGCGGCCGTCGTCCGAGGCGACGACCACCTCGTCGTCGCCGGAGCTCTCCAGCGTGCCGTCGAGTCCCGGCTGCAGCCCCGCCCGCTTCAGGTAGTGCAGGAGCTCCTCGGCCTCGTTCTCGAACCTGAGCACGTGCACGGCGGCGCCGGGCTCGACGTCGGCTAGGAGAACCCCCTGCTCGCGCGCTCCCTCGACCAGGGGGTGCCCGTGCGGGCAGGTCTTGGCGTCGCCGATCGCGGCCAGCATCCGCTCCTCTAGCACCGGGGACATCGCGTGCTCCAGCCGCTCGGCCTCCTCGTGGACCTCGTCCCAGGGGACGCCCAGGACGTCGGTCAGGAAGCGCTCGATCAGGCGGTGGCGCCGGACGATGGCCTGCGCGTGCTGGCGGCCGTCGGCCGTGAAGGCCAGCGACTTGTCGGCGTGGCGCTCCACGTAGCCATCGTGCTCCAACCGGCCGATCATCTCGTGCACGGTGGGAGCCGAGAGCTGCATGGCGCGGGCGATGTTGGCGCCGGTGATGGGTAGGCCCGCCTCCTCGAGCCAGAACATGCTCTGGAGGTACTCCTCCTCGGCGACCGTCGCGTGCTCCTGCGTCACGCCCCGATAGTAGTGGTCGTCACTCGTGACCAGTCGCCGTCGCGACGAGGAGCATCATCAGAGGTGAGAGGATGCGGCGGTGCGGATCGAGCCCGGCACCAGGGCGATCGTCACCGGCGCGTCGCGCGGCATTGGCCACGCCGTCTGCCTGGCCCTGGCATCGCGGGGGGCGCGGCTGGGGCTGGTGGCGCGCGACAGGGAGCGCTTGGAGGAGGTTGTCGAACGGCTCCCAGAGAGCCCGGCCGGGCCGCATCTGGCGCTGGTCGCCGACGTCGCCAAGCGTGGCCAGGTTCAGCGCGCCATCGACCGCTTCGCGAAGCGCGCCGAGGGGATCGAGCTGGCGGTGGCCAACGCCGGCGTTGCGCACTACGGACCGTTCGCCGACACCGAGATCGAGCGAGCGGAGGAGATGGTTCGAGTCAACGTCCTCGGCACGATCTACACGGTCGGCGCGGCGCTCCCCCACATGCTCGACAGGGCGCGTGGGCACCTTGTGATCCTCTCCTCGGGAGCGGGGATTCGCGCCTTCCCCTGGGCCGCCGTCTACGGCGCCACCAAGGCAGCCGACCGCGGCTTCGCCGAGGCGCTGCGGCACGAGCTCTCGGGCACGGGGGTCTCGGTGACCACCGTCTTCCCCGGCGAGGTCGAGACGAACCTCCACGCCCACGAGCGCGCCCTGCTCCCCGACTGGCGGGAGAACGAGAGCGAGCTGCCGCCCGACCGGCGTCGCCGAGGCGATCGTCGAGGCCGTGGAGGAGGACTCGCGCGCCGTGTACATGCCGGGCCTGGTGCGCTTGCTGGGCCTCAACGGGCTCGCCCCGCGGCTCACCGACCGGGTGCTGGCCAGGATTCGCGGGCGCACCGCCGCGCCGCGGCTCGACTGACCTCCGCGGGGCTCGTGCCCGGGAAGCTCTTGGTCGCCACCGCTGCGATGCTCGCCCTCACGAGCTGCGGGTCAAGCTCGCCGACCAGCCAGGATCGAACGAAAGGGAGCGTCCGAGGACCGCCGAGCAACGGCCCAAACATCGTCGTCGTGATGAGCGACGACCAGGACGCGGCTTCGCTCGGGCAGGCCATGCCGCGCACAAGGCGCCTTGCCCGAACCGGAACGACCTTCACCGACTTCGTGGTGAGCTCCCCATCCTGCTGTCCGTCCCGCGCCGCCTTCATCACCGGGGAGTACGGGCACAACAACGGCGTCCTGGCCAACGTCCCCGGCTATCCGGACCTGCTGGAGAAGGAGAACGTGCTGCCGGCGTGGCTGCGGCGCGCTGGATACCAGACCGCCGAGTTCGGAAAGTTCATGAACGGCTACCAGAACTTCGCCAGCGCCATGGGTGCGCTGCGAGGACCCGGCTGGGACCGATGGGAGGCGCTCCTCCCGCCGTACTCCTACTTCGACTACGACCTCTCGATCGACAACGTGCGCCGTCATTTCGGAGCCCGCGACCGGGACTACGTGGACGATGCGCTGACCCGGCGCGGGCTTCGCTTCATCCGCGCCAACAGGTCCGCGCGCCGGCCTTACTTCGCCTGGCTCAACCTCTACGCGCCGCACGTGACGCCCGCCGGAGCTGAGGCGCATGCCGGGAAGTGCAGGGGCAGCGCGATCCCCGCGCCCGGCGATGAGAGCCGCTTCAAGGCAGGCGCGGTCCCCACGCCTCGCTCCTTCGGGGAGCGCGAGGTCTCCGACAAGCCGTTCTTCGTCAAGGCTCGGCGGCCCGTTGACGCGCGCAGGGCGGCAAAGCTCAAGCGCTCTCGAGCCTGTCGCTTGAGCTCGCTGGTCGATGTCGACCGGTCGGTGGCGCGAATCCACGCTGCGCTGCGGAAGACCGGCCAAATCGACGACACGGTCCTGGTGTTCACCTCTGACAATGGCTGGCTCGAGGGCCAGCACCGCCTGCGCGGCAAGGCGGTCCCCTACGAAGAGGCGGTGCGCGTACCCCTGGTCGTCTGGGCGCCGCGCAAGGTCCTCGGCGCGGAGCCGGCGCCCAGATGGGTCAGCCAAGCCACCGCGAACATCGACCTCGCGCCCACCCTGCTCGGCATGGCCTCGGCCACTCCCTGCCGCAATTCAGACAGGTGCCGCGTCATGGATGGGCGCTCCTTGCTGCCACTGCTCAGAGGCCGTGCGGATACCTGGCCACGTGACCGGGCCATCCTCCTCGAATCGGAAGAGGGCGATTTCGGGATCTGCCGGTTCCAGGCCGTGCGAACCATCCACCACGTCTATGCGGAGTACTCGCGCTTCGTCCCGGGCGGCGGCGGCGAGTGCGCCCCGCCGGGCGCCCGTGAGCTCTATGACCTGGACGCCGACCCGGCCGAGCTGCGGAATCTCCTCCCGGCCAACCCGGGGTCCAGGGCCGCCCGCATCCGGGGCGGCCTGGCTGCCAGGCTGGATCGGCTGCGGGACTGTCAAGGTCTCGCCGGTCGCGACCGCCGGGCGCCCGGGCACGCCCTCTGCCGGTAGAGGTGGCTACCGGCCGGCGGCAAGCGTCGAGACCACTGCCTCATAGACGCCGTCGCCGTTGCTGCCCTCGGTGACGGTGACGTTGGGGCGCCCGCCGATGGCCTCGCGCAGGCCGGGATCGCGCTCAGGGCCGTTGGCGACGACGAAGAACCGCCCCACCGCGTCGGCGGCGTCGAGGTCCTCGAGGGAGTCGCCAATCCCGATGCAATCGCCCGGCGCGTAGCCGCGAGCGCGCACGTGGAAGGCGACCGCCTGCGCCTTGCTGGCGCCGCCGGGGACCAGGTGGTAGGCGTGACCCGGCCCCTCGAGCCCGTCCATCGGCCGGGTGATCGCCCCGTTGTCGAGAAACCTGAGGTCGTCGTGGCCATGCTCCGCGAGCAGCGCGTTGGCGTCGGCGACATCGACGCGGCCGCGAAACAGGTGGGACAGCACACGGTCGACATGCCAGGGGCCATGCCACTCCAGCCTGCCCTCAAAGCGTTCGAAGAGCAGGTCCGGGATCCCCGCGGCGATCATCTTCTCGGCCGGCGTCCCGTGGTCGTCCGGCACCCAGTCCCCGGTCATCAGCGTCCGCTCCCCGTCGATCACCACGCCGCAGCCGGCCTCGTAGATGTAGGAGGTCTGGGCGAGCAGACGAGCGTCGGCCATCACCTGGGCCTCGCGACGGCCCGACATGATCACCACCTCGACGCCGGCGCGGTGGCAAGCCTCGAGCGCCCGCGCCTGCTTCAGGGAGAAGTTGCCCTCGGCGTCGCGAAACAGCGAGCCGTGGTGCCCGAGCAGGGTGCCGTCGAGATCGGTGTAGACGCAGCGCAGGGACACGGCCGGGCAACGGTACTAGTGGTCCGCGCTACGTTAGGCGCGAGATGACCGCCTGGCGCCTCGCCGATCGCCTGCTCTCCTTCCCGCCGCCGCTGGCGGTCGGGATCGTCAACGTCACCGCCGACTCGTTCTTCGAGGGAGCGCGCTCACAGACGCCGGAGCGGGCCGTCCAGGACGGCCTGGCGCTGGCCGAGGCCGGGTTCGACCTTCTTGACGTGGGCGCGGTGGCGGCCCGCAGCGGCGCCGCGATCCCGGCGGACGAGGAGGCGGCGCGGCTCGTCCCCGCGGTCGAGGAGCTGGCCCGGCGTGCCGGCGTGCCGGTGACGGCCGACACTTTCCAGCCCCAGGTCGCAAGCCTGGCGCTCGACGCCGGCGCCGCGGCGGTCAACGACATCTCCGGTGGCGCCGACCCCGAGATGCTCGACCTGGTGGCCGAACGGGGATGCGGCTATGTGCTGATGCACATCGAGGGCCCGCCGCGCGTCGATCGCGAGCCGCCTGGTCATCGGGATCCGGTCGCCCACCTGAAGCATTGGTTCGCAGAGCGGATCGAGGGGGCATTGGAACGGGGCGTGGCTGAGGAGCAGATCGCGCTCGACCCGGGCCTCGACTTCGACCTCTCGGTCGACGACGACCTCGAGATCCTGCGGCGCCTCGGTGAGCTGCGCGAACTGGGCCGGCCCCTGTTCGTGGCCCTGTCGCGAAAGGACTTCCTGGGGGCGGTTCTGGCCGGCTCCTGGGAGAACCGGGCCGCCCCCGCCGAGCGCGAGTGGGCCACGGCCGCGGCGTCGTCGCTGGCCATCGCTCAGGAGGCCGAGATGGTGCGGCTCCACGACCGAAGCGCGCTCGACGCGCTGCGCACGGCCGCCGCGATCGGCGGCAGCCCCGCGAAAGCCGCGCGACCCTCACCTGCTGCGAATGGCTAGCCCCGGCGCCGGCCTCGCCGCCGCCACCGGCTGGGAGCGCGCGATCGAGCCGGGACGGACGGACGGACGCCTGGTTGCCGAGAGCCTGGAAGCGGCGACAGCCGCCGACCGCCTCGCACTCCCCGCTGCGTTGGCGCCGGAGCTGGCGGCCGCCCTGCCGGCGAGCGGGATCGAGACGCTCTACTCACACCAGCTCGAAGCGCTCGAGGCTGCCGCCGGGGGAAACGCGATCGTCACCAGCGGCACGGCGTCGGGCAAGTCGCTGTGCTTCAACCTGCCCGTCCTCGACCGGCTCGCCCGGGACGACGGCCGCCGGGCGCTCTACCTCTACCCGACGAAGGCCCTCGCCCAGGATCAAGCGCGGAAGCTTTCCGCGCTCGGGCTGCCGCAGCTTCGTCACGCGATCTACGACGGCGACACGCCGCGCGAGGACCGGCCGCAGGTCCGGCGTCGCTCGAACCTGGTCCTCACCAACCCCGACATGCTCAACGTCGGCATCCTGCCCCACCACAAGAGCTGGGGAGACTTCCTCGCCAAGCTGGACTGGGTGGTCGTGGACGAGGCCCACACCTACCGGGGCGTGTTCGGGTCGCACGTCGCCAACGTCCTGCGGCGGCTGCGGCGGGTCGCGCGCCTGTACGGGGCCAGCCCCCGGTTCATCCTCGCTTCGGCCACGATTGCCAATCCGCTGGAGCTCGCCGAGCGGCTGGTCGGCGAGCCCTTTCGGCTGGTCGACTCGGACGGCGCTCCGCGCGCCGGTCGGCGGATCGGGATCTGGAACCCGCCGGTCATCGAACCGCGGTCGATGACCCGGCGCTCGGTCCTCTCCGAGGCCGCCGAGCTGCTCGCCGACCTGGTGAGCGAAGGGGTGCGGACGATCTGCTTCCTGCGCAGCCGGCGGGGGATCGAGCTGATCCAGCGGTTTGCGCGCACCAGGCTCGAGGAGCTGGGCCGCCCGCAGCTCGCCGAGCAGATCGCCCCCTACCGGGCCGGCTACACGCCCCAGCAACGCCGCGAGATCGAGGCTCGGCTGGCGGCCGGCGAGCTGCTCGCGGTCGTCGCCACCAACGCGCTCGAGCTGGGTATCGACATCGGGGAGCTCGATGCTGCGATCTGCGTCACCTTCCCCGGCACGGTCGCGAGCCTGCGTCAGATGTGGGGGCGGGCGGGCAGGCGCAGCGAGGGACTGGCGCTGTACATCGCCGGCGAGGACGCGCTGGACCAGTTCTTCTGCCGCCATCCGGAGGATTTCCTGGCGCGTCCGGTGGAGGCGGCGATCCTCGATCACGAAAACGAGCGGATCCAGCTCGCGCACCTGCTCGCCGCGGCCTACGAGGCGCCGCTGTCGGATGCCGACGCGGAGGTGTTCGGCGAGGGGTGGCGCGAGCGGGCCGACGCCCTGGTCGCGATCGGTGAGCTGCGACGCGGTCGCGAGGGGCGCTACCTGCCACGCGGCCCGCGGTTTCCCGCCGGCGACATCTCGCTGCGCTCGGCGTCGCCGGACTCGGTGGCGATCGTCGAGCGAGACTCCGGCGAGCTCCTGGGCGCGGTCGAGGCCGAGCGCGCTTTCACCACCGTGCATCCCGGCGCCGTCTACCTGCACCTCGGGCGCTCATACGAGGTGCGCGAGCTCGACATCGAGGGGCGGCGCGCGGTGGTCGATCGCTTCGACGGCGACTGGTACACGCAGCCCAAGACGGAGACGGAGGTGTACATAGAGCGGATCGTCGCCAAGAGCGACGATCCGGTCGGGCGACGGGGCGGGCATCGAGTTGTTCTTCGGCGAGGTCTCCGTCACCGAGCAGGTGATGGCCTTCCAGCGCAAGCGGCTCTCCGATCATCAGGTGATCGACATGGTCGGGCTGGAGCTGCCGGAGACGAACTTCCCCACCCAGGGGCTCTGGTACGTGCTCGGCGAGGAGCTCGCCGGCCCGGCGGCGCTCCCGCCCGAGGTCCTGCTGGGCTCGCTTCACGCAGCCGAGCACTGCCAGATCGCGGTGCTGCCGCTGCTTGCGATGTGCGACCGGTGGGACATCGGCGGCCTGTCGACCAACGTGCACTTCCAGACGGGCCGGCCGACGATCTTCATCTACGACGGCTATCCGGGAGGGGTGGGGATCGCGCGGCGGGGCTTCGAGCGGTTCGAGCGCCTGGTCGCGGACGCCGTGAAGCTGATCGGCGAGTGCCCCTGCGCCGATGGCTGCCCGTCGTGCGTCCAGAGCCCCAAGTGCGGCAACCTGAACGAGCCGCTGCACAAGCAGGGCGCACTGGAGCTGATGACGCGATGATGCTGAGCGCAGGCTCCGCGGCAGACCTCGGGCCGATGGATCGTAGACGACAGGTGGCGGTGATCGGCAAGGGCACTCCGGACGAAGAGCTGACGCCGCTCGCCGAGGAGGTCGGGAGGCTGCTCGGCGAAGCGGACGCGATCGTGGTCTGCGGCGGGCTGGGCGGTGTGATGGAGGCGGCGGCGCGCGGCGCGCACGCGGTTGGTGGAGAGGTGATCGGAATCCTCCCCGGCGAGGACCCGGGCGAGGCCAACCCGCACGTCACCCATGTGGTGGCGACCGGGATCGGCCAGGCGCGGAACCTGGCCGTGGTCGCCTCGGCCGACGCGGTGGTCGCGATCGGCGGCGAGTGGGGAACGCTGGCGGAGATGGCGTTTGCGCGGCGGCTTGGGCGGCCTGTGGTGGCGCTGCGCGGCTGGAAGGTGAGCGGCGAGGGCGCCATGGAGGGCGGCCCGGGCGTCGAGGCTGCCTCGAGCGCCGTCGAGGCGGCGCAGCTCGCCTTGGCGTGTCCCCCGCTCGCTAGCCTTACCGCCGCAGGCGAGGTAGCTCAGTTGGTAGAGCACACGACTGAAAATCGTGGTGTCGGCAGTTCGATTCTGCCCCTCGCCATCGCATAGGCAGGCGGAACGTGGCTCTGTTGCCGTAGAACTCCTGCCATGGCCGCATCCGAGGCCACCATCGTCGACGCCGGGGGGCGCGATCTGCGCGTGTCCAGCCCCGACCGCGTGATCTTCCCGAAGACCGAGCGCTCAGGCGCGGTCACCAAGCTCGACGTCGTCAACTACTACCTCGCCGTTGGCGAGGGCATCATGCGCGCGCTCGCGCAGCGCCCGACGACGCTTGAGCGCTGGCCGAAGGGCGTGCACCCGGGCATCGTGCTGTCGACGCGCGAGAAGGGTGGCGGCGACGCCTTCTTTCAGAAACGCATCCCACGTGGAGCTCCGGACTACGTGCAGACCGCGCGAATCGAGTTCCCCTCGGGCCGCCACGCGGATGAGATCTGTCCCACGGAGGTGGCCGTTGTCGGCTGGGCGGCGCAGATGGGGACGATCACGTTTCATCCGTGGCCGGTTCGCGGCGACGACGTCGACCATCCGGACGAGCTGCGCATCGACCTGGACCCGCAGCCAGGCACGGACTTCGCCGACGCGGTGCAAGTCGCCGCCGAGGCACGCGTGCTCTTGGACGAGCTTGGCTACGTCGGTTTCCCGAAGACATCGGGAGGCCGAGGTGTCCACATCTACGTCCGGATCGCGCCACGCTGGACGTTCACGGACGTCCGCCACGCCGCGATTGCCTTCGGGCGCGAGCTCGAGCGGCGTCTACCGGGCCGGGTGACGACCAAGTGGTGGAAGGAAGAGCGCGGCGAGCGCATCTTCATCGACTACAACCAGAATGCTCGCGATCGCACCATCGCCTCGGCCTACAGCGTGCGGCCGAAGCCAGGTGCGCCGGTCTCCGCCCCGCTGACCTGGGACGAGCTCACGGACGTCGCGCCCGAGGACTTCACCGTCGCGACCATGCCCGCTCGCTTTGCCGAGCTGGGCGATCGCCACGCCGCGATCGACGATGCCGTCCACTCGCTTCAGCCGCTGCTTGACATGTACGAGGCCGACGCTGCCGAGGGACGGGGGGACATGCCTTACCCACCCGATTACCCGAAGATGCCAGGGGAGCCAAAGCGCGTCCAGCCATCACGCGATCGCGACCGCCCGCGGTAAGAACTCGGCCGCTACGGCGCCTGCGGCAGCTTCGCCGAGCCGCGCGTGGTCACCGGAGCGGAGGGCGGTGGCACGACTGGCCCGATGTCCCCGTCCGGCGCCTCGTCCAAGTCGACGATCACCGGCGCGTGGTCGCTCGGGCCGCTGCCCTTGCGGGCCTTCCGATCCACCCATGCCGCCCGAACGCGGCTGGCGATCGTCGCGGAGGCCAGCACCAGATCAATCCGCATCCCGAGGTCCTGATGGAACATCCCCGCCCGGTAATCCCAGTAGGTGAACACCCGCTCGTTCGGCCAGCGATCGCGCACGACGTCACGCAGGCCGAGCGCCTGCAGCTCCGCCAGCGCCGCCCGCTCGGCCGGTGTTACGTGTGTCTGGCCGATGTAGGCCTCCGGATCGAACACGTCGCCGTCCGTCGGTGCGATGTTCATGTCGCCGCATACGACCGTCGCCTCCGGACCGGCGGCAACCATCTCCCGCAGCGCAGCCAGCCAGTCGAGCTTGTACTGGTAGTGATCCGAGCCCGGCACGCGCCCGTTCGGCACGTACACCGAGAGCACCCGAATCCCACCGCAGGTCGCAGACACCGCACGCGCCTCCGGACGCGGGAAGCCTGGCGCGCCCTCGAGTCCCACGACCACATCGTCCAGGCCCACACGCGAGAGGATCGCCACGCCATTCCACGTCGCCTCGCCGTGAACCGCGACAGCGAAGGCGCGATCCGCGAGCTCGTCGCCAAGCAGGTCGACGAACGCGTCGTCCGCGAGCTTGGTCTCCTGCAGGCAGACAACGTCCGGCTGCCGCTCATCCAACCAGGGCAGCAGCCGCGGCAGGCGCTGCTTGATCGAGTTGACGTTCCAGGTCGCGATGCGCACCGACCCCACGGTACAGGCGGTTTCATCCCCGGATGATTGGGAAGCCGATCCCTTGAGCAATGGTCCAGACGCCCCAAAAGCCAACCGACGTGCGCCTGGGAGCGTGGGGAGGCGTCCTCAAGCGCACCGTCGCCACGTTCCGCCAGAACAACCTGACGGACTGGGCCGCGGCGCTCACCTACTACGCCGTGCTGTCGATCTTCCCGGCGTTGGTCGTGCTGGTCTCGATCCTCGGCCTGGCCGGTGATTCGGCGACGCAGTCGGTGCTCGACAACCTGGATGAGCTGGGACCGGGCCCGGCGACAGACATCGTCAGCGGGGCGATCAGGGAGATCGGGTCGAGCCAGGGGACGGCCGGGGTCGCGCTGATAGTCGGCCTGGCGGCAGCCCTGTGGTCGGCCTCGGGCTACATCGGCGCCTTCTCGCGCGCCTCCAACGTCATCTACGAGGTCGAGGAGGGCCGGTCGTTCTGGAAGCTTCGGCCGCTGCAGCTGGCGCTGTCACTGTTTCTGATCCTGCTGGTTGCCGTAAGCGCGATCGCCGTCGTGGTCACCGGGCCGCTGGCCGAGCGGGTCGGAGAGCTGTTCGCCCTCGAGGGCACCGTGCTGACGGTTTGGGACCTGGCCAAGTGGCCGGTGATCGTCCTGATCGTGCTGACGATGCTCGGGGTCCTCTACTACATGGCCCCAAACGTCCGCCAGCCGGGGTTCCGCTGGATCACCCCCGGAGGCTTGCTGGGCGTCTCGCTCTGGATCGTCGCATCGGCCGGCTTTGCTCTCTACGTCGCCAACTTCGGCTCCTACAACAAGACCTACGGCAGCCTCGCGGGAGTGATCGTGTTCCTCGTCTGGCTGTGGATCTCGAACCTGGCCGTGCTGCTCGGCGCCGCGTTCAACGCCGAGCTGGAGCGCGCGCGGGAGCTGGAGAGCGGGGTTCCGGAGGAGCAGACGATCGCGATCGAGCCTCGCAACGAGCCCAAGCAGGCCTAGCGCCGAAGCCTGGGCGGCTGGCCCTGCGTCAGGTCGGGGATCGACCCGACGACACTCTGAAGGGGAGAGTTGGCCCGTCCGCACCCCTGTCTACTGTGATCAAGCGATGGAAGAGCAGGCTGCATTGAACGAGCAACCGGTCCTGAGCGAGGGCTCCACCAACGGCGGGGACCCCAGCGCCGGCGCGGAGCGGGCCTGGGTGCGCGACCTCGCCGATGGGCAGGTCGTGGAGGCCGTGTTCGGGGTCCGGGAGCGCGAGCTTCGGCAGCGGCGCAGCGGCGGACAGTGGCTCAAGCTGAGCGTCTGCGATCGCTCCGGGACCGTCGAGGCTGTGGTTTGGGAGGGTGTCGAGGAGTCGTTCGAGGTCGCCGCCCCGGGCTCCACCGTTCACATCAGCGGCCGCTTCGGGGTCCATTCGCAGTACGGCCCCAAGATCACGGTCGAGGCGATCCGCTCAGCCCGTCCCGACGAATTCGAGGGCTCCGACCTGACCGAAGGCCCGGGCGTTCCCGTGGAGCGGCTCGAGGCCGATTTGCAGCAGCTGCTGGAGACGATTCAGAACCCCCAGCTCCGAGCCCTGCTTGGCCGCTTCTTCGACCCGGGCTCCCCAATCTGGGCCAGGTTCCGGGAGGCTCCGGCCGCCAAGTATTACCACCAGGCCTATCGCCACGGGCTCCTCGACCACACGGTGTCGGTCGCTCAGGCGGTCAGCGCCTCCGCCTCCGCCTTCTCCGGAGTCGATCGAGACATCGCGGTCACCGGGGCGTTGCTTCACGACATCGGCAAGACGATGGCCTATAACGACGATCCGCTGGGGATCGACCTCACCGACGCCGGCCGCCTCCAGGGCGAGATCCCGCTCGGTTACTACCTGGTCCGCCGCGAGATCGAGCGGATCGACGGCTTCGATCCGGAGCTTGCTCAGGCCGTCTTCCACATCGTCCTCTCTCACCACGGGACACTGGAGAATGGCTCGCCGGTGATTCCCGCCACCCGCGAGGCCACCCTCGTGCACGCGATAGACAACCTCGGCGGCAAGCTCGGCAGCTTCGATCGGATCGAGCGCGCACTTCCCGACGGCGAGGCCTGGTCGCGGTTCGACCGCGGCATCGACTCGGCCGCCTACTTCCGCTCCCGCGCAGCCTGATCCACTACCCCCTTTCGGTTCTCATTACGCCGTTTCAGGGAGTCTGCGGGTTGTGGCTTGATTTGCGGGAAGCCGGTTCCTAGACTGGTTCGCAGCCGGCTGCTGAGACGCATTTGCCGGTCCGATGCACGGAGGAGGCCCTAGCTGATCGTGAACCCCGTTGCGCAGCACAGCAAGCGCAGGGACGCGCAACACAGCGACGCCGGCGAGCCCTTGGCTGCCGGGGAGCCTGTGGTTGTCGCCCGGAGGCGAGTCTTTCTCCTTCTCGAATCCCACCGCGAGTCACTCGCTGCGCGGGTGTGGCGCCGATTTCGCGTGCGCGGGCGCTACGAGGACCTTTGCCTGGTCAAGAGGGTGACCCGCCTGCAGCGCGACTACCTCAGCCAGCCGACGCCCGGAGCCAAGCACTCGGCGAACGACACGGGGATCGAGTACGGCATCGCCGATTGGGCGAGGCCGTGGGGCCCGACCTTCCTGCTCCAATTCCAAGCCGATCTCAACGTCTTCGATGCGAAGCTGAAGAGCTCGCGCAAATGGCTGCCCACCGCCACCCAAAGAAGGGCGGAGGCTCGGGCGGCCAAGCGCTTCGCCTCGATCACGGCGGGGATGGCGAGTCAGCTCAAGGACGCGGAGTTCGCGCTGCCGAGCTGGGCTTCCAGCAGGCAACGGTCCCGGCAGTCGGCATCCCAGCGCGCGTCCCGGCGCGCCGACTCCGGCGCCTCGGAGCACAACGGACGCCGGGCCGCGAAGGATCCTCGGCTCAACCTCAACCTGGCCACCTTCGCCGAGCTGCGCTCGCTGAACCTCACGAGCACCCAGACTCAACGCCTGCTCGCCTACCGCAAGCGGATCGGCGGCTACAAGTCGCTTGAGCAGCTCGACGAAGTCCCCGGTTTCCCCAGCGTGGTCCGGGAACGGCTGAAGCGCCAGGCGACCGTCTAGCTCGACTTTCCGCTCGCCGGAAGCGGGCCACGGTTGGTGCGCGCGGCACTCCGCCCGCAAATTGCGCACATGCGCCTTCGCGGCTGGCGTGGCCAGCGGGAGCGCGCCTCTATTCTCCCCGTCGTGGCCAAGGACACCGAAAAGCTGATCCGCCAGCTCTCCCTGATCTCGTTCCTGATGGCCAACGGGCGGCCCGTTTCGGCGCTGGAGATCAAACGGGAGGTCGAGGGCTACAGCTCCATGAACGACGACGCCTTCGCGCGCCGCTTCTACGCTGATCGCGCCGAGCTCGACAGCCTCGGCATCTCGCTCCAGGTCGAGAAGCCGGCCGAGGGCTTCTTCGAGGCGGAGCTCTACGCGCTGCCGCCCGAGAACTACTACCTGCCTCCGATCGAGTTCACCGACGGCGAGCTGGCGGCGCTGCGCACGGCGCTGGGCCTGCTCGATGGCGAGTTCGCCTATGCGGAGCCGCTTCGCCTTGCCCTCCAGCAGGTTTCTTGGGGGCGTCCGAGCCCCCTCGAGGAGAGCGACTCGACCTCCATTGACGTCAAGCTCGCCCCATCGGGCGGGGGCCGCGAGCTATCCCAGCGCCTGGCGAAGATCGAGACCGCGATCTCTCGCCGCAAGACGATCGAGTTCAGCTACTACTCGATGCAGCGCGACCAAGTCTCTGATCGCAAGGTCGACCCCTACCATCTCGTCTTCCGCAACGGCCAGTTCTACTTGATCGGCCATTCGCACGAGCGCGATCAGGTGCGGGTCTTCCGCCTCTCGCGAATCCGGGCCAAGGTCTCCTACGCGACCAAGGCGGAGCACGACTTCGCGCCGCCCGAGGACTTCGATCGGCGCGACTACGCGTCGCGCGCCGACTGGCAGATGGGCGAGATCGACGGCACAGGGCGGGTGTTCCTGCGCGAGCGGATCGCCTGGCTTGTGGAGCGCGACTTCGGCGGCTACGGCAAGCTGAGCAAGGCGAGCAAGCAGGACGGAATGCGCGGCCGAGGGGCGATCTACGAGACCGAGTACGCCTCGCCTCGCCAGCTGATCTCCTGGGTGCTCGGCTGGCGGGCGAACGCGAAGCTGCTCGAGCCGGAGGACCTGGCACGGGAGGCAGCCGGGAGGCGGGAGCTGCTTCGGAAGCGGCACAGCGGCAAGTTCGCGGTCGCGAAGACCGTCTCACGGCCGATGGGGAGATCGCGGCCGATGGCACAGGCCAACGGCAGGCCACGCTCGGCGAACGGGCGCTCGGAGTCGGTGATCCGTCCGGAGCGATTCGCCCGGCTGGTGACCCTGGCCGGCCTGCTGATCGGCGCCGCTCGCCGGCAGGCGCGGCTTTCCGTGGACACGGTTCTGGACGAGCTGAACGTCAGCCTTGGCGAGCTGCGCGAGGACATCGACGTGCTCAACGTCGTCAACTTCGGCGGCGGCACCTACGTGCTGTACGCGGAGATCCATGGGGACGAGATCGAGGTCGACGCCGACACGTACGGCGACAACTTCGCTCGCCCCGCCCGCCTGCTGCCGCTGGAGGCGAAGGCGCTGGTGGCGGCCATCGACCTGTTCGGCGATCACCTGCCCCAGGCCGGACTGTCCACCGCGCGTCAGAAGATCGTCGAAGCGCTGGGCCACGACCCCTCGCAGGAGGGCCTCGAGATCGCCCCCGGTCGCGACGACTCCGACGTCGTGAGCACCGTCAACGACGCGATCGAGCGGCGCCGGGTCCTCGAGCTCCACTACTACAAGGAGAACGAGGACGAGTTCGTCACGCGCGAGGTCGAGCCGTATCAACTGGTCAGCGGGCCGGAGGGCTGGTATCTGGGCTGCTACGACCTCGGCAAGTCCGACACGCGGCACTTCCGCCTCGACCGGATGAAGGAGGCGCGGCTGACCAGGCGCTCCTTCGAGCCACGCGAGGGCACCGATGATCGCCTCGCCGAGCAGGAGTGGCTCGTCCACGGCGAGGTCGGAAGCGCCGGGGTGGCTCGCGTCTGGGTTTCGCCGGAACGGGCGCGCTGGCTGCGCGAGGAGCGCAACGTGGTCGAGGAGCTCGCCGACGAGGCGGTGGTGGTCGAGCTGCCCTACGGCTCGGCCGACTGGCTCGTGCGGGAGATCCTGAAGGGGGTCGGCGACCTGGTCGTGCTCGAGCCGGCTGACGCTCGGAAGGCCGTGCTCGACGCGGTCAGCGGCAAGTAGTCAAGGCGGCGGCCGGAGCACGACTCAGGCGAGCTCGTCGAGGGCCTCGGGCAGGCCGCTGAGATCGGGGAGCTCGGCCGCCCGGGGGAGGTCGCTCGACTCGCCGAGGCGATTGATCCAAACGGCCGTCAGTCGCAGGCGCGCCGCCGGCTCGATGTCGTGGAAGAGGCTGGCGGCGACGTGCACGTGACCGTCGCGAGCCGCGCCGGTATCGGCGAAGAAGCGCTCCCAGTGTCCGGGCGCCGGCTTGTAGGAGCCAACCTCGCTGGCCGTGACCAGGCCGTCGAAGGGCACGCCAATCGCAGCCACCGAGGCGGCGAGCAGGTCGGGGTCGGTGTTCGAGAGGGTGGCCAGCCGCCAGCCACGGTCCCGTAGCTCGCCCAGCGCCCCAGGCACCTCCGGAAAGGGCGGCCAGGACGGAAGCGATTCGGCCAGGGCGTCCCGGCGGCCGTCGGGCACCGCGAAGCCCTCGATGGAGGCGACCGCGGCCAGACACCTAGCGAGCACCTCTCGGTAGCTGAGCTCGCCGTGCTCTTGGACTTGGGGCTCGACGAGATGGTGGAGGCCCAGCAGCCGCTCGCGGTCGGCCTCCGGCCACAGCGAGCCGTAGGCGTTCCGCAGGCCCCCTTTCCAGTCGATCAGGGTCCCGTAGCAGTCGAACGTCGCCCACCGATCGCTCACGGGCGGCGACTATATTCGGCTCCATCGACTCGCCGACGGGCCACCCGCAGATCCTCACGATCGTCGCCCCGAACCCTGGGCCGATGACCCTCGAGGGCACGAACACCTACCTGGTCGGCGAGCGCCCCACCTACGTCATCGACCCTGGGCCCGCCGACGAGTCGCATCTGGCGGCCGTGCGCGCGGCGGCCTCCGAGCGCGGCGGCATCGCCGGCGTCCTGCTCACCCATTCGCACGCCGACCACTCCGCCGGCGCGACCATGCTGGGTGCCCCCCTGCTGTTCGGCGAAGTCGGAGGGGGTGACGAGACCTCGGGCGAGCCCGGCTCGGCCGGCCTCACGGTCGCGGTGGACCCGGGACGCGTGGGGCCGTTCGAGGTCCTGCCCACCCCGGGGCACGCGACCGACCACGTCTGCTTCCTGCTGGGGAGGGTCGGCATCTGCGGCGACCTCATGCTGGGCCACGGCTCGAGCTTCGTGCCGCCCGACGGCGGCTCGCTGGCTGCCTACCTCGACTCGCTGAAGCGCCTGCGCGCGCGCGACCTGGAGCTGCTCTACCCCGGACACGGCCCCTTGATCGAGGATCCGGCGACGAGGATCGACGAGTACATCGAGCATCGCCTGATGCGCGAGCGCAGGCTGCTGGCCGAGCTGGAGAAGGGAGAGCGATCGCGGGCGCGGCTCCTGGGCCTGGTCTGGGACGACGTGCCCGCGGGGCTACGGCCCGCGGCCGCGGTGGTCATGGAGGCCCACCTTCAGAAGCTGGAGGCGGAAGGCCGGCTGCCGCAGGGCATCTCGGACTGACTTCGCTGCCCCATTAGAGTTGGCGACGGTGAACGCTGGCGGACTGGCAAAGCGATTCGGCCTGGCGGGCGCGGCGTTCACGGCGCTCGCGGGGACCACGGCTGCCGGGCTTTGGCACCAGCTCTTTCGCAGGCCGCTTCCGAGGGTCAAGGGGCGCCTGCGGCTGGATGGACTGGAGCAGGCGGTAGAGATCGGCCGCGACCGCTGGGGGGTTCCCCACATCCACGCGAAGACCAGGAGCGACCTGTGGTTCGCGGAGGGCTTTTGCCATGGACAGGACCGCCTTTGGCAGCTCGACCTCTACCGCAGAATCGGCTCCGGGCGGCTGGCCGAGATCGCCGGCCGCGCCGGCCTTCAGACCGATCGCTTCATGCGGACCCTGGGCCTGCGGCGCGCCGCCGAGCGTGAGGCCGAGACGATCCAGCCGGAGCTGCGATCGGCGCTCGACGCGTTCTGCGTCGGCGTGAACGCGGCCGCCACCGACCGGCCGCTTCCGGCCGAGTTCCAGCTTCTGCGGATTGGATTCGAGGCCTTTGCGCCCGCCGACTCGCTCACCCTCGCCAAGCTGCTCAGCTTCGGCCTCTCGACCAACTGGGAGCGCGAGCTCCTGCGAGCCGAGATGACCCGCGAGCTGGGCAGCGAGCGGGCTGCGCGGCTGGATCCGGGGTATCCGCGCGGCAATCCCGTGATCCTCACCCCTCAAGAGCCGTGGCAGGGAGATGGCCTTGGCCTGGCCGAGCAGATCGCACGCGTTCGGGACTCGGTCGGCCTCGCGGTCGAGGCCAGCGGGTCGAACAACTGGGCCGTTGCCGGGGCGCGATCCGCGACCGGCGGGCCGCTGATGGCGGGCGATCCTCACCTGCCGCCGAGCATGCCTGGGATCACCTATCAGGTGGGGCTCTATCTTGAGGATCGCTTCTGCCGGGGGGCGGCGCTCCCGGGCCTGCCCGGTTTGTTCATGGGCCAGAACAACGACGTCGCCTGGTCGTTCACAAACGTGATGGCCGACGTCATGGACCTGTTCATCGAGCGGATCGACGGCGACACCTACGAGTTCGAGGGTGAGTCGCGCCCCCTGGAGCTGATCGAGGAGGAGATCGCCGTCAAAGGGCGCGCGGAGCCGGAGCGCTTGGTCGTCCGCGAGACCCACCATGGCCCGATCGTCAACGAGGCGCTCCGCGCCGACGACGCCCAGCCGCTGGCGCTGCGCTTCATGGCCCTCGACTTTCCTGGCCTCACCCGGGCCAGCCTCGGGATGCTCGACTTCACCAGCGGCGCCGACCTGGTGGAGACGCTCGGCGAGCACGCCCACCCGGTCTCCAACCTCGTTTGGGCTGACCGCCACGGCTCGATCGGCTACAAGGCCGTCGGGCGCCTGCCGGTGCGCCGCGGCGGCTGCCCCGACCTCCCCAAGCCGGGCTGGACCGGGGAGCACGAATGGGACGGCTGGGTCCCTTACGAGGAGATGCCCGAGCTCACCGACCCGGAGGCGGGCTTCGTGGTCACCGCCAACAACCAGATCGCCCCCGAGGACTACCCGCACCACATCACCAGTGACTACCTGGACGGGTACCGGGCGAGCCGAATCGAGCAGCTGATCACCTCCCGGCCCGAGCACGACCTGGAGAGCTTCGAAGCGATGCAGACGGACATGCTCTCGCTGCCGGGGCTCGAGACCGCGCACCGGCTGGCCCGGCTGCGGCCACGAGACCAGCGGGAGCTGGCCGCGATCGAGCGGCTGCGCTCCTGGGATGGGCGGATGAGCCCGCAGTCGATCGCGGCCACCATCTACCAGGCGTTCACCCTGCGGCTGGCGCGCGAGGTAGCCCGGGCGGCGATCGCGGACCGCGACCTGGCGGAGCGCTGGCTCGACCGCGCCGACAACGGATTCGTCGCCCATGTCACCTCGCCCTGGCGCTGGCAGTCGCACCTGCTGGCGATCTGGGAGGCGGAGGCCGAGGACCTGATCGGCCGGCCCTGGGACGAGTTCGCCCTCGATGCGCTGCGTGGGGCGCTCGATGACCTGGACAGCAGGCTGGGGTCAGATCAGGAAGCCTGGCGCTGGGGCAAGGTTCACCCACTCGTCTTCGCGCACGCGCTGGGCGAGGCGAATCCCCTGTTCGGTTGGATCTTCAACCGCCGGCTCGAGGTCGGCGGCGGCCAGGAGACGGTGGCCCAGGTGGGCTGGGATCCGAACGACCCGTTCGCGGCCATTTGGGCGCCCTGCTGGCGGATGGTCGCCGATCCGGTGCGCCCGGAGCGCTCCCGTTGGCAGGCCTTCACCGGCCAGTCGGGCCACCCCGGAAGCCCGCACTACGACGACCTCCAGGTCGACTGGCTCGAGGGCCGAACGCAGCCGATGGCCGGCGAGGGGCCGTGGCACGTGCTGACGCTCGAGCCCCAGCCGTCCGGCACCGGGTGAGTCGCCGAGACCAGATCAAGCTCTCAGAGGCCGAGCAGCGCGAGCTCCTCGAAGCCGAGCGCGTGGTCGTCGTCTCGTCGCTCGGGACGCGCGGCTGGCCGCACTCGATGCCGCTCTGGTACGTGCTGCGCGGCACCGAGATCTGGATCTACACCTACGCGAAGTCGCAGAAGGTCAAGAACCTGGAGCACGATCCCCGCGCCACGCTCCTGGTGGAGACCGGGCACGAGTACGGCGAGCTGCGCGGGGTCCAGATCGAGGCGGAGGCCGAGATCCATCGCGATCCCGAGCTCGTCTACGAGGTCGCTAAGGAGCTGACCCTGCGATACGCCGGGGGAATCTCGCTCTCCGAAGACGCGGCCGAGGCGCTGAAGACCCAGGCCCGCAAGCGGGTCGCGGTCCGCTTCAAGCCGCTGCGAATCGCGACCTGGGACCACCGCAAGCTGGGCGGCACCTACTGAGAGGCCCTCTCCCTATGCTTGCCGCGACATGGAGAGCCTCAAAGGTCTGATTCTCTCGGGGGGTGCCGGCACGCGCCTGCGGCCCGATCACGCACACCTCGGCCAAGCAGCTCGTTCCGGTGGCCAACAAGCCCGTGCTCTTCTACGGCATCGAGGCGCTGGTGGAGGCGGGGATCACGGAGATCGGGATCGTGATCGCCCCCGAGACGGGGGACGAGATCGCCGCGGCGGCGGGCGACGGCGCCGCGTTCGGCGCCTCGATCACCTACATCCCCCAACCCGAGCCGCTGGGCCTGGCGCACGCCGTGCTCACCGCCGAGGAGTTCCTCCAGGACGGCTCGTTCGTGATGTACCTGGGGGACAACCTGCTGCGCGACGGGATCACCGGCCTGGTCGACGCCTTTCGCGCCCGCGAGCCCGATGCCCTGATTTTGCTCACCAGGGTTCCGGACCCGGGCAACTTCGGGGTCGCCGAGCTGGACGGCGAGCGCGTGGTTCGCCTGATCGAGAAACCCGAGCACCCACCGAGCGACTTCGCCTTGGTGGGCGTCTACCTGTTCGGCCCGCCGATCCTCGAGGCCGCGAGGGCGATCGAGCCGTCGGGGCGCGGGGAGCTGGAGATCACGGACGCGATCCAGTGGCTGATCGACGGCGGCAAGCAGGTGGAGAGCCGCACCGTGACCGGATGGTGGAAGGACACCGGACAGCTCGACGACATGTTGGACGCGAACCGACTGGTGCTCGAGGACATCCAGCGCCGAATCGACGGCGAGCTGGTGGACTCCAAGGTGGAGGGGCGGGTGGTGGTCGAGGCCGGCGCCAGGCTGGAGCGGGCGGTGGTCCGAGGGCCGGCGATCATCGGCGCCGACGCCCGGATCACCGACGCCTACATCGGTCCCTACACCTCGATCGACGCGGGCGTCAGCGTCTCGCGCGCCGAGGTCGAGCACTCGATCCTGCTCGCCGGGTCAAGCGTCTCAGACCTCGGCTCGCGCATGGAGGCGAGCCTTCTGGGGCGAAACGTCAAGCTCTCGCGCGGCGACGGGCTTCCCAAGACCCTGCGGATGATCGTCGGCGACAACGCGGAGATCAAGATCCCATGAGGGTCTTGGTGACCGGCGCGGCGGGGATGCTCGGTCGGGACGTGACGGCCGCCTGTCACGACCGCGATCACGAAGTGGTGGCGCTCGCCCATGGCGCGCTGGACATCACCAGTCCGGCCGCCCTGGAGGAGGCCCTGACGCGGTACGAGCCGGACGCGGTCGTCAACTGCGCCGCTTTCACCGACGTCGACGGCGCCGAGGACGACGAGGCCGGGGCGATGCGGGTCAACGACGAGGGCGCGGCCCTGCTGGCAGGCGCCGCCGCGAGCATCGGCGCCAAGGTGCTGTATCCGTCGAGCGACTACGTCTTCGACGGCTCCGCGCGCGAGCCCTACGTCGAGTCCGACCTGCCCTCCCCGGTGTCGGCCTACGGCCGCTCCAAGCTGGCGGGGGAGACCTCGGTGGCGGTCGCCAACCCGCGCCACCTCATCGCCCGCTCAGCCTGGCTGTTCGGGCTTGGGGGAAAGAACTTCGTGGAGACGATGCTGCGGCTCGGACGCCAGCAGAGCGAGGTGATGGTGGTCTCGGACCAAGTCGGCTGCCCCACCTACACGCGACACCTCGGCGAGGCCATGGCGCTGCTGGTCGAGGGCGAGGAGTTCGGGATTCACCACCTCGCCGGGGGAGGGCACTGCTCCTGGTACGACTTCGCCCAGGAGATCTTCGACCAGGCCGGCGTCGAGTGCCGGGTGATGTCGGCCACCACCGAGATGCTCGCGCGCAAGGCGCCCCGGCCCGCCTACTCGGTGCTCGGCAGCGAGCGCCCCGACGCGATCGCCCTCCCACACTGGCGGAAGGGCCTGTCCGCATACCTTGCCGCGAGAACGCTCGAGGCGGTCGCATGAGGATCCTGGTCGCGGGCGGAGCCGGGTTCATCGGCTCGGCCTACGTGCGCCACCGCCTCGCCGCTCACCCGGGCGACTCCATTCGCGTGCTCGACAAGCTCACCTACGCGGGCCGGCGCGAGAACCTCGACGGTCTCGAGCCCGATCGCGCCGAGCTGGTGGAGGGCGACATCGCCGATCGCGACGCCGTGGAGGCCGCGATCCAGGGCTGCGACGCGACGGTCAACTTCGCCGCCGAGTCACACGTGGATCGCTCGATCCACTCGCCGGGGGAGTTCATCCAGACCGACGTGTTCGGCGCCTTCGTCATGCTCGAGGCCGCTCGCCAGGCCGGGATCCGCCACCTCCAGGTCTCCACCGACGAGGTCTACGGCTCGATCGAGTCCGGCTCCTTCAGCGAGGACTCGCCGCTTCAGCCCTCCTCGCCGTACTCAGCCTCGAAGGCCGGCGGCGACCTGATCGTCGGCGCCTACCGCCACACGTATGAGAGCGACGCGCTGATCGTGCGGGGATCGAACAACTACGGCCCGCGCCAGCACCCGGAGAAGCTGATCCCGCTTTGCATCCTGAACGCGCTCGCCGGCGACCCGTTGCCCGTCTACGGCGACGGGATGCAGGTGCGCAACTGGATCTTCGTGGAGGACTTCTGCGCCGCGATCGACCTGGTGTTGGAGCGCGGCGAGACGGGCCAGGCCTACAACGTCGGCGGGCCGGACGAGCTGCCGAACCTCGAGGCGGTCAGGATGATCCTCGAGCTCACGGGGCGGGACGAGTCGCTGATCGAGTACGTCACCGACCGCCCCGGCCACGACCGTCGCTACTCGCTGTCGTCCGACAAGGTTCGCGCTCTCGGCTGGGAGCCGGGCGTCGCCTTCGGCGACGGCCTGCGGCAGACCGTCGACTGGTATCGCGACAACGAATGGTGGTGGGGGCCGGTGCGCTCCGGCGAGTACCGCGACTACTACGAGCGCCACTACGGCCGCGCCCTCGGCTGATGGCTGGCCGCCTCGAGACGCAGCTCGACGGCGTCGTCCTGGTCGAGCCCGAAGTCCACGGCGACGACCGGGGCTTCCTGGTCGAGACTTACCGCGACGACGGCTGGCGTGAGCTGGGGATCGAGGTGGAGTTCGTGCAGGAGAACCACTCCCGCTCCGGGCGCGGCATCCTGCGCGGGCTCCACTTCCAGACCGAGCCCGGCCAGGCGAAGCTCGTCCGCTGCCTGCGGGGAGAGATCTGGGATGTAGCCGTGGACCTGCGGCGCGATTCGCCGACCTACCGCCGCTGGGAGGGCCACGAGCTCGACGACGAGCGCCACCGCCAGCTGTTCGTGCCGGCCGGCTTCGCGCACGGATTCTGCGTGCTCAGCGAGCGAGCCGACGTCGCCTACAAGCTATCCAGCTACTACGACCCCGCCACGGAGGCCGGAATCGCCTGGGACGACCCCGAGGTCGGCGTCGAATGGCCGATCTCCGACCCGGTGCTCTCCGACCGCGACCGCGCCGCACCTCGCCTGGCCGAGATCGCCGACTCGCTGCCCTTCTAACCCCCGCAATCGCCGCCTCGGCCGAGGGATTGGCGCCTTTGTCCGACCGATCCGTAAGATCGAAAGGTTGAGCCCCGTGCAATCCGAGACTGCCAAATCCACCCCGCTGGCCGCGTTCAGCGAGCCCGTGAGGCGCTGGTTCCAGGCGTCGTTCGCGGAGCCGACGCCCGCCCAGGCGATGGGGTGGCCGAAGATCGCCGCCGGGGCCAACACCCTGATCTGCGCGCCCACCGGGTCGGGGAAGACCCTCGCCGCCTTCCTGTGGGGGATCGATCGGCTATCTCGTGAGCCGGAGCGGCTCGGGCAGGGCGTGCGGATCGTCTACGTGTCGCCGCTCAAGGCCCTCTCGTACGACATCGAGCGCAACCTCCGCGCGCCCCTGAAGGGGATCGAAGCGGGAATCTCGGTGGGCCTGCGGACGGGCGACACCCCGCAGCGGGAGCGCCAGGCGATGCGCCGCAAGCCGCCCGACATCCTGGTCACGACCCCGGAGTCGCTCTACCTGATCATGACCTCGGGGGCCCGGGAGATCCTCACGGGCGCGGAGGCGGTGATCGTCGACGAGATCCACGCGGTCGCGCAGTCGAAGCGGGGCGCCCACCTGGCGCTCACCTTGGAGCGCCTCTCGCATCTGGTGAGGGCGAACGGCGGCTCCGACGTCCAGCGGATCGGCCTCTCCGCGACCCAGCGCCCGCTGGAGCGGATCGCCGGTTTCCTGGCCGGCCCCCGGCGCGAATGCGAGATCGCCGACGCCGGCAAGCCCAAGGAGCTCGACCTGGAGATCCGGGTTCCGGTCGAGGACATGACCGAACCGGATGCCTCGATCGAGAAACGCCGCGACGGCGGGGACGCCGATTTTGACGGAGCGGCGAATACCCGCTCGATCTGGCCGGCGATCTATCCAGAGCTCTTGAAGCTGGTCCGCGAGCACACCTCGACGATCATCTTCGTCAACAACCGCCGCGGCGCCGAGCGCCTCGCCAAGCGCCTCAACGAGCTGGCGAACGAGGAGGACCCGATCGAGCTTCCGGCTACCGAGCATGCCGGCAACGCGGGCTCGGGCCCGACCACGCCCGTCGAGATTGCTCGAGCCCACCACGGCTCGCTGGCCCACGAGGAGCGGCAGGTCGTCGAGGAGCTGCTCAAGTCGGGGCAGCTGCCCTGCCTGGTGGCCACGTCGTCGCTGGAGCTCGGGATCGACATGGGCGCTGTCGACCTGGTGATCCAGGTCGAGTCGCCGAAGTCCGTGACCCGCGGCCTGCAGCGGATCGGGCGCGCCGGCCACACTCTGGGCGAGGTCTCCGTGGGGCGCATCTTTCCGAAGTTCCGCGCCGACCTGCTCGAGTGCGC
The DNA here is from genome assembly GCA_963745365.1 of uncultured Actinomycetes bacterium. Taxonomy (GTDB): domain Bacteria; phylum Actinomycetota; class Thermoleophilia; order Solirubrobacterales; family 70-9; genus AC-56. The sequence goes on from CAVUXC010000017.1 coordinate 312,629, forward strand.
GGTGGTCGTGCGGTTGATGCGCGAGGGGGAGATCGAGGAGACCGTGATCCCCCGCAACCCACTTGACGTGCTCGCCCAGCACCTGGTTTCGATGTGCGCCGACGACGAGTGGGAGGTGGACGAGGTCGAGCGCCTGGTGACGGCCGCTGAGCCCTTCTCGGAGCTCTCGCGCGAGCAGCTGGAGAACGTCCTCGACATGCTCGACGGGCGCTACCCGTCGGACCGCTTCGCCGAGCTGCGCCCGCGGCTGGTCTGGGACCGGGCGGCCGGGATCATTCGCGGCCGGCCCGGTGCCAGGCAGCTGGCGGTCACCAACGCCGGCACGATCCCCGACCGCGGCCTCTATGGCGTCCACCTGCCGGACGGCCGCCGGGTGGGAGAGCTCGACGAGGAGATGGTCTACGAGGCCCGCCCCGGGCAGACCTTCCTGCTCGGCGCCACCACCTGGCGGATCGAGGAGATCACGCGCGACCGGGTGGTCGTCACTCCGGCCCCGGGGGTCCCGGGCGCGGTTCCGTTTTGGAAGGGCGACGGCGTCGGCCGGCCAGCCGAGCTGGGTAGGGCGATCGGCGCGTTCGCCCGCGAGGCCGTCAGCGCGGACCCGAAGGATCTGGCGGCCGAATACGACCTCGACCGCCGTGCGGCCGAGAACCTGGTCGCCTACCTGCGCGAGCAGCAGGCAGCGACCCGCGTGGTCCCCTCCGACGAGACGGTGGTCGTGGAGCGATTTCGGGACGAGATCGGCGACTGGCGCCTGTGCGTGCTCTCGCCATGGGGCGGACGGGTGCACGCCGCCTGGGCCCTGGCCCTGTCCGCCCGGATCCGCGACGAGCACGAGCTGGAGGCGGATGCGATCTGGTCCGACGACGGCATCGTCATCCACCTCCCCGATGCCGACGAGGCGCCGCCGTCCGACCTGGTTCTGCTGGAGGCCGACGAGGTGGAGGATCTGGTGGTGCGCGAGCTGGGCGGCTCGGCGCTGTTCGGCGCCCGCTTTCGGGAGAACGCCGCCCGGGCGCTGCTGATCCCGCGTGCCTATCCCGGGAAACGCACGCCGCTGTGGCAGCAGCGGCTGAAGGCGCAGAGCCTGCTGGAGGTTGCGAGGGACTTCCCGCGCTTCCCGATCGTGCTCGAGACCTACCGCGAGTGCCTTCGCGACGTCCTCGACCTGCCGAGCCTGGAGTCGCTGCTGAGGGACCTGTCGACCCGCCGGATCTCCCTGGTCGAGGTCGAGACGCCGACCGCCTCTCCGTTCGCCTCCTCGCTGCTATTCGACTACGTCGCCACCTACATGTACGAGGGCGACACGCCCAACGCCGAGCGGCGGGCCGCGGCGCTGTCGCTGGACCGGGAGCTGCTGCGCGAGCTGCTCGGCCAGGAGGAGCTCCGCGAGCTGATCGACCCGGAGGCGCTGGCCGAGGTGGAGGATTCGCTTCAGCATCGCGTGCAGGTTGCCCGCGCCAAGGATCGCGACGCTCTCCAGCAGATCCTGCGCCGGCTGGGCGACCTGACCCCGGCCGAGTGTGAGCAGCGAGTGGTGGAGGGGATCTCGGCTGACTCGATGCTGGAGAAGCTCCAGCGCGAGCGCCGCGCGGCCCCGGTCCGCGTGGCCGGTGAGGAGCGCTGGATCGCGGTCGAGGACGCGGCGCTCTACCGCGACGCGCTCGGCGTGCCGCCACCGGCGGGCCTCCCGGAGACGTTCCTGGCCGAGCTGCCGGACGCGATGGCGGCCTTGGTTCGCCGCTATGCGCGCACCCACGTGCCCTTCCCCACCGGACAGCTCGCGCGTCGCTACGGCGTTGACCCTTCGGCGGCGCTGCGCGAGCTGGAGCGAGCCGGCGAGCTGGTTCGCGGAGAGCTGCTCCCCGGCGGCAGCGAGCGCGAGTGGTGCGACCCCGAGGTGTTGCGCCGCCTGCGCCGCGCGAGCCTCGCCCACCTGCGCGCCGAGGCCGAGGCCGTCGACCCGCGCGAGCTGGCTCGCTTCCTGCCCAGCTGGCAGAACGTGGACGCCCGCCGGCCGGCCGGCGCCGGGCCCGACCGGCTGCGGGAGGCGCTGGTGCCCCTCCAGGGGGTCGCGCTGACGCCCGAGGTCTGGGAGCGCGACGTGCTGCCGCGGCGCCTGGGCGCCTACAGCCCCGCGTGGCTCGACGAGCTGTGCACGGGCGGCGAGCTGGTCTGGATCGGAGCCGGCGCGCTGGGGCGAAGCGGCGGCCGGGTCGCGCTTTATTTCCGCGAGGACGTGCGGGTCGCCGGACCGCCGCCCGCCAATCTGAAGCTCGAGCGCGCGGCCGGCAGCGCGCATGATGCGATTCGCGAGCTGCTCAGCGTGCGTCCCTGCTTCTGGCTCGACCTGGTGAGCGAGCTCGACCTCGCCGCCGAGGAGCTGCACAGCGCCCTCTGGGACCTCGCCTGGGGCGGCGAGGTGACCAACGACGCCTTCGCGCCGCTGCGAGCACCGCGCCTTCGCAGCCTGGAGCGGGAGCAGCGGCGCCGCGGCAGGCGCTTCGCAGCCCGCCGCTCCGCCGCCGGGCAGGCGGTGCAGGGCCGTTGGTCGCTGACCGCGCCGCTGTTCAAGAACGCCCCGCCCGCGGGCCCCCGGCTGCGGGCGCAGGCGGAGTTGATGCTGGAGCGCTACGGCATCGTGACCCGGGAGACCGTGTTGGCCGAGGGTGTTCCGGGCGGCTTCGCGAGCCTCTATGGCGAGATGTCCAACCTGGAGATGCTGGGCACCGCTCGCCGCGGCTATTTCGTCGAGGGCCTCGGTGGAGCCCAGTTCGCGCTGCCGGGCGCGGTCGAGCGGCTTCGCTCGCTGCCAAGCGCCGACGGGCGTTACCTGGTGCTGGCCGCCACCGACCCGGCGAATCCGTATGGCGCCGGCATCCCGTGGCCGAAACGCGATGGCGGGCCGGGGGGCCGGCGCCCGAGCCGGACACCCGGCGCCTACGTGCTGGTGCGCGACGGCGAGCCGCTTTTGTTCGTGGAACGGGGCGGCCGCGGGATCCTGCGGCTTCGCGAGCTCGAGGACGAGGCGCTGGCGGAGGCGATCGGCGAGCTGGCGCGCGCCGCCCGCGAGGGGCGCCTACCCCGACTGGGGATCGAGCGCCTCGACGGCGAGCCGGTGATCGGCTCGGGGCTGGAGGGGATGCTGGTCGCCGCCGGCTTCTCGCGCCAGCCCCGGCGGCTGGTGGCCTCCGCCTAGTGCGAATGAATCAGATCTCGAGGCGCGACTCTTCGAGGTCGAGGTCGCGCTCGACCCGGCGCATGACCTCGGCCGAGATCAGGCCTTCGTTTCGCATTCGCACGATCGCTGCCCGCTGGGCCTCGATCACGCCGTGCAGCAAGCGCTGGTAGGCGAGCGAGCGGTCGACGATCCCCTCCTGGTCTTCAAGGTCGCCGCGCAGGGTGGCGAAGCGGCGGCGGCGGAACGTGTACTGGGCCCGCAGCCGCCCGACTGTGTCCTCGCGCGTCCACTCCTCCTCAGCCAGCCCGTCGAGCGCCTCGAGCGCCGCCTCGGCGGCAGCGATTCGGGCCGCGTGCTCCTCGGCCTCCTCCTCCGCGCCGTCGTCAATCACCCCCAGCCGGCGGACCAGCGCCGGCAGCGTCAACCCCTGGACGACGACCGTGAACAGGACGACGCAGTAGGCGAGGAAGATCACCAGCTCGCGCTCCGGGAACGGCGCGCCCGCGTCGGTCTCCAGCGGCAGCGCGAGCGCCGCCGCGAGCGAGACCGCGCCGCGCATCCCGGCCCAGCCCATCACCACCCGCGGGGCGGCGCCGACCCGGCGCTCGACCTGGCTCGGGCGGCGGTCGAGCAGCCCGGATCACGTACGGGGTCGTGAACAGCCAAACGAATCGCGTCGCCGACCACCACGCCGATGACCGCCAGCGCGTACCCGGCGAGGGTGCCGACGTCGATGCCCGAGACCGCGTCGAGGATGCTCGGCAGCTGCAGACCGATGAGCACGAAGAGGACCGCGTTGAGCAGGAACACGAGCAGCTCCCAGACCGCGAATCCCTGTATTCGCATCTGCGCGGTCGAGATCTGAGGCGCGAGCCAGCCCAGGTAGATCCCGGTGGTGACCGCCGCGAGCACACCCGAGACGCCGAGCCCCTCGGCCGGAAGGTAGGCCACGAAGCCGCTGAAGATCGAGATCGTGATCTCGACGGGAATGTCGTCGAGCCGCCGGCGCACCTCGGCGATCGCGGCGCCGACCAGCAACCCGATCGCGATCCCGCCGGCAACCGCGACGACGAAGTCGAGGCTGGCGTCGAACAGCGAGAAGCTGCCGCCGATCGCCGCCGCCACCGCAACCCGGTATGCGATCAGCGCCGACGAGTCGTTGACCAGGCTCTCCCCCTCGATCACGGTGACCAGCCGCCGCGGGACGCCGAGCTCGCGCGCGATCGCCGTCGCTGCCACCGGGTCGGTCGGCGAGACGATGGCGCCGAGCGCGAAGGCGACCGCCCAGGGCAGGCCGATCAGCTCGTGGCCGACTACCGCGACGGCACAGGTCGTAAGCAGCACCAGTCCGATCGCGGTCAGCGAGATGCCGCGGGCGTCAGCGCGCAGCGCCCGCAGATCGGCCATGAAGGCCGCCACGTAGAGCAGCGGCGGCAGGAAGATCACCAGCACCAGGTCGGGATGGAGCTCGACGTCCGGCACGCCGGGCAGGTAGCCGAGCGGGATCGCCCCAAGCACGAGCACGATTGGGTACGGGATGTCGAGCAGCCGAGCAATCACGCCCAACGTCGGGATCGCAACGCACAGGCCAAGGATCAGGAGCTCGGTCTCGTGCACGGTCAGCTCGCTAGGTCAAGCTCCGTCCGTCGCGTGGGCGGCTCGTCTCAGCCGTCGCCGACCTGGGGGCGGTAGGTGCCGAACGCCCACAGGTTCCCTTCGGGGTCGCGGACGGTGAAGTCGCGCGAGCCGTAGTCGGTGTCGGTCAGCTCCAAGGCGATGTCGCCGCCCGCTTCGCGGACCCGCTCATACATGGAGTCGACCTCGTCGATGGCGCAGTAGAGGAGACGGCCGCCCGCCGGCAGGCTCCGAAACGGCTCGCGGCCAGCTCCCGCGGTGCTCAGCATCACGATCGCGCCCCGGAAGACGAGCTCGGCGTGGACGACGTTGCCGTCGTCGTCGCGGTGGTCCTCGCGGCGCTCGCAGCCGAGCACCTCCTCGAGCCACTTCATTCCCGCGTCGGCGTCGCGGTAGAGGAGTCCGGGATAGAAGGTCGGGGTGGAGACCTGGGTGGCCATCGATGCTCTCCTTTCGTCGCTGATCCCGCCCAGACTACGCGCGCAGCGGGTTCGCGGAGAGTGGATAATCGCCTCGTGCGTGAGGAAGCATGAGCGCCGGCGATCCTGTCGAGCTTCTGTCCCGCGTGTCGCTGTTCTCGGAGCTCTCGCGCCAGGAGCTGGAGCGGATCTCGCGCGTCGCCATTCCCCGTTCCTTCCCGGCGGGGGTGCGCGTCTTCCACGAGGGCGACCGAAGCGATGCCTGCTATCTGGTTCGCTCGGGTGACCTGCGGGTGACCCGCGAGCACTCCGACGGGCGAGCGATCGCGCTCGCGACTCTGGGGCCGGGAGACATCTTCGGGGAGCTCGCGATGCTGGATGGCCAGGCTCGCTCGGCCAGCGTCGAGACACTCTCCGACTCCGAGCTGCTGGCGCTCCCGGCCGCCGACTTCCGGCGACTGCTCGCCCAGCATTCGCAGATCTCGGTGAAGCTGATCGTCGCGCTGACGCGGCGGCTGAGGGAGACCAACGAGCGCGTCACGCGGCAGTCGTTCCAGACCGTGCCGAGCCGGGTCGCGGGCGTGCTCACGCAGCTGATCGCCGAGGAGGCGGCGCCCGAGGGACGGAGCGGCGTGACGATCCGCATGACGCAGGCCGACCTCGCACAGCTGGCAGGCACCTCGCGCGAGAGCGTCAGCCGGTTCCTGGCCACGCTGGAGCGCGCGGGGGTGGTTCGCGTCGGGCGCGGCCGCGTCACCGTGATCGAGCCCCGCCGGCTCCGCGCCTACATCTTTTGATCCGGCGAATCCCGGGCGCGGCCGAGTTCGCCGACCAGCGCACCGAGATGGTCGAGCGCCAGCTCCGCCGGCGCGGAATTCGCGACCAGCGGGTGCTGGAGGCGATGGCGACGGTCCCGCGCGAGCTGTTCGTCCCGGAGCGCTACCGGCGACGCGCCTATGCGGACTCAGCGTTGCCGATCGGTCACGACCAGACAATCTCTCAGCCTTGGATCGTGGCCGCGATCTGCGAGGCGCTGGCGCTGGAGGGCTCCGAGCGGGTGCTGGAGGTCGGGACGGGCTCCGGCTACTCCGCCGCGGTGCTGGCGATGCTCGCCGACGAGGTGATCTCGGTCGAGCGGGTGGAGCGGCTGGCGACCCGCGCCCGCGAGCTGCTCGCCGAGCTCGGCATCGGCAACGTCGAGGTGGTGGTGGGAGACGGCAGCGCGGGCCTGCCGGACCACGCACCGTACGAGGCGATCGCCGTCCACGCCACCGCGCCCTCGCCGCCTTCCACCCTGATCGACCAGCTCGCCCCAGGGGGGCGCCTGGTGATCCCGATCGCCACCGACGCCGCCGACATGCTGACCGTGTTCCGGCGGCTCGAGGGGCAGGTCGATCTGAGGACCGGCGGCGGGCTGGAGCGGACCGTCATCGGCCCCTGCCGTTTCGTGCCCCTGATCGGCAGCGAGGGCTATCCCGAGTAGCAGGGCCGTCTCGAATCGCGTTAGGCTGGGATTCGCTATGACGGGCGGCACCTTCGCGCTCAACTTTTTTTCACCGGCCTTCGTCGACCAGCTCAAACGGGGACGAAAGACGGCCACGATCCGGCTCGGCGACAAGTCGCGCAAGTACCAGCGCGGCCAGATCGTCTGGGTCACGGTCGGCTATCAGCACAACCCGCGCGAGAAGATCTTCACCGCGGTGATCGACGACGTCGAGGTGAAGCGGGTGGGCGACCTCTCCCCACGGGACATCGAGCACGACAATCCCGAATTCCGCCGCCTCGAGGAGACGGTCGGCTTTCTGCGCCAGATCTACGGGCAGGACATCACCCACGACGACACCGTGACCGTGATCCGCTTCTCGCAGGTGGTCGAGTCAGTCGGGCCACAGTTCGGCAACGGCGAGCCCCCCTCACCCAACTAGCCTCGTGCCGGATTACAGCTTTGTCACCACCTGGTGCCTGGAGGCGTCCCGCGAGCAGGTCTGGGACGCGATCTGGGAGTCGGAGCGCTGGCCGCAGTGGTGGCGCGGCGTGGTCGCCTCCGAGCGCCTGACGGAAGGCGACCAGGCCGGCATCGGCCAAGTCGGGCGCTACACCTGGCGCTCGAGGCTCCCGTACGACCTCGAGTTCGAGATGACCACCACGCGGGTGGACAAGCCGCACCTGCTCGAGGGCAAGGCCAAAGGGGAGCTGGCCGGGGTGGGCCGCTGGCGCCTGTTCGAGGAGAACGGCGCCGTTGGTGACGGTCCCGTGACGGCGGTCGTCTACGAATGGAACGTCCACACCACCAAGCCCTGGATGAACCTGCTGTCGCCGATCGCCCGTCCGGTCTTCGAGTGGAACCACGACTGGGTGATGCGAAACGGCGGCGAGGGCCTCGCCAGGCTGCTCGGCTGCCGTCTGCTGGCCGCCGACTGATCGCGGCGGAGTTGCCCGGCCGTCAACCGGCGCACTGAGCCCGCCGTCGTTGTAGGTTTACTGACAACGGCGGCCGCGCCGCCTTCCGAGTCAGGACGGGAAGGGACGGAATGGCGGGGCGGCCGTTTGCTTGCCCCGGGGGGCGATCTCAGTCGATCGGACTGAGATCGCTGCGGGAGTATCTACTTCACGCAGGGCTAGGCGTTATCCTCGGCACTCATGGACGGGAGTGCCAGAGTCGAAGGTGGTGCTGACGATCCACCACCGTCATTGGACCCCTTCGCGGGGGCTGGCGCCGACGGTCGCGGCTTTTTTTAAAGCGCAATGGCCAAATGGAGTAGTAGGCGGATCGTGGCTGCTGTTCACCGCCTCGCGGGGGGCGCAGACCTGCGTTGGGCGCCACCGGTCTGTCGGTCTAGTCGCGGCTGAGAGCGCGGGAGCCTGGTCCCCTCGACGTTCCAATTCTGTCGTGCGTCTTTCTTCTTGCTGGGGGCGGTGGTGTCTTTACGTCGCTTCCTACATCCCCGGCGCAAGCGTCGGCCTGCGACAGCCTCCGGGAACGAGGCACCTCGGGCGAGACGCAGGCGCCGTGCACGCCCAAGCGCCCGGCCGCGGGCGATGTCACCAGGTACGGGCAACTACTACCGCTACGAGGGTCCAGCCCCCGCACCGCCAACCGCTCCCCCTCACATCGTATTTCGGGATCACGAATTCGGTGAGGGGGCTTTGGTATGGCCCCCCGAATGGCCTGGAAGCACGTTTCGCTCTCTTGTAATCCCAGTTGCCCAATGATCCGCCGTCGGGAGTGCAGGCGGCCCCCGCTGAGCATGTCTGTGCATACCTGACTATCGAGCTCCCCGATGGATCACGACCACTTGATGGCGTTCAGGCACGATGGACGGAAAAGCCGCAGGCGGGGCAAAGAAGCAAGTACCAGCCGCTGGGTTCCCCTGAGATCAGGGAAACAACCCTGCCCCCGAACGGCGCGCCGTTCCCGTATCGACACGCTCCTCTACCTACGGAATGAGCAGGAGATAAGGCCCTACACAGAGGCGGGACCGCAGGGCGAGATCAAGGCCGACCGCTTCGACATTCACGTTCGCATTCGTGGAACAAACATCGACAAGACAAGCCGCTACCGCATCGAGCGAACTCCTGAGAACTCCTTCGATGGATTTGAGGTAATGCCGGTGTCCTTCATGCGGCCTGCCATTGAGCCGCCGGCGTATGACGACTGATCGAGGTTAGCCGTGAACCGGTTCCTTGGCGGGAATAGGATCGCGGCATGGTACAACCCAGAAATCCGTGGAAGTTGGTCGAGGCGGCAGGCACGGTCGCATGGCTCGTCTCGATCCTCGGCGGAGCCGCAGTGAGCCTTGCAGCGACTGTTTATGGCGCGTTATCTGGGCTTCCAAAGTTGGCTCAGGTTCTTGCGGCGTTGGCTCTATTCGTCCTGGCCTCACTAGCGATCTTCTTCGTAATCGAGCGCGGGATTCGGCTCTTACGCCGAGTTCGGGGAAAGCAACGGGCCGAATCGCTGCCGGACAAGATTGAGGAGTTGATCCGCGAGGGCATCGATCTCTTGCGGGAAGGGCGCAAGCCGATGCAGCCCACCAAAACGGAGGGGGGAATCAGCTACGGCTTGGGGCCAGATATGGCGATGGCCGATCAAGCCGATGACTTCTATCAGCGCGCGTGGAAGCTTCTTTACACCTACCAACCCTCATTGCTATTCGACTTCACCGAGACGATCAACGTCACCCGGAAGAAGCTGAGAGAACGGTGGCAGGCGAAGCAAAAGGAACTACCGGACGGTGGGGACCAGCTGCATTTGTTTGCCGAGATGTTGCATCAGGAGCCTGCTTGAGCTTTTCTAGAGGCTTTTGTTCAGGGCTTAAGGACAGCGAAGAAGGAGACGGCGAGCTAGTGCCCAACCAGTTCCTTGACGGCAGCGTGTCGCCGTCGATCAGGAGCAGCACCGTGTCTCGGAAGAGGTAGGGGTTGTCCGGTTGTTGAACTTGAACTCGACCTCGTCCAGGTAGGCGGGCAGGTGCTTGACCGAGAGGTGGTGGTAGGCACCGACTACGGATCGCTTCAAGAGCGACCAGACGCGATTCGACCGTGTTGGTGTGGACATCTGCCCCTCACCCACTCGTCGGCGCTGTGCTTGACCGTCTATGCCGCGTGTCTAAGTCGGCGATGCCGTCATAGGACCGAGCCGTCGGTGTAGATCGCCCTGGCACCGTCAGACCACTCGCTGACCATGCCGTGACGTTGCGCTTGCGGGTGTCGGCGATCCACTCGCAGGCGAACGTGCCCGCCGCGCTCGACGGCACCGAGGATCATCGTCTTGTTTCGCGGTAGCCCGTCGCCGCCTCCTCGTTTCTTGCCACCAAGCCGCGTTTCGTCAATCTCCACGATCCCGCGAGGCGGAATCGTCGAGTCGTCCTCCATCGCGGCGCTGATTCGGTGCGCCGAGGTACCAGGCGGTTTTGTAGCGACACCCCGAGGGTCCGCTGCAGCTGCTTGCCGCTGATTCCCTTCTTGGACTCAGTGATCAGGTAGGTAGCGAGGAACCACTTCCAGAGGGGCAGGTGGGAGTCGTGAACGAGCGTCCCTGCCGTGACCGAGAACTGGTAGCGGCATGATTGCAATCGAACTGCTTGCGCTTGTCGATTCTCGAGATTGACCGCTTGTGACAGCGTGGACAAGCGACTGTCGAGCTCGACTCGCCCACCGCGGTCGCCCGTCAGCGACATGCGCCGCGCCGGCAGCGAGCGGCGCCGACCCGCTCGACCACGTCGCGAGCTCGACGCGGTCGTCCTCCACGGGCGGCCTCACGACCTCGATGCGGAGGTGCCGCATGACCCACAGGTGGTCCGGGGCGCCCCAGCCCGTCTCGTCGACGTCGTCCGAGGCGACGTCCTGGAGGTAGCGCGCGACCGCGTCCAGCCGGAGCCGCCCGGATGAGTCGCGGTCCGACAGCCGGATGCGACGGCTCGACCGGAACACCCTTCCCGCGGCAGGAAGCGGAACGAGCGGCTCGAGCGCGACCTCGGGCAAGGACGCCAGCGTAGAGCCGTCAGCCGAGGTCGAGGAGCATGCGTCCGAGCCCGTCGCCGGGCTCGTGCTCGACGTAGCCGAGCCGCGCGTACAGCCGCTTCGCGGGGTTGTCCTCGTCGACGCTGAGCGAGATGCGGGCGATGCCGCTGCCGCGCGCCCGCTCGTGCATCGCCTCCATGAGCCGGCGCCCGAGGCCGCGCCCGCGGAAGCCGTCCACCACCGCGATCGCGAGCTCCGGCGTCTGCTCGTCGACGAATCCCTCGCCGTGCTCCGACTCGGTGAAGAAGCGGCACCAGACGACGCCCACGAGCCGTCCGTCCTCCTCGGCCACGAGCGCCGCGTCGCCGTCGCGACCCCAGCCTTCGTGGAAGATCGAGACCTGCGGGTGCGCGAGCACGAGCTCGAGCGGCGGGAGCTCCACGTCCGGCCGCCACGCGAGCGCGGCGTACAGCATCTCGCCGAGAAAGCCGAGCTCGTCCTCGCGGAGATCGCGAATTCCCGTCACGAGCCGACCTCCGGCAGCGGGGCGACCACTCCGAGGATGCCGAAGCGCCTGCCACCTGGCTCATCGTCGAGATCGGCGTACTCGGCGATCAGCCCGCGCAGCCGCGCCTCCAGCTCGAGCGCCCGCTCCTCGGTCATGGACACGCCGTGGTAGGAGACGGACCCGGCCTCGCCCTCACGAACCTCCTGCAGGCCGGCGTCCAGCTCGTCGGCGATCCCGCGGAGCAGGCCGCCGCCGTACGCGACCTCGAGGTCGCCGGCGAATGTGATCCGCCGCGCGGCACGTCCGTAGATGCGCTCCGTGTGCCGGCCGTTCGCGCGCGCGTCCACCTGGCGCACGAGGCCGACCTCCACGAGCCGGCGCAGGTGGTAGTAGAGCCGGTTCGCGGGCATGTCGACCTCGGCAGCGAGCTCGGCGACCGACCGCGGCTCCTCGAGGAGCCGGAAGAGCCGGTAGCGGAGCGGGTCGTAGAGCGCGGCCAGCACTGCCGGGTCCTCGATGCGGAGGTCGGTGGCCCCGCTCACGGATGGAATATTCTCCAACCGTTGGAGAAAAGTCAAACGAAGGCAGCGTCGCCTCGAGCCACGCCTTCGCCGCGGGCACGTGCGCGGGGTCGATCTGGTGCGCGGCGTCGGACTCGTGGTACTCGACGTCGAGCCCGCCGCCCTCGAGGAGTTCGCGCGCCCGCCGCGCCAAGCCGACCTCCATGATCGGGTCGTTTCGTCCGTGCGCCACGAAGACGCGGACGTCCCGCTTCCCGACGAGGTCCGGCTCCCAGCCGTCGACGACCGGCACGAACCCGGAGAAGGCGAGGATCCCCGCCGGCGCCGGCCGGTCGGCGCCGAGCCCGAGCGAGTAGCTCATCACGCTCCCCATCGAGAAGCCGCCGAGCACGGTGCGCTCGGGCGCCAGCCCCGTTCGCTCCCAGAGCGCGTCGTGGAAGGACGCGAGCGCCGCGTACGCGGCGTAGAACGTCTCGGGGTCCGGGTACCCGACGCGCGGGACGACGTACCAGTGGTAGCCGGGCCAGCCGGGAAGACGAAGCGGCGCTCGCGGGGTGACGACGTGCAGCCGGCGCTCCGGGTCGAGGACGTCACCGAGCGGTAGCAGGTCGTTCTCGTCCGCCCCGCGCCCGTGCTGGAGCACGAGCAGGCCCTCGGCGTCGCCGGCCGCGGGTCGCTCGAGGTAGGCGAGCTCGGCCTCGGGCATCGACCGCCGCTCAGTCGCGCTTGCGGCGCTCGTCCAGCTTGCCGAGCGACTTCTCGAGCGAGCTCAGCACGCTCTCGTTGATCCGCTCCTGAAGGCGACTCGCGAAGTCGTCGGCGCGAGCGTCCAGCGGGCTCTTCTCGGCCGGCGGCGCCTCCTCGGGCGCCGGCGGCTCGGGCTGCTCGACGCCGTCGATCTCGAGCTCGTAGATCCGCTCGGGCTCGTCGATGTCCTTCAGGCGGCGCTCACCCAGCGCGTGGACCGACACGCCGTCGGGCAGCGAGGAGCCGAGCAGCGCCCGCGTCGTCTCGGAGAGGAGCACGCTCCCGCCGCGTCCGGTCGAGGCGAGGCGCGCGGCCCGGATGACGTCGATGCCGAGGTACCCCTCCGCGCCGACGGCCGGCTCGCCGGTATGCAGTCCCATGCGGACGCGCACGACCTCACCGTCCGTCCAGCCGTGATCGGCATGTGCGCGTTGCGCCTCGACGGCGGCGGTGACCGCGTCGCGCGCGCGGGCGAAGGCGAAGAAGAAGGAGTCTCCCTGCATGTCGATCTCGACGCCGCCGTGCGCGCCGAACGACTCCCGCACGATCCGGCGGTGCTCGCCGATGAGGTCGCCGTACCCCTCGCCGAGCCGCTTCAGGAGCCCCGTGGAGCCCTCGATGTCGCTGAAGACGAACGTCACCGTCCCGGACGGAAGCGCGGTCATGCGAGCATTCTCGCATCGCCGCCTCTCCTCGTCGCATGCCAGACGTCCGCGAACGCGGCGTCGTGCGCCGCCGTCGCCTGGTCGCCGCGACGGCGGCGGCGATCCTGGCTTCGCCGTGCTGGTCGGCGTCTGGCTCGTCGGCGGCGAGCGCAGAGGCCGGCGTGCTCGTACCGCGAGCCGGCCGCCGGCGACCTCGACGCGCTCGCATACGACGATTCGCAGGACGACGAGCTCGAGCGTCGCGCCGCGTTCGGGCTCAGCCAGCCGCTCTACGCGAAGAGCCCGGGAGGCGTGTTCGCGACGGCGCGCCGCACCGAGCAGTACCGGCCGTTCGTCGAGGACGCCGTGCGCGGCAGTGACGTCGACGCGGACATCCTCGAGGCGATCGTCTTCCTCGAGAGCGGCGGACGGGCGGACGTCATCGCGGGAGGCGACCCGGTCAACGCGTCGGGGCTGACCCAGATCCTCGCCGAGACGGCGCAGAACTTCCTCGGCATGCCAGTCGACCTCGACCTGAGCCGCGCGCTCACCGCGCAGATCGCGGGCGCGGTCGAGCGCGGGAGCCTCGCGCCGCGCCGAGCGGCTCCGCGACCTGCGTCGCGCCGCCGACTCGCGCTTCGACGCCGAGCAGGCGCTCGCCGGCACCGTGCGCTACCTCACCATCGCGCGCGAGCGGCTCGGCCGAGACGACCTCGCGGTCGTCTCGTACCACATGGGCATCGGGAACCTGTCGAACGTCCTGCGGCTGTACACGGGCCTCGACGCCGGTGCGGAGATCCCGTCGCTGGTCGAGGACGAACGACATCACCTGGGTGCGCGTCTTCTTCGACACGGCGCCCGATCGCAACGGCGCGGCGCATCGCCTGCTCACGCAGCTCGGCGACGACTCGCCGACGTACTACTGGCGGGTGCTCGCGGCGCGGGAGATCATGCGCCTCTACCGCGAGGATCCGGATCGCCTCCAGGAGCTCGACCTCCTGCACGGCGCCAAGGCGAGTGCCGAGGAGGCGCTGCACCCTCCCTCCGCGACCGAGCGCTTCGCCGACGCGGTCGATCTCGGGCGCGCGTGGGACGAGAACACGCTGCATCCCCTGCCGACCGATGCCGGCGCAGCTCGGCTTCGCCGTCGACCGCGCGATGGGCGAGCTCGCGACGGAGCTCGGTCAGCCCCGCGAGCTCTACCGCGGCCTGCGGGCCGAGTCGCTCGCTCTCCTCGTGTACATGGCCGGTCGGGTGAAGGAGATCTCCGGCGCGTCCCAGCCGCTTCGCATCACGAGCACGGTGCGCGACGAGGCGTACCAGCAGCTGCTCCGAAGCGACAACCCCGAGGCGACGCACGGGTACTCGCTGCACACGACCGGGTACGCGTTCGACGTCGCTCGCGACTACGAGTCGGGCGAGCAGGCGCAGGCGTTCCAGTTCCTGCTCGACGACCTGACGGCACGCGGGCTGATCGCCTGGATCCGCGAGCCGACGGCGATCCACGTCACGGTCGCGCGGGAGGCCGACGCGCTCGTCCCACTCATGCTCGAGGACGAGTAGGCGCCGTCACGTGTACTTCCGGCACTCCGACGAGATCTGGACCGCGTTTCCGGAGCTGGTGCCCGGGGTGCTCGTCGCAGACGGGATCACGGGCGACGTCTCCGTCGCCGACCGTGTCGGCAGGTTCAACGCCGTCGCCGAGAAGCGGCTCGCGGGCGGCTCGGAGTCCGAGCTTCCCGAGATCCAGGCGTGGCGACGCGCCTTCTCGAGGATGGGGCTCGAGCCGACCCGCTATCGCTCCGCAGCGGAAGCGCTCTTGCGGCGGTTCAGGAAGGAAGGGTCGCTGCCGCAGATCCATCCGTTGATCGACCTCTGCAACTCGATCTCGATCGCCTTCGCGATCCCGGTCGCCGTGTTCGACGTCGCGAAGATCGCCGAGCACGTGGAGGTCCGGCACGCCACCGGCGACGAGACGTACGAGACGTTCTCGGGCGAGATCGAGAGCCCGGACGCGGGCGAGGTGATCTTTGCCGACGCCGCGGGACGAGTCCACGCGCGCAGGTGGACGAACCGGCAGAGCGGCTACTCGGCAGTCCGTGACACCACGCGGACCGTGCTCGATCGTCGCGGAGGCGCTCCACGAGTCGGCTGCTCGCGGACGTCGAGACACTCACGACGACGATCACCGCCGAGGTGAGCGCTGTCTGGTCCGTGCGCGCGAGCCCGTCGATCCTCGTCGGGGAGCCGGCCTCGCTTCGATTTCTGAGCGTTAGGGTTGTCCGATGGCGTCCGAGGAGCTCATGGGCCTCATGAACGAGCTCCTCGGGAACGCCCAGGCTCTCGCGGCCGTGACGGCACGACTCAGGCTCGACGAGCTCGGTGAGCGCGGGGACCCCGCCGTGCGCGCGCAGCTCGACCGCGTCGTGGCGGCACTCGATCTCGAGGACGAGCTCGAGCAGGCTGGACGGGCGCGAGCGGTCGGCCGTGCTCTCTTTCGCGCGCTCCTATCTCGCGCAGGCGGTGGACCTCGTGGAGGATCCTGGACGCGCCGGTGAGTGGACGCACGTCGATCCGGTCCTCCTCAACGCGCAGGGGACGGCGTCAGGGCTCGTCGCGCGGCTCATCGAGGAGGCGGGACTGGGCACGCCGAACGCGCGCATCCTCGACGTCGGGACGGGTGTGGCGGGGCTCGCGATCGCGCTGTGCACCACCTTCCCGCAGGCGACCGTCGTCGGGCTCGATCCCTGGGAACCCGCGCTCGCCATCGCACGGGAGAACGTCGACGATCGCGGGCCTCGGCTCACGGATCACGCTGCTCCCGACCCCGATCGAATCGTTCGACGACGCCGACGGATTCGACCTCGTCTGGCTGCCGGCGTTCTTCATTCCGGAAGCCGTGCTCGAAGGCGCCGTCGTGCGCGATCTTCGCGGTGACTCGCCCCGGCGGGACGTTCGTCGTCGGGGCCCGATTCGCCACGGACGACGACCCGGTCGCAGCCGCGGTCGACGATCTGTTCACGGTCCGCTCTGGCGGCTCGCTCGCGACGGTCGAAGAGCTGATCGGGCGCCTCGAGGCGGCCGGGTACGCAGACGCGCACGAGGCGGAGCTCAGCGGGCAGGCGCCGCTCCGGCTCGTCGTCGGGCGTCGTCCGTAGACGCAGCCCGGGCTAGCGCCCGGTCGTCGAGAAGTGCATGTAGTCCTTCGTGTCGCCCGACCAGTCGCCGCCCCAGCCCCAGCCGATCGAGCGGAACGCGCGCACGACCGCGGGCGTGACCATTCCCTTGCGCGAGCCGCGAGCGATCGACGTAGCGCAGGCTCGCCGGGTCGCGCGTCATGCCGCAGCCGACGTATGGGTTCTCGAGCGGATTGATGTCGATCGCGTAGCCGTACGCGTGGTTCGACCAGCGGCCGCTGGCAGTCCCTCCCGTGCACGGCGACGGGACCGACTGGCGGCATCTGAACGAGCCGGTGATGTCGCCGTCGGCCGGCCGGGCACGCTTTGGGCCGTACATGTCGTCGAGCTGCATGTGCCGGATCGGGAAGCGCAGCTGGTACAGCCGGCGAAAGACCCTCCGAAGCGGCTGGGCGACATCCTCGTTCACGACGAGCTGACCGGAGTGGACGCGTCCGTCGAAGCCCCAGTGTTCGACTGTGAGAAGCCGGAGATCCGAGAGCGGCACCGGGCAGCCCGGCTTCCATGAACCCTGATTCGTGAGGCTTCTCGCCAGAGGCTCCGGCAGCGGTCGGACGCTCGACTCGTACTGCTGGAGCGCGACGAGCACGAGCGGTAAGGCGAGGAGGCGGAGCACGGCGGCTCGGCCAAGGGTGCCGCGCCGGCCCGCTGCTCGTCAAGCGGGACGGCCGAGACTCACACGGTGATGACGATCTTCCCCTGGGCGTGCCCCTCTCCCAGATACCGCAGCGCATCGGCGGTCTCCTCGAGCGGATACGTCCTCTCGACGTACGGGGTCACCTTCCCGGACTGGATGAGCTCCTTCATCACGAGCAGATCCTCCGCTGTCAGCTTCGCGATGAAGAACCTGAGCGTCTGGCTTGCGCCCAGCGACCCGAGGCGCACCTTGATCAGGTGGGCCAGCGGCCCGAGCAGGCGGTTCTTCTTCATCGAGCCGACGAGGACGAACTTCGCGTCGGGCTTCAGCACCCGCTTGTACTCCCGCCACGAGCGGCTGCCCGCGACGTCGAGCAGGAGGTCGTAGCGCTCGCCGCTCCGCGTGAAGTCCTCCGTGCGTGTAGTCGACGACGCGGTCGGCGCCGAGCGAGCGAACGAGCTCGACGTTCCGCGTCCTGCACACGGCGGTCACCTCCGCCCCGAACGCCTTCGCGATCTGGACGGCGAACGTGCCGACGCCGCCCGAGGCACCGTTGACCAGGACCTTCTGACCGGCCTGGAGCTCGCCCTTGTCGCGCAGTCCCTGGAGCGCGGTGAGCGCAGCGATCGGCACGGCCGCCGCCTGCTCGAACGTGATGTTCGCCGGCTTCGGCGCGATCGCGTTCTTCACGCAGACGTACTCGGCGAACGCGCCCGTCCTCCCGCCGAAGACCTCGTCGCCGGGCGCGAAGTCCGTGCGGCTCGCGCCGACGGCCTCGACGATCCCGGCGAAGTCGGCTCCCAGCCTCGTCTCCTTCGGCTTGCGGAGCCCCATCTGGGTCCGCGCGACGAGCAGGCCCGTAATGCCGTGCCACTCCGCCGGGTTCACGGACGACGCACGAACGCGAACCAGCACCTCGTCGTCCGCGGCGACCGGCTTGTCGATGTCCACGAGCTCGAGGACGTCGGGCGAGCCGTACTTGCGTGTAGACGATCGCCTTCATCGAGTCGTGCCCCCCGTTCAGCTGTCAGGACGACGTTCCCGGTCTTCTGCCAGCTCTCGACGTAGCGCGTGGGCCTCGACGACCTCCTCGAGCGGGTACGTCCGGTCGACCACCGCGCGGTACTCTCCGGCCTCGATCAGCTCCTTGAGGAGGACGATGTTCTCGCTTCGGGCAGCTCGGCGTCGGAACACGACTCTCCTGCGCCCGAACACCCTGGTCAGCGACCAGAGCAGGAGGTTGCGTAGCCGGTCCGTCGCGACGTACAGACCGCCCGGCCGGAGCGAACGCCGAGACGTCGAGGTACGCGTACTTGCCGACCGCGTCGAGGATGACGTCGTACGTCTCGCCCCGCTTCGTGAAGTCCTCGCGCTCGTAGTCGATCACCTCGTCGGCGCCGAGCGAGCGGACGAGCTCGACGTTCTTCGTGTTGCAGACGGCCGTGACGTGCGCGCCGAGGTGCCGCGCCAGCTGCACCGAGGCGGTCCCGCAGCGATCCCGAGGCGCCGTAGACGACCAGCCTCGTGCCGGCTCTGACGCCGCCGCGCTGTAGATGGTCCACCGCCTGGATGAAGCCGTCGCAGATCGCCGCCGCCTCCTCGAACGTCATGCCCTGCGGGCTTCGAGGCGAGCGGGCCGTCCTCGCGCACGCAGACGTACTCCGCGTGCGTACGCTGCGGCCGGTTGATCCCCGAATCCCGAAGACCTGTCGCCGACTGCGAACTCGGTGACTCGCTGCGCCGACAGCCTCCATCGTCCCCGCGAGCTCGATGCCGAGGATCGTGCGCTGAGGCCGGAGCAGCCCCAGCATGAAGCGCCAGAAGAACGGCTTCGCGGCGCGGCATGTGGCAGTCGGTCTGGTTGACGGTCGTGGCGTGAACGCGCACGAGCAGCCTCGCCCTCGGCCGGCGCCGGCGGAGGCTCGACCTCCTCGATGCGCAGCACCTCGGGCGGCCCGTACCGGTCGTGCACGACCGCCCTCATGCCGGGCCGCCGTTCAACGTCAGGACGACGTTGCCGACCTTCTGTCCCGTCTCGACGTATCGCGCCGCCTCGACGACGTCCTCGAGCGGGTAGCGACGGTCGATGACCGCCCGGTAGCGCCCGGCCTCGACGAGCTCCTTGAGGAAGAGCACGTCGTCCCTGCGGCGCGCTGCCGAGGAGGAACAGCAGCTTCCTGTCTCCGAACCACCGGCTCCACAGAGCCAGCAGCGGGACGTGCCACATGAACCCGAGGTCGGTCGCGACGTACACGCCCGTGCGGCTTCAGCGCGCGCCGGCTCCGCCTGAACGAGTACTTGCCGACTGCGTCCAGGACGACGTCGTACGTCTCCGCCCCTCTGCGCGGAAGTCTTCCTGCAGGTAGTCGACCACCACGTCGGCCCCGAGCGAGCGCACGAGCTCGACGTTCTTCGTGTTGCACACCGCCGTGACGTGCGCGCCGAAGTGCTTCGCGAGCTGCACGGCGGCGGTTCCCATGGCCCCCGACGCGCCGTACACGACGATCTTCTGCCCGTCTCGCGCATCCACGCGCCTCGAGCGACGAGAGCGCCGGCAGCGCGCCGTCGCAGAGCGCGGCAGCCTCTTCGAAGCTCGTCCCGGCCGGCATGTGCGCGATCCGGGCGCTCGTCTTTCACGCGCATGAGCTCGGCGTGCGCGCCGAACCGGTACCCGCGTCGTGCCGAAGACGCGATCGCCGACCGCGAAGTCGGTCACGGCCGAGCCGACCTCGACGACCTCGCCCGCGAGGTCGCTGCCGGACATCCGCTGCTTCGGACGCCGGAGGCCGGCGCCGAAGAGGCGCCACAGGAACGGATTCGCCGCTCGAATGTGGCAGTCCGTCCGGTTGACCGTCGTGGCGTGGACCCCGACGAGGACCTCGTCCTCCTTGGCACCGGCCGCTCGACGTCCTCGAGTCGCAAAACCTCCGGCGGGCCGTACCGGTCGTGGACGACCGCCCTCACGAGTTCGCCGTCCTCTCCCGGGCTGCGCGCCGTTCACGGTCAGGACGACGTTTCCGGTCTTCTGTCCCGTCTCGACGTACCTCGTCGCCTCGACGCAGAG
>CAVUXC010000018.1:0-129727 GCA_963745365.1 uncultured Actinomycetes bacterium
GTGGCCGAGCCGCACGAGAAGGACGGCGCGGGCCCGGCGGCGGCGGCATGCCGGACATGGGCGGGATGATGTAGCGCTGCGGGCTGGTGCGTCTACTTGTTCCATGAGCAGCAGGGCGCGCCACCCCACCGGGCTGTTGCAACAATCACGAGATGGGGCGGTTGCCAAACCGCGTGAGGGTCGTCGTAATTGACGACCATCCGCTGTTCGGGACGGAATCGTCCGGGCGATCAAGAATCGACCCGATCTGGAGCTGGTCGGTGAGGCCGGCGACGCCTCCACAGCGCTTTCCTTGATGGAGGAGGGCTCGCGCCCGATGTGGCGGTGGTCGACGTCCGAGTTGGGGGACGGCAGCGGCATTGACCTGATCTATGGATGGAACGGGATGGACTTGCGGAACGCGCGCCCTGGTGCTCTCGGCCCGTACGGAGGGGACGTTGGTTTACGAGCGCGCTTCGGCCGGAGCCGCGTCTACATCTCCAAGACCACGAACGTGAGCAGATCTGTAACGCAATCGTCTCCGTGGCGTCGAGGCCAAGCGGTCGTACCCAGCGAGCTCCAGACGGGTTCTGCCGACAAATCCACCTTCGCAGGGACACGCATGAGCAGCTGCTGTCGCCGCGCGAGCGCGAGGTCTTGAGGCTCACAGCGCAGGGCTATTCGGCACGTGAAATCGGCGACGCCTCGCCTTCAGCCGACCACTGTCAGATCGCACCGGCAAAGCCTCTACGCCAAGCTCGGAGTCTTCGATCGCGCCGGCGGCGGTTGCCGAGGACGTGCGTCGCGGACGGGTCGCCTAGGCAGAGCCGAAGTCGGGTTCCACGGGAGCGAGGTCGACTCGGTCCGGTCGGTTAGGTCTCGGCTCCCGGGATCGGTGACGATCAGGCAGTCCCCGCTCGCCGACGCCGTGTCAATTGGACATCGCCTCCAACGGCCTCGATCCGCTCCTTGATCGAGGCAAGGCCGATATGGCCCTCGCCTACAGCGGCCTCGGCCTGCGTGGGGTCGAACCCGCGCCCGTTGTCGCGAACCTCGACACGACTTCGCACCAACCGCGGGCGACCTGCAGCACCAACTCGGATGCACCGAGTGCTGGTCGCGTTGATCAGCAGCTCGGCGGCCGACGGACAGGAGAGCTGATCGTCGGCTCCGCGGGTGCCTCCTCGATGTCGAGGCGTGAGTTCCAGCTGGCGCGCCGCGCCTGCTGCTCGGCCACCGCCGCCAGGGCGGCGCCGATCCGCTGTGCTTGAGGACCACGGATGCAGTTACGAACACCTCATCCCGGAGCTGGACGACCGGTGCGATCGATGGCTACACGTGCCGCGCCTGGCGCCGGGGATCGCCGACCTCCCGCCCTCGGAGATCTCTTGGCTGGCCGTCAGCACGTTTTGAGCACCTCGTCGGTGCAGGGCGTCGGCGAGGGCGCGACGCTCGCGCTCCTCGGCGTCGAGCACCTGCGCGACGAGGTGGCGGCGCTCTTCGGCTAGCCGCGCGATGACGCCTACCATGCGTCGCGCAGGCGACCTGGCCGTTCGAAAGCTCCGCCGCGCGGCGAGCGAGTTCCTGGACGCGTTGATGGGAGCGGAAGAGCTCGCGAAGCACGTACTGAAAGGTGACGGCGACCGACGGCGAGGACGAACACCGCCGGCAGCCCGACCTGCCCGTACGCGTAGGCGATGCCGCGGTCGCGATCGCCGTGAGCACCTCGATAGGCAGGATCGGGATGAAAACTGGCGCAGCGCCTCGCCGAAGCGTTCTCACCACCGTAATGCTCGAGGGACGGCGACAAGGACCAATTGAGCGAAATCGTGAACAGGTAGGTGCCGAACACCAGGGCCGACATGGCATCGGCCGGGTCGAGGCCGTAGGTCTCGGCGGCGAAACCGATCAGCAGTCCGCCAACGAGTGGGAAGAAAGCGTGTGCGGAGAAGTCGATCAATCCATCCGGGTTGAGGTCGATGAACGATGTCCCCGAGCTCGACGTCAGCGAGCGATCGCCACGGCGGGCGCCGGGCCAAGGAGGGCCATGGCTAGGACCTGCGCCCGACGACTTCCGCGAGACCCAATAGCACCCCACGGGCACGGACAGGAGCCCGCTCAAGAACGCGATCATCAACAGCACAAACACCGACCCCGCCGGTTGCCAGCTGATCGGCACGAGCGCCAGCACCGCTCCGGCCAGCGAGCCGGGCAAGGATCGTCAGGTTCGCGATGAAATCGAGCTTGTGGCGCACGCGACAAGCCTAAAGCCAACCGCTTGCCACCACCACGTTGACGAGGGCAGATTCATCACCCCTTCTAGTCCAGCTGAAGGTTGTGGTGGCCGCGCCGGGGCGCAAGCATGTGGCGTATCCAGGCCAGCGAATGGAGGGGGTCTCGGTGTCCAATCGAGACTGTCGCGCAAACGCTGACCGTCCGCCGTAAGACGAAAGGAAGAGCAAGATGCGCACCAGGCGTTTCGCATCCGTTCTCGTTTCGCTCGCGGTCTTCGCCGTGGGCCTGATCGCCTACGCGGGGAGCGCCGCCGCCGACCCGCCACCCTGTGCTCCGGGGACCTCAACAACGGACAACAAGTCCTGCGTCAACTTCCAGGTCCTGCCCAACAATCCGGGTGGGACGTTCACGGACTCGAGTCTGTTCTTCCGCACCCACACGAACTTCGCCCACCCGGGGGTCGTGGCTCAGGGGGGACGCCTAAAGACCCTGAGGCTGGACTTCGACACAGACTTTCGGATCAACCCCGGAACTATCCCAACGTGCCAACTGGAAGACGTCTACCACGGATCAACGACCATCGCCCAGGCGTGGGAGCGCTGCGGTCCCGGCGCCGACGGGCCGGGCGAGGTGAACGCCTACCTGTCCAACGGGCTGGGACCCAACGTCAGCGGGAGGGTGTCGACGGTTCCGGCATCTAACTTCCCGGGATGCTCGCTGGTGTTCCACGGTCCCACGGCCAACCAGGTCATCCTGTGGTGGCGGATCGCCACCGTTCCTAACGGAACGGCCGACTGCTCCAATCCGGCAACCAACACCTTCGGCAACCTCACCTGGGCCTTCCCAGGGACGATCGGGGACTCGCCTGTGGCCGGCTTCGGAAAGAGGCTCACCGTTCCCAACCTCGATCTTGTCAACTTCCCCCTGGACGACTTTACGGCTAAGTTGAAGCGCGGCAACTACTTCCAAGCGAAGTGCACCGTCTCGCCTTGGAAGGTGCTGGGCTCGTTCGTATACAGCGGCGTTGAGCAGCCGGCTGACTGGTGGACCGCGACCCAGCCGTGCAGCTAGCGCGACTGGATCGCTAGGCGCGAGCCGATCGCGCCTAGGACGTAGCGAGAGGGCGGCCAGGTGCCGTCCTCTCGCGGTGGCCAGTCGCTTGGGCCCGGCGATCCCGGGCCCGGATTCCTAGACTCGAAACATCGGGCTGGGGACGTAGCGGGAGAGGCGGCCAGGTGTCGCCTCTTCCCGCATTCTCCAGGGTCTACGAGCCGGGGCCGCAGGACGTCCCGGACCGGCAACGGCTCGACGCCGAGGCCTGGACGTCGGCCGTGCCATGCGCGGGTCGTCATAGGGAAGATCACGTCATCTCGGCTCCACCACGTTGAGGAGGGACGATTCATCACCCCTTCTAGTCCAGCTGGGGGTTGTGGTGTCCGCGCCGGGGCGCGAGCATCTGGCGTATCCAGCCCAGCGAAAAGGGGAGGTTGTCTGTGTCCCATCGGATCAGCGTAGGAAGTCCCACCGACCAGGGAGTCCGTGCGACCCGCACGAGAAGGCGATCGACCGTCGTTCTCGCCATGGCGGTGGCCGTCGGCGTGGGCTTGGTTGCCTTCCCGGCGAGTTCCGCCGCCGCGCCGCCGGTGGTTCCGACGTGCACATTCCCAAACACCGCCGGTAGCGACTCCTGCACGACGCTCCGGGTCAACGCGGTCACGCCGCCGCTTGGGGGGGTGCTCGAGCCCGTCGGCGTAGGCTTCCGATTTCGCTCCCAGTTCGACCCGTCGACTAGCGAGACGAACAGAGTGACCCTGCGATTCGACGAAAACATCGCGTTCGACCTCTCGACGGTCCCGGGGGAGTGTCCCGCCTCGGAGCTAAGTGGTGGACCCAGCATGGCCACAACTTGGGAGCGGTGCGGCCCGGGTGCCAACGACCCTGATGACAATGCCTACCTGTCCCAGGGGCTGGGCAACAACGTCAGTGGGATCTTGCTCGACGGTTCGGAGAACTACGACATGACCTGGTGCGTGATGATCTTCAAAGGGGCGGACAACAGCCACGTGACGATCTACGCGCGGGGACCAGTGGCCAACGCGACAACGGGGTGCAACAGCCCGGCGACTAACACCACCGTTGGGGGCGCCGACAGGGTACCTGTGGACGGGGAACCTCTCGCAGTTCCCGGGCTCGCCCTACGAGTGGCAGCTCACGATTCCCAACACATATCAGGGAGGCATCCCCGTGGGCGACGTCTACGCCACCCTCCGGCGCGGCGCCACCTTCCAGGCACGGTGCCCGGCGGGGACGTCACCCTTCCAGTTGCAGGGGGTGTGGGACTACACCAATGCGGGTGATGCGAACGACGTGTTCGTGGCAACGGATCCGTGCCCGTAGCGGGACCGGATTCGTAGGCTCGAAACATCGGGCTGGGACCTAGCGGGAGAGGCGGCCAGGTGCCGCCTCTCCCGCATTCTCCAGGGTCTACGAGACGGCGCCGCTGAGCACGTCGCGAACTGCCAGCGGCTCGACGCCGAGGCGAGTTGATGGAGGTCCATAACGACAGGCGTGCGGGACGGCCGACGCCGAGAGCCTCCACCACCTTGAGGAGGGACGATTCATCACCCCTTCTCGTCCAGCTGAAGGTTGTGGTGGCCCCGCCGGGGCACGAGGATCCACCCGTATCCAACCCAGCGAAAAAGGGGAGGTTGTTGGTGTCCCACTGGATCAAAATGCGCATAGGAAGTCCGTCCCACCAGGGAGGCCCTGCGACCCGCACGAGAAGGCGATCGACCGCCGTTCTCGCCGTGGCGGTGGCCTTCGGCGTGGGCTTGGTTGCCTTCCCGGCGAGTTCCGCCGCCGCGCCGCCGGTGGTGCCGACATGCCCCTTCCCGAACACTGCGGGCAGCGATTCCTGCGCGACGCTCCGGGTCAACGCAGTCACCCCGCCGCTTGGGGGGGTGCTCGAGCCCGTGGGCGTGGGCTTCCGAATTCGCTCGCAGTTCGACCCGCCGACCAGCGAGATAACCAACATCGAGCTGCGATTCAAGGACAACATCGCGATCGATCTCTGCGGGAATCCCGTCGTGTCCCTCATCGGAGCTGGTCGGCAAGAACATCGGCGCGGCCTGGGAGCAATGCGGCCCTGGCGCCGACGGAAGTCCGGCAAGCGAGGGCAACGCCTACCTGTCAACGGCGGGGCCGGGGGATGACGTCAGCGGGATTGTCTCGAACATCCCGTTGGACGGGGGCGGCATAGGTTGCCTGATGCTCTTCAAGGGGGCCGACAACCTCCACATGACGATCTACTGGCGGTGGCCCGTGCAATCGGCAGAAACGTCTTGCAACAACCCGGCGACCAACAACGCGGGCAGTGCGAGTTTGCTCTTCACTGGCACCCTGACGCAGCTACCCGAGACCTCGGCATATGGCTGGGTGCTCGAGGTGCCCAACTTTCACACCTCGAACCCCCCCGTGGACGACCTCTATGGCACCCTCGGGCGTGGAAGCGCCTTCCAGGCTAAGTGCCCGGCGGGGACATCCCCCTTCCTCATGCGGGCGGAGTGGGATTACACCGTCGGCGGTGATCTGAACGACGTACGCGGCGCGACTGATCCCTGCCCCTAGCCGGACCGGATTCGTAGGCTCGAAACATCGGGCTGGGACCTAGCGGGAGAGGCGGCCAGGTGCCGCCTCTCCCGCATTCTCCAGGGTCTACGAGGCGGCGCCGCTGAGCACATCGCGCACCGGCAACGGCTTGACGCCGAGGCTCTCGGCGTCGGCCGTGCCGCGCGCGGTCGTCATCGGCACCTCCATCAGCTCCGCCTCCTCCCAGGTGGCGAAGACCGCCTCGCCGAACACCCGGCGCAGGAAGACCAGGCTCAGGTGCACGAGGCCGAGCGGCACGTGAACGAGTGGTCGCTCGCGACCCGCCGCGCGGGCGATGGTGAGGGCGATCTCGTCGTAGGTGAGGACCTCGGGACCGCCGAGCTCGTAGCGGGCGCGCGGCTCGTCGCGCTCGAGCGCGGAGATCACGCAGCGCGCCACGTCCGCCGCCCAGATCGGCTGGTAGGCGGATCGCCCGGAGCCGGAGATCGGGATCGCCGGGAGCAGCGCCAGCCGCTTCAGCAGCCGCACCCAGCGGTCGCCGGGGTCATAGACGATCGAGGGCGCGAAGATCGCCGTCGCAAGCGGGGAAGCCGCCACGGCCTCCTCGGCCAGCGCCTTGGCCCGGAAGAAGCGGGTGCGCTGGACCTCGCTCGCCCCCAGCGCGGAGAAGAACACGAAGCGCTCCACTCCGGCTCGCTCGGCGGCCCGCAAGAGCCGCGCGGTGGCCAGGCCGTTCAGCTCCTCCACCCGTGCGTGGGGCTCGTCGCGGACCGCCGCCGCGAGGTGAATCACCGTCTGCGCTCCGCGTAGCGCCTGGCGCTGTAAATGGCGGTCGCCCAGGCGGGCAAGGTCCCCGAGCGCGATCTGCACCTCGACCCGGTGCCGGCCCAGGCCGCGCGGGTCGCGGACCAGCGCCCGCACGTCGTGGCCGGCCTCCAGCAGCAGAGGGAGCAGCGCCCTGCCGACGGTTCCGCTCGCCCCGGTTAGCAGGATCATCCGCGCTGGACTCTATCCACGCACCTGCCTCTCACTAGAATGCCGAGCCCTCGTGGCCTACGTGATCGCCGAGCCGTGCATCGGGACCAAGGACAACTCGTGCGTCGAGGTCTGTCCCGTCGACTGCATCCATCCGACGCCCGACGAGCCGGACTACGAGGGCGTCGAGCAGCTCTACATCGATCCCGACGAGTGCATCGACTGCGACGCCTGCGTCGAGGCCTGCCCGGTGGACGCCTGCTTCGCCGAGGATCAGCTGCCCGACGAGTGGACCAAGTACATCGAGATCAACTCCGGGTACTACTCCAAGTAAGTCGGCCCGGGCTAGCGACGAAGTCGCGGTAGGAGCGGAGGTGCCTGCCGGGTCAGGTTGGCGCCCTCGCCCGCCGAGGGAGCCGAAGGCGACCGGTCGTCCGGCGAAGCCGGACGCGTAGCCGCAGGCGAGGCTTTCGGCGGAGTGATTACTGGACCACGGGTAGCTCGGTGCCGCTGACGGGCGCCTGAGCGGCGAGCGCGGCGGGGGGCGCCTGCATCACCGGCAGCTCCTGGGGCGTGGCCGCGACGATCCCACGCGCCGCATCCCGGATCGCCTGAGCCGCCGGGGCGTGGGGATTCTCAAGCGTTAGAGGCGCTCCGGCGTCGGCGTGCTCGCGGAGCTCCTCCGAGAGGGGCACCTTGCCGATCAGCGGCAGGCCGAGGTCGTCGGCCAGGAGCTGGCCGCCGCCCTCGCCGAAGATCGCGAAGCGCTGGCCGTCGGGCGCCGTGAAGCCCGACATGTTCTCGATCACCCCGAGCAGCTCGAGGTCGACTTTGCCCGCCATCTCGGCGGCCCGGCGGGCCACCGTCTGGGCCGCCGGCTGGGGCGTGGTGACGATCAGCACCTTCGCTTGGGGCAGGAGCTGCGCCAGGGTCATGGAGACGTCGCCGGTGCCGGGCGGAAGGTCGAGCAGGAGGTAATCGAGCTCCCCCCAGTCGACGTCCTCGAGAAACTGCTGGATTGCCTTGTGGAGCATCGGACCTCGCCAGACGACAGCCGCGTCCTCCTCGAGGAAGAAGCCGATGGACATCACCTTGATGCCGGCCGGGCCGCTCAGGGGCACGATCTTTCGCTCCGCGTTGACCTCGGGCTTGCGGTTGACCCCCAGCATGCGGGGGATCGAGTAGCCGTAGACGTCGCAGTCGAGGGCTCCGCTGGCCTGGCCCTCCGCCTGCAGGGCGCCGGCCAGGTTGGCGGTCATGGTCGACTTGCCCACGCCTCCCTTGCCGGAGGCGACGCAAACGATGTTCCTGACCTGGGCCAGCGCGCCCTCGGGCAGGCGCTGGCGGCCCAGCGACTTCTGAAGCCGGCCCTTCTCCTCGTTTGAGAGCACGTCGAATTCGACCCCCACGCCGGAGACGCCCTCGAGCCGGCCGACCTGCTCGGCCACCGCCTGCTGGAAGTGGGAGCGGATCGGGCACCCGGGCGTGGTCAGCGAGACGACGACCTCCACCCGGCCCTGATCGCCGATCTCGATCGAGCGGACCATCCCCAGCTCGACGATGGACCTCCGAAGCTCGGGGTCGATGACCGCCGTCAGCGCTTGTGTGATCTGTTCCTTTGTTGGAGCCGGCATCGACCTTGATTGTCGCAGGGCGACCCCTGCCACCGGGACGAACGTAGATCGACCGGCCCGAAGGCCGGTCGATCTGGGGGAGGAGAGGTTGCTGTGCTGCCCGCCAGGTAAGGGGCCTGGCCCCTGCGGCACCGCGATGCGGCGCCTCCCCCGTGGGCAGCTCTCTCCGGGCTCGCCACCTCTCGAGGCGGCCCGGGCTAAGCGTCTTAGACCAGCGTCGAGACGCGGTCGCTGACGGCGGTCTGGGCGCGCTTCAGGCCGTCCTCGGCCTTGACGCGGTTCTGCTTCACCGTCGTCTGGACCTTGCGACGCCGCTGCTTGAGCTCCCGCTCGACCCGGTTGCGAGTCTGACGCACCCGCGTCCTGGTCTTGCGACGAGCGCCGGCGCCACGCCGCTCGAACCTGTTCAGTTCGCGCTGGACCCGCGTGCGGACGCCCCTCAGCTCCCGCTCGGCTGTCGCGCGCGCCGTGAACGGCTCGACGATCTCGTTGACCCGGTCGGCGACCGACAGCGCCACGCCGACGGGAACGTCGACGGACCGCTCGGCGGTCTGCCGCGCGTACGCGACGGTGCCGTTGCGAGACTTCGTGGTCGTCGTGCCGCTGGTCCTGGCGGTCCCGGCGCTGGTCCTGGCGGTCCTGGCGCTGGTCCTGGGCTGGGTGTTGCCGTTGGCTGTCATGTGTCCTATCAACCTCTCTCGGTGGGTCGTAGCTCTCTCGATCTCCTTATTTCTAAGGTTGTTCGAGTCTAGCAACCCGAACAGGTGTTTGTACCCCGGCCGCCTACCCCGGTTACGGTCACGTGCGCTAGCTTCAGCATGTGCCGCAGCTGAAGCGCGACGATGGAGTCGAGATCCACTGGGAGGAGCGCGGCGAGGGGCCGGCGGTGTTCTTCGCGCACGCCGGCTGGACGACGATGCCGAGCACATACGGCGACCTGCTCACCGACCTCGCCACCGACCACCGCGTGGTGACCTGGGATCCGCGCGGCCTCGGTGAATCGACCAGGCGCGGTCCCTATGACATCGCCACCGACGCCGACGACATGGCGGCGTTGGTCGACGAGGTCGGCGGTCCCGGGGTGGTGGTCTCGGCGGGCGCCAACGCATCATGCCTGAGGGTGGCTGCCGAGCGGCCGCGGTCGGTAGAGGCGGTCGTTCTCGCCAGCAGCGTCGTCGAGCTCCAGTTCCAGCAGCGCGAGATGGACTCGATCGCTGCCTCGGAGTCGGTGGTCGAGGCCGCCCTGAAGCAGCTCAGCGTCGACCCCCGTCCGGTGCTCCGGACGATGATCAGCATCACCAACCCGCAGCTGAGCGACGCTGAGGCGGCCGAGCGGGTGGCCGCTCAGGTCGCCTACTGCCCGCCCGATGCTGCGCAGGAGCGCGCCGAAGCGGCCGTCCTCTCGGACGACCTGACCCGGATCGGCCCCGCCCTGGGGGACCGGCTCTGGGTCATCTACTTCGAGAACCCCCTGTCTCCGCGCGAGCTGCTGCGGAGCGCTCGAGACCTGCTGCCGGAGGCTCACATCGTCGAGGCCGAAGACGGGCCGATCAGCCGCCCGGACATCACTGCCGAGGTGGTGCGGAAGCTCACCGCGCCGCTTCGCTAGCCGGACGGCTCGGCGCGCTCCTGGGCCTCGAGCACGGTCGCCAGCAGCTCTCGATCGAGGGCCGCGGCGACGTGGTAGCGGGCGTCGAGGTCGAGGCTCACATCCAGGCCAGCGCCGTCGAAGACCACCTCGGCGCCGGCCTCAAGCGCGATCAGCTGCCCGCCGGCGGCGTCGACGGAGCGGCAGGCACGGCCGGTCAGCATGCCGTCGAAGCGCCCCCCGGCCACGTAGCAGAGGGAGATCGCGATCGAGCCGACGGCCCGGATCCGATAGGCCTTGCCGGCGAGCGCCTCCAGCACGGGAAGCGTGCGCTCTGGCTTCGCCGACTCGATTCCCACCACCTCGAGGCCGAAGCCGGGGCCCTCGGCTCGCAGCTCCCTGCCGTCGAGGGTTGCACCCTGGCCGCGGCGTGCGAAGTACTCCTCGGCGGCGCCGAAGTCGTACACGTAGCCGAGCTCGACGTCGGCCATCGTCGCGCCCCCGGCGACGGCGATGCTGAGCGAGTGCGAGGGAAGCATGCGGCGCGCATTCAGCGAGCCGTCGAGGGGGTCGACGATGACGCGGACCGCCGACCCGGGGTCGCCGAAGGCGACCTCGCCGCGCTCCTCGGAGATCGCCGTGAACTGGTGCCCTTCGGCGTGCAGCCGCTCCAGCTCGGCGAACACGATGTCCTCGCATAGGCGATCGATGGCCAGCGTCCGGTCGCCGCCCTCACCGACCCCGGCGTAGACCGTGCGGGTCGCGATTCCGCGCTGCTCGGCGAACAGCTCGCGTTGGGCGGCCACCATGCGCCGGCAGGCGGAGAGCCAATCCGCCTCATGCGGGTTCGCGCCAGGCGCGGCCCCGGCCGGTTCGGAGGAGTGCTGGCGCGCCACCCAGGCCATGCTAGGCCCATCGGGTGACGCTCGCCCGGCCCGCTAGCGTTACGCCGATGGAGGGAGACCCCGCCGGCCTCGGGATGCAGCTCACGGATGCCCAGCGACGGGTGGTGGAGCACGGCTCCGGGGCGATGCTGCTGGTGGGCCCGGCGGGCTCGGGGCGAAGTGAGGCACTGGCGGCCAGGCTCGCTCGTTTGGTCGCAGGGGGAACCGCTCCCGAGCGGATCATGGTGCTGACGCGCTCGCGCGCCGCCGCCACGCACCTGCGCGCGCGTACGGCCGCCCTGATCGAGCTTCCCTACGAGGAGCTCTGGATCTCGACCTATGAGGTCGCCGCCGAACGCCTGCTCCGAGAGCACGCGCTCGAGGCGGGGCTGGATCCGTTCTTCGCCACGGTGCGCGCCGCCGACCGGCTGGCGATGCTGCTCGACCGGCTCGATGACCTGTCGCTGCGCAGGCACGAGATCCGCGGCAACCCGGCCGGCCTTCTGGCCAGGCTCCTGCGCCGCATCGACGCCCTGAAGGCGGAGCGGATCACCCCCGGGCGGCTGCGCGATTGGGCCGAGCAACGCGAGCGCGAGGCCCAGGAGCCGGTCCAGCGCGAGCGAGCCCGGCGGGAGCGCGAGTTCGCCGATCTGTACGCGAGTCACGATCGCGTCCTGCGCGATTGCGGCAGCCTGGACGCCGGTGACCTGGTGATCGAGCTGGAGCGCCTGCTCGGCGGGCGCGCCGACGTGCGCCGTGCGCTCTCCGAGCGCTTTCCCTTCCTGATGGTCGACGAGCTCGAGGACGCGGGTGCGGCTCACCGCGCGCTGGTCGAGGAGTTGGCGGCCGAGCACGGCAACCTGGTCTGCGCCTGCGACCTGGGCCAGTCGATTCGCCGACCCCCTCTGGCCGTCCGCGACCCGGCCCCCTCGTTCATGGACAGCCACCCCGACGCCGACCAGGTGGTCCTCGACCGGCCCCTCCGCTTCGGCCCCACCATCGCCCGCGCGGCTGCCGCCGTCGGCGCGCTGTCGGAGGGCGGAGGGGAAAACGGCCAGGACGCGGATGGGGTCGAGAGCCTGGTCAGGTTCTGGCGTTGTAGCGGTGAGCGCGCCCAGGCACAGGCAGCGGCGCGGGAGATCGAGCACCTGCTGGCGGCGGGGGAGGTGCGACCCGAGGCCGTCTGCGTGATCGTTGGCTCCGGCTGGCGCGAGGCGCGCCTGGTGGCCGCGGCGCTCGAGGAGCGCCGGGTGCCGTTCCGCTTCGCCGGCGACGCCGCTCTTTTCCAGCGGCCCGAAGTCCGCGACGTGCTGGCCTGGCTGCGGATGCTCGCGGATCCGACCGACTCCCCGGCGGTGGTGCGGGCCGTGACTCGGCCGCCCGTCGAGCTTCGCTCGATCGATTTGGCGCGCTGCACCGCGATCGCCCGGCGTCGGAAGCTGGACATGATCTCGGCGCTCGAGGCGGCCCTCGAGAGCCCCCAGCTACCGCCCGAAGCCCGCGACCGGATCCAGGCGTTCCTGAAGCTCCACCGCGCGGCAGCGGCGGCGCTGGAGGAGATCCGGGCGGACGTCTTCGTGCGGCGCCTCATCGAACGCATCGGGCTGCGCCGCCATCGCCTCTTCGTCGCCACCCCGGAAGCGGCCGAGCGGTTGCGGAGCCTCTCGCGCCTCTCGGAGCTCGCGGCGGAGTGGACTCGCCGCGAGCCACGCGGCTCGGTGCGGGACTTCGTTCGCCACCTGACCGCGGTGGCGGACGCGGGCGAGCTCGATCCCGACGATGCGGCCACCCCGCCGCCCGGCGAGGTCGTGCTCGCCGAGCCCGAGCAGGTCAAGGGGCTCGAGTTCGAGCACGTCTACCTGCTTGGCCTGCATCGCGGCGCGATTGCGGGGGGCGACCCCGATGCGGCTTGGATCCCGCCGAAGCTGCTCGCCGAGCGGCCCCCGAACGGAGGCCTGGACTCGCCCGTCACTCGCTCCGGGGTCTCGGCCCGCGCCGTCCGGCTCGCCTACCTGGCGGTGAGCCGCGCCCGCGCCGCCCTGGTCCTCTCCTGGCCGGAGGCCACCGGTGAGGGACCGGTCGGGCCCTCGCCCTTCTACGAGGCGGCGCGCGATGCGCTGAACGCCGAGGAGGAAGTGCACACCGAGGAGCTGTTCGGGCCCGCTGAGGGGCTCCACTCGACCTACCGGATGCTTCGCGACGAAGTGCTGGAGGCGTCCTGGCGGGCGGGCTCGGCACTCTCGGAGATGCGCCTGGACACGGCCGAGGACGTGACCCAGGCGGTGGCGCGCTATCTGGAGCTGATCAAGCTCGCGGCGCTGGTCCAGCGCCCTGGCACCGAGCCCGCCCCGGAGGCGCTGGCGACGCTCAACGAGCTGCTTGGCCGGGCGGCCTCGCCGGAGCAGCGAGCGGCGCTGGAGGCGTCGGCGCTGGACGAGTACGTGAGCGGCGAGGAGCGCGACCTGGCGGCGCGGCGCGAGCTGGTCGCCGCCCGGCGAGAGCCGTCGCTGGAGCAGTTCATCCCCCGCCGCGGCGAGGGTCTGGCGCTGTCCGCCTCGGATATCGACCTGTACCGGACCTGCCCGCTGAAGTACAAGTTCGCGCGGGTGTTCGCGATCCCGCAGGAGCCGACGATCAACCAGCGCTTCGGGATCCTGATCCACCAGGTGCTGGAGCGCTTCCACAGCGAGCGGCTGCGCGCCGATGCGCTCCGGGAGGCCGCCGGGTCACAGGCCCAGCCTCCATCGCCGGCCGGCAGCCTCGATCGCCTGCTGGCGCTGTTCGAGGCAGGTTGGCGCCGCACGGGGTTCGGCGCCTCGGACGACGAGCTCCAGTACCGCGACCGGGCTGTGGCGGCGCTGGCCCGCTACCACGAGCATCAGGAGCGCTCCGAGGCGAGGCCCGTCTGGCTGGAGCGCAGCTTTGCCTTCGCGATCGGCTCCCATCGGCTCCGCGGGCGGGTGGATCGGGTCGACCAGCACCCCGACGGCGGTTACGAGCTGATCGACTACAAGACCGGCGAGCGGAGGACCGGCTCGGGCGAGGACGTGCAGCTGGCCCTGTACCGGCTCGGGGCCCGCGAGGCATGGCAGGTCGAGACGGAGCTGGGCAGCTACTGGTACGTGCTCGAGGACGAGCAGGTGCCCGTGCCGGCGGCCCCCGACGACGCCGAGCGGGTCGAGCGCACGGTGCTCGAAGTGGCGGCCGGGATCGAGGGCCAGGACTTCGAGCCCCGGCCCTCATACGAGATCTGCAGCTGGTGCGACTACCGACTCATCTGCCCCGCCTCGGAAGCGTGAGGCCCCGCACGGCAGCTAGTTCTCGTCCGTGCCTCGCTGGCGGAGGAAGCGCTGGAACTCCTGGGCGATGTCGTCGGCCGAGGGAACGTCCTGGCTGGGCTCGAACTCGCCCTCCTGCGCGGCCTCCAGGTTGCGGACCAGCTCCTCGATCTCCGGGTTTGCGGAGATGGCGCGATCGACCTGGTCCTCGAAGCGCTCGGTGGCGTCCTCCAGCTCCGAGGCTTCGACGGCGATCCCTGTCAGTCCCTCCAGGCGGCGCAACAGCGCCAACGCCGCCTTCGGATTTGGCACCGCGGCGACGTAGTGCGGGACCGCGGCCCAGAGGCTGGCGGACGCGATCTCCCGCCGCCGGCAGGCGTCGTGCACGACGCCCACGATCCCGGTCGGGCCTTCGTAGTTGGACCGGCTGAGGCCGAGCTGCTCGACCAGCTCCGGATCGGAGGCGAGGCCCGTGATCGGCACCGGACGCGTGTGGGCAACGTCGGCGATCAGGGCGCCGAGCGTGATCACCATCTGGACGCCGAGGCGTTCGGCGGCGGCCACAATCGCGTCGGCGAAGGTGCGCCAGCGAACATTCGGCTCGACCCCGCTGAGCAGCACCAGATCGCGCTCCGCGTTGGGCACCCTCACGGTCAACAGCGTGTTCTGTGGCCAATCGATCTGGCGGGTCTGTCCCTCGACCAGGCGGATCGTCGGCCGATTCACCTGAAAGTCGTAGAACTCCTCCGGGTCGATCCGCGCTGCGACGTCCGAGTCGAGCGACGCGGCGACCGTCTCCAGGGCCGCGCTGGCTGCGCTGGCCGCGTCGTTCCAGCCGGCGAAGGCGCAGACCAAAGCGGGCGAGCGAAGCTCAGGTGGATCGCCCTGCCAGATCACCGGATCCATGACGCGAGCCTACTCGGAATCGGGTCGAATCAAGCCGCGGCGAGAGTGCGCGAGCCGTCCGGCCCGGCCTTCACGATCGGGGTGTGGAAGCGGCGGTGGCGATCTCGGAGGGCGACCGGGCTCAGCACGCGATCGCGGAGCTGCGTCCCGGTCAGCGCTTCGACGGCCGCTACGCGTGCCTGCGGAAGGACCGTTTGACGGCCCGGAACGGCGGCGCGTACCTGTCGCTTGAGCTGCGCGACCGTACCGGCACGCTCGCGGCTCGCGTCTTCCGCGAGGCTGACCGGATCGGGCTGCGCTTCGAGCGTGGCGACGCCGTGCTCGCCCGCGGCAAGGTGGAGCGCTTCCGGGGCGAGCTGGCGGCTGAGCTCGACGACGTGCGCCGGCTCGACCCCGGCTCGTTCGACCCAGCCGAATTCCTTCCCGCTGCCTATCGCTCGGTCGAGGAGCTGGAGGGCTTCCTCGAGCACCTGTGCCGCGAGGTTCACGATCCCGGCCTGCGCCGGGTCGTCGAACGGCTCCTTTTCTCCGAGCCGGTGGCGGGCGACTTTCGCCGCGCTCCCTGCACCAGGGGCGGGCATCACGCCTACCTCGGTGGCCTGCTCGAGCACACCGTCTCGGTCGGGACGCTGGTGGGCGAGCTGTGCCAGCTCCACCCCAGGCTCGACTCCGATCTGCTGATGGCGGCGGCGCTCGTTCACGACGTCGGCAAGACGCGCGAATTCACCTACGAGGCGGAGTTCGGGGTCAGCGACGAGGGCCGCTTGCTGGGCCACCTGACCATCGGAGCGCAGATGGTCGCGGGGGTGGCGGGCGAGCTGCCCGCCGAGCGGCGGCTGGCGCTGCTTCACTGCGTGCTCTCGCACCATGGCGCGGAGGCCGGCGCCGGTCGCGCTCGCCAGGGCGCCGGCCCGGGAGCGCGGGGCTTCGCCTGCGCCGAGGCGCTGGCGCTCTACCGGCTGAACGGCCTCGACGCCTCGGTCAAGGGGGCGCTGGAGCAGGGGCTCACCTAGCCGGACACCTGGCTGGGGGGCGATGACAGGGCTCGGCGGACGAGCTGAGCGGCGAACACCAGGGCAAGGGCCGAGAACAAAAGCTCCAGGGTGCGCTCCGAAACGGCGTTCGAGATCAGCACCCCGGCGACCACGCCGAGCGGCGAGAGGGCGCCGACCAGCAGGCCGTCCCGGACCCTCACGTTTCCGTAGCCCTGCTGGCGCCAGGCTCCCACCAAGGCCACGAAGACGATCGCCAGCAACGAGGTCGACTCGGCGCGGATCTGCGACTGGTCGAGGAAGATCGCCAGCGCGGGCACGAACAGGACCCCGCCGCCGACGCCGACCAAGCCACCCAGGGTGCCCCCGGCGAACCCCAGCAGGGCTGCGGCCACGTACTCCATCAGGGCACCATCAGCCCCACCGCCGTGGCCACCAAGAGCGCCGCGAACAGCAGGGCCACGGCCCGCTCAGGCAGCCTCTGCTGCAGTGCCGCCCCGGCCACCACTCCGGCCAGGGCCGGGGCTCCGACCACCAATGCCTTCGCCACATCCACGTTCCCGTACAGGCCCTGGCCGACAGTGGCGAGTGCGGCGATGACGACGATCGCGGCCAGGCTGGTGCCTGTGGCCTCGCGCTCGCCGTAGCCGAGCCAGAGGATCAGGAGCGGCACGATCACCGTCCCGCCACCGACCCCGAACAGGCCGCTGAAGGCTCCCGCCGCAGTGCCGATCGCCACCAGCTTCAGGAGTCGGTCACGGGACACGGGCGGCGATACTAGTCACCATGAGGGCCGCCACCGCCACGCCGCCATGACCACGGGGGCGGCCATCGCGGCGAGGATCGCGCAGCTGATCGCGCCGCTGCGTTCAGATCCCGGGTCCGCCGCCGTGCTGTGTGACGTCGACGGGACGCTGGCCCCGATCGTCAGCGATCCCGGGTCCGCCGCCGTCCCCGAGGAGACCCGCGAGGCGCTCCGGGCCCTGGCACGACGCTACGCGCTGGTGGCCTGCGTCTCGGGTCGGCGGGCCGCCGAGGCACGCCGGCTGGTTGGGGTCGATGAGCTCGCCTACGCCGGCAACCACGGCCTCGAGCTGCTGGCCCCGCGCGCCGAGGAGGCGATCGTCGATCCCGCGGTCGCCGAACGCGTCGTGGCGGTGCGCGACTTCGTCCGTAAGCTCGATTCCGGCGCGCTCAGGGACGCCGGGCTGCGGCTCGAGGACAAGGGACCGATCCAGGCCCTTCACTGGCGGGGGGCCGCTGACGAGGAGGGTGCCGAGCGGCGGGCGGGCGAGATTGCGGCCGCGGCCGGGAAGGCCGGTCTCGAGCCTCACTGGGGGCGCAAGGTGCTGGAGCTTCGCCCCGTCTCGGGAATCGACAAGGGAACGGCCGTGACGCGACTGCTCTCCGCGCAGCCGATCGAGTGGGCGCTGTTCGCCGGTGACGACCGCACGGATCTCGATGCCTTCCACGCTCTGCGCTCGCTGGTCGCCGCGGGAGCCCTGGCCGGCGCCGTCTGCATCGGGATCGACTCCGCCGAGGCGCCGGCGGGGCTCACAGAGCAGGCGGATGCGGTCGTTGGCGGCACGGATGACTTCCTGGCGGTGCTGAGAGCGTTGGCGGAGCCGGAAGCCCCGGTCCCGGAAAGGGCGCGCGGCTGATGCTGTTCGTCGACCTCCTCCGGCTCACGGTGCTGTTGATCGGGGGATCCGCGACCGCGCTGGGCGCGGTCACGGTGGTGGCGGCGAAGCAGGATGCCGACAACGCCACCCTGATCTTCGCGGGTGGCTGGTGGGCGGTGGCAGCCGTCCTCGGCATCGTCCTGGGAGGCTCCTCGCGGGCCGGGGAGGCGATGGGGCAAGCGCTGGCATCGGCGCGGACGGCAACTTCGCTCCCCACCGAGACCCCGGGGCGAATCGCGTTCCTGCGGCTGTGGCCGATCGCCGGCTTCGCGATCGTGGTCGCCGGGCTTGCCTGGCTGTTTCCCCAGGTCGCCGCGGTCGGCGCCGGCTTCGCGATCCTGAACGCGCTTGCGTGGCGAAACCGGGAGCGGGCGGTGACTGCGATCGAGGAGCGCGACGGGGTCCGCTTCTACGTCGAGCCGACCTCCGCGCTGGAGCCGATCAGGCTGATCCGGACACCCGGTCTGGGACGCGATCGGATGCCCGCCGGTCACCCGCCGCCCCCGCCACCGGAGCGAGAGGCCGCCGAGCGCTAGCCGCACGTGGTCGCTCCGAGCGGGTTTGCTCGCAGTCGCGCAGCGGCGGTCCGGGAGCGGGCAGGCGCCCGAAGGCTGCTCTGGCGCCGATCGCCGCCACCACTCCGGCGACGCCCGCGAGCACGAGGGCGGCTCGGGGGTCGATCGCCTCGCTGAGCCAGCCGGCGATCGGGCCGCCGATCGGGGTCGAGCCGAGGAACACCATCGAGTAGAGGGCCATCACCCGCCCGCGCATCGCCGGATCCGCGGTGAGCTGGAGCGAGGAGTTGATGCCGGCGGCGAAGGTGACGCTGGCAGCGCCGAGCGGGACCAGGGCGATCGCCTCGAGGGGCAGGGTGGGCGCGGCGGCGGCGATCAGCGCGACGGCGCCGAACCCGAAGGCGGAGCCGACCAGCAGGCCAGGCCCGACGCGCCCGCGCGCCCCAGCCACCAAGGCGCCGGCCACCGATCCGGCCCCCATCGCCACCGCGAGGAGGGTGTACGTGGCGGCGCCGCCGTCGAAGCTGAAGCGCGCCAGCAGCGGCAGGATGACTTGGAAGTTGTAGCCCAGTGTCCCGACCAGGGCCATCATCGCCAGCGGGATCGCGAGGGCCGGCGTTTGCCGGACGTAACGCAGCGCGGCGCGAACGGCGCCGGAGCCGCCAGAAGCCACGGGGGCGGGGCGAAGCTGATGCGGCTCCATCGCCCTCAGGGCGACGACCATGGCACCGAATGAGATGGCGTTGACCAGGAAGCAGGTGCCGACCCCGACCGTGGTGATCAGGATCCCGGCCGTCGCCGGTCCCACGATGCGAGCGGAATGGATCAGGACGCTGTTCAGGCTGACCGCGTTGACCACCCGGTCGGCGCCCACCATCTCGATCGCGAAGCTCTGGCGGGTGGGGAAGTCCACCGCGTTGATCGTCCCCCGGGCGAAGACGAGGGCGTAGACCATCCACGGCTCGACGACGCCGGCGCTCGTCACCGCCCACAGAGCCAAGGCGGGGACAGCCATCATCGTCTGCGTGACCATCAGCAGCGTGCGCTTCGGAATGCGATCGGCCAGCAGGCCTCCCCAGGCGCCGAACAGGAGCAGCGGCAGGAACTGGAGCGCCGAGGTGACCCCGACCGCCAAACCGCTCCCGGTGAGCGCCAGGATCAGCCACATCTCGGCCACGACCTGGGTCCAGTTGCCGCTCACCGAGACCAGCTGGCCCGCGAAGTAGCGGCGGTAGTTGGGGACGGCCAGGGAAGTGAAGGAGCGGCGCAGCGCCCGGCTCAACGGCGCTCACCCTCGAGAAGGCGCTCGAGGATCTCGGCCGCCCGTTCGAGCGTCGCGAGGTCGGCGTCGTCGAGGTTCCGGAGGCGGCGGGCCAGGTAGGCGTTCTTGCGGGTGCGAAGCTTGCGCAGCAAGGCGTTGCCCTGGGGCGTCGCGGCGACGGTGAACGACCTTCCGTCGGCGGGATCGGTGGCGCGCTCGACGAGCGCCTCGTCGGTGAGCCGGGCGACGATCCGGGTCGCGGTGGGCCGCTGCACCCGCTCCAGCTCGGCAAGCGCGCTGGGGGTGAGGGGCCCGTGGCGCTCGATCGTCGCCAGCGCAGCCGTCTGGGTGGGGCTGAGCTCCGTCCCGGCCTCCTGCCGCAGTCGCCGCGCCGTGCGGGCGATCACCAGCCGCAACCGCGCCGCCAGCTCGCCGCGCCGAGCATCGGCCGCCCCTCGGGAGGCGGAACGGGTGAGCACGGCTGAAGTCTTTGCCATTGCTAATTACCGTAGCAAACTATCTCCTGGCGGCTGCGAGCGGGCGATCTTCTATCGCCGGGCCCGCTTGCGCAGGCGGGCGAACTCGCGCCAGGGCCGCGTGTTCGCGACCTGCTTCGGAGTCAGCCAGGCGCGCCGGGCGGTGGCCATCCCGTAGACCATGTTGTGGAGGGTCGCCACCCGATGTGCGTCGGTGTTGACGCAGATCAAGACGCCGGCCTCGGCGGCGAGCCGGGCGTGACGCTCGGAGAGGTCGCGGCGGTTCGGGTTGCCGTTGATCTCCAGCATCGTCCCGGTGCGGACCGCGGCCTCGAACACGCGCTCGACGTCGATGTCGTAGGGATCGCGCCTTCCGATCAGGCGCCCGCTGAGGTGGCCGATGCAGTCGACCAGGGGGTGCTCGATGGCCGCGATCACCCGCTCGGTCATCGCCCGCCGGGAGATCTTGAACGAGGTGTGGACGCTGGCCACGACCCAGTCGAGCTCGGCCAGCAGGTCATCCGCGTAGTCGAGCGAGCCGTCGGGGAGGATGTTCACCTCGGAGCCGGCGAGCAGCCGGAAGCCGCGGCGGCCCGTGTTGAAATCCCGCACCTCCTCGATTCGCTCCCGCAGCCGCTTCGCCGTGACGTGGTTGCCGAAGCCGTGGCTGGCGGAGTGGTCGGTGACCGCGAGGTAGGCGTAGCCGCGGGCCCGCGCGGCCTCGGCCATCTCCTCGAGCGTGTTGTGGCCGTCGGAGATCGTGGTGTGGCAGTGCAGGTCGCCGCGGATGTCGTCCATCGGCGACGAGCTCCGGCAGCGTGCCGGCGGCCGCGGCGGCGATCTCGCCGCTGGCCTCGCGCAGCTCGGGCTCGATGTAGGCCAGACCGAGGCGCTCGTACACCTCGGCCTCGGTCGCGTAGCGGGAGACCTCGCCGGTGCGCGTGTCGGTGATCCCGTGCTCGGAGACGGAGAGCTCCATCCCCACGGCGCGCTCGCGCAGCTCGATGTTGTGCTCGGCGGACCCGGTGAAGTGCTGAAGCAGGTTTCCGTAAGCGGCGGGGGCGACGATCCGCAGGTCGACGGCGATCCCGTTGTGGGTCGTGATCCGAGCGCCGCCCTCGCCGGCGGAGCCCTTGGTTGCCGCCAGGGGATGGTCGAGAAGCGCCCGCGCCAGCGCCGCGGGCTCGCTGGCGGTGGCGATCAGGTCCAGGTCGTGGCAGGTCTCGGTGCGCCGCCGGGCCGAGCCGGCGACCTCGACCGCGTCGCTGGCGGGGTGGGCGCGGAGGTCCTCCGCGAGCTGCTCGGCCACCGGCAGCACCTCGGAGAGCAGCAGCCGCTCGGCGGGCGCCCCGTCGGTGAGCTTGCCCAGCGCCGCCAGCACGTTCTCCTCCGCCTTCGGCCCGAGGCCCTTGAGCTGGCGGATCCGCTCCTGCTCGGCGGCGGCGCGCAGCTCCTCCAGGCTCGAGACACCCGAGCTCGTCGTACAGGCGGCGCGCGGTCTTCGCGCCCACCCCGGGGACCATGGTCACCTCGATCAGCGAGGGCGGGAACTTTCGCTTCAGCTTCGCCGCGGAGGGGATCTCGCCGGTGTCGAGCAGCGTCACGATCTTCTGCTCCAGGGTCTTGCCGACCCCGGGCAGCTCGGTCGCCCTGCCGGCACGCGCCAGGTCCTCGACCGGATACGGGGCTCTGCCGGATCACTCGGGCCGCCTCGCGGTAGGCGAGCACGCGGTACCTGATCGCCCCGTCGAGCTCGTACAGCGTCGCCAGCTCGGCCAGCGCCTCGGCGATCTCGGCGTTTCGCATGCCCCAAACCTATTCGGGCGCGGCCGGCTGCTCCGCCGCGGGCGGACGGCGAATAGCATCCGGGGGTGTCGGAGAACGCGGCCGTCTGGCTCGTCATTCCCACCTACAACGAGGCCGCCAACCTCGAGGCGATCGTCGCCGAGGCACTCGAGCAGCTGCCGCCGGCGCGGCGGCTGCTGGTCGTCGACGACTCATCCCCCGACGGCACCGGGCGGATCGCCGACCGCCTCGCAGAGGGTCGCGATGACGTTTCCGTTCTGCATCGGCCGGCCAAGAGGGGTCTTGGCCCCGCCTACGTCGCCGGGTTTCGCCAGGCGTTGGCGGGCGGGGCGGAGCTGATTGCTCACATGGACGCCGACTTCTCGCACGACCCGGCCGATCTCCCGCGCCTGCTGGAGGCCGCCGGCGACGCGGACCTGGTGCTCGGCTCGCGCTACGTGGAGGGCGGCGGGGTCGCCGACTGGGGCCCGGGCCGGCGCGCGATCAGCCGCTGGGGGAGCGCCTACGCGCGGGCGGCGCTGGGCGTCGAGATCCAGGACCTGACCGGCGGCTTCAAGGTCTTTCGCCGCCGGGCGCTGGAGGCGATCGACCTGGGGTCCCTGGCCTCGTTCGGCTACGCGTTCCAGGTCGAGACCACGTTCCGGACGATCCGGGCCGGCTTCAGGGTGGTCGAGGTGCCGATCACCTTCCGCGACCGCCGTGTCGGCCAATCGAAGATGACCGGCTCGGTGATGCTCGAGGCGGCCTGGCGAGTGCCCGCCATGCGGCTTCGGGGACGGTGAATGGCGCCTCGGGCCGTGTAACGCTTCCCTACCTGAGGCGACAGAAAAGCGCCACCGGGTCCCGTACTATATTTTGTATAGCGGTGTCGGCCGAGACCTGTGGCCGGCGACCTACGACGATGCAGATCGAGCGATCAGGAGACGAGAAGTGACTGGGAAGCTCCCCGACGTGACCGACGGCAACTTCCAGTCTGAGGTGCTCGAGGCCGAGCAGCCGGTGCTGGTGGACTTCTGGGCGCCCTGGTGCGGGCCCTGCCGCGTCGTCCACCCGATCCTCGAGGAGATGGCGGGCGAGCGCGAGGACCTTCGCATCGTCAG
Organism: uncultured Actinomycetes bacterium; assembly: GCA_963745365.1. Taxonomy (GTDB): domain Bacteria; phylum Actinomycetota; class Thermoleophilia; order Solirubrobacterales; family 70-9; genus AC-56. Next base: position 22,921 of record CAVUXC010000018.1, read on the forward strand.
CATCAACACCGACGAGAACCAGCAGACCGCGGCGCGCTTCGACGTCCTCTCGATCCCGACCCTGATCCTGTTCAAGGACGGCGCCGAGGCCAAGCGGGTCGTCGGCGCGATGCCGAAGCGCCGCCTCGAGGCCGAGCTCGAGCCGGCCCTGACCGCCTAGTTCAGCTCGTCCAGCGCCGCCTCGAGCTCGCCCAGCGAGCCGAGCACGGCGTCGGCGAGTCGCAGCGCGTCGGCGTCGGGCGGGAAGTCCGGGCGCGGGACGGCGATCACCCGCATGCCGGCGGCGTGGGCCGCGTGGATCCCGCTGGTCGAGTCCTCGACCGCGACGCACCCTCCCGGGTCAACGTCCAGCCGCCGCGCAGCCTCGATGTAGACGTCCGGCTCGGGCTTCCCGTGCGGCACCTCCTCGGAGGAGACCGTGGCGCGGAAGAGGTCCGCCATGCCGCTCAGCTCCAGCACGAAGTCGATCAGCGGCCGGTTGGCCGAGGAGGCCACCGCCAGCGGCCAACGCTCCGCGAGGGCGCGCACCGTCTCGACCGCATGCGGCAGCAGCGGGAGGTGCCGCCGGTAGCGGGCCTTCAGCCCATCGACCACGGCGGCCGAGATCTCTTCCGGCTCCATCGGCACGCCGAGCTCGGAGTGCATGTAGCGCGACCACTCCTTGGAGCTCATGCCCATCATCTCCTCCTGCGCGCCCTCGTGCCAGCGGCCGCCGGAGTCCCGGGTCAGCTGCTCGCGGACCTCCGCCCACGCGGGCTCGGAGTCGATCAGGACCCCGTCGAGGTCGAAGATGACGGCGTCGATCGGGATCGGCGCCACCTAGCGCGGATCGCTCCAGTGCGATCCGCAGCTCTCGGTCCCCGATCTCGGTGGCCGGCGCCTCGGCGCCGTCGTAGGACACGGAGGTGGCGAGCGTCTCGCCGGCCACGTATGCCTCGTGGGCGCGAGCGGCGTCCAGGAGCTCGGCGTCCCCCGCCAGCCTCAGCTCGATCCGGTCGGTGACCTCCAGGCCGGACTCGCGGCGGGCGTTCTGAACGGCGTGGACGATCTCGCGCGCCAGCCCCTCGCGACGGAGCTCGTCGTCGAGCTCGACGGCCAGCGCCACCGCGCGACCCGCCTCCGCCTCGACCTGGTAGCCGTCGAGCGGCTTCATGACCAGCGTCACGTCGTCCGGTTGGAGCTCGTGCTCCTGCCCGTCCACGTTGATTCCCAGCCTGGTGCGCCCCGCGACCGCGTCGGCGACCGCGGACGCGTCGAGCGCCTCGACCGCGGCGGCCGCGTTCGGCATCAGCCTGCCGAAGCGGGGGCCGAGCGTTCGGTAGTTCGGCTTCACCTGATAGCGCACCAGCTCCGCCTCCTCGGAGACGAACTCGAGCTCCTTCACGTTCAACTCCCCGGCGACCAGCTCGCCGAGCCGCTCGATGGCCTCCCGCTCGGCGCCGCTGGCCACGATCACCGCCTTGCGAAGCGGCTGGCGCACCTTGACCCGGGCCTGGGCGCGAGCCGCTCGTCCCAGCTCGACCGCGCGGCGTGCCGCCTCGACCCCGGCCTCCAGCTCGCGATCCTCGAGCGCGGGGTCGGGCTCGGGGAAGTCGCGCAGGTGAACGGAGTCCGGCTCCGCGCCGAATTCCTCCTCCTCGCCCCCGGCCAGGTTCGCGTAGATCTCGTCGGCCACGAACGGCGTGAAGGGCGCCAGGAGCGTGGCGACCGTGAGCAGGCAGTGGCGGAGGGTGGCGAAGGCGGCGCGGTCCCCCTCCCAGAAGCGCCGTCGCGAGAGTCGCACGTACCAGTTGGAGAGCTCCTCGACGTAGGCGGCGATGGCCCGACCGGCCGTCGTGCAGTCGTAGGCGTCCAGGCCCTCGATCACCGTCCGCACCGTGCCCTGGAGCCGCGAGAGCGCCCAACGATCGAGGTCGCCTCCGCGTCCGTGCCCCGCTCCGAGCTGCCGCCAACCGGCGAGGGGCCGAGGTCCTCCGGGCCGAGCCCTCGGCGTTCGCGTACAGGACCCAGAACGCGTACGTGTTCCAGAGCGTGAGCATGAACTGGCGCACCGACTCGCCGACCGTGTCGGCGGAGAAGCGGTAGCCGGCCCAGGGCTGCTGGGCGGTGAAGTAGTACCAGCGAAAGGCGTCCGCGCCGTGGCGGCCGATCACCTCCCAGGGGTCGACCACGTTGCCGCGGCTCTTCGACATCTTCTGGCCCTCGGGGTCGAGGATGAGCCCGAGGACGACGCAGTTGCGGTAGCTGGCGCGGTCGAAGACGAGCACGGAGATCGCGAGCAGCGAGTAGAACCAGCCGCGGGTCTGGTCGATCGCCTCGCTGATGAAGTCCGCCGGGAAGCGATCCGCGAACAGCTCCTCTCCCTCGAAGGGGTAGTGGAACTGGGCGAAGGGCATCGAGCCCGAGTCGTACCAGGCGTCGATCGTCTCGCGGACGCGGCGCATCTCGCCGCCGCAGGACTCGCAGCGCAGCGTGACCTCGTCGATGTAGGGGCGGTGGAGGTCGTCGGGCACCTGGGCTCCGCGCTCGCGCAGGTCGGCTATCGACCCGGCGCAGAAACGCTCCTCGCAGCCCTCGGACCCGCACTCCCAGATCGGCAGCGGCGTGCCCCAGTAGCGCTCGCGAGAGAGCGCCCAATCGACGTTGCCCTCGAGCCAGTTGCCGAACCGGCCGTGCTTGATGTGCTCGGGGTGCCAGCCGATCTTCTCGTTCTCGGCCAGCATGCGCTCGCGGACGTCGGTGGTGCGCACGTACCAGCTCGACTTCGCGTAGTAGAGGAGCGGCGTTCCGCAGCGCCAGCAATGGGGATAGGAGTGGCGGTAGCGCTCGGCGCGAAACAGGCGGCCACTGTCGCGTAGCGCCTCGACGATCGCCGGGTCGGCGTCCTTGACGAACTGGCCCGCGAAGTCTGTGATCCGCTCGTCGAAGGTGCCGTCCTCGCGCACGGGGTTCTGGAGCTTGATCCCGTACTGCTCGCCGAGCCGGAAGTCGTCCTCGCCGAAGGCGATCGCCGTGTGCACCAGGCCGGTGCCCTCGTCGGTGGTCACGAAGTCCGCCTCGAGCACGGTGTGGCCGCGCGGCCCGTAGTCGGTGATGAATGGGAATGGTGGCTGGTAGGAGGTCCCGGCCAGGGCGCTGCCCGGGAGCCGATCGAGGACCTCGGCGCCCTCGCCCAGCACCCGCTCGACCAGCGGCGCGGCGATGACCACGACCTCGTCGGAGCCGGCGGGCCGCACGCGCACGTACTCGATCTCGGGGCCGATGGCGACCGCCGCGTTGGAGATCAGCGTCCAGGGCGTGGTGGTCCAGACGAGGAGCGCGTCCCCCTCCTGAAGTGGAGCCTCCGGCTGGCGGACGGGAAGCCGCACGTACACGGACGGGTCCTCGACGTCCTGATAGCCCTGGGCAACCTCGTGCGAGGAAAGCCCCGTGCCGTCGCGGGGGCAGTAGGGGACCACCTTGTGGGCCTCATACAGCCGCCCGTCATCCCAGATCTTGCGCAGCGACCACCAGACCGACTCGATGTAGGAGTTGGTGAGGGTCACGTAGGGGTCGTCGAGGTCGATCCAGAAGCCGATTCGCTCGGTCAGCCGGTTCCATTCCTCCACGTAGCGGAACACCGACTCGCGGCAGCGCTGGTTGAACTCGGCGATCCCGTAGGCCTCGATCTCGGCCTTCGAGGAGATCCCGAGCTCTTTCTCGACCTCCAGCTCGACCGGCAGGCCGTGGCAGTCCCAGCCGGCCTTGCGGGGCACCCGGTGCCCGCGCATGGTCTGGAAGCGAGGGTAGATGTCCTTGAACACGCGCGACAGGACGTGGTGGGAGCCGGGCTCGCCATTGGCGGTTGGCGGCCCTTCGTAGAAGCTCCAAACGGGCGCGTCCTGGCGCTGCGCCAGGGAGCGGTGAAAGACGTCGCGCTCGCGCCAGCGCTCCAGCACTCGCTCCTCCAGTTCGGGGAACGACTGCTTCGGGTCCACGGGGCGGTAGGCGGCCATCGGCGCCTGATTCTGCCAAGCGCCGCTGTGGACGCGCCCTAGCATGGGGGCGGTGCACCGCGCGTTCGCCCCGCTGATCGTCATTGCCGTCCTCGCTGCCGGTTGCGGCTCGAGCGATGGCGGCGAGACGCCAACCGCCTGCCTGGCCCCGGCCGCGACCTACCTGGAGGCCCTCGAGGCTGTGCCCGACCCGGTGCGGCTGGCCGGCGAGACGCCGATCAGCGGCTGCCTCGTGGACGACCAGTCCGCGGGGGACCTCGCCGACGTGGGCGCCTCGCTGGTGCGGACGGCCACCGTTCTCTCCGCGGGCGCCGAACGGGACCCCGACGGTCCGCAGACCCTGCGCCTCGGCTACCTGGTGGGCGCGGTCCAGGAGGGGGTCTCGGAGACGAGCGGCATACACACCGACCTGGTGCGGCGGATCGAGGCCAGCGCTCGTTACCCGAGGACCCGCGGCACGAGCTCGTTCGATGTGGCCTACGCGCGGGGGTACGCGGCGGGCCGCAGCGGCGGCTAGCAAGCACCCCACGAAAGAAAACGCCCCGGCGATAGCCTCCGTGTCCAGGAAAAGGCGAACGGAGGAAGCGATGGCGACGGATACCGCGACGGAGCTTTGGGGAGAGGAGACCCGCAAGGCGATCGCCAACTTCCCCGTCTCCGGGCAGCCGATACCCGTCCCCGTTGTGCGCTGGCTGGGGCGGATCAAGTCCGCCGCGGCACTGGTCAACGCGGAGCTCGGCCTGCTCGACCCGGAGATCGCCGAGCGAATCGCCGCCGCGGGTGACGCGATCGCCGCCGGCGAGCACGACGACCAGTTCCCGATCGACGTCTTCCAGACCGGCTCCGGCACCTCGTCGCACACGAACGCCAACGAGGTGATCGCGAGCCTCGCCGGGGAGGGGGTCCACCCGAGCGACCACGTGAACATGGGACAGTCGTCGAACGACGTCTTCCCTTCGGCGGTCCACCTGGCGGCGCTCGGCGAGGTGACCCACGACCTCCTGCCTGCGATGGACGGGCTCGCCTCCGCCCTGGAGCGCAAGGCGGAGGAGTTCGCCGAGGTCGTCAAGGCCGGGCGCACGCATCTGATGGACGCCGTTCCCGTCACCCTCGGCCAGGAGTTCGGCGGCTACGCCGCTCAGATCAGGCTGGGCACGGAGCGGGTGAGGGCCACGCTGGGGCGCGTCGGTCAGATCCCGCTGGGCGGCACCGCCACCGGCACCGGCCTCAACACGCACTCGGAGTTCGCGCAGCGCGTGCGCGCCAGGCTCGCCGAGGGCACCGGGCTGGAGATCTCCGAGCCGCTCGACCCCTTCGAGGCGCAGGGAAGCCGCGACGCCCTGGTCGAGCTCTCGGGGGCGCTGAAGGTCGTGGCCGTGTCAGTGACGAAGATCGCCAACGACATCGCGCTGATGGGCTCTGGCCCCCGCGCCGGGCTCGGAGAGCTCCGCCTGCCGGCGCTCCAGAAGGGCTCCTCGATCATGCCCGGCAAGGTCAACCCCGTGATCTGCGAGGTCGCGATTCAGGTCGGAGCGCAGGTGATGGGCAACGACGCGGCGATCACGATCGCCGGCTCGCAGGGCCAGTTCGAGCTCAACGTCAGGGTTCCGTTGATCGCCCGCAACCTGCTGGACTCGATCAAGCTGCTCGCCGCGGCCTGCCGCCTGCTGGACACCAAGTGCGTGCAGGGGATCGAGGCCGACGAGGAGGTGGCGGAGCGCCACGCCGAGGCGACCCTCGCCACGGCAACGGCGCTCAACCCGCACATCGGCTATGACCGGGCGACCGAGATCGTCAAGGAAGCGCACGCGTCCGGACGGCCGTTGCGCGAGGTTGCGCGGGAGATGGGCGTGGAGGAAGAGATCCTCGAGCGAGCCCTCGACCACCGCAAGCTCGCGCGACCGCACGAGTAGTCCAGCGCCTAGGCTGCTTACTGACTACGAGCACAGACGCGGCGCCGAGGCGCCGCCGGAAAGGAGCAGCAGATGGGTCAAGCGGTTGTGCACTTCGAGGTGATCGGGAAGGACGGGGAGAGGCTTCAGGGCTTCTACTCGGACATGTTCGGTTGGCAGATCGACTCGGACAACCCGATGAACTACGGCCTCGTAGCCCGCGAGGGGAACTCCAACACGGACGGCGTCGGGATCGGCGGCGGAATCGGCTCGGGGCCGGACGGCCAGAGCTACGCCACCTTCTACGTCGAGGTTGACGATGTCGAGGCCGGCCTGCAAAAGGCCGAGAGCCTCGGCGGATCCCGCGTCATGGGCCCCATGGACGTCATGGACCAGGTGACGATTGGGCTCTTCAACGACCCCGAGGGCCACATGATCGGGCTGGTGAAGACCCAGGCGGCGTAGGGATCTCAGTGCCGCGGGAGCGGCCGCGTAATGCTCCGGCCGCTCCCCCCACTAAGGGGTAAAGAGGGCAATCCCCGACGCCCAGTTACCCTGGAAGGAGCCGCATGGACACCGACAGCCAGACCGTCAACCAGACCGCCACCGAGAAGGCAACCTTCGGCGCCGGCTGCTTCTGGCAGGTCGAGGCCGCCTTCCAGGACCTTCCCGGCGTCGTCGAGACCGCCGTCGGATACGAGGGCGGTGACGTCGACAACCCGACCTACGAGCAGGTGTGCACCGGCACCACCGGCCACGTCGAGGTCTGCCAGGTCACCTTCGACCCCTCCAAGGTGGACCTACGAGGACCTGCTCTCGAAGTACCTCGAGATCCACGACCCGACCCAGCTCAACCGCCAGGGACCGGACGTCGGCTATCAGTATCGCTCGGTGGTCTTCACGCACTCCGACGAGCAGGCCGAGACGGCTCGGCGTGTGATCGAGCATGCCCAGGAGCGTTTCCGCGACCCGATCATGACCACGATCGAGCCAGCGATGCCCTTCTGGCGCGCGGAGGAGCACCACCAGTGCTACCTCCAGAAGCGCAGCTCGAGCGGGCTGATGGGGATGCTGCTGGGCCGCTGAGCGGCTCAGCGGCCTCACCGCGCTAGCGGCTTTCGGCCTCCACCAGCTCCACGGCCAGGTCCAGCATCGCCTCCCAGTAGCGGCGCCCGTGCTCGGCGCTGGCCAGGGTTGGATCCCCGATCGCACCGGTCGCCGACAGCGACTGGACCCCGCTCTCGAGCAGGCCGGCCACCGCTTCCTGTGGATCGCCGACGTAGCCGGCCTCGGCGCGGTCCATGTGGACCAGCTCGGGGTGAATCGCCAGCAGCATGGACGTCTCCCATTCGCCGGCGTGCAGGCCACCCTCGGACATCGGCACCTCGAACTCCTGCTCGCCGAGTTGCGCCACGCGCAGGAGCACGCTCAGATCGGTGATCGCGACGACCCGCTGGCGCTGCGAGTCCGGCAGTCTCTCGACCGCCGCGGCCAGCGGGGCGAAGTTGCCGCCGTGGGTGGGGACGAGCACGATCCGGCTGAAGTCGGCCTGAACCAGCGAGGAGACGAGGTCGGCGACGATCGCGTGGAAGGTCTCGTCGCGCGATCGAGAGCGTCCCCGGAAAGGCCAGGTGGTGGCTGGAGCAGCCGACCCGGACGGTCGGCGCCACGAAGGCGTCGAGGCGGTCGGCCAGTCGGCTGGCGAAGTGATCGCCCAGCAGCGCGTCGGTGGCCAGCGGCATGTGGTGGGCGTGCTGCTCGGTAGCGCCGAAGGCCACCACCACCGCCTCGCGCCCACCGCGGAGCTCCGCCTCGACCTCGGGCCAGGTCAGCTTGTCGAGCTCGAGCGCGCCGATGGCCCGACCCTATCCGCTCACAGAGGCCGACCGGCTAACTCGCTACCTCTCGCCGTTCAGCCGCAGGGCGGTATCGAGCTCCGTTCGCCGAGCGGCGACGCTCCTGCCGGTGCGCTCTTCCACCGCCCGCAGACGCTGGGCCACGGTCTGTTCGTGGATCCCGAGCGCGGCGGCGGTTGCCGCCGCATTTTGATGCGCCGCGAAATACGCGCGCAGCGTCTCGCGCAGGCGTCGCGAGCGAAGGTCCTCGCCGTCGATGCCACGCAGCTCCCGACTGACGAAGGCGCGAGCGCGCTCCGGATCCTGGCCGGCGAGCACCTCGAGCGCCACGTCCTCATAGTGAGTCACCGGCGGCTCCTCCGCGCTCGCGAGGCGGTGGGCCGCGAGGGCCTCCTCGTGTGTGGACCGAAAGCCCTCGCGTCCGGCAGCTTCCTCTCCGAAGGCAAACCGCGTGCCATGCGGGGGCCGCCATCGCCGCAGTGTGGTCTGCCCTCGCTCGGAGAGAGAGCTGCGGCCCCCGAGCCACGCCCACCAAGTCTCGTCGGCGGCACCGACGATCAGCAGGCGCCGGTCGAGGCTCTTGGCGAGGGCACGTGCCGAGTCAGCCGCCTCCGGGCCCCAGGCGATCGCGCCGAGGTGATGCAGGCTGAGGTCGTAGTCGAGTCCCCCCGCGTCCACGTTGCGACCGGCAAGCAGCTCCCTGACCAGGTTCACGCGGCGCTGCTCCAGGCCGCGAAGCATCCGGTCGCGCTCCGCCGTGTACTCCTCGGTCGCCCAGCGACTCATCCGGTCGGCGTAGGCAAAGAAGAAGCGTGAGCCGGCCTCGAGCAGCGCCCGCCGGGCCTCCGCATGCCCCTCGTGGCGCTCGACGAGCCTGAACCACCCCTCCCACTGAACCGAGTGGCCGATCCGGTAGACCCAGATCGCCATGTCAATCGGGACCCCGAAGCGCGCCGCGAGCCGAGCGCCCTCGGCGTCCACGGCCGGGCAGCGGTCAGGAAGCGCGGCCTCCTCCTGCATCGCCACGAGCTCAGCAAGGATGCTCGGGCGAGCGCCCGCCGAGATCGCCTCGGCCAGCTCGGGGACCTCGACCGCGTACTGGGGGGCCTCGGCGCGGATCCTGGCGACGGCCTCGCTCGGCGAGTTCGTCCACGTGCGCGGCGAGTGTGGACGCGTAGGAGGTAAAGCTCTTGCGTACTGCAGGTTCGAGGCCGTCCAGCAGGGGCATTTTCAGTTAAACATCGTAGATTCTGCGACTTTCTGCCTTGAAACCATACTGAGTACGCATTGCGGCACGCCCGCCCGTTCGCCAGCATCTGGGCATGGCTTTGCGGCTCGCCAGGAAGTTGGGGATTTCGGTGCTGTTCGTGATCGCCACTGCGGTGATCGGGTTCGGCATCCCACTTGTCTGGCTGCTGATCGCCGCCGAGATCCAGGGCGCGGCGGGGATCACGAGGATGACCAAGGAGACCGCGGTTGCCGTCTTCCCCGGGATCGTGATCAGCTACGTGGTCGTGATGCACATCGTCGGCCGGGCGATCAGCCGTCGCGACACGGCGGAGCGGATCCCGCCGCCGCGAACCCAGTACCCATGGCTGCGAAGCGCGAGGGATGAGCCCGCGCGGACCGAGAAGCCCACGAGCGTGGAGATGGTCTTCATCGTCGCCGCATCCGCGTGCGGCGTCGCGTTCATGGTCTGGTTCTTTCTCTGGGCGGGGAACCCGCTGCCTGTCTACTGACAAGCAGCCACGTCCGCTACCCGCGTCCCGGCGATCGAGCTGTAATGAGCGCGTAGGCTCCAGCCAGCAGCGACCGCGCAGTCACATCGCGAAAGCCCGCTGAGTTGAGCAACGCGACCAGCTCGCCGGTCTCGTAGAAGTGGACGTGTCCCTTCTCGTAGCGTTGGCAGAACGCGTCGACGCCGCGCATGACGAGGCGATCCGAGCCTAGGTCGCCGAGCGCAATTCGACCCGACGGCTCGAGTACCCGGCGCATCTCGCCGAGCGCCCGGGCTGGCTCCGGGTAATGATGAAACGAGGTCGTCGACAGAACCGCCGTGAACGCCCCATCGGGGAACGGAAGCTGGGCGCTGTCGCCCTCGACGATCTCGACGTTCGGAACTCCATCCGTCCGGGATCGCGCTCGCGCGACCATCGCCGGCGACAGGTCAAGGCCGGTCGCGCGGGCGACGAGCGGCGCCGCCTCACAAACGGCCACGCCCGGTCCGCAGCCGACGTCGAGCAAGCGATCCGACTCGTCGAGCTCCAACGCCGCGAGCGCCCGACTCTGCCCCCTGCGAATCCACCGCGAGCAAGGGTCGGCGCCGTAGAACCGCGCCCAGCGATCGAAGAACCGGCGGGCCGCCTCCTGCGAGGGCGCGCGCTCGCTGACGGTCGGTTCGCTCATCTCACACCTCTGTTCCTGTCTCCTTCAGCTCGACCACGACCGGGATCCCCGTGTCGAACCAGTAGCGATGAAGCTCCTTGATCTTCTCGCGCGTCGGCCGGCCGCGCAGGTGGAGGGCGCACTCGCCGTAGTCGTTCGGGACTACCGTCTCGCAGATCGCCTCGCGCGCCTGCTCCAACTCCGCCGGGTCGTGTAGCTCGCGCGCGGTGCCGGCGAACGTGCCGCCGCGCATCCGCAACGACACCCGCGGCTGGGCGCGAATGTTCCAGACCCACGCGGACACAACCGTCGGACGCGTCATCGCCAGCTCTGGCGGGCGCAACTGGACGATGTAGGCGCGATCGCCGCGCCGGATCACTCGGATGCACTTGCGGCGCACCTTCCCGGTCCGGCGCCCGGTCGTGGTCAGCACTCCGTACCCGGAAGGCGGACGCACCGTGACAAAGGGAAGCATCAGCGCGCTGAGCACCCGTCCGCCGCCCGCCGAACGCAGCAGTCGCTTGTGCTTCGGAGCCTCTGCGGCAGCGGCCTCGCGGACGCGCGCGGCCTCGCTCGTGTCCGCGCCCATAACGAGCAGGATGCTCCCACACCCGTGGCCTCGGCCACGCCCATCACGATCTTCGGCCGGAGATCCTACGACGACCCCGGCCTCAGCGGCCGGGGTCGTCGTATTTCTCAGCCGGACGGTCCGCTTCCTCCCAACCCGCTCAGAGGTTCACGGCCACGTACTTCGTCTCCAGGAACTCGTCCATGCCCTCGTTGCCGCCCTCGCGGCCGATGCCGGACTGCTTGACGCCGCCGAACGGGGCGCCGGCGTTCGAGACCATGCCCTGGTTGAGGCCGATCATCCCGGTCTCCAGGCCCTCGCAGACGCGCAGCGCCCGCTTGATGTCGCGCGTGAAGACGTAGGCGACGAGCCCGTACTCGGTGTCGTTGGCGGCCGCGATCGCCTCCTCCTCGGAGGAGAAGCGACGCGATCGGCGCCACCGGCCCGAAGATCTCCTCCCGCAGCACGCGGGCGTCCTGGCTCACCCCGCCCAGCACCGTGGGCTCGAAGAAGTAGCCGGCGCCGTCGAGCGAGGACCCGCCGACGACCGCCTTGGCGCCCTTGCCTACGGCGTCCTTGACCAGCTCGGCCACCTTCGAGCGCTGGTCGTCGTCGATCAGCGGGCCTACGTCGACGCCCTCCTCGGTGCCGCGGCCGACCTTCAGCGAGCCCATGCGATCGGCCAGCCTCGATGCGAACTCGTCGGCCAGGGAGTCGGCGACGTGGAAGCGGTTCGCCGAGGTGCAGGCCTCGCCGATGTTTCGCATCTTGGCGATCATCGCTCCCTCCAGCGCCGCGTCCAGATCGGCGTCGTCGAAGATCAGGAAGGGCGCATTGCCTCCCAGCTCCATCGAGACGTTGAGCACGTTGTCCGCCGCCTGGGCGATCAGCGTGCGCCCGACCTCGGTCGAGCCCGTGAAGGAAAGCTTCCGCAACCGGGGATCGGCGATCACGGGCTCGGCGACCGAGCTCGACGAGGAGCTGGTGATCACGTTCAGCACCCCGCCCGGAAGGCCGCACTCCTCCAGTACCTGGGCGAGGGCGAACGCGGACAGGGGGGTCTGCTTGGCCGGCTTCCAGACCATCGTGCAGCCGGCCGCGATCGCGGGGCCGATCTTGCGCGTTCCCATCGCGGTGGGGAAGTTCCACGGAGTGATGAAGAAGCACGGACCGACCGGCTGGCGCATCACCAGCACCCGGCTGGCCGCGTTGCCCGCCAGCTTGTAGTCGCCGTCGATCCGCAGGGCCTCGCCGGAGAACCAGCGGAAGAACTCCGCCGCATAGGCGATCTCGGCCTTCGACTCCGCCACCGCCTTGCCCATCTCGAGGGTCATCAGCAACGCGAGGTCGTCGGCTCGCCGGTTGAGGTTCTCGAAGGCGCGCCAGAGGATCTCCCCGCGCTGGTTGGGGGGCGTGGCGGCCCACTCGGCCTGGCTGGCGACCGCGGCGTCGAGCGCCGCCTTCGCATCGGCCGCGGTCGCATCAGCGATCTCGCACAGCCCCTCGCCGGTCGCGGGGTCCTCGACCGCGAGCGTGCCGCCCTCGCTGGCATCGCGCCACTCGCCGCCGATGTAGAGGCGCTTCTCGACTCCGTCGACGACGGTCTGCTCCTGCGTCGCGATGCTCATCTGCAACCTCCAATCACGGCTAGGCGTGGGTGAGACTCGGACATTCGTCTATCGCCGGGGCTTACGCCGTAGCCAGGGTCATTCCGGTCGATGAAAGCGCCTAGCCCCAGCGTACGAAAACGCGAGGAACGGGCGCCGGTGGCCACGGCGGCTTCGGGCCCGTCCCGGTGTGTTGGAGGTCGAGTGACAGATGGACGCGAACCGAAAGACAAAGGCAGTCGGCCTTGTGGCCTGCGTCGTGGCGCTGGCTGCTTTGGCCTGGCCCGGGGGCGCGAGCGGCGCCCAATGGGTGGTCAAGGGGCGCGGCTGGGGCCACGGGGTCGGCATGAGCCAGTACGGCGCCTACGGCCTTGCCCAGCACGGGCGCGGCCATCGCAAGATCCTCCATCACTACTACAGGCACACGCGGATCGGGCACGCCGGAGGCCAGACGATCAAGGTTCTGCTGGGCTCGGGATCGGACTCCGTGAAGTTCAGGAAGGCGAGGAAGGCCTGCGGCGAGCGGCTCCGCAGCCGCCGCGGCTACCGGTTCAAGCGGTCCGGCTCGGACGTGATCCTGCGGCGCGCCGGTCGAGGCGCGATCGCGAACTGCGGCCACACCGGCACGGCCGGCGGCGGCGGCGCGATCCGGGTCGGGGGCAAGGGCGTCTATCGAGGCAAGCTGAAGGCGACCGTGTCGGGCGGCGACCTGCTGGTGATCAACGCCGTCGGGCTGGAGTCATACGCGAAGGGCGTGGTCCCGAACGAGGTGCCGTCCTCGTGGCCAAAGGCGGCGCTCAAGGCGCAGACGGTGGCCGCGCGCTCCTACGTGCTGGCCACCAGCGGAGACGGCCCCTTCGACGTCTATGACGACACCCGCAGCCAGGTCTACGGCGGCAAGAGCTCCGAGACCACGTCCACCAACAAGGCCGTGAAGCGCACCCGCGGGCGAGGTGGTGCGCCACGGCGGGAGCGTGGCGACGACGTTCTTCTTCTCGACCTCGGGGGTCAGACGGAGAGCGTCGAGCACGGCTTCCCCGGCGCTGGCCCGGCCCCCTACCTGAAGGGGGTCCGGGACCCCTACGACAGTGCGTCCCCCGTGCACAAGTGGAGGGCTCGCTACTCGCAGAACGAGATCGAGTCGCGGCTCTCGGGGCTGTTTGCCGGCAAGCTGCGCAAGATCAAGGTCCTGAAGCGCGGGGACTCCCCGCGGATCGTCACGCGCGCGCGTGGTCGGCTCGCGCGGGAGCTCCAGGGTCTCCGGACCGGAGCTCCAGGCGGCACTGAACCTGCGGAGCACCTGGGCGCGGTTCAGGAAGAGATGAGCGCGGCGCGCCTCTAGCCGTCCGGATACGGCTGGAGCGGGATGCCGTGATCGGTCTGGCGCATCCCGATCTCGTAGGTCGCGCCGCCGCTCAGCTCGAGGCGCTGCGGGCTGGCGACCGCCGCGCTCGACCTCCAGCTCGAGGTCGGCGATCGAGCAGTTGAGCGTGTTGTGCTCGGGGCCCTTGGGATCGGCATAGACCCAGGCGACGAAGTTTCGGGGCTCCGACGACACCCGGCCGCGCAGCTTCAGGTCCTTGCCCGAGAGCTGGAACTCACAGGAGGTCGGGTGCTCGCCCAGCTTCGTCGACAGGATGCGGTCGAAGCCGCCGAGCCGGTGCTCGGAGCCGTCGATGCGCAGCATCCCGTTCGCCACCCAGGGCGTGGTCAGGGGGCCGATCTTGATCCGGCCGGCGGCGAGGTCGAGACAGCTCCCCCGCTGGCCGCCCAGGTCGCCGCCCTGGATCCACACCCAGCGCTCGGCGTGCTCCGCTCCCCAGTTGTGACCGATCATCCCCGGCCAGTCGGCGAGCTCGATCCGCTCGCCGCCCACCGTCACCGTGCCCTGAAACCGCGCGCTCGGGTAGGGGCTGAGGAACTTCGTGCGGGGCAGCGGCGCCTCGTAGAGCCGCTCGTAGGGCAGGTGGTGGAACGCCTCGCCGGGATCGTCGAAGCTGAGATCCCAGCTCGCCTGGAGCTCGGGCGTGGAGAGCTCGCCGGTGGCGCGGCCGGGCTCGAGCACGGCGCCGTCGATGCGGATGTAGGCGCCGTCGGGCGCCGAGAGCTCCCCTGCGGCGAAGCTGGCCTTGGTCGCTCGCGGCCCCGGCGCGTCGGCGTCGAAGACGGTCAGCCAGAGGGCGGCCGTGGGCTCTTCGGCGGGGCGCTTGTGGACGGTGTACCGGATCCACACGCCCTGCCCCCCGGCCGGCCGCGAGGTCCTCAGGTAGAAGCTCTCGTAGTGCCCGGCCTGGCGGTCGACGCTGGGAAAACGGGCCTCGCTTCGCACCTGCGGAAATCTAACCGCAGCGGACGTTCGCGACAGGCCGCTCGCGCCTCTAGCTCCAGGCGTCCCACTTCTTCAGCCGCCTGCTGACCGACCGCATCGCCCGCCCGCCGTCGTACCAGCCGGGCCGCGACCAGAGCTCGAAGTGCAGGTGGCAACCGCTGGCGTTGCCGGATTGGCCGAGGCGGCCGATCCGCTGGCCGGTGCGCACCCGCTTGCCCTCCCGCGGGCGGAGCTTGCGCCTCAGGTGCATGTAGACGTAGTCGTGCCCGGTGGACTTGCCGTCGATCACCAGGTAGTAGCCCGCGCCGCCGGCCTGGTAGCCGCGCCACTGCACCTTGCCGCCCCGGGCCGCGACAACCTTCGAGGCGCACTTGCCGCCGATGTCCTGCCCCATGTGGTGCCGGCCGGCGCCGAAGCCGTCCCAGTAGTCATGCCGCCCCCGGACCGGGAACTTGTGCGGCAGGAGGCGGATGGAGGGCGGCTTCCCCTTGGCGCGGCCGCGATCAGCGGCCCCACCGCCCTGCTCGCGGACCCGAAACACGTACTTGCCCTTCCGGGTCTCGCGACCCTGCCGGTCGGTGCCCGTCCAGCGGATCGTCTGCTTGGTGCGCGGCTGGACGTGGTCGCGCCTCCAGGTTCTCACGACCTCCCCGGTCCGGCGGCGCACGACCTGAATCCTCAGGTCCCGCGCCCGCCGGCCGGCGATCGAGTAGCGATAGGCGGCCTTCCTGGTGCCGTTGAAGAACACCTTGCCGGGGCTGGTGCTCTCCGACTTCAGCCTCAGCTTGCCCGATGCCGAGCCTCCGCCTGATCCGGAGCCCCCGCCGGCGCCGCTCCCACCGCTGGCTGCGGTCGTGACGTCGCCGCCGGAGCTCGGCTGGCTTGGCTCTTGCGCGATGCGCCCGGCCTTGCGCCGAGGCGGCGCCCGCCGTCCCGCACAGCAGCGCCATCGCCGACGCGATCGCGACCAGCGTTGCCGGGCGGGCGCCCGCCCTCGCGCATGCCCCGTATCCCTCTTTCGCCCTGGCTTTCAATCCAGACTCCTCTTTCTCGGGCCTGCGGGGTTAGCTGTCGGGCTCGCGCTGAAAGAGCTGCGCTACGGACGGCCGTCCGATTCGCCCCCGGGGCAGGTGCCCCATTGGGTCCCCCGCTCCCCCGTGCCTGGGCACCGGGGATTAGGCATTGCATTAAGGCTTGCTAACAAATCGAAGCGCGGAAAGGTAACAGACCCGCGCGGCGCGGCGCGTCTCAGTGTCGAATCGTGATCACGTCGCCCTCCTGAACGACGTAGTCGCGGCCCTCGGTTCGGAGCAGCCCACGCTCCCGCGCCTTGCCGTAGCCCCCCGCTTCGACCAGCTCGCGCCAGCCGATCACCTCGGCACGCACGAAGCCCGCCTGGATCTCGGTGTGCACCTTGCCCGCTGCGTCCCAGGCCGTGAGCCCGCGCCCCAAAGCCCTGGCCCGCGCCTCGCTGCCGCGATGCGCGGTGAAGAAGGTGACCAGCTCGAGCAGCTCATAGGCGGCGCGCACGAGCCGTTGGAGCCCCGACTCCGCCAGCCCCAGCTCGGAGCGCATCTCGACGGCCTGATCGGCGGGCAGCTCCGCCAATTCCGCCTCGATCCGGGCGCTGACCCCGATGCAGCCCGCCCCCTGGCGCTGCGCGTGCTCGACCAGCGCTGCCGCCGGCTCGCTCTCCCCCTCGTCCAGGTTGGCGACGTAGAGCACCGGCTTGGAGCTCAGCGCCTGGAGCTCCGCCGCGGCCGTCGGCGCCAGGGCCGGGGCGGGCACGGAGCGCGCCGGCTCGCCACGGGCCAGGGCCTCGACCATGCGCTCCAGCCACTCGCTTTCAGCCGCCGCCTCCTTGGCCCCGGAGCCGGCCTGCTTGCGAACCCGCTCCAGACGCCCCAACGCCTGCTCGAGATCGGCAAGCAGAAGCTCGGCGTCGACCACCTCGGCGTCAGCGACCGGGTCAACCCGCCCCTCGGGGTGAGGGATCCGCTCGTCGCCGTGGGCGCGGACCACGTGGCAGATCGCGTCCGTCTCGCGGATCTCGGCGAGGAACCGATTCCCCAGCCCCTCGCCGGCCGAAGCGCCGCGCACCAGGCCGGCGATGTCGTCGAACTCGATCGTCTCCGGGACCAGCGGGCTCGCCTCCGCCGCCTGCGCCACGGCCGCCAGGCGCTGGTCGGGCACCTCGACGATGGCGACGTTGGGCTCGACCGTCGTGAACGGGTAGGCGGCGGTTTGGGCCGCGGCTCGCGTGAGGGCGTTGAAGAGCGTCGTCTTGCCTGCATTGGGAAGGCCGACGATGCCGACCTTCACGAGCGCCCGGGCTCACCTTCGGCGCTCGCCACCAGGTCGATCAACCGGTCCTCGGCGCCCTTGCCGCGCAATCCCGGCCACAGCCGGCCGATCGCGAGGCCGATGGCGGCGCCGCCCAGCACGTCCGAGGGGTAGTGCATGCCGAGGTAGGGCCGGGTGACGCAGATGGCGCCCGCGAGCCCGTAGAGCGGCGGGCGCAAGCCCGGAGCAACGCGCCCCATCGCAGCCGCCGCCGCCAGCGACGAGGTGGCGTGGGCCGACGGGAACGAGAGCTCGCTTGGAGCGGAAGCAAGGCGGGGGAGGCGACGCAGCCGCGGGCGGCGCCTGCGCACGGCCAGCTTGACCAGGATAGTTGACCCCGACCGCGGCCGGGGCGACCGCGGCGGCGCGCAGCCAGCGCTCCCGGCGGTTCGCGTCGACGGCGGCGGCCGCGACGCCGATAGCGACCCACACCGCACCCCACTCGCCCGCCCTGCCGAACGCCTTCGCCGTGTCCTCGATCTGGGGCGCGTGGTGGCGCGTGCGCATCGTGCGGAGCAGGCGCCGGTCGAGTTCTTCCAGGCGCTCGAGCACCGGGCGCAGCATAGGGCCCGAACGTCCGAACCCGCCGCTGAAATGCGCGCGTGAGCACCGACGACCGCCTGGCCGAGTACGAGCATGGCTTCAGGCGGGCAGGGCTCCCCCTCTTGATCGAGGGGTTCTCGGCCTCGACCGACGTCTTCAACCGGGCGGCTCCGCTGCTGGCGCTCGTCTTCCTGCTCGAGATGCTTGGCGCGATTCAGCTCGACTGGTCGCTGCTGGGCAACGTCGCCGCGGCGCTGGGCGGCTTGGCGATCCTGCTGGTTGCGGCCATCGCCCTGAACCGTGCCCGTAAGCGGCCACTGCTCACGTTGCCGGAGGACGTCGGCCGCGCGGAGCTTGCCGCCTTCGTCCTGCTGCCGGCCCTCCTGCCGTTGGTCTTCGGCGGCCAGTGGCGGAGCGCCGCGGTCACCGCCGCCGCCAACCTCGCCCTGCTGGCCTTGATCTACGGGGTGATCGGCTATGGCCTGCCCTCGATTGTGCGCTGGGTGTTCGCGCGGCTTCTGAGCCAGCTCGCTTCCTCGCTGGCGCTGCTGATGCGGGCGATCCCGCTGCTGATGATCTTCTCGGTGGTCCTGTTCCTGACCGTCGAGATGTGGGAGGTGTTCGCCGACCTGCCGACGGCCTCGTTCGCAATCCTCGCGGGGCTGTTCGTCGCCCTGGGCACCTCCTTTCTGATCGCCCGAGTGCCCCGCGAGGTGCGCTCTCTGGAGCGGGAGGCGGGCGGCGAGGGGCCCAAGCTCGATCGTCAGCAGCGCCTCAATGTGGGGCTGGTCCTGTTCGTGAGCCAGGCGCTCCAGGTCCTCCTGGTCAGCCTCGCGGTAGGCGCCTTCTTCGTCGCCCTTGGCGTCTTGATCATCGACGCCGACGTGTTGCGCTCCTGGATCGGCTCGGGCGGGAACGTGCTGCTCACTGTCGACCTGTTCGGCCACCGGGGCATCCTCACCGAGGAGCTCTTGCGCGTCGCCGGCGCGATCGCCGCCTTTACGGGCCTCTACTTCGCGATCTCGATGCTCACCGACGAGGTCTATCGCCGCGAGTTCCTCGAGGAGCTGATCGGCGAGATGCGCGACACCTTCCGCGCTCGGATCGAGTACCTGCGCCTCCGGGGACAGACCGCCGAGGCCTGAAACAGCGGACGCTGGGTCGCTTAGGGGAGAATCCCGGCGCATGGAGGCGACTACCGCGCCGACGATGGTCCCCGGCTACCGCCACGTTCCCGGGAACCACTGCGGCTCGACCGCGCTTCGCAACCTGCTCGCCTTTCACGGCGTCGAGATCTCCGAGGAGATGGCGCTGGGGCTGGGCGCGGGGATCAGCTTCTACTACGTGTCGCTCGACGACTCCTCGCCGTCGCGATTCACGAATGGGCGCGTCGGCCGGCTCGAGGAGCAGTTCGTGGAGCTGACCGGGGCGCCGATCCGGCTCGACACCTTCGCCGATTCCGACGCTTCCTGGGAGGCGGCCCGGGTTGCCGTGGACGCCGGGCGTCCCGCCATCCTGCTCACCGACCTCTACTACCTGGACCACTACGGCAGCTCGGCGCACTTCCCCGGCCACGCCGTGGTCCTCGCCGGCTACGACGCCGAGGTCGCCTACCTCTCCGACACCTCGTTCGAGGAGCTCCAGACGACGCGCCTCGACAACCTCGCCAGGGCCCGCCACGGCAAGCATCCCGTCTTCCCTCTCGACGGTCACATGCTCACGCTGTCGGAGGGGGCCGAGCTGGGCGACGTCCGCGAGGCCTCCGCGGACGCGATCGAGCGCAACGCCAAGCAGATGCTCGATCCCCCGCTGGGTGAGTACGAGGGCCTGCTGGCGCTGCGCCGGTTCGCCGCCGAGGTCGGCAGCTGGCCCCAGGAGGTCGAGGACTGGCGTGTGGTGCGCGCGGTTTGGCTACCAGGTGATCGAGCGCCGCGGAACGGGCGGCGGCAACTTCCGGCTCATGTACTCGCGCTTCCTGGACGAGGCGGGCCGCGACGAGGCGCCGCTGGCCGCGCACGCCGCGGCTCTGTGGACGGCGCTCGCCGAGGGCCTGCTGGCCGCGAGCGAGGCCGAGGAGCCCCAGCCGGAGCTCTGGTCGCGGGTCGACGCCGCGGCCGCCGAGGTGCTCGACGCGGAGGAGCGCCTGTGGACGGCGCTCGCCGCCTAGGCCTGGCTCTGCAGCAGCGGGTCGGGGGCGCCGAGCTCGGTGACGTCCGGTGCCTCGTAGGCCTTGCCCGGGCAACCGCCGATCACCAGTACGCGGAGGCCTTCCTCGCCGGGCCAAACCTTGCGCTTGGTCCCGGCGCTCACGCGGACCATCGTCTCCCGGTCCAGGGGATGCCGAGTCCCCTCGATCTCCATCTCGGCGGAGCCCCGCAGCGCGATGTAGACCTCCTCCTGGCCGTCCTCCGCGTGGTCGTGCTCCGGATACTGGTCGGCGTTCGCGGGCATGTCAATCACCTGCATGCCGAAGGAATGGATCCCAAGCTCGGCTCGCGCGCGCTTGAACGCGCCCGCATAGGTCGCCTCCATGTCGTCGATCCTCTTCACCTCATAGTCAGCCATGGTCGTCTCCTCTCTTGCGGCCGCCTGCGGCGGCCTTACATGCTGCTTTCGGGGCTAAAGCCCCTCACCACCTTTGATCCGGCGGGTTGATGAGGCCACAATCCTCTCAGGCGCTGAAGCGCGCGAAGTAGCCGACCTTCGGCCCCACCCGGCGCTCGAAGCGCAAGCCGGCGGCCTCGGCTCGCCGCTGGAGCGAGCCCAGCGTGACCATGTGCGGGTCGCCGAACAGCTCGCCGACGATCAGGCGCCCGCCGGGTTTCAGCACGCGGGCGATCTCGCGCAGCGCCGCGTCCTGGTCGGGGATCTCACCGAGCACGGTGATCAGGATCGCGGCATCGAAGCTGTCGTCGTCCCAGCCCGAGCTGCTGGGCGTCGCCGCGGGTGGGGTTGACGTTCCAGAGGCCGCGCTCGCGGGCGGCGCGAATCGTGTGGTCGAGCATCTCCTGCTGGATGTCGAAGACCTCGACCGTCCCCTGATCGCCAACCCAGGCCGCGAGCTCGAGCGTGTAGTAGCCGGTCCCGGGGCCGATCTCGAGCACGCGCTCGCCAGGCTCAGGCTCGAGGATCTCGCGCAGGCGGGCGCGGGTGATCAGCGGGTGCGGCGCCTCGACCCAGAACCGCTGGCCGTAGGGACAGGCCGAGGGGTTCTTGCGCCACCAGAGCGCCGCGGCCCCGACCGCTGACGGCGCCGAGGGCGACCAGCTTCCTCATGTATCGGAGAAGCCGATCGTGTGGGGGGCGGCGGCGACGCGCACGAACACCACCTGACGCAGGTCCAGCGAGATCGCGCCGTCCTCGGACTCGAGGTCGTACCAGCTGGCCGCCTCGCTCGTCAGCCGGTCGGTGGAGGTCAGTGCCTCGCGCAGAGTCTCGAGATGCCTGGCGACGAGGCGGGCGCTCATCACCTGGCCGCCTCCGAACCCGATCTCGACCCGCTTCATCTCCTCCATCATCGGCTCTCTCCTCCCTGGCGCCAGTCGCCCTCGACCGGCTCCACGAGCTCGGTCAGAGCGCGCCCCGGTGGCCTTCGGATGCAGGAAAGCGACCCGGCTGCCCCGGATGCCGGGCCGGGCTGCGGAGTCGATCAGCTCGATGCCTGACTGCTTCAGGCTCGCCAGCGTCGAGTCGATGTCGGTGACCCGGTAGGCGACGTGATGGAGGCCCTCGCCGCGCTTGGCGATGAACCGGCCGACGACGGTCTCGGGCCCCAGGGGCCGGAGCAGCTCCACGTGCCCTTCGCCGACCTCGAGCAGCACCGCCTCCACGCCCTGCGACTCAACGGTCTCCCGGTGCGCGACCGGCATCCCGAAGGCGCCCTCGTAGAGGGCCATCGCCCGCTCCAGGTCGGATACGGCGAGACCCACGTGATCGATCAGGTCGAACACGCCGGCCAGTCTATTGACGGCGGGATCGGCTCTGACTCGGCCCTGGGCGGACTCGTCCGAGACTCGGAGGCGAGGGCCTCGGCGCGATCCCCTGAGGGCTCAGCGGCCTTCGGGTGCTCTTCGAGCTCGCGCGGCGGGGTGGCGCCGGAGCGGTCATGTTCCATGATCTGGCGGATCTCGTCGTGCTCGATCACCTCGGTGGCGAGCAGTCGCTCGGCGATCTCGTCGAGCAGGTCGCGATGATCGGCCAGCAGGCGGTAGGCCCCGCGGTAGGCCTCCTCGGAGATCGCCTGCACCTCCTCGTCGCGCGTGCGGCGCAACGCCTCCGAGACCGTGTAGTCGTCGGCCGGGACCTGGTGCGAGCGGATCGAGGTGCCCATCGCGTACTCGTAGACCATCGAGCGCGCGATGCTCGGTGACCCGCTTGAGATCGTCGGCGGCGCCGGTGGTCACCCGGCCGAAGGTGATCTGCTCCGACACCCGCCCCGCCAGCAGCACCTTCATGTAGTCGATCAGCTCCTCGCGCGACTTCAGGTAGCGGTCCTCCTGCGGGAGGTTGAGCGTGTAGCCGAGCGCCTTGCCGCGGGGCACTATCGAGACCTTCTGGACCTTGTCGACCGTCGGCAGCAGCTCCGAGACGAGCGCGTGCCCCGCCTCGTGCCAGGCCACCACCCGCTTCTCGTGGGCGGTGATCACCTTCCGCGACTGCAGGCCCGCCACCACGCGCTCGAAGGCGTTCTCGAAATCGGCCGTGGGTGATCGCTGTCGCGGACGTTGCGGCCGGCGAGGATCGCCGCCTCGTTGCAGAGGTTGGCCAGGTCCGCGCCGGTCAGCCCGGCGGTGTGACGCGCCATTCGCTCCATGTCCACGTCCTGAGCCAGCGGCTTGTTGCGCGTGTGGACGCCGAGGATCCGCTCGCGCCCGCGCATGTCGGGCGGCGGCACGAAGACCTGGCGGTCGAAGCGCCCCGGCCGCAGCAGCGCGCGGTCGAGCTTCTCGAGCATGTTCGACGCGGCCATCACGATCACGTCGTCGCGGGAGTCGAAGCCGTCCATCTCGACCAGGAGCTGGTTCAGCGTCTGGTCGCGCTCCCCCGAGATGTCCGAGCCACGCTGCGCGCCGACCGCATCGAGCTCGTCGATGAAGATGATCGCCGGGGCGTTCTCGCGTGCCTGCTTGAACAGCCGCCGGATCCGCGCCGCCCCGAGGCCGGCGAACATCTCCACGAACGAGGAGGCCGACTGGCCGAAGAAGTTGGCGCCCGACTCGTGGGCGACGGCCTTGGCGAGCAGCGTCTTGCCGGTGCCGGGCGGCCCGTGCAGCAGGATGCCCTTCGGCACCTTCGCGCCCAAGCAGCTTGAACTGCTTCGGCCGCCTCAGGAACTCGACCACCTCGCGCAATTCGTCCTTGGTCTCGTCGACCCCCTCGATGTCGTCCCAGGTGACGGCGCTCGCGGACCTGGGGGTGATCTGCTGCGGCTTGGTGCGGGGCATCAGCTTCAGCGTCCGCCACACCAGGTAGACGAGCGCGAACATGAGCAGGAGCGGAGCCCAGAGCGTGACGTAGCTCTGGAACTCGAACCAGTCGATGCCTAGTATCGAGAGCGTCGTCATCTGCGGTCGATTCCTCCCCCGCGGGGCTTCCTACCTAGAAAGTATCGGCAGTCCGGCCGCGTGGCTGAACGCTTGCTGCCAGCTCCGCCTCGGCCCGCAGAATCTCGCGCAGCGCGACCGAGCCCACCTCGAGCTGCTCGGGGGTCGGCTCGCGGGTGGAGAAAAGACGCTGGATCTGGTGCCCGACTGCCGTGGATCGCGCGGCCCGAGCGGCGAGTCCGGGCGGCGCTCGGCATAGGCGAACAGCTCCACCGCCCCCGAGACGCTGGCCAGTCCGGCGACCGCGCGCGGCAGCGGTCCCGGATTACCGAACAGCCGCTCCGTGACCACCTGGCCGGCCACCGAGAGGACCAGTAGGGGTGCGATCAGGTTGGAGCCGCAGCGCTCGTGCTCCTTGGGCGCGTCGGCAGGGTCCAGGCTGCGACGCTCATAGGCGCCGATCGCCTTGTGCTCGACGCCGTGGTACGCGGCCAGGTCTCGATCGCGAAGGGCCGCTGCCGCCGGCAGCACCCCCAGGATGGCGATCGCGCCCTCCCGCAAGGTGGCGCGGCCTCGCGACGACGTCGTCCCTCCCAGGCGGCGGATCGCCCCGCTTACCGCGGCGGTGGCGAACCCGACCACGAGCACCCGAGGGTCCTCGATCGGCAGCCGCGCCGCCGGCAGGCTGCGGCGGGCCAGCGGCACGACCGCGAACGCCTCGGCGAGCCGCAGCGGGCCACGAAGCAGCGGGGTCGAGCCCAGCCGCCCGCGCGAGAAGACCGGCTTGGGGCCCGACGACACCTCGATGCTGCCGTCACGGGTCCGAGCAGCCGCCGCCCAGGCCCTGGGGCCGTGGATCAGCAGCCCATTGCGAAGCGCCATTCCACCCAGCCGAAGCAGCGGCTCCTCCCCGGCGCCGTTGCCGTGCGCGCCCAGCGTGGGGCCGGCAAAGGCGCCATTGCCGGAGTGGCTCGAAGAGGTCACCCAAGCACCGCCTGGACGATGTCTCCATAGAAGCGGGCGGCGAGGTCGATGTCGGCGACGGCCGCCCGCTCGTCCGCGCCGTGAACGCAGCGGCATCGCCTCGTGCAGGGCCATCTCGCGCTGCGGGCAGAAGCCGTAGACGACGGCGGAGTCGAAGGCACGCCGGAACCAGTGGCTGTCGCTGAAGCCGGCCATCACGATCGGGATCAGGGTGGCCGCCGGGTCGGCCTCGGCAAGCCATTGCTCGATCGCCCTGGCCAGGGGCGAGTCGGCCGAGGAGCGGTTGCCCAACCACCTCGTCCGTGAACTCGAACTCGAGCCCTTCTCCCCTCCTCACCCAGCACCTCCCGGGCGCGCTCGAGCGCCTCGGACGGGCCCATTCCGGGTGGCACGCGGCAGTCGACCAGGACCTCGGCGCGCAGAGGGGATCACGTTCTCCTTCTGGAGGCGCTGGCCTCGGTTGGCACCAGCGTCACCCTCAGCATCGGCTCGGCCAGGTAGGCGGTGACCTCAGGGGCGGTCTCGCGCAGCCGCTCGACCGCGGCCTCGAGCGCCTCGCGATCGTGCGGGTCGATCTCCTCCCCGCTGAGCGCCGCGACGAAGGCCACGCCCTCGGGCGTCGGCTCGAGCGGGGGCTGCTGCCGCAGGCGCTGCGAGCGCCGGGGCCAGCTTCAGGAGCGCGTTGTCACCCAGGCCGGGGACCGAGGCGTGGCCGGCGACGCCGCGCGCTCGGATCAGGAAGCGGCACGGTCCCTTCTCGCCCACGCAGAGCGTGTAGAAGCGCCTGGAGTCCAACTCGAACGAGATGCCCCCGCCCTCGTTCAGCACGTAGTCGGACCGCACCTTGTCGGGATGCTCGCGGCACAGCCACTGTGCCCCCGCCGCGGCTCCCATCTCCTCGTCGGCGGTGATGACGACCAGGAGCTCTCCCTTGCGGGGGCGCCAGCCGCCGCGGCCGAGCGCCGCCGCCGCGGCCACCTCGGCGGCGACCTGGTCCTTCATGTCCTGAGCGCCGCGACCTCGAACCTCTCCGTCCACGACGTCGCCCGCCCAGGGATCGAAGCTCCACTCGGAGGGATCGGCGGGAACCGTATCCGCGTGGCCGAGCAGGCACAGCGTCGGCCCGGCGCTCTCCCCGCCCAGCCGCGCGACCAGGTTCGGACGGCCGGGCTCGGCGGCCAGCAACTCGCAGTCGAAGCCGCGCCTCGGTCAGGGTCTCGGCCAAAAGGAGCTGGGCAGGCTCCTCGTTGCCGGGCGGGTTGGCGGTGTCGATCCTGATCAGCTCCTGGAGCAGCGCCACCGCTTGACTTCCGACCTCACCCACGGCATCGGTCCCAGCTTCAGTGGTCGCCGGCGCAGCCGTCTCCTCGCCCATCGGCCCAGGTTACTCGCCGCCGCGCCGCCGCCATACTGGACCGCGGAGATCGCGGATGGAGCGGCTGTTCGACACCGGCCACACGCCAGGCCACAAGGGGAGCGTTCCGCAGGCGGAGTCCCCTCTGCCGGTGCGGATGCGGCCGCGCTCGGTGGATGAGGTCCTCGGGCAGGAGCACCTGCTGGACCAGGGGTCGGCGCTGCGCGCCGCGGTCGAGACCGGGGAGCCCCACTCGGCGATCTTCCACGGGCCGCCGGGCTCCGGAAAGACGACCCTGGCGCGGATCATCGCCACCGCGTGCCGCGGGGCGTTCGAGGAGTTCTCGGCGGTCAACGCCGGCCGCGCCGAGGTCCGCGCCGTGATCGAGCGAGCGAGGGAGCGCCGCAGGGCCGCGGACGAGCCGACGATCTTCTTCCTCG
This sequence comes from uncultured Actinomycetes bacterium, assembly GCA_963745365.1. Classification (GTDB taxonomy): domain Bacteria; phylum Actinomycetota; class Thermoleophilia; order Solirubrobacterales; family 70-9; genus AC-56. Next base: position 48,760 of record CAVUXC010000018.1, read on the forward strand.
ACGAGATCCATCGCTTCAACAAGGCGCAGCAGGACGCGCTGCTGCCGGCGGTCGAGGAGGGGCTGGTGACCCTGATCGGGGCGACCACCGAGAACCCCTACTTCGAGGTCAACTCGGCGCTGCTCAGTCGCACGCAGCTGTACGAGCTGCGCCCGCTCGCCTCTGAGCACCTACGCCAGTTGATGGATCGAGCGCTCTCCGATCCCGAACGCGGGATCGCGGACCCGCCGGAGGTTTCGGCGGAGGCGCTGGAGCTGCTCGCCACCCGCTCCGGTGGCGACGCCCGGGTGGCGCTGTCGGCGCTCGAGCGGGCGGTGGAGACGGCGCGGGCGAGCGGGCACTCGGTCGGCATCGAGACCGCCGAGGACGCGCTCCAGCGAAAGGCGCTCACCTACGACCGCGAGGGCGACCGCCACTACGACTACATCTCGGCCTGGATCAAGGCCACCCGCGCCTCCGACCCCGACGCGTCCCTCTACTACCTGGCGGTGATGCTCGAGGGAGGCGAGGACCCCCGCTTCATCGCCCGGCGGATGGTGATCCTGGCCTCCGAGGACATCGGCAACGCCGACCCGCAGGCGCTCGTGGTGGCCAACGCCGCCGCCGAGGCGGTGGATCGGGTGGGCCTGCCCGAGGGCCGGCTCAACCTCGCTCAGGCGGCCGTCTACCTGGCGCTGGCCCCGAAGTCGAATGCTTCCTACCGCGGCATCCAGCGGGCCACGGCACACGTCCGCGAGCACGGCGCGAAGCCGCCGCCCCCCTACTTGCGTGACGCCCACTACCCCGGAGCTCGCAAGCTCGGGCGTGGCGTCGGCTACGTCTACCCGCACGACGAGCCCGGCGGAGTCGCCGATCAGCCGGTGCTCCCGGAAGGCCTCGAGGCCGAGCGCTTCTACCAGCCAACCGAGCGGGGGTTCGAGGAGGAGCTTCGGCGCCGCCTGGAGGAGATTCGAGGCCGGCTCGGCGGTCCCGGCCAGAGCTAGGGCTCGTGGCCCTCTCGGGCTCGCCACGCAACTCTCGCACCGCGTCGGTGTTCTGAGCGTAGACCCAAGTAGCCAAGCTTTCGCGCCATCCCGACAACCAGACCGAGTCCGCGCCGCGGTGACCACCCGCACAAGGCGATGAGACACGGCGGCCCCGCGATTGGGCCCGCGGGGCCGCCGGACTCGGCCTCCCAAGGTGGCCCACGTTGGGGGCTGACCGGGGCGCCGGCATAGAATCAGGCCCGATGGGGCAGCTCGAGTCCTTCAATCCCGCCACCGGCGAGCTGGTCGGCTCGGTGGAGACGGTGCAGCCCGCAGAGGTTCAGGCGGTGGTGGACGACGTCGCCGAGGTGCAGCCCTTCTGGGCCCAGCTGGCGCTCGCCGACCGGGCCCGCTATATGCGCAAGGCGGCCGACGTCCTGGTGGACGAGCTCGACCAGATCGCCGAGCTGCTCACCCGCGAGCAGGGGAAGCCGATCACCGAGAGCTACACGATGGAGGTCGTGCCCACGATCGACGTCCTTCACTGGTGCGCGGACGCCGGTCCGAAGATCCTCGACGACGAGCCCATCCGCATGGGCCAGGCGCTGTTCCTGTCCAAGAAGGCCAAGTTCAGCTACGAGCCGCTGGGGGTCGTCGGCGTGATCGCGCCCTGGAACTACCCCTGGTCGATCCCCTTCGACGAGGTCGCGATGGCGCTGATGGCCGGCAACGGGGTCGTTCTCAAGCCGGCAAGCCTGACGCCGCTGCTGGGGGAGCGGATCCGGGAGACGTTCGAGAAGGGGGGCCTGCCGGAGGGGCTGGTGCGCGTCGTCCACGGCGGTGGCGCGGTTGGCCAGGCTCTGTGCGAGTCCTCGGCGCGGAAGATCTTCTTCACCGGCTCGGTGGAGGTGGGTCGCGGGGTGGGCGAGATCTGCGCCAGGCAGCTGAAGGGATCGGTGCTGGAGCTTGGGGGCAAGGACCCGCAGATCGTCTGCGCCGACTCCGAGCTTTCAAACGCGATCTCGGGCTGCGTGTGGGGCGGCTTCGCGAACGCGGGACAGACCTGTTCGGGAATCGAGCGCACCTACGTGGTGCGTGATGTTGCCGACCGCTTCATCGAGGGAGTGGTCCGGCAGGCTGGCGAGCTCACCGTCGGCGATCCAATGGAATGGGAGACCGAGATCGGGCCGATGGTCTCGCAGGACCAGTTCGACGATCGTTTCGGACCTCGTTGACGACGCCCTCGAGGCCGGCGCTGACCGGGTGGCGGGCGGTCCGCGCGAGGTGCCGGGATTCGGCGGCAAGTTCATCGCCCCGACCGTGCTGGCCGGGGTGGAGGACGAGATGCGGATCATGAGGGAGGAGATCTTCGGTCCCGTGGTGCCGATCATCGTGGTCGACTCCGAGGACGAGGCACTCCGGAGGGCCAACGACTCGAACTTCGGCCTCGGCGCCTCGGTCTGGACCAAGGATCGCGCCAAGGGCGAGCGGATGGCGAAGCGGATCGAGTCGGGGATGGTCTGGATCAACGATCACTCCTACTCCCATGCCGCCTGCCAGTGCTCGTGGGGCGGCGTCAAGGAGTCGGGCCTCGGCCGGTCGCACTCGAAGTTCGGCTTCTACGAGTGCGTGGACGTCAAGCTCGTCTCCTGGGAGCCGGGCCTCACCCGCGACTTCTGGTGGCAGCCCTACGACCGTACCCTGGGCCAGGCGGTGCGCGCCTCGGCCCGCCTGCTCTACGGCCGCAACGGCCAGCGGCTGAAGGCGCTGCGGGAGGGCGGCCTGCCGCTGCTCCGGGTCGGCGCCCGCACCCTTCGCAAGGATCGCTGAGACGCCCCTCGCGGCCGCCGGGCTCGCACGGCGAGCGGGATCAGCCCGGCAGACGCGCGTGGAGGTGGTTGTCGTGGTTGGGGATCGCCTCGACCACTCCCGGTGGGCCGGTGAGGCCCGTGCTGGGGCCGACGTAGACCTTCACCGCACCGGCGCGGACGAAGCGGTCCACCAGGTCCTGCGCCAGCGCAAGGTCGATCTCGTCCACCGACAGCGGCGCGCGCTCGTCGCCGCTTCGGAGCGGGTAGTAGACGTCGACGTCGAGGCCGTTTTGGTGGGTGGCGTGGCCGATCGCCGCCGAACGCGGGGCCGAAGTCGCCGCCGTGCGGCCGGCTCAGATCGCCGATGCCGACCCGGGGCGCTTCGGGATGGGCGGCCGCATAGGCACGGACCACCCGCAGCGTGGTGCGCACGAGGTCGTCGGTTCCCCAGCGGCGCCAGGCTCGGTTGGGCGAGCGCCTGCGGATCGGGTCCCAGGTGAAGTAGTGGGCGCCCCCGGCGGGCAGCCGTACGCCGCTCACCAGCCGGCCGGCGTGGGGGAGGCCGATCGCCTTCGAGCGGCGCCAGCGGATGCGGCGTGCTGGAGGCGCTGCAGGTCGGTCGCGGCGCGAGCGATGGCCGGGGGGCGTTCGCCGGCCGGACGGTCCGCGGCCGGCGGCGCGCTCGAGCGCACCTTGGATCGGTGTAAGGCGGCCGGGGCCGGTCGTCGTCCCGGGCAGGCCCTCGATCACCGGCAGCGCGGCGAGGCGAGCGGACGGGTGGGCCGCGCCGGCCGGTGGGCTCGCACGGCCCCTCGGACTGGGCGTCAGAGTGGCCGCGACCCGGCTCGGTCGTCCCGGGGCAGGTTTCCGATCACCAGCAGCGCGGCGACCGAGAGCGTGCCGAGGAGCATTCCGAGAGCGCCGGCCCGCGCCGGCAGTGAGGTTCGCATGCACTTCCTGCCGGTACGGAGACCGCCCCTGCCGGCGGTCCCGGAGATCGCGGCCCGAATGGGGCGCCCTCCGTAGGTGATTCAGACTCTGAGCGTCGGCGACCAGTCGCTGCGCCTCGAGAGGTTGTTCGATCTCTCCGAGCGCACCTGGATCTTGTAGACCTTGTTCGCGGCTGGGCCTGAGGTTGACCGGGTTGTTGTTGTCGGCCGAATACCCCGTGGAAGCTGCTCCGTGTCGTTCTTCCAGATCTTCCAGTCGCCGCTCGACCCGCTTGAAGCGCACGTCGAAGGCGCGAGCCGGTGTTGGTGCTGGAGCTCGCCCAGATCGGACGTCGGCCTCGCCGGGCGCTTGGAGTCGCGGTCGCGTCGATCGGCGTGACCTTGACCCGGCCGGTCATCCCGTCGGAAAAGCGATGCAGCGTGCAGTAGTAGTCGAAGGAGCCGGCGGAGGCGCGGATCGCGAAGTCGATCGGGCCGTCGGTCAGAGCCCCGGAGGAGAACAGGCCGTCGTTCTGGCGGATGTTGTGCTCGTTGCCCGTCCCGCCGCCATTCGTCCAGCGGAAGCTGGGGCCGGCCTGGAAGTTCCGGGCGCGCGGATTCTTTGGCGCGAAGAAGTCGTCGTCGACGTCGATCTGGCGCGGGACCGCGCCGGCGCCGGCCGGGCAGCGCCAGCGCCACCGCAACTGCCAACTGCCGAAATCACCAGGGACCGCCGCACCGCCACACCTCCGAGCTCCGTTGACCGGCCGATCGTACCCCCTGGGATACGGCCCTCACGACGGAGAGGTTCAACTGGAAGAATCGCAGCGTGGCCGAAACTGCGGCTATGCAGCGAGAATCCGAACCGGCCAGCTCGGTCGCGTCGTCCCCCGCCATCGCGCTGGCCCACCTGTGGCGGGACTACGGTGAGCGGACTGCTCTGCGCGACGTCACCCTGGGGCTGCCCGAGGGCCAGACGCTCGCCGTGCTGGGCCCGAACGGCGCCGGCAAGACGACCCTGCTGCGAGTCCTGGCGACCCTGCTTCGCCCCACCGCCGGCGAGGTCTCGGTGCTCGGCTGCGCGCTCCCCCGCGAGGCCTGGAAGGCCCGCGGACGGATCGGCTATCTGGGCCACGAGCCGCTCTGCTACCGCGACCTCACCTGCGCCGAGAACCTGCGGTTCCAGGCCCGTCTGTACGGGCTTGGGGGCGAGGCCACGGAGCGGATCGCCGAGCTCCTCGACCAGGTGAGGATGTCGCGGTGGGCCGGCGAGCTGGTTCGAAACCTCTCCGCGGGCATGGTCCAACGGCTCGCCGTCTGCCGTGCGGTGCTCCACGACCCCGAGCTGCTGCTGCTCGACGAGCCGCGCTCCCACCTGGACCCGGAGGCGGCGGCCCTGGTGGAGCCGCTGATCGGCCCCGCCCCGGGCCGCACCCGCGTCGTCATCACCCACGAGATCGAGGCCGGGCTGGCCGAGGGCGACCGCGTCCTGGCGCTGCGGGCGGGAGGGGCGGTGGCCTACCAGGGCGCGGCCACCGGATTGTCGGCCGGCGACGCCCGGGCGATCTACGGGGGCGCGCCGTGACCCCGAGAGTGAGCTCGTTCCGAGCCTTCGAGGCGATCCTCGCCAAGGACCTGAGAGTCGAGCTGCGCACCCTCCAGTCGGTGCCGGCGATGGTGTTGTTCTCGGTCACCACCTTCGTCCTCTTCCGCTACGGGCTGGACCGCAGCGGGCTGAGCGGCAGCCTCGCCGCTGGGGTGCTGCTTGCGACGATCCTGTTCGCGGCCATCCTCGCCATCAATCGCCTGTTCGTCGCCGAGCGCGACGAGGGCGGCTTCGACGCGATCCGCCTGGCGCCCGTCGACGGCACCGCGCTGCTGGCGGCGAAGGCGACGGCGCTGGTGGTCTACCTGCTGGTGCTGGAGGCGATCGCCCTGCCCGTATTCGGTGTCTTCTTCCTCGACTCCTGGGCCGGACTGGCGCCGCTCGCGGGGGTCCTGCTGCTCACGGATCTTGGCCTGGCCGCGACCGGGGTGCTGGTCTCGGCGATCGCCGCCAACTCGCGCGCCCGCGACCTGCTGGGGCCGCTGGTGCTCCTGCCCCTGCTGGTGCCGGTGATGATCGCCGCCGCCGGCGCGGCCGAGCCGCTGCTCGCCGCAGGCGGGCCGTCATACGACGGAATCGTCAAATGGCTGGCGATCCTGGCCCTCTACGATGTGACCTTCCTCCTGGTCGGATACGCCGTCTATGACTTCCTGCTGGAGGACTGATCCGGCGCCACCCCGCCGGACCGAACGATGAGCATGAAGGTCCCGAGCCTGCGAGCCCAAGCAGCGGCAACGGTCGCGGTCCTGGCGGCCGGCTTCGCGCTGGTCTTCTTCTACGCGCCGCTCGACACAGAGGGCTTCATCCAGAAGATCTTCTACCTGCACGTGCCGCTCGCCATCTGCGCGCTGGCCGGCTTCGTGATCGCCGGGGTCCACGCGATCCGCCACCTGCGAAGCGGCGACCCGGTGCACGACGCACGCTCCTACGTCTCCATCCACCTCTCGGTCATCTTCGGGATCGCCGTCCTCGTCACCGGCTCGATCTGGGCGAGGGCCGAGTGGGGCAAGTGGTGGGTCTGGGACGAGCCGACGCTGGTCAGCTTCCTGATCGTCTTCCTGCTCTACGCGACCTACTACCCGCTGCGCTACGCGATCGAGGACCGCGAGCGCCAGGCCCGGTACGCCTCGGTGTTCGCGATCACCGCGGGCGCCTTCGTGCCGCTCAACTTCCTTGCCGTGCGCCTGGCGGAGCCGCTCATCCACCCGCGGACCTTCTCCTCCGCCGGAGGCCTGCCCGGCTCGATGCTGTTCACATTCATCGTCTGCCTCGCGGGGATGGCGCTGCTGTGGCTGTCGCTGGTCCGCTTCGAGCTGGCCGCGAAGTCCGCCTCGGCGAAGCTCTCGCGCCTGCGGCGCGCGCTCGAGGGCGATGCCTACGCGCCGCCCGCCGCCGGTTCGCGAATCGCCCCCGGGATCCCCCCACAGAGGGCGTCGGCGAGCCTGATCAGCGACCCCACGACCCCGCGAATCTGATGCCCGCCCTGCCACTCGACGAGGCGGGAAAGTACGTGGCCGCCGCGTACATAGTCTTCGTCGCCCTGATCCTGGCCTACGTCGCGATCATGGCCGCAAAGCTCGAGCGGATCGAGCGCGAGCTGGGCGACCTCGCCGAGCTGGCCGAGGGACGCGCAGGCGAAGGCGAAGCTTCCCGCGGGGGTGGTGTCCGGGATGTCTGAGCTCCTCGCATTGGGCATCTCCCACAAGACCGCGCCGCTGGAGCTGCGTGAGCGGGTGGCGTTCACCGAGGGACGAGCGGCCGGGATGGTCAGGGAGCTGGTCGAGGCGCCGGAGGTGCAGGAGGCGGCCGCGATCTCGACCTGCAACCGCACCGAGCTCTACCTCGTCGCCCCCGATGGCGTGGCCGCGGAGTCGCTGGCGCTAGGGGTCCTCGCCCGCGAGGCCGAGATCCGCCCCACGGAGCTGGTCGGGCACCTCTACTCGCTGCGTGCTGCCGACGGCGCCTCCCACCTGTTCCGGGTGACCGCGGGACTGGACTCGATGATCATCGGCGAGGCCGAGATCCAGGGCCAGGTCAAGCGGGCTTACGAGCTGGCGCTGGTGGAGGGGGCGACCGGGCCGATCCTGAACCGGCTGTTCCGCGGCGCGCTGGCCGCCGGCAAGCGGGCGCGATCGGAGACCGGCATCTCCGAGAAGGGGGTCTCGGTGCCCTCGGTCGCAGTGGAGCTGGCACAGCGGGCGCTTGGCGACCTCTCGAGCCGGCTCGTCGTGGTGGTGGGCGCCGGCGAGACGGCGGAGCTGACCGCCCGAGCCCTCGCCGCTCGGGGGGTCGAGCCCGCTTTCATCGCGAACCGCCGCTACGACCGGGCGATCGGGCTCGCCCAGCGCTTCGGCGGCCGTGCCGTCCGCTTCGAGGAGCTGCCGGCGCAGATGGAGCAGGCCGACATCGTCGTCGCCTCGACCAGCTCGCCGCACCACGTGGTCGAGCGCGAGGCGCTCAGCGAGGTGATGACGGCGCGCCAGGGTCGGCCGTTGCTCCTGATCGACCTCGCGGTGCCGCGCGACATCCACCCCGATTGCCGCGAGCTGGAAGGGGTGAGCCTGCATGACATGGATGACCTTCAGACCCTGGTGGAGCGAAACGCCTCGGGCCGCGAGGCGGAGGCCCGCAGAGCCGAGAGCGTCTTGCGCTCCGAGCTCGGTCGCTTCGAGCGCTGGCTCGCTTCGCAGGACGTCACCCCGACCGTGGCCTCGCTGCGCGAGCGAGCCACCGAGATCGTCGATCGCGTGCTGGCCGAGAACGAGCCTCGGTGGGAGTCGCTCACCGAGGCCGATCGCGAGCGCATGCAGGCGATGGCGCGAGCGATCGCGAGCCGGCTGCTTCACGAGCCCACCCTGCGCTTGAAGCGCTCCTCAGGCGAGGACGACGCCTATCTCCACGTCAACGCACTTCGGGAGCTGTTCGGCCTCGATGCACCTACCGCCCCGCTCGAGGAGCGGGACGCGGAGGTGCGCCCGCTGCGCCAGGCGCGCCGGCGCAAGCGCCCGGCCAGTTGACGGCGAGCGACCGGCTGAAGCTGGGAACGCGGGGCAGCCGGCTGGCGCTGGCGCAGGCTCGGCTCGTCGCGGAGGCCCTGGGCGGGGCCGAGATCGTCACGGTGACGTCGAGCGACGGCGAGCCCGGCGACAAGGAGCGCTTCGTGCGCGCGGTCGGACAGGCGGTCCTGGACGGCGAGGCCGACCTGGCGGTCCACTCCGCCAAGGATCTGCCTGGTCAGCGTCCCGACGGGCTGAGGCTGGTGGGGGTCCAGGGCCGCGCCGATCCCGTCGACGCCTACGTGGGCCAGGCACCGTCGCTGGACGAGGTGCCCCCGGGGGCTCGCATCGGCACCGCGAGCCTGCGCCGGCGCTCCCAGCTGCTGGCGTTGAGGCCCGATCTGGAGCTGGTGGAGCTGCACGGCAACGTCGACACCCGCCTGCGGAAGCTGTCCGAGGGCGAGGTCGACGGCGCCGTGCTCGCCGACGCCGGCCTGCGGCGCCTGGGACGCGAGGCGGAGATCGCGTTCAGCTTCGGGCTCACCGAGCTGACGCCGGCCGCCGGTCAGGGAGCGCTGGCGCTGGAGGCCCGCCGCGCGGACTCCACCGCAGCGCAGCAGGCGGCGCGGATCTCAGACCACGATGCCCTGGTCGAGCTGACGGCGGAGCGCGCCGCGGTCGCGGCGCTCGACGCCACCTGCCACACGCCGATTGGGATTTGCGCGCGCCTCGAGCCCGAGGAGCTGGTGATGCTCGGATTCTGTGGCCTTCCCGACGGCTCTGAGTGGGTGCGCGATCGGGTGGCGGGCGATCCGGAGCAGCCTGCCGAGCTCGGCCGGGCGCTGGCCGAGCGGATGCTCGCGGCCGGCGCGGGCGAGTTGCTGGAGCGCTCCGAGGCGCTCGCCTGATGGCGGCGCGGCAAGGGGTCGTCTACCTCGTGGGGGCGGGGCCAGGCGATCCCGGTTTGATGACCGCGCGATCGCTGGAGCTGCTGGCGAACGCAGATGTGATCCTGCACGACCGCCTGATCCCGCCCGGCGCCCTCGATGGCGCGCGTCCGGACGCCGAGCTGATCGACGTCGGCAAGCGCCCGGGCGGCGTCCAGACCTCTCAGGGCGAGATCGAGGAGCTGATGGCCGAGCGCGCCCGGGCGGGTCGCAGCGTTGTCCGCCTCAAGGGCGGCGACCCGTTCGTGTTCGGGCGTGGCGGCGAGGAGGCCGAGGCGCTGGCGGCCGCCGGAATCCCGTTCGAGGTCGTGCCGGGCGTCACCGCCGGGGTCGCCGCCGCGGCCTACGCCGGCATTCCTCTTACCCACCGCGAGGACGCTTCCGCGGTCGCCTTCGTCACCGGGCACGAGGATCCCGCCAAGGACGACTCGGCGCTCGACTGGGAGGCGCTGGCTCGGTTTCCCGGCACGCTCGTCCTCTACATGGGCGTCAAGCGGCTGCCCGAGGTGGCCGAGCGCCTGGTCGCGGCGGGTCGGGCGCGCGGCGAGCCCGCGGCCTGTGTCGAGCGGGGGACGATGCCGGGCCAGCGAACGGTGAGCGCCACGCTGGCCGAGCTTCCCGCGGCGGTCGCCGCGGCGGACATCGGCCCGCCGGCGATCGTGCTCACCGGCCCGGTGGCAGCGCGGCGCGAGACGATCGCCTGGCTGGAGCGGCGCCCCCTGCACGGCCGGCGGGTCGTCGTCACCCGGGCGCGCGCCCAGGCCAGCGGCCTGGCCGCGGCGCTGGTTGCGCTGGGCGCCGAGGTGATCGAGCTGCCGGCGATCCGGATCGTCCCGAGGCTCGACTCCCCGGAGGTTCGCGACGCGGTGCAGTCCATTCACGCCTACGCGCTCATCTGCCTGACGAGCCCGAACGGCGCGCGGCTGTTGTTCGACGCACTGGCCTCCGCCGGCCGGGATGCACGCGCCCTCGCCAGCGCGACGGTCGCCGCGATCGGGCCGGGAACGGCGGCGGCGCTCGCCGAACACGGGATCCGGGCCGACATCGTCCCCGAGCGCTCGATCGCCGAGGCGCTGGTTGAGTCGCTGCGCGACGTCGAGGTCGCGGACCGCCCGGTGCTGGTCGCCCGCGCCGCCGAGGCGCGCGATCTCCTGCCCGAGGCGCTGCGGGAGCGCGGCGCCAAGGTTGACCTCGTGGCCCTGTACGAGACGGTCGCCGAGCAGCCCGATCCGGCCGCGGTCGAGGCTGCGCGGGAGGCCGACTACGTCACCTTCACGTCCTCCTCGACGGTGAGGAACTTCGTCCACGCGGTGGATGGTCGCTTCCCCGAGCGGGCAAGGATCGTCTCGATCGGGCCGGTGACCAGCGAGGCCGCCCGCGAGGCGGGGCTGACGGTGGACGTCGAGGCCGAGCGCCACGACCCCGACGGCCTGGTCGAGGCGCTCTTGGCCGACGCCGCCCGGGGCTAGGTGACGTGGCGCGCCCGATCACCTTTCTCTCCGACTACGGCTACGAGGACGAGTTCGCCGGCGTCTGCAGGGCGGTGATCGCCCGGCTCGCGCCCGAGGCCATGGTGATCGACCTGACGCATGGCGTCAGGCGCCACGCGGTCCGCGAGGCAGCGGCGATCCTGGCGAATGCGCTCCCGTTCGCCCCGCCCGGCGTCCACCTCGCGGTCGTCGATCCCGAGGTCGGCACGGAGAGGCGCGGGGTCGCGATTCGGGTGGCCGTGGAGGACCGCGTCCTGGTCGGCCCCGACAACGGACTGCTGTGGCCGGCGGTCGAGCGCCTGGGCGACGCGGTCGAGGCGGTCGACGTCTCGCGGTCGCCGCTGCGGCTGGAGCCAATCTCGGCGACCTTCCACGGCCGCGACGTCTTCGCCCCCGTCGCCGCGCACCTGGCCCGCGGCGCATCGCTGTCCGAGGCCGGCGAGCCGATCCCGGTGGAATCGCTGATCAAGATCGAGGCGAGCCAGCCGGAGATTGGAAGGGACCGCCTCCTCGCACACGTGATCTCAGTCGACCGGTTCGGCAATGCGGCGCTCGACCTCGCCGATCGCCATCTGCCGGCCAGCGGCCTGCGCATGGGCCGCTCGGCGGTGCTGGAGGCCCAAGGCCGCAGCCGTGAGGCCGTGTTCACGCTGACCTTCGCCGACGTCGGCGACGGTGAGCTGCTGCTCTACCTGGACTCGAACGGGAGCGTCGCGCTGGCGGTGAACCGCGGCAGCGCGGCCGCCGAGCTGCGCCTCGCCCCAGGCGACGAGGTCGTGCTGCGCCCCCAATGACGGGCTTCGGCCTGCCGCGCCGCCACTTTCGGGTCACCGACTCGACCAACGATCGCGCCCGCGAGCTGGCGCTGGCGGGCGCGCCCGGCGGCACGGTGGTCACCACGGAGGAGCAGACCTCGGGCCGCGGACGCCGGGGGCGGACCTGGGCCGCGCCGCCCGGCAAGGCGCTGCTCTATTCGGCGATCCTGCGCCCGCTTGGGCGCGAGCACGGCCTGCTTCCGCTCGCGGTGCCGCTGGCCGTCTGCGAGGCGGTCGAGATGCTGGCCTCGCTGGAGTGCCGGGTGAAGTGGCCCAACGACGTCTGGATCGCCGAGAGAAAGGCGGCTGGGGTCTTGATCGAGGCTCGTCCCCCGGATTGGGCGGTGATCGGGATCGGCCTCAACCTGGCCGTCGAGCCGGCCGAGTTCCCCCCCGATCTTCGCTGGCCTGCGACGTCGGTTGGTCACGGGGCCACGGTCGCCGCGGCGCTGGCGGCGGTCAACGAAAGACTTGGGCTCTGGGTGGACGCGGCGCCCGGGCGGGTGCTGGAGGAGTTCGCCGCGCGCGACGCGCTGCACGGGCGGCAGATCCGCTGGGAGGGCGCCGGCGCCGACTTTCCCTCGGGAGCCGGTCGCGCCGAGGGGGTGGACGACCGCGGCAACCTGCTCGTCGCCACCGAGGACGGCCAGCGCCTCAGCCTGGGCGCGGGCGAGGTGTCCTTGTCGCTCCCCTAGCGGCGGCGGTCGCGGGCGCGAACCAGGGCGATGGCGAGCCCCAGCGCCATCATCAACACCCGGGTCAGGTCGATCGCCGGCCGCCACGTGACGCGGCCGTCCTTGATCTCGAAGGCGCCGGCGGGCCACATCACGCCGCCGAAGCCGACGCCGATGCCGCTTTGGGATTGCGGCTCGCCCTGGGCCGTCTCCGCTGAGGGCTCCCCGGCTCCCTCGCCGCCGCCACCGCCGCCACCGCCGATCACGGTCGCCGCGGGGATCACGGTCACCCCATCTCGCTCGACGGGCTCGCCGAAGACCCGGCGGGCGCTCATCGCCACGCTGACGCTCTTGATCAGTTCGCGCGGATCCATGCGACCGTGTTTCGAGCGCCCCTGCCCGGTTCCTGCGCGGGTTCCACCAACAGGGTGCTGGATAGGATCGACGAATGGCGCGGCGATTTGATGAGCTCATGCTCGAGATGAAGCGCGTTCTCACAGCGGTTCCTTCGGTTATGTTCGGCGCGTTCAGCGATCCAAGCGAGCTGGTGGAATGGTGGGGGCCGGAGGGATTCACCACCCCGAGCTTGGAATTCCAACCTCGCGTCGGAGAGACCTACCGGATCGAGATGCAGCCGCCGGAGGGCGACGCCTTCTATCTGACCGGGGAGTTCCGCGAAGTCGACCCACCTGCCCGCCTCGCCTACACGTTCGTCTGGGAGGATCCCGATCCGGACGACGTCGAGACCCTGGTCGCCCTGTCATTTCGGGATCTCGGCGAATCGACCGAGGTTGCCCTTACGCAAGGCCCGTTCAAGACCGAGGCACGTCGTGCCCTTCACCGGGATGGTTGGACGGATAGCTTCGACAAGCTCGAGCGGCTCATCTCCGCGGGGGCATAGCCAACCTGCGACGGGCGTGCTTCGTAGGCGCCCGGTCTCGGGCCCCGCACCGGTCAGCCCTCTGAGGCGTCCGCCTCCGACTCGGCGAGGCGTTCCCGTGGCGCCCGGTTGGCGGCCTTGGCACCGTCCTTGCTGCCGGTATCGCCGCCGTTCTTGGCGTCGCCTCGCCGACCGTTCCCGCTTCGTTGTCCGTTTCTGCCTCGGCGCCGCCGTTTGCCGCCCGACCGCGGGAAGTTGCGCAGCAGCTCACGGGCGACGGCCGATGGCTTGCGGGCCATGCGCATGCGGGCGCCGCGCAACACCTCCTCGGCCTCTGGCGTGTGCGCGACCGAAGCGGCCAGCAGCGCGATCGCCAGGCGGCGGTCCTGCTGGCGGGCCGCGTGGACGATGCGCCGTGCGTTTCGGCCGTGGGCCCGCCCCGACGAGTTGACGAACAGCCCCAGCAGCCGCTTGGTCTCGGGCCACCGCTGCACGGCGTATTCCTCATGCAGCTCGCGCGTGACTGCCGCCAGGCGCCAGACCCAGGCCTGGGCCTGATCGCGACGCCCGATCCGTCGGTCGACGAGCGCCTGGAGCAGCAGCTTGGCGCCGGCGCGCCGCTCGTCGCGCGGCCAGGTCGCCACCACTTCCAGGGAGTCGTCGAAGGCGTCGGGGTCGCGTAGCGCCGCGACCTCCGTCAGCGCCTTGAGCCGGAGCTGGTGGTTTCGGTTGCGCTGGACGCAGGTGAGCAGGAAGCGACGACGCAGCTCCTTGGCCTGGTCATGCTGGAGCATGGCCTTGGCTCGGCGCCAGTTGTTGTTCGTCACCCGCGCTCCGGCCAACGCAGCCCAGGCGTGCTGCTCGGAGTAGTTGAGATTCTCGACAGCGATCCGCCACAGCTCCCGCTCGAGCACCGCCAGGCGACGCTCGGGATCGGCCGAGACGGGCACGACGCGGCGCTCCACCCTTACCCGCCGGCCGCGCCCGCGCCGCACCGGCCCGACCACGATCGCGCCGCCGCGGTACACGTCGCGGTCGAGCAGGCTGTGCAGGGTGACGATCGTCTCGTCGTGGGTCGTGGCGGGATGGACGAAGTCGATCACCAGGCCGGCTTCCTTCTCCGGGGCGCGGCGGGTGACCCGGCCGACGCGCTGCTGATAGACGCGCCGCGAGGCGGTCGGGGCGAGGTGCATGCAGATGGTCGCCCGCGGTGAGTTCCAGCCCTCGGCGAGCAGCATCGCGTTGCAGAGCACGTCGACCTCGCCGCGCTCGAACGCGGCGAGGATCTCGGCCAGCTCTCGCTTCGGCGTCTCGCCGGAGACCGCGCGGGCGTTCATCCCGGCCGCCCGGAACGAGGCGGCGACGTTGTTGGCGTGACGCACGCCGGCCGTGTAGACGACCCCGGGGGTCCTGCGGAACCGCGAGCGGTAGAGATCGGCCACCGCGACGTTGAAGGGCTCCTGGTCCAGCAGCTTGGCCAGCTCCTCCTGGTCGAAGTCCTGGTCCACCTCGCCTCGCCGCAGCGGCACCTTGGCGATCGTCCGCACCCCGGGGCCAGGTGGGATGCGGATGCAGCGCAGCGGGGCGATCACACCGCGCCTCGCGGCCTGGGCGAGGTCGAAGCGCGAGGTCTGGGTGGGGAAGAGGTCGGCGACGTGGCGGGCGATCAGCGCGCCGGTCGCGGTCATCCCGATGAACACCGGCTCCGTCCAGCGGCGAATGCAGGCGCTCGTCTTCTCGCCCAGCGCGGTGTGCGCCTCGTCGCAGATCACGATCGCGTAGGCGTCGGAGATGCGCTCCGCGTTGCGCACGAACCACTGGTAGGTCTCCACCGTGACCGGGCCGTAGGGATGGTCCGAGCCGTCCATCAGCGGCGGCGAGAGCCGGTCCTTGTAGCCGCGGTCGGAGATCTCGCCGATGAACTGGTCGACGAGGTTGCGTCGGTGGGTGAGGATCAGGACACCGCCGGTTCGCGAGCCCTCGACGAAGCCGAGCGCGGCAACGGTCTTGCCGGAGCCCGTCGCGTGCTCGAACCAGAAGCGCCGGCTGGCACCCGGGTCCTCGGGCGCCTCGTCCACCAGGTCGGCGGCCGGCTCCACCCAGTCCAGGGGCTCCTCCTCGTCCGGCGCCAGCGTCTCGTCCTCCTCGGCGACCTCCTCGGCTGCGCCGTTCCCGTCGTCGACGTCGGCCGCGACCGGCGGATCGGAGCCGGCGCCGTCAGCCTCGGCCGAGGGGCGACCTGCTCCGTTCCAGCTCTCGGCGGCGACCGAATCCTCGAGCTCAGCGGTGAGCGCCGCGAGGGTCCCGGAGAGCACGTCGACCTGGTGTTCGGTCAGCTCGGCCCCGTCCGCCAGCAGCACCGGCTGGGCGGTGAGCAGCCGCTCGAGCCCGAGCAGCAGCGAGTAGCGGCGCCGCCACTCGGGCGAGGGGGTCTCGCGGCCGGCGTCCAGCTCTGCCAGGGCAGCCTCGACGGCGCGGCACCGTGCGGTCCCAGGAGCGATGTCCTCGATGGTCTCGCCGTCGAGCAGGATCGGCTCGCGTGCGAACTCGCGCACGCGATCGAGTTGATCGTCCGTGATCGGGCTGGTCGCGCTCTTTGCGACGTCGACGGATTTCGCCATGAGAAGTAGTTCTCCGGCGCCCCGCGCTCGTGTGGGTGGTGGCGGAGGCGCTGTAAGCTCGCTGGAGGCTCGCCGGCCCGCTCGTGGTCGTTGCCCTCTTGACGAGTCGGCGGTTTCCCCCGCGGTCCAGATGACGTTTGGACCGAGTGCCTAATTAAACCATCGTGCTGAACGGAATGCGGCGGAGGCCGGTTTTCATGGGCAGGAAGAGCGAGATCGCACGCCTGGGCCAGCGGTTTTGTGTGGCCACATTGGCCATCCTGGTGCTTACGCTGCCGTCCTGCGGCGGCGAGTCCGGCGGGGGCGCCGCCGAGGCGCCGGACTACGCGAAGGCGCTGGCCGGCGCGCCGCCGCCGCTCGCAAGGCTCTACGAGCAGCCGAATCAGCTGCTGCCCGGCGGCGCGGACGCGTTCACCCGTCGGCTCGCCGATCTGCGCGGCTATCCGGTCGTGGTCAACAAGTGGGCCTCGTGGTGCGGCCCCTGTCGCGAGGAAACGCCCTGGTTTCAGCGGCTGTCCGCTCGACTCGGCAAGCGGATCGCGTTCCTCGGCGTCGACAGTCAGGACAACGGCGATGCTGCGACGGAGTTCCTGCGCGAGTTCCCGCTCCCCTATCCGAGTTACACCGACCCCGGCAGGGAGATCGCCCAGGCGATGGAGGCGACGATCGGCTTCCCGGCAACGGCGTTCTACGACTCGAGCGGCAAGCTCACCCACGTCCAGCAGGGCCAGTACGCCAGCATCGACGCCCTCAGGACCGACATCGAGCGCTACGCGCGATAGGGACCGATAATGGGAGCCATGAGGAGCCGCCGGCTCCGCCTCTTGAGCTTCGGAGCGCTCGCTCTGGCGGGCGCCGCGCTGGCAATCTCCCCCGCGCTTGCGCAGGAGGCGCCGGGCGATGGCGCGCAAGGGGGCGTCGCCTACTCGATCCAGCTTCAGACGACGATCGACCCGGCGACCGAGAGATGGATCTCGAACGCGCTCGACGACGCAGCCTCCGAGGACGCGACGATCGCGATCATCCGGCTGGACACGCCCGGTGGGCTGTCCGACTCGATGCGCTCGATCATCCAGGACATGGCCGCGGCGCCGATGCCGGTGGTGGTCTACGTGTCGCCGGACAATGCCCGCGCGGGCTCGGCCGGCGCTTACATCACCGAGGCGGCGGATGTCGCGGCGATGCATCCGGTCAGCAACATCGGTTCTGCGACCCCGATCGCGATCGGGCCGAGCGGCTCAAGCAGCGACCTCGATCGCAAGATCAAGAACGATGCCGCGGCGTCGATGCGGGCGCTGGCGGCCGCTCACGGTCGCAACCAGAAGCTCGCTCAGCTCCTGGTCACCAAGGCGAAGAACCTGACCGCCCGCGAGGCCAAGCGGGCTGGCCTGATCGACCTGGTCTCGCCCGACCAGGAGGCGCTGGTGGCTCAGCTCGACGGCTTCCGGGTCAAGGGACCGAAGGCCCAGACGCTCCACACCGCCGGGCTTCGGATCGAGAACCACGACCTGCCGCTCGCCTACCAGCTGCTCGGGATCCTGGTCAACCCCAACGTCGCCTACCTGCTGCTCCTGATCGGGCTGATGGGGCTGGCGATCGAGCTCTTCAGCCCCGGCTTGATCGCGCCCGGCGCGATCGGGGTGATCTCGTTCCTGCTCGGCCTCTACGGGACCGCCCAGCTCCCCGTGACCGCCACCGGGGTGCTGTTGCTCGCCCTCGGGGTGACGATGATCATCGCCGAGGCGCATCTACCGACTCACGGCATCCTGGGCGCCTCCGGGGTGGCGGCGCTGATCGCTGCGGGCTTGGTCCTCTACGACACCAACTCCAGCGCCTACGAGATCTCGGCCCCGGTGGTCATCCTCGCCGGGCTTTTGATCGGCGGCTTCCTCGCCTTCGC
Organism: uncultured Actinomycetes bacterium; assembly: GCA_963745365.1. Taxonomy (GTDB): domain Bacteria; phylum Actinomycetota; class Thermoleophilia; order Solirubrobacterales; family 70-9; genus AC-56. The sequence goes on from CAVUXC010000018.1 coordinate 66,394, forward strand.
GGTCGAGCGGGCGATTCGCGCCCGTGGCCAGCCGGCGCGCACGGGCTGGGAGGAGATGATCGGCGCCGTAGGCGAGGTGCGCGAGCCGCTCGACCCGATCGGCCAGATCTTCGTGGAAGGAGCGCTGTGGAGGGCGGAGCTGACCCCGGCGGGCCCCGGATCGGAGCAGACTGCGGCCGGGTCGGCCACAGGTTCGCGGCCCCTGGAGCGCGGCAGTAGAGTGCGGGTCGAGTCAGTCGACGGGCTGACGCTCCGCGTCCGGCCCTTGTAAGGAGCTTCCAGTGGGTGTGGTCATTGCGATAGTCGGGCTGCTTCTGATCTTCGCGCTGATCCTGCTCGCCTCTTCGATCAGGATCCTGCGCGAGTACGAGCGCGGCGTGATCTTCCGGCTGGGGCGGCTGATCGCCCAGAAGGGCCCGGGCCTGATCCTGCTGATCCCGATCATCGACCGGATGGTCAGGGTGGACCTGAGAACGGTGACCCTGACGGTGCCGCCGCAGGAGGTGATCTCCAAGGACAACGTCACCATGCGAGTCAACGCGGTCGCCTACTTCCGGGTCATCGACCCGAACCGGGCGATCACCGAGGTCGAGAACTTCCTCGTGGCCACCTCCCAGATCTCACAGACCACGCTGCGCTCGGTTCTGGGCAAGGCCGAGCTCGACGCCCTGCTGTCGGAGCGGGAGCGGCTCAACATCGAGCTGCAGCAGATCATCGACGAGCAGACCGAGCCCTGGGGCGTGAAGGTGAGCACGGTCGAGGTCAAGGACGTCGAGCTGCCGCAGGAGATGCAGCGGGCGATCGCGCGCCAGGCCGAGGCCGAGCGCGAGCGGCGGGCGAAGATCATCGCCGCCGACGGCGAGTTCCAGGCGGCCGAGAAGCTGTCCCAGGCGGCCGAGATCTTCAGCCGCAACCCGGCGACGCTCCAGCTCCGCTACCTGCAGACGCTGATCGACATCGGCGTAAACCAGAACTCGACGATCGTCTTCCCGCTTCCGATCGACTTGCTGAGAGCCTTCGTCGATCAGCGGAGCGGGGGCGATGGCTCGGGCGCGAGCCACGGCTGACGACCCACTGCCCCCACCAGGCTCGCTGAGCGATCCCGAGATCCGCATAGACCAGCTCACCGGGCTGCGGGCGATCCTCGCCCCCGGGCGGGCCGAGCGGCCGGACGCCTTCACCCCGGCTCCCCCCGCGACCGCCGCAGGCGCGGCGGAGGCCTGCCCCTTCTGCGAGGGCCGCGAGGACCGCACGCCGCCCGAGGTCTGGGCCGCGCGGCCGGGGGGTGGCCGCGCCGACTCCCCGGGGTGGACCCAGCGCGCCGTACCGAACCTGTACCCGGTGCTCACCGACGCCAGTGCCGAGCCACGGCACGCGGGCGGCGGGTCAGCCGGCCAGCCCGAGACCGGGATGGCGAGCTCCGTCGACCCGCTGCGGGCCTCGAGCCGGGCGACGGAGCCGGACATGTTCGCGTCGATGCCGGCTGCCGGGACGCACGAGGTGATCGTTCACTCCCCGGAGCACGCGACCTCGCTCGCCGAGCTCTCCGAGGAGCGCTTCGCCGGTGCCGTGGCTGCCTGGCGGGAGCGGATGCGCGCCGGCGCCGAGGATGCCTCCTACGTCCACCTGATCGTCAACGAGGGTCCGGACGCCGGCGCCTCGCTGGAGCATTCACATGCGCAGCTCTACGCGTTGCGCTTCGTCCCCGCCGCGATCGCGCGCGAGCGCGAGCGGACCTCGGCCTACCACGAGCGCACGATGGGCGGCCATCTGCTGTCCGAGATCGCGACCGAGGAGGTGCGCCGGCGGGAGCGACTGGTGGCGGTCGACGACGAGGCGCTGTTGATCTGTCCGTGGGCGTCGCGCTCACCGTTCGAGCTGCGCGTGGTGCCGCGCCGGCCAGCGCCCTCGTTCGAGCTCGACGGCGAGATCGGCACGGCGATGATCCGCACGGCGCTTCGCTCCCTGTCCGCGCTGTTCGGCTCGCCTCCGCAACTCAACCTCTGGGTGCGCACCGCACCCCGCGGCGCCGAGGAGTTCTGCTGGCACGTGGACCTGGTTCCGCGACTCACCGTGCGGGCTGGATTCGAGCTGGGCACCGGGGTCGAGGTCAACGTCTATCCGCCGGAGCGCGCGGCGGCGGACCTCCGCGACGCGTTGGGCGATCGACTAGGCTGCTGACTCCCGCCGATGAGCCCCCCGATCAGCCAGGCCCTTCCCCTGCTTCATCGCGCGACTCCGCTCAGGAGGGAAGGCCCTACGGCCAGTGGGCCAAACGCCTGGAGGAGGTGTTCGCGAAGGCCTGCGAACCCCATGCCGGCGAGGCGGGGCGCCGCTTGACCCCGAGACCATCAGGTGGTTTCCGGAGCGGGGCTGGGGCGGTCGGATATACGTCCCGGGCGCCGGCCGGGCCACCGAGCCGAGCGGGGGCGGCGAGCGCGAGCAGGGGCAGCAGGGCTCGGACCCGGTGCTGGTGGAGTACTTCGGTCACGTCTCCTTCGTGCGTCCCGAGGATGGCGAGCCGGTCGACCTGCGGGCGAGCGTCGACTTCACCGACGTCACCGCCGAGGACAATCCGCAGTGGAAGATCGATCTCTCGGACGACGTGATCGGCGCCTGGCGGGCGGAGGGGGATCGGGGCGGCGACATCACCCTGGTCTGGGGTCTGCCGCTGGTGCGGGGCGCCGTCGCCGCCACCGCCGAGCTCGACGGAGAGGTGGTGGACCAGGCGCCCGTTCAGGACGGCCGGTTCACGCTGATCGCCGTCGACGCGGTGCGCGGTTTCGGCGACGAGCTCTATCTGGAGATCCGCCTCTGGGACCGCACCCTGCGCCAGATCGCCACCGAGAGCCTCTACGACGAGGCCGATTGATGGATAGGTTGCGAGGGTGAGCGCGACGGAATCGCCGAGCGGACCTCTTCATCCTGGCCTTCGACCACCGGGGCTCGTTCCAGAAGCAAGTGGTTCGGGATCGCCGGGGAACCGACCAGCGACGAGACGCTGCGGATCGCGGACGGCAAGGAGCTGATCTTCGAGGGTCTCGAGCTGGCGATCTCGAAGGGGGCCCAGGCGGAGACCGCGGGCGGCTTGGTGGATGAGCAGTTCGGCGCCCCCAAGCGGATCCCGGAGCGGATCAGGGAAGCGAGCATGAAGCTCGCGATGCCCGTCGAGAAGAGCGGTCAGAACGAGTTCGACTTCGAGTACGGAAACGAGTTCGGCGACCACATCGAGCGCTTCGACCCAGACTTCGCCAAGGTCCTCGTGCGCTACAACCCGGACGGCGATCCGGAGCTCAACCGTCGCCAGGCGGACCGTCTGGTGACGCTCTCCGACCTGGCTCGCCGAGCGCGGGCGGAGCTTCCTGTTCGAGCTCCTGGTTCCGGCGGAGGATGAGCAGCTCGCCTCCGTGGGCGGCGAGGTGGAGCGGTACGACGCCGAGCTTCGTCCCGGGCTCATGGTGGGCGCGATCGCCGAGCTGCAGGACGCGGGCGTCGAGCCCCAGGTCTGGAAGATCGAGGGCCTGGATCGCCGCGAGGACTGCGAGACGATGGTTGCCCAGTGCCGCGCCGACGGACGCGATCAGGTGGTCTGCGTGGTGCTGGGGCGCGGAGCCGAACGCGCCAAGGTGGAGCGTTGGCTGGCCAGCGGCGCCGGCGTTGACGGGTACGTCGGCTTTGCGATCGGCCGGTCGATCTGGGGCGACCCGCTGGCCGGGTTTCTGGGGGGCTCGCTGAGTCGCGAGGCGGCGAGCGAGCAGATCGCCGGCAGCTACCTCCACTTCCTCGACACCTACGAGACGGCTAGACAGGCCGCTAGGTCCAGCGGCTCGTAACGACCTTCTTCTCGGTGAAGAACTCGACCCCGTCGCGGCCGGTGGCGTGGAGGTCGCCGTAAAAGGAGCCGCGCCAGCCTGCGAACGGGAAGTAGGCGACCGGGGCTGGAACCGAGACGTTCACGCCGATCATCCCCGCCTGCGCCTCGCGCACGAACTTGCGGGCGGCGCCGCCGTCCCGGGTGAAGATCGCCGCCGCGTTTCCGAACTCCGAGGCGTTGATGGCGGCGATCGCCTCATCCAGGTCCTTCATCCGCTCAACGGCAAGCACCGGGCCGAAGATCTCCTCCCGGGCGAGCGTCATCTCCGGCGCGACCTGGTCGAACACGGTCGGCCCGAGGAAGAAGCCCCCGCCTTCGTCCCGCCCGCGCCCGTCCACGCAGAGCGTCGCCCCCTCCCGCTCGCCCAGCTCGATGTAGCCGGTGATGCGCTCGAGCGCCTCTGGGGTGGTGACTGGGGTGACGGTGCTGTCCGCGTCGGTGCCGGGTTCGTCGCCCGGCGCCACCCGCGCCTCGCCGGCCATGCGCGAGATCCCGGCGACCAGCTCGTCGCCGATCCCGCCCACTCCGACCGCCACCGAGCCCGCCAGGCAACGCTGGCCGGCATTGGAGAACGCTGAGGCGAAGACGGCCGGCACCGCGAGTTCGAGGTCGGCGTCGGGCATCACCACGAGATGGTTCTTGGCGCCGGCGAGCGCCTGGACCCGCTTGCCGCGCAACCCCGAGCGCTCATAGACCTTGCGGGCAACCGGGGCCGAGCCCACGAAGGACACCGCGCGCGCCCGCGGGTGGTCGATCAGCGCCTCGACCGCCTGTTGTGCCCCGTGGACCACGTTGAAGACGCCGTCGGGAAAGCCGGCCTCGGCGAACAGCTCGGCCAGGCGGTTCGCGGTCAGCGGCGTCCGCTGCGAGGGCTTCAGCACGAAGGTGTTGCCGGCCGCGATCGCGAGCGGCGCGAACCACAGGGGGATCATCGCCGGGAAGTTGAACGGGGTGATCGCGCAGCACACCCCGAGCGGGAAGCGGTGCAGCGAGACGTCCACGCCGCGCGCCACCTGGTCCAGCGTCTCGCCCTTCATCAGCGTGGTCATCCCGGCCGCCAGCTCGACCACCTCGATCCCTCGCCTCACCTCGCCGCGTGCCTCGTCGAGATGCTTGCCGTTCTCGCGCGTCACCAACTCGGCCAGCGAGTCCAGTTGACGCTCGAGCAGCACCTGGAGGCCGAACATTCGGCGAGCGCGCCGGGTAACGGGCTCGTCCTGCCACGACTCGAACGCCTCCGCCGCCGCGTGCACGGCGTGCTCGACATCGGGCGGCCCCGACAGGGGAACGCGGCCGAGCACCTCGCCGGTCGCGGGATCCGGCACGTCTTGCCGCTCGTCGGTCTCGGGGGCCACCGCCCGCCCGCCGACGAAGTTCTGGATCTCGCGCACGGCCTACTGGTCCTCCCAGAAGAACTCCTCGAAGCTGCGGAGGACGAAGCCGTACTTCCAGACTCGCTGGAAGTCCTCGACGGTCGCGCCCTCGATCGCGCCGGTGGGGCTCCTCAGGCCCTCGCCGTCGCGCTGGAGCACCATCTGGAGCGTCTTGTCACGGACCAGGGCCCGGACCTGCCCCCCCATGCCGGGAATCGTCCACATGAGCACGAACCCCTGATCCGCGTCGTAGGGAACGTCAAGCGGCTCCCGGCGCACATAGAACGCCGTCACCTCACCGAGCACGTCGTAGAAGGACCGGTCCCGTGTCCGCCGCTTCCTCCAACTCCTCCGCGACGTCCGACTCGACCGCCCCCCGAAGGCCGGCCATCATCCATCCCCGGGGGCGTCGTGGACAGCGTCTCCCACTCGGCCACCCGCGCCATGTAGCCGAACCGCGCTACCGACTCCGCCGCAACCAGCGTTCCCTCGGTCGCCGGTTCTCGCTCGGTGACCAGAAGGAAGCCCATCGACAGGGCGCGCGCGGCGTCGTCCGTGGATCTCCCCCCGGTCCACGAACTGGTACGTCTCCCTGGCGAGGAGATCCACCATCTCTTGGGCCTCGTCCTCGGGGACGCTGACCAGGTCGTCCCGGCCCTCCACGGGCAGCCATCCCGGCTTCTTGCGGCGGAACAGATCCATCGCCTGGACGCTGAGATCACGAATCGGGCCGGGCATCTCCCTCAATGATCTCCGAAACGTCCTGGCGCGGAGCTGTCACCCCAGGGACCGCTGTCGCCTTCACGCGATAGCAGGTGTCCGGACTGCTACTTGGCGATCTACGAAGTCGGTGACGTATCGGCTGAACCGTTCTGTGAACTGGAAATGCGATCCGTGGTTGGAGTCCGGGAACAGGATCAGCTCGGCGTGTGGCAGGTTCTGCTGCAGGATGTAGGAGTTGATCGTCGGGACGACGATGTCGTCGCTGCCGTTGACCACAAGCGCCGGGTGAGGGATTCCCTTCAGGTACTCGAAGCCATCAGGGGCAGCCCCACCCCACTCGCGGGCCGCCGCGGAATGAGCGGCGACGGTGGCCTCCGAGACCGGGACGTCTCGGTCCTCAGTTCGTGCGCGGATGCGCTCGAGGAAGCGACGACCCGCGGCCTGGCTCGCCTCCGACGGCGAGAACATGATCGGAAGCCACATCAGATCCTGCGGGTCATAGACCTTCCCGAAGAGCGGCGCGACGTCCGGAGCGAGCTCGCCCATGCCGTCACCGCCGCGCGGGCCGGTGCCCACGAGAATCAACCGCCGCACCAGCTCGGGTCGATCGACCGCGATCTGCTGGGCGACGTATCCGCCCATCGAGTGGCCGAAGAGATCGACGTGCTCGAGGCCGAGTGCGTCAATGAGCGAGGCGGCGTCCCGCGCCATCCCTGCGACGGTCTCCGGTGCCGCGCCGGTGCTGAGTCCGACGCCGGCGTTGTCGGTGAGGATCACCTCGCGGCCCATGGCGAGGGCGTCGGTGATCGCCGGGTCGTAGTTGTCGAGGTTGCCCATGAAGTGCTGGAGCAGCACGATCGGCGTGCCGATCGGGTTGCCGAAGCGCCGGTAGGCGAAGCGGATCCCATCCGCTTCAACAAATCGTGTCGGCGCGGTGTCGTGCGTGTGTTCGCTGTTCATGCCTGACTCCTTTTGCGGGACCAACAGCTGTGGTCCTGGTTAGACCGCTCTGCGTCCGCCGTCGACGGCGACGGTGGTGCCGGTGATGTAGCTCGCTCGTGGGGATGCGAGGAAGGCGACGACCTCGGCGATCTCCTCGGGTTGTGAGGCGCGGTGCATCGGCGTGGTCTCTCCGAGCGCCGTGATGAACTCGGGACCTGAGGGTGACGGCGTGTAGACGGGTCCTGGGGCGATCGCGTTGACGCGCACCCCGCTCGCGCTGTACTCGGCGGCCCAGGCGCGCGTCATCGCCTCGAGCGATGCCTTCGTCGCGCCGTAGGCCGCGCCGCCGACGAGCCCGACACCGCCGGCCATGCTGCTGAGGCTGACGATGCTGCCGTGGCCCCGGGCAGCCATCCCGGGAGCGATTGCCGCTACGAGAAAGAATGGCGCCCGGACGTTGCTGGCGAACATCTTGTCGAACGCGGCGACGTCGAACTCTGCGGTCGGGCCGAAGAGCGCGATCCCGGCGTTGTTGATCAGGATGTCGACATCGCCAACGTCGCTTGCTAGGCGCTGCACGTCGGCGGCGTCGCCGAGGTCGGCGGCGACGAAACTTGCCTTCCCGCCCGACGCCTCGATCTCCTCCACCGTCTCGGCGCCGCGGGCGGCGTCGCGGCCGTGAACCAGGACCTCGGCCCCGTCTCGGGCCAGCTGCAGCGCGACCGCGCGACCGATGCCGGAGGTGGCGCCGGTGACCAGGGCACGTTGTCCTTCGAGAGTTGTTTTGGGTGATCGTTGACATTGCTGCTCCTTCGTTTCGGCTGCTCCGGCTCATGCTCAGCGATCTTCGGGGAAGCGATCGCCGTACATCGGTAGGCCGCTGACGGAGACCTCGCGTGAGGCCTCGTCCTCGACGACGTCCCAGTGCTCCTTGAGCTGTCCGTCCTCCATGCGGACGAGGTCGACGACAATCCATGGTGCGGGAAGCCCGTGACCGGAGAACCGTCCACGGACGAGGACCATGTCGCCGTCGGCCATGACGAGCTCCAGCTCGTGCTTGAACTCCGGGGGCATGGCCTTGATCAGGCCGAACAGGCCGTCGCGACCCGGGGGAATGTGGGCGCTGTGCTGGATGTACTCGTCCGCCCAGAAGCCTTCGGCGGCCGCGTAGTCGCGTTGGTTAAACAGCGCGTCGAACGCTTGGCGGACGGTCTCCTTGTTGGTGTTCTGCGTGTCGGTTGTCGTACTCATCTTGCAGCTCCTGTGAGGTATGACTTCGGCGTATGGCTTGCCAGCCCGGGCGCCGGCTCCGAAGGGGGCCCGCCCGAGGTGGCGGTGGCACCGACAGTAATGACGTGTGGCGGATTTGTAAAAGACTTTGTAGGCTGGTGGCATACCTCGCAGGCATGGAAGCGCAGTCAGCCACGGGAGCGCAATGGAGCTACGACATCTTCGATATTTCATCGCCGCCGCCGAGACGGGCAGCCTGACGGAGGCGGCCGAGCGACGGCTGCTACACCTCGCAGCCGTCGCTGAGTCGGCAGATCCGTGATCTGGAGTCTCAGGTCGGGGTCGAGCTGCTCTCGCGCAGCGTGCGCGGCGTCGAGCTGACCGCCGCGGGCAATGCCTTTCTCGACCACGCCCGCATGGCGCTGATGCAGGTCGATGCCGCGGTCGAAGCGGCACGCAGAGCGGCGCAACCGGCAAGGAAGACGTTCGCCATCGGCTTCCAGACCGGGCACGAGATGAACTGGCTAGCGCCCGCGATGCGTGTGCTACACGACGAGCTGAAGGACATCCAGGTGACGGTCTCGAGCGACTACTCGCCGGACCTCGCCGAAGCGCTCGTCCGCGGCCGGCTGGACCTGGCCTTCCTGCGCGTCGAGCCGGGCTACGACCTCGAGTACCACGTCGTCGACCGGGAGCCGCTCATCGTCCTCATGCCGAGCGACCACCGCCTCACCACCCGCGCAGCGGTGGGCCCGCAGGATCTCGTCGGCCAGATCTTCATCGGCGGTGCGAACAAGGCCGCCGTGCTGGGCGCCGTCACCGAGGACTATCTCCGCCGCTCGGGGCTCGACATCAAACTGGATCACGGCGTCGACAACATGGCGATGGCCATGTCTCTTGTCGCATCCACCCGCGGGCTCGCGCTGATGCCCGCCTACGCCAAGAACCTGCTGCCGCCGTCGGTCGTCAGCCGTCCCCTGGAAGGCGAGGCACCGACGATCGACATAGCTGTGGGCTACAGCAAGTCGAACACCTCGCCGGTCCTCGAGCTGTTCCTGTCGCGGCTCGACGAACTGGTGGGACCGGGGCGGTAAGACTGACGCTTCGCGGGAGGACGCACACCGTCGAATTCCCCCTTTCCTGCGGAGGACGGCACGGTCGGCATCAGTCTGCTTGCTGCTCCGTTGCGCGAAGAACAGAGCCCGTTGCCGCTGGGACAGCGAACCGGATAGCCCACTAGTTCAATCGGAATCCCGCGCTCGCCAGTTCTCTCCCATTCGCACTCGTTTCTGGGCGGTACGATCGTCGCAAGCTCAACGATGGCGCACCGCAAACCTGTTCCATGGATGTTCCATTCGCGCCCGATCGCATGGTCGGTTTCGCAAAGTGCCTGCAGTTGAGCACGAGCCCCGATAGCTCAGCTGGATAGAGCGACTCCCTCCTAAGGAGTAGGTCCCAGGTTCGAATCCTGGTCGGGGCATCCGCCGTTCATCGTTGGTACGCGGTTTCAAGTAGGCGCTGATTTCGGGCGGGATGTCGGGGTATTCGCTAGGCGTTCGACCCGTCTCAGGCATGCGGATGACTCCAGGCGGGGCGGGCTCCGAGCTTGCAAGACGTGAAGGGACGGTCTTTGATTCGGGATGTCCCTTCGCCGGGAGCGCCGCTCCCCCCGAGTGGCGGCGCTTCCACCTGCATGGGACGCGTTCCACATCGGCCCACCCTCGGCGCGAGATACTGCGCAAGCCATGTCTCGGGCAGACATCGAAACGCTGCGCGTCGGATATGAGGCCGTCAGCCGGGGCGACTGGGACGCCGCCATTCGTGACGCGCATCCCGAGCTCGAGCTGCAGACCGCGGACCGAGTGGTCAACCCTGGGACCTATCGCGGCGCCGGGGAGGTCAGGAGGTTCTTCGAGGACCTGTTCGAGCCCTTCGAGGAGGTGATCGTCGAGCCCGAGGAGTTCTTCGAGCGCGGCGATCAGATCGCGGTGTTCGTTTTCACGCGCTTGCGGCCCACCGGCAGCAGCGCCGTGCTGGAGAACCGAATCGGCCACCTCTGGACGATGCGCGAAGGAAAGGCGATTCGCCTGGAGGTGTTCCCCAAACGCGAGGATGCCCTCGAGGCCGCGGAGCTCCGGCAGTAGGCGATGTCGCAGCAGAATGTCGAGATCGTGCGTCGCGGCTACGAGCGGTTCATCGCGACCGGGGAGTTTCTCGGGGGGAGCGTCCACCCCGACTTCGTCTGGGACATGTCGACCTTTCGCGGCTGGCCCGAGCAGAAGTCATACGCCGGGATCGCGGGCGCGAGGAAGTTCATGGACGACTGGCTCGAGGCCTGGGACGAGTGGGAGATCGACCTGGAGGAGTTGCGCGACGCGGGCGAGAACGTCGTCGCCATCGTGCGCCAGCGCGGGCGTTCGAAGGCAACCGGGGTGCCCGTGGACATGCACTTCGGCCAGGTGTGGCTGCTGCGCGACGGACAACAGGTCCGCATGCAGATGTACGCGAGCCCGGAAGAGGCCCTCGAAGCCGCTGGGCTCGGAGAGTAGGGAGGGTTCGCTGGTGAGCGCGGCCCGGACGACCTTCCCTGTGGGGCTGGTGGTGGCGCTGGCCCTCACCGGCGTCGGCTGCGGCGATGACGCGACCACCGAGACCGCCACGCAGACAACCGCGCCCCGCGAAACGCGGCAGGCGCTGCCCAAGCGGCCGAAGCACTGGCGGGCACATGTGGACCAATCGATCGGCTACAAGGTCCGGATCCCGCCCGGCTGGCAGGTGAGCGGGAGCCGTACAGGCGGGGTCAAGGCCGCCCTGATCCGCTCGCCAGACCACCTGGTCGCCGTCACCCTTGTGGCCGCTCGCGACCCAGATGCGCTGGAGGTGCCGCTGGATGAGTTCGCGACCGGCGCGCTGGCGGCCCTGCCGGGGTTCAGGACGCCGCTGGAGCCGAGCACGCCGCGGTCGTTCGAAGGCACGCCCCTCGATGCCGTACAGACGGCGGCGACCGGGAGCACCCAGTCGCGGGGGATCAAGGAGCGGACCAGGCTGGTGGTCCTGCGCCGGGAGGGCATCGTCAACTACACCGTGGCGATCGTCCAGAACGCTCGGCGCAAACACTCGGCGAAGGACCGCGCGGTGGCCTTGAAGATGGTCCGCACGCTCCGCGACCAGCCGGTCGAGGCCGGCTAAAGGCCCCGGTCCGGGCGCTCGGGGTGGAGCTCGTCGATCGTGACGAGCGCGCTGAACGGCGCGCCGGCCGCCTCGGCGATCGCCTCGCCGCCGCCGGCGAGGCGATCGACCACGCAGACGACCCCCGCCACCTCGAGGCCCTCCTCGCGCATCCGCTCGATCGCCGACACGGTCGATCCTCCGGTGGTCACCGTGTCCTCGACCACGAGGCAGCGGGTTCCGGCATCCACCGGCCCCTCGATCCAGCGCTGGAGGCCGTGTTGCTTGCGGTCAGCGCGCACGAAGAATCCCACCAGTCCCTCGCCGCCCGGCACCGCGATCGCCGCGCAGGCGAGCGGGATCGCCGCCATCACCGGGCCTCCGACGGCAGTGGCGCCGTGCTGGAGCGCCGCCGATGCGAGCAGCTCGCCCGCGGCGCGAAAGCCCGCGGGGCGCAACAGAGCGCGGCGGGCGTCCACGTAGTAGGAGGCGCGCTGCCCGCTGGACAGCGTCACCTCGCCGATCACGAGAGCGTGCTCTCGAAGCTCGTTCAGGAGCGTGGTGCGCGCCGATTCAAGCTGCTCATGGTTGGGGCTAGGGACGAAGTCCCGGTAGAGGACTGGTTCAGCCGTAAACGTAGATGGACATCCCGAGCCGGACCCAGTCGTAGATGAAGACCGACTGCGAGATCGGGTTTCGAACGCAGCCGTGGCTGGCCGGATAGGTCGGCACCGAGTGGTAGCCGTGGGTCGCGTATCCCCCCCGAAAGTAGACCGAGTAGTACATCCCCGAGGAGTTGTAGCCGGACTGGCGACTGTAGAAGCGGAAGTGGCCGCGGATCGTCGGTGTGGCCGGCGCCCCGGTCGAGACTGGAATCGTGTGCTGGGGCTTGCGGTGGTTGGCGAGCACCATCACCTGCCGTGAGATATCGACCTCCACGTGCTTGCCGGCGCCCGGGTACTTGAGGTGGAAGCTGCCCCGGCCGTCGGCCAGCTGCTTGAAGATCGCCGCGTTGGCGTTGAAGGTGCGCTTCATCCCGTTGGTCTTGCGGAAGGCCATCACCGCGAGGCCGGTTCTCTGGCTGTAGCGCTTGCCGTGGGTCGCGCGGTAGCCCTCGCGCACGAGCAGGCGGTTGAAGATCCGGACGGTGCTGTTGCGGTCACCCGGGTCGAGGTCTCGATAGGAGATCTTGAACTTGGGCGCGCGGGCGACCCTTTCGCGCTCCTGCGGGTTGCGTTGGTACTTGGCGACGATCCGGTAGCCGGCCGGCTTGACCAGGGGCGGCGAGCGGAACCGGTAGCGCCCCACGTTCTGGCCGCGCACCCGCCTCACAATCGGGTTCCGCGCCTTGATCACGTGGCCCTTTCGAAGCAGCTTCACCCGCACGTGCTGGCCGCGCACGAAAGGACGGACATAGCCCACTGCGCGGGCCCGCTCGCCCACCTTGATCCCGCCGCGGGCTCCCTGCACGTAGATGCTGAGGTGCCTGGGCTTCGCCGCCTGCGAACGGTGGGCAGGATTGGGCGCCCGGGAGGGCTCGGACGCTGGCGTGGCGGTCGTGGTGGTGGTGGAGATGGACGCCGAGCTTGGGCTGTCGCCTGTGGCGATCGCCGGGAGCGAGCCGATGGCGGCCGCCGCGACCCCCGCCGCGAGCGAAGCGATGGAGCGCCGGCGACTCACGGCGGGCATTGTGCCACGACGCCAGGCCGGTGAAAAGGCCTTAGTGCGTCCTGGTCGGAGATCACGAGGCCAGAATCGCGAAGGCGAGCGCGTTGTTGACCGCGTGGACGGCGATGGCTGGGTAGATCGAGCCGGTCTCCTCGTAGAGCCAGGCAAGGGCGAAGCCGAGCAGGGCGAGCTGCGGGATCACGCCGATGCTGCCCGGGCCGGTGAAGTGGAAGAGCCCGAAGATGACGCCCGAGAAGACCGCCGCGGCCGGGAACGAGAGGCGGCGCCGCAGGCCGCCGAAGATGAAGCCTCGAAAGAAGATCTCCTCCGCGAACGGCGCGGCGATCACGATCAGCACCCCGGCCGCGATCGTCCCGAAGACGCCCTGGCCCAAGCCGAGGTCGCGTGTTACGTCCTCCTGCTGCGGATGGACGAGGGTGGAGTAGACGAGGGCGATCACGATGTAGCCGAGGTAGGCGGCGGCCGCCATGCCGATCGGGGACCGCAGCGGGCGCCTGAGCCCGAGCGCGCGGGGAGAGGCGATCCCGCCTCCCCTGCCGCCGGCGACGGCGAAGGCGATGCCGACCAGCGTCACGGCGAGCAGGGCCTGGGTGGCCAGCCGCCCTGCCAGCGACAAGGGGGCCGGGTCGAACGCGGAGACCACGCCGACCTCGAACAAGGTGGTCAAGAGCAGCGCTCCGATGCCGCCGGCGACCCGCCCCGGTCCCCAGGTGCGAGGCTGATCGCCGCCCGGACCGCTCCAAGCGGGCCCCGCGTGGGGGGGCTGGCCTGTCGAGAGTTCTGAGTCGCTCACAGATCGAGATAGTGCCGTATGGCCTCCAGCGAGTCGATGTCCGCGCCGCCCGCGCGATCGATCAGGAGGGCGGGGACGCCGGCTGCGCGCGGCCGCCGCCAGGTCCTCCGCCGGCGTGTCGCCGACGTAGAGCGCCTCGGCCGCGGCGCAGCCGGCCAGCTGGAGGGCAGGCGCGAAGATCGCCGGGTCGGGCTTGCGGACACCCGCCTCGGCCGAGGTGACGACCCCGTCGAGCGCGCCGGCGAGCCCGCAGCGCTCGAGCACCTCGGGCAGGGAGACGTCCCAGTTCGAGACGCAGACCAGCCTCAGCCCGAGCGCGCGCAGCTCGGCCAGCGCCGGCGCCGCATCGGGAAAGGCGCGAAAGCGGATGGCGGACATCATCGTCTCCACCGACACCTCTCGTCCCAGCCCCCTGGAGAGCACCGCGGCGCAGCGGGCGCGCAGCTCGGCGAGCGAGTCGGGGTCGCGGCCCTCGTGGCTGTGGTCCCTGTAGTAGTCCATCTCGGCCCGCACCGCCGCGACCAGGCGCTCGTCCGGCTGCACGCCGAGCGCCTCCGCCAGGTGCACCCAGGGGGGCTCCAGCTCGACCAGGGTGCCGAGCGCGTCGAGCAGGACGGCGCGGGTGGTGATTGACGCTGCTGTGCCCATGGAGGCATTCTCACGAAGGAACCCGCACGATCAAGGGCGAAGGGAACTCCGGTGAACCCGTCCAGCTTCTGGGAGAGTCATGGGCCGTGATTCCGCCGGCGAGCTTCTGGAGCAGCAACAGCGACCTGGTCTCGGCCGTGGTCACGATGGCCGTGGCGATCGCGATCGCGTTTGCCGTCGATCGCCTGGCGATCGCCCGGGCGGGACACGTGGCCGCGAAGGTGGGCGAGGGGCCGCTGTCGCGCGCCGCCGAGACCCGGTTGCGCCTCGTCCGTCGCCTGGTGTTCGTGGTCATCCTGGTGATCGGCGCCGCCCTGGCGCTGAGCCGGTTCACGCAGTTCGAGCGGCTCGCCACTGGGATCCTGGCCTCCAGCGCCGTGCTCGGGTTGGTGGTCGGCTTCGCCGCCCGGCAGACGCTGGCCAACCTCGTCGCCGGGATCCTGATCGCCATCACCCAGCCGATCCGGATCGGCGACACGGTGACGATCGGGGACGACACGGGACGGGTCGACGACCTGACGCTGTCGTACACCTACATCGATCCCGGCGACGGGCGGCTGATGGTGGTCCCGAACGAGAGGGTCGTGACCAGCGTCGTGTTCAACCACTCGACCGGCGATCGCACGGCGCCGGCGACGGTCTCGGTCTGGGTCCCGCCCGGGGTCGACCTGGAGCAGGCCCGCGGCGTGCTGAGCGCCGCCGGCGCCGCCGAGGTGACGGTGGCCGAGATGACGCCCCAGGGCGTCCGGATCGAGATCAGGGGCCCGCGCGACCGCGAGCGCACCCAGGTGGGCGACGAGGAGGCGCAGCTTCGCGAGAGCGCCCACGAGGCGCTGCGCAAGGCGGGTCTCCTCGAGCGGCCGTTCGGCGAGTAGCCGATCGGACCCGGCTACCCTTTTCGGACACAGGCGAATGACTCAGCGAGGGCGCAAGAGGTACCGTCGCCCGGGAGGGTCCGCCCGCCGCAAGCTCTTGGTGGTGTTCGGCGTCCTTCTGGCTGCGGCTGTGATCCCCGTTGCCGGCGTCGGCGTCTGGGTTCTGAGCGTGCGGGCCGACACTCCCCCGCTCGACCGGCTGAAGCCCGTCAAGGAGGGCGCCAACTCGGTCGTCTTCGCGGCCGACGGCGGCCGCCTGGGCTACATCCAGTCGGACACAATCCGAAACCCCGTCTCGGCGAAGAAGATCCCGCAGGTCCTCGACCACGCCACGGTGGCGATCGAGGACGAGGACTTCTACGAGCACGGCGGGATCGACTACGGGGCGATCGTCCGCGCGGGATGGGAGGACCTGAAGGCTGGCGCGGCGGTCCAGGGAGGCTCGACCATCACCCAGCAGCTGGTCCGCAACCTGTACATCGCCGACCCGGAGGAGACGATCGAGCGGAAGATCCGCGAGGCGACCTGGGCGGAGGAGTACGAGCGGGAGTACTCGAAGCAGCAGATCCTCACCAAGTACCTGAACACGGCCTCCTACGGGACCACCGACGGTCGCACCGCTGTGGGCGTCCAGGCCGCCGCCGAGACCTACTTCTCAAAGTCGGTCTCGAGGCTGGACCTGTCCCAGGCGGCGTTGATTGCTGGGCTGCCGCAGGCGCCCTCGGAGTACAACCCGTTCCTGAACCCGACGGGCGCCGTGGCGCGCCGCAACGACGTGCTCCAGGCGATGGCGAGGCAGGGATACATCAGCCAGAGCGACTACGAGGACGCGCTCCAGGCGGGGCTCGGGCTCGATCGCGGCCGCAAGTACGAGACCATCCGGGAGCCCTACTTCTTCGACTACGTGACCCAGGAGCTGATCGACAAGTACGGGGTCAACACGGTGCGGAACGGCGGGCTGAAGGTCCACACGACGATCGACCCCGAGCTCCAGGCCGCCGCCCAACAGGCGATCGCCAACCACGACTACGGGGGGCCGTCGAGGGCGCTGGTCTCGATCGACCCCTCCAACGGTCACATCGTGGCGATGGCCTCGTCGTCGACCTACCTGACGAGCAAGTTCAACCTGGCGGCCCAGGCTCATCGCCAGGCCGGCTCGTCGTTCAAGCCGTTCGTGCTGACCGCGGCGATCCGGCAGGGCATGAACCCCGATTCGACCTACTACTCGGGCAAGGCCCCGGTCACCCTGACCCTGGACGACGGGATCACCAACTGGACGGTCAACAACGCCGAGGGGAGCGGCGGGACGATGAGCGTGCGCGACGCCACCGTGCACTCGGTGAACGCGGTCTACGCCCAGCTCGACCTGGACGTGGGGCCCGAGCAGGTACGCGAGACGGCCTACGACATGGGCATCACCACCCACCTCGACGGGTTCCCGGCCGAGGGCATCGGCGGCCTGCGCCTGGGGGTGACGCCCCTGGAGATGGCGAACGCCTACGCGACGCTCGCCGACGGCGGCATCCGCAACACGGCGACCGCCATCAGCGAGGTCGAGTTCCCGAACGGCGACGCCGACGTTCCCGAGGAAGCTGAGCGCACCCGCGCCTTCTCGGACGGAATCGCCTACGAGGTGACAGACGTGCTCAAGGGAGTGATCACCTCCGGCACGGGCACGGCGGCGAGCATCGGCTGCGCGGGCCAGGCCGGCAAGACCGGCACCACCGACGACTACACCGACGCCTGGTTCGTGGGCTACACGCCGCGCTTTTCGACCGCGGTTTGGGTCGGCTACGCGGACGCGAGGACGTCCATGGGCTCCGGCGCGTTCGGAGGAACGTACGCGGCACCGATCTGGCACGACTACATGGCGGCCGCCCAGGGCACCGACTGTCCCGACTTCCCGGAGCCCCAGAACCCGGCCGAGTTCTCGACCTGGAGCGGCTCGCACACCGTGGCTGAGCCCAGCGCCACACCCCCCTACAGCCGCCCCACCAAGCCCGTAAAGCCCGTCGACCCCTCTGGCGGCGGCAACGCCTCCGGCGGCGGGAGCTCACCCGGCGGGGGGAACGGCCAGTACCCGTCCGACCTCTACGCCCCCGGCGCCGGTGAAGGACCGGCGCCCAGCCCCGGCGGCGGAGGCGGCTCCGGCGGAGGCGGGGGCACCGGGGGCTAGGTCGGGCCACCCTGAGCCGGTCGGGCCACCCTGAGCCTAGAATCCCCGCCTCGTGAGCTGGATGCGCGGCATTTGGCGGGCGCTCCGCGCCAATCCCGGAACCGCCGCGATCCTTTCGGTCGGCCTGGCCTGGGCTCTCTTCATGCATTCGATGGGCTGGAGCCAGTCGGCGTTCTACGGCCAGGCGCGTGCCATGGCCTCGGGCACCACCAAGATCGACCGCTGGCACTGGGAAACCGGGGACAAGGCGTGGGTGGACGGTCACTTCTACTCCGTCAAGGCGCCGGGGCTCGCGGTCACCACCCTGCCCATGTACCTCGGCCTCGATGCGGTCGGAGCGAAGGAGCTCGCCCGGGACGCGGCGGCCACGGCCCACCGATCGAGTTGGGATTCCTGGCGCTCGCACCACGAGCCGCCCTTTCAGTCGTACGGGTTCAGCCGTGTGCGTGCGCGTCGGGTCGAGGCCCAGGTGGCGAACTCCGCGCCGATCGGCTGGGCGCTGACCCTCGTCGGCGCGGTCCTGCCGGCAATCGGCCTTCTGTTCGCGGTCCGGTGGGTCGCCGAGCGCATCGAGCCCGGATATGGAACTGCCGCTGCGGTCACGCTGGGGATCGGGACGGTCGTGATGACGTTCGCCTCCGAGTACTTCGCCCACGTTGCGTCGGCTGCGCTGGGGTTCGCTGCCTTCGCCGTCCTGTTCAGGGAGCGAGAGGGACCGCCACGGCTGCCGCTGGTGGCTGCCGCGGGACTGCTCGCGGGCCTCGCGGTCTGCTTCGAGTACCCGCTGGGCCTGCTGGGCATCGTCCTCTTCGGCTACGTGTTGGCGCGCGGCCCGCGTCTGCGTCGCGGTGCCGCCTACGCCGCCGCCGCCGCGGCGGGCGCCGCGCCCGCTCTGCTCTACAACCTCTGGTCGCTCGGCTCGGTCCTTCGCTTCGCCTACTCGGACGCGGTCGCGGTGCTGGGACGCAGCGGCCACGCCGTCCTCGGGCTGAACTCCGACGGCTTCTTCGGCATTACCGCGCCGCGGCCCGGCGCCGCGGTGGACTTGCTGCTGTCGGGCCGCGGACTTCTCACCCTGACGCCGGTGTTGGCGATGGGCCTGGTCGGGGCGGTGCTGATGCGCCGCCGCGGCCAGCGGGCGGAGGCCTGGGTGATCTTCGCGGTCGCCGCCGCCTTCTTCCTGTACAACAGCGCCTACTGGCAGCCACTGGGCGGCGACACCCCGGGCCCTCGCTTCCTGATCCCCGTGCTGCCGTTCCTCGCGGTCGGTCTGGCCCCTGCCTTCCGGCGCTTGCGCGCCCTGACGCTGGGGCTCGCGATCGCCTCCGGGGTGATGATGGTGGCCGGCGCGTTGACCTACCCGCTGGTCACGGCGGATGGCATCGCAGTCTGGGCGCAGCGGCTCGCTTGGGCGGATCTGGAGCACACGGTGCTGACCCCGATCGGGGTCACCAACCCCTGGCTGGCGGTCGTCCCCGTGCTGGTGGCGCTTGCCGCTGCGGTCGCCTTCGCGGTCCGCGCGACGCCGCCGGCACCCGTTGGCGCGATCGGGGTGGCGCTCCTGGGCGTGCTCGCTTGGGGCGCCGCGTCGATCGTGACGCCGAGCATCGCGGGTGACCCGCAGCCGCCCTTGGGCGGCGGCGCCGCCGCCGCCGGCTTGGTGGCGCTGGCGGCCGGCGCGTCAGCGTTCACCCTGCTGCTTGTCCGCTACGTCCAGAGGCGAGGCACCGAAACAAGACCATGGGCATGAACGAGTTCGATCTGATCGCGCGGCTGGTTGAGACGGTCGCGGCGGCCCGACGGGGGCGATCCTCCGCAGGGCCTGCCCGGATCGCCGTCGCGAGCGGCGACGACGCCGCGGTCACCGTGCCGCGGGGCGCCACCGCCACCTCGGTGGATTCGCTCGTCGACGGCGTCCACTTTCGCCGCCAAACGGCGCCGCTTGGCTCCGTGGGGCGAAAGGCGCTGGCGGTGGGGCTGTCCGACCTCGCCGCGATGGGTGCGGTCCCCGGCGAGGCCTACGTGCAGCTCGGGGTCCCGGACGACCTCGACCAGGCGGGTTGCCTCGAGCTCGGCGAGGGCCTCGCTCAGGTAGCCGCCGAGCACGAAGTCGCCGTGCTCGGCGGCGACGTCACCCGCGCCCCGGTGCTTTGGATCGCGATCACCGTGGTCGGCCACGCCGACTCAGCCGGGCAGCTCGTGCGCCGCGCGGGCGCCGGCCCCGGCGACCGGGTGGCTGTGACCGGCGAGCTCGGGGGCGCGGCGGCGGGGCTGCTGGTGCTGGATCGCCCCGAGCTGGCGGACGCCGTCGGGGCGACTGTCGCCGACGGTCTGCGCCGCCGCCAACTGGAGCCGCAGCCGCGAATCGCCGCCGGCCGCGCCCTCGCCGCAAGCGGGGCAAGCGCGATGATCGACCTCAGCGACGGCCTCGGGGCCGACGCCGGTCACCTCGCGGAGGCGAGCGGCGTCCGGCTGGCGATCGAGCTCGAGCGACTGCCGCTGCAAGGGGGGGTCGGCGAGCTGGCGGCCGCCTCGGGAGCGGACGTCCACGACCTGGCCGCGGGGCGGGGGGAGGACTACGAGCTGCTCGTCACGCTTCCACCCGAGCGCGCGGAGGAAGCGAGCGCCGCGGTCGCAGCGACGGGCTCGCAGCTGACCCCGATCGGCGCCGTGGAGGAGGGCGCGGGCGTCGTGCTGCGGGCGCCTGATGGCTCCGAGCGCGAGGCAGTGGGCTTCGATCAGCTTCGGGGCTGAGGTCGAACCACCGCCGGTGCAGCCATGGGCGGCGGGCCGCCAGGCTCCACGGGATCCGGAAGCAGCGACCGGCGGCCGAGGCCGACCAACCGCAGCTTGAACAGCATCTCCCGGGCGACTGCGTCCGCGTTCACGCGGTAGTCGCCCGTCGCGAGTCGTTGCTTGAACTGAGTCACTCTGTCGTCCTTGTGAGTCGTGGGAGGGTTCCTATCAGAAGGCACGAGACGCCCACCCCTTTGTTGCTCTGTCCGTTAGATCGTCAACCGCGCCACCCGGCGAGATCGGAGATGCGTCCAGATCGTCCCCGCGAACGGCGAGCGCCACCAACCCAACCAGGGAGCCCGCCAGCAGGCAGAGGGCCAGCGTCTCACCAAACCCGATCTGGCCGTTCCCCACCATCAGCAGGAGGTGCCATGGAGCACCGGCACCCAGGTCGAGCCTTCCGGTGACCTGGAGGACGGCCGCAACCAGGGGCAGCAGCGAGAGCCCGATCGCGCCCAGCGCCAGCGGCCAGGGGAGGGCGCCGGCGCGGCGCGCGTCGAGCAGCCAGACGTGGGCCGCGGGGACCAGCAGCAGCGCCAGGTACGGATTCGCGAGCCAGGCGATCAGGACGGCGAAGGCGGAGACCAGGCCGAGGGCCGGAGCGGCCAGCTCGGGCGGCAGCTCGGCCGGCACGCGCCAGCCTCGGATCTCGTAGTAGCCGGCTCCGACCACGCTGGCCAGCAAGGTCATGGCGAGGATCTGTCCGGCTCCCACCCGGAAGCGGCTGGGATCGAAGGGAAACGCCGGCCTGGCGACGATGCCGGTGATCGCGAGCAGGTAGAGGAGGAGCAGCGCGGCAAGCAGGGGCAGCGCCCTGGACGCGGACCAGACGAGCGCCGAGCCCACCCGCGCCCGGCGCCGGAACGCCCGCCCCACGGCGTCCAGCGAGGCGAGCGCCGCCGGCAAAAGCAGGGTCAGCGCCAGCAGGGCCAGCGCCCAGCCCGGGACCAGGTTTCCCGCCAGGTTCAGATAGACGGTGGGGCCGTGCTCCGGCGGCGCGGCTGCTCCATCGAGGGTGGCCACCAGGAGCAGCGCCGTTCGCCCCAGGTCCCCGAGCGTCTCGGCAGAGAGGTCATCGGGCTGGTCGTCGGCGACCGGCAGCGGCCGCTCCCCGGCGGAGGAGAGGCCCACGGCGTCGATGCCGCCCTCGATCAGCACGGCCTGCTCGCCGAGGCCGCTGGGGAGGGCCAGTCGCGCCAGCTCCCCGAAGATGCCCTCGAGCTGGGGTTGGCGGCCGGCTTGCTCGGTGAGCGCCTGCTCCGCGGTGCGCACGAGCTGGGCGGAGGGGCTCTGCGATCCGCTAGAGGCGTCAAGCAGAGAAGGCTCGCGCGGCGTGGCCGAGCCGGGCTGCCACAGCACGACCGCGCCATCGATCAAGTCCCGCTCCGCGAAACGCTCCGCGAACTCGCGGGCCCCGGCAGCCCCGTCGCTGCCGCCGTCGGTGGAGACGAAGACCAGCGTCTTCGTGTGCCTGGAAGTCCGCAGCTTGTCGACCAGCTCGAGCAGGGTCGCGGTGGCGGCAGCGCTCGATGCTGCCCCCGGGCCGCTCGCCGAGTCCCGGGCCGCGACCACGACGACACTGTGAGCCGACTCGCCGGGCAGCGTCAGGATCAGGTTGCGAAGCTCGACGTCCTCCCCCTCGAAGCTGTGGTCGAACCGTTGCTCGGTGACCTGGCCTTCGCTGACGCTCGCAAACCGTTTCTCGACCAGGTCGGCGATTGCCTCGTCGCCGTCGCTCCCGGGCGGGCGGGCGGGCGCAGCGTCGACGATCTGGCGGTCGATCTTGGCCGCCGCGTCCTGGTCGAACTCCGCCGAGGCGACCACGGGCGGCAGCGGCGCGGGCTGCCCCTGGAGCGAGAACAGCAGCACCACGACCACCGCCAGCGCGGGCGCGAACGCGGCACGATAGATGCGAAAGCGGATTCCGGCGGCGACCACGGGCCGACGCAAACTACCCTGTGAGAATGGTGGAGGGATCGGCCCGCATCCTGCTCGTCGACGACGAACACTCGGTGCAGACGCTGCTCGCCTACCCGCTCCGCAAGGACGGTTTCGAGGTGGTGGCGGCGCACGACGGCCGCGAGGCGCTCGATCGTTTCGCCGAGCAGCGGTTCGATCTGGTCGTCCTCGACATCATGCTGCCGAAATTGGACGGGATAGAGGTCTGCCGGCGCATGCGTAGCCGCAGCCAGGTGCCCATCATCATGCTGACCGCCAAGGACGACGAGATCGACAAGGTGGTCGGCCTCGAGATGGGCGCCGACGACTACATCACCAAGCCGTTTTCCGTTCGTGAGTTCCGAAGCCGCGTCCGAGCGACGCTGCGCCGGGCGGAGATGCCGGGCGGGCGGCCCGGCGCCGACGAGCCGGTCGTTGCCGGCGACCTCCGGATCGATTTCGAACGGCGCGTCGTCAGCATGCGCGGCGAGCAGCCACGCCTGACCTACGTCGAGTTCGAGATCCTCGCCACGCTCGCCCGCTCGCCCGGGCGCGTACACACGAGGGAGATCCTGCTGGAGCAGGTCTGGGGCGACTCGGCCTACCGCGACCCCCGCACCGTCGACGTGCACATCCGGCACCTGCGTGAGAAGCTCGAGCGTGACCCGCGCGCCCCCGAGTACCTGTTCACGGTCCGCGGCGTCGGCTATCGCTTCCGCGACTGGGACGAATGAACCGCGTCCGCAATCGGCTCGCGGCGTTGTTCTTCGTGATCACCGCGGCGGCGATCGGCTTCATCTATCTGTACGTGGTGCCACAGCTTCGCTCGAGCCTGACCGCCGAGAAGCTGGACCGGCTGGAGCAGATGGGCACCGACGAGAGCGACCGGCTCGCCGGTGCCTTGCAGGGTGGAGCGACCGAGATCGAGCTTCACCGTCTGGTGCGCGGCGTCGCCCGGCGGACCGACGCGCGCGTGACGCTGCTCGGCGTCGGTTCCGGGCCTGCGGGACCGGAGCCGAAGCTCGTGCTCGCCGACTCCGAGCTCGAGCGCACCGCGATCCTGCCCGACTCGCCAGTGGCCGCGGCGGCCGTGACCAGCGGCCGCGTGGGCTCCGCCGTCGAGCAGGTCGCCGGCGAGCGCACGGGCGAGACCGCGGTGCCGCTGTTCATGGGTGGAGGGCCGCGCTGGGTCGCCGTTTTGTCGACGCCGCTCGACGAGGTGGACGACCAGGTGGCGCTGATCAGGCGTCAGATCCTGATCGCAGGGACGATCGCCCTGGCGGCCGCGCTGGCGGCGGGTTGGGTCGCCGCCCGGGCGCACGCGAAGCGGCTCCGCCGGCTGGAGGTGGCCGCGGAGAACGTCGCCGAGGGGGACTTCTCGACCCCCATCCCGGACGAGGGAACCGACGAGGTCGGCCAGCTCGCCAGCACCCTGAACGAGATGCGGCAGCGGCTCGCCCGTCTCGACCAGGCCCGCAAGGAGTTCATCGCCAACGCCTCTCACGAGCTGCGCACGCCGATCTTCTCGCTGGGGGGCTTCGTCGAGCTGCTCGACGAGGACGAGCCCGACCCGGCGGCGCGGCAGGAGTTCGTGCGAACGATGCGCGAGCAGGTGGCGCGACTGACGAAGCTCACCGCCGACCTCCTGGACCTCTCGAAGCTCGACGCCGACGTGCTCCAGGTCAATGCCGAGCGGGTCGACCTCGGTGAGCTCGCGGGGAGGGTGGCGGAGGAGTTCCGACCGGCCGCCGAGCGCCACGGATCCCCGGTCGAGGTCAACGGCGACCATGCGGCCATGGCTCTGGCCGACCCCGATCGGGTTGCGCAGATCATGCGTATCCTGCTCGACAATGCGCTTACGCACACACCGCAGGGAACCTCGATCTCGATCGAGGCTCAGCGCGGGGACGCGGCCGCGAACCTCGTCGTCAGTGACGACGGGCCCGGCATCGATCCGCATGCGCAGCGGCGCGGGTCTTCGACCGCTTCTACACGGGCGATCGGGTGAGCGGCTCCGGGCTCGGCCTGGCGATCGCTCGCGAGCTGGCCGTGCTGATGGACGGCGAGCTGGGGCTGGCATCGCACCGGGGGCGCACCGAGTTCACCCTGCGCTTGCCGGGCGACGCGCGCCGAGAGGGCCACCAGGTGAGCCGGAGGCGCGCGGCGCTCGCCGCGCTGCTGGCGAGCGCGGCGCTGGCGCTCGGGGCGTGTGGCGGGGACGACTCCGGTTCTGACGGCTCCACCGGCGCCTCCTCCTCCGACAACCCCCAAACGACCGTCGCCATCCAGGCGCGCGCCGGCGCCTTCGATCCGCAGGCCGTCTACGAGCAGGCGGCTCCGGGCGTGGTCACGATCCGCTCGATCTTCTCCGGCGGCGGAACCAGCCTGCTCGGGGGCGGTAGATCGGCGGCACAGGGATCGGGTTTCGTGATCTCCGAGGCCGGCGAGATCGTGACCAACGCCCATGTGGTCACCGACGGATCGCGCCGCTGGCGGCCCGATCAACGAGGCGAAGGAGGTCTACGTCCAGTTCGCCGACCGCAACCAGGTGGCGGCTGAGATCGTCGGCTTCGACCCGCACGCCGACGTCGCGCTGCTCAAGCTCGACCCGGACGGTCTCGACCTGCAGCCACTCGAGCTGGCGACGCAGGACGAGGTCAAGGTCGGGCAGCCGGTGGCAGCGATCGGCAGCCCGTTCGGGGAGGACCGATCGCTGTCGGTCGGGGTCGTCTCGGCCACGGATCGCGCGATTCAGTCGCTGACCCAGGTTCCAGATCGACGGGGCGATCCAGACCGACGCCTCCATCAACCCCGGCAACTCGGGCGGTCCGTTGCTCGATGCCGAGGGCCGGGTGATCGGGATCAACCAGCAGATCGACACGACCTCGGGAGGCAACGAGGGCGTCGGGTTCGCCGTCCCGATCGCCCTGGCCGCGCGCTCCATCGACCAGCTCCGCGAGAACGGCAGCGTCAAGTACGCCTACATCGGCGTCACCACGCAGTCGCTCTATCCGCAGTTCGCAGACCGGCTCGGGGTCGAGACCGACACCGGCGCGCTGGTGACCGACGTCGTCGAGGGGAGCCCTGCTGCCGAGGCGGACATCAAGGCGGGCGAGCAGCGGATCGAGTTCCAGGGCCTGAGAGCCACCACCGGAGGCGACGTGATCGTGGCCGTCGACGGTGACGAGATCGTCGGCGAGACCGACCTCCCGAAGCTGATCGCGCAACACCATCCCGGCGACGAGGTGACGCTCGAGATCATCCGCGACGGCGAGAGCCAGAGCGTGGACGTAACGCTGGGCGAGCGGCCGGACAACGTTCGCTAGTGCAGCAGTACCGGCGCACTCGAGCCGGATGACCGCCGCGGGATCGCCCCGCGAGCTGGTGCTGGGGCTGGCGGCCGCCCTGCGCGACGAGATCGCCCCCGAGCTGGGCGATCACGCCGGCCGGGCTCACAGTGGAGCCGGAGAGGGGGGCGACATCACGTTCGCAATCGACGAGCGGGCGGAGGCGTTCATGGAGAGATACCTTGCGGAGCGGGCGCCCGAGGTCGCCTTCTACTCGGAGGACCGAGGGCTGGTGTCCCCGCGCGAGCGGGCCAGCTGGGTCTTGGTCGTTGACCCGATCGACGGCACGCGCCCGGCGATGGCGGGATTCGAGGCTGCCTGCGTCTCGGTGGCCGCGGCGCGATTGGACTCCGGTCGCGAGACGCGGATGGGCGACGTGGTGACCGGTTGCGTGATCGAGATCAAGTCCGGCCGCGCCTTCGTGGCGGAGCGCGGCGTCGGACTCGACCCGCCGCCGTCGCTGTCGGCGAATCGAGACGTCTCGCGGATGTTCTGGGCCTATGGCTTGCGGGGCCGGCCGGTGCGGGCGATCGCCGAGGTGCTGGGGGAGCTGATCGACGCGTCCTCGGTTGGTGGGGGGACCTTCGACCTGGGCTCGGCAACCTACGACATGACCCGGATCGTGACCGGCCAGCTCGACGCTTACATCGAGCCGGGCCCGAGGATGGTGGCGGACGTTCCCGGAATGCGCGAGGAGTTCGAGCGGGTGGGCGACGGGGTGGTGCTGAACAACTCCCCCTACGACCTGGCGGCGGCGGCGCTGATCGTCGAGCAGGCCGGCGCAGTCGTCACCGACGCCTACGGCGCGCCGCTCGCCGAGCGGCCTCTGCTCGGCTCAGGCGCCGAGTTTCAGATTTCGTGCGTGGCTGCGGCGAATCCGGAGCTGCACGAGGCGATCGTCCGCGAGCTCGACCTCGGCATCGAGCGGCTCGCGCGGCACTGAGCTGGGAGCGGGGGCCGCGAAGCCGAGTAGCGCCGCCGGTATGTTGCCGTTCGCATGCTTCAGGACGTAGCCCTTGGTGAGCGCTCGCTGGCCGACTACACCCACCTCGTGGGGCGGGGCCTGATCGAGGAGATCCGCGAGCTTGCGGAGCCGCTGGCCGGCAAGAGGGTGCTCCACGTCAGCGCGACCGCATTCGGGGGTGGCGTCTCGGAGATCCTCTACACGATGGTCCCCTTGATGCGTGACGTGGGCCTCGAGACGCACTGGCGGGTGATTCTCGGGCGCGAGGAGTTCTTCAACGTCACCAAGCTGATGCACAACTCGCTACAGGGCGATCCGCAGGGGATCTCGGACCAGCAGTGGGAGGTGTTCGAGGCCTACAACGCGATGAACGCGCAGGGGCTCGATGACGACTGGGACGTGATCATCATCCATGACCCCCAGCCGGCGGCCCTGCGGGTAAACGCCCCCGACCGGGCCCGCATCTGGATCTGGCGCTGCCACATCGACCTCTCGACGCCGAACCAGGAGACGCTGGCGCGCTTGTTGCCGCTGCTGCGTGAGTACGACGAGACGATCTGGCACCTTCAGCAGTACGTCCCCGCCGGCATTGACGGCAGCGCCCGGATCATCCCACCCGCGATCGACCCGCTGTCGCCGAAGAACATGGCGCTCTCACCCGAGGACGCGGCGTTCGTCTGCAAGCAGTTCGGGATAGACGTGGAGCGCCCGCTGATCTGCCAGGTCTCGCGCTTCGATCCCTGGAAGGACCCGATGGGGGTGATCGACGCCTTCCGGCTGGTGCGCGAGGAGCTGCCGGAGGTGCAGTTGGCGCTGGTCGGCTCGATGGCCACCGATGACCCCGAGGGCTGGGAGTTCTTCCACGAGACGTTCAGCTATGCGGACGGCGATCCCGACATCAAGATCCTCAACAACCTCAACAACGTCGGGGCGATCGAGGTCAACGCCTTCCAGTCGCAGGCCGATGTGGTGATGCAGAAGTCGCTGCGCGAGGGGTTCGGGCTCACGGTCACCGAGGCGCTCTGGAAGGGGCGTGCGACGGTGGCCGGCAAGGTGGGCGGGATCCCACTCCAGATCGTCGACGGTGAGACCGGCTTCTTGATCTCCGATGCCGACGAGGCGGCCGAGCGCTCGCTGCGCATACTCCGCGATCCAGAGCTCGCCAAGCGCCTGGGCCGCGCCGGCAAGGAGCGGGCGCGGGAGCTCTTCTTGACCCCGCGGCTGCTGCGCGACTGGCTGCGGCTGTTCGGGGACCTCAAGCTGTGAATGACTCCGCCGAAAGCCTCGGCTTCGCGCTCCGTTTTCGGCGGGCTTGGGCGCCGGCCTGACCCGGCAGGTTTGACCGCGCCAACCGCGACTTCGTCGCTAGCCCATGCCTGATCGGCGGTTGGTCATCGTTTCGAACCGCGGGCCCGCGGAGTTCGACCGCGATCAGGCCGGGGAGCGCACGCTGCGGCGCGGCGGCGGGGGCCTGGTCACGGCCCTGAGCGGGCTGGTCGCCAACCGAGGGGCCCTGTGGATCGCCTCCGCGATGACCGACGAGGACCTCGTCGTGAGCCGCGAGGCGGCCGGTGAGCCGGTCGAGGTCGAGCTGGACGGCGTCGACTACGAGGTGCTGCTGGTCGAGAGCGACTCTCTGGCCTACGACCGCTTCTACAACGTGATCGCAAACCCGATCCTCTGGTTCATCCAGCACTACCTCTGGGACCTGTCCAACGCCCCGGACATCCGCCGGGAGGAGGCCGATGCGTGGGAGCTCGGCTACAAGGTCGTGAACGCCGATATCGCGGGGGCCATTCTGGGAGCGGTCGAGGGCGACGCCGAGCCTCTCGTGATGCTCCACGACTACCACCTCTATACCTGTCCGGCCCTTATCCGGGAGGCGCGGCCGGACGTGCTCCTGCACCACTTCGTGCACATCCCCTGGTCGCAGCCCGACAGCTGGCGGATTCTCCCCGGCCACATGCGCGAGGAGGTCTATCGAGGGCTGCTCGCGAACGACATCATCGGCTTCCACACCACCGCCTACTGCCGCAACTTCCTCCACTGCTGCAGGGAGCTGTTGGAGCTGGAGGTCGACTACGAGCGCGGCGCGATCCTCCATTCCGGCCGGGAGACCTGGGTGCGTGCCTACCCGCTGGGGATCGACGCCGGGCGGCTGGAGCGGGCCGCCGCCTCCGATGAGGTTGCGGAGTACGAGCAGGAGCTCCTGCGCCGCCGCCGCGATCACCTGATTCTCCGGGTCGACCGCGCCGACCTGTCGAAGAACGTGCTGCGCGGCTTCGCCGCCTTCGACACCTTCCTCCAACAGCATCCCGAGTTCCGCGAGCGAGTGACCTTCATCGCCCACCTGCAGCCGTCTCGGACCGACGTGCCCGAGTACGCCGAGTACCTGGATCGGATCGAGGCCCTGGTCGCGGTGGTCAACCATCGGCACGGGACCACCGACTGGATGCCGATCGACCTGCGGATCTACGAGAACTTCCCGGAGGCCGTGGCCCGCTACAAGCATTTCGACCTGCTGATGGTGAACTCGCTGTTCGACGGCATGAACCTGGTCGCCAAGGAGGCGCCGGCGGTGAATACCCGGGACGGCGTGGTGCTGCTGTCGGAGAACACCGGTGCCCACGAGGAGCTCGGCGACTGCACCCTGAGCGTCAACCCGTTCGACATCCAGGAGCAGGCCGACAAGATCCACCGGGCTCTGACCATGGATTCGGAGGAGCGCGCCCTGCGGGCTCAGCGCCTGCGCGAGATCGTTCGCGAGCGCGACCCGGGCGTCTGGATCGAGGAGCAGCTCGCCGACCTCCGGGCGAAGACCGAGACGCACGCGGCCGCTTAGGGAACTGCTCCGAAGGGTCGGCTCAGTCTCCGACCACGGTGACGCGCTTCACCCGGGACCTGCCGGCCTCGTAGGGGTAGCCGCTCTGCTTCGGCACGGTCGCGCGAAACTCGTATGTCCGGCGCCCGGTGGTGGCGTGGAAGCGGTAGTGGGCACGATAGGCGCCCCACCTTCCGGTGCGGCCCTGGCGGAGGTCGAGCCAGCGCCGGCCTTCAAGCACCTGGATTCGTACCCAGCGTCCCGCGGACGCTGGGCCCGGCAGTCGGGCCTCGAAGTGAACCCGGTCGCCGTTGTGCACGGCGTGGCGCGGTCGCAGCACGAGGCGCGGGCGGGCGCGGACGCGGAGGTCGAGATGTCGCTCGAGCGCGGCGCGCGCATCCGGCCAGTAGGCGACGCGGACCTCGCGGCTGGGGCCGGTGGGGATCGTGGCCCGGAAGCGCCCCGCGGTATCCGTACGCGGCGTAACCAGGACGCGCTCGGCGGTGCCGCTCAGGCGAACGCGGGTGGTGACGCAGACGCGGGCGCCGACGACGGCGCGTCCGCCATCGTCGAGAAGGCGACCGGCGAGGGCCGCTGCTGAGCTGTCCCGGCGCAGGTGGGCGCGAAGCGTGGCGCCGCCTGTGGTTTCCGAGATCGGGCAGAGGTTGTCGACTCTGACCTGGCGCTCCACACAGGTCCGGTTGGCGGCGGTGCTCGGGGCGTAGTCGGCGGCGCAGACACGCACCAGGTTCGGCCCCTGGTGGAAGGGCGCCGAGGCGGTGGCGGCGCGGAACCTCGCGCGCGCCCGCCCCGGGCAGGGGCGAAGCCGGACCGCGATCTGATGGACGAGCCGGCACGAGACTTCTCGGGCCGTGACCGGCCCGCCGTTCACCTGCACGAGCAGACGCCGAACTCCGCCCCCGACGTCGGCGCTCAACGCTTCGATGGTCTGCGGGCCGCGTCTGCTTCCGGGGGCGAACAGCGAGCCGCCCAGCTGCAGAGTGGGGGCAAGGCGATCGCCGAGCCTCGCAACAAGCCGCTTGATCCGCACCCGGCCGTCCTTGCCGTGGCCGCAGCCGGATGCCCGGCGGCAGCGAAGGCGCGCTGCGAACACTGCGGCTCCGGAGCTCGACCAGGTGACGCGCCGGAGCTTCCTCCGGGGAGTCGCGAACGGTGTCCAGGGCTCGGCCGCAGTGCCGACCCCGAGCTCCGGGACGTTGCCCCCGCCGGGCCGGCCGGCCGCAAGCACGGTGAGCCGCGAGATCGCCGTGCCGCTGGGAGCCCGGACCGACCACGCTCCCCATCTGCCGTTCCGGATGCGGCCGTGCTTGTGACTGACCATGAGGCCTCGGCCGCCGGCATCGCAGGAGGAGGCGTCGAGGTAGTGGCGGGAGCTCCGCTCAAAGAGCGGCATCGGCGCGCCCGGCGCCGAGCCCCGAATGGCAAACCGCGGCACGGTAGGTCCCAGCGCTCGCCGGCGCCGCCGCGCCGAGCGCCACACAGCCCGCCATGATCAGCGCACCTACGGTGCGAAGCCCGGTGGAGATCGGGTTGCGCGGCACTACTCGCTCCTCTCAGGCCCGGCGATCAGCGCTCGAACCCGAACTCCGTAGGGGCACTCGGCCGTGGTGCTGCCGCCCGCGCCGGGGGCGGGGCCGCCGGCGCGGGCGGCGCGGGGGGCGGAGCCGGGTCAGCGGGGAGGGTGACCGGGCTGGGAACGGGGGCAGGGGCCGGAGCCGGGGCGCCGCTCACGGGCGAGCCGGTCGAGCGCGGGGCCGATTTGCTGCTTGTCGGACGCCGAACGGCGACGAGGCGCCGCCGGTCCCGGCTTGGGCCGCGGTCCTTCCCGGCTCGCCGCACGGGCCCGGGTCGGTGGCCCGAGCGCACCCGCTCCGGGGACGCCGCGACGGGCGCCAGCCCGATGTCGGAATCCAGCGGCGGCGGCTCGGGGCGCCGGATCAGGCTCGGCAGGCCCAAGAACAGGGCGAGGCAGCCGAACATGCCCAGGGCGAGCTTGGCGACCCTGTGCCAGCGAATGCGCGATCGGCTGCCCATCGCGCTCTACAACCCCGGCCATGCTCGCCGCGCCCCGGGGCAGCTATAGTCGTCCGCCGCTTTGAGTGCCTCACGCGAATACGAGCTCGTCCTGATGCTCGATCCAGAGATCCCGGACGAACGCCGGGAGCAGATCGTCGCGGAGGCGAGGAAGCGAATCGAGTCCGGCGGCTCCCTCAAGCACGACACGACCTGGGGTATGCGCAAGCTGGCCTACGAGATCGAGCAGCGCACCGAGGCCGACTACCGCCTGTTTCGCTTCGAGACGGAGGGAGGGTTGCTCGATGACCTCAACCACAACCTGCGGATCGCCGACGGCGTCCTGCGCTTCCGAGTCTTCAAGGTCGATCCGCGCTCGCCGGCGATCGTCCCGCCGGCGCCCCTGACCACGTCCGCCGCCACCCCGGCTCGGGGTGGGCGCAGCCCGCGGAGCGCCCCGGACCGCGAGCCGGCCGCCGCCGAGGCCGCGGAATCGGCTGAGAGCGACGGGGCGAGCGAGGCCGAGCCCGCGGCAGAGGAAGCCCCGGCCGCCGCGGACTCAGAGGAAGCCCCGGCCGCCGCGGCCTCAGATGAAGCCCCGGCCGCGGCCCCAGAGGAGGCCGAGAAGCCCGCCGCCGAGGACACCGCGGGGGAGGAGCCCCCGCAGGCCGCCGAGCAGGACTCCAAGCCGGAAGCCTCCTAGAGCGCCTAGTGCGCTCTTCGTAAACCCGCTAGTTGCGCCTTCCTCCCACCCCGGGGGCGAGAACACGCCGGTTCCGTCCTTAGACTGGCGAACCATCAACGATTGAGGAAGGGGAGCGACGAAAGTGGCGAGCACCAACCTGAATAGGGTCGTGATCACAGGGAACCTGACCCGCGATCCCGAGCTGCGCAGCCTCCCGAGCGGCACCGCCATCTGCAAGCTCCGCGTGGCCGTGAACAGTCGCCGCAAGGACGCAGCCAGCGGCGAGTGGGTCGACAAGCCCAACTACTTCGACGTCACCGTCTGGGGGGCGCAGGGCGAGAACTGCGCCACTTACCTCTCCAAGGGTCGCCCGGTGGCCGTGGACGGCCGCCTGGAGTGGCGCGAATGGGAGGCGCAGGATGGGACCGGCAAGCGCCAGGCCGTCGAGATAATCGCCGACTCGGTCCAGTTCCTCGGCTCCCGCGACGGCCAGGGGGGCGGCAACGGGGACGCGCCACCGCAGTCCGACGTTCCCGCCGACACCTCGGACTTCGAGGGGGAGCCGGCAAGCGTCGGGGCCAAGGAGGACGACATCCCCTTCTAGCCGGACCCCCTCGCGGGGTGAATTCGCACGGGCTGGGCTGGGTGGAGCCGCCACGGCCTGGCTATGATCCGCTCTCTCGCGCCGCCTTCCCCAGGCGGCGCGCCTGCGAAAGAGATGAGAGCACAGAGCCACAAGCGAGCGCGAGCCTGATGGCCCGCCGGCAGCGCCCGACGATGGGAGGCCCCGGCGCACCCGGTGGAGGGCGCAGGCGTCCGCGCGGCGCGGACCGCTTCCGGCCGCGGAAGTACACCCGGATCAACGTCGAGCAGATCGACTACAAGGACCTGGGGACCCTGAGGCGCTTCATCTCCGACCGCGGCAAGGTCCGCTCGCGTCGCGTCACTGGCCTCTCGCGACGGCATCAGAAGCAGCTCGCACTGGCGGTGAAGCGGGCGCGCGAGATCGCTCTGCTGCCGTACGTCGGGGAGCGCTAGCGACCCCCTCCACGTCGATGGCGCAAGCGATTCTCCTCAAGGACGTCGAGAGCCTCGGTAAGGCGGGCGAGCCAATCGACGTCTCACCGGGCTACCTTCGAAACTACCTGCTGCCACGCAAGCTGGCGCAGCCGGCCACCGCAGGCGCGCTCGAGGAGGCTCGCCGCCGGGCCGAAGCCGCCGAGCGTGCCGCGCGCGAGGCCTCGGAGCGCGCCGAGGAGAACGCGGCGCTGCTTGCCAAGACGGTGCTCACGATTCAGCACCGCGCCGGCGAGGACGGAAAGCTCTACGGCTCCGTTACCACCAAGGAGATCGCGGAGGCGATCGCGGAGGCGCGCGGCCTGAGGGTGGACCGCAAGAGGATTCGGCTGGACGATCCGATTCGCGAGCTGGGCACCTACATGGTCGAGATCGAGCTCGGCGGCGGAGCCACGGCGCGCATCAAGACGATCGTCGCTGAAGAGAAGTAGGACGAAGCTCCTTCCGTAAATCGCGGGAACGCGACAGGCGGAGGGCGCGCGCCTGTGATTTGCTCGCGTCCCGTCCGGCGCGGGGCGCATCCTCGGCCCATGGGGTTCTCCCAAACGGGGAATGCGAACGGCGCGCGGGGGCGTCCCGGCGACGGCGAGCAGATGGCCCAGACACAGACACACGTCCCGCCCCAGAACCTCGAGGCAGAGGCCTCCGTGCTTGGGGCGATGATGGTCTCCGAGGGCGCGATAGCCCCGGTGATCCTCGACGTCCGGCTTCGCGACGAGGACTTCTACCGCGAGCGTCACCGGATCGTCTTTCGGGCGGTCAAGGCCCTGTATG
The DNA here is from genome assembly GCA_963745365.1 of uncultured Actinomycetes bacterium. Taxonomy (GTDB): domain Bacteria; phylum Actinomycetota; class Thermoleophilia; order Solirubrobacterales; family 70-9; genus AC-56. The sequence continues at coordinate 100,321 of CAVUXC010000018.1, forward strand.
AGCGCAGCGAGCCGGTCGACGCGCTGACCGTCACCGAGCACCTGACCCAGCAGGGGGAGCTCGCTGAAGCCGGGGGGAAGGACGCGGTCTCCGAGTTCGCCTCCACCGTGCCCGCTCCGGGCAACGCCGGCCACTACGCGCAGATCGTGAAGCAGAACTCGCTGCTCCGCCGCCTGCTGGAAGCCTCGCAACGGATCCAGAAGTCGGTTCACGAGCGCGAGGGTGGGCCCGAGGAGCTGGTCGAGCGGGCCGAGAGCATGCTGTTCAAGGTTGCCCACGAGGAGCGCGCCCGCGACTTTCGGCTGGTCGCCGAGGTGCTGGCGGAGGAAATCGACCGCCTCGAGGCCCTGGCCAAGGGCGACCGGGAGGTCACCGGGACGCCATCCGGCTTCCGCGACCTCGACAACCTGCTGGGCGGATTCCAGCCGGGGAACCTGATCGTGCTCGCAGCCAGGCCGTCGCTCGGAAAGTCGGCGCTCGTCTGCAACATCGCCGAGAACGTCGCCACCAAGGCGGGATTGCCGATCGCCTTCTTCTCGCTCGAGATGTCGGAGGCCGAGCTGGCACACCGGTTCATCGGCGTCCGGGCTCGGATCCCCAGCGACCGCCTGCGCAAGGGCAAGGTGGCGGCAAGCGACTGGCCGCGAGTCGTTCGTGCTTGCAACGAGCTGGAGAAGGCACCCCTCTGGCTCGACGACTCCTCCGACCTGAGCCTGCTCGAGTTGCGGGCCAAGGCGCGCCGCCTGGCCGCCAGTCAGGGAGGTTTGGGGTTGGTGATCGTCGACTACATGCAGCTGATGCGGCCCGAGGACCCACGAACCAATCGGGTGGAGCAGGTCGGCCAGATCAGCCGCGGCCTGAAGATCCTCGCCCGCGAGCTCAAGCTGCCGGTGATCGGCGTCTCGCAGCTCTCCCGCGCGCCGGAGCTGCGACCCGACAAGCGGCCGATCCTCTCGGACCTTCGTGAAAGCGGATCGATCGAGCAGGACGCCGACGTCGTCGCCTTCATCTACCGGGCCTCGAAGTACGACGAGGACGCCGATCCCAGCGAAGCGGATCTGATCGTCGCCAAGCACAGAAACGGGCCCACGGGCGACGTGCCGGTCGTCTTCCTCGAGCAGTATCCGCGCTTCGTGGACCGGGCCGGCGGCGCCGATCGCCCGGTGGAGCAGAAGGCCGGTGAGGGGCCGCCGCTGATCGACCTCGCCGAGGAGGCGTGAGCTCGGTCCCCAGACCCGTCCGGCTGGCGGCTGCGGACGACGCCGCGCAGCCGGTCTGCCCGCTCGCGGTCTGCGACGGCTCGGGGTGGATCCTGGGTCCCGAGAACGTGGCCCGCCCCTGCGAGTGCCGCGACCGCCGCATGGCGCGGCGTCGGGCACGCGGGGTCAGGTCGGTGATCCCGCGGAGATATCGCGACGTCAGCCTCGAGATTGCGCGGAATGACGGAGTGAACCCGGTCGTGCTCAAGGTCGTCGGCGACTTCCTGGAGGAGATTGAGCCTCGCCTCGACAAGGGGCACGGCGTCTGGCTCGCGGGGAAGGTGGGCGCGGGCAAGACCGCCCTGGCGATGCTGGTCTCCAAGACTGCCCTGGAGGCGGGGCGTACTGTGGCGATCTACTCGCTGCCCAAGCTCTTGGCGCGCATTCGCGCGACGTACGAGAAGGATCATCTTGGCGGTGACTCCTACACGCAGTTCTTCGATCGCCTGATCTCCGTCGATCTCCTGCATGTCGACGACCTGGGAGTGGAGAAGCGCTCGGATTGGGTGCTGGAGCAGCTCTACTCCGTGGTCAACGAGCGATATGAGATGGAGCGCTCGATGGTGGTGACCACGAACCTCGAACAATCCGCTCTCGAGGAGCAGATCGGAGAGCGCACCGTCTCTCGCCTGATTGAGATCTGTGGGCCACCGCTGACCATCGACGGGGAGGATCTCCGATATCCGCGAGCTCCGGCGTATTGAGCGCCGCGCCGGATCGCACGCGAGCCCGGCAGAGCGGTAGGGTGGCCGGCAGGTAATGGCCCCGGAGGACTGGAGCGTCCATGCATACCAGCGTTCGCAAGTACAAGGTCGACCCGGAGCAGATGGACGAGCTGATCGGTCGAGTCGACGAGGCATTCGCTCCCCGCATCGAGGCGATGCCGGGCTTCGTTGCCTACGAGCTGCTCGATTGCGGCAACGGCATCGCGATCACGGTGACCACCTGCCGCGATCGGGAGGCCGCGGAGAGCTCGATCGAGCTGGCGGCCGATTTCGTAGCCAAGGAGCTCGAGGGAATCGAGATCGAGCGGGTGGAGGCAACGATCGGCGAGGTCGGCGTCAGCCGCGCGATCGCCGAGATGCTCGAGCCCACGCGCGCCTGAGTGGGCCCGGCCAGCTGAGCCGGGAAGCCCGTACCTCATAATCCTCCGGTCATGCCCGGAATCGTGATCGTGGGCGCCCAGTGGGGCGACGAGGGCAAGGGAAAGCTCACCGACCTGCTCGCTGAGCGGGCCGACGTCGTAGCGCGCTTTCAGGGCGGCAACAACGCCGGCCACACGATCGTCCGCGACGGCGAAGAGTTCAAATTCCACCTGATCCCCTCCGGGATCCTCTATCCGGGCAGGACGTGCGTGATCGGCAATGGGGTGGTGATCGACCCCGCAGTGCTGATCGAGGAGCTGGAAGGCCTGCGCCGCCGCGGCATCGACTCCGGGGGCCTGAGGATCTCCGCCAACGCCCACCTGATCATGCCCTACCACGTGATGCTCGACACGGCTGGCGAGGCGAGGCTGGGCAAGCTGGAGATCGGGACCACGAAGCGCGGCATCGGCCCCTGCTACGCGGACAAGGCGGCACGCCTGGGGATCCGGGTCCAGGACCTGCTGGACGCGAAGATCCTGCGCAAGAAGATCATGGCGGCGTTGGAGCCGAAGCAGTTGATGCTGCGGCCGTTCGCCAAGCACCCGCGCCTCGACCTTCACGCGATGACCGAGGAGTACCTGCGCTACGGGCACCGGATCGAGCCGTTCATCGCCGACACCGCTCACATCCTCTGGGAGGCGCTGGACGCCGGCGGCACGGTGATCTTCGAGGGCGCTCAGGGAACCCTGCTCGATCTCGATCACGGCACCTACCCCTTTGTCACCTCGTCGAACCCGGTGGCAGGCGCCGCCTGCGTCGGCGCCGGCGTTGGGCCGGCCGACATCGACGAGGTCTGGGGCGTCGCGAAGGCGTATGCCACCCGGGTCGGCGCCGGGCCGTTTCCCACCGAGCTGGACGATGAGCTCGGCGCCTACATCCGGGAGCGAGGCGGCGAGCGCGGCACCACAACGGGGCGCGAGCGGCGCTGCGGCTGGCTGGACCTGGTCGCGCTTCGCTACGCGGTGCGCCTCAACCGCCTCTCGGCCCTGGCGCTGACCAAGCTCGACGTGCTCGCCGGGATCGACCCGCTCAAGGTAGCGGTGCGCTACCGCTCCAGCGAGGGAGCTCTGCTCGACGAGCTGCCCTACCACCAATCGGTGCTGCACGCGGCCGAGGCGCAGTACGAGGAGCTGCCCGGCTTCGAGGCCGAGATCGGCGACTGTCGCCGCCTCGCCGACCTGCCGCGTGAGGCGCGCGACTACCTCGACTTCGTCTCCGAGCACGCCGGCGTCCCGATCCGCCTGGTGGGCGTCGGGCCTGGTCGCGAGCAGGTGATCTGGACCAGCGAGGACGCCCGCGCGACGCTCCGAGCGGCGTAAGAGGCTCTAGAATAGACTCCTCCGCCATGTTCGAGAAGGTCCTGGTTGCCAACCGGGGCGAGATCGCGATCCGCGTCATGCGGACTCTGAGGGAAATGGGGATCGTCTCGGTTGGCGTTTACTCGGAGGCCGACCGCGACGCCCCCCACGTGGACCAGGCGGACGAGGCGCACCTCCTGGGTCCGCCGGTGCCGGCCGAGAGCTACCTGAACATCGGCAGGCTGCTGGAGACTGCGAGCGAGGCCGGAGCGGAGGCGATCCACCCCGGCTACGGGTTCCTGGCCGAGAACGCCGAGTTCGCCGCGGCCTGCGAGGACGCCGGGGTGACCTTCATCGGGCCGCCGGCGAGTGCCATCGAGGCGATGGGATCGAAGACCCGCGCTCGCGAGCTGATGGCGGAGGCGGGCGTCCCGATCGTCCCGGGGACGACCTCGCCAGTCGAGAGCGTCGCCGCCGCCAAGCGGGAGGCCAAGGAGATCGGCTACCCGGTGGCGTGCAAGGCCGCCGGCGGGGGCGGCGGCAAGGGCTTTCGGGTCGCCAGCTCCGAAAAGGAGCTCAAGGATGCGTTCGAGGGGGCCTCGCGCGAGGGCGAGAAGTTCTTCTCCGACCCCACCGTCTACTTGGAGCGCTACCTGGACGACCCGCGCCACGTCGAGGTCCAGGTGCTCGCCGACTCGCACGGCAACGTGGTCCACCTCGGCGAGCGCGACTGCTCGATCCAGCGCCGCCACCAGAAGCTGATCGAGGAGTCGCCGGCGCCGCACGTCGACGAGGGGATGCGAGAGCGGATCGGCAAAATCGCCACCGATGCCGCGGCGGCGGTCGGGTACCGCTCGGCGGGGACGGTCGAGGGCCTGCAGACGGGCGAGGACTACTTCTTCCTCGAGATGAACACCCGCGTCCAGGTCGAGCACTGCGTCACCGAGATGGTCACCGGGATCGACATCGTCCGCGAGCAGCTCTTGATCGCGGCCGGCGAGAAGCTGTCGGTCGAGCCAGGAGGACGTGGAGCTTCGCGGGCACGCGATCGAGTGCCGGATCAACGCCGAGGCCGCGCACAAGAACTTCGCCCCCGCGCCGGGAAGGATCACCTCCTACCGCGAGCCTGGAGGGCCGGGCGTGCGGGTCGACTCAGGCGTCGTCGCCGGCTCGGAGGTGACCCCGCTGTATGACCCGCTGATCGCCAAGCTGATCGCCTGGGACACCGATCGCGAGCGCGCGACGGCCCGGATGCTGCGGGCCTTGAGCGAGTACGAGATCGGCGGCCTGGTGACCCTGGTCCCGTTCCACAAGGCGATCCTGGCCACCGAGCAGTGGCGAGACGCGGAGACCTGCCGCGACCTGCTCGGCGACCGCAAGTGGTTGAAGTCGCTCGAACCATCGACCGAGGCGTCCTCGGCTACCGCCTCCGGAGCCCGATCGCGGGCTCCGAGTCCGAGGAGGTGGAGGAGCGCCTCTACAAGGTCGAGGTCGACGGGCGCCTCCACAGCGTCAGGGTGATCGGCGCCGCGGGCGCGAGCGCGAACCCGGGCGCCGCCGCCGGGCTACGCCGGCCGCCGCGCCGCGAGCGCGCCGCCACTGGGGCCGCCGGAGCGAGCGCCACCGAGACGCTGGTCTCGCCGATCCAGGGCACCGTCCTGAAGGTCCCGGTGAAAAACGGCGATCAGGTGGAGGAGGGGGACCTGATCTGCGTGGTCGAGGCGATGAAGATGGAGAACGAGATCACCGCGCACCGCTCCGGCAAGGTCAGCGACCTCGGGGTCAAGGAGGGCGGCTCGGTGGCGGCGGGCGACGTAGTCGCGAAGATCGCGTAGGCGCATGGAAGCGACTTCGTGGCTAGCCGCTGGCCTGCCATGGCGCGGGCCGGGCCCGGGCCGCCCCGACCTGCCGTTGCCCCCCGATCCGATGCCGCTGCGCCGCGGCGGCCGGTGGCGCAAGCGCTGGCGGTACCTGGGCGCCTACTGCGACGAGCTGCTGCTCTGCGCGGCGCGGGTCCAGGTCGGAAAGCTGGGACAGACGTTTTGGGCGATCTGGGACCGCGAGCGCGGCGAGATGTGGGAGCGCACCCGCCTGCGGCTCCCGGGCGCGCGCGGCGAGGTCTGGACGGAGGCGGGCGACGGTGAGGGGGGCCTGGTCAACTACGCGCCCGACGAGGGCACGCTGGTGCGAATCGAGGCGCGCCTGAGCGAGGGCGAGGTGCGGGCCTTCCTTCGCCCAGGCGCCGGCCGGTGGGTGGAGTCGGTGTGTCCCAACGGGGAGGGCGAGTACGTGTGGACCCGAAAGCGGGCCGACGTCCCGGTGGAGTGCGACGTCCGCATCGGCGAGCGCCGCTGGCGGGTCGAGGCGCGCGGGATGGAGGACGAGTCGGCCGGCTACCACCCGCGCCACACGGTGTGGAGCTGGTCCGCCGGCGTCGGCCGCACCGGCGACGGGCGCTCCGTCGGCTGGAACCTGGTCAGCGGCATCAACGACCCGCCGCAGCGCTCCGAGCGGGCGATCTGGGTGGACGGCGAGCCCTTCGAGCCCGGCCCCGTCCAGCTTCGAGGATCTGGACGCGATCGCCTTCGACGACGGGTCGCGGCTGGAGTTCAGCGGCGAGTGCGAGCGCCGAAAGCAGGAGAACCGCCTGCTCGTCCGCTACACGTACCGGCAGCCCTTCGGCAGCTTCTCGGGCACGCTTCCGGGCGGGCTAGAGCTCGAGCGCGGCCTCGGCGTCATGGAGTACCACGACGCGCACTGGTAGCCCAGTAGTCCCCACCTAGCCCGGATAGCGCTCTCACCTGCCAGCGCCAGGGTGGCTCCTCGGAAGCCGGGAAGGTGTAGTGGTTGCGGCCGGGGAGGGTCTCGAGCGGGACCAGGCGGGGATTGGCCGTCTCGAGCAGCGGGGTGGAGGCATGGTCGGCGACCTCGGCCGCGCTGGCGCGTCGCGTCACGCTGGTCCAGCCGACTCCGGGCCTGTAGAGCCAGTAGGTGATCTCGACGGGGCCGCCGGCCCGGCGTCGATCGACCACCGAGGTGAAGGCGCTGACGCGGCGGTTCGACCTGGTGAGCTCCGGGCGCTCGCCGGGTACGGCGCAGCTCTCACGACGGCAGTAGCGGAAGTCGACCGGCATCAGGGCAAGCCCCGAAGGCGCCCGTGACCGCACCCGGCTGAGGCGCCAGGGCGCGCACCGCCCCGGCCACCGGCCGCCCGTAGGCCTCGGTCAGCGGATCGCGCCAGCAGGGCCCCGGCAGGCGGGGAGCGCAGCGAAGCTTGCGGGCGATCGCCGAGCCGAGCTCGCGGCCGCGCTCGTCCGGCGGTCCCGCCGCGAAGGCCGAGATCGCCGCCAGCAGCAGCAGCGCGACCAAGAAGCACGAGCCCCAGCTGCTCGACCGACGCGGCGCCGTGTTCGGAGCTGCGGCGCACGCGGCCAAGCTAGGCGTCGACTGCGCGCACGGGGCGCGCGGTCGAGTGACGAAGCCGAGACCGCCTAGGAGAGACCCTCGCGCGCCTCGCGCACGAGCGTGACGGCCTCCGGGAAGACGATCCGGATCGCGTCGCGGACCTGGACCGCCTGCTCGTCGCTGCCGCCGGTCAGGTCGAGGCGGTTGATGGCCGCGACCGTCATGTCGACCGCGAGCTTGATCGCGTTGTCAGCCCAGGCCACGCGCTGCGCGCCCTGCATCTGCTCGGCAAGCTCGCCCAGGCGCTCGCGGAGCTCGTCGGGATCGCCGAAGATGTTGAAGCTTCGCTTCCTTCCACCCCGACGATGTTAGTAGTCGAGGCTCGGGGACTCATATAGCCTGCGGCTGTGGCGCTCCCGGAGCCCTCCGAGTCGGCAACCGCGCTGGTCACGGGCGCCTCCGCCGGGATCGGCGAAGCGATCGCGCGCGAGCTGGCATCGCGCGGGCACGGCGTCACCCTGGTCGCTAGACGCGAGGAGCGCCTGAGGGCGCTCGCCGGCGAGCTGAGCGAGAGCCATGGGGTCCGCGCCGAGGCGATCGCCGCCGACCTCGGCGGATGAGGCGCGCGCGCGAGCGGCTTGTGGCGCAGGTCGAAGGTCTCGGACTCGAGGTGGAGATCCTGGTCAACAACGCCGGCTTCGGCGACGCGGACACGGTGGTCGACTCGGACCGGGAGCGGCTCCTGGCCATGCTGCGACTCAACTGCGAGGCGCTTGCTCGACTTCCAGGCCCGCTACCTGCCGCAGATGGTCGCGCGCGGTCGAGGCGCGGTGATCAACATCGCCTCGGCCGCCGCCTTCCAGCCGATCCCGGGTACCGCCACGTACGCGGCGACGAAGGCATTCGTGCTCAGCCTCAGCGAGGCGGTCCACGAGGAGCTGAAGGGGACCGGGGTGACCCTGACGGCTGTCTGCCCCGGCCCCGTGAGGACCGAGTTCACGCGGGTGGCCGGTATCGAGCAGGCGGAGGACCAGCTCCCCGGCGTCTTCTGGATGACGTCCGAGGCCGTGGCGAAGGCTGCGGTTGACGCGGCCGAGAACGGCAAGCGCGCAATCGTCCCCGGCCTCATCAACCGCGCCACCGCGCTCACCGGTCAGCACACTCCGCGCATGCTGGCCCTGCCGCTCGCCAAGCGACTCTGGAGGAGGCAGGCGCTCTAGTCCTGGCTCCGCCTGGCCACGGCCACCAGCTCGCCGCCTCTGCCCAGCAGGGCGGAGACCAGCTCCAGCGGCGCCGAGATGAGGGCAACGGGGAGGGCGGCAAGCGCCGTGACTACGGCGTCGATCCCGAACTTGAGGCGGCCCCAGGCCCCGGCGGGGCGCAGGGTGCCGGCGCGAATCTGGCGGGCGAAGTTCTCGTGGAACGTGAGCGCGTTCAGGATCGTCTGCCACATCCACGCCTGCCCCTGACCTCGGCGCCCGAAGCTGCAGCTCCTCGATCTCGAGGCCCGCGGCTGCGGCCAGCGGCCGGCAGGGACTGGGGAGTCGGGTAGAGGCGCCGCTTCGGCTCCAGCGCCGCCCAGTGGTTGCCTCCCAGCGAGGCCTGGACGCTGGCGCGGTTCGCGACCCGAAGCTCGAGCCTGCCGTCCGGGATCTGGCGCGCGGAGTCCAGCAGCGCCGAGGCGGAGTCCGCGGGGGCCAGGTCGGCCGCCGCCCCCAACCGGCAGCGCTCGCAGCGCTCCAGCACAACCGAGTCTTTCGGACTGCCGTGGCCGTCGAGCTCCACCAGCAGCCACCCGAAGAGCGGCTCACCGCACGCCGGGCAGGCGCTCATTCGACCTCGTGCTCGACGCCGAAGCTGCGGAGCGCGCCCAGGAAGTCGGGCGCGTCGAACGCCTCCGACGGGGCCAGGGCGCCCTGGCGGTCGTAGCCCGGTGCCGCACAGCGAAGCGCTCCCTCGACGGTCGTCCGCGCGGTGAGCCCATACGGGTCGTTGCCCGTCACGGTTCCCCGCCGCCGTCGCGAGTCCTGATGAGCCTCGCAGACGATCGTGAAGCTCGAGCTGCGGCGGCTCCCCTCGCTGGGCCCCTCCGGCAGGCGCCGGATCGCCGCCGCCAGCACCCGGCGCAGTGGCGTTCGCATGGCGAGTTGAAAGGGCGGCATGACCAGCGGGGCGACCCTCGGGAGGAGCGGCACGGACATGACCGTCGAGGCGGTGAGCAGCGTGCGCACCCGTTTCGTGCGGACGTGCCGCGGCACGGTGATGTGCTCGCCGGCGGGGTACCGCACCATCCGCTGGCGGCCGATCGGGTCCGGAAACTCCCAGCTTCCCCCGCCCACGCTCCGCGGCGCCGAGGCCAGCTCGCCATCTCGCCACTCCGCGGCGCCTCCGGCCATCATCCCCAGGCCGGACAGCGCCGTGCCCCGGGTGGCGCCGAAGCCGCGTACGGCATAGGCGAGCACGATCTCGTCGAGCGGCCCCATGCCCTCGGCGGTGAGCGCCGCGATCATGTCGCCAGGCACGTAGTCGAAGCCCATCGCCGTGACCAGAGCCACTCCCGCCCGGCCGGCACCCGGACCGTAGTCCTCGAACACCTTGCGCATGAATGGCTGCTCGCCGGTGGTGTCGAGGTAGTGGGTCCGCGACTCGACCGCGGCCGCCAGGACCGGTTCGCCGTGGAGGCGGAAGGGGCCAGCGCAGGCGATCACGGCTGCGCAGGGCTCCAGCAGCTCCCTCAGCGCACTTGGGTCGTCCAGCGCCGCGTCCTGGATTGCGATCTCGCCGCCGAGGTCCTCAGCCAGTATCTCCAGCGCCGCCCGGTTACGCCCGGAGAGCACGACCTCGGCGCCGCGTCGTCGCAGCTCGGCGGCGACCAGCCGGCCCGTGTACCCGGTGGCTCCGTAGACAGCGATTGGCCCCGTTTGCTGGGGGGTTTCGGCCATTCACGCTCATCCTATTGAGCAGCCATCGCCGGCCCGCGAACCCGGTGAGCCGCCCGGGCGCGCCGCGCGCGTTACGGTACGGGCCGATGCAGCTCCGCCAGATCATGACCAGCGGCGTCGTCACCGCCGCGCTGGACGCCGACGTGCCTCAGGGTCGCCCAGCTGATGCGCGACCACAACGTCGGTTCCGTCGTGCTCTGCGATCCGGAGGGCGAGCCGGCGGCGATGATCACCGACCGCGACCTGGCGATTCGGGCCCTTGCCGAGGACCGCCCCGGCTCGGAGCCCGCCCGCGAGCACGCGTCCCGACCGCTGGTCACCGGCGAGGCCGACATGGACCTCGAGGAGGCCGCGGCGCTGATGGTCCAGCACAGGATCCGGCGGCTGCCGGTCGTCGACGGCGACCGAGCTGGCCGGGATCGTGACGCTCGACGACATCGCCGTGCGGACCGGCAACCTCGAGGTCGCGCAGCGGATGACCCAGGAAGTGATCGAGGGGGCCCTCCCCGGCTTCTTCTTTCACGAGCGCGGATAGGCGCCGGTGCCCGAGACGCCCCAGCAGCGCATCTGGCGCGATCGGGTCGAGGCCCTGATCGGCTCTGGCCGCGCCGGCGCTCGACCTGGTGCTGAGCGCCGGCGACCGAGTGTCACGGACGCTGGCCCCCGGGGACAGCGACTACTACCCGATCCGCGCCCCCGCGGAGGCTTTCGAGCTCGCCCCGGCCCGCCGCGACGGCGAGCGTCCCGGGCACCCCGAGCCGGTCGACTAGTGACCCACTAGCTCTCCGGCTGGTCCGCGTAGACGCGGCGTCGGAAGACGTCGTCGACCAGCGATTCGACCCGGTCTAGGAAGAGGATCCCGTCGAGGTGGTCGATCTCGTGCTGCAGGCAGCGCGCCTCGAAGCCCAGCGACTCCACCGCACCGCTGGCGTGCTGGACCACGATCGACGTCGCGCGACGCACGTTGGCGGTCAGATCGGGAATCGACAGGCACCCCTCGCGGGCGACCTCGGAGCCCTCGGTCTTGACGATCCGTGGATTGGCGAGCACCAGCAGGCCGTTGTGCGTGTCGGCCTTCGGATGCCCCCGCACGTCCACCGCGATGACGCGCGCAAGCTCCCCGATTTGCGGGGCGGCCAGCCCGACGCAGCGCTCGAACGACCGCATCGTGTCGAGCAGGTCGCGTCCAATGGACTCGGCGTCACCCGCCTGCGCAGGCGCAGCCACCTGCTTCAGCACCTGGTGCGGATAGACGAGGACCTCGCGAACGGACACCAGTGGCTCAGAGCGCTTCCGCAGCGAGCGGACGCAGGCTCACCTCGACCTTCGCCTCGTCGCCGACCTCCGCGCAGCGCCGCCTCCAGGACGGGCTCGGAAGCCTCCTGGATGCCCACCTCGATGATCATCACGTAGAGCGGAGAGTCCGCGGCGCCGGCGAGCCGGGTCTCCAGGCCGGTGATGTTCACCCCGCGCTCGGCGAGCGCCGCGCTGACGGCGTGGACGATGCCGGGATGATCGGCGCCGTAGACGGTGATCACGTGCGAGGGGCGAGCGGCCGCCGCGCCAAGGTCGTGGACGCGATTCACCGCGATCGCCTCCAGCTCGAGCTCCTGTCGTACGCGCTGGAGGCGCCCCTCGAGGTCGTCCGCGTCCACGGCCTCGGGCAGCTTCACGATCAGCATCACCGCGAAGTGGCCGCGGAGGATCGACATCTGAGAGTCCTCGATGTTCCCGTCCAGCTCGAGCAGCGCTTCGCTGATCGCCGCGACGATCCCGGACCGGTCGCGGCCGATTGCGGTCACGGCGAACTCGGGCATGGGCCGTAACATACGCCGACTTTGGGCCGCGAGCGGATCATCGAGCGCGAGCGCCGCTGGGCGCGCCCGGCGGCGGTCATGGCCGTAGGCGCGACCGCGTCGATGGCCGCCTCGTTCTTGGTGCGCATCGTGCAGATCCCCGTCGAGGACACAACCTCGGCGCAGTTCCGGGCCTTCGAGTCGCACGCCGGCGCCATCGCGGCCTTCTCGCTCCTCGCCGCCGCCGCGTTCCTCTTGATCATCGGTCCGCTGCTCTACCTGTTTCGGGCCGCGCAGGCCCGTAATCCACGGGTGCGCGCGGCGATGGTCGGCTTCGTGCTTCATCGGCCCGGCCCTGATCGCCGGCCAGACCATCGTCGAGCTGGCGTGGCCGTGTCGCAGATCTCCTCCGACTTCGTCGAGCAGGAGCCGGGCCTTCAGGAAGAGCAATACCCCCGTCTTCTCGACGACCTGCAAGGGGAGGGCGGCTCGATCGACAAGGTCACCTTCTACACCGACTCGCACGGCCTCGACGTCGAGCTGAAGGACGGGACTTTCCGAACCGGCGAGTACCCCCCCGATCAAGAGCAAGCGCTGATCAACCGCCTGGATGCCGCCGGCATCGACAACGAGGACGACTCCAGCGGAGAGCCGGGCGACGCGTTCGCCGAGCAGCTCAGCGACGACTCGACGGCGAGCCAGGTGGGAGGCGGCCTTCTGTTCCCGGCCCTGCTCGGGCTGATCGTGGCGATGGTCTACGTTCCGCTGCAGGCGGTCCGAGCTGGCCTGCTGACGCGATTCTTCGGCACCCTCGGGATGGCGTTGGGAGTCTCGGTCATTCTCCTGGGCCCTCCCGGGACGCTGCTGCTGACCCTTTGGTTCGGCTGGCTGGGGCTGCTCTTCGTCGGCAGGGTCCCGGGCGGGCGCCCGCCGGCGTGGGATGCCGGCGAGGCGATCCCCTGGCTGAAGCCAGGCGAGGAGCGGGACTCCGCGCCGCGGTCTGGTGGCGAGGCGATCGAGGGCGAAGCGACCGAGGTCCCGCCTCCCGGCGAGGCCCCAGAGAGCTCACCGGGCGGCCAGCCCGGCCCCGGAAGACGCAAGCGCAAGCGCCGACGCTAGCGGGTGATCCGCGAGTAGCTAGCTGGCCAGGGCGCGGCGGCGCAGCAGCGCGCCTGCGAGCAGCAGTGCCCCGCCGACGGCGAGCAGGGGCAGCACCGGCATGCCGCTCGAGGGGAGCTGCGTATCGGTTCCGGCCGCGTCCGGCGAGGTCACGGCGGCGGACTCGGAGGTTGGGTCGGTGGCGGCGGGCGGAGTGGACCCGGGGTCGCCGGCGCCGCCTCCTCCGCCGGAGCTCGCCACGGTCACGGAGCCCTTCATGAACGGGTGGATCGAGCAGATGTAGCTGAAGTTGCCGGCGCTCGTGAAGGTGTGCGAGTACGTCGCGCCGGATTGCATGAGGCCAGAAGCGAGCCCGCTGCCGGTGACGTCGTGCGGCTCGGCCCCGTTGTTGGTCCAGGTGACGGTGTCGCCGGCGTCGACCGTGAGCGAGCTGGGCGAGAAGACATAGTCGCTCTGCGAGCTGCCGTCGAGGATCGCCACGGAGGCGGAGGCGGCGCCGCTGACCGTCGCCGAGGACTCGGCGGCCGGCGGCGGCGGGATCGGCTCACCCGGCTCCGTGGGGGCGGGCGGGGGAGTCGTGCCCGGCTCGGGCGGGTCGGTGCTCGGCGGGGGCGGCTCAGGCGGTGGAGGCTCCGGCGGCGGGGCCTCGGGGGGCTCCGGAGGGGTCACGGCTTGGCCGGCGCCGGGGTCGGCCGCGGGCGCCGGAGCCTGGGCGGACACCAGGGTCGCCGGGATCGCCAGGCAGACCGTCAACACGCCGCACGGCGATCAGGAGCGTGCTCGCCTTCGATTGGGCGCTCCCCCTCCTTGCGGCTCCTGCGTCGACGTGGGCGAGGGTCGATGAGGCTTCCGACGGTGCCACTCATCGGAGCATACGTGCCCCAGCCCGACCAGGTTCACTCGCGAGCCGCGGCGAGGCGCTTACGGTGCGTGCGGATCTCGCCCAGGATGCGCTCCAGGCGCGGCTCGCGAGAGGAGTCCACGTGGGTCATGGCCCGAGCGATCGCGGGGTGGACGGCGGCTATGCGCTCGTGCATCGCTTGGGCGACGGCGCGGTAGGTCGGGTGCCCCTCGCGGCCGGAGCGAAGCTCGATCAGGTGCATCGCCTCTCGCGCGTTGAGGTCGAGCACGTAGCGGATCCGGTAGCCGAGGCAGAGGGCGTACGGGGCCGCCTCGGCGAGTCCCTCGGCCTCCAGACGCTCGAACTCCCGCCGCGAGATCTCGAGCGCCCGCTCGTACTCCGGTCCGGCGCCGGCATCGCGCACCTCCTCCGGGATCCCGGCGCCCAGGTGCGGCCCCAGCCGCTGCCACTGGCAGGTCAGCAGCCGGTGGCGCTGGAGGTCGCGGAAGCCGCCGTAGTCGGAGACGATCTCGAACCGGTAGCGCACCGCCTCCCAGCCGCGGCCCGGGCGGTGGCGGCGGTTTCGGCGCTCGCCGGCCAGCTCGCCGATCAGCTCGGCGCGCTCCAGCGGATCGAGGGCGTCGATCCTGTCGCGGATCTGGGTCTCCGAGGCGCCCGCCGACTCGAACAGCGACGACGCGAGCAGGTCCTCCTCGCCGCCCTCCACGCCGACCAACTCGACCGACGGCGCCTCGCTTTCGGTCGGCCGGTCCAGCCCCAGCCGCGCCACCGCGCGCTCGGTGATCCGGCGGCGGTCGCGCAGATAGGCGATCCACTCGCCGCCGCGATCGGGACGCTCGACGCGCCCCACGAAGCTCGGGATCACCTTGGTCAGCTCGGTGAGGATCATGCCGCCGTACTCGCGCGCCTCCGGCAGCGGCGAGGCCATCAGGCGCAGGAGCAGCTGCTCGTAGGCCTGGCCGGAGGCGAAGATGCCGACGTGGCTCAGCGTCGCGGCGGGGAGAACGCCCCGCAGCAGGTCGAGCGACTTGGCGCGGATCGAGCGTTGCCAGGCGCCTTCGGGCTCTTCGCCCCGCGGCCAGCGCTCCGCCGCCCAGGACTGAACCGACTCGAGGCTGCGGGAGTAGATCCGGAACAGCTCGTCCATGGCCGCCTCGTAGGGCTCGCCCAGCCGCTCGTCGCGGTAGTAGCGGTAGCCGCCACCCTCGTCCATCGGCTGGTCGTAGGGGATGTAGCGCGTCGACTGCTCCAGATAGGCGGCCAGCCGGCCGCGCTGGAGCACCTTGGTGAGGATGTTCGAGACCCACTCGCAGGCCAGGTGGGCGCCTCCCACCTGGCCAATCGAGTCGTCGCCGTAGCCGATGAACACGCGCTCATACAGCCCCGCCGCCCGCTCGCCCTCGACGCCGTCGAAGGGCCGGTGGCCCTCCGGCAGGTCGGCGGCGAACTCCTCGAGGAACAGGCGCCGCACCGTGCCGGCGTAGCGCGAGTAGCGGGCGAACATCGCCCCCTTGACCGTCTCCGGCAGGTTGACCAGGCAGAAGACCGGCCGGTCGAGGTTGGTGAAGTGAGGACGCAGGATCGCCTCCTCCTCGGGGGTGAACGACTCGACCGGATAGCGCACAAGCTGATCCTAGTCAGCGTTGCGGCGGGCCCCGAGGGCTGGAGCGTCCCTCCTGGCGGTGCGCCGCGATGGCGCCTGCTGTCGATGGACGATTGCGTCCCAGGGGTCCAAAACGTCCACTCGTCGATCTCAGAGGGCAAGCGAGCGACGGCGACCACGACCGCGATCGCGGTCGACCAGGCAACCGCGCCCGCGGAGATCCGCAGGTCGAGCCCGTACGCGTGGGTGACGATCATCGTGTTGATGCCGCACGGCATCGCGGCCAGCAGCAGGTAGGGGCCCGGGAGGTCGATCAGCGGCAGGGCAATCAGCAGGAGCAGCGCCGGCGCGACCACCAGCCGCAGCCCCACCGCCGCCGCGACCGCGGCGTCGAGGGGCGGTGGAAACGGGATCGTGCCCTCCTCCGCCTCCTCGGCGAGCGCCGCGCCGACGGCAAAGAATCCGAGCGGGAGCAGGGCGACGATCGCGATCCGCGAGGCGTCCACCAGGGCATCCGGCGCCAGCGAGTCGGGGGCGATCAGCGCCAGCGCCGCCGCGTACAGCGGCGGGTTGCGGGTGAAGAACGCGACCACTCGCTCCCGCGGCGTCTCGCCTGCGCGCTCGCCGAACGCCGCGCCGACAGAGAACGCGCCGACGAGCAGGGCCGGCGCGGAGACCAGCACGTCGTAGATCACGGCCTCCGACAGTTGGTCGAAGCCGAGCAGGGCGGCGACCAGCGGATAGCCCAGGTAGCCGGTGTTGGCGACCAGCGTGCAGCAGATCACGGAGCCCACCGCGGGGCGTCCCAGGCCCAGCAGCCGCGAGGCCACGAACCAGGCACCCGTGGCGGCGAGCGCCAGGGCGAGGTAACCGAGCCCGATGCCGAGCCCGACGTCGGCATCGAAGTCGACTCGGGCGAGGTTGAAGAAGGTGATCGGCGGCAGGACGACGTAGAGCACGAAGATCAGCGCCCGCCGCGTCGCGATTCCGGCCCGTCCGCCGTAGCGACGCTCCGCCCAGGCTCCCGCGGCCGTCGCCAGGATGATCGTCAACACGATCGCCGCCATGCGACTATCCTCGCGCCGCGTGAGGTTCGGCCTCTTCTACGAGCACCAGCTCCCTCGCACCGCGGGTCAGCTCGACGAGGGCAACGCTGCTGGCCGACGCACTCGAGCAGGTGGAGCTGGCCGATCGGCTCGGGATCGATTACGTCTGGGAGGTCGAGCATCACTTCCTGGAGGAGTACTCGCACTCGAGCGCCCCGGAGGTCTTCCTGGCCGCCGCTAGCCAGCGCACGAGCCGCATCCGCCTCGGCCACGGGATCGTGCAGGTGCCTCCGGCCGTCAACCACCCGGCGCGGGTGGCCGAGCGGGTGGCGACGCTCGACCTGATCTCCGGCGGCCGGGTGGAGTTCGGCACCGGCGAGGGAAGCTCGCAGATGGAGCTGGGCGCGTTCGGCGTCGACCGGGAGCAGAAGCGAGCCCAGTGGGAGGAATCCCTTGACGCGATCACGCGCATGTTCGTGGAGGAGCCGTTCGCCGGCTACGAGGGGCGCTGGATCTCGATGCCGCCGCGAAACGTCGTCCCGAAGCCGAAGCAGCGGCCCCACCCACCGCTTTGGGTCGCATGCAGCCGGCGCGAGACGATCCTCACGGCCGCGCAGCGGGGACTGGGGGCCTTGTCGTTCGCCTTCGTCGAGCCCGAGGCGGCGAAGGAGTGGGTGGACTCCTATTACGAGCTGATTACCTCGGATCGTTGCCTGCCGGCGGGCTTCGCGGTCAACCCCAACGTGGCCGTGGTGCTGCCGTTGATGTGTCACAGCGACGAGGCGACGGCGATCGAGCGCGGCATCGACGGGGCTCACTTCTTCGGCTTCTCGCTCGCCTACTACTACGCCTTCGGCGAGCACCGCCCGGGCCACTCCAACGTGTGGCGGGAGTTCGAGGACCGTCGTGCGGAGGTCGGCTTCGCGCGGGAGATCGTCACACCCGACGATGCGCCGCTTGGCGTCCGGCTGCTCCAGGAGGGCTTGGGAAGCCTGCGCGGGGCGATCGGGACCCCGGACCAGGTCGCGGACCTGATCGAGCGCTATGAGGCGGCCGGCGTCGACCAGGTGATCTTCGTCTCGCAGGCGGGGGCGAACCGTCACGAGCACATCTGCGAGAGCCTGGAGCTGTTCGCCGCCGAGGTCCTGCCCCGGTTCGCCGAGCGGGCCCCGGAGCGCGAGCGCGCCAAGGACGAGCGTCTGGCTGGCGCGGCGGAACGGGCCCTGGCACGCCGAGCGCCCCCGCGCGTGGCGGATCCGGACTACGTCGTCAGGGCCGACGGCGAGCCCACGCCCGCCAACGCTGGCGCAGGGCTCGCGGGGCAGGCCGAGACGGCGTTCCCGGAGCTCGGCCCGCGTCGGCGCGCGAGCTGGCGTCCAGGACCGCGGAGGCGGCCTTCGCCAGGCTGGTTCGCGGTCGCAGCGACGAACAGCTCCACCGCCTCTTCGACCGCGGGCCGGGGCTGGCGGTGATCTTCAAGGGGATGGAGAGCGCCTTCGTTCCGGAGCGGGCGCACGGCTTCGAGGGCGAGATCGCCTACGAGCTGCGCGGTCGCGACGGCGCGCGGACCTGGACGGTCCAGATCGGCGACGGCCGGGCGACCGTGCGCCGCGGCGCCGCCGCGGAGCCAGCCGTCACCCTTCGCGCCAGCGTCCCCGACTTCGTGCGGTTGGCCGCGCGCGAGGCGTTTGCGCCGAAGCTGCTGCTCGAGGGCGCTCTGGTGATCGAGGGCGACTTCGCCGTGGCCGGCCGCCTGCCGGAGATGTTCGGCGACCAGCCTCCCACCTGACCGCCTGATTCCGGCGCCGCTCGCGGTGCGTTCGCGCGCCGGGCTCGTGGCGACCCGGCCACTCGTTAGGGCATGAAGGCCGCCAGCCCCTGGCCGGCGTTCGAGGCCCAGTCGACGAGCGGGGAGGGGATGACGCCGAAGAAGATCGTCGCGGCGGACAGCGCCGCGGCAGGGATCAGGATCGCCAGACAGCGGGTGCCCGGAGGCGCGTTTGCCGTCGTCACGGATGGGGCGTCACGCGGATCGGCCTCCGGTGAGCCGCCGGCCATGGCGGGCATCCCGGCCGCGGGCTCATCGCCCAACGGCTTCGCCGCGGGTTGCATCCAGACGGCGGCGACCACCCGCAGGTAGTAGGCGAGCGAGATCATCGTCCCGATCGCGATCGCCACGGCGAGCCAGGTGTAGTCGGCGTCCACGGCCGCCTCGATCAGGTAGAGCTTCCCCATGAACCCGGCCGTCGCCGGCAGGCCCGCCAGCGCCAGCATGGAGATCGTCAGGGGCCAGGCGAGCTCCGGACGGTCAGCGCCCAATCCCTGGACCGCCCTGATGTCGTCCCCGAACTCGGTCTCGCGCTCCCGGACGACGATCACACAGAAAGCGGCCAGGTTCATCAGCGCGTACGCGGCGAGGTAGAAGACCAGCGCGTTGACGCCCAGCTCGGAGGCGGCGACCAGACCGACCAGCATGTAGCCCGCCTGGGCGATTCCCGAGTAGCCGAGCAGCCGCTTCAACGAATCCTGGCCGAGCGCGCCGATGTTCCCGACCACGATGGAGACGGCGGCCAGCACCGCCAGCGCTGGCTGCCAGTTGTCGACCGCGGGGCCAAGCGCGACCTCGAAGAACCGCACGAAGACACAGAACGCGGCCACCTTGGTCGCCACCGCCATGAACGCTGTCACGGGCGTGGGGGCACCCTGGTACACGTCCGGCGTCCACTGATGGAAGGGGGCGATCGAGATCTTGAAGGCGAGCCCGGTTGCGGCCAGCCCGATTCCGATCAAGACCAGCGGGTCGTCGGCGAGCCCGGCGCCGATCCCATCGCGGATGCCGGTGAAGTCGGTGGAGCCCGAGCCGCCGTAGATGAACGCCAGGCCGTAGAGCAGGGTCGCCGAGCCAAGCGATCCGACGATCAGGTACTTGAGCCCCGACTCCAGCGATTCCGGGCGGTGCAGGGCCGAGCCGCAGAGCACGTAGAGGGGCACCGAGAGCAGCTCGATCGCGACGAAGAACGACACCAGGTTCTGCGCCTGAGCGAGCAGGACCATGCCGAGGACCGAGGAGAGCACAAGCGCCTGGAACTCGCCGTGGCGGGGCTCTTCTCCGGGGCGCTCGGCGGCCGCCTCTCGCCATGACAACGGCACCACGACCGCCGCGGCGAGGATCGCGATCAGGGCGGCCGCCAGCCCCAGCTCGTCGAGCCGCAGCGCCCCTGCTACCAGGTCCTTGCGCTCGCCCCACTGCCAGATGCTCAGCCCGGCGGCGGTGGCGAGCGTGGCCAGCGAGAGGAACGAGACCACCGCGCGCTGGCGCCGCTCGCCGACCAGGCCGGCGAGCAGCACGACGCAGATCCCGGCGGTCAGCGCGATCACGGGCGACAGCCCCGCGTAGTCGACCTCGGGGGCGGTGAAGCTCACCTGTCGCCTCCCGCGACCTCTCGAGTGGCCCAGCTGCCCGTCCAGCCGGACTCGGTGCGCACCGAGGGAGCAGTCGGCGCCGCCGGCGTCGAGCTCGAAGTCACGGCGGCGACCTTGTCCTGCACGGCTGCCTGGCCTCGGCTGAGGATCAGGCCGGGGTACAGGGCCAGGGCGACGATGCAGGCGACGAGCGGCGCCAGCACCGCCGCGTCCCGCAGCGCGATCTCGCGCGACGTCGGCGTTCTCGGCGAGCCGGTTGTGCATGGTGCGCTGGAAGAGGCGGATCGCGTAGAAGGCCGCCAGCGCGACCCCGACGACGGCCACGAAGGCGTAGACGATCTTCGCCTGGAAGACCCCGATGAGGATGTAGAACTCGCCGATGAAGTTGGCGGACCCCGGCATCGCCAGGGTCGCCAGCGTGACGATCAGGAACAGGGTCGCGAGCACAGGCGCGCGCATCGCCAGGCCGCCGAGCCGGGTGAGGTCCTCGCTGCCGGAGCGCTCCCAGAGCAGGGCGACGATGAGGAAGACCGGCGCCACCACGAGGCCGTGGTTGACCATCTGAAGCACCGAGCCGTCGGCGCCGTCGGGGCGCAGGGAGAAGATGCCGATCGTGATGAAGCCGAGCTGGGCGATGGAGGAGTAGCCGGCGATCAGGCGCACGTTGGTCTGCGTGAACGCCATCACGGACCCGTAGAGGATGCTGGCCACGCCGATCAGCAGGATCAGCTCCTGGAACTGGACGGTGGCCTGCGGGTAGACCGGCAACGCGACGCGCAGGAAGCCATAGGCGCCGACCTTCGAGAGCACCCCGGCGAGCAGCGCCAGGACCGGCAGCGGCGCGGCCCGGTAGGCGTCGGGCAGCCAGCCGTGGACGACGACCGCCGGCATCTTGATCAGGAAGGCGGCGGCGAAGAACAGGAAGATCCACTCCTGGCTTCCGCTTGAGAGCGTGTGGGCGCGCAGGTCGGCAAGCGAGAAGCTCAACTGCCCGACCTGGTCGGAGGCGAGGATCGCGGTGGCGATGGCGGCCACCAGCATCAACAGCGAGCCGACCAGCGTGTAGACGATCATCTTGGTCGTCGCGGCAATCCGGTTCTCGCCTCCGAAGGCGCCGATCAAGAACCAGAACGGCACCAGCATGAGGTCGAAGAAGAGGACGAACAGCAGCAGGTCCTGGGCCAGAAAGGCGCCCATTGTTGCGGTCTCGGCGAGCCCCAGCATGAAGAAGTAGATCCGCGGGCGATCGGGTATCCGGAAGGTCGAGAAGACGGTCACCCCCGCCCACAGGAGCCCCGTCAGCAGGATCAGGAAGAGGCTGATCCCGTCGACCCCGAGCTCGTAGCGGACGCCGAGGTCCGGGATCCAGCTCTCCGAGACCGCGTGCTGGAGGCCGGCCTCGGCGGTCTGGAAGCTGGCCACCAGTCCGATCGAGAGCCCGAGCACCAGCCCGGAGCCCAGGATCGCCGAGATCGCCACGGCCCTTCGCGGCACCACGAAGCACAGCAGCCCGACCGCCACCGGCAGCCAGAGGATCACCTGGATCACGAGGCACCCCGGGTGTCGACGCGCGACCTGTGGACGTGAGCGCTCATGAGCTGACGATCAGGAAGTAGAGGCCCAGGGCGGCGAACCCGCCCACCACCAGCAGCGCGTAGGCGCGCACGAAGCCCGACTGGGCGCCGCGCACGACCACGCCCACCCCACGAACCGCGCCGACGGTCCCTGCGACGATCCCCTGCACGACGACGCGCTCCAGCACCGCGTTGGCGAAGCGGCCGATCGCGATCAGGGGCCTGTAGACGAGCGCGTCGTAGAGCTCGTCGAAGTACCACTTGTGGATCAGGAAGGCATGAACGGCACGCGCCCTTGTCCGCAGCCGCTCGGTGCTCTGCGGGGCCACGACGTAGAGGTAGTAGGCGGTGGCGATCCCGAGCAGGCCAAGCGCCGCGCCGACGGCGAGCCCCGCCCAGGCGCCCCCGGTGGAAACGTGGATGCTGTGAAGCGGCGAGTCCTCGAAGGTCGGCGCCAGGAACGTATCGAGGACGTGGTCCACGCCCGGGACCTGGATATAGCCGCCGACGATCGAGCCCAGGCCCAGCACCGCCATGGCGATCGCCATCGGCCTGGCCCGCTCGGCGATCTGGTGCTTGGGGCCGGGGAAGCCGACGTCCGTGTCCTCAGGCTCGCCGGTCATCGGGTTCTGCGGCTCCGCGTGGGCCAGGTGTCCCTGCTCGAGCTCCCGGGCCTCCGGACTCGGCTCTCGGTAGACGACCCGGAAGACGATCCGGAAGGCGTAGATGGCGGTCAGGAAGGCGCCGACAAGGGCTGGCGGCTCGCGTTCATTGCCGGCCTGATCGTGGCGCCGTTGCTGAGCGGCCTCGCCGGCTATCCGTTGCCGATGCCGCAGATGCCGGACAGCTGGGCCACGATCGTCATCGCCGGGCTCCTGGTCGGCTTCGGCGCGCGCCTCGGCGGCGGCTGCACCTCGGGCCATGGCGTGTGCGGCGTCGCTCGCGCGGCGCGTTCGCTCTCCGCGACCGCCATCTTCATGGCCACCGCCATCGCGGTCGTCGCCGTGATGCGTCACGGATTGGGAGCCTGAAGCCGTGCTCCCTCTCGCGAGCTTCGCATGCGGCCTCGTGTTCGGGTGGGGATTGCTGATCTCCGGCATGACCCAGCCCTCCAAGGTGCTCGGCTTCCTCGATGTCCTCGGGCCGTGGGATCCGACGCTTGCCTTCGTGATGGCGGGTGCGCTCGCCGTCACCGGGATGGGCTACGCGGTCGCGCGGCGCCGGCCGAGGCCAATCCTTGCAGCGCAGAGCCTGTGGCCGACCCGGACCGACATCGACCGGCCGCTGGTGGGCGGCGCGGTGCTGTTCGGCACGGGCTGGGGGCTGGTCGGTTTGTGTCCGGGACCCGCCCTGGAAAATCTCGCCTCGCTGTCCCCGCGCGTGATCGTGTTCGTCGTTGCCATGGGTGTCGGCATGGTCCTGCACGACCTGTGGCAGCGGCGGACGCCGTCGGCGAGCGCGATCGAAGACGCCGCGCTTGCGACGCCGGCCGACGGCTAGCCCGCATTCGTCAGGGCCAGGATCGCCTGCATATGCAGCGGCCGCACGCGCCGATACAATTTCTGAGGAGTTCGTGATATACGTACTACTTCAGTGAGTGGCGCCTGGATCGGCGCGCGTCGACCCGGGCGCATGACGTGCGTGAAGTCCACATGGGGAGATGCGTCATGACCAGGACGACCGTTACGGCACTCGGTGCCACAGTCGCGATTGCGATCGGACTAGCCGGTGTTGCGCTTGCCCAATCGCCCAATCCGCCCGGTGTCGATCCCACCCATTACCAATGCTATCGCGTCTCGCAGATCAAGCCGATCAAGCCGAAGCCGGTCACGCTCGCCGATCAGTTCACCAAAGGCGGCGCGGCCATAGAGCGGCCCGCCTTCATCTGCACGCCGGTGGAAAAGAGCGGCGAGCCGCCCAAAGACAAGGAAACCCACCTGACCTGCTACACGGTACCGGCCAGGAATGCCAACAAGAAGGTGCGCATGATCCATCAGGCGGGGGAACATGATCTCGCCGTGGGCGGGTCGACGGTTCTTTGCCTCCCGTCGATCAAGAAGGTCCTGTAGGCCTCAAACTCAGTAGGTTGGGTCGAGCCTCTTCGCGAGACCCAACACCGGCGCATTCGTGATGTTGGGTCTCGCAAGCGCTCGACCAACCTACCGCTAAAAGGCTAGCCGCGCAGCCCCACGACCTGTCCGCCGTCCACCACGATGGTGGCGCCCGCCATGTAGCGTCCGGCGTCGGAGACGAGCAGCAGGAGCGCGCCGTCGAGGTCGCGCTCCTCGCCGAACCGGCCGGCCGGGATGTCGCGCGTCATCTTGGCGCCGTCGCCTTCCAGGTACTCGCGGTTGAGCTCGGTGACGACGAAGCCGGGCGCGATGGCGTTGACGCGCACGCCCTTGAAGGCGAGCTCGAGCGCCAGCGCCTTGGTGAGCTGGATCACGCCGGCCTTGGCGGTCGCGTAGGCGACGGTGCCTTTCGACACCGCGAGGCCGAGGATCGACGCGATGTTGACGATGGCGCCCTTCTGGTTGGCCGCGAGCATGCGGCGCGCCGCCTCCTGCGCCCAGAAGAACACCGCGTCGAGATCGGTCGCGAGCACGCGCCGCCACTCCGCCTCGTCCAGGTCGACCGCGCGGCCCGCATGGGCGACGCCGGCATTGTTGACCAGGATCGTGACGGTCCCGAATGCCGTCTCGGCGGCGTCGAACGCACGCTCCATCGCGGCCCGGTCGAGCACGTCGGCCGCGACCGCGATGGCGCGGCCGCCCTGTTGCCTTGATCCGCGCCTCGACCGCTTGCAGCCGTTCGACCCGCCGCGCAACCAGCGCCACGGCGGCGCCGTTGGCCGCCAGCACCTCGGCAAACCGCACGCCGAGCCCGCTCGACGCGCCCGTCACCAGCGCCACCTGGCCGGTGAGATCGAACAGCTCGGCTGCCTTCATGGCTCGAGCCTTCATCGCTTCGTTTCCGGCAAACGCATTGGGGACCTACCCGCCATAAAGCTTGCCTCGGCAGCCACGTGGCAAGGTCCGGCACGAACCACAGGACGACAAGCGCAAACGAGCTGGATCAGCACGAACGGGATGATCCCGACATAGATGTGGCGCGGTCGTGATCTCGGGCGGGGCGACGCCGCGCAGGTAGAACAGGGTCGGCCCGAGCGGCGGGTGCATGTACGAGGTCTGCAGGTTCACCGCCATCATGATGCCGAGCCAGACCGGATCGACGCCTTCCATCTTGAGCAGCGCGGGCGCGACGATCGGCACCACCACGAAGATGATCTCGAAGGCGTCCATCACGAAGCCGAGCAGGAACATCGCGATCATCACGGCGAGGATCGCGCCCGCCGCGCCGCCCGGCAGATGGTCGAGCGCGCGGTGCACCATGTCGTCGCCGCCGAGCCCGCGGAACACCAGGCTGAAGAACGTCGCGCCGATCAGGATGGTGAAGATCATCGTGGTGATGTGCGTGGTCTTCGCCATCACCGGCATCAGCACGGTGCGTGCGGAAATCTTTGCGCGCGCGATTCTTGACCAGCGCCAGGACGGTGGCGCCGACGGCGCCGAGCGAGGCCGATTCGGTCGGCGTCGCGAGGCCGCCCAGGATCGAGCCGAGCACGATCAGGATGAGCAGCACCGGCGCGACCAGGACCTCGACCAGCCGGCGCGCCAGCGCGAGGCCCTGCGGGCGCGCCCGGCTGCGGCGGAACCGCGGGCGAGGATTGCGGCCGGAACACCGCCATGCCGATCAGGTAGAGGATATAGAAGCCCGACCAGCGCGAAGCCGGGCACGATCGCGCCGGCGAACAGATCGGCGATCGAGACCGATTCAGGCGCGAACACGCCCTTCTGCAGTTGCGCCGACTGGTAGGCGGCATTGAGCTGGTCGCCCAGCAGCACCAGCACGGTCGCGGGCGGAAAGATCTGCGCGAGCGTCGAGGTGGCGGCGACCGTGCCGGCCGCGAGCCGCGGGTCGTAGCCGTGGCGCACCATGGCGGGCAGCATGATCAGCCCCATGGTCACGGCGGTCGCGCCGACCACGCCCTTCGCGGCGGCGAGCAGCGTCCCCACGATGACGGCCGAGAAGCCGAGGCCGCCGCGCAGCGAGCCGAACAGCCGTCCCATGGTCTCGAGCAGCTCTTCGGCGATCCCGGAGCGCTCCAGCATGACCCCCATGAACACGAACAGCGGGATCGCGAGCAGCACCTCGTTGGTCATCACGCCGAACACGCGCTGCGGCAGCGCGCCCAGGAACGCGAAATTCATGACCCCGAGGACGTGGCCGAGCACCGCGAAGGCGAGCGACACGCCGCCGAGCGTGAGCGCCACCGGATAGCCGGCCATCAGCAGGCCGCACAGCGCCACCACCATGGCAGATGGCGAGGATTTCGGCGAGGCCCATGGGTCACTCGCGAGGGTGTCGGACGTGCGCAGCACGTCGACCGCGCGGATCGCCTGGGAGACGCCCTGCAGCGCCATCAACAGCGGCGAACAGCGGGATCAAGGTCTTGAGCAGGAACACGACCGGGAGCCCGCTGGTCTCGCGCGAGCGCTCGAGGATCGCCCACGAGCGCGCCACGTAGGGCAGCGACAGCCAGGCGAGCGTGACGGTGAACGGAAGCAGGAGCAACAGCGCGCCGAGCAGATCGACCAGCGCTTTGCGGCGCGGCGACGCATCGGCGTAGAAGATATCGACCCGCACATGGCCGTTCTCGCGCAGCGTCCAGGCCGCCGCCAGCATGAACAGGGCGGCGTGTCCGTAGATGATCGATTCGGACAGCCAGATCGACCCGATGCCGAGCACGTAGCGCATCAGCACCACGGCGAACTGCACGAGCACCACGAACAGCGTGCACCACATGACGGCGCGGCCGATGGTGGCGTTGAGCCGATCGATGCGGTCGGCGAGAGAGGTGAGGTTCATCAAGGTCGAATTCGGCGTACGCCTGGCTTGCGTTGTCATCACCCGCGCAAGCGGGTGATGGAGTAGTCGGAGCCGGGCCGGAGTCGCATGCGCTAGCCAGCCGGCTCGGTGCGGGGTACGGGTAGGCCCGCTTTCGCGGGCGACGACAACGGGGGTACAATGAATGGCCGGCGCAGGCCCGGCAATGACCAACAAGGGCAGCCCCATGTCCGACCACGATCACGACCATGACCACGATCACGGCTCGGAGCTGAGCGAGATGCAGCTGCGCGTGCGCGCGCTGGAAACCGTCCTCACCGAGAAGGGCTACGTCGATCCCGCCGCGCTCGACCTCATCGTCGAGGCCTACGAGACCAGGATCGGCCCGCACAACGGCGCGCGCGTCGTCGCCAAGGCCTGGAGCGATCCCGCGTTCCGGCAGGCGCTGCTCGACGACGCCACCAAGGCGGTCGCCGCGCTCGGCCTCGTCAGCCGCGTCGGCGATCACCTGATCGCGGTCGAGAACACGCCCGGCCGGCACAACATGATCGTGTGCACGCTGTGCTCCTGCTATCCGTGGGAAGTGCTCGGCCTGCCGCCGGTCTGGTACAAGTCGGCGCCCTATCGCTCGCGCGCCGTGTCCGATCCGCGCGGCGTGCTCGCCGATTTCGGCGTCACGCTGCCGGCCGACACCGAGATCCGGGTGTGGGATTCCACCGCCGAGACGCGCTTCATCGTGCTGCCCATGCGGCCGGCCGGCACCGAGGGCTGGAGCGAGGAGCGGCTCGCCGACGCTGGTCACCCGCGACGCGATGATCGGCACCGGCCTGGCCCGGGACGCCCAAGGAGGTCGCGTCGTGAACGGCGTGCACGACATGGGCGGCATGCACGGCTTCGGCAAGGTGGAGCCTGAGCCGGACGAGCCGGTGTTCCATGCGCCGTGGGAGGCACGCGTCATCGCGCTGCAGCGCTCCATGGTCTACACCGGCGAGTGGAACATCGACATGTCGCGCGCCGCGCAGGAGGGCCTGCCGCCGCACGTCTATCTCGGCGTCTCCTATTACAAGCGCTGGGCGCTGGGGATGGAGCGGAACCTGGTCAATCGCGGCCTTGTCGAGCGCAGACGAACTCGCCGCCGGCCGCGCGCTGCATCCGCCCAAGGCGGTCAAGCGCAAGCTGACCGCCGCCGACATCAGCCCGGTGCTGTCGCGCGGCCGATACGGCCGTCCGGCAACGGCACCGGCGCGCTTCAAGATCGGCGACCGCGTGCGCACCAAGAACATCCATCCCGCAGACGCACACCCGGCTGCCGCGCTACGTGCGCGGCCATGTCGGCGTGATCGAGCGCCTGCAGGGCTGCCACGTGTTTCCCGACAGCGTCGCGCTCGGCGCGGGCGAGGACCCGCAATGGCTCTACACGGTGGTGTTCGACGGTCGCGACCTGTGGGGCCCGGAGTCCGATCCGACCGTCAAGGTCTCGATCGAGGCGTTCGAGCCGTATCTCGAGCCGGCGTGAATGACGATCGACCCCGCGGCCGCGCAGCGCGCCACCGACGCGGTGCCCAGCATCCCGCGCGACACCGAAGGCCCGGTGTTCCGCGAGCCGTGGGAGGCGCAGGCTTTCGCGATGGCGCTGGCGCTGCACGAGCGCGGCCTGTTCACCTGGCCCGAATGGGCCGCGACGCTCGCCGACGAGATCAAGCGCGCGCAGGCGCCGGCGATCCCGACACCGGCGAGACCTATTACCGGCACTGGCTCAACGCGCTCGAACGCCTCGTCGCCGAGAAGGGCGTCACCAGACCCGGCGACGCTCGCGCGCTATCGCGACGCCTGGGACCACGCGGCCGACCGCACGCCGCACGGCGAGCCGATCGAGCTGAGGCCGGAGGATTTCCCCAGCCGCTGAACGGTTATCACCGTCGCGACCTCACGTCCCACCGATGAGCTGCTTGAGCTCGGCGCGAAACGCCGGCGCAATGTCGTCGCGCGCGAGCGCGTAGGCGACGTTGGCGGTGAGGAAGCCGATCTTCGAGCCGCAGTCGTGGATGCGTCCTTCGAACCGGTAGCCGAAGAAGGGCTGCTGTTCGGCCAACCGGCGCATCGCATCCGTCACCTGAATCTCGCCGCCGGCGCCGGCGGTCTGTCGCTCGAGCAGCGCAAAAATTTCCGGCTGCAGGATATAGCGGCCCGAGATCATGTAGTTGGATGGCGCATCGGCAGGCTTGGGCTTCTCGACCATCGAGGTGATGCGAAATCCCTTGCCGCTCGTTTCCCCGACACCGACGATGCCGTATTGGTGGACCTGATCGCGCGGCACCTCGGAGACGGCGATCACATTGCCGCCGCCGGTCTCGGCATAGACGTCCATCATCCCGGCGAGGCAGCCGCGCGGGCCGTGGTGCAGCATGTCGGGAAGCAGCAGCGCGAACGGCTCGTGGCCCACGATCTCGCGCGCGCACCAGACCGCGTGGCCGAGCCCCAACGGCTCCTGCTGGCGGGTAAAGCTGGTCTGGCCGGCGCCCGGCAGCTCCGCCTCGAGCAGCTCCAGCTCCTTGCTCTTGCCCCGTCGCTGCAAGGTTGCTTCGAGGCGCTCGAACTGCTTGTCGAAGTGATCCTCGATTGCGCCCTTGTTGCGGCCGGTGACGAAGATGAAATGCTCGATGCCGGCCTCGCGCGCCTCGTCGACCACGTGCTGGATGACCGGCCGGTCGACCACTGGCAGCATCTCCTTGGGAATGGCCTTGGTGGCGGGCAGGAACCGGGTCCCCAGACCGGCGACGGGAAAGACGGCTTTGCGGATCGGCTGCATCGGGCCTCGATCTGGTTTTTACGGGATGGCGAAAGAAGGCGGGTTAGGATATCGGAAACCTTGATCCGGTCCCAATGGAAGATGAGCGCCCTACGCTCCTCCCGAGGGGAAAGACAAGCGAAATGCCGATTCGTTCCATGGCGATACGCCTCCTGGCCGGGACCGCCCTCCTGGCAGGCAGCCTTGTGCCCGCATCGGCACAACTGCCCGACCTGCGC
>CAVUXC010000019.1:0-115485 GCA_963745365.1 uncultured Actinomycetes bacterium
CAGTACGGGATCACGGTACTCGACTACTACGGGCTCACCGAGTCCTATCCGCTCTGCGCCAACTACCCGTTCATGGAGGTCCGCGAGGGCTCGATGGGCAAGCCGATGCCGGGTTGGGACGTCCAGATCCTCGACGAGGACGAGCACCCGGTTGCCGAGGGCGAGCGCGGCGAGATCTGCCTCCGGGCGCGGTCGAACCCGCACTACCCGCTCGGCTACTGGAACAACCCGGAGGCCTCGGAGGAGACCTTCGGCGGGGAGTGGTTCCACTCCAAGGACGCCGCGCTCCAGGACGAGGACGGATACTTCTGGTACGCGGGTCGCGCGGACGACGTGATCATCTCCGCCGGCTACCGGATCGGGCCGTTCGAGGTCGAGTCGGCGTGCATCGAGCACCCGGCGGTGCGCGAAGCGGCCGCGGTCGCCTCGCCCGACCCCAAGCGCGGCCACGTGGTGAAGGCGTTCGTAGTCCTCGCCAAGGGTCAGGAGCCCTCCGACGAGCTGGCCGGCGAGATCAAGACGTTCGTCCGCGGCCACCTCTCCGCCTACGCCTACCCGCGCAAGATCCAGTTCGTTGACGACCTGCCCAAGACCCGTAACCGGCAAGATCCGCCGCGTCGAGCTGCGGGAGAGGGAGGCCGGGGCACGGTAGGATGGGCGGTGGACCGTGCTAGGCGGGGAGGTAGCGGTGCCCTGTCACCCGCAATCCGCTCTAGCGGGGCTGAACGCCCGTCCGAGGGTCGCGGCCTTCGGGGTCAGTACGTCGCGGGCGGCGTTGAAGGCCAGGTCCCGCGCAATGCGCGTCCGTGAATCAGGTCAGATCCGGAAGGAAGCAGCCTTAAGCGGTAGCGGGCATGTGCCGCGGATACGCCTGGCTCAAGCCAGCCACGACGGGAATGCCCGAGGACCGCTCTCGAAGGCGGGTCGCACGGTCCTGCTCGCTTAGCGCTTCTCGGAAACCTTCGGCGCCAGCCTCGCCCGGAGCCTTCGCGGCAGGTGGGGCGCCCGGGTCCCGCCCGTCGAGGAGCGTCGCTGCACGGCCGGTGGCGAGATGCCGCCCGTTCTCGGCTTCGCCCCGGATCCAGAGGGAGGAGGCTTCTCGGGTGGCTCGGGGCACTTGCGCGTGTAGACGACCCGCGCCGGGTCCTCCGGCTCGGTGTCGGAGTGCATCCAGGAGAGGTGGAGGTGGTGGCCGCGGCCGTGGCCGGAATCGCCATTCCATCCCACCCATCGCCAGGGCGCAATCGGGTGGTCCTGCTGCGGCTCAGCCTTGCGGGCGAGGACCCCGATCCTCTTCCAGGTGCCGCCCTTGGCCCTGTTGGGCACGATGTCCGCGGCCAGGCCGATGGGGTGCTCGCCGTTGCGCGCATGGACGGGGTCGGTGGAGTACCCGTCGGTGATGAAGATGTCGTAATGGCGCTTCATCCAGCGGATGTCCGCCAGCAGCCGGCGGTCGATCTGCTCCCCCGGGAAGCCGGGGATGTCCACGAAGCGCCCGCCGCCCACCGTCTTGCACAGGTGGTCGTCGATCACCCTGCTTCGCATCTGGCCGGCCGCCGGGGAGGCGACGGCTCCCGCGAGCAGGGCAGCCAGGCGGCAACGCGATCAAGGCGCGCGCCCGACGGCTGTCGTGTGAGGCATGGGATGCCGGCCACCAACCCCAGGATCGGCACCTGCCGCCAATCCTCAAGTGGTGCTGGACGCGGTGAAGCGGATTCCCGCAGGTAGCGGAAACGCGGCCGGGCGAGCCGGACCCGGCACTAGACTGGCTTTCCGTGTCCCAGACCTCCCTTTATCGCCGCCACCGTCCCCAGGCCTTCGACGAGGTGGTCGGCCAGGAGCACGTGGTGCGCACCCTGCGAAACGCGGTCGAGCGCGACCGGGTGCACCACGCCTACCTGTTCGTCGGCTCGCGGGGAACGGGCAAGACGTCGGTGGCGAAGATCCTCGCTCGCTCCCTGAACTGCGTCAACGGGCCCACCCTGACGCCCTGCGGGGAGTGCGAGTCCTGCCGCACGGTCGCCGCCGGCAGCTCGCTCGACGTGATCGAGATGGACGCCGCCTCGAACCGCTCCGTGGACGACATCCGCGAGCTTCGCGAGCGGGTCGGCTACGCGCCGGCGGCGGGGCGCTGGAAGGTCTACATCCTGGACGAGGCCCACATGCTCACCCGCGAGGCGTGGAACGCCTTCCTGAAGACGCTCGAGGAGCCGCCTCCGAACACGGTCTTCGTCCTCTGCACCACCGAGCCGCACAAGGTGATGCCCACGATCGTCGACCGCTGCCAGCGCTTCGACTTCCAGCGCCCCTCGCTGGAGCAGATTGCCGAGGTGGTGCGCCGCGTCGCGGCCACGGAGTCGATCGAGATCGAGGACGGCGCGGTGGCCGCGATCGCCCGCGCCGCAACCGGGAGCTTTCGCGACGCGCTCGGCACGCTCGACCAGCTGGTCGCCTACGGCGGCAAGCGGGTGGCCACCGACGACGTGCTGGCGGTGCTGGGCGTCGCCGAGGCCGAGCTGATCCTCGGGGCCGCCGACGCGATCGCCGCCGAGGACGGCAGGGCCGCGCTCGAGGCGAGCGAGCGGCTGGCGCGCTCCGGACGCGACCTGTCGCAGTTCGGGCGCGACCTGCTGGCCCACCTGCGCCAGCTGCTCGTGATCCGGACGGTTGGCCAGGTGCCCGCCACCTTCAGCGTCACCGCCGCCGACCCCGAGCGCCTGCGAGTCCAGGCCGAGGCCTTCTCGGACCTGGCGCTGATGAGGGCGATCGACGCGATCGCCGCGGCCCTGGCGGCGATCAAAGAGGGCGATGAGCCGCGGATGACTCTCGAGCTGGCAATCCTGCGCGCCGCGCGGCCCGAGATCGACCCCTCGCGCGCCGCCCTGGCGCAGCGGCTGGAGCGAGTGGAGCGGTTGGTGCGGGGCGCGGGCGCCGAGACCGCCGCCGAGCCGCCCCGGGAAGATCCGGACCCCGCCGCCGCGGCCACCAATCCCGCGCCCACTGCCGTGGCGACCGAGGCGGTGGACTTCGAGCGGATCGCCGGCCTTTGGCCGGCGGTGCTGGACCAGGTCCGTGAGTCGGGCTCGGAGTTGCTCTCGACGGTGTTCTCCGCCGCCCGCCCCGTGGCCGTGGACGTCGAGCGGGCCGTGCTCGAGATCGGCTTCCCCGCCAGCGCCGCATTCAACAAGCGAAAGGCCGAGGCGCAGGAGGCGCGCGAGCGCCTGGCCGAGGCCGTCAGGACGATCGCAGGCGAGCGCCTGCGGCCGGTCTACGTGCTGCTGGACGGGGGGGAGGAGGCTGCGCCGGAGGGGGCCGAGCAGCAGCTGAGCGAGGACGAGTTGATCGAGCTCCTTCGGTCCGAGTTCGACGCCGAGGAGTTCGAGGCCGGCGAAGCAAAGGAGGCCGAGGGATGACACGGATGCCGAACCCGGGCCGCGGCCCGGGTGGCCTGGACCTGAACGCGATGATGAAGCAGGTTCAGCAGATGCAGTCCGAGATGATGCAGGCGCAGGAGAAGCTCAAGGACGAGATCGTCGAGGCGAGCGCCGGCGGCGGCATGGTGAAGGTGAAGATGAGCGGCGACCTGCGGCTGCTGGAGATCGCGATCGACCCCGAGGCGATCGACCCCGAGGATGCCGAGCTGCTCCAGGACATGGTCATGGCTGCCGTCAACGAGGCGATCCGCTCTGCACAGGAGCTGGCGACGAGCAAGCTCGGCGGAATCGCCGGGGGCGGGGGCGGACTTGGCGGCCTGGGCCTCCCGGGCGGCTGAGCGCGCCGCCCCGGTCGATACCTTGAACCCGGGTGCACCCCTCGCCAATCCAGCGACTGATCACCGAGCTCTCCCGCCTGCCCGGGATCGGGCAGCGGACTGCCCAGCGGCTCGCCTTCCACATCCTGCGTGCCGACGAGCCTGAGGCGCTCGGGCTCGCCGAGGCGATCCGCGAGGTGAAGGAGAAGGTCGGGCTGTGCGAGGCCTGCTTCAACCTCGCCGAGGGCCCGCGCTGCCTGATCTGCGAGGACGAAAGGCGCGAACGCTCGCTGATCTGCGTGGTGGAGGAGCCCTCCGACGTGATCCCGATCGAGCGCACCGGCGAGTACCGCGGCCTCTACCACGTGCTCGGCGGCGCGCTGTCGCCGATCGACGGCGTCGACCCCGGCGACCTGAAGATCGCCGAGCTGGTGCGCCGCACGGATGGCGGGGAGGTGCGGGAGGTGGTGCTGGCCACCAATCCGACCACCACCGGCGAGGCGACCGCGCATCACATTGCCGAGCTGCTGCGAGACCGGGTGACGATTACTCGCCTCGCCAGCGGGCTCCCGGTCGGCGCCGACCTCGAGCACGCCGACG
Source organism: uncultured Actinomycetes bacterium (assembly GCA_963745365.1). Taxonomy (GTDB): domain Bacteria; phylum Actinomycetota; class Thermoleophilia; order Solirubrobacterales; family 70-9; genus AC-56. Next base: position 4,352 of record CAVUXC010000019.1, read on the forward strand.
AGGTGACTCTGGGGCGCGCGATGGCGGGCCGGCGAGCCCTGGACGCTTAGCGGGCTCGCCAGCAATTCACGGGCCGGTTACATAGCCGCCGGTCGGTGCAACTAGGGTCGCGCCCGATGCGCAAGCTCGTCATCACCGCGACCCTCGCCGCCGCCCTCGCAGTCACCTCGGCACCCGCGGCCGCCGCCCCGGTGCAGGGCCTCGATTTGACCTTCCAGGGCCGCACGCCGGCGGCAGGCGAGGCCGCGGCCGAGATCTCCACCTTCGACCCGGCGACCAAGCGCGCCTTCGTCACGAACGCCGCCGCCAACAGCCTCGACGTGTTCGATCTCTCCGACCCGGCCTCGCCGGTGCCGCTCCCGAGCGTGCGCGCTCGATGCGTTCGGCGGCCTTCCCAACAGCGTCGACTTCACCCCCAGATGCGGCGGCCTGGTCGCGGTGGCGATGGAGGCGCTTGAGAAGACCGACCCGGGAACCGTGGAGCTCTTCGACGTCGACGGCAACCACCTCGACACCATCGGCGTCGGCGCCCAGCCCGACATGCTCACCTTCCACGAGCGGGGCAAGCAGCTCCTGGTTGCCAACGAGGGCGAGCCCGCCGACGACGGCTCGGTGGATCCGCGCGGCTCGGTGAGCGTGATCGAGGCTCAAGCGGTGCCTTGCCCACATCCGCGTGCACACCGCGGGCTTCGCCGGGGTTCCAACCCGGGGCGCCGGTGCGCGTCTTTGGCCCCGGCGCCGGCAGGGCCCGGGACTTCGAGCCCGAGTACATCGCGTCCGCCGGCGATCGGGCATGGGTGACCATTCAGGAGGCAAACGCGATCGGGATCCTCGACCTGGACAAGGCCAGGTTCAAGGTGGTCCGGAGCCTCGGCTTCAAGAACCACGGCCTGCCCAGGAACGCTCTGGACGCGAGCGACGAGGACGGCGGCATCAACATCAGGGCCTGGGAGCACGTGTTCGGCATGTATCAGCCGGACGCGATCGCGCCGTACACGATTGAGGAGGGGCGCCGAAGTCATGGCGAGGGGTGTGGGGAGCGACGGCATGACAACGCATGTGGGGAGCGAGCCGTTCGCCTGATCACCGCCAACGAGGGAGACTCGCGCGACTGGGAGTACTTCTCGGAGGAGTCTCGGGTCAGCGACTTGAGCCTCGACCCCGACGTCTTCGGCGCTGACGCGGGCGAGGACCAGAACCTCGGCCGGCTGACCGTGACCACGACGCTGGGCGACGCCGACGCCGACGGCGAGTACGAGAAGTTGTACGCGTTCGGCGGGCGCTCGATGTCGGTGCTGAATCCCAGCGGCAGGATCGCCTTCGACACCCGCTCCTTCCTGGAGCGCTACACCGCCGGCCTCGGACTTGAGTTCTTCAACCTCGACAACGAGGCGGCCTCGGACCCCGACAACCGCAGCGACAACAAGGGCCCCGAGCCCGAGGGCATCGTCGTCGGCAATGTCGACGGACGTCAGTATGCGTTCCTGGGGCTCGAGCGCCAGGGCGGCATCGTCGCCTTCGACCTCGACGCCACCCCGGGCAGGCCGCGGTTCGCGGGCTACATCAACACCCGCGATGACGACCTCGGGCCTGAGGGCGTGGACTTCGTCTCCGCCGGCGGCAGCCCGACCGGCCGCCCGCTGGTGACCTTCACCAACGAGATCGACCGGCACTCTCGCGATCCTCCAGGTGGAGCCGAGCGACTGAGGCCTACGCCTCGGAGAGCCCGATCCGCCCGTAGCAGGCGGCGCAGCGGCGCGGGCGCCCACCAGTTCCACTTGCCCAGCAGCTCCATCAGCGAAGGGACGAGCAGCGCCCGGATGATGGTCGCGTCGATCAGCACGGCGAGCGCGGTCCCCAGCCCGTTCTCCTTGATGAAGATGATCTCCGAGGTCACGAAGGCGCCGATCGCGATCGAGAACAGGAGCGCGGCGGCGGTGACGATCCGCCCCGTGCGCTCGAGGCCGATCGCGACCGCCTCCGAGTCGCTGGCGCCGGCGTCGCGGGCCTCCTTGATCCGCGACAGCAGGAACACCCCGTAGTCGGTCGAGAGCCCGAAGGCGACCGCGAACAGGAGCAGCGGCATCGTCTGCTCGAGCGCTCCCTGGCTCGTGTAGCCGAGCAGTCCCTCGAGGCGTCCGTCCTGGAAGATCAGGACGAGGATCCCGAACACGGCGCTCAGGGTGAGCAGGTTCATGACCAGCGCCTTGATCGGCAGCACCACCGAGCCGGTGAACAGGAACAGGACCACGAAGGTTGCGAGGACGACGATCGCGAGCACGACCGGCAGGTGGTCCTCGAGGCTCGACTGGGTGTCCATGAAGTGGGCCGTGAACCCAGACGCCTGGACGCTCGGCGGGGCCCTCCGGCAGATCCCGGATCGCGGTCACGATGTCCTTGCTCGCGATCGTCGAGCGGGTCGTAGCGCGAGACCACGTCGACCTCGGCCATCCCGCCCGACAGGCGCTGCGGGCGGATTGACCGCGGCGACCCCCGGAATCCGCTCGAGCCTGTCGCTCAGCCGCGATAGCTGGGCGCGGTCGGCGCCGGCCACCGCGAGCTCGATCGGCGAGTCCCGGTGGGGCGGGAACTCGGTCTTCAGCGCGGTGTCCACCTGGCGCGCGCTGGCCGACTCGGGCAGCACCGTGGCGTCGACCGAGGTGAACTCGATGCTCAGGAAGGGGATTCCCAGCGCGATCATCAGCGCGGCGCTGGCGGCGGCGATTCGCCCCGGCCGGCGCATCACGAACCGCGACAGCCGGTACCAGAACCCCGACTCGGCGGGGCGCGCGTCGCGCTCGGCGCGGCGCTGGAGGAAGGCGCGGCGCCAGCGAGTTCACCCGCGTGCCCAGGAGGACGAGGATCGCGGGCAGGACGACCAGGGCCAAGGCCGCGGCGATCAGCGCCACCAGCGACCCGCCGAGGCCCATCGAGTACAGGAAGCGCTGCGGGAAGATCATCAGCGAGGCCAGCGAGGCCGCCACCGTCAGCGAGGAGAACAGGATCGTGCGCCCGGCGGTCGCCATCGTGCGCCGCATCGCCTCCGCGCCGGCGGACCGCTGCGCGCGATCTCCTCCCGGTAGCGCGAGACCATGAACAGGCTGTAGTCGATCGCCAGTCCGAGCCCCAGCCCGGTGACCAGGTTGAGGGCGAAGATCGAAACCGAGGTGAACTCGCTCGCGATCCGCAGCATGAGGAAGGTGCCGACGATCGCCAGGCCGCCGATCAGCGGCGGCAGCAGCGCGGCGACGAGGCTGCGGAAGAAGAGCAGCGACAGCAGGAAGAGGAGCGGGAAGGCGAGCATCTCGGCGCGGCGCAGGTCGGACTCGACCTGGTGGTTGACCTGCTCCTGGGCGAGCGCCAGGGACCGCCGAACCTCGACGCCGGGGGCGCCCTCCAGGCGGTCGGCGATGCGCGCCGCGGCGTCCTGGCGCTCCTTGTCGTCGGTGGGCTTCAGGGCCACCGCGAGGTAGGTGGAGCTGCCCGTCGTTGGAGACGAAGTCGCGAGAGCCCGTGGTGTAGTAGCCGGTCGATCCGGCCGACGGCGGGCTCCTCGGAGATCCGCGAGGCCAGTGCGAGACCCGGCGCTTGGTCTGAGGTGACGGCGACGTCCACGCCTCGCACCAGCGCGATCACCCCCAGCTCCCGGTAGCCGGCGTCCTCGAGCCGCTCGTCCGCCTGGACGCTCTCGGTTGCCGGGTCGTCGTCGCCGTAGGGGTCGAGGCGGCTGGCGACGCCCGCGCCCAGCGCACCGGCGGGAACGGCACCCAGGACCGCCGCCACGACCACCCTCCGGGCGCGGCGGGTGGCGAGGTTGGCGAGGGCGTTCAGCATCAGGCGGTCCTCCTCTGTGCCGCAGCCTCGGCCTCCAGGGCACGCCTGCTCGCTCACACCAGTTTGCCATCCACTCGTTGAACTCGATCCCGTAGCCGCAGGACGACGTAGGCAACGCCCTCGGGTTTCGCGGTCGCCTCGATCTGCTTCAGCCGCTCGACAATCCGCTCATGGGTGCGGCGCTTCGCCTCGCAGCGTCCCGGCGGCCGACCCGCCGCCGCCCGCGTCGGCGAAGAACAGCTTCAGCAGCGCCTCGTCGCGGAGCTCGAAGACCTCCGGCTCGGCGTCGAGCCAGGCGCGCAGCTCCTTGCGCCCAGCCGGCGTCAGGCGGTAGACGTTTCGCCTTCGCCCGCCCTGGGGGCTGGCCTTGCCCTCGATCAGCCCGGCGGCGGCGAGGCGGCGCAGCTCGGGGTAGATCTGGCCGTAGCTGGCCGCCCAAAAGAATCGGGTGGACTTGTCGACGATCGACTTGATCTCGTAGCCGCTCATCGGCCGCCAGCCGAGCGTTCCGAGAATCACGTAGGCGGTGGGGGAGCGCTCCATGTATCGCGGAGATATATCGCGACTGGCGCGTCCCGTGTGTGCGCCGAGTCACATACACAGGCCTACGATCGAAGCGCGTGGGCTCCGACGCGGCGGTTGACACGGCGCCCAGGCTGGCAGTAGGGTCGGGCTTGTGGCTCGTAAACGCCGAGCCGCAGGAGGGCGGGATCCCGGTGAAACTTAGGTATCCGACTGTCGCGACGGTGGTCCTGGCCGCGTGCGCGACCGCCGCGTTCGCGGGGACCGGGGGTCCGCGGACGGGCCTGATCAGCCAGACGTCCGTCGGCGCCGATGCGGAGGGCGGATCCAGCCGTATCTCCATCGTCACGCCGGGCGGGCGGTTCGTCTCATTCAGCTCGAACGCGACCAACCTCCCCGGGGCGATCACCCCCGACGCCCAGGTTTACCTGCGCGACAGGATGACGGGGAGGACGCGGTTGGTCAGCATGACGAACGGCGGCGACCCGGCGATTGCGGGCAGCAGCGAGGACTCGTCGATCTCCGCCAGCGGACGGTTCATCGCCTTCGAGTCCTACGCGACCAACCTCCCGGGGTCGATCGGCCCCACCAACGCTCAGGTTTACGTCCGCGACCGGAAGACCGGGAGGACGAGGCTGGTCAGCCAGACGACCGGCGGCGACCCGGCGGTGGGCGGTAGGAGCCTCGACCCGTCGATCTCGGGCGACGGCCGGTTCGTGCTCTTCGAGTCCTACGCGACCAACCTCCCGGGGTCGCTGGGGTCAGCGAGCCAGATCTACCTTCGGGACCTGGAGCGGAACAGGACCAGCTTGGTGAGCAAGACCACGGGCGGCGTTCCGGGCAACAACTACAGCGAGGACCCGGCGATCTCCAGGGACGGCCGGTTCCTCGGCTTCGAGTCCCGCAGCGGCAACCTCCCGGGCGGGATGGGCGGAACCATCAAAGCCTACGTCCGCGACCGCCAGGAGGGCAGGACCATCCTGGTGAGCAGGAACACGGCGGGCTCACCCGCCGACGACGACTCCGAGGACCTCACGCTCTCGGCCCAGGGCCGCTTCGTGGCCTTCGAGTCCATCGCCACCAACCTCCCCGGGTCGCTCGGGCCGACCTATTCCCAGGTCTACCTGCGGGACCGCAGGGGGGAAGGACCATTCTGATCAGCAGGGCGAACGCCGGGGACCCCGCCTCGGGCGGTAGCAGCCACGAGCCCTCCGTCTCCGACGACGGACGCTCCGTGGCCTTCGCGTCGATAGCCACCAATCTCGGCGGCGCGACGGGCATCACCCAGGTCTTCGTCCGCGACCGTGATGCGGACAGGACCCGCCTGGCCAGCCGGGCGAACGACGGATCCCCGGCGGACGACGTCAGCTCGGTGGCGCTGGCCTCCAGCGTGCTTACCGCCGACGGCCGGTTCGTCGTCTTCACCTCCTTTGGCTCCAACCTGCCTGGTTCGATCGGGCCGCCCTACAGCCAGGCATACATCCACGGCCCTCTGCCCTGAGCTTCGGGCCGGCTCTCCCTATCCTCACTCGCCAATGTCAGCAGCCGGCGAGACAGTGGTGATGAAGTTCGGCGGCACGTCCGTCGCCGGAGCCGAGGACATCAAGCGCGCCGCGCGGCGGATCGTCGCCGCCCGCGAAGACGGCAGGCGCGTCGTCGCCGTGCTCTCGGCACGCGGCAAGACCACGGACGAGCTGGTGGACATGGCCAACGAGGTGTCCGCCACCCCCGCGGCCCGCGAGATGGACATGCTGCTGTCCACCGGCGAGCGGATCTCCTGCGCTCTGTGCGCGATGGTGATCCACGACCTGGGCCACAACGCGATCTCGCTCACCGGGTCGCAGGCTGGGATCGTCACCGACTCAACGCACACCAAGGCGCGCATCCTCGACGTGCGCGCCGACCGCATCCGCGAGGCGCTCACCGACGACCGGATCGTGCTGGTCGCCGGCTTCCAGGGCGTCTCGGGCGATAGCCGCGACGTGACCACGCTCGGCCGCGGCGGCTCCGACACCACTGCGGTCGCGATCGCGGCGGCGCTGGGTGCCGACGTCTGCGAGATCTACACGGATGTCCGCGGCGTGTTCAGCGCGGATCCGCGACTGGTTCCCGACGCGCGCCTCTTGCGGATGGTCTCGTTCGATGAGATGCTCGAGATGGCGGCATCCGGCGCCAAGGTGCTCCAGCTTCGCTCCGTCGAGTACGCGCGCAACAACGAGATCCCGATCCATTGCCGCAGCTCCTTCGAGGATGGCCCCGGTACCCTCGTCGTCTCCGAGAGGGAGACGATGGAAAGGCCCTTCGTGACAGCCGTGACCCACGCCGACGAGGCGCGCGTGACCCTGAGCGGGGTGCGCGACGAGCCCGGCATCGCGGGGGAGATCTTCGGCGCCCTGGCCGGCGCCAACGTGAACGTGGACATGATCATCCAGAACGAGCCGGTGTCGGCCGATCAGAAGGCCGACCTCTCCTTCACGCTCGACCTCGGCGACCTGCGCGCCGCGACCGCGGCATTGGACGGGCTCGAGATCTGCGAGCGGCTGGAGGCCGACGAGCGGGTCGGCAAGGTCTCGATCGTCGGGGCGGGGATGCGCAGCCACCCGGGCGTCGCCGCCAAGGTCTTCGAGACGCTCGGCGCGAATGGGATCAACATCGAGATGATCTCCACCTCGCCGATCAAGATCTCCTGCGTGATCGGCGCCGGCGAGGTTCCGGTGGCGGTCCAGGCGCTGCACCAGGCGTTCGAGCTGGGCGAGGACGCCGTCCGTCGCGAGGAGCCGACCGGGACGGAGCATCGGCCGGCCGTCCGGCCCGCCGCGGGCGACGACGATTCGACCTCGGACGACGACACGAGCTCGGACGACGACTCGAGCTCGGACGACGAGGACGAGGCCCGCGATGGCGCCTGACGGCTACAGGGTCGGCGTCCTCGGCGCCACCGGGGCGGTCGGCTCCACCATGCTCGGGGTGCTGGGCGAGCGCGGCTTCCCCGCGGCGGAGGTGGTCGCCTTCGCCTCCGAGCGCTCGGCCGGACGCAAGCTTCCCCTGAACGGCCGGGAGCTGGAATGCCGGCCGCTGTCGGACGAGGCGATCCAGGGTCTCGACCTGGTCCTGTCCTCGGCGGGCGGCGAGGTCAGCGCCGAGTGGGCGCCGAAGCTGGTGGAGGCGGGCGCGGTGGTGGTGGACAACACGAGCTACTGGCGCATGCACGCGGAGGTCCCGCTGGTCGTCGCGGAGGTCAACCCCGAGGCGCTCGACGCTCACCGGGGGATCGTGGCCAACCCGAATTGCTCGGCGATGCAGATGGTCGTCGCGCTGGCGCCGATCCACCGGGCGGTGGGGATCGAGCGGATCGTCGTCTCGACCTATCAGCCGGTGTCGGGGACCGGCCGGCGGGCGATGCAGGAGCTCCGCGACCAGGCGCACGCCGTGCTCCACGACACGGAGCCGGGAGCCCCCGAGGTGTACCCGCACCGGATCGGGTTCAACGTGCTGCCGCAGGTGGAGACCTTCAAGGGGGGCGACGACTACACGACCGAGGAGCGCAAGATGATGGCCGAGACGCGCAAGATCCTCGGCGTCAACGAGGAGGAGCTGCGGATCTCGGCCACCTGCGTGCGGGTCCCCGTGCTGTACGGGGAATCGGAGTCGCTCAACGTGCAGACCCGCGAGCCGCTGTCGCCGGAGCAGTGCCGGGAGCTCCTGGCGCGGGCTCCGGGAGTGGTGGTCGTGGATGCGCCCGCCGAGGGCGTCTATCCGCTGGCCAGCGATGCCGCCGGCCGCGACGAGGTGCTGGTCGGCCGCATCCGCAGCGACCCCTCGCACGAGCGCTGCCTGAACATGTGGGTGGTCGGAGACAACCTGCGAAAGGGGGCGGCGACGAACGCCGTCCAGGTCGCCGAGCTGCTCCACGAGCGCGGCCTGATCCGCCGCACCGAGGCGCCGGCGCCCGCGTAGGCGCCCGCGCCGCGCCCTACGATCCTGCCCCTTGCTGGGGGCCTATGCATCCGTCGCGGTCCTGGTCGCCGCCTCGATCGCGGCCGGCCAGGCGATCCTCTCGCTGTGCGGCCGCCGCGAGTCGAGCTGGCTCGCAGGCCCGGTCGGCCTGGCGGCGCTCCTGGTCGTCTCCGGGATCGCGATCAAGCTCCCCGGGCACGGGACCGCGGTGGCGATCGCGCTCGCGGCGCTGGTCGCCGCCTCCCTGGCGATCCTGGCGCTGGGGCGGCGGGCGCCGCATGGCCGGGCGGACCTGGCGCTCGCCCTCGCAGCGGCGGCGCTGGCCCTGCTGGTCGCCTCGCTCCCGTTCATCGTCAACGGGCGAGTCGGGATCCTCGGAGTCGGGCTGGTCAACGACGACATGGCCTCCCACCTCGTGATGGCGGAGTGGCTGAACACGCGGGTCGGTGAGACTCCAGGGCTGATCGAGGGCGGCTACCCCGTGGGGCCGCACGCGCTTGCCGCGGGGCTCAGCGAGGGGCTGGGGACGGGGTTGATCGAAGCCTTTGCGGGCATCACGCTCGCCATTCCGGTGCTCACCGCGCTGGTCGCCTTCGGGGCTCTGCGCGACCTGCGGCCGCTTGCCCGGATCGTGGCCGCGGCCCTGGTGGCGCTTCCCTACCTCTCCGCGGCCTACGTTGCGCAGGGGGCGTTCAAGGAGCCGATCGAGGCCCTCTTCCTGGTGGCGTTCGCGCTGCTCTTGCCCAGCGCGACTACCGTTCGGCGGGGATTGCCGCTGGCGGTGATCGCGGCCGGGGCCGTCTACGCGTACAGCTTCCCGGGGCTCTTCTGGCTGCTCGGCGCCGCGGCGATCTACGTAACGGTGGCGCTGATCAGGGGGTGGCGCCCGGCGGCGCCGATCGGCGGGACGCGTCCGGCGGCCTTCTCAGTGGCGGCCGTGGCGGCTGGCGTTCTGGTGCTCCTGATCGCGCCCGAGTTCGGCCGGATCGCCGACTTCACGGACTTCAGGGCATTCCGCGATTCGACGATCTCGAGCGGGCTCGGCAACCTGCGCCATCAGCTGTCGCCGCTGGAGGCGCTGGGGATCTGGCCGGCCAGCGACTTCCGGCTCTCGGCGAGGGCCGCCAGCGCGCCGGCGCCCGCCTTCTACCTCGGCGCCCTGCTGGCCGCCGTGGCCCTCGCGGCGGGCCTGCCGCGCTGGATTCGCCGCCACGGCATGGCGCTGCCGGCGGCGCTGGCCGCGGCGATCGTCATCTACCTCGGCGCGCTCGCCTTCGGCACCGTCTACACCAGCGCCAAGGCCCTGGCGATCGCCGCCCCCCTGATCGTCTTGATCTCGCTCGGCGGGCTGCTTCAGCGCGAGCCCGTCAAGGGGATGCCTTGGCGCCCCGCGCTCGCGCTCGTGCTTGCCGTTGGAGCCGCCCTTTCGAGCTTCCTGGTGCTGCGTCAGGCGCCCGTGGCGCCCCAGGACCACGCCAACCAGCTGGCCGAGTTGCGGCCCCTGGTCCAGGGCCACAAGGTGCTGTTCCTCGGCCGCGACAACTTCATCCTCTACGAGCTGCGCGGCTCGCGGCCGTTCACGGCGGTGCGCAACTACTACGACCCGAACTACGTCCGGCCCAACCTCCGGCTGGGGGACGTGTTCCGGAAGTTCGACTTCGACTCGGTCACCCCGGCGACGCTCGACCGTTTCCGGTTCGTGATCACGACGCGGGCCGCCTACGCCAGCGGGCCGCCACCCGGCTTCGACGTGCTCCGCGAGACCCCGGACTTCGCGCTCTGGCAGCGAACGGGGGCCGTGGGCGAGCGGCGCACGCTGGCCGAGGGGGACCGGCCCGGCGAGCCGCTCGATTGCTCGAGCCCCCACGGCCGGCGCCTCAGTCGTGGCGGCGGAACGGCGACCGTCTTTTCGGCGCCGCCCGTGATCGGTGGCAGCTGGTCGCCGAGCCCCACGGTGGAGAGCGGCTCGCCCTCATCGCAGGTGCTGACGCTGCCCGCGGGTCGCTGGCTGATCTCGATTCAGTACGACTCCACCAGGGCGCTTCGCGTCCGCGCGCCGGGGATGGACGCGAGCCTGCCGGCAAACCTCGACTACCGCGGCTCGGTTCCCTTCCATGCCGCCGGGCAGCTCAGGGTCCACCGCCGCGGCCCGGTCCGGTTCACGGTCGGCGTCGAGCGACCGCCGCTCGCGGGCCGCTTGCTGGGCGCCTACTCGGTGGCCCATCTGGGGACGATCGCCGCCTCGCCCGCCGCCGGCGATCGCCCCAACGGGCCGGTTCCCGGCGCGGGCGAGCGCCGAATCCCGCTGCGCAGCGCCTGCGGTCGCTACCTGGATTGGTACCGCTCGCCGGGCGGCCGCTGAAGCGAATATAAGCCCAGAATGGATATCGGGTTCGGGGCGGCGGTCCTGCTGTTCGGCGGGCTGCTGGCGATCGCCGCGGCGCTGTCGGGAGTCATGCGAGGCACCGTGCTCTCGATCTCCGTGCTTTCGGTGGGGCTGGGGATCGGCCTGGCGGCGACCGACGTGGTCTCGGTCGACGCCACCGACTCCGCGGTTGTCTACTTGATCGAGCTGGCGCTGATCCTGACCCTGTTCTCCGACGGGCTGTTCGTCGACAGGGAGCTCTTGCGAATCCACTGGGGGCCGGTGACGCGGGCGATCGTCCTCGCGATGCCGATCACGCTCGGCCTGCTCGCCCTGGTGGGCCGGGGAATCTTCCCCGAGCTGACCTGGGCAGAGGCGTTCCTCCTGGCCGCCGTGCTCACCCCGACCGACCCGGTCGTCACCTCAACCGTGGTCACGGCTCAGCGCGTCCCCGCGACCGTCCGCCACACGCTGAACCTGGAGTCGGGGCTGAACGACGGACTCGCGCTGCCCTTCGTGCTCTTCTTCATCGTCTTCGCCGAGCCGGGCGGTGACGCCGGCGGCGAGGGCGCCAAGGTCCTCGGTGAGGCCGGCTTCGGCGCCTTGGTGGGCATCGCGCTCGGCCTGGCCGGCGGGCGCCTTCACCACCACCTGCCGGGGGGCGGGATCACCGCTCGCTACGAGGGCATCTACGCAATCGGCCTCGGCCTTGCCGCCTTCGGGCTGGCCGACGTGACGATTGGCAACGGCCTGATCGCCGCCTTCGTCGCCGGCATCGTGCTGGGAGTGGCCGAGCACGAGATCCCCGACGCCTTCGTGGAGTTCGCCGAGAACGTCAGCGCGATCTCGCAGGTGCTGACCTTCTTCGTCTTCGGGGCGCTGATCGTGGCGACCGGTTACGACGGGGAGGTCTGGCGCCTAGCCGTGTTCATCGCTGCTGCGCTGCTCGTCGTCCGGCCGCTCGCCATCCTGGTCTCCTTCGTCCGCAGCCGGCTGCCCGGCCCCCAGAAGGCATTCATCGCCTGGTTCGGGCCCAAGGGGGTTGCCTCGATGCTGTTCGCGCTGTTCGTGCTGCAATCCGACGTCCGCGTTGCATCGACGATCTTCGACATCGCCGCCTTCGTGATCCTGTCCTCGATCGTCGCCCACGGCCTCACCGATACCGTGGGCGCGGGCTGGATCGAGCGACGGATGGGCCGCGCAGAGCGACGGGGTTAGCCCGACTCGGCGGCCAGCTTCTCGACCACCGCGCGCGCCGTCTCCTCATCGACGTCCGTGTGGGTGACGTAGAGGCTGACGGCCTCCTCGAGATGACCGAGCATCACCGCCTGCTCGACCTCCGGCGGCGGGGGCGGGGGCTCGGGGGTGTGGCCGCCGGCCTCCACTGGTCAGGCGGGAACCGCGTCCGCGAGCCGTCCCTCGACCCACTCGGTCGAGGCGATGTGCTTGCGCATCCCGAGCTGTTTGGGCTCGTATCCCAGCGCCAGCCCGACGAGCTGGGGCAGGTGCAGGACCGCCAGCCCGAGCTCGCGCCCCGTGACCTTGGCCGCCTCCGGCTGCTGCATGTCCAGGTTCAGGTGGCACAGCGGACAGGGGGTGACCAGACAATCGGCGCCGGCGTCGAGCGCGTCGCCGACGTGCGTGCCCGCCTGGCGCAGCGAGGTGTCGCGATTCATCGTGATCACGGGGAAGCCGCAGCACTTCCGCGCCCCGTCGTACTCGACCACCTCGCCGCCGAGCGCCTCGATCACCTGCTCGAGGTAGAGGTCGCGCTCCGGGTGCTCGTCGTAGCCGATCCGGCTCCTGGGGCGGATCACGTAGCAGCCGTAGAACGGGCCCACGCGCAGGCCGGAAAGGGGTCTGGTCACCTGCGCCTTCAGCTCGTCCAGGCCGTAATCCTCCACCAGGACCCAGAGGAAGTTCTTGTTCTCGAAGCCCTCCTTGTCCTTCGCATACTCCAGGTCCTCTTCGGCGAGCGCCTCGTTGATGTGGGCGCGGTAGGCGGAGTCCGCGTCGAGGCGCTGCTGGCACTCCGACTGGGCGCCCTGGCAGGTGGAGCAGATGTTCATCATCGACAGGCCGGTGCTCTGGGCGAGCGCGAAGGTGCGCGCGTTGAGAGTGTCGGCGAGCTCCTGGTTGTGCTCGGCGATCACCCCCGCGCCGCAGCAGTTGGCGCGGTCGAGGGTGACCAGCTCGATTCCGAGCCGCTCGGCGACCAGCGCCATCGAGCCGTGCAGCTCGGGGGTGAAGCCGCGGGAGACGCACCCGGGCCAGTAGGCGAGCCGGAGCGGGGTCACTGCTGGGCCTCCGCGTCGGGCTCGGGTGAGAGCTCCACCTCGTCGGGCTCCGGCTCGATCTCCTCCTCGCCGGTGATGTACAGGTTGAGCTGGGTGCGGTGCTCCTCGGCGTGCGAGTAGAGCCGCTTGACGTGACCCTGGGCACCGTCGGGGAGCTTGTGATGCACGCCTGGGATCATCTTCGGCAGCGAGCGCATCTTGCCCGTCCTCAGCCCCCGGATTGCGGTGGGAATCGAGCCGATGAGGCCCTTGATGGCGCCCGCACGGGGGATCAGCTTGCCCTTGATCCCCTGCGCGTAGGACTCCTGCAGCAGCAGGGACTCGTCCAGGGTCCCCTTCTTCTCGATGATCTTCGTGAAGGCGAGCTCGTGGCGGCGGCCGTTGTTGACGTCGTCGATCTCGTGGTCGTGACCGGCGAGCCGGCGCAGGCGCATGATCTGGTCCATCGGCGCGACGTCCTTGGGACAGGCATCGATGCACGAGAAGCAGTGCGTGCAGTCGTAGATGCCGTGCGGGTCCTGCGCCAGGTCGTAGAGCCTCTCGGTGGCCTGGGAATCGCGGGGGTCGCCGACGAAGCGATACGCCTTGGCAAGCGCCGCCGGGCCGATGAACGCCGGATCGGCCTCCATCGACAGGCAGGACGAGACGCAGGCGCCGCACTGGATGCAGGCCATCGACTGCGTGATGTCGATCATCGACTCCGGCGGCACCACGTACTCGCGCTCGGGCGGCTCGCCCTCGGGCAAGAGCCACGGCGTGACGCGGCGGATCTTCGTCCAGTGCGTGGACTCCATGTCCGTGACCAGGTCCTTGATCACCGGCATGTTCGCCATCGGCTCCACCAGTATTGGGCGCGCCGCCTCCTCGGCTCCGCCTGCGGGGGCGGCGCGGTCACCGGCAGGCCGGTCGCGCCGGTTGGCGCGCTCATGGGCCTCGCTGATCCGCGTCTTGCAGCCGAGCGTCGACTCCCCGTTGACCTTCATCCCGCACGAGCCGCAGATCGCCGCCCGGCACGAGCAGCGGACGACGAGCGTCCCGTCGGTGCGGTCGCGGACCTGGAGCAGCCCGTCGAGCACCGACAGGTCGGGATCGAGGTCCACCTTGAACTGCTGCCAGTACGGGCCCTCGCCCGTCTCCGGCTGGTACCTCCGAACCTTCAGCGTGTACTCAGGCATCCCGACCACCCCCGACCCTAACGGCGCGCGACGGACGGCGACGCACGGCCCACCGCATCAATACGTCCTCTCGGCCGGCTGCCACTGGGTGATTGTGACCGGCGAGTAGCTGATCTCGGGCCCCTCCGTGTTGCGGGTGACGTCGATGTGCTTCAGCCACTCCTCGTCGTTTCGCTCCGGAAAGTCGGTTCGGTACTGGGCCCCGCGGCTCTCGGTTCGGTGCAGCGCCGCGACGCACGTGCACTCCGCGCAATCGAGCATGAACCCCAGCTCGAACGCGCCCAGCACGTCTTGGTTGAAGACCGCGCCGTGGTCGTCGATGTAGGCGGTCTTGGCCGCCTCCTGGAGGCGCTTCACGGTCTCCAGCGCCGTCTGGATGCCCTCCCCGGTGCGGAACACGGCGACGTGCTGGTCCATCGCCTCGCCCAGCTCCCTGCGGATCTCCGAGGTGCGACGGCCGTTGCCGGGCTCGCGGCCAACCAGCTCCGAGACCTGGCGCTCGGCGTCGGCGAGCACGGCCGGCGACGGCCGGCCAACCTCCACCCGCTTCGCGCGGGCGGCGGCGTGCTGTCCGGAGCGGCGGCCGAAGATCAGGGTGTCCAGCAGCGAGTTGGCGCCCAGGCGGTTGCCGCCGTGCACCGAGACGCAGGCGACCTCCCCGGCCGCGTACAGGCCGGGGATGGACGTTGCCCCGTCGATGTCCGTCCTGATGCCGCCCATCGTGTAGTGGTTGCCGGGCTTGATGCGAATCGGCTCCTGCGTGATGTCGACCCCGGCGAAGTCCCGCCCCACCAGCACGATCTCGCGCAGCGCCTCGTGAATCCGCTTGCGCGGCACCACCGTGACGTCAAGCGCCACCGTGCCGTCCGGGAAGCCGCGCCCCTCGTTGATCTCCGACTGCTCGGCGCGCGAAACGACGTCCCGGGAGGCCAGCTCCATCTTGTTCGGGGCGTACCTCTCCATGAACCGCTCGCCCTGCGCGTTCAGCAGGTGGGCGCCCTCGCCCCGCGCGCCCTCGGTGATCAGAAAGCCCTTCTTGGCCAGCGTCGTGGGGTGGTACTGGATCATCTCCATGTCCATCAGCGGCGCGCCGGCGCGGTAGGCCATCGCGATCCCGTCGCCGGTGCAGATCAGGGCGTTGGTGGTCGGCTGCCAAACCTGCCCGTTGCCGCCCGTGGCGAGGATCACGTTCTCCGCCTCGAACAGCTCCATCGACCCGTCGGCGACGTTGCGCAGCACCGCGCCCACGCAGTTGCCGTCGTCGTCAAGGGCCAGGTCGGTGGTGAAGTACTCCTCGTAGCGGGAGATCAGCTCCGAGTGCTTCATCAGCTGCTCGTAGAGCACGTGCATGATCGCCTGCCCCGTGATGTCGGCCACGTAGTAGGTGCGCGCCTGCGAGGCGCCGCCGAAGGCGCGGGTGCCCAGCCTGCCCTCCTGGTTGCGGTGGAAGGTGACGCCGAGATGCTCGAGGTGGAGGATCTCCTCCGGCGCCTCGCGGCACATGATCTCGATCGCGTCCTGGTCGCCCAGGTAGTCGGACCCCTTGACGGTGTCGAAGGCGTGCGACTCCCAGCTGTCTCCCTCCTGGAGCGCGGCGTTGATCCCGCCCTGGGCGGCGTTGGAGTGCGAGCGCACCGGATGAACCTTGGAGACGATCCCCACCGAAACGCCCTCCTCGGCCGCGGCGAGGGCCGCTCGCTGCCCGGCGAGGCCCGCCCCGATCACCAGTACGTCGTGCTTGGGCACGGAGCGCGATGCTATTACGTCGTCGTTCGCCGCGACGAGCTGCGAGACAGCCGCGCTGCGGAGCGCCCGGCCGACCTGGTCGGCCGGTGATCACGCCGCGCAAGCGGCCATCGGCATCGACCGCCATCAGCGCCCCGAGCCGGCGCAGGGCATCGTTGCCGAGCAGCGACTCCAGCGGCTCGTCGTCGCGCACCCGGAGTGTGCCGGTGGCATCCGCCTCGAAGACGTCGCGCACCACCGAGGAGGCGCGGCTCGGCTCCGGCACCGCGTCGGCGGCGCCGCGCTCGATCAGGCCGCGAAAGCGCTGCGCCGCATCGACCACCGGGAACCAGGGCCAGCGATAGCGCAGGAAGTACTCGTCGAGGGCGCGCTCGACGCTGGCGTCCTCCGGGATCGCGACCGGCTCGACGTCCATCACGTCCGCCACCCTGATCCCCTCGATCCGGCTGGCGAACTCCGTCTGAAGCACGGCGCCGCGGGCCGACTGCCCGAGGATGAAGCCGATCAGCCCCAGCCAGATCCCGCCGATCACGTCGCCCTCGATGAACAGCAGGATGCCGACGCCGATGAACAGGTAGGAGAACGCCTGGCCGAGGCGGCCGGCGGCGCGCGTGGCCCGGTTGCGGTTCCCGCTCACCCGCCAGGCGATCGCCCGTGCTATCCGCCCGCCATCCAGCGGGAAGGCGGGGATCAGGTTGAAGACGAGGACCAGGAAGTTGATGAGCGCCAGCCAGGCGATCACCGCCAGGACGCCGGAGGTGTCGGCACCCTCGTCCACTCGCATCGCTTTCCCGAACTCCTCCGAGCCGGCGGCGGCGATTCCGACTCCCACGCAGGCGAGCGCGATCGCGAGGGTGACGAGCGGCCCGCCGATTGCCACCTTGAACTCGGTGCCCGGCGAGTCGGAGTCACGGGTCATCCGCGCGACGCCGCCGAACATCCACAGGGTGATGTCGGAGATGCCGATCCCCCGGCGAAGGGCGACGAAAGCGTGGCCGAGCTCGTGGAGGAGGATCGAGGCGAAGAAGGCGAGCGCGCTTGCCAGGGCGAGCAGGTACGGCTCAAGGTCGCCGCTGGAGAGGTCGAGCATGCGACGGTAGTCCGCCGAGAGCCAGAGGATGATCAGGAAGAGGACGAGGAACCAGCGAGTAGTCGACCCCGATCCGGATCCCCCGGACGTGAAACAGAGTCACGGTGCCGCGCGTCGGCATGGGCCCATCTTAGGTGCGAAGCGGCAGGTAGCCGGGTCGGGTCGTCAGGCCGCGGGCGAGTGGCGCTCGATGATGCGGCCGAAGTCGACGCCGGCGGGCAGGGTGCCGAACGCCAGACCCGAGTCGCCCTGGAGGCGCGAGGCGCAGAAGGCGTCGGCGACCGCCGGATCCCCGTAGCGGACCAGCAGCGAGCCCTGCAGCGCCAGCGCCATCCGCTCGACCAGTCCGCGGGCACGGCTCTCGAGCGTCTCCGGATCGGAGGCGAGGTCGTCGCGCAGTCGGCGACCGAACTCGTCGAGCCGGGGGTCCGCGACCGCCCCCTCGCCGACCTCGGCGGCGAACGCCTCGACGCAGGCCGGGTTTCGCGCCATCGCGCGCAGGACGTCGAGGCACTGGACGTTCCCCGACCCCTCCCAGATCGAGGCGAGCGGGCTCTCCCGGTAGAGCCGCGGCATGCCCGACTCCTCCACGTACCCGTTGCCGCCCAGGCACTCCAGGGCCTCCACCGCGTGGACCGGTGCGCGCTTGCAGGTCCAGTACTTCAGCACCGGGGTGGCGAGGCGACGGAGCTCGCGGGCCTGCTCGGATCCCGACCCAGCCTCCGGATTGGCATCGGCCTCGTCGAAGGTCCGCGCCAGTCGCATCGCCGAGACCGTCGCCGCCTCCGACTCGATCGCAAGGTCGGCGAGCACGTTTTGCATCAGCGGCTGCTCCGCGAGCCGCTTGCCGAACACCTCCCGGTAGGTGCAGTGGTGGATCGCCGCCGCGGTGCCCCAGCGCATGCCCGGCGGCCACGCCCAGCGCGCAGTCCAGGCGGGTGTGGTTGACCATCTCGATGATCGTCGGCACGCCGCGCCCCTCCTCGCCGACCAGCTGCGCCCAGGCGCCCCGGAACTCGACCTCGGAGGAGGCGTTGGAGCGATTGCCGAGCTTGTCCTTGAGTCGCTGAAGGTGGATGCGGTTCCGCTCGCCGTCGGGCGTGAAGCGAGGCAGCAGGAAGCAAGACAGGCCGCCCTCGGCTTGGGCGAGGACCAGGAACGCGTCGCACATGGGCGCCGAGAAGAACCACTTGTGTCCGGTGATCTCGTACTCGCCACCCGGCCCGCCGCCGTTCAGCGGCCTGGCGGTGGTGGTGTTGGCGCGCACGTCGGAGCCGCCCTGCTTCTCGGTCATGCCCATTCCGCAAAGCGCCCCCTTCTTGTCCGGGGCCGGGACCAGCCGCTCGCCGTCGTAGGAGAGCGACAGGAAGCGCGGCTCCCACTCGGCCGCCAGCTCCGGCTGGGCTCGCAGCGCCGGGATCACCGAGTAGGTCATCGAGATCGGACAGCCCACCCCCGCCTCGACCTGGCAGAGGAGCATGAACAGCGCGCCGCGCGCGACGTGGGCGCCGGGCTGCGGCTGGCGCCAGGGCAGCGCGTGCAGGCCGTGCCCGACCCCCACCCGCATCAGCTCGTGCCATGCAGGGTGGAAGTCCACCTCGTCGACGCGGTTGCCGAAGCGGTCGTGGGTGCGGAGCTGCGGCGGGTTGCTGGTTCGCCTCGACGCCCCAGCGGATCGTCTGCGGCAGCCCGCAGAGCGCGCCCAGCTCGCGAGCCTCGTCCTCCGCCCAATCGGCCCCCTCGCGGCGCAGCGCCTCGACCAGCGCCGTGTCCCGCTCGAAGACGTTGTAGCTCTCCAGCGGCGGAGGCTGGTTGAAGACCTCGTGGGTGGCCGCGGTCTGCCCGCGCTCGATGGTCGCCACACGTGCATTCTCGCAGCCCCGATAGCATCGCGCCGCCCATGGCCCACACGGTCACCCTGATCCCCGGCGACGGCACCGGCCCCGAGCTCGCCGAGGCCACCCGCCGGGTCCTGGAGGCGACCGGGGTCGAGTTCGAGTGGGACGAGCAGCCGGCCGGCGAGGACGTCTACCGCGAGGAGGGCGACCCGTTCCCCCAGCGGACCCTGGAGTCGATCAGGCGGACCGGAGTCGGGATCAAGGGGCCGACCACCACGCCGGTCGGCGCGGGCTTTCGCTCGATCAACGTCCAGCTCCGCAAGGAGCTCGATCTGTACGCCTGCATCCGGCCCTGCAAGCTGTACGAGGGCGTCCGGTCGCACTTCGACCAGGTGGACATCGTGATCGTGCGCGAGAACACCGAGGATCTCTACGCGGGGATCGAGTTCGAGGTCGACTCGGAGGGGGCCGAGAAGCTGCGCGAGTTCGTGGCCTCGCTTGACGCCGGCACCATTCGCGAGCATTCGGGGATCTCGATCAAGCCGATCTCGGTGTTCGGCAGCGAGCGAATCGTCGAAGCGGCGTTCGACTATGCGAAGCGGAACGGCCGCCGCCGGGTGACGGCCGTTCACAAGGCCAACATCATGAAGTTCTCCGACGGCCTCTTCCTGGACACCGCGCGCCAAGTCGCGGAGCGGCATCCGGAGCTCGAGTTCGAGGACCGGATCGTCGACAACCTCTGCAACCAGCTGGTGTCGCGGCCCGAGGAGTACGACGTGATCGTGCTCCCCAACCTCTACGGCGACATCGTCAGCGACCTCGGAGCCGGGATGATCGGGGGACTGGGCCTGGCGCCCGGCGCCAACATCGGCACCCACGCCGCCATGTTCGAGGCCACGCACGGCTCCGCCCCCAAGTACAAGGGGCAGAACAAGGTCAACCCGACCGCCCTCATGCTGTCCGGGGTGCTGATGCTTCGCCACTTGGACGAGCCCGACGCCGCCGACCGGGTGGAGAGCGCGATCGCCGAGGTGATCCGCAAGGGGGAGCGGGTGACCTACGACCTGAAGCCCAGCCGCGACGACCCGACGGCGGTGGGTACGTCAGAGTTTGCCGACGCCGTGATCGAGGTAATGGGGACAGGCTGATGGCGGATCCCGTCAAGGTCACGGTCACCGGCGCCGCGGGCCAGATCGGCTACGCGATCCTGTTTCGGATCGCCAGCGGTCAGATGCTGGGGCCACAGCAGCCGGTCCACCTGACGCTGCTCGAGATCCCTGACGCCGTCAAGGCCGCGGAGGGCACCGCGATGGAGCTCGTCGACTGCGCCTTCCCGCTGCTCGCCGGGCTCGACATCCACGACGACCCACGGGCCGCGTTCGACGGCTGCGGCGTCGCGCTGCTGATCGGAGCGCGCCCCCGCAGCAAGGGCATGGAGCGTTCCGACCTGCTGGAGGCGAACGGCGGCATCTTCAAGCCGCAGGGCGAGGCGATCAACGAGGGCGCCGCCGACGACATCAAGGTGCTGGTGGTCGGCAACCCTGCAAACACCAACTGCCTGATCGCGATGTCGCACGCACCCGACGTGCCGCCCGAGCGCTTCACGGCGATGACCCGGCTCGACCACAACAGGGCGATCGGTCAGCTCGCCTCAAAGCTCGGTGTGCCGGTGACCGAGATCACCAAGATGACCATCTGGGGCAATCACTCCACCACGCAGTACCCGGACCTGGTGCACGCCACGGTGGGGGGGCGAAGCGCCTGGGATGCCGTTGACGATCAGGCCTGGGTTGCGGACGAGTTCATTCCCAGGGTGGCGAAGCGCGGTGCGGAGATAATCGAGGCGCGGGGGGCATCGCAGCGCCGCCTCGGCGGCCAACGCCGCGATCGACCACGTCCACGACTGGGCGCTCGGCACGCCCGAGGGCGACTGGGTCTCGATGTCGGTCCCCTCCGACGGCTCCTATGGAGTCGAGGAGGGCTTGGTGTCGGGCTTCCCCTGCACCTGCTCGGGGGGCGAGTGGAGGCTCGTCGAGGGACTCGAGATCGACGACTTCTCGCGACAGCGCATCGACCACTCGGTCAACGAGCTGCAAGGAAGAGCGGGACGCGGTGCGGCGACCTCGGCCTAATCTAGGCATCATTCCCATTCCCGCCGTGGCGGCTCCGCGGAGCCGCCCGGGCTGGGTGGGGGAAGCGTTCCGAGGTGCGGACGCTCGTGCCGATGCGGCGAGTGGCGGCACTGCCTGACGATTGGACGATTGTGTAGTCCCAGGGGTGCAAACCCGCCCACTCGCGACTGAAGCGAGGCTTCCCGGTCGCGGAACGGCGCCGGCCGCGCTACGTGGCGGTGTACGAGCGGCCGGACTTCTTCACCCGACCTTCCTTCTGAAGGTCGCCGAGCACGCGGTAGAGGTAGTTCGGCTTGATCCGCATCTTCTTCGCGACCTCGGCGGCGCTGATCCCCGGGTTCGCCTTGATCAGCCTCACCGCCTGATCGGCCCGGGTTCCACGGCGGCGCCCTGGCCGGCGGGTGGCCGTGCGCGTCGTTCCGCGCGATCCTCGCGGCCGGCCGGGCCCGCGACGCCCCTGGCGTCCGTCCGTGAGACTGGACAGAGCGCGCTGCAGCCTCGAGAGCTCTCCCTCCAGCTCACGAATGCGGGTCTTGAGCAACTGCGCTGCTTGATCGATTGCGCCCGTAACCATTGCGATGAGTGATTCCTTTCCTTGCGGTGTGACGGTGTGTGTGGGCCGCACTGTAACAGTGTGCATAACACCCTGACTCCCAGGCGAGGAGTTGTAACGTGCTACCGGTTGCGCTTGCGCGGCAGGGTGCGGAAGACGACGTCCCAAAGCGGGGACGAGACGCCATAGCCGTATCGGTGATCCTGGAAGTGGTGGCGCATGTGCTGTTCGCGCAGGCGCTTGCCGAGCGTCGTCTTCGGCGTGTGGTGATGTAGGTGATAGTGGGTGTAGTCGTAGGCGAGGTAGCCGACGATCAGGCCGGCGAAGATCGGGTAGGCGGCGGGGGTTCCGAAGATCAGTGTGAACGCCCCCAGGAAGAGCGCCGCGAGCGGCAGGCTGGCGGCCGGAGGCATCACCAGCCGCAGGCGGTCGTTCGGGTGGTCGTGGTGGACGCCGTGGATGATGAAGTGGAGCCGGCTGCCGAGCGGGTGGTCCGGCTCCCAGTGAAAGACGAGCCGGTGCAGCCAGTACTCGGTCAGCGTCCAGATCAAGAGCCCCAGCGCGACCAGCAGCGCGATTCCGAAGGCGCCGTAGCCACCGTCGGCGCCCAGCCACACCCCGGCGACGACCACGGGCACGAAGATGATCGCCGGCACCGAGGGGTGGATCCTCGAGAGGACGTCGAGCAGGCGGTTCTCGAACAGGGGAGGTGAGGCGCTCAGCCTGGCGGTGCGCTCGTGTGCCATCGGTGCCGATTTTAGTGGGCCGTCCGGCAACGATGCACCCGAGCCCAAGGCAGCGGCCCCCAGGCGCCCCCATGCGGCTTTCCGCAAAGGCCGGGAAACCCGGCCGCCCGCCATTTCTCAAAAAGTCGGGGATTGCGCGAATGCGTCCTGCGGGCCGCGCGGGGCGGTGAGATGATCGCCGCTCTAGGCAACGCGAAGGGGTAGGAGTGATCCAGATCGAGCACCAGGCCAGGCAGATGGCGGAGGCAATCGGGGTCGCCAGGCGCCGAGCAGCCAAGCGGCGCAAGGGGCACCCGAGCTGCGAGGACTGCTTCTTCCACCGCCAGATGCTCTGCGCGCTGGACCTGGATGAGCCGTGCTCCACCTTCCGGCCGAACAGCGCCGATGGCCTCGTCCCGCCCCGCCAGCCGGCGCTGCTTCTGCGCCAGCAGCGGGAGGAGCCGGCGGCGGAGACGGCCTGAGGGTAGTCATGCTGCTGCGTCGGGCAGCGGCTTGCATGGCCCTCAACCGCTCACGCCGCGGGGGCGGCGGAGCTAGAGTTGATCCTCACGATGCGGATCACGGTGCTCGGCAAGTCGCCGTCGTGGGAGGACGCGGGAGGGGCCTGTAGCGGGTATCTGATCGAGGATGGCGACACCTCCCTGCTGCTGGATTGCGGCAATGGCGTGTTCTCGAAGCTGCGCCTGTTTCGCGACTACGTCGAGGTCGACGCCGTGCTCGTCTCCCACCTGCATGCCGACCACTTCCTCGACCTGGTGCCCTACGCCTACGCGCTCACGTACGCGCCCCGCCAGCAGCCGGTTCCGGTCGCCGGCTATCCGGGAACCGACAGCCCGGCCCGCCCCCGGCTGATCGCTCCGAGCGGCGCTCGCGAATGCTTCCGCCGCGTGGTCGGCGCCTGGGGCAAGGAGGACCTGATCGAGAACGCCTTCGCCCTCGAGGAGTACGACGCGGGCTCCACCGTCGAGGTCGGCACCCTTCGGGCCCGCTTCCAGGAGGTCCCGCACTTCACCACCACCTACGCGATCGACTTCAGCTCCACCAACGGCGGCGGACGGCTCACATACGGCGCCGACTGCCGCCCGGGCGAGGAGCTGATCGAGATCGCCCGCGACACGGACCTGTTGATCGTCGAGGCGACGCTGCCGCGTCCCGAGCGCACCGGGATCCGCGGCCACATGACCCCAGGCGAGGCCGGCGATCACGCCCGCCGCGCCGGCGCCGGACGGGTCGTGCTCACCCACATCTCGGACGAGCTCGATCCCGACTGGGCTCGCAAAGAGGGCTCCGAGGCGTTCGGTGGGCCCGTGGAGGTGGCCCGCGAGGGCGCTGTATACGAGATATGAGGAGCTTTAGCTCCGAAACAGGCTGGTCAGGGCGCCGAAGGCGCCCGCAAGTAATTCGAGATATGAGGAGCTTTAGCTCCGAAACAGGCTGGTCAGGGCGCCGAAGGCGCCCGCAAGTAATTCGAGAGGTTAGCTAGCGCCGCGGGTGGCTAGGCTAAGGCCATGCCCCGAGATCGGGATCTGCTGGTCAACTTCGAGCGCATGCGCCGCGAGATGGACGAGCTGTTCGGCGACGTCTGGGGCGAGGGCGGCTGGTTGTCGGGCAGGCCGCAGGCGGGCTTCTCGCCGCGCGTCGACGTCTACTACTGCGGGGAGCCGCCCAGGGCTGTGGTCAAGGCCGAGCTGGCGGGCGTCAGCCTCGACACCGTCAGCCTTGAGATCGTCGGCCGAGAGCTGGTGATCCGCGGCGAGCGCCCCGTCCAGGAGACCGAGGGCCGGGTCTATCAGCAGGTTGAGATCGAGGCGGGCCCCTTCCGCCGGGTCGTGGAGCTGAACGCCGACGTCGTCGCCGAGGAGGCCAGGGCCACCTACGAGGACGGCGTGCTGCGGGTGGTGCTGCCGCTTCGCTCCAGCGGCCGGGCTTCGCGGCACGTCCCGATCGAGACGAAGGAGTAGGCGGATGGCCCAGTCAGGTGACGGTGGGCCGACCATCGAGGTGGTCGAGACTCCCGACGTCGAGGCCGCGATCCGGGAGCGCCAGGACCAGCCGCTGCCGGCTGCGCTGCCGGTGTTGCCCCTCAAGGAGATGGTCCCGTATCCGGACACCCTGACGCCGCTGGCGGTCGGGCAGCAGCGCTCGATCAGGCTCGTCAACGATGTGCTCTCCGGCGAGCGGACGCTGGCCCTGGTCGCCGCGCGCGAGCCGGAGGCCGATCAGCCGCGGCCCGACCAGCTCTACGGGGTGGGGGTCGCGGGGATCGTGGCCCGCATGCTCAAGGTTCCCGACGGGACGATCCGCATCCTCGTTCAGGGGACGGAGCGGGTGCGGGTGGGCGACTACGTCACGGAGGAGCCCTACCTGGTGGCGCGGATCGAGCCGCTGCCCGACGTGGTCCAGCCCACGCCCGAGCTCGAGGCGCTGACCCGCAACGTGCAGCGCACCTTCACCGAGATCATCGAGCAGATCCCGTACCTGCCCGAGGAGTTGCAGCTCGCCGTCACCAACGTGGACGATCCCTCCGCGCTGGCGCACCTGATCGCCGGCGCGCTTCGGATCTCCACCCAGGAGAAGCAGGAGCTGCTGGAGGAGGTGGACGTCGGCAAGCGGCTGCGCCGGCTCTCGGAGATCCTGGCCCGCGAGCTGGAGGTGATCCAGCTCGGCTCCAAGATCCAGTCGCAGGTTCAGTCGGAGATCGAGAAGGGCCAGCGCGAGTACTACCTGCGCGAGCAGCTGAAGGCGATCCAGCAGGAGCTCGGCGAGGCCGACGAGCAGCAGGCCGAGATCAACGAGCTGCGGGAGCGGATCGAGGCGGCGAACCTTCCAGAGCACGCCCGCAAGCAGGCCGACCGCGAGCTGGGACGCCTCGAGCGCCTGCCGCCCGCGGCCGCTGAGTACGGCGTCATCCGCACCTACCTCGAATGGCTGGTCGAGCTGCCGTGGAGCGTGACCACCGAGGACAACCTCGATATCGCTCACGCGCGCGAGGTCCTCGATGCCGACCACTACGACCTCGAGAAGGTCAAGGACCGCATCCTCGAATACCTGGCGGTCCGCAAGCTGATGCAGGAGGACGCCGCCGCGTCCTCCGGTGGCGCGGGCGTGGCGGAGTCCGCGCAGGGCCCGATCCTCTGCTTCGTCGGCCCGCCGGGGGTGGGCAAGACCAGCCTCGGCCGGTCGATCTCGCGGGCGCTCGGGCGCGAGTTCGAGCGCATCTCGGTCGGCGGGGTGCGCGACGAGGCGGAGATCCGGGGCCACCGGCGCACCTACATTGGGGCGATGCCGGGCACGATCGTCCGCGCCCTGCGCGACGCGGGCTCGCGCAACCCCGTGTTCATGATCGACGAGATCGACAAGATGGGCGCCGACTTTCGCGGCGACCCGTCGAGCGCCATGCTCGAGGTGCTCGACCCGGCGCAGAACGACAGCTTCCGCGATCACTACCTGGACCTCGAGTTCGACCTCTCCGAGGTGATGTTCATCACCACGGCGAACACGCTCGACACGGTGCCGCCGGCGCTTCAGGACCGGATGGAGGTGATCAGCGTCTCCGGCTACACGCTGGACGAGAAGCTCCACATCGCCAAGCGCTATCTGGTCCCCCGGCAGATCGCGCAGAACGGCCTGGGGCGCGGCCGGATCTCGTTCAGCGACGCAGCGCTGCGGGCGATCATCGAGGAGTACACGCGGGAGGCGGGGGTGAGAAACCTGGAGCGCCAGATCGGCACCGTCTGCCGCAAGGTCGCGCGGGAGGTCGCGGAGGGGAGGGCGAAGGGGAAGACGACGATCTCCGCCAAGCGGGCTCGCGAGCTGCTCGGCAGGCGTCGCTACTTCGCCGAGCAGCGGCGGCGCACCAAGGACCCGGGGGTGGCGACCGGGCTGGCCTGGACGCCGGTCGGCGGCGAGGTGCTGTTCGTGGAGGCCACCGCGGTGCCGGGCGACGGCAAGCTGATGATCACCGGCCAGCTCGGCGAGGTGATGCGCGAGTCGGCCCAGGCATCGCTCTCGTGGGTCCGCGGCAATGTCGCTCGGCTGGCGCCGGACCTTCCCGCGGACTGGTTCGCCACCCACGACATCCACATCCACGTGCCCGCCGGCGCCGTGCCAAAGGACGGCCCTTCCGCGGGGGTGGCGATGGCGGTCGCACTGGCCTCGCTGGTCTCGGGCAAGCCGGTCAGCGCGGACGTGGCGATGACCGGAGAGGTGACCCTGACCGGCCAGGTGCTGCCGGTGGGCGGCCTGAAGGAGAAGTCGCTGGCCGCCCAGAGCGCGGGGATCAAGCGGATCATCGTCCCGGAGCGCAACGAGGGGGATATCGCCGAGATCCCCGAACACGAACGCAAGGGACTCGAGTTCGTCTACGTGGACCGGATCGAGAAGGCGCTCGAAGCCGCGCTGTAGCGGCCGTATTCTCGGGTATATGCTCCGAGGACGAGCGAAGCGGACGAGGGAGTTGGCAATGGCAAAGAGCACCAGCGCGAGGGCACAGCAGGCACGTGAGGCGGCCCGTTCGGCCGGCTCGAATCCTTATGTTCGGCGCCTGGTCGAGGACCGGGAGCTGCGAGACAACGTTCGCGAGGCCTTCGAGGCGGCGCGGCACGCGTACCAGCGGATGTCGAACGGCAAGGGGCCCGTGAAGGCGCTCACGGAAGACAAGAAGGTCCAGCGCGACCTGCGCACCGCCGCCGAGTCGCTGCGGGAGGCATCCGATCAGCTGCGCGGCAAGCGCAAGCCGCGCCGCTGGGGCAGGCTGTTGTTGGTCGCTTTGCTCGGGGCCGCCCTGGCGATCGCGCTCAGCGAGGACCTGCGCAAGGCGGTGCTCGACCGGCTGTTCGGCGCCGAGGAGGAATTCGAGTACAGCTCGACCACGACGCCGGCCGCCGAGACCACCGCCAGCTGATCAATCACTCCGTTCACGTCCTAGTTCCCGCGCAGCGCCACGTCTTCTCGCTCGACGGGCGTGGCGGGGCGTCCGTCGAGGATCTGGAGAGCTCGGCTGATGGCTTTCGCCGCTACAAGGAGCTCCAGGCCGCGGGCAAGCCGACCGGCATGGTCGCGTTCCCGAACACCTGCCTGATCCGAGCCCAGCGCGACTATCTGGTCGACCCTGGCCTCGTGATGCAGGGCGGGCCCGTGTTCGGGGCGCTCGAGGCGCTCGGCGTCGAGGCGGCCGCGATCAAGGATGTCATCCTCACTCACCTCCACTTCGATCACGCCGAGGGCCTCGCGGCCTGGCCCCAGCGCCGCGCCTTCGTCCACCACCTCGAGACCGAGGCGCCGTATGCGCAGATCGTCTCCGGGGTGCTGGAGATGGTCCAGCTCGAGCTGCTGGACGGCGATCAGGGCGAGATCGAGCCGGGCCTGCGCTGGATCCGAACCCCGGGCCACTCCGACGGCCTGATCTCGCTGCTCGTCGACACCGACGAGGGCCTGACGGTGATCGCCTCCGACTGCGTCGGGCCTCTGCCCGAGTACTTCGATCAGATGGACCTGCCGGACGACTTCGGGCCGGAGCGCGACGAGCTGCTGGCCCAGTGGCGACGGATCAGGGAGCTCGACCCGGCGGTCGTGATCCCGGGTCACAACCCGCCGGTCAGGCTGCGGTAAATAATTACCTTGCGTGGACGATCGTCCGATTCACCCACCGGTGACGGGGTAGAGAAGGGGGATGCCCGTGGAATCGAAGGCCGTTGAGGCGGGGCTCGACGACTCCCGTCGCGAGCTGAGTGGCGAGAAGGTCCAGCGAATCGTCGACGCGATGCGTCACTGCGTCGCCGAGCGAGGCATCGCCGGCGCCACGTTCGAGCACGTATCGAACGAAGCGGGCGTCAGCCGGGGGCTGCTCCACTATTACTTCGGGACCAAGGAGCGCCTCCTGATCGAGGTTCTCCGCAACGACGCGGAGACCCGGATCGCGATGCTCGACGAGCCGCTGGCGGCGGCGAAGACCACGGACGAGGTGATCGCCGTGCTCGTCTCGGGCGCCGAGGAGGTGCTGCGTGAGGACCCCGGCTTCTACGTGATCCTGTACGAGCTGTTCACGGCCGCTCGCCAGAACCCCGATATCCAGGCCGAGCTCGCGGAGCTCTATCACCGCTCCCGCCAGCACGTCGCCCGGGTGCTGCGCCAAAAGGAGATCGAGGGTGTGCTCTCGCTGCGTTTCGACGCCGAGTCCGTGGTCACTCACATGTTCGCCGCCGCCGACGGAGGCGCGCTCCAGCGCCTCACCGATCCCGAGCGTGACTACTCGGCAACCGTCGCGGCCGGCGCCGCGGTGGCGCGCTTCCTGCTCACCTCGGACTGAGCGGTCCCAGCGGTTGTCCCGTGCCGGGCCGGCAGGCCTATGTCTAGCCGCGGGGGAAGATCCGCTGCATCCTCCAGAGCAGCTTCATCGAGCCGTGCGGCCGCAGCCTTCGCCGCAGCATCGCCCGACGCGGGTCGCCGCCGTAGGTCGAGACCTCGAGGAAGTCGCGCCACGAAGTGTCCAGGGTCAGGCTCGGGTCCGGAGCCAGGCCCGGGACCGCCTCCGTGGCCCCGTTGTCGATCCTGATGTACCAGGGCTCGGCGTCCGAGAAACGCCACTGGATCGTCACCGGTTGGCCGTTCACCGCGTCGGTTTGGGCGGAGCGCGCGACGACGTCGAACAGCAACGCCTGCGTTTCGGGCGACGAGTCGGGACTCGCGACGGGCTCCCCGACTACGCCCGCGCGCAGCAGCGTGATCGCCCGCTTGGCGCGTTCCACGGGGGGCTGTGAGAGGTCGAACGGGAAGATGTCGGAGGGCATCTCGTCGATCGGGTAGCCGGCCGCCTTCCACTTGGTCTCCACCGAGCGGATGCCGAACGCATAGATGTCCTCGAGCTCGAAGCCCCAGCAGCGGGTGTACTCGAGGTCCCATGCGGGGGGGACGAACACGGACATCGACCAGGGCAACACCTCGCGCAGGATCTCGTCGACGGCCGCCTTGCACTCATCGCTCTCGCGGAAGCAGTCCGAGAGCACCTTCACCCCGAAGCCGATGTGGCGCTGCTCGTCGCGAGAGACGTTGTGCATCCCCGCGCTGAACCCGGGCATGGTCCCGGACTTGGTGAAGTAGTCCTCGATGAAGTGCTGCCCCGGCTGGGCCAGCGCTGCCTCGACGACCAGGTGATAGAGCGCGATCGCCTGGGCGAACTTGGGGAGCGAGCGGTCCTTGCGAAGCTCCTCGGCCATCCGGTCCAGGCGCCCGAAGACGTTCCGGTAGCCCCAACCCAGCTGCGCCTCGGTGTAGGCGAGCGTCGAGCCGATCGTGTCGCCGGCGCCGATCACCTCCTTGAAGAAGCGATGGAAGAAGACCGCGTGGCGGGCCTCGTCCACCTGCTGGGTGGCGAGGAAGTACTTCTGCTCCTCCAACGGTGCGGCGTCGATGTAGGGGGAGAGGTTGTCGGTGACCGAGTCCTCCCCGTAGAAGAACATCGAGTAGGTCCAAAGCGCCGACTTCCGCTGGATCTCGCTCAGCGCCTCCCAGCCCTTGCGGTCCTCGGCCAGGTCGATCTCGGTCGCCTTCCAGTTCCCATCCTCCCAGCGCCGGTAGAGGTCGTCGTAGGTGATCTGGTCGACGAAGGAACTCCGGTCGATCCCGTCCTTCTGCGCAACGCTCATCTGCCTCTCCTCCGCTCACCCCATTTGTCATCGATCGATGACACGGTTCCACTGAGCTTAGTGCACCCTGCGAAGCCGATCAAACCGTTCTGTGATGCACGTCACACACGCGTCGCCGCTACTGGCCGCGGAGACCGGCGAGACAGCCTTCGATCGCTGGCTGGCGCTGGTCGCTCGGGAAGCTCTTGCTGTATTTCTCGGCGACGGTGGACTCGTCCGACGTGCGAGGCAATCCCAGGCCCTTCGCGGCTTCCTGGGGCGAGTCGTATCCGCAGGCAGTCCTGGCCACGTCGTGGGAGATGGCCTCTTCGCCCGTCCAACCCCCCGTGCGCTTCTCGATTCTGGTCGGCTCGGTGCCATCGCCACCTCCCGACCCATCAGTCGTTGCGGCGGGCTGCGCGCTTGACGGGTCCGATGACTCATCGTCGCCACAGCCGGCGACGAGCAGGCAAAGGCCGACCACGAGGCAGCAGATCATTCTCAACACGCCCCTAATTCTCACAGGTTGCCTACTTCCCCAGCTTCGGGCTCTGCCACGGCTCGGCGAGCTTGGCGGCTAGGCGGTCGGCCAGCTCGCCGGCGGGAACCCGGACCTGCTCGAGGCTGTCGCGGTCGCGCAGGGTCACCGTGCCGTCCTCCATCGTCTGGCCGTCCACGGTGATCCCCCACGGGGTACCGATCTCGTCCTGGCGCCGGTAGCGGCGGCCGATCGAGCCGCCCTCGTCGTACTCGGCGGGGACCTCGGCGCGCACCTGCTCGTAGATCTCGCGCGCCTTCTCGGGCATCCCCGCCTTGGAGACCAGCGGCAGCACCGCCGCCTTGACGGGCGCGAGGCGCGGGTGTAGGCGGAGCACGGTTCGCCGTCGCTCCTCGACTTCCTCGGTGTCGTAGGCATCGACGAGGAACGCCAGCATCGAGCGATCCACACCGAGCGACGGCTCGATCACGTGCGGGATGTAGGCCTCGCCCTTGTCCTGGTCGAAGTACTCGAGCTTCTCGCCGGAGAACTCGGCGTGGCGCGAGAGGTCGTAGTCGCCGCGGTTGGCGATCCCCTCCAGCTCCGACCAGCCCATCGGGAACAGGTACTCGACGTCGGAGGTCGCCGAGGAGTAGTGCGAGAGCTCGTCGGGCCCATGCTCGCGCAGGCGCAGGTGGTCGGGCCGGATGCCGAGGTCGGTGTGCCAGCGCATCCGGTCGTCCATCCACCGCCGGTGCCAGCTCGTCGGCTTCCTCCTGCGGGACGAAGTACTCGATCTCCATCATCTCGAACTCGCGGGTCCGGAAGATGAACTTGGCCGGGGTGATCTCGTTGCGGAAGGCCTTGCCGATCTGGGCGATCCCGAAGGGCGGCTTCTTGCGCGCGAACTGGAGCACGTTCTTGAAGTTGACGAAGATCCCCTGGGCGGTCTCCGGCCGCAGGTAGACCTTGGCGGCGTCCTCGCGGACCGGGCCCATGAAGGTCTCGAACATCAGGTTGAACTGGCGCGGCTCGGTGAGGTCGCAGTCGGTGTGCTCGCCGGGATGCACGGAGGGCTTTCGCCCGCACTCGGCGTCGTCGAGCTTGTCCGCCCGGAAGCGAAGCTTGCAGGTGCGGCAGTCGACCATCGGGTCGGTGAAGCCCTCCACGTGGCCCGAGGCCTCCCAGGTGCGCGGGATGCATGAGGATCGCCGCGTCGAGGGCCACCATGTCGTCGCGCTCCTGCAGCACGGCCCGCCACCACTCGCGCCTTGACGTTGTTCTTGAGCAGGACGCCGTAGTGGCCGTAGTCGTAGGTGGACGCGAGGCCGCCGTAGATCTCGGAGGACTGGAAGATGAAGCCGCGCCGCTTGCACAGGGCGACGACCTCGTCGAGGGTCACCTCAGGGGCGCTGCTCGTCTCGCTCGGCTGCTCGGCGGTGCCGGTCATCGGTCTGGCGCAGGCTAACGGCGGCAGGCCGTCCGGCGCGGGCCAAGCCGTGCGTGGTGGGCAGCAGTTTCCCGGCCGAACGCCGGTTCACCATGAACCGGCGGTTCATCTGCGAGAGCGCGATAGGCGGAGCCGCTGATGCACAACCTGGTGACAGCACCGATTCGAGCCGGCCGGCACCTGGCGATCTGGATCGTCTGGCAGTCCACCGGCGTCACCCTCCTCGCGCCCGATGGCGGTCGCGGGCGCCCCGCATCCACGAGGAGCAGGAGGCGGCGAGCAGGGGGCGGCTGAGGCAGGCAGGCTGAGGTCTGAGAGTCTGAGCTGGCACTCCTGCATCCCGAGTGCCGGGAGCGCCGGGGCGGGCTGCGATAATCGGTTGGCGATGCCGATCTACGAGTACCGCTGCCGCAACGGCCATCAGTTCGAGGTCTTCCAGGCGATCGTCGGACGAGCCGGTGTCCGCCTGCCAGGAGTGCGGCGAGCCGGTCGAGCGAGTCTTCCACCCGGTCGCGGTGCACTTCAAGGGCTCCGGCTTCTACACCACGGACTACGCGCGCAAGGCCGGCGCCAAGGCGTCGGAATCGTCCGACGGCAAGCCGTCAAGGGATGGCGGCTCGGACTCGAAGTCGGAGAGGAGCTCGGACTCGAAGCCGGAGAAGAACGACCGCGAGCTCGTCGAGCAAGGACGACCTCCTCGAGCAAGGACGACGTAGCGGCCGGCTCAGCCCGGCGAGCAGGCCGGGGTGCGCGGCGGGTCGTGCCCGAGGAACTGCCTCACCGCCCGGGCGCATTCCTCCTGAGAGGCCGCGAGGCTCCCGAGGGGGCCTGCCCCGGAGGGCTTCAGGACCTCGCTCTCGGCGCTGAAGCCGAGCGCCGCGGACAGCACGAACTGGGGCATGGTCAACATCCCCATGCTGGAGACGAAGGCCTTCGGGGCGTTCCAGCCGATGATCGGGCCCTTGATGAAGTTGTAGGGGAGCCGGGTGATGCTGGTCATCCGGCCCTTGATCCCCGACAGGACGTCCTGCTGGAACTGGGCGCGATCGAGGTCGTCGATGGGCGGGCACGGATTGCCCTGTGGATCCGCGGCCAGGTTCGAGCGCGTCCGCGTCAGGCTCAGCGCCTGGTCCGCGTCAGGTCGTGCTCGCCGGGATCGAGGAAGAGGCTGAAGCCGCCGTTCTCCGCTCCGCCCGAGATCTCCGAGCAGACCTTCGTGTCGATGTCGACGGTCACGCCCCCGATCGCGTCGATGAAGTCGCGGAAGCCGTTGAAGTCGACCACGGCGACCTGGTCGACGTCGATGCCAAGGAACTGCTCCACGGTCTGGACCTCGAGCTTGGCGCCGCCAAAGGCGTAGGCGGCGTTGATCTTCTGGGGGTCCTGGCCCGGGATCGAGGCGAAGGTGTCGCGCGGGATCGAGAGCTTGCGAAAGGCGAACCGGCCCGCCCGCACGAGCATGATCGTGTCGGCGCGGTAGGGGCTGCAGCTCGAGGGCGGCGTCTCGCCCTCGCCGGCGGCGTCGATGCACTGTCCGCGGCGTGTCCTCGCCCGGCGCCGCCAGGCCCGAGGGACGAACGTCGGTGCCGATCACGAGGATGGTCTGCGGGAAGCCGAGCATGAACGGGTTGCCGCCCAGCGTGTCGCCCATGTCCGCCAGCTTCCCCTTCTGGATCTGGGACGAGATCGCGAAGGCGAGGAAGCTGAGCACGCAGCCAGGCAAGCGCCGCGATCCCGACCCATTTGAGGGCGCGCCGCCACGGCGGGCGCTCCGGGCGCTCCCGGCGCCGCCGCTCCCGGCTCCTTCGGTGCCCGCGGGCGATCGGGGCCGGACGGCCCCTTGCCCCTGAGTCGCTCGCGGAGCGTGGCGAGGTCCGGGGACCCGCAGCCGGCTGAAGCAGGCCGGGCCGTGACCGGTAGACCTTGTAGTCGGGCGGCTTCGGCGGTCCTGCTCCCCCTGGCGCGCCAGCGGGCGCTCGGGTGGGCCCTGCTCGCTGTCGGGTGGGCCCTGCTCCCCGTTGGCTGGCATGAGCGGGTAATACTGCCGCATGGCCCAGCCGATGGGCGTCGCGTTGCCTAGCGACGAAGTCGCGGTGCATGCGAGTTGCCCGGTTCACACGGTGCGCCAACCCGCGCCCCCGGAGGCGAGCCGAGGAGGCGGCGGTTGATGGAGGCGATTGGGGTCGACCTGGGCGGGACGAAGATGCTGGTCGGGGTGGTGGACTCAGAGCGCCGGGTCGTCTACCGCTCCACGGCGCCCAGCCACGGCCTGCACCAGGAGGAGCTGCTGGAGACGCTCGATCGCGAGCTGCGGGCGGCGCGCGAGGCGCGGCCCGAAGTGGTGGCCGCCGGGCTGGGGATTCCGTGCACGATCGACCGTCAGCGGGGGGTGGCGATCCTCGCCGTCAACCTGGAGATCGCCGACGTGCCGATCCGGGACCTGATGACGGAGCGACTCGGGCTGCCGGTGCTGATCGACAACGACGCCAACGTCGCCATCCTCGCCGAGCATCGCTTCGGCGCCGCCCGCGGGGCCCGGAACGCCGTCATGCTGACGATCGGCACCGGGATCGGCGGCGGGCTGATCGTGGACGGGCGGCTCTATCGGGGCTCGACCGGCGCCGGGGCCGAGCTCGGCCACACGGTGATCGACGCCGACGGCCCGCGCTGCCAGGGCAACTGCCCCAACCGCGGCTGCGTGGAGGCGCTGGCCTCCGGTACCGCGATCGCCCGCGAGGGCCTGGCCGCGGCGGAGGCGGCCCCCGACTCGGCGCTGGGGCGGGCGCTGGCGCAGGGCGCCGAGCTGGATGGCAAGGAGGTCACGGACGCGGCGCTGGCGGGGGACGAGACCGCGCGCGGGGTGCTGGAGGTGATCGGCAGGCGGCTGGGGGTCGCGTTCTCGAGCCTCGCCAACATCTTCGACCCGGACGTGATCGTGATCGGCGGAGGCGCGAGCAGGGCGGGGGAGCTGCTGGCGGAGCCGGCCCGGGAGGAGCTCGCCTCCCGCGCGCTGCCTCCGATGAGCCGGACGCCGGTGGCGACCGCCGAGCTCGGGCCGGACGCGGGAATGATCGGAGCCGCGGCCATGGCGCTGCCGGGGCCGGCGGGGGAGGGGGCTGGATGGCCGGACGGCTGACCGTCTGCCCGACTCCGATCGGGAACATCGAGGACCTCAGCCCTCGCGCGCGCCGGGCGCTCGCCGAGGCCGATCTGGTGGCCTGCGAGGACACCCGGCGGGCGGGGCGGCTGTACGAGCGACTCGAGATCCCGCGCCCGCGCTTCGTCTCCAACCACGAGGGGAACGAGGCACGAGCGGGCGACGCAGCTCGCGCAGCAGATCGAGCGCGGGGCCAGGGTGGTCCTGATCTCAGACGCTGGGACGCCGGCGATCTCCGACCCGGGCTATCGGCTGATCCGCACCTGCATCGACCGCGACCTCGAGGTCGAGGTGCTGCCCGGACCGTCGGCGGTCACGACCGCGCTGGTCGCCTCCGGGCTTCCCCCGGATCGCTGGCGGTTCGAGGGGTTCCTCCCGCGCCGCGCCGGAGAGCTCGAGCGGGTGCTGCGCTCGGCCGAGACCGTGGTCGCGTTCGAGTCCCCGCGGCGCCTGCCCGATTCGCTCGCGGCGCTCGCGGCGCTGGCTCCCAACCGCCCCGCCGCCGTCTGCCGGGAGCTGACCAAGCTCCACGAGGAGGTCGCGCGCGGCACCCTCGGGCGAGCTGGCGCGGCGATTTCGCGACGAGGTCAAGGGCGAGATCGTGGTGGTGTTGGCGCCGGCCGCCTCCAGCGCGAGCGCCCCCGACATCGCCTTCGCCGTCGATGCCCTGCGGCGCCTGGTCTCAGTCCGGCGCCCGGCCGCGGGCCGCGGCCAGCGTCGTCGCGGCGCTCACGGGGACGCGGGCGAACGACCTCTACAAGGCGCTCACGGGTCGTGAGCCGCGCGAGTAGCGACCCGCCCGCGGTGCTCGCCACGGCAGCGACCATGGTTCCTTCGCGCCAATTTTCGACTTACTGCGCCCTTTGAGCGCGCGGGGCAATAGGATTCCATGCGAGGACAAGATCCTCGTGCCGCGGCGATGCCCGGCCCGGGAAGGAGAGAATGAATTTCCGCGGTGAGAGAGACTGACGCTCACGTGGTTTTGCAGCAGGAGGGGGCGCCGCAGCCCCGAAACGGTGACGCCTGAACGGCAGCCCGTGAGCTCCGGGCGCAGTCCATGGCTGGCTCGGGCCGCCGCCGGCGTGGCTCTCGTCGTCGGCTTCGTGCTGGTGCTCGTCGTCCTGTTCGGCGGCAGCAGCGGCAGCCAATATCACCTGCTGTTCGAGAACGGCGGACAGCTCGTCTCCGGCAACGAGGTGCTGCGTCGCCGGGCAGAACGATCGGCACGGTCGACGACATCACCCTCACCGACAGCAGCCAGGCCGAGGTGACGATCTCGGTCGACGAGCCGCTGCACGACGGAACGACGGCGCAAATCCGCGCCACCTCGCTGTCGGGGATCGCGAACCGCTACGTCTCGATCTCGCCCGGGCCCGACAACGCCCCCGAGCTCGAGGACGGCGCGACGCTTGCGGGCGAGAAGACCACCTCCCCCGTCGACCTCGACCAGCTCTTCAACACCTTCACGCCGCAGACGCGCAAGGCGCTCCGGGACTTCATCCAGGGCTCCGCCTCGCTCTACGCGAACAACCCCGAGGGCGCGCAGCAGACCTACAAGTACTTCACGCCCGGGCTGGCCTCGGCCCGGCGACTGTTCGCCGAGCTGAACCGCGACAGCCGGGCGCTCAGCCAGTTCCTGGTCCAGGGCTCGCGGGGGCTGGGGGCGATCGCGGACCGTCGCGACGACCTCTCGGCGCTGACCCAGAACGCCAACGAGGCCCTCGGCGCGATCGCGCAGCGAGAACAGCGCCTTGGACGCCTCGCTCGAGGCCTTCCCGCCGGCGCTTCGCCAGGCGAACACGACCTTCGTCAACGTGCGCGCGGCGCTCGACGACCTGACGCCGGTGGTCGACGAGTTCAAGCCGGCGACCAAGGACCTGGCGCCGTTCCTGCGCAAGCTGCGCCCGGTCGCCGAGCGTTCGGTCCCCGTCTTCCGCGACCTGCGAGCTGGCGATCAACCGCACCGGGCCGACGAACGACCTGACCGACTCGCTGCGCGAGCTGCCGCGGGTCGAGCGCAAGGGCGAGCAGGGCGATCCCGCGGGCGATCACGCGGCCTCGACGCACTCGCAGCCGGTGATCGAGTTCGCCCGCCCCTACATGCCCGACCTGCTGGGCTTCCTCTCCAAGTTCGCCGAGGTGATCGCCTTCTACGACGCCAACGGCCACTACGCCCGCGTCTCCACCGCGCAGGCCAACCTCTTCCACTACTGCGAGCCGGGCGACACGAACCCGGTCTGCGCCGGCGGCGGCGGCCCCTACACCACCGGTGAGCTGGCGCCGATCCCGCCCAGCCAGCAGTTCGACGACCTCGAGTTCGGCATCTTCACCCGCTGCCCCGGCGGCGCGACCCCGCCGATCGCCGGCTCCAACCCGTTCACCGATGACGGCGACCTGCTGACCGGCGGCCAGGCCCCCAACCCGAAGTGCGACCCCTCCCAGGTGCCTCCAGGGCCATGAGGAGGATCGCAGCCATAGTCGCGCTCCTGGCCACGGCCATGCTGGCCCTCTTCGGCCAGGCGGCGAGCGGCGACGGGGACGAATACGAGGTCCGGGCGATCTTCGACAACGGCGGCTTCCTGGTCCCCGGCGAGCAGGTCCGGGTCGCCGGCGCCAACGTCGGATCCGTGTCGTCCGTCGAGGTGACGCTGCCGGGCGAGGCGG
This sequence comes from uncultured Actinomycetes bacterium, assembly GCA_963745365.1. GTDB lineage: Bacteria > Actinomycetota > Thermoleophilia > Solirubrobacterales > 70-9 > AC-56. The sequence goes on from CAVUXC010000019.1 coordinate 41,978, forward strand.
TTCACCGGGACGGCAGCCCCGATCCCGGCAAGGCGGTGGTCGTGATGAAGATCGACGAGCCGGGCTTCCAGGACTTCCGCCAGGACGCCACCTGCCTGATCCGTCCCCAGTCGCTTTTGGGCGAGAAATACGTCGACTGCCAGCCCACCCTGCCGCGGGCGCCCGGCTCTGAGCTGCCGCCGGCGCTGGACGAGGTTCCCGACGGCGAGCCCGGCGCCGGCCAGCACTTCCTGCCGCTGGAGAACAACGGCAAGGAAGTCGACATCGACCTGGTCAACAACATCATGCGCGAGCCCTACGCCGACCGCTTCCGGCTGATCCTCAACGACCTCGGGGCGGGGTTCGCGGCCCGCGGCGAGGACCTCGACGCGATCATCCAGGCGGGCAGACCCGGCGCTGCGCCAGACCAACCGGGTGCTCGCCGAGCTCGCCCGCCAGAACAAGCAGCTCAGCCAGCTTGCCCGCGACTCCGACACGATCATGCAGCCGTTCGCCCGCGAGCGCCGCTCGGTAGCGGCGTTCATCAACAACGCGAACGTCGCCGCGGAGGCGACCGCGGAGCGAAGCGCAGGACCTCGAGGCCGGCTTCCAGCGCTTCCCCGAAGCGCTCCGGGAGCTCCGCCTGACGATGGCCAAGCTGCGGCGACTTCTCCGACCAGGCGACCCCGGTGTTCGCGGAGTTCCGCGCCGGCGCGCCGGCGAATCGCCCGGGCGACCAGGGCGCTGGGCCCGTTCGCCAGCGCCGCGGAGCCGGCGCTGACCAGCCTCGGCACGGCCGCCGAGCAGAGCCGGCAGCCGTTCCTCAACTCCGACCCGATCCTGCGCGCCGCCCGCGACCTGGCGAAGTCGGCGGTCCCCGGCGCGAAGAGCCTCGCCCGCCTGCTCGCCAGCCTGCGCAAGACCGGCGGCTACAGGCACCTGATGAGCTTCCTCTTCAACACCACCGGCGGGGTCAGCGGCTTCGACCAGTACGGCCACATGCTCCGGGCAGTCCTCGAGATCACCACCTGCAACTTCCTGGTCACCCACCTACAGACCGGATGCGAGGCCAACTGGGGATCGCAAACCACCGCGGGGGCCGCGAGCGACCGCTCGCTCGCCGCTCTGCAAGCGATCCATCCGGGAGCAAGGACCCGATAGCGGCAGCGTGGGCCGGCCGCTCGACGCTCAGGGCCAGCCGGCGGATGGGGGCACGACGGCGCAGCCCTCGATGGGCGACGCGCGCGCCCTGCTCGACACGGTGATCGGCAGGCAGCAGCCGTCCCATCGGCAATCGAACCGGGGGGCGGCCAGTGACCCGCCGCCGCGCCGGCGTCATCGCCTCGAGCCCCGTGCTGGTGGGCGCGATCACGACCCTGATCGTGATCCTCGCCGTGTTCCTGGCCTACAACGCCAACAACGGCCTGCCGTTCGTGCCCACCTACAGGCTGTCGGCCCAGGTGCCGAACGCCAACACGCTGGTCAAGGGCAACGACGTGCGGATCGGCGGGGTGCGGGTGGGCATTATCGAGAAGATCGAGCCGATCCAGGACCCGGAGACGGGCGCGGTTCGCGCCAAGGTCGACATGAAGCTCGACAAGAGCGCGCGAGCCGGTGCCCAAGGACTCGACCGTCGTCGTGCGGTCGCGCTCGGCGCTCGGCCTCAAGTACCTGGAGATCACCAAGGGGACCTCGAGCGAGGGCTACGAAGAGGGGTCGACCCTGCCGCTCAAGGTCGCCCACGCCGGAGCCGGTCGAGATCGACGAGTTCCTGAACATCTTCGACCCGGCCACGCGGGCCGGGGCCCGCGGCAACCTGGTCGCCTTCGGCAACGCGCTGGCGGGGCGCGGGCCCGACCTGAACGTGGCGCTCGGCCAGCTCCGCCCCCTGGTGCGAACGCCTGGTGCCGGTGGCTCGCAACCTCGCCTCTCCGAAGACCGGAGTGGGGCGCTTCTTCCGCGCCCTGGCCGACAGCGCGGCGGAGGTGGCGCCGGTCGCCGAGACCCAGGCGCAGATGTTCGTCTCCCTGGAGTCCACCTTCGGCGCCTTCGCCGAGGTGGCGCGTCCGTACATCCAGGAGACGATCTCGGAGGCGCCGCCCACCTTCGACACGCTGATCGACACGGCGCCGCGAATCAGGAGCTTCCTCGGCCACAGCGCCAGCCTGTTCGCCGACCTTCGCCCGGGCATCAAGGCGCTCAGCGACAACTCGCCGGTGCTCGCGTCGGCCTTCGAGACTGGCGCTGAGGTGCTGCCCGACGCCCCGCGGCTGAACGCCCAGCTCGCGCCCACGGCGCGGACGCTGGAGGCGTTCGCCCAGAATCCCGGCGTGCAGGCCGGCATCAGGCGCTCGACCGATTTCTTCGATTTCCTCTCCCCGGCCGCCCGGTTCGTGGCTCCGGCCCAGACGGTGTGCAACTACGCGACGCTCCTGGCCCGCAACGCCCAGGACCTGCTGAGCCTCGGCAGCGGGACAAGCACCGCGCAGCGGTTCCTTGTCATGCAGGCGGGCACCGGAGACAACAGCGAGAACAGCCCGTCGTCTGAGCCGGCGGCCGGCCCCCCCGGCGTCTTCGGCACCGATTCGAACTGGCTGCACGCCAACCCCTACCCGAACACCGCCTCGCCCGGCCAGCCGCGCGAGTGCGAGGCTGGCAACGAGGTGTACGAGGAGCAACAAGTTGTGATCGGGAACGTGCCCGGCAACCAGGGCACGACGACGGAGGGCCAGAGGTGAGCCTGCTCCGTCGAAAGCCGCGCGGACCCGTGAGGCGGGACCCGCAGAACCCCGGGCCGGACGAGCGGATCTTCGGGCGCCACTACCGCGGGCCGCGGCCGGCGGCGATCGGCTTGCTCGTGGCGATCCTGTTCGTGGTCGGCTTCTACCTCGGCTTCACAAAGCGGATCCCGTTCACCGGCCGCGGCTACGAGCTCCACGCCACGCTCCAGAGCGCCACCACGCTGAAGCCCGACTCGCTGGTGCGGATCGCCGGGGTCAACGTGGGCAAGGTCAGCTCGGTCGAGCCGGACGGCACCATGGCGGAGGCGACCTTCAACGTCAGCGAGGATGGCCTGCCGATCCACGAGGACGCCACGATCACGGTCCGGCCGCGCCTGTTCCTGGAGGGGAACTTCTTCCTCGACCTGCACCCGGGCAGCCCGAGCGCTCCCGAGCTCGACAGCGGGTCGACGATCCCGATGACTCAAACGACCAGAGCCGTTCAGATCGACGAGATCCTGACCTCCCTCCAGTCCGACTCCCGGGTCAACCTGCAGCGGGCGCTGAAGGAGTACGGGTCGGCGCTCAACGCCGCGCCGACCGCGGCCGAGGACGCCGCCCAGGACCCGGACGTGCAGGGCCTGACGGGCGCCCAGGCGATCAACGAGACCTTCCGCTACGGCGGCGAGGCGGGCCGCGCCTCTGCAATCGTCAACCAGGCGTTCCTCGGACAGAGTCCGCGCGTCCTCTCCAACCTGATCCGCGCCCAGCGCGACCTGTTCACGAAGCTCGCCTCCACGGACGGGGCGCTGAGCGACTTCATCACCAACTTCAACATCACCGCCGGAGCGTTCGCCTCGGAGTCCGCCAACCTCTCGGCCTCGATCCACGAGCTCGCTCCCACCCTCCAGGAGGCAGAGCCCTCGCTTCGCCACCTGAACGAGGCGCTGCCGTGGTTCCGCAGGCTGGCGCGCGAATCCCTGCCGGGCATCCGCCAGCTCCCGGCGACGATCCGCGCCGGCTCGCCCTGGCTGGTGCAGGCGCGCCAACTGCTGGGGCAGAACGAGCTGGGGGGCACCGCCGACCTGCTCGCCGCGGCGGCGCCGGGCCTCGCCCAGGCCACGCACGAATCGATCGAGCTGTTCCCCCAGCTCGGCCGGGCCGGTCGCTGTGTGTCGCACAACCTGGTCCCGGCCGGCAACGTTGCGATCGACGACGCCGGCGGCGCCTACCCGGCGTCGTTGGTCACCGGCCAGCCGAACTTCCGGGAGTTCTTCTACAGCACGGTCGGCCTGTCGGGCGAGAGCCAGAACTTCGACGGCAACGGCCCATTCGTGCGCTTCCAGGCCGGCGGCGGCCCGCAGATGGTTCGGATGGCGAACCCCGGGGGCGGGTTCCAGAACGAGGAGATCTGGGGCAGGAACATCGAGGCGCCGGTCGGGACCCGCCCGATGCTTCCCACAAGCGGCAAGCCGCCCTTCCGGATGGACGTCCCCTGCTACACGCAGGACGTGCCCGATATCAACGGCCCGACCGCCGCCGCCGTCGGCCCGCCTGAGCCGGAGGCCGTCCCATGAGGCGCGCGATTCGCGAGCACCTGCGCGACTTCGTGGCAATCGGCGTCCTGCTGATCGCCGCGCTGGTCACCACCGGGGTCATCCTCGCGTCGCAGACGACCCTGCTCCCGGGTTGGGTCCCCTTCATCGGGGACGACAAGTTCGAGCTCAAGGCCGAGTTCAGCTCCGCCCAGGCGGTGACGCCGGGCCAGGGCCAGACGGTGACCATCGCCGGGATCAACGTCGGCCAGGTGTCCGGGTCCGAGCTCGAGAGCGGCCGCGCCATCGTCACCATGCAGGTCGACCACAAGTACGCCGAGCTCATCCACCCGGACGCGTCGCTCCTGCTGCGGCCGCGGACGGGCCTTCAGGACATGACGATCGAGGTCGACCCGGGCACGAACGGCGAGCCGGTCGACGAGGGCACGACGCTGCCCCTCGCCAGCTCGCAGCCGAACGTCCAGCCGGATCAGATCTTCGCCTCGCTCGACGGCGACACCCGCTCCTTCCTCCAGCTCCTGCTCCAGGCCGCCGGCGAGGGCCTGGACGGCAACGGCCGCAAGCTGTCGGCCGGCCTGAAGCGCTTCGAGCCCTTCGCGCGCGACCTCGCCCGCCTCAACGGAGCTCTGGCCGAGCGCCGCCAGAACATCAAGCGGGCGATCACGAACTTCGGCCGCCTGAGCCAGGAGCTCGGCCACCGGGACACCGAGCTCGCGGGCTTCATCAACTCCTCCAACGATGTCCTGGCCTCGTTCGCGAACCAGGAGGCCTCGCTCCGCGCCACCTTGAGTGAGCTGCCCGGGGCGCTGCGCGAGACGCGGGGGGCGCTCGAGAGCGGCGATCGGTTCGCGCGCGTGCTCAAGCCTGCCTCGCAGGCGTTGATCCCGGCCGCCAGGGCGCTGGGGCCGGCGTTGAAGGAGACGCGGCCGCTGTTCCGCAACACGGTCGGCCCGATCCGCAACCAGATCCGGCCGTTCGCACGCGACATGCAGAGGCCGCTGCGGCACATCAAGCAAGCGCGCCAAGCCGCTCGCCGAGGGCACCACGCAGCTCACCAGGATGTTCGGCGACCTCAACCGCCTGTTCAACGCCGTCGCCTACAACCCGCCCGGCGCGGCGCAGGAGGGCTACCTGTTCTGGCTCTCGTGGCTGAACCACAACAGCAACGCGCTCTTCTTCACCCAGGACGCGGGCGGTCCCCTGCGGCACGGCCTCGTGCTGCTGTCCTGCCAGACGGCGGGGGCGGCCGACGTCCTCGTCTCGCAATACGAGTATCTGCTGACTCTCCAGCAGCTGAGCGGAGTGCCCACCCAGCCGGACATCGCCGCCGCCGACCCCACGGACGACTGCTGATGGAGACCCGCCCGCCCACGATCACCCGCATCCTGGTCGCGATCGGCTTCGCGCTGTCGTGCTTCGCGCTGGCGCTGTTCCTGTGGATCACCTTCGGCGGCCCGCTGCCGCTGAAGCCCGAGGGCTACCGCGTCACCATCCCGTTCAACGAGGCCACCCAGCTCGCGGTGGAGTCTGACGTGCGGATCTCCGGCGTCCCGGTGGGGAAGGTCAAGGCCGTCGAGCTGGCGGACAACGGGCGGGCCGACGCGACGATCGAGCTCGACGCCCGCTACGCGCCGATCCCCACCGACACGCGGGCGATGCTCCGCACGAAGACCCTGCTCGGCGAGACCTTCGTCGAGCTGACCCCCGGCGACGGGCAGGGCGCGACCCTGGAGGAGGGCGGCCGCCTGCCGGAGGCCCAGGTCGCCGACTCCGTCCAGCTCGACGAGATCTGGCGGACCTTCGACGCCAAGACACGCGACGACTTCAGGGTGTGGATGCAGGGAACAGCGGCCGCGCTGCGCGGCCGCGGGCCCGACATCTCGGCCGCGATCGCAGAGCTGGGGCCGTTCGCGGAGGAGACCAACCGCCTGCTCCGGGTGCTGGACAGCCAGTCCCACGCGGTCCGTCGGCTCGTCCACGATGGCGGCACGGTCTTCCAGGCCCTCTCGGAGCGCCAGGGGCAGCTCCGCGGCCTGGTTCAGAACTCCGAGGCGGTCTTCTCGACCACGGCGCGGCGCAACCAGGAGCTCGCCGACCTGTTCAGGATCCTGCCCACCTTCCAGCGGGAGTCGCGCGCCACCCTGGCGCGCCTCGACACCTTCGCCGAAAACACCGACCCGCTGGTCCAGCAGCTCCGGCCCGCCGCGCGCGAGCTGAGCCCGACCCTGATCGCGAGCGGCAAGCTGGCGCCCGACCTAGAGGCCTTCTTCCGAGGACTGCGGGGGACCATCAACGCCTCCGACACGGGCTTCCCGGCGCTCCGCAGCCTGCTCGAGGACGACCTGACCCCGCTGCTCGCTCGGCTCGGGAGCTCGGTCGGCGGCGATGACCCCTACCTGGCGCATCTCAACCCGATCGTCCAGATGCTGGAGATGTACAAGCACGAGATCACGGCCTTCCTGGGCAACGCCGCCGCAGCGACCAACAACGGCCAGCAGGAGTTCGAGCGGAACTTCGAGCGAGTGAAGATCCTGAGGACGGCCAGCCCGCTCAACCCCGCAGACCCTCGCTTCGTTCTCCAACCGCTTGAAGACCGAGCGCGGCAACCCCTACTTCAAGCCGCTCGGCTACAACCAGCTGGCGCAGGGCCTCCAGTCGTTCGCCAACACGCCGTGCGACGCCGGAATCACCGCCACGCTCGACCCGGCGACGCCCAACGACCCGAACTTCAACTCCCGCGTCGGCGGCGACGTCCCCTTGGCGCAGTGGCTCTTCGATCGGATCAGCGAGTTCGCGATGGGCGACGTGCTGAACACCGACGACACGCCCGCTCCCCAGTGCCGCAGGCAGGGCACGTTCAGGTCGATCGGGGTCAACCCCGAGTCCACCGAGTACCTGCACGTGCGGCGGCAGCCCTAGCGGTCCTCGCGCTCCGCGGGCGGCGATCGTTGTCCGCTGCGCAGCAGCGGGCGCCATCGGCTTAGCCGTTCGGGAAGATTCTCCAATCGGGGATTGGTTTTGAGCTAGACTGCCCAGGGGCAGGGGCGCGGACTGGGAGAGTCGCGCCGTTCGCGCACAGTCGCGCAAACAAGGAGGAGATCGATACATGCGATGAAGAGGCTTAAGAGCACTCGGACGAGGCTCAAGCGGCGTACCGTCGTCGTTCTTGCCCTGGCGACGGCAGGAGCATTGGCCGTCGCGGGCGTGGCGGTGGGGGCCGGAAACTCGACGGCGACCATCAACTTCACGCCGGTCAACCTGGCGAACCCCGGGTTCACGGACGGGAAGCTCTTCGTTAAAACGACCACGGCCTACACCAACCCGGCAACCAGAACCCGGGCGGCGCCACGGAGAGGGCACAGCTCTACTTCGACGACGACATCAGGGTCAACACGAACGCGGCGCCGAAGTGCGACCCGAACGACATCTCGAGCGCGACGACGACGCTGGCGCAGGCTCAGGCGGCTTGCGGCCCCTCGCTGGTCGGCTCGGGCACGGCGAAGGCGATCTTCGATCCGCCCCGGCGCGGGCGGGCCCACCAACGTCGTCAACGGCTGCGTTCGGATCTACAACGGCCAGGGCACGACGTCCGAGGTCCTGATATTCACGCGGGTCCAGGTCGGAGTGCCGCCGAACAACACAATCAGCTGCACGACCAACGGCAGCCAGGGCAACGTGACCGTGCTCCTGCCGGGCGACCTGAAGGCGGCCGGCAACGTCCCGGTACCGGCGATGCCGACTTCCAGGACCCGGACAATTGCTCGGCACCGGTCCGGCTGGGCTGTCAGCTCGACGTCAACAACATCACGGACCACGCGGCGCTCCCGCTGTCGGAATTCAACGTGAGCGCCCAGAAGGTCGTTTCCGGGACGGCGAACGACTTCACTCAGGGCAGGTGCAAGGACACCGGCGAGCCCACGGCAAGCAGGCTGGACATGCGGACCAGGTTCACCTACAACGACACCACCGGGCAGACGAAGAACGGCGCTGCGGACTGCACCTAGCGCGACTGGACTCCTAGGCTCTTCAGAGCCGAAGGATGACGAGAGGGGCGGCTGGATGCCGCCCCTCTCGCGTTCTGGTGCCTGATCGTGGCTGGTTGTGGCTGACGCCGCACACCGCCGAACCGGCGTTTAGGCCGCGTCGCATTGGGTAAATAAACGGTTGGAGAGAGGCGCGGGCACGAGTGGCCGCGCAGTTCATGCGTATTCGCGCACGACAAGGAGGAGATCGATACATGCGGACCAAGAGGCTGAAGCGGCGGTCGGCCGCCATTCTCGCCCTCGCTGGGGCCGGAGCCCTGGCCGTTGCGGGCATCGCGATGGGGGCCGGAAACTCGACCGCGACCGCGAACTTCACCCCGGTCAACCTGGCGAACCCCGGGTTCACGAACGGGAAGATCTTCGTTCACACGCACACGAACTACACCAACCCCGGCAACCAGAACCCGGGCGGCGCCACGGAGAGGGCACAGCTCTACTTCGACGACGACTTCAGGGTCAACACGAACGCGACGACGTCGAAGTGCAACCCGAACAGCATCTCGAGCGCGACCACGACGCTGGCGCAGGCTCAGGCTGCGTGCAGCGCCGCGCTGGTCGGCACGGGGACGGCGCAGGCGGTCTACGATCCGCCCCCGCCGGGCGGGGCCACCAACACGGTCAACGGCTGCGTTCGGATCTACAACGGCCAGGGCACAACGTCCGAGATCCTGGTGTTCACGCGGGTCCAGGTCGGACTCCCGGGGAACAACACGATCAACTGCTCGACCAACGGCAGCCAGGGCAACGTGACGGTGCTCCTGCCGGGCGACCTGAAGGCGGCCGGCAACGTCCCCGGTAGCGGCGATGCCGACTACCAGGACCCGGACAATTGCTCGCCGCCGGTCCGGCTGGGTTGTCAGCTCGACTTCCCCAACATCACGGACCACGCGGCGTTCCCGCTGTCGGACTTCAACAGCCCAGGCTCAGAAGGGCAGCTTCATCTCCGCCAGGTGCAAGGACACCGGCGAGCCGACGGCGAGCAGGTTGGACCTGCGGACGAGGTTCACCTACAACGACAACACCGGGCAGACCACGAACGGCGCTGCGGACTGCACCTAGCGCGACTGGACTCCCAGGCTCTTCAGAGCCGAAGGATGAGACGAGAGGGGCGGCCGGAGGCCGCCCCTCTCGGCGTTCCGGGGGCTGACGCCTCCGCCGCCTCCTTCGGAGGCCGGCGTATTCTGGGCCTTCCCGGGTAGCTGGCCTTTTTCGCCGCCTGCGGCAATTGGGGTTTCGGCCGCCGGATATCGGGTAACGTTTTTTTCTGGAGAGATAGAGCGCGGGCGGGGAGAGCCGCGCGGTTTGGCACAGTCGCGCACGACAAGGAGGAGATCGATACATGCGGACCAAGAGGCTGAAGAGGCGCTTCGTCGCCATGACCGCGATGGCGGCGGTTGGGGCGGTGGCGGTCGCCGGCATCGCGATGGCGTTCCCACGACGTCAACACCTCGTCGGTGGCGGGAAGCAAGTTCTCGCCGAGCGCCCTGCCGGCGAACACGTTCAAGGCGGGGACGCTCTTCGTGCACACGCACGGGACCTATGCGAACCCGGGCAACCAGAACGCGGGAGGCGCGACGGATAGGGCCGAGCTCTTCTTCGACGACGACGGGAAGACGAACCCGAGCGCGACGCCGAAGTGCAACCCGAACAGCATCTCGAGCGCGACGACGACGCTGGCGCAGGCGATGGCGGCGTGCGGAAGCGCCAAGGTGGGCAACGGGAAGGCGCAGGCGATCTACGATCCACCTCCGCCGGGAGGTGGCACCAACACCGTCAACGGCTGCGTCTTGGTGTTCAACGGCACGCCGACCCCGCAAGGCCAGCCGACGTCGCTGGTGTTCACACGGATTCAGGTCGGAATCCCTCCCAACAACACGATCAACTGCTCCACCAACGGCAACCAGGGCAACGTGACGGTGCTCCTGCCGGGCACCATCAGGCCGAACCCGGCCAACGTCCCCGGCACCAGAACGACGCCGACTTCTCGGGCGGCAGGATGGTCGACTACAACCACATCACGGACCATGCGGCGCTCCCGTTGAGCGATTTCCAGGTCACCGTCAAGAAGGGCAACTACATCAGCGCCCGGTGCCACGACGCGAACAAGACGCTCAACATCCAGGCGAGGTTCACACTACAGCGACTCCGGACACAGCCGACAACGCGTCTGCCAGCCAGGCGTGCACGATCGGCTAGCGCGACTGGACTCCTAGGCTCTCGGAGCCGAAGGATGAGACGGAGAGGGGCGGCAGGATGCCGCCCCTCTCTCGTTCGGGGCGCCGTTCCGCCCCCGTCCGGGATAGCTTCTGCTCACGTGCCCCGGCACCGCCCCACGCTCGCCTTGCTGCGTCGCCGCCCTCGCCATCGGGGCCGGCGGCTGCGGGTCGGACAGCTCGACGCCGGATTCCGAGATCGTCCGGGCGCTGGACCTGAAGCGCGCCGGCCAGGGCTACGCGATCGGTGGCGATCCCTTCTGCACCGTCGACGAGCTGCTGAACGACGGCGACGAGGTCGACGGGGCAGGCGGTGATGGGGGCCAGAGCTTCCTGATCGCCAGCCCGGACGGGGAGGTCGGCGTGATCGCGCGCAAGCCCTTCGCCCCGGACTGCACGCGGCGGGCCAGGGACGACCTGAAGCGCCTGGCCAAGAAATCGGATTAGTCGGGCATCGACGCGCCGCTAGGCTTCATCCAGGATGGCCACCAAGCGCGAGCCCCGGCTGATTTCGCTGGGCTACGGGAAGTTCGCCCGGGCCGACCGGATCTACGCTCTGGTGCCGCTCGAGCCGGGCGAGCGCGGGGAGGGGAGGCGCACCTACGTCCACGTCGACGGGCTCTCGGAGCCGGTCGTCGCCTCGCGCTCCGAGAAGGCGATCCTCGCCGAGATCGAGGCGGCGCTGACCGAGGCGGCCGGGATCCCCCGCCGCCGCCGCACGGCGAAGGGGCAGGAGAGCCTGCTGTAGGCGCTCGGACGCGGGACGCACGATCGGCACCGGCACCCAATACCCTCTGCGCCCGTGTCCTACTACGTCACCACGCCGATCTACTACGTCAACGCCGAGCCCCACCTCGGGCACGCGTACACGACGATCGCCGCCGACATCCTTGCTCGCCACATGCGCCAGCGCGGCGAGGACGTGTTCTTTCTCACCGGCACCGACGAGCACGGCGAGCCGGTCGCCCAGGCGGCCGAGAAGCTCGGCATCGAGCCCCGCGAGCTCGCCGACCGCAACGCGCCCAGGTTCAAGGAGCTGATGCCGAAGATCAACGCCTCGAACGACTTCTTCATCCGCACCACCGACCCCGAAGCACGAGGCCAAGGTCCAGGAGATCACCCAGCGGGTCCACGACAACGGCCACGTCTACGAGGGGACCTACGAGGGCTGGTACTGCCCCCGTTGCGCCGACTTCAAGACCGAGTCGGAGCTGGGCGAGGGCAACACCTGCCCGATCCACAAGATCCCGCTGGAGCGCGAGCGGGAGGAGAACTGGTTCTTCCGCCTGTCGTCCTTCCAGGAGCCGCTCGAGCGCCTCTACGCCGAGCGCCCCGACTTCGTGCGCCCCGAGCCCCGCTACAACGAGGCCCTGTCGTTCATCAAGGGCGGCCTGGCGGACGTTTCGCTGTCGCGGCCGAAGCTGACCTGGGGAGTGCGGCTGCCCTGGGACGAGAGCCAGGTGATGTACGTGTGGTTCGACGCGCTGCTCAACTACGTCACCGCGCTCAGCTACGCGCGGGACGGCGAGGACCTGACCGAGCGCTTCTGGCCGGCCTTCCACATCATCGGCAAGGACATCCTCAAGTTCCACGCCGTCTACTGGCCGGCCTTCCTGATGGCCGCGGGCTACGAGGTCCCCAGGCGGATGTTCATCCACGGCTACCTGCTGATGGAGGGCCACAAGATGTCGAAGTCGCTCGGCAACGTGCTCGACCCATTCGAGGTGATCGAGCGGTTCGGCGCCGACCCGCTTCGCTACTACTGCCTGCGCGAGGTGTCCTTCGGCCGCGACGGCTCGGTCTCGGCGGCGGGCTTCGAGGCCCGGTACGAGACCGAGCTGGCGAACGAGTACGGCAACCTCGCCAGCCGCACCCTGGCGATGATCGAGCGCTACCGCGACGGTCGCGTCCCCGACGCCGAGCCGGACCCGGAGCTGGCCGGCGGCGACGACGGTCTGGCAGGGCTCGAGGCGCGGGTCGCCGAGCTCATGGATCGGCGCCGAGCTGACCCAGGCGCTGGAGGAGATCTGGGTGCGCGTGCGCCGCCTCAACCGCTACGTCGAGGAGACCCGCCCGTGGGACCTGGCGAAAGAGACTGCTGGGCAGGGCGACCGGCTCGATGTCGTCCTCTACAGCCTCGCCGAGGGCCTGCGCGTTGTCAGCCTGCTGCTGTACGCGTACATGCCCGAGACGGCGGACCGGATGCTGACGGCGCTCGGCGAGGGCGAGCGTGCGCCGGCCTCGTTCGGGTCGCGCGGCGGCGGCCAGGCGACCGAGAAGCTCTCGCCGCTGTTCCCGAAGATCGAGACGCGGCGGCCTGAGCTCACCCGGCGAGTCCGCCGAGTGCTCGCGCCTAGACTGCGGCCGTGGTCGACACGCACGCCCATCTGTCCGTCTGCGAGCCCGGAGGCCGCGGACCTGGTCGCGGCCGCGCGCCAGGTCGGGGTGCGTCGCATCCTCACCGTGGGCATGGACGAGGCCTCCAACCGCGAGGCGATCGCCGCGGCGGGGGCGCACCAGGAGGTGTTCGCCTGCGTCGGACGCCATCCCGAACGCCGCCACCGGCTTCGATCGCCGAGCGGCGGCCGAGATCGAGGCGCTGGCCGCGGGCGAGCGCGTGGTGGCGATCGGCGAGACCGGCCTCGACTACTACCGCGACCGCACCCCGCGCGCCGAGCAGCGAGCCGCGTTCGAGGCCCAGATCGCGATCGCCCGGCGCACCGGCCTGCCGGTGGTGATCCACATGCGCGATCCCGCGGGCGGCGACGAGGCCCTGGCCGAGACCTTCGCCACGCTGGCCGCCGAGGCCGATGGCGTGACGGTGGTCCTCCACTGCTGCTCGGCGCCACCGGAGCGGGTCGCGGAGGCCGCCGAGCGCGGCTGGTACTGCTCGTTCGCCGGCAACGTCACCTATCCGAAGGCCGACGCCCTGCGCGAGACGGCGCGGCTGGTCCCCGAGGAGCTGCTCCTGGTCGAGACCGACTCGCCCGTTCCTGGCGCCGCAGTCGGTGCGCGGAAAGCCCAACCAGCCCGCCAACGTGGTCGAGGTCGCCGAGCGGCTGGCCGCCGAGCGCGGGATCGGGTACGACGACGCTGGAGCGAATCGTCGACGCGAACGCGGCGAGGGTGTTCGCAGTGGTGAGGCTGGGCCAGAACTTCCTCGCCGACACCAACCTGCTGGAGGCGATCGTTCGCGACGCCGACCTCGATCCCGCGCGACGTGGCGCTCGAGGTCGGCGGCGGGGGAGGGCGCGCTGAGCGACCGGGTCGCGCCGCGGGTCGCCCACCTGCACGCGATCGAGCTCGACCGGCGGCTGGCCGGCGACGCTGGAGGCGGTGTCCGCTCGCCACCCGAATCTCTCGGTCGTCTGGGGCGACGCGATGCGGATCGACCTGCGGGCGCTGGAGCCGGCGCCGACCGCGGTGGTCTCGAACCTCCCCTACTCGATCGCCACGCCCGTGTTGCTGCGGACGGTCGCCGAGCTGCCCGAGGCCTCGGCGTGGACGGTGATGGTGCAGCGCGAGATCGCCGACCGCCTGCGGGCCGGCCCCGGCTCGCGAACCTACGGTGCGCCGAGCGTGCTGGTCCAGCTCGCCTGCGAGATCGAGCTGCTGCGGACGGTGGACCGCGCCGTGTTTCGGCCCCGGCCGCGGGTGGACTCGGCACTCCTGCGGCTGAGGCGGCGAGCCGCGGCAGCGTCGCCGGCCCTGGCCGGGTTCGTGCGCGACGCGTTCGCGCATCGCCGCAAGCCGATCGCGGGATCGCTCGAGCTGGCCGGGGGGCCGTCCCGGGAGGCGGTGCGCGGGGCGCTCGCGCGCGCTCGGCCTCGACGGGGACGCGCGGGCCGAGGCGCTCGCGCCCGCCGACTTCGTCCAGCTCGCCGAGCGCCTGGAGGTCCGATTGACGCTCCGCGCGCCGGCGAAGCTGAACCTCTGCCTGTACCTGGGCCCCCGCCGTGAGGACGGTCTGCACGAGATTCGCTCGCTGTTCTGCCCGCTGACGCTGGCCGACCGGATCGTGGTCGGCGGACGCCGAGGCGGACCAGGTGGTGTGCCCCGGCGTCGAGGGGCCGAACCTGGCCGGCGAGGCGCTCGCGGCGCTTCGGGCGCGCGGCTGGAGGCGCCCGCCGGCGAGGGTCGAGATCGAGAAGCGGATTCCGGTCGCGGCCGGGCTCGGCGGCGGCAGCGCCGACGCCGCGGCGATTCTGCGCCTGGCGCCGGGACGAGGTGGACGGGCTCGCCGAGCTCGCTGCCGAGCCTCGGGGCGGATGTCCCGTCGCAGCTCGACCCAGCGCTTCGCCCTGGTCGGCGGGGCCGGCGAGGCGGTCGAGCCGCTGCCGCCACCGGGCGAGTTCGCCGCCGTGCTCGTGCCCGCCGAGGAGGGCCTTGGCGACCGCCGACGTCTACGCGGAGGCCGATCGGCTCGGGCCTCGGCCGCGACCTCGCCGAGCTGGATGCGATCGACGAGAGGCTGCGCGCGGCCGCCGCCAGTGGCGCGTCGCCGCTCGACTACCCCGAGCTGCTGGTCAACGATCTGGGCGAGGCGGCGCTGTCGCTGCGGCCCGAGATCGCGGAGGCGCTCGCGGCGCTGCGCGAGGCCGGGGCGGAGGTGGCGCTGGTCACCGGGTCGGGCCCGACGGCCTTCGGGCTGTTCGAGGACATCGTCGGCCGCCGACCGGGCAGCCGCGGCGCTGCCGCCGCGCTACGCGAACGCGATCGTGGCGGCGCCCGAGACGAGCCGATGAGCGCGAACGGCGGCTCCAGGCGACGCTCGCATCTGGTGCAGCTGATCGCCCTGGCGCGTGATCGTCGGCGCGTTCGTCGTGCTCAACAGGGTGCTTCCGAACATCGACCTCCAGCAGGCGCTGGAGGACATCTCCACCACGCTGGGCGACTGGACCTACGTGCTCGTGGGGCTGGGAGCATTCCTCGAGACCGGGGCCTTCGTCGGGTTGGTGCTCCCGGGAGAGACGGTGGTGATCCTCGGCGGCGCGGTCGCCGGCCAGGGCGAGACCTCGGTCGTGCTGACGATCGGGGTCGTCTGGTTCGGCGCGGTGGCGGGCGACTCGGTCAGCTTCCTGCTCGGGCGCCGGCTGGGCCGAGGCTTCCTGCTGCGCCACGGCCCGAGGGTGCGGATCACGCACGAGCGGTTCGCTCGGGTCGAGGACTACTTCGCGCGCCACGGGGGCAAGACGATCGTGATCGGCCGCTTCATCGGCCTGGTGCGGGCGCTGGCGCCGTTCATCGCCGGCAGCTCGGGGATGCGTTATTCCTACTTCCTCCCGTTCAGCGTGCTCGGCACTGGGCTGTGGGCGGCCACCTTCGGGCTGATCGGCTACTTCGCCTCGCAAAGCCTCGACGCCGCCGCGCACACCGCCGGACAGGGCACGCTTCTGTTCGGGATCGCGGTCGGCGTGATCGTCGGGATCGTGGTCGTCGATCCGCTTCCTGCGCCGGCCGGAGAACCGCAGGCGGCTGGTGGAGGGGATGGAGCGACGTGCCGCCCTTCGCCCGCTGCTCGCGGCGGGGCGCCGGGTGGCCCCGCCGGCGCGCTTCCTGTGGGCCCGGTTGACGCCCGGGAGACTGGGACTCCAGTTCACGACCCTGCTCGCGGTGCTCGCGGTCAGCCTCTACGTGGTGATCGCCTACACGGTCGTGATCTCGGGCGATCCGGGGCCGACGCCCGGCGACCGCACGGCGTTCGATCTCGCCGGGCACCTGCGCGCGGCCTGGGTCACGGACGTCGCCAAGATCGTCACCGCGCTCGGCTCCGCCGCGGTCAATCTGCCGCTGGCGGTGCTTGCGGCCTTGTTCCTGGTGGCGCGGCGGCGCTGGGCCGAGGCCGCCGTGCTGGTTGCGGCGGTGACCATCATCTACATCGGGGTCGGCGAGCTGAAGGCCGAAACGGATCGGCCGCGGCCCAGCCACCCGCTGACGGGCGTCGAGGGCTCCGGGTTCCCCAGCGGCCACGCCGCCCACGCGATCATCTTCCCCTGGCTGGCGCTCACCCTCACGGTGCGGCTGCGCCCCGGGATCTCAGGTGGCACCGCGCTGCTGGTGATCGGGATCGCGCTGGCGGCGGCGGTCGGGCTGTCTCGCGTCTACCTTCGGGTGCACTACCTGAGCGACGTCAGCGCCGGCTGGGCGCTCGGCGTGGCCGCCTTCGCCGCCTGCGGCGTGGTCGCCATGATCGTCACCCACTTGCGGCAGAATGCCTCGCGAGATGCCCCGCCTGCTCGGGCTAGGGACTGAGTACTACCTCTTCGGCGGCGCCGGGCGTACTCAGCGTGCTCGCCTTCGCGGCGCTCATCCTCGTCCCCGCGATCGGCTCCTACGGGCGGACCTGGGAGAAGGCGACGGCGGCGCTCCTGTCGCTGTTCGTGCTCGTCGCGCTGCTGCTCCTGGGCGTCGCGCTCGGCGTCCTGATCGTCTACTTCTGGGACGACATCACGCGGATCCTTCCCGGGTTGGACTGAACCGGCCTTCATGGCCCCGAGGCACCCCGACTAGAATTTCCGGGTGAGCTCGAAGCCCGCGAGCCGTAAAGTCCCTGCAAAGGGGCCAGATGACGCGACGCTCGAGGCCCTCTCGGGGGCGATCGAGTCGGGGGCCGGCCTGCCCGCGGTGGCCCGCGCGGCGGCCAAGGCGCTCGGCGCCAGCGTCGCCCTGATCGACCGCTCCAGCGCCGTGCTGGCGGTCGCCGCCTCCTCTTCGGCGGAGGAGGGGAAGCTGCTGTCCGAGGCCGAGGACGTCGACGTCGGCGACGCTGCGCGTCGCGGACGCCGTGGTGGGCGAGCTCCGCTACAGGGCGCGCGGCGAGCCGCCCTCGCCCGCGCTGACCCGAATGGTCTCGACCCTGCTGGCGCTCGAGGTGGAGCGCTCGCGCGCGCCCGACTGGGCTAGCGACGAGGCTGCCGGCGCCTTCGTGCGGGCGGTGATCGCCCGCGAGGTCACCGACCGGGGCGACATCGTCGCCCGGGCGGCCGAGCTCGGAGCCGAGATCGAGATGGGCGCGGGAGTGGTGATCGCCCGCGCCGCGCCGCGCGCCGCGCAGTCCGGCGACTGGCGGGCGCGAGTGCTGACGGTCGCCCTTCGGGCGCTTCGCTCCACCGGAGGCGGCTCGCTTGGCGCGCTCGCCGAGGGCGAGCCGGCGGAGGTCGCGGCGATCGTCCCCGCCGCCCAGGACGGCGACCTCGCTCGCGCCGCACAGGGGCTGGAGCGCGAGCTGGCCGCCTCGCTGCCGGGCTTCGCCGTGACCGTGGCTCTAAGCCGGCGCACGCAGGACCCGGTCGACCTGTATCGGGCCGGGAAGGAGGCGCTGCTGGCCGCGAACGTCGCCGAGGCCGAGGGGCTCGCGATGCTCGCCTTCGAGGACACCGGCGCCTACCGCCTGCTGCTGCCGGCGATGAGCGAGGACCCCGGCGAGCTGGAGCGCTTCTACGAGGAGACGCTGGCGCCGCTGGCCGCCTACGACGAGCAGTACGAGACCGAGCTGGTGACCAGCGTGGAGGCCTATCTGGAGAACGACGGCAACGTGGCCCAGACCGCCGCCCAGCTGTTCACCCATCGCCACACGGTGCGCTACCGGCTGGAGCGCGTTCGGGAGCTGAGCGGCCACGACATCTCCTCCAGCGAGGGCCGCGAGAAGCTGAGCCTGGGGCTGAAGGCGATGCGGGTGCTCGGAATCGCCTCCCCGCGCGGCCCGGCCACCGAGCCCGGCACCGAGGCGGGCAGGGTCCGGCGCCCGGCGGAGGACTAGAAGCTAGGCCGTACCTCGCGAGCGCGCGTAGGGCTCGAGGCCCTCGATCGCCCGCTTGATCGACCAGTTGTGGTTCCAGCGGAACACCGGTCGCAGCACGGGGGTTAGGACGCGGAGCAGGGGCCGGTCGGCGATCACCCGCCAGTCGAAGTGGACGTGGACGCCGCCGTCCGAGGGGGTCAGCGTCCAGATCCCCTTGCCGGTCAGGTCGCCCACCACGTTGACCTCGAACTCGCGCGGGCGCTCGAGGCGAACGATCTCGGAGCGCGTCTTCAGGTGGTAGGGGAGCCGTCCCTTGAACTCCTGTTGCGAGACGCAGCCGACCTCGGGCGGGCAGTCCGCCTCGACCGCGATGTAGACGGGCCGCCACCACTCGGGGTAGGTGCGGGCGTCGGCGAGGGCGTCGAACACCGCCTCCTGCGGGGCGTCCACGTCCCACTCGTCGATGAACACGTATTCGTCGGCCAATTCTCCTCCTCTACGGCGGATCGCGGGACCGGATCAGCGCGAGCCACCGCCGAAAGCAGCTCCGGCGGGGAGGACTTGAACGTCTCGTCCAGGACCAAAACCTGGCGGGCTACCGCTTACCCCACCCCGGATTGCAGGGTCAGTGAAGGGGCGGTGAAGCGCCGGACGATGCCGGGCGATCGGCGCCCGGAGTGGGCGGTTTATTGCCGGATACCGGCAGGAACCCGCTCCCGGGCGGAGGGTGCGAAGTTCGCCTGAAGGCCCCCGCCGCTCTACGATTCCGAAGGTGAGCGGGCCCACCGTGTTGATCATGGCCGCCGGCGAGGGCACCCGGATGCGCTCGGCGGTGCCGAAGGTGCTGCACCCGATCTGCGGCCGGCCGATGATCGCCTGGCCGGTGATCGCCGCGCAGGAGGCCGGCGCCGGGCGCGTCTGCGTGATCGCCTCGCCCGACCGCGACCTCTCGTCCGCCCTCCCGGAGGGAACCGAGACCGTAATCCAGCCGAAGCCCGACGGAACAGGCGGCGCGGTGCGGGCGGCGCTCGACCTGGTCGGCAACTCGGAGACCGTGGTGGTCATGAACGGCGATCACCCGCTCGTCTCCGCCGAGCTGATCAGGGGCCTGGTCGACGCTCACCGCGGTGCCGGGGCCGCGGCGACCGTGGTCACGGTTGACCGCGACGATCCCGATTCGCTCGGCCGGGTGGTCCGCGACCCCAACGGCGAGTTCGAGCGCATCGTCGAGACCAAGCACCCCGAGGGCGTCGCGCCCGAGGTGCTGGCGCTCCGCGAGGTGAACACGAACACCTTCGCGTTCGACGGCAGCGCGCTCGCCGACGGCCTGGAGCGGATCACGACCGACAATCCGGCCGGCGAGTACTACATCGGCGACGTGTTGCGGGCGCTGCGCGAGCAGGGCCGGCGCGTTCTGGTTCACAAGGTGGACGACGTGACCGTCAACATCGGCATCAACACCCGCGTCGAACTTGCAGTGGTCAGCGCCGAGGCGCGCCGGCGCATTCTCGAGCGCCACATGCTCGCCGGCGTCACCATCGCCGATCCGCAGGCGACCTGGATCGACGCCGAGGTCGAGATCGAGGCCGACGCCGTGATCGAGCCCGGCACCACCCTGCGCGGCCGCACCCAGGTCGGGCCAGGGAGCGTGGTCGGCCCGCACACGACCCTGATCGACTCGAGGCTCGGCGCCGGGGTCAGCGCCCCGCACTCCTATCTCGTCCAGTGCGACGTCGCCGACGGCTGCCAGATCGGCCCCTTCGCCCACCTGCGCCCCGGCGCGACGCTTCGCAAGGGCGCCAAGGCGGGCGCCTTCGTCGAGATCAAGAGCTCGGAGATCGGCGAGGAGGCGAAGGTCCCGCACCTGTCCTACGTCGGCGACGCCGAGGTTGGGGCCGGTTCCAACGTCGGGGCCGGGACGGTCACCGTCAACTACGACGGCGTTCGCAAGCACCGGACGAAGATCGGGGAACGTGCGCGAATCGGCTCCGACACGATGCTGATTGCCCCGGTCAGCGTCGGCGATGACGCTTACACTGGAGCCGGCTCGGTGATCACCGAGGACGTCCCGCCCGGGGCGCTGGGGGTCGAACGGGCAGAGCAGCGCAACATCGAGGGCTACGCCGAGAAGAGGGTGAGGAAAGCGGAGGCCGAGGAATCATGAGCACGCTCGAGGAGCGCCCCCGGATGGTCAGCTCGATCCCGCAGGACTACACCAAGCGCCTGATGGTGTTCGGCGGCCGCGCCTCCATGGAGCTGGCCGCGAAGATCGGCGGCCACCTCGACCTCGATGTCGGCGAGGTCGACCTGCGCACCTTCTCCAACGGCGAGGTCTACTGCCGCTACGAGGAGTCGATCCGGGGCGCCGACGTGTTCATCGTCCAGTCGACGGCCGCGAACGAGGCGCACGGCATAACCCCGAACGACGCCCTGGCGGAGCTGTTGATGATGATCGACGCCGCCCAGGGCGCCTCGGCGCACCGAATCATCGCGGTGATGCCCTGGTACGGCTACGCGCGCCAGGACAAGAAGTCGGCGCCGCGCGAGCCGATCTCGTCACGCGTCGTCGCCAAGTGCCTCGAGGGCGTCGGCGTCGACAGGGTGCTGACCATGGACCTGCACGCGGGCCAGATCCAGGGCTTCTTCCACGTCCCCGTGGACCACATGACCGCGATGCCGATGCTGACCCAGTGGTTCATGGACCAGGCCTTCACCGAGGAGCTCGTGATCGTCTCGCCCGACGCCGGACGGGTGAAGATGGCGCGCAACTTCGCCCGCAAGGTCGGCTGCCACTGGGCCGTGATGGAGAAGGAGCGCCCCGCCCAGCAGGTCGCCGAGATCGGCTACGTGGTCGGCGAGGTGCAGGGCAAGACCGCGGTGCTCGTCGACGACATGATCGACACCGCCGGCACCCTCGGCGCGGCGGCCCGGACCGTGCGCGAGGAGGGTGCCGCGCGGGTGATCGCCGCCGCCACCCACGGCGTCTTCTCCGGCCCCGCCTACGAGCGGCTCTCCTACGAGGAATCGGGGATCGAGCGAATCGTGGTCACGGACACGATCCCGCTGCGCCCCGGCGCGCCGGACAACATCACCGTGCTCTCCACCGCCCAGACCCTCGCCGACTCGATCCGGCGGATCTTCGCCGACGACTCGGTCAGCGAGATCTTCGCGGGCGAGAACCAGCTGTTCTAGCTGCGCTAGCTCTCCCGCTGACGGCCCGGAGGTGTAGGGTCAGGGCGGCGTCGCTGCGCTGGCCGTGCGGGCGGTTCCCCGAACCGACGGCAGTGCCGAAAGGAGCATCGATCTTGGCGGATGGTCGCCACCGAACCGGTTTTGGGAAACGCCCACTGCTGGTGGTCGTGACGATGGGCGCGGTTGGCGCGCTGGCGCTCGCCGGCGCCGGGGCACCCCCGGCGACCGTCGGCCCGGCCGCGGCGGACCACATACCGCCCAACGTGCTGGTGATCTCCACCGACGACCAAACGCTCGAATCGATGCGGGTGATGGACAACGTCAACTCGCTGATCGGCGACCGGGGAGCGACGTTCCAGAACAACTTCGTCAACTACTCGCTCTGCTGCCCCTCGCGCGCCACCTTCCTCACCGGCCAGTACATGCACAACCACGGCGTGCTGGACAACAAGCTGCCCAACGGGGGGTTCGAGCGCTTCCAGGAGCTGCACGGAGACGACAACCTGGCCATCTGGCTTCAGGACGCTGGCTACCACACCGCCATGATCGGCAAGTCCCTGAACGGATACGCAGGGGATCTGGTGCCGGACGGGTGGAGCGAGTGGTATGGGGCGGCGCCCAACGAGCAGGCGGTGTACGACTACACGCTGAACGAGAACGGCGACCTGGTCGACTACGGCCACCGCCGGGCCGACTTCAAGCAGGACGTGCTGACGCGCAAGGCGGTCGACTTCGTCGACCGCAGGGCGCCGAGGACGCAGCCGTTCTTCCTCTGGCTCACCTACACGGCGCCGCACGCGGGCGCCCCGCAGTCGGGCCCGGGCCCGCACCCGCCCTTCAACTGCCATGGCGCGGCGAGGCCGGCGCCGCGCCACGCCGATGCGTTCGACTCCGAGCGGCTGCCGAGGCCCCCGAACTTCAACGAGGGCGACATCTCCGACAAGCCGCCCTTCGCCCGCCTCCCGTTCCTGGACCCGGATCAGATCGAGAACATCCGGCGCAAGTACCGCTGCGAGCTGGAATCGCTGCTGTCGGTGGACGAGGGCGTCCGGGCGAGTCGTCGATGCGCTGGGCGAGAGCAACGCGCTCGGTGACACGGTGGTGATCTACACCTCCGACAACGGCTTCTTCCACGGCGAGCACCGGATCCCGAGCGGCAAGATGCACATCTACGAGGAGTCGATCCGGGTGCCGCTCCAGATCCGCGGGCCGGGCATCCCGGAGGGTGTGAACGTCGAGCGACCTGTCCATCAACGCCGACCTGGCGCCGACGATCCTCGACCTGGCGAACGCGGACCCCGGCCTGGTGATGGACGGGCGCTCGCTGATCGATGTCGCAAATGAGCCCGGTATCGAGGAGGGCCGCGAGCTCCTGATCGAGGAGCCGAGCTTCGCGGCGATCCGGACCGAGCGCTACATGTACGCCGAGCATCGCAACGGTGCGAGGGAGCTCTACGACCTGCTCAAGGACCCGTTCGAGCTCCGGAGTCGCCACGCCGACCCCGCCTACGCGTCCACCAAGCAACAGCTCGCCGGCCGCCTGCACCAGCTACGGGACTGCGCCGGCTCCAGCTGCCAACTTCGATCCGAGCCGTGAGCCGCGGCCTCCAGCGCCGCGGCGGTAGGATCAACGCGGTGTTAGGGGGGCGTCGACTTCGTCTTGCAATGGTGGCGGGCTCGACGCTTGCGATCGCCGGGCTCCTCGGCGCGGGCGGTGCGGCCGCGGCGGCGCCACAGCCGGGCCAGGTGAGCTTCAGCGCCCCGAGCCTCTTCCCGAGCTTCTCGCCCACCGTCTCCGACTACGTCGTGCGCTGCAACGACGCGCCGGTGACCGTCGACGGCCACACCTCCTCGGGCTGGGAGGCGGCGATCGGAAACCAGCCCTTCCGAACCGGTGACTTCAGCCGGACGGTGCCGCTCGGCTCGGGACGGGCCTTCGGGATCACCGTGCGGGAGGTGGGGCGCACGCAGACCTATCGCTACCACGTTCGCTGCCTGCCGAACAACTTTCCCGACTACACCTTCAACCGCTCTGGCCCCGTGTCGCCGAAGTACTTCTCGGCCGATCGCGATTTCGTCCCCCCGGAACAGCAGTACGGGATGATCTTCGACAACAACGGGGTGCCGATCTGGTGGATCCACGCTCCGACCCACGCCACCAGGGTGCTTTCGGACGGGACCGTTCTCTGGTTCGATCGCGTTACCAAGCGATGGGAGATCCACCGCCTCGACGGGAGCCTCGTGCGCATCCTGACCCCGGTCGGCCACGTGGGCGACCCCCACGACCTTCGGCTGGTCGGCGGCGGCGACCACCTGATCGGGGCGGCTGTCAGGCAGCGCCACGTCGACACGAGCGCCTACGGCGGCTCGAGCGACGCCGACGTCTACAACGCCGAGTTGCAGCAGGTGAGCCCCGGCGGCCAGCTGATCTGGGACTGGAAGAGCCAGGACCACACGGCCCTGGCCGAGACCGGGCGCCACTGGCCGTGGGCAATCAGCAACACCGCCTTTGGCTATGACATCGCCCACTGGAACTCGATCGAGGACGCCGGCGACTCGGTGATCGCCTCCTTCAGGCACTTCGACGCCGTCTACAAGATCGAAAAGTCAACCGGCGAGATCGTCTGGAAGCTGGGAGGCACCAGCACGCCCCAGAGCCTCGAGGTTCGAAACGACACCCGCACCCAGCCCCTCGGCGCCCAGCACGACGCCCGCCTGCTCTCCGACGGGACCATGACCGTGTTCGACAATCGCTCCAATCTGCGCCATCGCAAGCCGCGGGCCGTGCGCTTCCGGATCGACGAGGCGGCGGGAACGGCAACTCACCTGGGGTCGATCACCGACCCCGGCGTCCCCATCTCCCACTGCTGCGGCTCGGCCCGGCGCCTGGACAACGGGCACTGGCTGATCGCCTGGGGCAAGGATGCGAGCGGTGAGACCGGGCCGATAGGCGGTTACAAGGCCAACGGCGCCAGGACCTTCCTGTTGACCTTCGAGCTCGGCTTCAGCTACCGGGCGGAGCCGGTGCCCGCCGGCGTGGTCTCGGCCGCGGCTCTGCGCCAGGCCATGACGGCGATGTGCTCGTCGGGATGCGGCTGACGAGGGGCCTGGCGGCGGCCGTGGCGGTTGTCGTCGCGGCGGCACCCCTCGGCGCTTGAAGCGAATCGGCCATAAGGGAGCCGACTCGCTCCGGCCGGGGAACACCCTGGAGAGCTTCGAGGCGGCGGTGGCCGCCGGTGTCGAGATGATCGAGCTGGACGTGCTTCGCCCCCGCTCGGAGTTCCTGGATGGAGATTGGCGGCGGGCGGTGGCCGGACCGGTGGCCGGGGGCGCCTCCCCGCTGCTGGTCGCCCACGACTGGGGTGACGCGGCCCGCCGCGAGCCGCTGACCCTCCACGAGGTGCTCGACGCCTTCACGCGGGCGCCGCTCGACCGCGTCGAGCTCGACTGCGACCTGAAGATCGCCGGGCGCGAGGACGAGGTGGTGGCGGCGCTCCGCCAGCGGGGCCTCGTGGAGCGAGCCTCCATCTCGACCATGGAGGTCTCCAGCCTGCGGGTGCTGCGCGGGCTCGATCCCGGGCTGCGGTTGGGCTGGACGGTGCCCAGGGTGACGCGGGACTGGAACTCGATCCCGTGGGCCAAGCCGCTGGTGGTCGCGGGTCTCGTCTCGCTGCGAAGACGGCTGCCGGGTCACGTCCGTCGCCAGGCGCCGGGGTTGGGGGTGAGCTCGATCTGGGCCTACGACCCCGTGATCACGGCCCGCCTAGCTCGTGCCTGCCACGATGAGGGCGTGGAGCTGATCGCCTGGACCGTGGACGACCTCCCCCGGATGCGACGGCTCAGCGCCCTTGGCGTCGACGGCATCTGCACCAACGACCCACGCCTGTTCGCCGACCTGGACCGATGAAGAAAGCAGTGCGGGCCCAGGCCTACGCGCGCTCGGCGATCCCGGGCACGCGGCGCTCGCCGCGCTCGTCGAAGTAGGCCCACTCGAGCTCGCCCAGCTCGCCGGCGGGCGGGTCGCCGTAGATCCACTCCCGGCTGATCCGGTGCCAGTTTCGCTTCGCCCGCAGCTGCGCCAGCACCGCCAGCACGCCAATCTCCATTCGCCTGCCCATCAGCTCCTCGGCGGGGATGCTCTCGCGCCGCATCAGGTCGTAGTAGGGCGACCGCGGGTCAGACGTGGACTCGATCACCTTCATCACCCGCTCCGGCGTGAGCTGGATCTCGCGGTCCTCCATGTACCAGCCGCCGACCACCATCACGTGCTCCATCAGCCGCTCTGCATCGAGCTTCGACGGGTTCTTGATGAAGCCGAGGACGTGGAGCGCCTCGCGCAGCGCCTCCGGGTCGCGGCGCGCCGCGGCGTCGATCGCCCGTTGCTCCAGCTCGATCTGCTCGCTGTCGAGTCGCTTGGTCATCCCGAAGTCGAGGAAGGCGATCCGGGCGTCGGGCATCAGGATGTAGTTGCCCGGGTGGGGATCGGCGTTGAACTGCTGCAGGTGATAGATCGAGCCGAAGCAGAACCGAAAGACGATCTCGCCGAAGCGGTCGCGATCCGGCTGCGGCAGGCGCTTCACGTCCTCGAACCCGAGGCCCTCCACGTACTCGGTCACCAGCACGCGGCGCCTCGAGAGGCGGGTGAGCACGTCGGGGACGTAGATGAAGGGGTGGCCGCGGTAGGCGCGGGCGAAGGTCCGCTGGCTCTGCGCCTCGTACTCGTAGTCGAGCTCCTCCATGACCCGCAGGCGCAACTCCTCGGCGACCGCCCTGGCGTCGAGCCCGGGTGCGATCGCACGGGCCAGGCGCATGATCATCCCCACGTTGCGAAGGTCCGACTCGAGCGCCTCGGCGACCCCGGGGTACTGGATCTTGACCGCGACCGCGCGACCGTCGTGCAGCCTGGCGCGGTGAACCTGGCCGATCGAGGCGGCGGCGAAGGCTTCCTCCTCGATCTCGGCGAAGAGCTCTTCGAGCGGCTCGCCACGGTACTCCTCCTCCAGGACCTTGCCCACCTTGTCCCACGGCATCGACGGCGCGGAGGTGCGCAGCTTGGCGAGCTCCTCCTGGTAGATCTCCGCGTACTCGGGCGGCAGGAACTCGGTGTCGATGAAAGAGGCGAGCTGGCCGAGCTTCATCGCCGCTCCCTTCATCTCGCCCAGGGTCGAGGCCATCTTCATGGCCGTCTCCAGGTGGCGCGCCTCGATTTGACGCTCGGCTCGCTCGTCCGATCGGGCGACGTTCGCCGCCTTCGTGCCCGCGTAGCGGCTGGCCTGGACGCCCAGCGCCGAGCCCAGCTTCGCCGAGCGGCGGATTCGCCCCTTGGGGATCTTGTCGTCGGCCATCGCCATCAGAGTAGCCGCGCGCTGCCGAGATTTCGGCACTCGTATGCTTGTCGGCGTGCCGAGCCGGGGGGCAACCACCAATGCCGGCCACGCCACGACGGCCATCACCTACGCCGGCCACGCCACGACGCTGATCGAGATGGGGGAGGCCAGGCTGCTCACCGACCCGCTGCTCCGCGAGCGCCTGCTGGGCGTCCTGCGGCGGCACGGCGGGGTCGACCGCGAGGCCCTCGGGCGGGTCGATGGGGTGCTGATATCGCACCTGCATCTCGACCACCTCGATCTTGCCTCGCTTCGCAAGGTCGGGCGCTCGGTGCCGATCCTGGGCCCGCCGGGAAGCACCGGTCTCCTGGCCAGGCACGGATTCGCGAACGCCCGCGAGCTCTCCCCTGGGGAGACGGCGACGCTGGCCGGGTTGCGGGTGAGGGCGGTCGAGGCGAGGCATGCAGGAGGGCGCATGTTCGGCCTCGGCAAGAGCGGGGTCGTGGGCTATGTCGTCGAGGGACCGAGGCGCGTCTACTGGGCGGGCGACACGGCGCTGTTCGGGGCCATGCGGGACCTCGCGGAGGACCTCGACGTCGCCTTGCTGCCGATCTGGGGATGGGGCCCGAGGCTGGGGCCCGGTCACCTGGACCCCGAACGGGCGGCGATGGCGCTGGCGATGCTCCGGCCGCGGTTCGCGGTGCCGGTGCACTGGGGAACCTTGGCGCCGGTGGGCGCGAAGCGCCTCTGGCCGTGGCTGTTCGAGCGTCCGGCGCGCGAGTTCGTGGAGTGGTCGCGGCGGCTCGCGCCCGAGGTCGAGGTCCGCGTGCTCCAACCGGGCCAAACCCTCCGACTCGACGACAGCTGAGGCGAGATCGGCCAGCTATCCTCCGGGCCGGTCATGGCCGGCGATCGGACAACCCTGAAGGTCGAGGAGCGGAGCGAGTTCGGCTCGCGGCCGAGCCGCCGTCTGCGCCGCTCCGGCATGGTCCCCGGGGTCGTCTACGGTGACGGCAAGGAGGCGCGCCCGTTTCAGGTGCCCGAGCGCCTGGCGAGCACGGTGCTCACCCGCGGCGGCGCCCTGATCGACCTCGAGTTCGACGGCTCCGGGTCCACCCCGGTGGTGGTCAAGGAGCAGCAGCGGGATCCGGTGCGAGGCGCGCTTATCCACCTCGACCTGCTGGAGGTGAAGCTCGACGAGGAGATCGAGGCCGAGGTGCCGATCGAGCTGCTCGGCGCCGAGGACGCCCCAGGCGTCAAGGAGGGGGGCGTGCTGGAGCACGTCACGCACCAGATCACCATCGAGGCCCTGCCGACCGCGATCCCGGAGAGCATCCCGGCCGACGTCTCGGGAATGTCAATCGGCGACACGCTTCAGCTCAGCGCGCTGACCGCCCCCGAGGGGGTCGAGTTCGCCGTGGACGACCCCGGCGAGGTGACGATCGCCACCCTGTCGCCGCCGAGGGTGGAGGAGGAGCCCGAGCCGGAGCTCGAGGAGGAGGCCGAGCTGGTCGGCGAGGAGGGCGAGGTCCCCGAGGGCGAGGAGGCTGCGGAGGGCGAGGCCCCGGCCGAAGGCGGGGCCGAGGGCGACGGGGAAGGGCAGTAGCCCTGCCATTCTGGTCGTCGGCCTCGGCAACCCAGGCTCGCGTTACGCGGCCACTCGCCACAACCTCGGCTTCGAGGTGGCGGCCGAGCTCACCCGGCGCTGGCAGATGCCGAGGGCGAAGGAGCGCTTTCGCGGCCTGATCACCGAGGGCAGCGCTGGCCTTGGGGGGCCGCAGGTGGCTGTCCTCATCCCGCAGACGTACATGAATGAGTCGGGGACCTGCGTCGGGCCAGCACGGGGGGCCCTGAAGCTGCCGCTGGAGCGGGTCGTCGTCGTCCATGACGAGATCGACCTGCCGTTCGGGGAGGTGCGCACCCGGCTCGGCGGAGGGACCGCCGGCCACAACGGGTTGAAGAGCCTCGCCCAGGGACTCGGCGGGCCCGACTTCTGGCGCGTCCGGGCGGGGGTGGGACGGCCCGACTCGACCGATCCCGAGGTCGTCTCCGCCTACGTCCTGTCGCGCTTCGCGGAGCCCGCGGCCGAGGTGCTGGAGCTGGTGCGGCGCGCCGCGGACGAAACGGAGCGGTTGGTGAGCGAGCTGGCGCAGGAGTCGCCGGAGTGAAGTGACTCTCACCATCTACGACGTGGACCAGGCGGGTGTCGCCCTGCTGCGGCTCGACCGGCCCGAGACGCGCAACGCGCTCAACACGCAGATGCTCGAGGAGATCCTCGGGCACCTGGCGGCCGCTCGCGACGAAGAGAGCGTCCGGGTCCTCGTCCTCTCCTCGACCGATCACATGGGCCTCTCGGCCGGCGCCGACGTCCGCGAGCAGCTGGACGCCGAGGGCCGGGTCCGCCGCATGGAGCTGTTCGCCCGGCTGTACGACGAGCTGACCGCCTTCCCGAAGCCGACGGTCGCCGCCTGCCACGGCTCGTGCATCGGCGGCGGCGCCGAGATCGCCGTCGCCTGCGACCTGCGGGTCGGCGGCTCCAACCTGCGGCTGCGCTTTCCGGGCGCGGCGCTCGGGGTCCCCGTGGGGCCCGCGCGGCTGGTCAGCCTCTGCGGCCTCTCGGCGGCAAAGTACCTGCTGTTGACGGCCAAGGACGTGGGCGCCGACGAGGCGCTTCGCTGGGGGCTCGTGCACAGGGTCGCCCCCGCCCCGGCAACCGAGGAGCACGCGCTCGCGCTCGCCGCGGCGATCGCCGAGCATCCGCCCGAGGCGGTGGCCCGCCTGAAGCGGATGCTCCACGCCTGGGACGGCGTCGAGGAGCGCTCCCGCGCCGAGGGCGAGGGCCAGGTCGAGTGGCAGCGCTCGGGGCCCGGGCTGCCGTACGAGGGTTAGATCTCGTACCGCAGCTCGACCATGCCGCTGTCGAAGACGCGCGATCCCCGTCAGCTGCATGGTGCCGCCGGGCAGCCGACGATCGAACAGCGGCTTGCCCTCGCCCAGCACGACGGGGACCACGGTGACGAGCAGCTCGTCCAGCAGGCCCGCGTCCGCGAACTGCGAGGCGACGTTGCCGCCGCCGACGACCCACAGGTTGCGCTCGCCGGCCGCGGCGATCAGCTCGTCGTGGAGATCCGGCACCTTCGCGTTGACGATCCTGACGTCGACTTCCTCGCCCGCCTGCTTGGGTAGGTCTCGCGTGCTCAGGACCCAGGTCGGCTTGCCCTCGTAGGGCCACTTGCTGAGCTCGTCGAGGATGAACCGTAGGTCGCCGAGCCCATCACCAGGGCTCCCACGTCCTCGTAGAAGCGATCGTAGGAGCCCTTCATCGGCTCGGCTCCTTCCCCCTCGTAGCTGCCCTCGTACTTTTGCAGCCAGTCGATCGTGTCGTCGCTCTCGGCGATGTAGCCGTCCAGCGAGCTTGCGCAGTAGTACTGGGTCTTGCTCATCCGGGCATCCTAGAATCGGGACTGGCCGGGCCGATGCCCGGTGGCGATTGCCGGACCGTCGCGTCCGGTTTCTTGACATGCACGCACGAGGATTTGACCACCAGAGATGAGCCTGCGGCCACTGCTCGAGATCGCCGCTGAGCATGAGCGGTTTCGCTCGCTGGCGAGCGCCGCCCGGGAGGGACGCTCGGTGCCCGTGCACATGTCCGCCTCGATCCAGCCATACCTGTTGGCGGCGCTGGTCGAAGCCCCCGACGGCCTGGGCGGCCGGCCGGTGCTGGTGGTGGCCGCGGACGACATCGGGGCCCGCGACCTGGCCCGCGAGCTTCGCGCCTACCTGGCGCCGCGCCAGGTCCGTTACTACCCCTCGCGCGGCACCGGCTACGCGTCCCACGTTGCGCCGCCGCCCCACCTCGTCGGCCTGCGGATCGCGGCGCTGGACGCAATCACGGCCTCTGATCCCGCAGTGGTGGTGGCCAGCGCGGTGGCGCTCGCCGAGGCGGTACCCGACGCGGCGTTGCGCCCGGGGGGCTTCACGCTCGAGCGTGGCGCGGAGGTCGACCTGGGCGAGGTGGCGGACCTCCTGGTGGAGGCCGGATACGAGCACGTCGACCAGGTGGACGAGCGCGGGCAGTTCGCAGTGCGGGGCGGGATCCTCGACGTCTTCGGAGCCACCGAGGACCGGGCGGCGCGGCTGGAGCTGTTCGGCGACGAGATCGAGTCGATCCGCTGGTTCTCGACCTTTACCCAGCGCTCCCTGGGCGAGGCCGACCGGGTGGAGATCTCGCCGGCCGCCGAGCTGGCCTCGGAGCACAGGGAGCTGGCGGAGTTGGCCCTGGAGGACGACGAGGAGCGGCCGGACCTCGCTGAGCTGCTGCCGCTGGAGAGCTTCCGCGCGCCCCTCGAGCTGATCCCCACCGAGGCGGCGGTGATCATCACCGCCGCCGAGGAGATTGAGACCGCGCTCCGGGACCACTGGGACGATGTCACCACGGCGATCCGCGACGCCGATGCGCGCCGCCTCTACGTCGACGTCGCCGCGCCGCTCGCCGAGCGCGCCTCGCTGCAGATACATGGGCTTGCCGCAGACCCGATTGCCGCAGACCCGCTTGCCGCGGAGGCGGAGCCGAGCAGGCAGGCGGAAGCTGATCTGGTGTTCCGGGCTCCGGCGCCGGCCTCCGCCGCCCGCAGCATGGGCGAGGCGGAGTCGCAGCTGGAGCGGGAGCTTCGCTCCGGCAATCGCGTGGTGGTCGCGTTCGAGAATCGCGGCGAGGCCGAGCGCGCGCGCTACAACCTCAACCGGCTCGACGCCCGGTTCCTGGATGACCAGTCCCTGGATCACTCGTCCCTAGGCGACCCGCTCGCGGCGGAGGCGAAGCCGAGCACGCGAGCGGCTTTTGTGTGGTTCGCGGAGGCGAGGCTTTCCGACGGCTTCGTCTCGGCTGACCTGAGCCTGGTCGTGATTCCCTTCCGCCGTCTGGTCCACCGGCGCCCGGCGGCGGCCCCCGGCCCCGCGCGCGGCCGTTTGGCGACCTTCACCGACCTGCGGGTCGGCGACCACGTCGTCCACGAGGACCACGGGATCGCCCGCTTCGCCGGCTTCGAGACGAAGACCGTCGCCAGCGTCACCCGCGACTATCTGGAGCTGAGCTACCGCGGCTCCGATCGCGTCTTCGCGCCCACCGACCAGCTGGCCAAGATCACCCGCTACGTGGGCACGGGGGGAGAGCCGCCGCAGCTCTCGGCGCTGGGGTCGGCGCGCTGGGAGGGGGTGAAGGACTCGCGCCCGCCGCGCCGCTCGCGAGCTGGCGGGAGAGCTGCTCAACCTCTACGCGGAGCGCCGCGCTCGGCGCGGCCATGCCTTTCCGCCCGACGGCGACTGGCAGCTGATCCTGGAGCAGTCCTTCCCGTATCGGGAGACGATCGACCAGCTCGAGGCGATCGAGTCGCGTGAAGGGGGACCTGGAGTCCGAGCGCCCCATGGACCGGCTGATCTGCGGCGATGTTGGCTACGGCAAGACCGAGGTTGCCCTGCGGGCTGCCCAGAAGGCCGTCTCGGACGGCAAGCAGGTGATGATGCTGGTGCCGACCACGATCCTCGCGCAGCAGCACCTGGGCACCTTCCGGGAGCGCCTGGCGGATTTCCCGATCGAGGTCGAGATGGTCTCTCGCCTTCGCAAGCCCGCCGCGATCCGGGCGACGCTGGCGGGCTTCGCGGATGGCAAGGTGGACATCCTGATCGGCACCCACCGGCTGCTGTCGCGCGACGTCCGCGCCGCCGACCTGGGGCTGATGATCCTCGACGAGGAGCAGCGCTTCGGGGTCCGCCAGAAGGAGCTCCTGCGGCAGCTGAAGCTCAAGGTCGACGTGCTGTCGATGTCGGCGACGCCGATCCCTCGCACTCTTCAGATGAGCCTCGCGGGCGTGCGCGACATCTCGGTGATCGAGACGCCCCCAGAGGGACGCCGGCCAATTCGCACCTACGTCGGCCCCTACGAGGAGGAGCTCGTGCGCAGGGCGATCGAGCGCGAGTCCGAGCGCGGCGGCCAGGCCTTCTTCCTCCACAACAGAATCGACACCCTGCACCAGGTGGCCGAGCGCCTGCGCGCGCTCTGCCCCGGCGTCCGCTTCGCCGAGGCCCACGGGCAGATGGAGGAGGCGGACCTGGAGCGGACCATGCTCGAGTTCCTGCGCGGCGAGGCCGACTGCTTGGTGGCGACGACGATCATCGAGTCGGGCCTCGACATCCCGCAGGCGAACACGCTGATCGTCGAGCGCGCCGACGAGCTGGGTCTGGCCCAGGCCTACCAGATCCGTGGCCGGGTGGGGCGGTCGCGAGAGCGCGCCTACGCCTATCTCCTCTATCCCTCGGCGGAGGGGCTGAGCGCCGAGGCGGCGGCCCGCCTGGCCACGCTCTCCGACCACACCGAGCTGGGCTCCGGGTTCGCGATCGCGATGCGCGACCTCGAGCTGCGCGGCGCCGGCGACCTGCTCGGCGAGGAGCAGTCGGGTCATGTGGCGGCGGTTGGCTTCGAGCTCTACGTCTCGCTGCTCGACGACGCGGTGCAGGAGCTCCGCTCCGCCGAGGGCGCCGGGGCGGCCGAGGCCCAGGTGCGGTTCGACGTTCCCCTCGACGCCTACCTGCCCGCCGACTACATCCCCTTCGAGGCGGCGAAGATCGACGTTCACCGGCGGCTGGCGGGCGCCCGTGAGCCGGGCCAGCTGCGCGCCCTGCGCGACGAGCTCCGCGACCGTTTCGGCCCGCTGCCCCAGCCGGTCGCGAGCCTGTTCGAGCTCCAGCGCGCGCGGATCGAGCTCGGCCGCCTCGGCGCCCGTACGGTCGAATACCGGGGCGAGCGGCTGTCGGTAACTCCGCTCGAGCTGGACGCCGCCGCGGTCGGACGCCTGCGGGAGCAGATCCCGGAGGTGTTCTACGAGTCGCGGGTCAAGACCCTGTCCCTGCGCGTGCCCGACCAGCCCGAGGCCCGCTTGGCCGCCGTGCTCGGCCTCACAGAGGCCTTGGCTGGGGCTCTCGCTGAGCCCGTGGCCGCCTGACTTAGAGAGGCGTAATGCAGGGCCGTTATGCTGCCGGCCCGTGCCAGCGCCCAAGGACAAGCGACCCGCGCCCAAGGACAGGCGAATCGTGCCCAAGGACCGGCGAGTCGTCGCGGCCTTGGCTCTGGCGGGGGTCCTGGTGGCGCTGCTCGTAGGGGTGGCGATCGCCCAGGGAATCGGCAACCCGAGCGTGTCCTCGGACGAGGTCGCGGTGGTCGAGGAGGCGCCGGACGGCGAGATCACCACGGAGCAGTTCGATCGGGCGCTGGCGCAGACGGCCGCCCTGCAGGGAGTCGAGGAGGTCCCGCCGTCCGACGACCCGCAGTACGACACGCTTCGCGACTCGGCGATGTCCGACGTGCTGCTGGGGCGATGGGTGCGCGGCGAGGCCTCCGAGCGCGGGATCACCCTCTCCGACAGCGAGATCTCGAACGGGCTGGACGGGATCATCGAGGAGCAGTTCAACGGCCAGAGGGAACAATTCCAGCGGTTCCTGAAGCAGGCAAACTTCAGCCCGGAAGAGGCGCGCCAGAGGGTCGAGCTTCAGCTGCTCAGCGACGAGATCCAGAAACGGGTCCTCCCTGCCGAGCCGAGCGTCTCGGACTCCGAGATCGAGGATTTCTACGAGGCCAACAAGGCGCAGTTCCAGCAGCCGGAGACGCGTGACGTGCGCGAGATCGTCAACCGGGACCAGGCGAAGGTGGAGCGCGCCAAGGCCCTGTTGGAGCAGGACGACTCGCCGGCCAGCTGGAAGAAGGTCGCGGCGCGCTTCTCCACCGACGCGGCGACCAAGGACTCCGGCGGCCTGCGTGCGGGCGTGGCCGAGGGGCAGAGCGACCCGGCCCTCGAGGAGCAGATCTTCTCCGCCGCGGAGGGGGAGCTGGTCGGTCCGTTCCAGGCGCAGGCGGGCTACCACTTGATCCAGGTGGTGAAGATCACCCCCGCCGAAACGACGCCGCTCTCCGAGATCAGCCAGCAGATCGGGCAGCAGCTCGCGCAGGCGAAGCAGCAGCAGCTCGGCCAGAACTTCCAGCAGGACTTCCTCGAGAAGTGGAGGTCGCGGACCTTCTGCGCCGACGACTACGTGATCGACCGCTGCGAGAACTTCACGCCTCCCCGCCAGGCCATCCCGGGCGCTCCCCCGGTGGTCTCGACGCCAGCCGTCCAGCCCGGGCAGGCGACCGTGTTCCCCGGGCAGCCGATCCCGGCGCTGCCGCAGGGGCCGATTTCGCCCACGGCCGCGCAGCCGGGCATCATCGGCCCGCCCGGTGCGCTGCCCCCGGGCGCGGTGCCGCCGGGCGGCGCGCCCCCGCCCACCCCCACGCCGTAGCAGGGGTGGACAGCGAAGCGCTCGACGCGCTCGGCCGCCTCGACGAGACCACCCGCCGGCTCCGCCGCGAGTGCCCCTGGGACCGCGAGCAGGACGAGCGCTCGATCGTCCCGCACACGGTCGAGGAGGCCTACGAGCTGGCCGACGCGGCGGCCAGCGGCGACGACCCCAAGCTCCTCGACGAGCTCGGCGACGTGCTGTTCCAGGTCCACTTCCTGGCGCTCCTGCTCGAGGAGCGCGGTGCGGGAAGCCTTGCCGAGGTCGCCGACGGCATGGTCCAGAAGCTGATCCGCCGCCACCCGCACGTCTTCGGGGAAGCGGAGGCCGCCACCGCGGGCGAGGTCTTGCGCAATTGGGACCGCATCAAGCGCGAGGAGGAGGGGAGGGGCGCGGGCGAGCCGTTCGCGGACGTGCCCGAGAACCTGCCGGCGCTTCTGTACGCCCGCAAGGTTCAGCGGCGCGCCCGCTCGGCCGGGCTCGAGCGCAGCGAGCCGGAGCAGGGGATCGCACACCCGGCGACCCGTGAGGAGGCCGAGCGCTGGATTGGCGAGGCGCTGTTCGCGCTGGTCGACCTCGCGCGCCGCCTGCGCGTCGACCCCGAGCTCGCCCTGCGCGCCTCGGCGAAGCGCTTCCGCGAGCGCCTCGGAAACGCCTAGGCTGAGCCTGGCAAACTTCCGCGACCGTGGCAACGATCCAGCGCATCCACGCCCGCCAGATCCTCGACTCACGGGGAAACCCGACCGTCGAGGTGGAGGTGACGCTCGACTCGGAGGCCTGCGGGCGTGCCGCGGTTCCCTCCGGCGCCTCGACCGGCGAGTTCGAGGCCACGGAGCTGCGCGACGGGGGCGAGGCCTGGGGCGGCAAGGGGGTGGCCAAGGCCGTCTCCAACGTCAACCGGGACATCGCCGGCGCGCTGGTGGGCGCCCGCGCCACGGAGCAGGGGGCGATCGATCGCACCCTGATCGACCTCGACGGAACGCCCAGCAAGTCCCGGCTCGGCGCCAACGCGATCCTGGGCGTCTCGCTGGCGGTGGCGCGCGCCGCCGCTGCGGAGGCGGGGGAGCCCCTGTACCGCTTCCTCGGCGGCGCCGATGCCACCACCCTGCCGGTGCCGATGATGAACGTGCTGAACGGCGGCGCCCACGCCGACAACAGGGTGGACTTCCAGGAGTTCATGATCGTCCCCGCCGGCGCCCGGAGCTTCTCGGAGGCGTTGCAAGTGGGCGTCGAGACCTTTCACGCCCTGAAGGTCATCCTGCGGCAGCGGGGCCTCGGGACCACCGTGGGCGACGAGGGGGGCTTCGCACCCGATCTCGAGTCGAACGAGGCGGCGCTCGAAGTCCTGGTGGCAGGCATCGAGGCGGCGGGCTACGAGCCGGCCAGGGACGTCTTCATCGCCCTCGATCCGGCGACCAGCGAGCTGTACGGCGACGGCGCCTACGTCCTCGAGCACGAGGGCCGGACGCTGTCGCCCGGAGAGCTGGCGGACTACTGGGCGGCGATCTGCGACCGCTATCCGGTGGCCTCGCTCGAGGACGGGATGGACGAGGAGGATTGGGACGGCTGGAGGGCGCTCACGGAGCGGCTCGGGGAGCGGGTGCAGCTGGTCGGAGACGACCTGTTCGTAACCAACCCCGAACGCCTGCGACGCGGCATCGAGCGTGGCGTCGCCAACTCCATCCTCGTGAAGCTGAACCAGATCGGAACCCTGACCGAGACCCTGGAGACGATCGAGATCGCGCACGAGGCGGGATACACGGCGGTGATCTCCCACCGCTCGGGTGAGACCGAGGACACGACGATCGCCGACCTGGCGGTGGCCACCGGCAGCGGCCAGATCAAGACCGGAGCCCCGTCACGCTCGGATCGGGTGGCGAAGTACAACCAGCTCTTGCGGATCGAGGAGGAGCTCGGCGAGCGAGCCTCATATCCGGGGATCGGTGCGTTAGCGGCGTTTGCAGGAAGGTAGAGCGCGGGCGCCGAACCATGGAGCGTGAGCGCTCGCGCCTATCGGGTCGCACCGCGCCGGCGGGCCCGCGGACGGCCGGCGAGCCGCATCCACTGGGACAAGCTCGGCCGCGTGGTCCTGGTGATCGTGCTGTTCGTGGTTCTGCTCTCTGTACGTGAACCCGGTGGTCAACTTCGTCGACGCCTGGCGAGACTCCCGCACGCAGCGGAGCGAGGTGGTCGAGCTTCGGCACGGAGCGCGATCGCCTGGCGGACACGGCGGCCGCCCTCGAGGACTCCGGCGCCGCCGCGCAGTCGGCGCGCAAGCTGGGCATGGTCGCCGAGGGCGAGCGCTCCTACGTGATCCGCGGCCTGTCCAAGAAGTAACCCCGGCGGCGTTCCAAGGCGGAGCGTGATGATGTCTTTCGTCACCGCACCGGCCAGCGAGCGCACGCTCACGGTCGGCGCGTACCTGGGCGGCGCCCTCGAGCTCGCCCTGGTGGTGGCGGCGCTGGCGTTCGGCGCCCACCGGGTCCGCGCCCTGCTGCTGCCGGGGTGGTCCGGAGCCCCGGCGCGGCTGGCCGAGGCGGTGCTGGCGGTGGCGGGCCTGATCTGGGTCTGCGAGGCGCTGGGCAGCTTCGGTGGATTCGATGAGGGCCCCGTGCTCGGTGCCACGGTGGCGACCGGTCTCGCCGCCGGCTTGATCGCGACCAGGCTGGCCGCCGACCGGGCCGTGGGACCGGCCGCGGCGCCGCCCGCGCCCGCGACCTGGGGGCCCGCCAGGGTGATCGCCGTGCTCGCCTGCGCGGGGCTCGCCGCCGCCTGGATGGTGCCGACCCTGGGCACGCTCGCCGCCGGCATGGACCGCGCCGACAGCCTCTGGTACCACATGCCGCTCGCGGCGCGGTTCGTGCAGACCGGCCACCTCGGCCAGATCGAGTTCTTCGATCCGATCTTCCTCGCCTCGTTCTACCCCGCGAACTCCGAGGTCCCGCACGCGCTGGGGATCCTGTTCTTCGACCGCGACAGCGTCTCGCCGGTGCTCAACCTGGGCCTGCTGTCGATGGCCCTGCTCGCGGCCTGGTGCATCGGCCGGCCGTACGGGCTCGGCCCCCAAACGCTGATCGGCGCTTCGGTGGCGCTCGGCTCGCAGAGCCTGGTCGAGTTCCAGGCCGGCGAGGCGCTCAACGACATCACCGGCGTCGCCTTCGTCCTCGCCGCCGTCGCCCTGCTGGTCAACGGCTACGCGGCGGGGGAGCGGGGGCAGGGGCCCCCCGCTCGCCCGACCGTCACCGGCCGGGCGATTGGCGCCGGCGCGCTTGCCGTCGCCGGGATCGCGGCTGGGCTGGCCGCTGGGACCAAGCTGTCGTTCCTGGCCCCGGTCGCCGCCTTGACGGTGGCGGTGGTCGTGATCGCCCCCCGGATGACGCGCCTGCGGGCCACGGCGCTCTGGAGCCTCCCGATGCTGGCCGCGGGCGGCTACTGGTACGCGCGCAACCTGATCGCGGTCGGCAACCCGATCCCCTACATCGGCTCGCTGGGCCCGATCTCGCTGCCGGCCCCGGTCCGCGACTTCCAGCTGCGCCCCGACTTCGCGGTCGTCCACTACTGGAACGACACGGAGGTGTGGCGGGAGTGGTTCGGGCCGGGGCTCAACGACTCGTTCGGGACCCTCTGGCCCCTGACCCTGGCCGCAATGATCGCGGTTGCCGTGCTGGCGGTCTGGCGCGGGAGCGAGCCCATCCTGCGGGCGCTGGGCGCCTTC
This sequence comes from uncultured Actinomycetes bacterium, assembly GCA_963745365.1. Classification (GTDB taxonomy): domain Bacteria; phylum Actinomycetota; class Thermoleophilia; order Solirubrobacterales; family 70-9; genus AC-56. The sequence continues at coordinate 80,789 of CAVUXC010000019.1, forward strand.
GTGATCGTGACCACGGTCGCCTATCTGTTCACGCCCCTGACCGCCGCGGGCGAGGAGGGGCAGCCGATCTCGTTCGTGTGGAACGTCCGCTACCTGGCCCCCGCCGTCGCCGTCGGCCTGGCGATCCTGCCGTGCCTGCCCACGCTGCGGGCAACGCCGCGGCGCCGGGCGGCGGTGCTCGGTGTGCTCACGGTGCTGCTGGCGTTCACCGTTGGCTCGCTCGTGCAGTGGGAGCAGGGCCACACCAAGGGCGCGGTGGCGGCCGCCGGGCTGGTGGTTACCTGTGCCGCGCTGGTCTTCATCCTGCGCTCGCGCGGCGTGCTCGGCCCCGCCGGTCGACTCGCGCGTCCGGGTTGCGCTGGCGGCCGCTGCCGTCGGGATCGCGGTCGTGGCCGGCTACCGCGAGCAGGACCACTACCTCATCCACCGGTACGAGAACACCGGCCAGGTGCAGGATCTCGACGGGGCGCTGCGCTGGTCGCGAGACGTGCGCGATGCCCGGATCGCCCTCGGCGGCATCCGCGCCGTGTTCACGCAGTACCCCTTCTACGGCACCGACCTCTCGAACCGGGTGCAGTGGCTCGGCCTCCGCGGCCCGCACGACGCCTACCGGCGAATCCCCGACTGCCGCCAGTGGCGGCAGGCGATCGATACGGGCGGGTACACGCACGTCGTCACCACCTTCGATCCTTACCTCCCGGATGGGATGCGCAACTCGCCCGAGGGGCGCTGGACGCAGTCCGACCCCAACGCCCGGATCGTCCTGCGCGACGGCCCCGTGAGGGTGTTCGAGCTCCGCGGGCCGCTCGATCCCGCCGGCTGCGCGGGCCAAAGGCCGCTCACGCAGGAACAGCTCCACAGCGTGCCGAACCTCAGCGGCACGCCGCAGAACGACTGAGCCCGGGCGGCTCCGCGGGGCCGCGGACCCGCAAGGGTAGGCTGCCGCGATGCTCAGCGTGTACGCCTCGGCGGCCGCCATCCTGCTCGCCTCGCTGGTGCTGGGGCGGGCGCTCCTGCACCTGCTGGGGCGCACCGAGGCGACCTGGCTGTCGGGCGCGGTGGGCTTCGCGGCGCTGACCGTCGCCGCGCCCCTCCTGATCCGGCTGCCGGGCAGGGCCGCGACCGTGGCGGTCCTGGTCGGGGTCGCGCTCGCGAGCCTCGCTGTATCTCCTCTGGCGCAGTCGCGGAACCCGGCCCCGAACGGCTCCCGGCGCGCCTTTGGCGGTGATCTTCGTGGTGGCGGCCGCGGCCTCGTTGCCGTTCGTCTTCAACGAGCGCCACGGCCCCCTGGGGGAGGGCATCTACACCAACGACCAGGGCGCCCAGCTCTACTGGACCGACTGGCTCCAGAACGGGTTCGGCCCCGAGCCGAAGGCCGTCCAGTTCGGCTACCCGACCGGCCCCCAGGCGGTGGCCGCGGCCGCCGCCGAGGCCACCAACGCCCCGCTGCTCGACGCCTTCAACGGCCTCCTGCTGGCGATTCCCGTGCTCACGGCGCTGGCCGCGCTGGCCGCCCTCGATTCGCTGCCCCCGGGCCGCCGCGTGGTCGGTGCCTCGCTCGCCGGCCTGCCCTACCTGGGGGCCTCGTTCCTCGCCCAGAGCGCCTTCAAGGAGACGGCCATGGCCCTGCTCGTGCTGGCCTTCGCGGTGGCGCTCACGGAGCTGGGGCGCGAGCCGCCGCCGGGCGACCGCCAGCCTCACCCGCGCCGGGCGATGCTGGTGGCGCTGGTCCTCTTCGTGATCGCGAGCGTCTTCGTCTACAGCCTCCCCGGGCTCGTCTGGTTCGCGATCGCGGTCCCGATCTGGCTGGCGCTCGAGCTCGGTACCGGCAGGCTGCGCATCGACGTCGCCGAGCTGCGCGCCGCGGCCCGGCGCCACCGCAGGGCGATCGTCGCCGTGGCGGTGGCCGTGGTCGCGGTGGGGGCGCTCTCCGCGGCTCAGCTCTCCGGGTTCGTCGGCAAGGTCGGCCAGGTCCAGGAGTCCGGGGGCCGGCTCGACTCGCCGGTCTTCCCCGGCGAGGCCCTCGGGATCTGGCCGGAGGGCGATTTCCAGGTCGTCCGGGGCGAGGTCGGCGGCGCCTACGCGGCGGTGGCGCTGGGGCTGCTGGCGGCGGCGATCGGCGGCCTGGCGGCGATCCGCCGCCGCGACTTCGGGCTGCTGGCGGTGGGGGCCGCGGCCGTGCTGGTGTACGCCGGCTCGCGGCTGTTCGCGTCGATCTACGTGGAGGCCAAGGCCCTGGCGGTGATCGCGCCCCTGGTCGTGCTCGCGGCGCTTGGCGCGCTGCTCGCCCCGCGGGTGCCCGGCATCGCCCTGAGCACCGCCCGCTACGCGCTCGGCGTAGTCGTCGCCGTGGCGCTGGCGGGCTCGACCCTGCTGGCGCTTCGCGCCGCGCCGGTCGGCTTCGACCAGCGCGGCGACGAGCTCGAGGGCCTGGCCGGGCATTGCCCGGGGTCGCTCGGTCGCCTTCCTCGGGGTGGACCGCTTCGCCGGCTACTGGCTTCGCGGCACGCTGATGCGAAGCCCCGGCGGCTACGTGCCGGCGGAGGTCAAGGCCCGTCCGAAGAAGGTCTGGCAGCAGGGCCTGGGGATGGACCTCGACACCCTGTCGCCGCGGCGCCTGGACGAGTTCGACTACGCGATCACCACCCGGGCCGCCTACCAGAGCACGGCGCCGCCGAACTTCGAGACCGTGGTCAGAACGCCCTCCTACGTGCTCTGGCGGCGCTCCGGGCCGACCCCCCCGCTGCGGGTGATCGACAAGAACGGCACGCCGGGTCGCGTCCTCGACTGCGACCAGCGCGCCGGGTCGCCGCCTGGCCGCGCGCTCGGGCGCCGCGACGGTGATCGCTGAGCCGGTCACCGGTGACCCCAGCGCCTGGAGCCGGGGCTCGCCGTTCGATGCGCCGCAGAGCGCCACCCAGACCCTCGACCTCGGTCCCGGGCGCTGGCGCCTGTCGCTCCAGTACCACAGCCAGGCGCCGCTCACCGTCCGGGCTGCCGGGTCGAGGGTGGAGCTGCCTCCGTCCCTCGACGGGATGTACCTCACCCACCAGGGCCAGGGAGCGTTCTGGCCGGCGGGCGCGCTCCGGGTCAGGGGCGGCGGCCCGGTGACGGTGACGGTGGACGCGGCGCGCCCAAGCCAGCTGCAGCGCGACCTGGGCGTCGAGCGGAGGGTCTGGCTGGGGACGCTCGCCGCCACGCGGCCGGGCACCAGGCGGGTTCCGCTGCGCGACGCCTGCGGGCTGTACGTGGACCATTACGTAACGTTTCGACGATGACGGACGCGGAAGCAGCCGAGCTCGAGGGCGACGCCGAGCGCCGCTCCGGACCACTGGTGGTCGTGGACCCGCCGCCGTTCGTGTTCGTCGGCGGCACCGGGCGAAGCGGCACCCACGTCCTCGCCAGGCTGCTCAGCCGCCACCCACATTTCGCGCTGGTCCCGGTCGAGGTTCGCTTCCACGTCGAGGAGCGCGGCTTTCCGGGGTTGCTCGCGGGCCGCGTCTCGCGGGACGACTTCGTGCGCCGCCTGCGCGGCTTCTGGTGGAAGGGCTTTCAGACGGGGCGCATGCGGGGGATGTTCCGATTCGTCGACGAGCAGCGCTTCGAGGCGGCCATCGCCGCCTTCGAGGCGGCCTTCGAGGACGATCCCGAGGCGGCCTGCCGGCAGCTCTACCGCGACCTGCTCTGGTTCCGGGTCGCCGCGGCGGACGCCAGGGGCCTGGTCGAGCAGAGCACCGACACGGTCGCCGAGGCGGCGACGCTGGTGCGGCTGTTCGGGGAGTCCAAGTTCATCCACGTGGTCCGCGACGGTCGCGACGCCTCGGCCTCGCGCGTGGCCCAGACGCGCGGGGTGATCTCCCCCCGGACCCGGCGCCAGGGCCTGGAGTGGTGGGAGGAGCGGATCAGGCGCGTTGACGCCGGGTCGCGCGCGATCGCGCCCGACCGCCTGCTGACCGTGAGCCTCGACGAGCTGCTGGTGCTGGGGGACAGAGCCCTGCGACCGCTGTGCCGGTTCCTCGGCGTCTACCGCCGAGACCGGATGCGGCGCTTCTTCCGCCTGCGGATGAGCGCCGAGCACGCGCACGCCGAGCGCTGGCGCGAGGGCGTCTCGGAGCGCCAGATGCGGGAGCTCGAGCGCCTCTACGAGCAGGTGCTCGACCGGCTCGAGGCCGACGGAGTCGCCTGCGCGCCGCTCTTGCGCCGGACGCTGGAGCGCTCCCGCGCGAGTGCCGACGACGCCCCGCCGCCGATGGCCTACCGTGGCGGGCGACGGCTCCGAGGTCGAGGTTCGCTGATGAGCGCGGACCTGGTCTTCGTGGGCGGAACGGGGCGCAGCGGCACGCACGTGGTCGCCAGGCTGCTGGGCCAGCACTCGCGCTACGAGATGATCCCGATCGAGTGCCGCTTCCACTGCAACCCCAGCGGGCTGGCGGACGTCGTCACAGGCAAGGCGACGCCGGAGCAGTTCCTGCGACAAGCTGCGCCGCTTCTGGTGGCACCGGGTCCGTCACGGCGGGCGCGCCTGGGTGCGCCTGGCGCCGCTCGCGGGGCGGGGCGGCAAGGTCCGCGGGCTTCACAAGATCAGTTGCGCGAGATCGCTTCGAAGAAGCGATCTCGCGGTTCGAGGCAAGCTGCTCAGGCGACGTGGTCCAGGCGTCCCGAACGCTGTTCTTCGACCTGCTGGGCCCCCTCGCGGCCGAGGCCGGCAAGCCGGCGATCGTCGAGATGAGCTGCTTCACGATCGCCTCCGCGCCCGGCCTGGCCCGGATCTTCCCGGAGGCGCGCTTCGTGCACGCCGTGCGGGACGGGCGGGACTCGGGCTCCTCCAAGGCCGCCAAGCGCCAGAAGGCGCACCACCCGACGGGAGTCACGGACGGGATCGACTGGTGGCTGGAGCGTCTGCGGCTCGCCGAGGAGGGGGTCGGGGGCTGGACGACCCCGGCCGCGTCGCCCCGATCAGCCTGGACGAGCTGGTCTGGGGCGACCGCGAGCGCGCCTACGGCGACCTGCTCGGCTTCCTCGAGCTCTCCGACGAGCCGGCGATGCGGGAGTTCTTCGCCTCGCAGGTAAGCGTCGACGCGGCCCATCGTGAGCGCTGGCGCGAGGGCCTGGCCGAGGCCGACCAGGAGGCGATCCGAAGGCGCTACGAGGCGGCGCTCTCCGAGCTCGAGACCCAGGGTTACCAATGCGCCACGGTGCTGCGCCGCGCCTACGGGCAGGGAGCGGTGAGGGTGTGACGGTGCCGGGCCAAGGCCCCGCGGCGGGCGATTGGGATCCGGCGGCTGCCGACTGGCAGCCCGCGATGGGCGACCTGGTGTTCATCGGCGGCACGGGCCGAAGCGGCACCCACGTGCTGGCCAGGCTCTTGGACAGGCATCCACGCTTTGCGGAGGTCCCGATCGAGTCCCGCTTCCACTGCAACAAGCGGGGCCTGCCGGACCTGCTCGAGGGGCGGGTGACGCTGGCGGGCTTTCTCTCCAAGCTCCGCGACTTCTGGTGGCACCGGGTGCGCGTCGACGGCCAGCCCCGCGGCCTCTACAACCTGCTGACCCGCAGGCAGTTCGACGCCGCGGTGGAGCGCTTCGAGGTCGACTATCCATCCGACCCGGTGCCGGCCTGCCGGGGGCTGTTCGTGGACCTGCTCTGGCCGCTGGCGGCGCAGCAGGGCAAGCCAGGGTTGGTCGAGATGAGCTCGCACAACGTCAGGGAGGCGCAGACCCTGCGCCGACTGTTTCCCGAGGCGCGCTTCGTGCACACGGTGCGCGACGGGCGCGACGCCGCCTCCTCCGTGACCACCAAGACCTGGGGCCCCGACAGCATCCTCAAGGGGATCGACTGGTGGGCGGACCGCCTGCGGGCGATCGAGACTGGGGTGCGCGGCACGGATGACGGCGCGGACTACGCGCTGTCGCGCGCCGAGCTCTGCGTGGTGGTTCTGGACGACCTCGTCTGGGGAGATCGCGAGGGGGAATACAGACGGCTGCTCGACTTCCTCGGGGTCGACGACGACGCCGCGATGCGGGAGTTCTTCGGTGATCAGATGCACCCGGCCGCCGCCCACCTGGCGCGCTGGCGGGAGGGCCTGGGACGAATCGAGCGCCGGCGGGTGCAGCGAAGGTACGAGGCCACGCTGGCGGCGCTCGAGCGTGAGAGAAACCACGTCGCCCGCCCCCTGATCGACGCGTACGAGCGCCTTGGCTGACCGCATCCTGTTCGTGACCTCGAACGGGACCGGGTTGGGCCATCTGACCCGCTCGATGGCGATCGCCAGGCGCCTGGACCGCTCGTTCGAGCCCCTCGTGTTGACCCTCTCGGCGGCGGCGCCGGTGGTCCGCGAGCTCGGCTTCCCGGTCGAGTACGTGGCCTCCTACGGGACGCCGGGGGCGGGCAGCGACTGGCGCTGGTCGCGGCGCCTGCGGGCGCGCCTGCGAGCGGCGATCGCCGAGGCTGCCCCGCGCCTGATCGTGTTCGACGGCGCGCACCCCTACCAGGCGCTGATCGATGCCCTCGGAGGGGCCCGCGGCACGCGCGCGGTCTGGTGCCGGCGGCCGATGTGGCGGCCGGGGTCCAACCCGGGGGCGCTCGCGCGCAGCCGGTTCTTCGACGCCGTGCTCGAGCCGGGCGAGCTGGCCGAGCGCGAGGACCGTGGGCCGACGGTCGCGCGCCGCGACGAGGCCCACCGGGTGGGGCCGATCGTTTTCTGCGGCCAGGAGCGAGCTGGCGCCACGAGCCGACGCCGAGCGCGAGCTGGGCCTCGCGCCGGGCAAGGTCAACGTCCTGGTCCAGCTCGGCCAGGGCCCCGAGGTGGCCGGCGCGGTGAAACGGTGCCTGGACCATCTTGCGGCGCGCGACGACGTCCAGGTGGCGGCGCTCTCCTCGACGATCGCGAGGCTCCTCGCGCGTGCCCGACGGGATCGTGCACCTGCGCTCGACCTACCCGATGAGCCGCTATTTCGCCGCCTTCGACCTGGCGGTCTCCGCCGCCGGCTACAACGCCTATCACGAGCTGATCCGGTTCGGGGTGCCGGCCCTGTACGTGCCGATGCCCCGCCGAACCGACGACCAGCATGCGCGCGCCCGATACGCCGTAAAGGAAGGCATCGGGCTGGCGAGCGAGGGCCCGGACTGCGACCGGATCGAGGCGCTGCTCGATGAGCTGCTCGATCCGAAGCGGCGTGCCTCGATGCGCGAGCGGCTGGGCGGGCTGCGCTTCTCCGACGGGGCCGCCGAGGCCGCGCAATGGCTTGGGGAGCTGGCCCGCGCCCCGGGCGGGGCGGGGCGAGGCCGGGCCGGGCGCTGGCGGCGCTGGCTTCGCCAGCCGCTTGGCTCCGCGCGCCGGGCGGCCCCGTTCGCCGCCCGCCTGCCGCTGCACTTCGCGGCCTTCGTCAAGCAGACGATCGTGCGCCGGCCGCCGCGCACCGTGGTCCTGGCGCTCGGGGTTGCGGAGGGCGCCCTCGAGCGCGAGCTCGAGGGCGCCCTCGCCCGCACGCCCGACCCACCCGGGCGCGTGCTGGTGATCACCGACTCGCTCGAGTTCGGCCCGCTGCTGCGCGCGGGGGTGGGGTTCGAGCACGTGCCGGGCCCCGGAGAGGCTCAGGCGCAGCTTGCCGGCGGCGACTACCATGCATTCCTGAGCCGCAGGGTGGCTCTGGTGCTTGCGGAGCGGCCTCGCCCCCGGCGTGCGCTCGCGATCGGCGAAACGGGCTCGGACCTGCTCGCCGAAATTCGCCTTCCCAACCACGGCCGTTTCGCTTAGTACCCTGGGCTGAATGGACGCTTCGACTTCGACGAAACCGCTTGATCAAGCGATTCCCGCGGCCGGCGACGGCGGCGGACGCCGGGCGCGGGGCGCTGCCCAACCTGGTCGTGATCGGGGCGCAGAAATGCGGCACCAGCGGCCTCCACTACCAGCTCAGCCTCCACCCGGAGATCTGGATGTCGAGGCCCAAGGAGCTCAACTTCTTCATCGAGGAGCGAAACTGGTTCCGGGGGCAGGACTGGTACCGGCACTGCTTCGACGCCCGGGCGAAGGTCCGCGGCGAGTCCTCGCCCAACTACACCGCCTACCCCCAGCACCTCGGCGTGCCCGAGCGCATGCACTCGGTGCTCCCCGACGCGAAGCTCGTCTACGTGGTCCGGGACCCGCTGGAGAGAATCGCGGCCCACTGGGTCCACAACTACGCCAAGCGCCGTGAGAAGGGCGACCTCACCGCCACCCTCACCCATGCCAACGCCTCATACGTGGTGCGCAGCCAGTACCACATGCAGCTCCAGCGGTTCCTGGCGCACTACCCGTTCGAGCAGATCCTGGTGCTCGAGCAGGAGGAGCTTCGCACCGCGCCCATCGAGACGCTCCGCCGGGTGTTCGAGTTCACCGGCGTCGACCCCGGCTTCAGCCACCCCCACTTCGGCGCCCAGCGCCACGAGACCTCGCGCAAGACGCGCGCCAGCCGGCTCGCCGTGCGGCTCGAGCGGCTCAGCGGCACGCGCCCGGGCCGCGTCCTGCCCAAGAACCTGTGGCTGGCGATCGACGAGAAGCTGAGCCGGCGCCGGCCGATCGAGCGGCCGGACGTCCGCGCCGCCGTGGGGGCCGAGGTGCTCCAGGTCCTGCGCGAGGACGCCGAGCGGCTGCGCGAGCTGACCGGGCGCCAGTTCGCCGGCTGGTCGATCTGGGATGCCTGAACACAGCCACCCCGGGGGCGACCGGCGCGGTGCTCGGCACCCACCTGGCTCGCTTCTCGGGCGTGCAGGGGGTCTCCCTGCTGGTCACCAACGTCCTCAGCTACGCCTCGATCCCCGTCGTGGCGCGATTCCTGGGTGCGGATGCGCTGGGCTCCTACGCGCTGCTCTTCTTCGGAACCGCGGTGGTCACCCAGGTCATCCACCTGGCCTCGAAGCCCGGGACGATCATGCGCACCTTCGGGGTCGCCGACGAGGATGACGACGTCGAGGACGACGACCAGGCTGACGAGGGGGTCTCCACCCGCCCGACCTACACGCTCGGCGTCGGGATCGTCTGGTGCACGTTCCTGGCGGCGGTCGCGATCGGGCTCGCCTTCGCCTTCCGAACCCCGGTCGCGGAGTTCCTGCTGAACGACCCGAACCAGGCCAACGCGGTCCTTTTCGCGACGATCACCGGGGCGGTCTGGGCGATCTTCAAGCTCGGCGAGATCGTCTACTGGTTCGAGCGCCGGCCGCTCGCCTACGCGCTGATCGACGCCTCGCGCCCCGCCTTCAACCTGATCGCGATCGTCGCCATCCTCGCCTCGGGCGCCGGGGTGGAGGGGGCGGTGGCCGGGCAGGCGATCGGCACCACCCTCGCGGCCGTGCTCTGCCTGGCGCTCCTGCGCGGCAGCTTCCAGCTCGGCTTCAGCTTCGGCGAGCTCTGGCAGATCCTCAAGAAAGGCTCCATTCGAGTCCCGATCGCCTCCTCGATGTGGGTGATTCAGAACGCGGACATATTCCTGCTCTCCCGCTTCGTCAGCCACGAGCAGATCGGCCTCTACACCCTCGCCTCGCGAACCGGGTTCATGGTCGCCATCCTGCCTCAGGGGTTCAGGATGGCGCTGCGGCCGATCCGCAAGGCCGCCGTCTTCCGGGCCTACCGGCAGGAGTACGGCGCTCCCGTGGCCCAGGGCCAGCTGCTCGCCTACTTCGTGCTGATCACGCTCACCGCGGTGCTGGCGATGGTGCTCGCCGGCGAGATCCTGATCCAGATCGGCGGGGCGTCGTTCGAGTCGGCCGCCCCGATCATCCCGCTGACCGCTGCCGCGATGTCGATGCCGGCGCTCTACCGGACCGTGAGCGCCATGGCGATCTACCCGAACAAGCGGCGCATCTTCGTGATCGCGACGATCTGCGCCGCGCTCGTCTTCGTGGGCTCGATGCTCCTGCTCTTGAGCGCGACGGAGATCGGCATCTACGCCGCCCCGATCTCGATGTTGATTGCGTTCATCATCCCGTCCACGTTCATCTTCCTGCGCTCCCAGCTGGGCGCCGAGCCGATCGACTTTCCCTACCTGGCGATTCTCCAGGCGACGCTGGTCGCCTCGGCGCTGGCGGTCTCCTACCACTTCGCCCGCCCCGACGGCGTCTGGCTCCAGCTGCCGCTGATCGTCCTCGTGATGGCGATCTGGATCGCCTCGCTGTTCCTGTTGCGGATCATCCCCCGGTACCACTGGCACCCGATCGGGCACATCGCCCTCTCGGCGCTCAGGGGCTCGGCTCTGCGCTTCGACGCGCGGGTGGGCCTCGGCTCGCTGAAGCCCGGTGAGCGCGGCGCGCTGCGCGCCGCGGTCGTCGATCGCCTGCCGGCGCAAGCCCTGGTTCCCTCGGTGGGCGAGCAGGGGGATGGAGAGCCGGCGGATGGGGTGCTCGCCGCGGGCGGCAACTCCGACGGATCGTCGGAGGGCGCACGGCTCGTGCGCCTGCTGCGCCAGGCCGGCAAGGGCGGCGGGGTCCCGGTCGTCGATTCCAGCGAGCTCGATGCCGGGATCTCGCTGTTCCTGTTCTCGGACCAGCCGTTCGCGGTGCGGTTGGCGAAGATGCGGGAGCTGCTCGCGACCGGCGCCAGCGCCCACGACCTCCAGACGCTGGAGGACCTGCGCGACAGCCTCGCCAGGGCGCCGGTGGAGGCCTGGGGGCCGGAGGCCGACGGTGACGGGCGCCGGCGGGGCGCCAGGCTGGCGGCTAAACGCGCCTAGTCGACGCGCTTGATCACGATCCGGTCCGGCTCGAGGGTCACCTCGACCTGCCGGTGGCCGGCCCAGTGTTCGGAGTAGACCGGGTTGTCCTCGACCGCCGGATCGAGCCAGAGCCCGAAGCCGTCGTCGGTGCCGTGGTCGAAGGTCGCCTGCATGGCCGCTCGGGGCCGGGCCCCTCGGCCGCCGCGGCGCCCCCGGCGTCTGCGAGGGCGCCTGGCGCCCTCGGCGTCGCCATTCTCGCCCACGGCCTGCTGCTCGGCCTCCTTCTCCTCTTCTTCCTCCGCCTCGGCGTCCTCATCCTCGGCGTCGTCTTCCTCGTCGAGCGTCGCCTGCTCGATCTCCGCCTCGATCTCGTCGCGGAGCTCGAGATCCCCGGCGTCCTCCTCCTCGGGCGCGAGCTCGTGCCGGCGGCGGAACTCGCGCAGCTCCGAGGCCGGAATGTCGAGCTGGTGCGCGATCCAGGCATCGGTGCGCCCCTGGCGGACCCAGGCGCGAATCTGGTTGAGTTGTGAGCGCAGCGGCTTTCGGGCCATCGACGATGCCTCGGGGCGGGTGATGCTAACGGACGGTGAGGCGCCGGTTGTAAGTGGCGCGCGTGTCCGTGTGACCGGTTAGTCTGATCCGTGATGCTGGTCCTGACCAGAAAGACCAATCAGAGCATCATGATCGGGGACGCGGTGGAGGTCTCGGTGCTGGCGGTTTCCCGGGACAAGATCCGCCTCGGGATCACGGCGCCGCGCGAGGTCCCCGTGTTCCGCAAGGAGGTCTACCTCTCGATCCAGCAGGAGCAGCTGAGCGCCGAGCAGGGGGCGACGAAGCAGGTCGACAGGGCCCTCGACGAGCTCTCGAATGACTAGCGACGGCGGGGCGGCGGGCGCCTAGCCCACTAGCCCATCAGCCAGGCCAGCGTCTCGAACATCACCACGGTCACCGTGACGACGGTGACGCTGAGGGCGGCGACGAGGACGCCGAAGGCGACGTTGCCGTGTTGCTCCGTCCGCTGAAGGCGCCGCGCACGGGAGCGGTTCGCGGCCCGCTGACGCAGCTGCGTCCGTCGCCGGCGCTCGAGCGCGGCCTCCTGCTCGAAGGCCAGCTCGAACTGGTCGAAGGTCTGTCGCATCCTCATGGCTGTGTCCCGGTGAAACTGTGGGCGGCGGGCGCGCGAGTGAAGCTACCAGATGTTAGCCAGGGGCGAGCGTTACGTTAACCAAGGCATAGGCGGCTAGCACTCGGCGGCTAGCACTCGCCCCACAGGCCGCGGCCGGCCCGCCCGGCGCGCGCCTGGAGGCGGCCAAGCTGCGTGGCGTGAGCGGTGTTGGGCTCGATCGTCAGGGTCCGCGCGTAGCCGTCGCGGACGAGGGCTGCGTTGACGAAGCGGGGACTTCCCGCGTCCCCCCGAGCCCGCGTGTACACGTAGGCGAGCAGCCGGCCGTAGGCGTCGCGACGCTCCCGGTCGAACACCAGGCGGACCGTGCGCCCCTCGACCAGCCGGTGGTTCCGGGCGCTCGCCTGGGGGCCGTAGCACTGGACCGGGTCCCCGGGCTTCACCGTCTCCGGCGTGTCGACGCCGATGTAGCGGACGTCCTCTTCCGTGCCGTCGATCGAGACCTCGATCGTGTCGCCGTCGATCACCCGCACCACCCGGGCGCTCACCGCGTCCCCGGGCGCCGCGCCATCGTCCTCCTCGGACCCGCACCCCGCGAGCGCCGCCACGGCGAGCACGACGACCGCGGCGGGCTTCCTCACGCTCATGTCAAGCCCCGCGGCGCCAGGCGCGCCCCCGCCCCGGTCCCGACCTCCACGGCGCCCATAATAGCCGCGCCCCTCGTGCTCGAACACCGCTTCAATGGGCCCCCGTTCACGATCGGCGTGGAGGAGGAGTTGATGATCCTGAACGCCGACAACCTGGGCTTGGCCCAGGAGGTCGAGGCGATCCTCGCCGCGGTGCCGGGGGAGCTGGAGGGGCAGGTGAAGCCCGAGCTGATGCAGTCGGTGCTCGAGATCGCCACCAAGCCGTGCCAGAGCGTGGCGGAGGCCGCCGCGGAGCTCCGCATGCTTCGCCGGGCGGTGGGGCAGATCGCCGAGAGGCGGGGCCTGCTGCTGGCGGCCTCGGGGACGCACCCGTTCGCGCTCTGGGAGGACCAGCAGATCGTCGATCGGCCCCGGTACCGGGAGCTGGCGGAGCAGCTCCCCATGATCGCCCACCGGGAGCTGATCTTCGGCACCCACGTCCACGTCGCGATTGAGGGGGCGGACCGGGCGATCTACGTGGCCGACGGAATTCGGCGCTACCTGCCGCTGCTGCTGGCCCTGTCGGCGAACTCGCCCTTCTGGCGCGGGCGGCGGACGGGGCTGATGTCGTCGCGGACGCCCGTCTTCCGGGCCTTCCCTCGGGTGGGCATCCCGCCCCACTACGGGACCTGGGAGATCTATTCGCATCGAGTCGAGCAGATGATGCGAGGCGGGGCGATCGAGGACTACACCTACCTGTGGTGGGACGTGCGGCCGCACCCGAACTTCGGCACCGTCGAGACGCGGATCTTCGACCAGCAGACGACCCTGGAGCACACCGTGGCTCTGGCCGCCCTGACGATCGCGCTCGCCCACCACATGAGCGCCTTCTACGACGATGAGCGGCCGCTGGTCGAATCGCCCACCGAGCTGGTCGACGACAACAAGGTCCGGGCCGCGGTCGGAGGGATGGACGGCCGCCTGATCGATTTCTGGCGCGGCGAGCAGGTGCCCGCCGAGGAGATGGCGCGAGGCCTGCTTGAGATGCTCGCCGACGACGCCACCGAGCTCGGCTGCACGGCGGAGCTCGAGCTGGTGGAGGACCTGCTGGGGGGCAACACCGGCGCCCACCGCCAGCTCCGCTTCTGGAAGCTGCGGGACGAGAACCTCGCCCAGCTGGTCGGCGAGATCGCCGCCGACACACGCCCATAGAGGCGGCGGGTTATTCTCGCTGGACATGGCGCAGCGCGATCGTGAAGGCGGCGATGGCTGAGACCGAGCTGAGCGTCGTCTGCAAGAACTGCGGGGCCGAGGTGAGCCCGTACGTCACCGAGTGCCCGTACTGCGGGACGAGGCTTCGCAAGCGGGCGCCGAAGCTGGAGCGCCACGGCGACGAGCTGCAGGCGCAAGAGACGCGGCGCGACCGCCGCCGCCGCCGCGCCTCCGAGCGCCGGGACCGCGCTCCGCGGCTCGCCTTCTTGGCCACGGAGCGCCCGTACGTGACCCTGGCGGCCGTCCTCGGCCCCGCCGCGCTGCTGGTCGTCCAGCGCGCCGCCGACCTCAGCCTCTCGAGCCTCGGGGTGATCGTCGCCGGGGTTGATCCCATCGACTGGTGGCAGTACCTCGCGGCCCCGTTCGTCTACGACGATCTCGGCTACCTGTTCGCGATCGGGCTGGCGATGGCGCTGTTCGTTCCCTACCTCGAGCGGCGCCTGGGCGTCGTGGCGACGCTGATCCTCCTGATCGCCTGCGGGGGACTGGGGGCGCTGGCGGCCCCCGGGCTCGACGAGGCCCTGGGGGACGGCTTCACGGTGATGGCAGGCGGCAACGGGATCGCGCTGGGCGCGGTCGGCGCCTGGTGGGCGTTTCATCGCGCCGATGCGCGCGACGATCCGACCGAGGAGTACGACTGGATCCCGGTGGCGGTCGCGGCCAGCGTGCTCCTGCTTCTGCCCCTGGTGGAGGACCTCGCCAATCCGTGGGCGGGGGTCGTCGGCGGCCTGGTGGGTCTGGGATGCGGGTTCTCGGCCACGCTCGGCCGCCGCTGACGATGCCGGACAAGTTCACGGTCCTGACCCCGGAGCTGCACGCCTATGTGGTCGAGCACGGCGCGCGCCGGGATGAGCTGCTTCGGCGGTTGGCCGGCGAGACCGCCGAGCTGGGGGGGATCGCGATCATGCAGGTCTCCCCGGAGCAGGGGGCGTTGATGACCCTCCTGGTGCGGGCGATCGGCGCCCGCCGCGCGCTGGAGCTCGGCACCTTCACCGGCTACTCCGCGATCTGCATCGCCCGCGGCCTGCCCGACGACGGCGAGCTGGTCAGCTGCGACGTCAACGAGGAGTGGGCGGGCATCGCGCGCCGCTACTTCGAGCAGGCCGGGCTGGCGGACCGGATCGACCTGCGGCTGGGCCCGGCGCTCGACACCCTGCGCGCGATGCCCGCCACGGAGCCATTCGACTTCGCCTTCATCGACGCCGACAAGGTCGGCTACCTGGACTACTACGAGGAGACCCTCCGCCTGCTTCGCCCCGGCGGCCTGGCGATGATCGACAACGTGCTTCGCGGGGGCCGGGTGGTGGAGCCGGACCCCGACGACGAGGGGGACAGGGTGGTGCTGGAGCTCAACCGGCGGATCGTCGCCGACGAGCGCGTGGAGGTGGCGATGCTGGGCGTCTCCGACGGGATCACGCTGGTCCTCAAGCGCTGATGGATCGCGCCGCCGCGATGGAGCTCCAGCGCCGCTGCCTGGCCGCCTTCGTCGGCATGCTCGGCCGCGGCTCTGAGGGCGCCGCCCTGTTCGAGCGCGACGGCGTGCTGGGCGCGATCGTGCCGGTGTGCCCCGAGCGCTCGGTGATCAACTCGGTCATCTACCGCGACGCCGGGTCGCTCGGGGCGGCGCTGCCCGACCTCGCCGCCGCCCACGAGGAGGCGGGGGTGCGCGCCTGGACCGTCTGGGTGCCCGAGGACGACCGCCAGGCGGCGGCCCTGCTGGAGGCGGCCGGCCACCAGCTCGATACCACGCCCATGGCGATGCTCCACCACCTCGACCGCTTGCCGGATCCCGAGGCAGGGGAGCTCGACTGGGACGGCAGGGCCACGCCGGCCGACGTGGCCCGGATCAACGACCTCGCCTACGGGTTCGAGGAGCCCACCTTCGGCGCCGCTCTGGCCGCCCTGCCGGCGGACGTGCCGCTGCGCCTCTATCAGGCACGGGTCGAAGGCGAGCCCGTGTCGGTGCTCGGCACGCTCGACGACCGCGACGACTGCGGCATCTACCTGGTCGCCACGCTGAGGGGGCATCGCGGCAGGGGCCTCTCGCGCCGCCTCCTTCACCGCGCGCTCGCCGAGGCGCGCGACCGCGGCCTTCGCACCTCCAGCCTCCAGGCGACCAAGCTCGGCCAGCCGGTCTATGAGCGGCTGGGCTACGAGGCGATCTGCACGCTCCAGATGTGGGAGCGGCGGAAATAGCCCGGCCGATATCTTCCCCCCGTGCCACGGGTCTACAGCGACGAGGAGCTCGACGCGGCGATCGAGGCTCTGACCGAGCGGGAGCGCTTTCGCGAGGCGGAGTCGGTGGTCACCGCGGCGGCGCCGAAGCTGCAGCGGGTGCTCGCCGAGGCGCTGGAGGCCGGGGGCTGGTTCGGCGACGCCCACGAGGGCGAGCTTCGCAAGGCGGCCGCCGCGCCCGGCGAGGAGGAGCGCTTGACCGCGGTCCGCACCCTGCTGGCCGAGGAGGCGCGGATGGGCATGATGGTCGGCGTCGCCGTCGGCTGGGCGCTGGCCGAGGAGCTGCATCAACCGGACGAATCAAACCAGGAGGACTGAAACCAGATGGAGATCCGATTCCTTGGCCACGCTTGCTTCGAGCTCTCCGACGGGTCCGCCCGGGTGCTTGTGGACCCGTTTCTTGCGCCGAACAACCCGGCCTCGCCCGTGACGGCGGACGAGGTGGACCCCACCCACATCCTGATCACCCACGGCCACGCCGACCATATCGCCGACGCGGTCCCGGTAGCGAGGCGCACGGGCGCCCACTGCGTGGCCGTCGTCGAGATCGCCAGCTGGCTCAACGGCAAGGGCCTGGACGCCGTCGCGGACCCCAATCTCGGCGGCACGGTGGAGTTCGACTGGGGCTGGGTGAAGCTCGTCCAGGCCTTCCACACGAGCACCATCGCAGGGTCGGCGGAAACGCCGTTCAGCGCCGAGACGGGCACCGTGATCGGCATGCCGGCTGGCCTGGTCATCAACCTGGACGGGACCACGGTGTACCACCTCGGCGACACCTGCCTGTTCGGGGACCTGAGGCTGATCGCCGAGCGAACGCCGGTGGACGTCGCCCTGGTCCCGATCGGCGGCCACTACACGATGGATCGCCACGACGCCGTCGTCGCCGCCGACCTGATCGGCGCGGGCACGGTGATCCCGATGCACTACAACACCTTCCCGCCGATCGAGACCGACGCGAAGGCGTTCAAGTCAGAGGTCGAGTCGAAGACCAGCTCCAAGGTCGTGATCCTCGAGCCCGGCGAGAGCCACTCGGCCTAGGAGCCGAGCCTGAACCAGATCGCGCGGTCGCGCCGGTCGTGCGCCATCAGCGCGATGCCGGCGGCGGCCAGCAGCGCGCCCGTCAGTCCGTGGTGCAGGCGCTGCCCGCAGATCCAGACGCGGCGGCGCTCGGCGTCGTAGCGGACGATCCCGCCTGCATACCCCCTGCTTTGCCCGACTACGGAATCGGTGCTTTGAGTCTCCCTGGCCATCCATTGCCTCCGATGTCCCCCTGCCTCCGATATCCGGTCTACGACCCATATCGGCCTGGGGTGATTATGTCATTACCCTTACGGTTCGGCGCCGATTTCCGCGCCCTCCGAGTTGGCCGGTTGGCCAGTCGTACGGGTAGGCTGTCCCCGCAAGCCAAGGAGAGGAGATCGAAGTGGAAGCGCGCACCGATCAAAAGACCGACCAGGCGAGCGCCGCGAGCAGGGCCGCCCACTCATTGAGCACGATCGCGGAGCAGGAGGGCTTCCTGGAGACCTCCGATCCGGCGCTCCAGGACTCGGCCGACCGCCGCGAGGCCATGCTCCTCTCCTACCGGCAGCTCTACGAGCTCTGGGAGCGTCAGCAGTGGGCCACCCAGGACCTCGACTTCAGCCGTGACCGCACCGACTGGCACGAGCGGATCGCGCCTGAGGAGCGATTCCAGCGGATGTACGGCCTCTCCGCCTTCTTCATCGGCGAGCAGCGCGTCACGGACGAGCTGGGGCCGATCATGCGGGCCTGCCCCACCGAGGAGCAGCGCATCTTCCTCTCCACCCAGATCGCCGACGAGGCCCGCCACGTCCGCTTCTTCAACCGCTTCTACGAGGAGGTGGGAGTGCTCGAGGGCGCCGACGACCTGGCCGCGCGGCTGCGCGCGACCGAGCAGCACCTGAACGAGTCATTCGGGGAGCTGTTCGACGGGATGCTGAAGGGTCGAGTCGACCGTCTGGCCGCCGAGCCGGAGAACACCGAGCTGCTGGTCGAGGCGATCACGCTCTACCACATGATCATCGAGGGGGCGCTGGCGCTCACCGGGCAGCACTTCATCATCGACTACAACGTCGACCAGGACACCCTGCCGGGGTTCGTGGAGGGGTTCCAGAAGGTGGCTCGCGACGAGCATCGGCACATCGCCTTCGGCGTCCGCTTCCTCACCGACATGGCGAAGGAGGACGGCCGCTACCGCGAGGCCATCCAGCGGACGATGGCCGAGGCCCTGCCGATCGCCGACGCCGTGCTGGACCCGCCCTGGGCAGAGGAGGATGACTGGGAGCTGTTCGGCTACTCGCGGGATGAGACCCACGCCTTCGCAGCCGAGTGCCTCTCGCGGCGGCTGAAGGTGATCGGCCTGGCGGCCTAGGCCCAGCGCCCGGGAGCTAGGAGACGGGAGGTTCCGGAGCCGGCGGATCCTCGGCCGGCGGCGGCTCGGTGCCCGGAACGGGCGGCTCCTCGCCGGGGAGAGGCTCCTCGCCGGGCGGGGGCTCTTCACCGGGGGGAGGCTCTTCACCAGGCGGAGGCTCTTCGTCGGGGGGAGGCTCTTCGTCGGGGGGAGGCTCTTCGTCGGGCGGGGGATCCACCGGCGGAGGCTCCTCGGCGGGCGGAGGATCGACCACGATGCCTCCGTCTCCATCCGGTCCGCCGTCGGCGGGAGGCCCATCGCCCTCACCGGCGGCGGGCTCCTCAGTGGGCCCTGCGGGCGGCGGTGTCGGCTCGACGGGCGGCTCGACGGG
Source organism: uncultured Actinomycetes bacterium (assembly GCA_963745365.1). Taxonomy (GTDB): domain Bacteria; phylum Actinomycetota; class Thermoleophilia; order Solirubrobacterales; family 70-9; genus AC-56. The sequence goes on from CAVUXC010000019.1 coordinate 99,489, forward strand.
CGGGGGAGGCTCGACGGGAGGCTCGACGGGCGGGGGAGGCTCGACGGGCGGCGCTACCTCGACGATCGGCGGGGCAGGCGGAAGTGGGTCAGCAACCACGGGGGCGATCGGGGGGCCCTCGGGCATCGAGTCGACCGGCGGGGCGATGGTCGCGGGGGCCACCGCCGGCGCTGCACGCTGGGCATCGAGGTTGAGCTCGTCGACGCTCACGGCTCCGGCCGTGATCAGGGCGGCGGTCGCCAGCCCCACGGCAGCCTTGGCGCCCAGGGCGCCTCCGATGCCGGTGGCGGCGCTGCCGGCCGCGGCAACCGCGCCACCGAGCGTCACTCCGGAGCCTCCCGCCGCCGCGACGCCGCCGGCAGTACCCGCGACGCCGCCGGCAGTACCCGCTGCACCGCCGCCGGCCGAGCCGGCGGTGGCGGCGCTGCCGGCCGTGCCGCCGGCCCCGGAGCTGCCGCCGAGCTTCGCCGGGATCAGCTTCCGCAGCAGCACCACCAGCCAGAACGGGGCCAGCGCCCCCAGGGCCTTGGTGCTCGAGCGAAGCTCCCCGCGGTAGCGGTTGCAGGACGGGCAATCGCGGACGTGGCGGCGGGTCGAGCCCGCCAGCTTGCGCACACCCTCGGTCGCCTCGGCCAGCTCCAGCCGAACCTCGTCGCAGGTCAGGATGCGCGCCTCGCTCGACTCGGCGAGCGACATGCGGGCCCGGACCAGCAGAGACTTGACGGAGGGAAGAGTGGTGCCCATCGTCTGGGCGATGTCCGTGTAGGAGAGATCGTCGATCTCGCGCAGGACCAGCGCCGTGCGCTGGGTCTCGGGAAGCTCGTGAACGTCGGAGACGATTGCCCGCAGCTCCTCGCGCCGCTGTACCCGCTCCAGGGTGGAGGTGCCGTTCTCGTGCACGTGGACGTCCATCGAGTCGACGCCGTCGGCGGTGGGCCGGCGCAGGTGATTCAGCGAGCGGTTGCGGGCGATCCGATAAAGCCACGGCCGCGCGTTGATGGTCCGGTCGTCGGCGAGGATCGCGGCGTGCGCCGCCACGAACACCTCCTGCAGCACGTCCTCGGCGTCCTGCGGAGAGCCGACCAGGTGCCGGCAGAACGCCAGCAGCCGCGACTGGTAGCGGTTGAACAGAACCTCGAAGGCCCGGTCGTGCCCTTCGCGCATCAGTTCCACCAGGCGCTCGTCTGGCTGCAAGCGCAGCAGCGGCGTTCGCCGTGCGAGGACGCCGCTGGGACTTGCCGTTGTAAGGGAGGAGGAGGAGGCTTCCATTACTTGCTTCTTTATCGGTTGAACACGCTACAGACCTAAAAGTTCCGTATCAAGTCTGATAAATCTAAATCGGCCGCCGCCACCCGCCCCAGGCGTGGCCCGCCGCCCCCGGGACGTCGGCGTGGCCGCATATACGTAGTGCGGCGCCCTCAGACGCCCCTCTCGGACACGGGCCGCGAGTGCCGGGGGAGGGATTCGAACCCCCAAGCCCTTGCGGGCAGCCGTTCTTAAGACGGCCGTGTATCCCAGTTCCACCACCCCGGCGGAGCCTTCGACAACCCTACCGACGCGGGCGAACACTAAATCTCCGGTCGAGGGTGATCTTGTACTGATCGTTGCAAGTTCCGTCGCAAACCGCCTGGCCTGGGTCACATGCCGTGGACCAGACTCCCCTCCGCACTAGCTCCCGGATTGTGACCACATTTGTAGTCACAGATCGGGAGGTTGTTCAGGGTAGGTCCGCACCGCGGGCCGCCTGCGCAGGCCGTCCGCCGCGTAGCGCGGCCGATTGCACCAAATGAACAGCTTCCAAGATGAATCAGAGCGGATCCGTGAGGTCGGCGTGCGCGAGCTGAAGAGCGGGGCGTCGGCGGTCCTCGACGGGGTGGTCGAGGGAGAGCGCGTGATCGTCACCCGAAACGGTCATCCAATCGCGGTGATCCTGTCCATCGAGCAGGCAGTCGATTTCCTCGTGACCAGCTCGGAGGAGTTCGTGCGGATGCGGTTACTGGCCCGCGAGGAGCTCGACCGACTGCCGTGAGGCGGCTGCGGGTTCGTTACTCGGCGAAGGCCGCCGAGCAGCTGGCGGCGTTTGACCGACGCCGGCAGGGAATGTTGAGGCGCGAGACGGAGAGGGTCGCGGCATCCGGTCCGGTTCGGCGGTTCGTGCGGGTGGCGACGGTGCTGGACATCGCGGCGTGTGAGGTGCTCGCAGACAGGGACCTGATGCTCGTATATGCCGTAGTTCCGAGGCGCGAGCTGTTGCGGAAGCTGTGGGGCTCCGAAGTTGAGCGGAAGGTGAGGCACCGCGAGATGTCGCGGCTGATGCACGGCCGCTGGTGGGACTAGAGCTGGACCCAGACCGTCTTGGTCTCGAGGTAGGCGTCGAGGTTGGCGTGGCCCTTCTCGCGCCCGATGCCGGAGGCCTTGTAGCCGCCGAAGGGGGCGGCCGGGTCGCCGCCGCCCCAGGTGTTGACGTAGACGTTGCCCGCCTGGAGCATCGCGGCCAGCTTGTGGGCGTTGGAGACGTCGCGCGTCCACAGCCCGGCGGCGAGCCCGTATTCGGTGTCGTTGGCGCGGCGGGCCACCTCGTCGAGGTCGTCGAACGGCATCGCGACCAAGACCGGGCCGAAGATCTCCTCGCGGGCGATCCGCATGGAGTCCTCGACCCCGGTGAACAGGGTGGGGGGGACGAAGTAGCCGCCGCCGCCATTGCCCGAGTTGCCGCCGACGACCAGCTCGGCGCCCTCCTCGACACCCGAGTCGATGTATCCCTTGACCCGCTCGAACTGCTCCTCGGAGACCAGGGGGCCGAACTCGGTATCGGGGTCGAGCCCGGGGCCCACCTTCGCCTCGCGCGCGAAGCCGGCGAGGCGCTCGATCACCTCGTCGAACAGCTGGCTCGCGACGTAAAGGCGCGAGCCGGCGTTGCAGGCCTGGCCGGAGTTGAAGTAGATGCCCAGGTAGGAGCCCGGGACGGCGCGCTCCAGGTCGGCGTCGGGGAGGATGATGTTGGGGCTCTTGCCGCCGAGCTCGAGGGTGACGCGCTTCAGCGAGCGCCCGCACTTCTCGCCGATCTCGCGCCCCACGGCGGTGGAGCCCGTGAAGGCCACCTTGTCCACGGCGGGGCTGTCGACGAGGGCGGCGCCGGTGGTGCCGTCGCCGGTCAGCACGTTCAGCGTTCCCTCCGGGAAGCCCGCCTCCAGCGCCAGCTCGCCGAGGCGAAGCGCGGTCAGCGGGGTCTGCTCGGCCGGCTTCAGGATGATCGAACACCCCGCGGCGAGGGCCGGGGCGACCTTCCAGACCGCCATCAGCAGCGGGAAGTTCCAGGGGACGATCTGGCCGCAGACTCCGACCGGCTCGCGGAGCGTGTAGCAGAGCACGTCGCGCGCCGAGACCGGGATCGTCTCGCCCTCGATCTTGGTCGGCCAGCCGGCGTAGTAGCGGAGGTGGTTGACGGTGGCGGCGATGTCGCCCCGCGCGCTGGCCAGGGGCTTGCCGTTGTCGAGCGACTCGAGCTCGGCGAGCTGGTCGCCGTTTGCCTTGATCAGATCCGCCAGCCCGTACATCAGGCCGGCGCGCTTCGAGGGGCTGACCTTGCGAAGCGGGCCGTCGAGCGCCGCGCGGGCCGCCTGGGCGGCGCGGTCGACGTCCTCGGGACCGGCGAAGGCGACCTCGCAGATGGGCTCGCCGGTGGCCGGGTCGATGGTCTCGAAGGTGCGCCCGCCGGCCGCCTCCAGCCGCTCGCCGCCGACCACCAGGAGCTGCGGCGCCCGGTCGACGAAATCGCGCGCGGCGGGGGAGAGGGACTGGGCGGTGGCGGTTGCCATCGCCCGGATCGTAGTGGGGTCTATTGCGCGGCGCCGGCCCCCGGCAACGGGGACGAACGAGTTGTGGATCATCTCGGCGCCGTCGACCGCCTCGCGCCGGGCGTCCGGCTCGACGGTGGTGGCCAGGTAGTAGCGGTAGGGCCCCACCACTCGCAGGGTCACCTGATGTTCCGGCTCTCCGGGCGAGGCGTCCGTGGCCAGCGTCACCACGGTGCCCTCGGGGTTGGCGCGGTGGCGCGGTCGACCACCTGGGCGCTCCGGCGACCTGCTCGAGCTGCGCCAGCGAGCGCGACTCGAAGGCCGCGAAGCCGAGCTTCGGGTCCTGGACGATCCAGAGCGTCGCCTCGGCGCCGCCCTGGGTCGGGGCGGCGGCGAAGGTGGCGCCGGGCTGCGTGGGGGTCCGGCGCCAGCCGGGCGGCAGGGCCAGCGCGAAGCTCGACTCCTCTCCCACGAAGGCGTTGGCGTCGGACATGAAGGGGGGCTCCGGGGCGGCCGGCGCGGCGGAGGATGCGGAGGGCCCCGCCGGCTTGCCCCAGCCCTGGATCAGGGCCAGGGCGCCGACAACGGCCGCAGCGGCGAGCGGGACGCTGAGGTACCGCCAGGCGCGCCCTTCGGGCCTGAACAGGCGACCAGACACATGGGCGCGGGAAGGTTTGGTTGGCCAGGCGACGCCCAGGTCGAGGACGTAGTTGCACTCGTAGGGCTCACGGCAGCCGTCGCAGACCACCCGGCGCACCGCCCTGGCGGACAGCACGCGAGGAAGCCGCACGCGCGTGGTGGCGCCGCAGCCGGCGTGCTGGCAGCGAACCAGCCGAACCGCCTCGCCGGCCAGTGGCTCCGGGAACCCGCCGTTGTCTGCGCCGTCCACATGTTTTCAATCGGATCGGCGCAGGCGGGACTTGAGCGCGGCGGCCCCGGGGAGGATCGCTCAAGCGCGGCCTCCAGAGCGCCTCCCATGGGACAATCCCGGCATGGCGCTGTCGGTCCTGGCTCGCCTCTATCGCCGGCTCGGGCGCTTATACCCGCCGGTCTTCCTGACCATCGAGTTGCAGAGCGCCTTCGTGATCGCGGCCGCGACCTTGGGCCTGTTCAGCTTCTACTACGACGCCTCGTTCGGCGAATACATGGAGATCCTCGTCGTGGCGATGCTGCTCACGGCGACCGCGGTGGGGATCACGATCGTTCGCACCCTGCCGATGATGCGCCCGATCAGCGACTGGATCGGTGGCTCCCGCGACGAGCGGCAGACGCTGGAAGCCTGGTCGGCGGCCGTCGGGCTGCCCGCTGGGCCTGATCCGCAGGGATGTGGCGGTCCCGATCATCGTCACGATCATCCCCACCTGCGTCTGGGCGGTGGTTGCCACCGACCTTCCCGGGGTGGCGTTCATCCCCCTGTTTGGCGGCTCGCTGGTCGCCCTGGGCTACTCGGCGATCCTCCACTACCTGATTCTCGAGGCGGGGATGCGTCCGGTGCTGATCGACATCAACCAGTCCCTGCCGACGCCGCGGCTGAGCGCCGCCTCCTCGGCGATCCCGCTGCGGGTGCGCCTCATGACCGCGCTGCCGCTGATCAACCTGATCACCGGCCTGGTGGTGGCGGCGTTGACGTCGGGCGGGGGTGGTGGTGGAGGGGCGCTGGGCCTGGACGTCCTGGTCGCGGTCGCGGTGGCAACCACTATCTCGCTCGAGCTGACCGTCCTGTTCTCGAAGTCGATCCTGCGCCCGATCGCCGACCTTCGGCGGGCGACCCGGGCGGTGGCCGAGGGACGCTACGACGTCTCGGTGCCCGTGACCACCGGGGACGAGCTCGGCGAGCTGGCGGCGTCGTTCAACCAGATGGTCGAGGGATTGGCCGAGCGCGAGAGGATCCGCGAGGCCTTCGGCACCTACCTCGACAAGTCGGTCGCGGAGTACATCCTCAGCGAGGGGTTCTCGGAGGAGGGCGACGAGCGCGAGGTCTCGGTGCTGGTCTGCGACGTCCGCGACTTCACCTCCTTCGCCCGCCAGGCGGAGGCGAAGGAGGTGGTGGCGCGGCTCAACGAGCTGTTCGAGATCGTGGTCCCGATCGTCACCCGTCACGGCGGACACGTCGACAAGTTCATGGGCGACGGGCTGCTGGCGGTCTTCGGCGCTCCCGAGAGCCATCCCGACCACGCCGACCGCGCGGTGCGCGCGGCCTGCGAGATGGCGACCAGGGTGAACTCGCGACGAGGGCCCCGGCTTGCGGATCGGCGTCGGGGTGAACACCGGCCGCGTCATCGCCGGCTCGATCGGCGGCGCGGGACGGCTCAACTTCAGCGTCATCGGCGACTCGGTCAACGTCGCGGCGCGGGTCGAGGCGGCGACCCGCGAGATCGACGAGGACGTCCTGATCACCGAGGCGACGCGGCGCGAGCTGGGCCCCGCGATCGAGGCCGAGCCGTGCGGCGAGCACGAGCTGAAGGGGATCGCCGAGCCGGTGGCGCTGTACGCGCCGCGGATCCGGGAGGCGGCGCCGGCGCCCGCCGGCGAGGAGCCGCTGCCGGTCCCCGGGGACGGCGGGCCGCAGAGCGAGCTGAGCGGGACGCGGAGCCGGGCCGGCGGCCTGGCGCCGCTCTAGGCCCAGCCGGCGGCGCGGTGCCCGGCAACGTCATCACCGAGACCTGGCTCGCCTACGCCTTCGAGCGGCCGCTGGCGATCGAGCGGGTGCGGGCGGCGCTGGCGCGGGTGGGCGCCCACTACGGGGCCCAGCTGGCCGAGCCGCCGCCGCTTCGCGCCAGCCTCGGCGACACCGACGGCCTGGCGCTGTGGCGCCACGACGACGGCTCGCGGTGGCCGGCCTGGGCGGAGGGCGATGGGATCGTGGTCGCGGCGACCGCGGCGCCGGCGGGATGGCGGCGGGTGGTGGGGGAGGTGGGCGCGGCCGAGGCGGCGCTGCCGCTGGGCCGCGCCCTCGCCGAGCGCCCCGAGCGCCTCGCCGAGCTGGTGCCGCCGTTCGTGATCGGGATCCGCGAGGCATCCGCGGGGCCCGGCGCCGCCAGCGGGCGGCTGACGATCGTCAACGACTTCGCGGGCGCGGGGCGGATCTACGAGAAGCGGCTCGAGCCCACGGACGGCGGCCTGGGCGCCGAGGGCTGGGTGTGGTCGAACCGCCTCGGGGCGCTGCCGATCTTCGCGGGCGAGGAGCCCGAGGCCGACGAGCGCGGCTGGTCGCTGTTCGCCGCCGCCGGCTGGTTCATCGCCGACGCGACTCCGATCCGCGGCGCGACCAAGGTCGCCCCGGGGACCGCGATCGGCGTGCGCGCCGGCGCCGGGGGCGCCGGCGCGCACATCGACCACCACCAAACCCGCGCCGCCGGCGAGCTCGCCGGCCAGCACGAGGTCTACTTTCGCGGCGCCGTCGACGAGGCCGCCAACCAGGCGATCGGCCTGGCGCGCGACCTCGCCGAGCTCTTCGACGAGCCCCCGCCGTCGACCTCTCGGGCGGGCGCGACTCGCGGATCTCGGCGGCGGGCGCCGTGGCCGCCGGGATCGACTGCCGCTTTGCGACCGGCGACCAGGAGCCCGGCGAGGTCGAGATCGCCAAGCAGCTGGTGGAGATCGCGCCGCACCGCCTGGAGCACCTCGTCACCCGCCCCGAGACCGACCCCGACGACGACCTTCGCCGGCGCGTCCGCGCCATCCACCTGGTCCACGACGGGATGCGAAACCCGCAGGAGATCCGCCGCCCGATGCCGCTCCCCCTGCCGGTCGAGCCCACCCGCCCCACGCTCTCCGGCCACGGCGGCGAGATCGCCCACGGCTTCTACTACCCCTCGCAGAAGAAGCTCTCCGAGGTCCGCAAAGGCGGCGAGGAGGGCCTGGTCGACCGCCTCGAGCAGGCGGCGCGCCAAAAGCACGCCGCCGCCCACCGCGGCGCCTACCGCGCCTACCGCTCAGAGGTGGAGGCAGCCCTCGACCGAGGGGCGCCGCCACGGCCTCGCCGGCGCCGACCTGCTCGACTACTTCTACCTCGTCCACCGGCTCGCCTACCGCTCCGGGCTCGGCGCTCGAAGCGGCCGCTACTCGGCCTGCGCCACCCCGGCCTTCGTCCGCGCCGCCTTCGACCTCACCCCCGAGCAGCGCCTCGACGGCAAGCTCCACCTCGAGCTGATCGCCCGCCTGGTCCCGGAGTGGAGCGAGGTGCCGTTCTTCGAGCCCGACGACGCCGGCCCGCTGCCCCAGATCCGCCGGGCCCGGATCTGGGAGAAGCCCGGCCACGCCGAGACGGTCGAGGAGATGATCGCCGACGGCAGTGGCCTGGCCCCAGCTCTTTCGCCGCCGCCCGGTCCGCGGGGCCTGGAAGGACGCCCGCAGGGGCAAGGGCCACCAGCACTGGGAGGCGGTCTTCAACCGGATCGTCTGGCGCGAGGGCTTCGAGGAGCACCTGCGCGAGCTGGGCCGCGCGGCGACCGCGGAGCCCGCGGGCGAGCGCCTCACCCAGCCTGATCTACGCGCCGTCCCGGCGCGAGAGCCAGCCGGCCAGCGCGCCGAGCACCGCCCGATCTCGGGCGCCAGCGGGACGTCGGTGGTGACGGCGACGAGGATGCCGAGCGCCAGCCCGATCACCGCGCCGAGCACGATCGCGGCTGTGAGGCTCATGTCGCCTAGGCTATACCGAGCTTCTTCGATGAGCAGCAGCCACCCTTCCCCGATCGACGACGGCCGCGCGCGCGAGCTCCTCAGCCGCGAGCGCGAGCGCATCGAGCGCTCTCTCGCGGACTTCGAGAGAAACCGCGAGAGCGAAGCTCGCCGGCCTCGACCAGCACCCGACCGACGACGCGGACCGCCTGCAGAGCGACGAGGTCGACGCGGCCCTGGCCGAGCAGCTCCGCGAAGAGCTGGAAGCCGTCGAGCGGGCCGAGCGGCGGCTCGAGGAGGGCACCTACGGGCTCTCGATCGAGAGCGGCGAGCCGATCCCGGCCCCGCGGCTCGAGGCGATCCCCTGGGCCGAGCGCACCGCGGAGGAGCAGGAGCGCTGACGCGGAGGCTGACGGCCTCGATTACCGGATAGCCCAGCTAGGGCCGCCCCTCCGTCGCGGTGCCGACTGCGACGCGTTCGACGTCGAGGCGGGGCAGGATGCGCTCCAGCCAGTCCGGGATCCACCAGTTGCGCTTGCCGAGCAGCTGCATCACGGCGGGAACCAGCACCATCCGCACGACGGTCGCGTCGAGGAAGATCGCCGTGGCGAGGCCGATCCCGAACAGCTTCAGGAAGACGTCCGGCGCCGTCACGAAGGCGAGGAAGACGACGACCATGATCGCCGCCGCCGCGGTGATCACGCGCGCGGTCTTCGCCAGGCCGTCGGCAACCGCGCGTCGCGTGTCCCCGTGCCTCAGGTACTCCTCGCGGATCCGCGAGACCAGGAAGACCTCGTAGTCCATCGAGAGGCCGAAGAGGATCGCGAACATCATCACCGGCATGAACGGCGCAATCGGCACCTCGTGATCGATTCCGATCAGCCCGCCGACCGCCCCGCCCTTCGCCACCAGGGTCATCACGCCGTAGGCGGCGCCGACCGAGAGCAGGTTCATCACCGCGGCCTTGAGCGAGATCAGGGGCGAGTGGAAGGCGACCAGCAGCAGCAGGAAGGAGAGACCGACCACGCCGACGATGAACACGGGCATGCGGCCCGTGATGTAGTCGCTCTGGTCCTCGAGCGCCGCGGTCACGCCTCCGACCTCGGCGGTGATTCCGGTGCCGCCGAGCTCCTCGGGCACGACGTCATCGCGCAGGTGGTTGACCAGGTCCTCGGTCTCCTTGTCCTGCGGCGAGCCCTCGGGGATCACGTTGACGATCGCCGCGTTGCCCTCCGGGTTTATCACCGGTGGCGGGACGAAGGCGACCGCGGGGTCGCTGCGAAGCCGCTTCGCGAAGGAGTTGATTTCGGCCTTCGCCTGCGGATCATCGGGGGGCAGGTCGGCGGCGATCACCAGCGGCCCGTTGCGTGCCGGGCCCGAACCCCTCCGCGTTCAGGTCGTAGGACTTGCGGGTCATGGTGTCGGGCGCGTCGTTGCCGGCGTCGGGAAAGCCCAGACGCATGCCGAGCGCCGGGGCCGCGAGGGCGAGCAACACGGCGGTGGCGGCGATCGCGTAGGTCCAGGGCCGCCGCTGGACCGCGTGGCTCCAGCGCGCAGCGGGCGACTCGCCGTCTCCCTCGGTCTTCAGCGCCCGGCCGAGGAAGGGGATCCGCCAGCGGTCGACCTTCGGGCCGAGGTATGAGAGGAGCGCCGGCAGCAGCGTGACCGCGGCGACCATCACGACCAGGACGGCGAAGGAGGCCGAGAGGGCGACGCCGTACATGTAGGGCAGGCCAGTCAGGGCGAGGCCGAGGACGGCGATCACGACGGTGGCGCCGGCGATGATCACGCTGCGCCCGGCGGTGGTGACGGCCTCGACGACGGCATCGTGGCGGTCCTTGCCCTCCTTCATCGCCGCCCGGAACCGGGTCAGGACGAGCAACGAGTAGTCGATGCCGACCCCGATCCCGATCAGCCCGGACACCGCCGTGGTCCAGTCGGGGACGTCGACGACGTTGGCGAGCAGCGCGATCAGGCCCCCGGACGAGATGCCAAGGCCGACGAGGGCGATCGCCAGCGGCAGGCCGGCGGCGACCACCGAGCCGAAGGCGATCAGCAGCACGATCGTGGCCCCGAGGAGCCCGACCACCTCCGGGCTGCCCGACTCCTGCGCCTGGTAGATCGGATCCCCGCCGAGCTCGATCTCCAGCCCATCGCCGCTGTTCTCCTCGGCTGCGGCGACCAGCTTCTCGCCGTCCTCCTTGGGGACGTCCCAGCCGTTGACCGTCAACGGGAGCGTGGTCGACCCGATCGTGCCGTCCTCCGAGTACCGGATCGGGGTGACGTGCTCGCCGACATGATCGACCTGCTCGGCCTCGGCGAAGAAGGCGTTGACGCGCTCCCGGGCGGCGGGGCTTCGGGCGCCGGCCTCGTCCTTCCAGACGACGTTGATCTCCTGGCCGGAGTAGCCCTGGAACCGCTCCTGGGTGAGCTCACTCGCCGCCTTCGACTCCGAGCCCGGCGTGTGGTAGTCGGCCTCGTATTCCCCGGCCAGCGAGGAGCCGACGCCGATGATCACGACAGCCGACACGATCCAGGCGACGACCATGCGGCCGCGGCGGCGGTAGGCGAGGTCGGCGAGACGGGCAAGAAAACGGGTCACTCGGAAGTTCCTTTCGGGGCTGGCGGCTCGTTCAGGGGCTCAAGATAGACAACCGGCGTGCCGGTTCCGGAGCAAAGTCACAGTCTTTAGACGCCGGGGAGCGCCAGAACTCATCGCTGCGCCGGCTTGACTTGCACCCAGAAGCCGGGCTACGGCCGAGGAGGCGGCGGCTGATCGCGTACCCGCCGGACGTCAGTGATCAGCCAGCCGCGCTCTTCGGTACGTCGCAAGGTTCCCTCGGCCGCGAGCCGGCTCAGGGCCGCGCTCACGGTCTGGCGCTGGGCGCCCACCAGATCGGCGAGCATCTGATGGCTGAGCGGCAGGGGGACGACGACCCCCTCGGCGCCTCGGATCCCGCAGCGCTCGGCCAGGTGCACGAGGGTCAGCAGAACGCGCCACTCGATGCCGACCCGGCTGTCGACCGCCGCCTGGGTGCCCAGGCGCCCAACCCGGCGAAGCGCCCGCTGCAGGAGAGCATCGAACAGCGGCGGCCAGCGGGTGATCGCGTCGACGACGGGTCGGTCGAGAATCGCCACACGACTCCGTGTGAGGGCGAAGAACGCCGAGCCGGCGCGCAGGTGGTCCTCCTGCCAGGGGCGCACCAGGTCCCCCTTGGTCAGGACCTCCAGGCTGCGACCGCGGCCGGCCGTGACCCTTCGGGCCAGCGCACCGTCGATGACCAGCAATCCAAACCCCTCGGGCTGGGAGAGCTCGCCGCTCCACCCGCCCGGTTTCAGCGTCGCCGTTCGCACCAGGAGGTCGTGCCGCGCCTCGGAGCGCTGGGAGTCGGAGAGCCCGCCTCCCAGCTCCGGGTCGAGATCCAGCAGCGGGGCCGCCTGGTGCGCGTCGACCTGTTCGACGCCCAGACGGCCCCCGCTCGCGGGCCCTGCCGTTCCCTCGGTTGAGCGTGCTTCCAGCACCACGGAGTCTTCCTGTACTCCCTTCTCTGCCCCTGCCAGTACCCGCTCGATCACGGTCCTAACATCCGCCGGCGTGAAGTCGAAGCTGCTCAACCACGATGGCGCTCGCACCTACGTCGTCGCCCTCGAGACGGGCGACAGTCTGATCGCGTCGCTGACCGGCTTCGCCCGCTCCGAGCGCCTGGCGGCGAGCGAGTTCACGGCGATCGGGGCGCTCGCCTGGGCCAGGCTCGCCTACTTCAACTGGGAGACCAAGGCCTACGACGAGATCCCGGTCGACGAGCAGGTCGAGGTGCTGTCGCTGAACGGCCGGATCACGCTTCCCGAGGGCGCCGACGTCGAGGCGCCGGCGTTCGACCAGGACCCTCACCTCCACGTCCACTGCGTGCTCGGCTATGGCGACGGGACGACGGTCGGCGGCCACCTGATGGAGGCCGAGGTGCGCCCCACGCTCGAGGTGTTCCTGACCGAGTCGCCGGCGCATCTGGGGCGGCGCACCGACCCCGAGTCAGGGCTTCCGCAGATCGACCCGTAGTAGGCTCGCGCGCAGTGGCGACCACCGAGGAGAGCGCCAAGCAGGCCGAGGCGACGGGCGGCGCCGTCCACGGCGGCCGGCTCGTCGCCCAGACGCTGAAGGCGCGCGGCGTCGAGTACCTGTTCAGCCTCTCCGGCGGCCACCTGTTCTCGATCTACGACGGCTGCAGGGAGGAGGGGATCGAGGTCGTCGACACCCGCCACGAGGCCTCGGCGGCCTGGGCGGCGGAGGGGTTCGCGAAGGCGACGCGCCAGGCGGGCATCTGCGCGCTGACCGCCGGCCCGGGGGTCACCAACGGGATGAGCGCCTTGGCGGGCGCGCAGCAGAACCGCTCCCCGCTCGTGGTCCTGGGCGGCCGGGCGCCCGAGATGCGCTGGGGCTCGGGCTCGCTCCAGGAGATCGACCACCTGCCGTTCGTCTCGCCGCTGACCAAGTCGGCCGCAGACCGTCAAGGAGACGGCGCGGATCCCCGAGCTGACCGCCGCGGCGATCGACGCGGCGCTCACCCAGCCGTCGGGCCCGACCTATCGTCGACTACCCGCTCGACGTGGTCTTCTCCGAGGCCGAGGCCGAGGTGCCGGGCGCGCCGGAGCGATCGCCCGGCAAGCCGGCCGATCGCTCCGAGGAAGCCGCCGCGCTGCTGGCGAAGGCCGAGCGCCCCGCGATCATGGCCGGCACCGGCCTCTACTGGGCGCACGGGGAGGAGGAGCTCCGCGCCCTCGCCGAGGCGCTCGGCATCCCCGTCTTCCTCAACGGCATGGGCCGCGGCTGCCTGCCCGCCGACCACGAGCTCTGCTTCAGCCGCGCCCGCGGCAAGGGCCTCAAGGAGGCCGACGTCGCCCTCGTCGTCGGCGTCCCGCTCGACTTCCGCCTCGCCTTCGGCGGCTCGATCGGCGAGGAGACGAAGCTCGTCTCGCTCGACGTGGTCGAGTCAGAGCTGAAGGCGACCCGCCAGCCCGACCTGGCGCTGGTCGGCGACATCCCGGCCACCCTGGCGGCGCTCCGCGAGGCGGCCGCGCCCGCCGACGGCACCCGCGACCGCACCGACGCCTGGGTCTCGGCCCTCCGCGACCACGAGTCCGAGAAGCGCGCCGCCGAGCAGGAGGAGCTCGACGACGACCGCGCCCCGCTTCACCCCGTCCGCGTCTACAAGGAGCTGAACGAGGTCCTCGACCGCGACGCGATCGTGATCGGCGACGGCGGCGACTTCGTCTCCTACGCCGGCCGGTATATAGAGACCCACGAGCCCGGCTGCTGGATGGACCCCGGCCCATACGGCTGCCTCGGCGCCGGCCCCGGCCAGGCGATCGGCGCGGCCAAGGCCCGCCCCGATCGCCAGATCTGCCTCCTGCTCGGCGACGGCGCCTTCGGCTTCAGCGGCATGGAGTTCGACACCATGGCCCGCCACAACCTCCCCGTCGTCGGCATCATCGGCAACAACGGCATCTGGGCCCTCGAGCACCACCCGATGATGTTCCTCTACGGCTACTCGATGGCCGCCAAGCTGCGACCCGAGACCCGCTACGACCAGATCGCCGAAACCCTCGGCTGCCACTCCGAGCTGGTCGAAAAGCCCGCCGACCTCCGCCCAGCCCTCGACCGCGCCTTCTCGGCCGGCAAACCCGCCCTCGTCAACGTCCTCACCGACCCCGAGGTCGTCTACCCGCGTAAGGCGGTCTTGGCGTAGCAACACGGCGTGGCCGCCAGGCGCGGCTCGCGACGCATAGCGTGTCCTGCCCTGGCGGAGCTGCGGAACATCGCGATCATCTCGCACGTCGACCACGGGAAGACCACCCTGGTCGACGCGATGCTGCGCCAGGCCGGCACCTTCGCCGCGCACGAGCAGGTCGTCGAGCGGGTCATGGACTCGGGCGAGCAGGAGCGCGAGCGCGGGATCACGATCCTCGCCAAGAACGCCTCGCTCACCCTCCCGCGGGCGAACGCCGGCGAGGTCAAGATCAACATCGTCGACACCCCCGGGCACGCCGACTTCGGCGGCGAGGTCGAGCGCGGGCTCTCGATGGTCGACGGGGCGCTCCTGCTGGTCGACGCCTCCGAGGGGCCGCTCCCGCAGACGCGCTTCGTGCTCCGTAAGGCGCTGGAACGGCGGCTGCCGCTGATCCTCGTCGTCAACAAGGTGGACAGGCCTGACGCCCGGCTCGGCGAGGTCGTCGACGCCGTCTACGCGCTCTTCCTCGATCTGGACGCCGACGAGGAGCAGATCGAGTTCCCGATCGTCTATGCCTCCGCCCGAGAGGGGTGGGCGACGCTCGACCCCGAGGCGCGCGGCGAGGACCTCTCGCCGCTCTTCTCCACGCTGTTCGAGCGGATCCCGGCGCCGAGCGGCGACCCCCAGGCGCCCCTGCAGGCCTTGGTGACGAACCTCGACGCCTCTCCCTACCACGGCCGGCTCGCCGTGTGCCGCGTGCACCGCGGAACCATCCGGCGCGGCGCGGAGATCTCCTGGTGCCGTCGCGACGGCAGCATCGAGCGCGCTCGCATCGCGGAGCTCTACGTGACCGAGGGGCTCGAGCGGACCGCGGTCGAGGCCGCCGCAGTCGGCGAGATCGTCGTCGTCGCGGGCCTTCCGGAGGTGACGATCGGCGAGACGATCGCGGCGCTCGAGCAACCCGAGGCGCTGCCCCTGCTCGCGGTGGACGAGCCCGCTCTCGCGATGACGATCGGCGTCAACACCTCGCCGCTCGCCGGCGGGTCGGGGGACAAGCTCACCGGGCGACAGCTCGACGAGCGCCTGCGGGCCGAGCTGGTCGGCAACGTCTCCCTGCAGGTCAGCGCGATCGAGAGCACGGACGCGTGGGAGGTACAGGGACGGGGAGAGCTGCAGCTGGCGGTGCTGGTCGAGACGATGCGTCGCGAGGGCTTCGAGCTGACGGTGGGCAAGCCGCAGGCGATGACGCGCGAGATCGACGGCAGCCTTCACGAACCCGTGGACCGACTCTCGATCGACATCCCGGAGGACTACATGGGCGTGGTGACCCAGCTCCTGGCGCTCCGCAGGGGCCGGATGGAGAACATGGTCAACCACGGCACCGGCTGGGTGCGCCTCGAATACCTCGTCCCCGCCCGCGGGCTGATCGGCCTGCGAAACGAGTTCCTCACCGAGACCCGCGGCACGGGAATCCTGCACTCGGTCTTCGAGTCCTACGAGCCATGGCACGGCGAGATCACCACCAGGGCCACCGGCTCGCTCGTCGCCGACCGGCGCGGCACCACCGCGTCGTTCGCGCTGATGAACCTGCAGGAGCGCGGCCAGCTCTTCGTGGGCCCGGGCGAGGAGGTCTACGAGGGCATGGTGATCGGCGAGAACGCCCGCGCCGAGGACCTCGACGTCAACCCGACGAAGGGCAAGCAGCTGACCAACATCCGCGCCGCCGGCTCCGACGAGGCCGTCCGCCTCGTCCCGCACCACCGCCTCTCGCTTGACCAGGCGCTGGAGTTCATCCGCGACGACGAGTGCGTCGAGGTCACCCCCGAGGCGGTCCGGCTGCGCAAGGTGGTGCTG
>CAVUXC010000020.1:0-14231 GCA_963745365.1 uncultured Actinomycetes bacterium
TGCGATCCCCGAGCAAGCCGTCCGCGCTCAGCCTCGCCGCTTCGGCCCTAGTCGTGCTCGCGTTCCTGGTCGCCGCACCGGCGGCCGGCGCGAAGAACCCGATCCTCTTCGTTCACGGCATCGAAGGCACGGGAGCGCAGTTCGAGTCCCAGAAGATGCGCTTTACGAGCAACGGCTACGCGCCGCGCTGGATCGACGAGGTCGACTACAACTCGACACGCGCGGTGTCGGACAAGAGCGAGGTCCATCAGCAGATCGACGACGCAATCAACGGCCTCAAACAGCGGACGGGCAAGTCCAAGGTCGACGTGGTCGCGCATTCGCTCGGCACCTCGGTGATGTACGACTACCTCACCAACGGGGCCATGGCCGCCCAGCGGCGCGCGAACCTGGCGCACTACATCAATGTCGATGGCCAGGACCAGAATCCCGGCGTGCCAACGCTCGCCATATGGGCCGGCCGGGGCGAACCGGGTCGGCACATGGCCGGCGCGAAGAACGTCACGGTCCCGAACCAAACGCACGTGCAGGCGTGTACCTCGGCCTCGTCGTTCCGCGCCTACTACAGGTTCCTGACCGGCCACAGGCCGGCGCACAACATCGTCCGGCAGAGCGGGTCGATACGGGTCGCGGGAAAGGCACTCGACTTCCCGCAGAACTCAGGGCTCCAGGGCGCCACCGTCAGGGTGTGGCCGCTCGACGCCGACGGCCAACGGACGGCGACAGCGCCGGTCGCGTCGATGGCGATCAGCGATGGCTCGGTGGGGGGTGGCGACTGGGGACCGGTTACCGTCAAGGCCGGCAAGCGCTACGAGTTCACCATCGTGCGTCCCGGCCAGCCGAGGCTTCATGTCTACTACGAGCCGTTCGTGAGAAGCGACTTCACCCTCCGTCTGCTTGCGTCCCCCGCCATCGAGAACTACACAGGCAACCGCCCGGGCAGCATGACGGCGGTCAACATCAGGTACAAGGAGCTATGGGGCAACCAAGGCAGCCAGAACGACCGGCTGCTCGTCAACGGCCTCAACATCTGCACGCCGGTGCTCTGTCCGATCAGCAAGCAGGTCAACGCCTTCTTCGCGTTCGACCGCAACCGTGACGGGCAGACTGACCTGAGCTCACCCGATCCGGTCCTGAGCGGCTTGCCGTTCATCCAGGGCGCAGACGTCCACGTCCCCGCCAGCTCGCCACCCGATCGCACGGTCGCGTGGAGGCTTGACTCACGCGGTGGCGGGCCGGTGCGAACGCTGAAGATCCCGAATTGGGACTCGCCAACCGACGGCGTCATTCTTCAGTGGCGTGACTTCGACAGGCTCAGCTTCTAGCGACGCTGGTGTTTGGGCGCCGTCTCCTCCCCCGCGTCAAAGCGAACGAAGATGGCTTCTGTGTCGCTTGGCTCGCCCCCAGTTTCAAGTAAACACCGAATCGGGCGCGGTATGTCGGGGTTACAACGGGTGATGGGCATCTCGGACACAACGCGCAAGGACGGGCCGCTCACCGTCCACGTGGAGCAAGCTGGCGACGCGCTCATGGTTCGCGCCAGCGGGGAGCTCAGTCGCTCCACCGCCGAGAGGTTCGAAACCGAGTTGCGACAAGGGCTTGGCGGTGACACCTCAACCGTGGTCTTGGACCTCAGCGGCGTGGGCTTCATCGACTCCACTGGCCTGCGATCCGTGCTCCGGATCGCGAACCATTCGCTTCGCAATGGAGGCCGGCTTCGAATGCGGAATGCATCGGCGCCCGTCCAACAGGCGATCGAGTGGGGCGGCTTGGAGCGTTTGCTGCCGTTGGTCGACTGAGGCATCGGCCCCGCGCCATACTGCGCGGGCGAGTAGCGCTCGGTCGCCATGCGTCGCCTCCAGGTGACGTCGACGTCGGGTTCTCCCCGCTGGGAGGTCGACCACTTCAGCGGGCTCGGCCACGCGCCAGCGCAGGTAGCGCTTGCCCTTCGCGGTCAGCCCGAGCCGGTCCAGGTGCGCTTCACCTTCAAGCGGTAGCGCCGCTCGTTTGCCTCTCGCCCTATGATCGCCGCAATGTCGACGAGAATCGTGTTCTCCGAGGGCCCATCGGTCACGGTTAGCGCTGACGCCGAGGAAGTCAAAACGACACTCGGGAAGGACAAGCAAACCGGGGAACCGTTCACGCACTTTGCGGCGCAAGGCGGCCGAGATGTCTACGTCGCCGCCGAGCGCGTCGCGTATGTAGAGCAGATCTCGTCCACGGCAACCCGCTAGGGCCGCTTTCACCGGGCTGCCCATCCCCCCGGCTGCTCTTGCGCCGTGATCGCCTTGTGGTGCACCGAGCAGAGCGCTTGAGACGCCCCAGCCTAGATGGGAGCGCAGGCGCGCAACGATGGACCGACCCGCCACTCAAACGGGACGGCAAGGTGTAGGTTCCCCCCACCGGCGATCGAAAAGAGGAGGAGCCATGTACGCACGCGTCGTCAGATTCACCGACGTCGATCCCGATCACCTGGCCGGGCGCTTGGCCGAGGCCGAGGCCCGCGAGGGACCGCCGGTTGACACTCCCGCCAAGGGAGTCCAGATCCTTCACGACCAGGACCAGCGCACCGCGATCGTGATTCAGCTCTTCGAGACGGCCAACGACATGGAGGCAGCGGAGGCTCCCCTCGACTCGATGGACCCGGCGGACACGCCGGGGACGCGCGCCTCGATCGACCGCTGTGAGGTCAAGGCCGAGCTGAGCCCCGGCTGAGGCACCGCCGCACCTGGCGCGACTCCGCCGTGCGGCATCGGGCTGCGTCGGAGCCAAGTGCCCCTGGCACGAGGTTCTGCGGCCTGCGGGTCTAGAAAAGTGACCCGATTGTGACCCGCTCGTGCTTGTGCGCCCGCCGCACAAATGAGGAAACCCCGCTTGATTGCGGGGCTTCCTCCGAGTAGCGGGGGTGGGATTTGAACCCACGACCTCCGGGTTATGAGCCCGGCGAGCTACCTGACTGCTCCACCCCGCGTCGTTAGGTCAAATCTAGCAGCGGAGCGGGGGCTTCAGGCCGATGGCGGTCTTGCAGGGCGCAACGGTGCGCTCCGGGCCGGTGGGCCCTGCCGCGTAGGATGGCGCCGATGCGCGTGGCGGTCGTCGACATCGGCACCAACTCGACGCGGCTGCTGGTCGCGGACGTCGCCGACGGTCGGGTGTCGCAGCTTGAGCGGCGCTCGACCGTGACCCGGCTGGGACGCGGCGTCGACACCTCGGGCCAGCTCGCCGGCGAGGCGGTGGAGGAGGTGTGCCGCACGGTCGCCGAGTACATCGAGATCTACGAGGCGCTGGGAGCTGAGCGCGTCAACGCGATCGCCACCAGCGCGGTCCGGGACGCCGCGAACTCGGGGGCCTTCATCGCCGAGCTTCGGGAGCGCTTCGGGCTCGACACCCGGATACTCGAGGGAGCGGAGGAGGCGGGGCTGGTCTATCTGGGCGCCTTCGCCGAGCGGCCGGCGGCGTCCGACCCCACGCTGGTGGTCGACATCGGCGGCGGCTCCACCGAGCTGGTCGTCGGCTCGGGGGGAGAGGTCGGCTTCTACACCTCGCTTCAGGCGGGCACCGTTCGCCACACGGAGCGCTACCTGCGCTCCGACCCGCCCGACCCGGGGGAGCTCGAGGCGCTGGCCAGCGACGTGCGCTCGCTGATCGACGCCGAGCTGACCGGCGAGGCGATCGCCACGGCAGCCGAGGGGATCGCCGTCGCCGGCACGCCGACGTCGCTTGCCGCGATCGACCAGGAGCTCGACCCGTATGACCCCGAGCGCGTTCACGGCTACAGGCTCCCCTTCGACGCGATCCAGCGGATGTGCTCGGAGCTGTCCACGATGACGCTCGAGGAGCGGCTCCAGGTCACCGGCCTGCATCCGGGCCGCGCGCCGACGATCGTCGCCGGCGTTGTGATCCTGATTCAGGTGATGCGGGCCTTCGGCCTCAAGGAGATCGAGGTCTCAGAGCACGACATCCTCTACGGCGCCGCGCTCGAGGCCGCAAGCGCCCCCGCCTGACCCCTCAAGCCTTGCCCGAGATCCGATCCCAGGCGCGGCGCAGCTTGTCCTGGAGCTGGTCGGGGACGACGTCGTCCGGGCCGAGCTCGATCTGGCCGGGGTTGGCGCTGGGCTCGGGCAGGCGCTCGGCGGCGGCCGCCTCGAGCGTCAGGACGACGCCGCGCTCGTAGATCTCGGCCACCTGGGTGGCGTCGGCGAACCGCTGCCCGCCCGGCAAGACGCTGGTGTCGAGGACGACGCCGTCGAAGATGTCGACCTCCGGATCGGCGAGCACGTGCTCGACCCTCCCCAGCTCTTCGCCGTCGCTGGAGTACACCGGCAGCCCCTCCGCGAGGGTCAGATACGAGGCAGGCGCGCCGAGGTCCTCCATCGACGGCGAGCCTAGCGGACCCCGCCGCGCCGTTCAGCGCAGGTCGACCGCGACGGGGAGCGCGGTCTCCCCCCACTCCGAGAGGTCGCCGTCGTAGCCGGGGCTGTACTTCTCCAGCAGCAGGTGGCGGGCGCGGGCGTCCTCGTCCGGGTTGCTGACGATCCGGGCGCGCCCCTCGAAGATCCGGTCACCGAGCCGCACCCTCACCTCGGGCTCCCGGATCAGGTTCTTGACCCAGTTGGAGCGATCGCCGCCGCCGGAGAGCATGTACAGGGTGTCGCCGTCGAGCCCGAACCAGATCTCGATCTCGCGCGGCTCGCCGCTGACCCGCCCCGTGGTGGTCAGGTAGCAGTAGCTCTCGCCCGCCAGGGAGGGGTCGACGGCCATCGCAACGAGGCTAGCGAGGCGGCGCTCCGGGCTCGGTTTTGGCGGTTTCGGCAGCGTTTGTAAGGGATTGCACGCTCGCTGGTGGTCATCGATCTTGCAACGCCGCTTGCGCGGGGATTGTGAGGAGCGAACTCGGGTATGCGATCAATAGCGACGGACCTCGCGCGCAGACCGACCGGTTTTCGAGCGAGGGCTGGAGTCAGAGATGAAACCTTGTTGTCCACCAGGGCAGGGATGCAACGCACCACCTGGGCGCGAGGAGCCCTGCCTCCTTCAGACGTGCCGCCGAGCCGACTCGCAGCTGGCGGACAGCGCCGTGGCTCGATGGGACCTGTTCATGAATGCCCGGCGCGAGCACCGGCCGCGACGGCAGCGGCGCTTCCTGCGCCGCGCCTACGCGCGCGCCCGCGATCGCGCCGTGCCCTGGCGCCCGACGCTCCGGTAGGCCTCCTCGCCGATGTGCCGGCCCCGCGGCAGCAGGATGTCTGCGGATGAAGCTCCCGATTTGTGACTACAACTGTGGTCACCTTCCGGGAGCCTAGCGCACGAACCCTGGGCGCCAGCCAACGCGTCGGCTGGCCGGTAACCGGCCGATCGCGTCGCGCACTGTAAGTATTCGAACCGTGGCGATGGATGTAGCGGTTGCGGGAGGGCACGGGAAGATCGCCCTTAGCCTTCTCCGCCTGCTCTCCGAGCGTGGCGACCGCGGACTCGGGCTGATTCGAAACCCGGACCACGCCGCCGACCTCGAGGCGGTGGGAGCGATGCCGGTGGGCGTGGACCTCGAGAACCTCGACCCGGACGCGATCGCGACGAGCGTCGCCGGCTGCGACGCGGTCGTCTTCGCCGCCGGCGCCGGGCCCGGCAGCGGCCCGGCCCGAAAGCGCACCGTCGACTACGGCGGCGCGGTGAAGCTGATCGAGGCCTGCAAGTCGCGAGGGCATCCGCCGCTACCTGATGGTCAGCGCGATGGGCGTGCGCGACCCCGCCGCCCGCGGCCCCGAGATGCGCCCCTACTACGAGGCCAAGCTCGAGGCCGACGAGGCGCTCGCCGCCAGCGGCCTCGACTACACGATCGTCCGCCCCGGCCGGCTCACCGACGACCCGGGCACCGGGCTGATCGAGGCGGCCGAGCAGCTCGAGCGGATCGGCGAGATCCCCCGCGACGATGTCGCCGCGACCCTGGCCGGCTGCCTCGACGAGGACAACACGATCGGCAAGTCGTTCGACCTGCTCGGCGGCAAGACGCCGATCGCGGAGGCGCTCAAGGCGCTCTAAGGCCGGCGGCGGCGTGCGATCCACCGGCCTCGCCCGCCGACTCGATTCGCTGCCGGGTGCGCGCGCCGAGCGTTCCGAACAGGGCGCCGAGTGCGCCGGTGATCACGATCTGGATCACCGCGGGCTCCGGAATCAGGCCGTGATCGCTGCCGCCCACCGTCTCATGCCCGATCAGGATGAAGCCGCCGAACAGCACGCCGCCCAGCACCCCTCGCATTCGGCCGTGGTGCGGGCGGTTGTGCTCCAGGCCGGCGAAGTAGCCGCCGCCGGCCGCCAGCGCCTGGAGGACCAGGAAGATCGCCCCCGAGCTGCCGAGCACCGCCCCGCATAGAAAGCCGAACCCCATCGGGACGAGGCCCGCAAGGACGATCCGAACCGCCCAGGGCCAGTCGGTCAGAAGCGGCGGCAGCGGCCAGCGGCGAGGCACGGCCAGACCCTACCGCGGGTAGGATCGCCGCCAAGATGGCGATCAGGCAGATCGACCCCGGCGACAAGCGCGAGCGGAAGCGATTCGTCGCGCTGGAGCGCGAGCTCCTCGGCAACGAGCCGCTGTTCGTACCGGAGACCGAGTCCGACGTCGACAAGCACCTCCGGCGGGCCTCCCCGTTCTACGAGGAGATGGACCACACTTTGTTCATCGCCTCGAACGGGCGCGACCTGGCCCGGTGCGCAGCGTTCGTCAACCGCCGCTGGCAGCGCGACCGTCAGGACGAGGCCGGCTTCATCGGCTATTTCGCGGCCGCTCCGGAGGCGAGCGGGGAGGTCAGCGAGATGCTGGGGGCTGCCGAGCGGTGGCTCGCCGCGCGCGGCGCCAGGAGGGTGATCGCCCCCTTCAACGGCGCCGCTTTCCACGGCGTGGGCATGCTCACGGACGCGTTCGACGAGGGGCCGATGTTCCCGTTCCCCTGGACCCCTCCCCACTACCCGGAGCTGCTCGAGGGCGCGGGCTACCATCCCACCTACCCGCTCTGGCTCTTCGACATCGACTTCTCGTCCGAGCGCTACCGGGCGGTTTCAGCAAGCGCGCTCGGGGACGCCCGCTGCGCCGTCCGACCGCTCGAGAAGAAGCGCTGGAAGGACGAGATCGAGACGCTGCGCTCGCTCTTCAACGAGACCTTCCGGGATATGTGGGAGTTCCACCTCATGACCAGCGAGGAGTTCCACGAGCTCTTCGACCAGTTCAAGCCGGTGATCGACCAGCGCCAGTTCCTGTTCGCCGAGGTCGAAGGCGAGCCGGCCGGGTTCTGCTTCGGGCTCCCGGACTGGACGCCGCTCTTTCGCTCCCTGAAGGGGAAGATGGGACCGCTTCAGATCCTGCGCCTGATGTTGAGGGCGAAGCGTTACGACCGCGCCGGGCTGCTCGGGATCGGGGTGCTCGACTCGCAGCGCGGCAAGCACATCGGGCAGACCCTCGCCGCGACGCTCTACCGCCGCTACGAGGAGCTGGGGCTGCCGGGCGCCCTCTACTACCCGGTGAACGACGACAACCTGGCCTCACGACGGCTGGCGGAGTCGTTCGGCGGGCGGGGTCGAATCGTCTACCACGCCTACGACAAGCCGCTGCCTGAGGGCCGCGTGAGACTCCTGGTCACCGGCGCCAGCGGCTTCCTCGGCAGGGCGGTCTGCGACGAGCTGCTCGCGCGCGACCACGAGGTCCACGCCCTGGTCCGTCGGCAGGGCTCCGAGCCGCCGGGGACGGCCGCGGTCGCCGGCGACCTCACCGACGCGGAATCCCTCGCCGCTGCTGTCGAGTCCGCCGCGCCGGAGTGCGTCGTCCACCTGGCGGCCGAGATCGCCTCGCAGCGCGACCCGGCGAAGATCCAGGCGGTCAACGTCGAGGGCACCCGCGTCTTGATCGCCGCCTGCGAGGCCGCCGGGGTGCGCCGGATCGTCTTCACCTCCACCGTGGTCACCGGGGACGCAAAAGGGGCCTTGCTCGACGAGGAGACGGAGCTGCCGGTCGAGACCGAGTACGGCCGCTCCAAGCAGGAGGGCGAGCGGCTTGTGCGCGAGTCCTCGCTGGAGGACGTGATCATCCGGCCCAGCCACGTCTACGGCCCCGGCGGCTGGTTCGCGGAGGAGTTCGTCAACCGCCTGCGCCAGCCGGGCCGCTTCGCGGTGATCGGATCGGGCCAGAACTGGTGGGACGTGGTCCGGGTCGAGGACGTGGCGAGCGCCTGCGCCGACGCCGCCGAGCGCGCCCCCGCCGGGGCCCTTTACCACGTCGTCGACGACCAGCCGATCCGCTTCTACGACTTCATCGCCCTCGCCGCCACGGCCCTCGGCAAGGGCCCGCCGCGCCGCCTCCCGGCCTGGCTCGCCCGCCTCGGCCGCCGGCGCCGATCCGGTCCTCGCCGTGACCCGCTCCGCCAAGAGCTCCAACGCCCGGATCAAATCCGAGCTCGGCTGGGCGCCTCGCTTTCCCACCGCCAAGGAGGGCGTGCCGGACGCGATCGCGGGGCTTGCCACGGAGCGCGCCAGGACATAGGGTGGGCGCAGCGGTTCGGCAAGCTACAGAAGGAGGGGCCAATGTCCCAGGAGAACATCGCCACCTCGCGCCGCGGGATCGAGGAGGCTTTCAACCGAGGGAACCTGAGCGTCATCGACCAGGACACCACCGAGGACTTCGTCGGCCATGACCCGATGACGGGCGACGGGGATAGGGAGGCTTCCAAGCAGGCGATCGGCCTCTACCGCGCAGCCTTCCCCGACATCCACATCGAGATCGAGGACATCTTCGCCGCCGACGACAAGGTCGTGATCCGCTGGAGCGGCCAGGGCACGTTCGAGAACGAGTTCATGGGGCTGCAGCCCACGGGCGAGAGGGGCGATCCCGTCAAGGGCATCACCATCGACCGGTACGAGGGCGGCAAGATCGCCGAGGCCTGGACCCAGTGGGACACGCTGACGCTGATGAGGAACGTCGGCGCGATCCCTGAGGGAGCCGCAGCTTCCACGGGCTGAACGCCCAAGACTGAGCACTGCGCCGCTCCCGGCGCGCTGCACATAGACTTGGGCTGTCGTGAGGGGCAAGCCGGCACGTCAGCGTGGTCGGGCCCCGGCTGGGGCGAGTCACCGCGCTCGCGGCGCTCTGCGCCGTGGCCGCGGCCCTGGCGCTCGCCGCGCCCGCCAGCGCCGCCCCCGAGCTCCGGGTCGGGGTCGGCCGCGCCGACATCACCCCGCCGACCGGCTACTACATGATGGGCTGGGTTCGCTCCGACGCCAAGTCCGCCGGCCAGCACACCCGGCTGTGGGCGCGGGTGATCGTGCTGGAGCGCGGCGACCAGAAGGTGGCGCTGGTGGCCGAGGACCTGGGCGGGATCCCCGGCGGGATGATGGCCGAGGCGGCCGAGCGGGTCTCAGAGCTCGGCTTCTCGCAGCGAAACGTCCTCGACTCCGCCTCCCACACCCACTCGGGGCCGACCGGCTTCTTCAACTTCGACACCTTCAACACGGTCTTCATGACCATCAACTCGCCGACCGACTTCCAGCTCACCGGCGGCCTCGACCCCAAGCTCTACTCCTTCATGGTCCGCCGCCTGGCGCTGGCGATCCGGCGCGCCGACGCCGACCTCGGGCCGGGGAAGCTCGGCTGGGGCAAGACCCAGATCACCGACCTCACCGACAACCGCTCCCTTGAGGCTCACCTCGCAAACCACGGCATCCACGAGGAGTTCGGCGAGGGACACGTCAGCCAGGATCCCCAGGGCCGCCTGCACACGCTCGACCCCGACGTCAACGTGCTGCGGGTCGACAAGACGATCGGCGGGCGCCAGGTGCCGGTGGGGATGTGGTCGACCTTCGCCGACCACGGCACCGTCACCAGGTTCCAGTTCACCTACTACAACCGCGACCACCACGGCGCCGCCACCCAGCTCGTGGAGGAGGCGATCCGCCGCGCCGGGGACGTGCCGCCCGACCAGGAGGTGGTCAACGCCTACGGCAACACCGACGAGGGCGACCAGACCGCGGGCCTTCACCGCGCCGGCCCGGCGGCCTCCGACCATGTCGGCAGGGTCGAGGCGAGGGCGTTCATGCGCGCCTGGCGCAAGGCCGGCCAGCACATGAGCGCAACCCCGACCCTGGACCGCCGCTGGACGCGGATGTGCTGGTGCGGCCAGCAGACCGCCGCCGGCCCGGTCGCCGACGAGGGGGCGTTCGGCCTGCCGCAGTTCACAGGCTCCGAGGAGGGCCGAGGGCCACTCTTCGACGTCACCGGGGTGCCGTTCGAGGGCCACCACCTGCCGGTCGCTTCGGGCGCCCACGGCGTCAAGATCGTCGCCCCGCTCCCGGTCGACATCCCCGACGCGGTGCCGCTGATGGCGCTGCGGGTCGGCGGGAGGATGATCGTCTCGATCCCCGGCGAGATGACCGCCGAGATGGGGCGCCGGGTGCGGAGTGCGGTCGTCAACGCTGCCAGCGGCTCCGGCGTCAACAGCGCGGTCATCTCCGGCCTCGCGAACGAGTACATCGACTACTTCACGACGCCGCAGGAGTACGACGCCCAGCACTACGAGGGCGGGGCGACCGTCTACGGCCGCGCCAGCGGGGTGGCGCTGCAGGAGGTCCTGGTCGAGCTCACCCGGAGCCTGGTCGAGGGCACCCCGGCGCCCCAGCCCTACCCCTTCGACCCCCGCAACGGGGTCGTCGCCAACGCCGCCCCCTTCTCGCTCGGCGCCGCAAGCGCCACCGCCGCCGGCCAGCACACGGGAGCCTGGCGGCTGGGACGCCCCAGCTTCTCCTGGCAGGGCGGATTGCGCGGCTTCGACCGCCCGCTCGACCGCGCCTTCGTCCAGATCCAACGCCCCGCGGCGAACGGCGGCTGGCGAACGGTCGACTCGGACCTCGGCCTTGCGGTGCTGTGGACCGTCGACGAGGACGGCCTCTACCGCGCGCGGTGGGAGCCGCACATCGGCCAGCCCCTCGGCCGCTATCGCTTCCTGGTCACCGCCAACCGCTACACCATCGCCTCGAACCCGTTCGACCTGGAGGTCTCGCGGGCGCTCGCGCCGCGGCGCGTCGCGGCGCCGGCCGGCAAGGTCGCGGTCGTCCTCGACTACCCGGCGGCGAGGGTCCAGGAGGAGATCGGCGACCCGCCGCCGGACGCGGACGCGAGCCTCACCCACCGCCCGCGCCACACCCGCTCCGGCCAGGTGACCTTCATCGTCGACGGCCAGCCGGTCACCGTGAACGCCGGGCCCGGCGGCCGCTTCGAGGTCAGCGCGAACCCCGGCGACCAGGTCGAGATCCCGGAGGGCAACGGCCGCGACGGCTTCGGCAACCGCACCGGCGAGGATTTCGGCTTTCAGGCCTGAGCGCCGCTATCGCCGAGGGGACGAAGCCGGGCCACTTCTCCGCGGCCCTGCCTCCAAGAATCCCGCCCAGAACCACGACGCCCATGAAGCAGGAGTGTCCGCGGCGTACGAGCCCCCCGCTCGACATCAAGCACCGTGGATTCCGACTCCGACGAGTCGATCCGCGACGGGCGAAACAGACGATCCCGAACGCGGGCGCGAGAACTCGAAAGACGCCATCGTGCAGGCCTGGCGACAGATGCGTACCCAGCGCCTGAATCCGCCGGCGATCATCCGAGCGAGAAAGACGGGATCCAACAGGAGCATGCAAGGATCGAGCTGCGGCAGTGCCACGGCAATACTCGACTGGTGGACCAGGCCGGCACCGAGTACAAAAGTCCTAAGGTGGCGGCCACCCGGCGGATCGCAGGCGTCGTGCGTCCGTCCAGCGCATAGACGCCGCAGTAGGCCCGAGAAGCTGCGACGAAGATGCCGCCCGAGCGCGAGGTCGCCGCGGTGCCATCAGGACCGACCGCCACGTTCGGATCGCTCGAGCAGCATCGCGATCCCCGAATCACTCGCCGAGCGGAGCGGCGCAGTCACCCGATGGCACGCGAAAGCGCCGAATTCTCGTACAAGGCTTGGGGTAGTTAGCCGCCGCCACCATCTCAGCTCCCCCACTTCCCGTTCGAGGGCGCCAGCGCCGGGTACAGCGACCAGGTCGGCGGCTCCGCCCCACAGGAGCCGAGCCCGGGGTCTCCGAGCTCGTGGGTGGAGCGACCCCGCGGCACCGCGTCGACGCGGAATGGGCCGCCGCCGACGATCCGCCCACTCTCCCGGGCGAGGCCGACCAGCCGCAGGTGCCGGAGTGGCCGCGAGGCGACGACCTCCGCGGTCAGCGTGCAGGCCGTGCGGTCGAGACGTGCCGCCACGCGCTCGACCGGGAACTTGGAGCGCGGCGGAAGGCGCCCACCCGGAAGCGGGGCGCGGCAAGCCTGCCGGCGGGAACCGCCCGCAGCCAATCGACCGCCACCGCGGTTCCCCCCGGGGGCACGTTCGCGGGCTGGTCGAAACCCCCGGAGCCGGCGAGCCGGGCGACTTCCCTGTCGCCGTGGGTTCTCAGCCGCGGCGCCACATCCAACGCAGCCCGCCGGCGGTCGTCGTTCTCGACCACCGCCACATACACGGGCTCGCGGCTCGCGGCCCCGAGCACCGCCTGATCCACGACCTCCAGGTGCGGTAGCGCCCTCGCCGTCGCCGACCGCGATCCACCGCTGTCGAACCAGCCGAAGATCACCCCAAGGATCCCGACCGCGATGCCTCCCCAGATCATGAGCCAGAACGTCAAATGCGATCAGGACGCCAAGCACGCCGATCGCTCCACCCGCGAGATCTCCAAGCGTTCGCCCAGGCTTGCGGCTCGACGGCGCGCCTCGGAACTTGGCGTTCCGTGTGCTCCTTCGGAAGCAGCCTCCCCACCGTCCCCGGACTGAGGCCCAGGTCGTGCTGGCGGCAGTACCGCGCCAGCTCTTCGGGCGTTCTGACGAACAGAACCACGGCCCGATGGGCGCGGGCGAGCTTCTCCATCAGCTCGGCCCATTCGGTTCCCGCCTGGTCGCGGTGCAGGATCAGGGCGATCGGGCGCGCGAATTGGGCCCGAAAGCCTGTCTCGTGAAGCTCGACCTGGCCCCACGCTTCGACCAGGCCCGGAATCTCCCTCGGCAAGCCGTGCGGCCCCTCAGCCCGAAACACCTCCGACGCCGATCGCCGCGACTGGGGTGAGAGCGCGTAGAGGCCGCATCCGCACCGAGTACCGGGCGGTTTGTGTCGCCGGTGGAATGGCCGTCGCCGCAGGTGGCCACCGTGGGCACGCCCTCCGGCTCCCACCAGAAGTCGTTGAACGAGCTCCCCAGACGGGCGCTGCCGTCCTTGAACCCGAACGACCAGCGCCGCAGGCCATGAGGGCGCCAACCAAAAGCGGCGGATCGTCGCCGCGTGCTCCCGCTCCACCTCGCGGTCGGCCACGGTAGGCCTCAGGCGGGGACGCGCTCGGGCTTCCGCTCGGGCTTCGCCGGCGCTCGCCTACGCTTGGGCTCGGGCTCGCCCTTCCGCCGGCTCGGCGGGAGCCGGCTCCGGCAGGCGCTCGGGCTCCGGTCTCGCCGGCTGCTCGACGGGCTCGACGATGATCGTCCTCGAGGGGCCGGGAAGCGTCACGATGGATCCAATCCCGGGTGGCCAACTACGAGCTCGGAGGCCGCCTCAAAGGCGCACACGGCCTGCGGGGGAAGCGGTCCCGAAAGGCGCCCTGAGCTCCCTCCAGTCAGGCTGCAATTCCTCGAGCCCCCGAACGAGCTGCTGCTCGTCGATGGCCTCGTCCGGACCGCGAAGGATTTCCAGCTCGTCGATCGACCCATTCATCGCACCTGATGAGTCGCGGCTCAGCCCGCGGATCTGACTGCCCTTGGCAACTAGAAGGCGGGACGTCGTCGCCGTGCTCGCTGACTGGATCCCGGCGTCACCCATGCCGGGTGGCGAGGGCGACAAGCAGCTCAGGTGCAGCCGTCTCGTCGCAGCCCTCGCCGGTCAGTTCGATCGCGCGCTCGTAGGCTAGCCGCGCTTCCTCGCGCTCTCCGATTGCCTCGGCCGCCCGGCCGAGCCAGCACCAGTTCCACGGATGGCCCGGCGAGATCTCCACGTAGTAGCGGAGATGTCGGTAGGCCTCCCGATAGCTGCCGAGCTCGTAGAGGCAGTAGCCGACGGCGAAGTGAGCCATCAAGTCGCCCGCCTCGAGGCACATGTACCAGTGCGCCAACGCCGTTTCGGGGTCCGGCTCCCCGGCTGCGGCGTTGAAGAACATCCGGTTGATCGAGGCCGCCTTCCCGAAGTGGACCTGCGCGG